>OZ244790.1:4800000-6191669 GCA_965219735.1 Candidatus Latescibacterota bacterium
TCACTTCTTCCCGCGCGTAGTAATCCCGCCGCGAGAAATCTGCGGTGCGGGCCCAGTCGACATCCTGCTTCTCGCGCAGCATCCAAGTGTCCATTGAGACCCCGACGACGCCGTCCCGCTCGATCACCGCCCTGACCTGCTCGTCGCTGAACTGGCGCTCTCCTGGGGCCAAGGCGCGGCAGTTCTGATGGCTCGCCAAGATCGGACCGGAGTAATGGTCGAGTGCTTCCCAGAAACTGCGGTCGGCGATGTGCGTCGTGTCGAGCAGCATGCCGCAGGCCTCCATCTCCCGCAGCAACTCCGGTCCGGAAGGCAGCAGCCCACCCTCGGTCCCGGTCCCGGTGCCGTGGGCGTAGCGGCTGCGGCCGTAGTGCGTCAAGCTGACCACGCGCACTCCGTCGTCCCACCACTCCCCTACCTGCCCCGGCGTCAGGATCGGATCGGCCCCCTCCATGCCGAGCAGGAAGCCGACCGGCAGCCGGGAGTCCCCTGCCCCCTGCTCCCACTGCCCGGCGAGCTCGCGCAGTTGTCCAGCGGTGGTGACGACGACCGCTTCCCCGGTGCTCTCCAAGCCGCGGTACAGGGCGAGTTGCCCCTTCCCCGCGGCGTACACCACCTCCTTGCCGCGATACCCCGGCAGGATGCTGTCCTTGCGCATTCGCCGCGCCGCGATCTTCATCAGCGCGCAGTACACTCCTCCTCTGCGCATCTCCGGGAGGCAGCTAAAGGGAATATTGGAGGGGTTGGCGTCGGCGGCGCGCAGCTCGTCGAGCGGAAGGGTCAGGTCCCTGTTGAGACCGAGGGCATTGTGCGCCATCGGGTAATCGCCATCGAAAATCAGCACGGCTCTCTCCTTTCGTGGTCGGCAGTGTTTTCTGAAGGATGTCGCGGTTCCGGTTTGCCAGGGCCGGTGGAACTCCAAGCTGGCGGAGCGATTCGGCAACCGCCCCTGACCGCCCAGGGAAAAGTAGCTTTGGCGGGGAGGCCGGGCAATCGTCTAGGCCCATGCCGGCAGGCATCCGCGACCTGCAAGCGACCCTGAGACCGAGCTCCGGTTGGCCCACCTTCTCCGCATTGGATATGTTAAAACCGCTGGGATTACAACCCATTACCCGAGCTATCCGATGAAAGCCGCCCTCGCCCAGTTCATCTTCGAAAGCAACACCTTCGCCCCCGCCCTAGCGGAGATCGACCTCTTCAGGAAAGGGGGCGTCTTCCTCGAAGACGAAGCCCAGGTGCGCACCTGGGCCGCCGAGACCGACTCGCAGATGCACGGCAGCCTAGAGGTGCTGGCCGCAGCCGGCTGGGAAACCGCCCCCTGTTTCACCGCCCTCTGCGGCTCTCCTGCCGGACGCCTGAGCGCCGCCTGCCTTCGCGAGATCAGCAGCACCCTGCTCGACCGAGTCGCCGCCGCCATGCCGCTCGACGTCCTCATCCTCCACCTGCACGGGGCCGCGGCCGCCGACGGCGAGGACGATCCCGAGGGGTACCTCCTTGAGAAAGTGCGCACCGATCTCGGCTACCGCGGCCGGGTCGTGCTGTCCCTCGACCTGCACGCCAATTTCACCCGCCGCATGCTGCGGCACGCCGACGCGGTCACCGCGTACCGCACCTTCCCCCACATGGACTTCACCGCCACTGGCGAGCGCGCCGCGCGTCTGGCCCTGCACCCGGGGCCCTTCACTCGCGCCGCGGCCAAGGTGTCCGCCCTGATGCCGCCGGTGGACAGCACCCATTTCGCGGGGAACCTGTGCGACCTGCTCACCCGCGCCCGCGAGCTGGAACGGCGGCACGAAGATGTCCTCGACGTCTGCATCCTGCCGGTGCAGCCCTGGATGGACATCCGCGAAATGGGATCTTCCGTGGTCGTCACCGCCACCGGAGACGGCGTCCCCCTCGATGAGCTGCAGAAGCTCGCCGACGAGTGGTACGCCCAACGGCACCACTGGAGAAACCAGTTCACCCCCTGGCCGGAGATCCTGCAGAGGCTCCGGTGCAAGGATCCAGAGCCTTGGGTATTGGTCGACACCGCAGACGCGACCTCCGGGGGCTCTCCCGGCCACAGCGCCGAGGCCCTGCGGCGGCTGTTGCCGCTCCGCGAAGAACTGCCCGGCAAGGTGCTGCTCTGGGTGGTTGATCCGGGCACCGTCGCCGCGGCCCGTCGTGGGGCGACCCGCTTCACCACTGGAGACCCGCCGGTCTCTTGGGAAGGGCACGTGATCTGGACGGGCGAGGGCAACTACAAAGCCCGCGGCGGAGCCTACACGGGCCAAGCCTTCTCGATGGGGGAAGCCGCGGTCATAGAGTCGGGGCAGATCCAGCTCGTCGCCTGCTCGTACCCGGCGCTGACTCCGGATCCGGCCTTCTATGAGTGCGTCGGGCTGCAGCCGGACGCTGCCCTCGCGGTTATGGCTAAGAACATGACCGGGTGGATGGCGGCCTTTGGTGCCCCTTGGGAGCGCGGCCTGCTGTTCGACGGCCCCGGGGTCTGCACCTTGGACTTCGCCTCCATCCCGTTCACGGGAAGCGGCCGCGGGCTCTGGCCCGTCGATCCGGACCCAGCGAATCCGATAGCGATCTGGGGCTTGGACGCCACCGGCTGAGCCGAGTGCCGCCAACGAGTGGAGGAACAGTTTCAGCGCAGGAATTCACAGAGGAGACGGCCGTGAAAGCACAACGACTAATTTGCACAGACATCCGGCGGATCGAATTGGCGGACTTCGAACTGCCGCGCGTGCCCGACCACGGCATTTTGGTGCAAAACGACTACACCGCCGTAAGCGTCGGCACTGAAATCTACGGCTACGCACACGGCGGAGAACCGGCGAGTGCGATAACATTTCCGCGCTCTACCGGCTACTGCAACACAGGCGTAGTGCTCGAAGTCGGCAAAGATGTGCAGGGGATACAACTCGGCGACCGCATTGCTGGCCAAGGCAACCACGCAAGCCACGCGGCCCTAACCGGCAATTTCCGCAAGGCACCCGCCGGCGTCTCGCCCAAATCCGCAGCATTTATGGTCATGGGTGCCATTGCCCTGCACGGGCATCGGGTTGGCCGTCCCGAATTGGGCGAGGCTGTTGCCATCACCGGCATGGGCATAGTGGGTCAATTGGCAGCGACCTTTGCGCGGTTGGCTGGTGCCCTTCCGGTCATTGCAATCGATCTGGACGATTTCCGCTTGGGCAGAGCCAGGGATCGGGGCGCGGATGTTTGCATCAATCCCAACACCGCAGGCGATGTGGCCGAAATCGTGCGCCAGCATTGCGTGGGAGATGGCGTCGATCTAGTCGTCGAAGCAACCGGCATCCCCGCCGTCTATCCCATGGCCCTAACCTTGCCGCGACTAGGGGGCCGCCTAGTCGCGCTGGGATCTCCACGCGGCACTGTCGAAGTAAGTTTTCTACCCGAAGTTCACCAGCGCGAAATCGCCATCCTCGGCGCACATCAGCCCAAAACCCCGGACGATGACCACATCTATTATCCTTGGAACAAGACCAGAGACCGCGACTTAGTCTTGCGCTTGATGGCCGCAGGCAAGCTGCCCATCGAAGATCTAATCACCCACATCGCCAACCCCGCCGATTGCCAACCCACCTACGATATGCTCGCTGGCAATCCACAAGAAGCGTTGGGCGTGGTATTTGAATGGGCGTGATTCCGAGAACCGCGATCTTATCCCGCGAGATCTACTTATCTTTGCAGAGACGTACTCAAGGGCGCGAAACTGCTTTTAATTTTGCGCATTTCATTTATATGACGCCTCATGTAACATCTCACTTACATCTCTATTCACAACGGCGCAGGCCATTGCCCCAGCTTCAGCAGTTGGGTAAATTTGGAATTTTTAGGCGTAGGAAAATGAGCTACAAATTGGCGTATAGCGGCCTATTCTGGCGGGCACCCGATCTAGCACAAGAGCTAGAAGCCCTGCGAACTTTTGGTTGGGACGGCTGGGAGGCGCGGCAACCGCTCGACTGGTTGGGCACGCCCCAGCGCGTGCGGCGGCTCTGCGAAGCATCTGGCGTGGAAGTGGCCGCGGTCTGCGGGCCGAATGTCGCGCTGGACCTCGACGGGCCGAGCCAACAGATCAACAAGCGGCGCATCGAGTTTGCCGCCGAGCTCGGGGTCGAGACCTTTATGACCAAAGGGCCGGGACGCGAGGGGCGCAATGGCACGGACGCGGAGTTGGACCAGATGGCAGCCGCGTACGAGGATCTGGCCGCATACGGCGCAAACTTGGGCGTTGTGGTTACATTTCATCCGCATATCCATCACCTCGTCGACAGCGCCGCAGAGTGGACCCGCTTCATGAGTCGCCTAGACGCGTGCCGCCTCTGTATGGACATGTCTCACGCCGTACATTGGGGCTACGATCCAGTCCAAGCCGTGCGCGACTTCGCCGCGCGGATCGCGTACGTGCATCTGCACGATTTCAAAGACGGACAGACCGTGGAGCTGGGCGAAGGTCCCATGTGCGACTACCCGGCATTTATGACGGCGCTGCGGGAAGCCGGATACACCGGCTGGATCACAGTCTGCCCCGGAGCAGCCGAGCGGCCCGAAATCGAAAAGATGCAAATCAACCGCCAGTACATGCGCAGCATTGGCTATTAGAAGTATAGGAGAAGAACAGCATGAGTCAGATACAGGCAGCGATTATGACCGGCCCAGGCCAAATCGCCGTGCGCTCGTATCCCAAACCCCAAATCGGCGACGACGAAGTCCTATTGAAAATCGAGCGCACGGGCATCTGCGGCAGCGACAAGCACATGTTCGCCGGCCACATGGCCCTGCCGTTTCCAGTGATACCCGGCCACGAATTAGTGGGCATCGTCGAGGAGATGGGTCCGGCCGCAGCCGATAGCTTGGCCATAGTGGGCGGCCCAGTCGCGGTGGGCGACCGCGTGACGACGACGCCTTCGTCTCGGGCCTGTGGGCGGTGCTACTACTGCCTGCACATGCCCCAGCGGCCCACCCTGTGTTCCAACCGCTTTGTGTACGGATTTGTGTCCGCCGATCTCGCGCCCATGCCGCGCGGCGGCTTTGCCGAATACCTGCATCTAACGGGCCATTCGTGGCTCTTCAAGATTCCCGACGACCTGCCCTCGGAACGAGCCGTACTCACCGAGCCAGCCGCCGTGGCCACCCGAGCCGTAGAGCGCGCCTTGGGACCGGGCATCCCGCACATCGGCGAAGGGCTTGGGCTCGACAAATCCGTGCTGGTCCTCGGAGCCGGCCCCATCGGCCAGCTCGTGGTGGCGGTGCTGAGCCACATTGGTACGGACCTGATTATTGCTGGCGACCTCAGCGCGGCCCGGTTGGAGCTCGCTCGCACCATGGGCGCTCATCAAGTGCTCGCGATGGGCGAAGGCAGTCCTGAGCAGCGGCAGCTAGCCCTCCAAGACATGACCGCAGGCGTGGGGGCCGATATAGTCATCGAAACAGCCGGCGTACCCATAGCCTTCAAAGAATCGCTCGATTTGGTGCGCCGGGGTGGCATCGTCGTGGAGGTGGGGCACTTCACCGATCCAGGGGGAGTGGAGATCCACCCGCACATCGTCTGTTTTAAAGATTTGGACATCCGCGGCATGTGGGCGTACCCTTCCATGCAGTTCAAGACCGCGCTATCTTTCCTGCGTCGCACCACCGCGCCCTTGGATCGCTTTATAACGCACCGGCTACCGCTGTCCGACATCCGCGAAGGCCTCGACATTACCGGTGGCGAAGAGGCCATGAAGGTAGTAATAGAACCGGGAAATTAACCGTTTGACAGCCGCGTCAGGCTAACCCAAACTTGGGGAGAGAGAAATGGCAATACTACGACCCAAGATCCTCGTCGTCGACGACGAGCCAGATTTAGAGCACCTAGTGCGGCAGCGTATGCGCCGCGAAATTCGCTCGGGCCAGTACAGCTTTATGTTCGCCCAAAACGGCGTTGAAGCCCTAGAGGTGCTAAGCGAAGAGCAAGACGTCGACATGGTGCTCTCGGATATCAACATGCCCCGGATGGACGGGCTCACCTTGTTAGAGCAAATCCCCAAGGTGGATCCCAACATCCGCTCGGTCATCGTCTCGGCATACGGCGATATGAAGAACATCCGCACGGCCATGAACCGGGGCGCGTTTGACTTCATCACCAAGCCCATCGACTTCGAGGACATGAAGGTGACCATCCAACGGACTTTGCGCCATCTAGAGCTGTGGCGCGAGGCGCTGGAGTCGCGCGACAAACTGGTCGCTCTGCAAAACGAACTCAGCGTGGCCAACAAGATGCAGCAGTCCATCTTGCCCACCAGTTTTCCCACGGGTCAGGGCTTTGAAATTTTTGGCGGCATGGAGCCCGCGCGCGACGTCGGCGGCGATTTCTTCGACGTCTTGTCCCTCGAAGACGGCCGCATCGGCCTCGTCGTCGCCGATGTCTCGGACAAGGGCGTGCCGGCAGCCCTGTTTATGATGTCGAGCCGCACCCTGCTGAAGGGCTCGGCCATTGGCCTCGATTCGCCGGGCAAGGTGTTGAGCGAAGTAAATCAACTGCTGCAAGAAGAAAACGACGCCGCCATGTTCGTGACCGTCTTTTACGCAACCTTCGACCCAGAAACCGGCGAGCTGGCCTATGCCAATGGCGGGCACAATACGCCGCTGGTGGTCCACGCCGACGGCAGCTCGACCGTGATTCCGCCGACCGGCGGAGTAGCACTAGGCGTGGTACCAGATTTCACCTACGAAGAAAGCTCTATGACCCTGCAACCCGGCGACCGCGTCGTCTTGTACACCGACGGCGTCACCGAGGCCGAAAACGACCAAGGCGACCAGTTCGAGCTAGAGCGCCTGTGCGAGATTTTCACCGACGGGACACCTATGGACGCCCGCGCTACCAACGAGGCGGTTTTTGCGGCGGTCGAGGCCTTTGCCGGCGATGCCCCGCAATTTGACGACGTCACCTGCCTGACGCTTCGCCGCAGCGAGACAGACCAATGAGCGCCCAGAGATCGCTGCTCATAGCGACTGAACTGGACGAACTGCACAAGGTCAACGCCGCTATTGAGGAGCTAGCAGAAAAAGAAAACTGGTCCCCAGACGTCACCTTTCAGATCGGGCTGGCCGTCGAGGAATTGGGGGTCAACATCGTCAACTACGGACACGACGACGATCAATCCCACGAGATCAAGATCGTCATCTCCTCAGAGGACGAGGCGATTACAATCGAGATCGAGGACGACGGCCACGCCTTCAATCCGCTCGTCGACGCTCCAGAGCCAAACTTGGACGCCGAGGTTGAGGACCGCACCGTGGGCGGGCTGGGCATCCACCTTGTGCGCACCATGATGGACGAGGTCCACTACCAGCGACAGCAAGACAAAAACTGCCTGACCTTGGTCAAGCGGAGGGATAGTTGAGTAGCAGGCTTACTCAATGCGCGGCTGCGCTGCTGGTTGCGGGTGCCGCGCTTGGTGCGGAACAGCCCGGCGTCTCCGACCGGAGTATCCTCTTTGGCCAATCCGCTGCCTTTAGCGGGCCAGCCCAAGAGCTGGGCCGAAACATGCGGCTCGGGATACAGGCGGCCTTCCGAGAGGTGAATGAGCAGGACGGGATCCACGGACGCCGGCTCGAATTGGTGTCGCTCGACGACGGGTACGAGCCGGAAGCCGCTATCGACAATACCCGCCAATTGATCGAAGGCGAGCGGGTCTTCGCGTTGATCGGTGCCGTCGGCACCCCGACCTCGCGCGCAGCCGTTCCCATTGCCGAAGACGCCAGCGTCCCCTACATCGCTCCCTTCACAGGCAGTAGTTTCCTCCGCGACCCCAAGTGGCGCGGCGTGGTCAACCTGCGCGCCTCCTACTATCAGGAAACCGAGGAAATCGTCGCCCGCCTGACCGGCGACTTGGGCATTGAGCGCATTGCCATAATGTACCAAGACGACTCCTTTGGCCGAGAGGGATTTCGCGGCGTGCGGCGTGCGTTAGAGCGCCGCGGGCTATCTCTTGTGGCGGTCGGCGTGTATCCGCGCAACACCAAGGCAGTAAAGACCGCCCTGCTCGACCTGCGCAGCGGCCAGCCCCAAGCCGTGATTTTAGTCGGAACCTACCAGCCGGTCGCAACCCTAATCGCTTGGGCGCAAACGACGAGTTTCACCCCCATCTTTGCGACCATCTCATTCGTGGGTAGCAAAGCATTGGCGCGAGAGCTCGGCCCTGCTGGCACTGGGGTTTTAGTCTCACAGGTCGTGCCCTTCCCAACGGCCACCGAGCCGGCCATCGTCGGCTCGTACCGCCGCGCCCTCGCAGCCCAAGCCCCGCGAGCAGAACCGAGCTTTGTCTCGTTCGAAGGCTACCTGGCCGGTCGCTTGGCCATCGCCGCCCTCACCGGCTGCGGCCGAGCAGTCAGCCGCGCCTGCCTATTGGACAACTTGCGCCGCGCCGATGTCATCGACCTAGAGGGATTCGAGCTCCGCTACGGAGATGGCGACAATCAGGGTTCAGACTCAGTCTTCCTCACCGTAATCGACAGTGACGGCCAATACCGCCCCATTCGCTCCTTGAAGAGCGCGATAAAGCCATGATCTCCCTACTGAAACGCGTGCTCGCAGCTCGTCACCGCATCGCCTTTCATCTCTACATGGGCATCGGCACAGCCGTGGTCCTCACCATGGTCGCGAGTTTGGTGGCTTGGTTTTCCTTCGACCAAGTCGGCGACGCCCAAAGGCAGGTAAACGAGCGGGCCGTCCCAGAGATAGCCACCGCTTTTGCGGTCGCCCAACAAAGCGGCACCCTCGCCGCAGCAGCTCCGCGCTTGGTGGCGGCCGAGACGCAGAGTGCCTTTGCCGAGGTTACTGCCAAAGTCGCCGCCGAGCGGGATGACTTTAAAAAGCAATTGACCGCCCTGACCCAGCAAGGCGCAGCCGAAGAGCGCTTCGCGCGGATTCGCGCCCACGGCGACACCCTCATCGCCAACATCAACGCGATTGAAGAATCAGTGTCCAGGCGCTTTGACCTCAACGTGCGCAGCCGCGCATTGTACAACAACCTAGAATCACTGCAAAACGAACTGATCGGCATCTTGACTCCGGCCATCGACGATCAGCTATTCTACGCAATGACCGGCTACCGCACCCTCGGCGAACCGCCCGCACCCCGCGCCCAGCACCTTTCAGAGGCCGAACTTTCTCTCTATCGCGATCTAGCCGAGTTGCAGGAAGGGACCACTAAGGCCACGCGCCTGCTGGCCAGTGCCTTCAACCTGTCGGATGAGCGCCTGCTAGAGCCCTTGCAAGAGCGCTTCGATTCCACAGTCGACGGCATCGAGCGGAAACTCGCCGCGCTCGGCGCAGGCCCCTTGCACAGCACGCTCGACCAAACCTCTGACCGCCAGACACCCAAAGTTGGCTTCCGCATCGAGCGCGCCTACTTGCACAGCGAGCTCGCCCCGACCTTTGACCGCCTGTTCAACTTGGGGCGTGGGGATGAGAAGATCTTCGCTCTGCGCACCTTGGAACTCCAAGTCACCGAACAGCAACGAATACTGCTCGACCGCAACCGCAATTTATCCATTGAACTAGTCGCCGAGGTCGAGGGGCTAGTGAACACGGCCCGAGAAAGCGCACAGGAGGCCACCCAAACTTCCACCCAAGCCATCTTCACTGGCCGCAAGCTCCTGCTCGCTATTAACGCGGTCGGCATCATCGGAGCGATTCTGATCGCTTGGCTGTTAGTGGGTCGGGTGCTGTTGCGTCGCCTCGAGTTTTTGTCGAACCGAATGCGCCGAATGGCAGAAGGCGACCTAGAAGCGAAGATCG
Organism: Candidatus Latescibacterota bacterium; assembly: GCA_965219735.1. Lineage (GTDB taxonomy): Bacteria > Latescibacterota > UBA2968 > UBA8231 > UBA8231. The sequence continues at coordinate 4,809,800 of OZ244790.1, forward strand.
AGATGTCCGGGCGCGACGAGGTCGCCGACATGGCCGCGGCCCTCGAAATTTTCCGTCATAACTCGTTGGAGGCCCAGCGGCTCAACTTGGTGGAAAAACTCGCCGCGGATTTGGAAGAGAAAAATGCCACGCTCGAAAAAGTACTCGAAGATCTGCAGCTAGCGCAGGATCAGATCGTCATGCGCGAAAAACTAGCCGCCCTAGGCGAACTCACCGCGGGCGTGGCGCACGAAATCCAGAACCCCTTGAACTTCGTCAAGAACTTCGCAGAAGTCTCGGAGGAACTGTTAGAGGAATTGCAAGAGGTACTAGAGGAAGAAGACGTAAAGATAAACGAAGAGCAGCGCGAGCTACTCAACGAGATCAAGGGCGACTTGACCGACAATCTCGGGCGCATCCGCCACCACGGCGACCGCGCCAACCGCATTGTCCGCGACATGCTGCAGATGGGTCGCGGGTCGGGCGACGCGCGGGCCGCGGCTATCAACGACCTGCTTGAAGAACACGCTCGCCTCGCTTTCCACAGCGCCCGAGCGACTAATGCGAATTTTCAGCTCGACATCAAGGAGGATTTAGACGAGGAGGTGGGAGAATTAGAGGTGGTCCCGCAGGATTTGGCTCGCGTTTTTCTGAACATGGTGAGCAATGCCTGCTACGCCACCAACGAGAAGCGGCAAGCTCCAGAGACGGCATCCGACTACGTTCCCACGCTCTGGATCAGCTCCCGGCGAACGCCCGATCAAGTCGAAGTCCGCATCCGCGACAATGGGAACGGGATCCCGCCGGATGTCGTCGATAAGATCTTCAACCCATTCTTTACAACTAAGCCGACCGATCAGGGGACCGGGCTCGGGCTCGCGCTGTCCAACGACATCGTGCGCGAACACGGGGGCACTATCAAGGTCCACTCCGAGCCTGGAGAATTTACCGAGATGACCATCGAGCTGCCTGCGGTGCGGCCGTCAGCCCTGCAATCAGCCGAAGCCAATCCAGACGCGCCGTCCCCCCCTTCAGTTTAATTACGATAGTGCGGCGAGTGCCTCTTCTTCGGAGGCGTGGATCGCAATGATCTTGTCAAAACCGCTGATTTCGAAAATTTCCCGTATCGGCTCCGAAAGCGAGCATAGCGCGAACTGGGCACTGCGCTGCTGGAGCGTTTTGGCAATCAGCAGAAACGTCCGCAGACCCGCACTGCTGATGTAGTTGATGTCCGCCAAATCGACGAGCACCGCGCTGCTGTCCGTGCCGATCGCCTCGCTTAAGGCCTCGTGGAAGTCGCGGGCATTGACCCCATCGATGCGGCCTTCGGGCTTGGCAATTAATACGCCGTCCTTCTGTTCGGTGTTCACTTGATCTCCTACCTTTCTAAATGATATGCACTGTTTCTGTTTGATTTAAGAATTATTCCGAATTTGGTCAACGTCGTCCTGATCGGGCATGAGCACAAACTCAGGATACGCTTCGATTCCGAGCTCTGCGGTATCCTGGCCGAGTTCTTCAACGGTCTGCGACACCCGCACCCCCATTGTCTTGTCTAGAACAAACCACGCGAGCCACGAAGCCGCAAACGCGAACGCGCCCACCGCCAACACTCCGATGAGCTGAACGCCGAAGTTGCCACCGGCTGCAATGCAGACCGCCAAGGTCCCCCAAACGCCGGCGAACAAGTGGGCCGGAATCGCACCTACAACGTCATCTAGCTTGACGATCTCCAACAACCTCATCGCGCCGACGCACAACGCGCCGCCCACGGCACCAATTACGAGCGCCCAGTAGTGATCGACGATATCTGGCCCGGCCGTAATGGAGACGAGGCCGGCGAGCGCGCCGTTGAGGACACCGAGCAGATCAATGCGTCCCAAGATCGGCCGCGATACAATGAGAGCAGCTACGACGCCGGCTGCTGCCGCAAGGTTGGTATTCACGAGCACATTGCTCATGGCGACGGCATCGAGCGCACTCGACAGCGCGAGCTGCGAGCCGCCATTGAAGCCGAACCACCCGAGCCACAGAATGAAGACTCCCAAGGTCACGGCTGGGATGTTGGAAGGTGCCGTGACCTTGACGCTGCCGTCGGGGCGAAATTTTCCCAAACGTGCCCCGACAAACAGCACGCCGGCCAGCGCAGCCCAACCCCCCGTCGAATGCACGATGGTAGAGCCGGCAAAATCCTTAAATCCCATTGCACTGAGCCAGCCGCCGCCCCAAGTCCAAGCCCCGACGATGGGATAAATAACTACCGTCAACGCGACCGTAAAAGCGAGAAACGCCCACAGTTTCACCCGCTCGGCCAGCGCACCCGATACAATAGAAGCGGTTGTCGCCACAAAGACCATCTGGAAAAACCAGTCCGACATAGTGGCGTGGCCGGCCTTTGTCACGTCTGCCGCGGCCGCGGCCTGACCGGACAACAGCTTGAGCTCATTGTCCGAAGGCCCGTATAAAAACTTGAGCGTACCGACCCAGCCTTCCTGCACATCGACGTACATGAGGTTGTACCCAACCAAGTAATACGTGATCCCAGCGATCGAATAAAGCCCGATATTCTTGAGGCAGATCATGGAGGCGTTCTTGGTGCGCACGGACCCGGCTTCGAGCATGGTAAAGCCCGCGCACATCCACATTATGAGCACGCCCCAAACGAGAAACGAGAAGGTGTTGAGAATGAATTGCAGCTCTTCGCCGCTTGCGGCATAAGCCTTGGTCGCCCCCATTAGGAGGCCGCAAACCGCGATAAATCCACCCATTCGCAATGCGTCGCCGCTCAGCTTTCTAATCATTCAATCTCCCTCCTTTGATCGAGCAAATCCTACTCTATCGGTTTTATACTATAGCCAATAGCCAATCCTATCGCAATCACCTCACTGCTTTCCGATCTACCAAACAACAGGGGTTGAATATCGCTGATTTCTGCTAAAAATAAAACGACAAAATTCTCTCGGGACGTTAAAATTACGTTGAATATCGTCGCGATTAGCAGATCCTACACCCGCCCGTCGAATTCGCGTCCCCTGATCAACATAAAGCGAAATTCGCCGCACGGCTTTTCGCACTCGGTCATCAGGCGCTGCTCCTCGCTTCCAACGCCGAGGTACATGGTCTCTGAACGGAGATAGTGCAGGGCTAGGCCGCGCCGCCGATTGGGCGTGGGATTGGCACCCGTGCGGTGGAAGTTGAGGCCGTGGTGGAACAAGCAGGAGCCGGCCGGCAATTCCACTGGTACAGGCTCGGGGATCAGGGAACTTTCCAAAAAGCGGGCTTTGTGCGCCGAATTGATAGGCCCCCATTTATGGCTGCCCGGCAGCACGGTCATGCAGCCGTTTTCCACGGTGGCGTCGTCGAGGGCGACCCAGCAGGAGACGTGATCTTGTGGAGCAAATTGCGGCCACGCCACGGAATCTTGGTGCCAGTCGGTGACCGTGCCGTAATAGCGCGCCTTCATCATCAACTGGTCGCAGTAGAGTTTGATATTGGGGCCGAGCAAATCCTCAATGACATCGACGATCTCCGCCTTGCGAGCTACGGCCTCAAAGAGGGGATCGAAATAGCACAGGTGGGTCATTTTGCGCACCTGATCGAGGCGATCCACCTCAGCGTCATCTTCCTCGCGGAAGGCGGCTTCCAACTGGACGTAGCGCGGCGGCACGTGGTCGGCTTGGCCCCGGGCAATTTCCTCGCTGCGCTGGCGCAGGGCCTGCAATTCGTCGTCCGAAAAGATCCGGTGGTAAGGCAGGTAGCCCTGTTCCTCAAAGTGGCTTTTTTGCGCTTGCGTCAAGGTCATGGCGCAGTCCTTTGAACCAACGAGCAGATGTCTCAGTTTTTCAAATCGCTAAGTACAGGATACTATTGACCGGTACAGTGCTAATGGACCCAGGCTAGCCTGCCATCTCAGCGCGGATCTCCCGAATCCAATCGACGCTCTGGCGCACCTTGGCCTCCAAACCATCCCAGTCCTTGGCAGCGACGAGTTCCTTGGTAATCAGCTTGGAGCCTGCACCGACGGCCGCAACGCCAGCCTCAAACCACGCCTCTAGGCTCTCGCGGGTGGCATCGACGCCGCCGGTGGGCATAATCCGAGTCCAAGGACAGGGGCCAAGCACGGATTTGACAAAAGCCGGACCGCCGACTTCGCTACCCGGGAACACTTTGACGATCTCGACGCCCAATTCCTCGGCCTGACCAATCTCACTGACCGAGCCGCAGCCGGGCGAATAGGCAATTTTGCGGCGGTTGCACAGCCGGGCGACCTCCTCGTTGAGCAAGGGGCCGACGACGAAGTTCGCGCCATTGGCAATGTAAAGGGCCGCGGTAGGCGCGTCGCAGATCGAGCCAACGCCCATGATGATGTCGATTTTTTCGGCCATCACGTGGCGCACCACCTCGGTGAAGACGTGATAGGCCAAATCGCCGCGATTGGTAAATTCAGCGCAGCGAGCACCCCCTCGGGCGCAGGCTTCGACAATGTGGATAGTGGTTTCTGGGTCGGCGTTGTAAAACACCGGGACGATACCCGTGTCGTAGATGGCGTTGAGGACGGCCATCCGGTCGTACTGGGCCATTGTGTCTCCTTATGTGGTGTGGCGGACTGTGTAATTATCGAGCAGCAGAGGCAAAGGGTATGTGCTGCTCGGGAAAGTTGCCATAGCGGTCCTCACCGCGCACCAAGGTGGTCGGATACTTGTTGCCCAGCGAGTTGAGCTCGGGCTGTGCAACGTGCGGGGCCACGTAGCGCAGCGTCAGTCCGCAGCGGCGGCGATTGGAGGTATTAGGATTGCTGGCGTGGAATACTTGGCCGTCGTGGATAGATATTTGGCCCGGCGCGAGCACTAAATCGACGGCGTGGCTGTCATCGACGAGTTCGTCGGGAATCTCCTGATTAATGCTGAGCAGGTTGCCAGCTCTGTCCGACTCGCCGTGCGTGGCAATGCCGTTTTTATGCGAGCCGGGGATGACCCGCATGCAGCCGTTTTCCACATCGCTGGCATCCACGGCCACCCAAGCGGTGTGGGCCTCGGGCGGCTCTAAGCCCCAGTAGGTGACGTCTTGGTGCCAAGCCACAAAGTGCTTGGCCTCTGGGTCGGGGTATTTGCAGAAAAAGTGCGTCGATAGCAGCATAATGTCCTCGCCCATGACCTCCTGCATGGCGTCGAGAATGCGCGGATCCGTGGCCATCTGCCAGATGAATTCTTCGTCGAGATGGCGCGCTTGCAGGCCGATCTGGCATTTTTCGCGGCCCTCGCGGGCTTCCAATTCGTCGAAGCAGGCGCGGAAGTGATCGATCTCGCTGGCGCTGAACAGGTCAACGCCCGTGAGAAAGCCCTGCTCGGCATAGGTCTGGGTGGCGTCTTGCGTCATGGTAGCTCCGTTTTTGTAGTGCTGCGATTCCGTGTATATATTGCACAAATCCCCCGCGCGAAACAAGACTCGGTTCGCCGCGTCAACACATATGAGGAAGGCCGCAATGGGCAGTGTGCAAATCAACGAGGATCTGCTATCGGACAGCGCCTATTTTGCCGCAGCAAGTCGGCGGACAGCGCTAGCTGAAATGTTCGAATTCCGCGACCGGCGGGTCGTATTCGGGGCGGGTGCCCTAGCGCAGCTAGCCGACGAGTGCGGCCGCCTCGGCGCGGGCCGGGTGCTGCTAATCCACGATCCGGGCATCGCCCCACTCGTCGATCTAGTCCGCCAAGCCCTCAGCGGCTTGGACTTGGTAGGCACGTACAGCGAGATCGCGCCCAACCCCTCGGTCCAAAGCGTCGATGCCTGCGCGCACGCACTGGCGACCGCAGATTTCGACGTGGCCGTCGCCTTGGGCGGGGGCAGCACCATGGACACGGCCAAGGCCGCGCTCTGCACCGCGGCAAATGGCGGCTCTGTGGCCGATTACTTTGGCTTCGACCTGTACAAAAAATCACCGCTGGCCCCACTCGTCGGCATCCCGACGACAGCGGGCACGGGCAGCGAGGTCAGCCGGGTGGCCGTAATCGCCGACGCAACCGGCAAGAAGGCCGTGTACAGCAGCTATCTACAGCCCAAGGCCGCGCTGGTGGACCCGCGTTTGCACCAAGACCTGCCGCCGGTATTGACCGCGATCACCGGCTTGGACGCCCTCGGGCACGCCCTCGAATGCACGGCTTCCACCAAGAGCAATGCCATCGGCGACGCCGTGGCGCGAGCAGCCCTGACCGCGGGCTGCCCGGCATACGTACAAGCCGTAGTCCGCAGCGACCCCGACGCGCGCTACCAAATGGCGCGCTGTGCCTTGCTCGCCGGGCTGCTGTTGAGTCCTATCAACACCGGGGCCGGCCACGCACTCGGCTACGGGATCGAAAAGGTCTCCTTTGAGCGCGGTGCACCCGTCCCCCACGGCGCGGCCGTAGCCCTCGTCTTGCCCGGGGTAATGCGGCACAACGCCCCGGCCGTGGCCGACAAATACTACTTTGCCGCGGGAGCCGCCGGGCTAGCGCTGGGCGGCAAGAGCCGCGAGGAGGGGGTCGAGCTAGCCGCAGAGTGGATCGACGAACTGCGGCGGCAGCACACTCCCTACGGCTCGCTGAGCGCGGCCGGGATAAGCGCCGCCGACATCCCGCAGATGGTCGAAAGCGCCCTGAGCGTCCAGCGCCTACTCGAACCCAATCCGGTCGCAGTGGCAGCGGACGACGCGGCCCGTATCTATCAAAACGCGCTCAACTAAAGCGAAAGGAAACGCTCAATGGCATTTGATCCTCAGCTTCAGCGGCAAATTATGGGCCGCTTTGCCACCGGCGTCACCGTGGTGACCACCTCCTGCGACGGCCAACTGTGGGGCATGACGGCCAACGCGGTCATGTCGCTGTCCCTGTCGCCGCCGCTGGTGGTGGTCTCGGTTGACAAAAGCGCGTCCATGCACGGCCTGCTGCAAAAAGCCGAGGGCTTTGCCATCAACATCCTCAAGCGAGAGCAGGAGGCCCTCTCCGTGCGCTTTGCCCAGCGCGGCCCCAAGGATTTTTCGGACCTAGCGACCAAAGTGGCCGAGACCGGCGCGCCGATTTTGGCCGATGCCTTGGCCTATGTGGACTGCAAGCTAGTGGACGTCGCGGCCGCGGGCGACCACGACATGTTCATCGGCGAATGCCTCGCCGGCGAGGCGGGCGATGGCGCGCCGCTGATCTTCTTCGGCGGACAATACGCCGAGTTGGCCGAATTGGACTGATCCAAGAGAAAGGAATGCTGCGATGAGCAAAAAAATCGTCAAAAGCGAAGCCGAGTGGCGGCGGGAACTCACCGAAGAGCAGTACCACGTAACGCGGCAGAAGGGCACGGAACGCGCTTTCACCGGCGAGTACAACAACAACAAGGAGCAGGGCGTCTATCGCTGCGTCTGCTGCGGCAGCGAGTTGTTCAGCTCGGCGACCAAGTACGATTCGCGGTCCGGTTGGCCCAGCTTCTGGCAGCCCATCGCCGCGGACAAGGTCGCCGAGGAGCGCGACACCAGCCACGGCATGATGCGTACCGAAGTGCTGTGCAGCCAGTGCGACGCTCACCTCGGCCACGTCTTCCCCGATGGCCCCCAGCCGACCGGCCTGCGCTACTGCATGAACTCAGCAGCGCTCAAATTCGATGGACAGGAATAGCTTCAACGCTCCAGCACGATTCCCTCGCGCTCAATCCTGCTGAACATCGCCCGGTACTCCTCCGTCCCGTCGTCATCCCAATACTCGGTCTCAATGGGCGCGGCGTAGCTCATGGGCATCAGGCGGTTGCGGTCGGGCCGCACCATGAAAATCGAGTTGGCCGGGTCGGCGATGTTGTACATGCGGGTGCCGTTTTTGAAGCGCGACTTGATAATCCACTTGTCTTGTGGCGGCAACTTTAGCGCTTTCAGCCGCTCCAGTTCTTCCCGGTCCAAAGTCAACCCCAGCCCCGGCTTTTCCGGCACCCGCACCAAGCCGTTGACCGGGTCCAGCCGCTCTTCTACCACGTCGCTCTGCCAGACCTCGTAATCGTTGTGGCAGTGGAAGGTGGCCGTGGGCGCAGTGGCCATCATATGCACGACCATGGCGCGGGTGATGGCCCCGCCGACGTTTTGCAGCATGAAGGGCTTGCCCGCTGCGGCAAACAAGCCAGCGCGGCGCATGGCATCGCCGATTTTTGCGTGCCCAAGCATGTAGATATCGGCCGGTTCCATCAGCACCTCATAAGTGGCCCCCAGCGGGAAGTGGTGCAAGACGATGGGCCGCTTGGCTCGCTTGCGTAGGTCGATGTAGCCCTCAATGTCCCCGGGCGGCAACGGGTCCTCAAAGCAACCGGCAATCGGATACTCGGCTAGTTTTTCCACCAACTCGGGCATGTGGTCGTCCGTGCCGTGCATGGTGAAGTCGTAGTGGATTTTAAATCCGGGCGGCGCGACCTTTTGCATGGCCTCGGTCTGGTCAAAGACGTTTTCAAAGGGCGATAGGTGGTACTTTAGCCAGGTGTAACCCTGTGCTGCGTAGCGGGTTACAGTCTCGGCCATGTGTTCGGGATGGGTCGATACGGTCCAAGCTCCCACGGGCACAAATGACCGATACTTCTGGCCGAAGAGCTTATAGACAGGAACGCCAGCGGCCTGCCCCATCAGGTCGTACATGGCCGTGCCCAACCCCAGCGAAGTCTCGTCGCCGATCCAGTCAAAGGGGTTGCTGCCGATGTATTGGTCGATGGTCTCCTGCGGCTCGGTGCTCCCGCTCTCGCCGAGGCCAATCCGGCCGTCGTCGGTGTGGGCGATGTAGATCGTACGGCTCGCGGGGCCGTAGTAGTGGCTGAGCGGGTAGGCGATCCAATCGTGGTACGCGAGCGCGATTTCGTGGACTTCGATCTGGGTAACTTGCATGATTGGATGCCTCTCCGCTCAGCGTCAGGGAAACTTGAGCACGACCTTCAGTGCTCGGTGCGGTTCGGGATCGTCGAAGGCCATGGCAAAGGCTTGCTGGATTTCGGCAAAGGGCAAGACGTGGCTGACGATCGGAGCCACGTCGATGCGCCCTTGGACGATCCAGTCGAGCGCGGGCCGATAGTCGCGGTCGGGATTGGGGCCGATCGAGAAAATCAGGCGCAGTTCCTGGCGCAGCAGGTCCAATACTTTGACCGTCATCAAGCCTTCGATGTGGTCCTTGTCCGGGACGCCAAAGCAGATTACCTCGGCATTGCGGCGGCAGAGGTTTGGTACGAGACCCAGAGTCTCGGCCACGCCCACGGCCTCGACTGCGAGACCGGCCATAGCACCGCCGGTGATCTCGGCGACTGCGGCAACCGGGTCTTGGGATGCCGAGCAAATCGCGTGCGTGGCCCCCATCTGGCGGCCCACCTCCAAGCGGTAGGGCAGCGGATCGATTGCCATGATGCGGCGCGCGCCGAGGTTGCGCAGCACTGCGTTGAACAGCAGCCCCACCGGGCCTTGGCCGATCACTACGACGTCCCGGTCAATGATGTTGCCCAGCTTGTAGAAGCTGTGGATCACCGTGCCCAAAAGTTGACTCATCAGCACCTTTTCCTCGGGCAGGTCGCCGGGCAGGCGGATGCAGCCGCCATCGTCTTTGGCCAAGACGTACTCCTGAAAAAGCCCGCGATCAAATCCCCACAACAGCACCCGTTCCCCCTCCCGATAGCGCCCCGACGGGCAGGCTTGGACCACGCCCATCCCTTCGTGCCCAGTGGCCCCGGGCGGCTGCGGATAGCGCTTGTGGGGGCCGCAAAACGGCGGCTTGTCGCTGCCACAGACCGCGACCCGCTCCATTTTCACGAGCATCTGATCGCCGAGCGGCTCGGGTTTGCCCGTCTCGATAATTTCCCACTGACGCGGGGCGACTAGTTGGGCCGCACGCATACTTTTCCTTTCCATTCTATACTCTACTAGTCGAAGAAGTCGGTGTCTTCTTCGCGCAAATAGCGCCGCGCTTCTTCGGCAATTAAATCGACGCCCATCCCAGGCGCGTCCAAAACGGCGATGTGGCTATCGACCACAATCGGGTCGGGCAAGCCCGTGACGATGTCGTACCACCACTCGGGCTGGCCAGTCGGATATTCAAACGCAATGTAGTTTTGCGGCAGCGTCGCCGCGACCTGCACCAAGGCCGCCAAACCCAACAGGCCGTCGAGCACGCCGTGGGGAGCCATGAGGATACCGTGCATATCCGCGTATTCAGCCACCCATTTGAGTTCGGCAATCCCACCGATGTCGCAGGGGTCCGGGCCAATGACATCCACGGCGCGCTTCTCAATCAGATCCTGAAAATTGTGCCGCAAGTAGATCTGTTCACCCGTGTGGATCGGCGTCGAGGTACTCTGCGTGACCTCGCGGTAGTGATCCGCTGACACATAGGGCACGTAATCGCCGGTCAGCATGTCCTCCAGCCACGCCACGTTGAGGTCTTCGACCGCTTGGGCGAGACGGCGCGCATCCGGCACGAGAAAGCCCGGACCCAAGTCCAGCGCCAAGCCAACCTCGTCGCCGCAGACTTCCTTCATCGCGCGGATGCAATCGACAATGTAGTTGAGGCCGCGTTCGCTCAAAGGGCCGCGATTAGCGTGGCCCGGGCCGGCTTGGTGGGTGCCGTAGAAATGTTTAGGCGACTCCGTGATCCGTCCGCCGTGGAAGGCGAGGCCCTGTTTGATAATGCTGAACTTCTGCGGCGCGTCTATCATGCGCTGCATGTTGTCCGCGTAGTCCTCGGGCGGGCGGCCACCCTCCGCAGGCGAGCGGGCGGGCGCCATGGGGAAGCGCACCGCGCCGTTGTACACTCGCACGCGGTCGCGGATTTTGCCGCCGAGCAGCTTGTACACCGGCACGCCCGCGGCCTTGCCGGCAATATCCCACAGCGCCATTTCAATCGCGCTGACCGCACTGCCCCAGGGCTTGAAACTGCCCAAGCGGCGGATATTGAGCATCACCCGCTCGACGTCGGTCGGGTCCTGGCCGAGGATGCGGTCTTTGTAAAACAGCACGTGGGGCTTGAGATAGGACTTGCTCGCCTCGACTTCTCCGAGGCCGTAGATGCCCTCGTCGGTATTGATGCGCACGACCGGGTTGTTGCCGATGACCGCGCATTTGAGATCCGTGATTTTCATATTTTTCCTTTCAGCATCGCGGGCAAATCGCCGCCTCAATGATTCTGTCGAGACCGCACCGGCCGGTGCAGCGATCTGCTCTCGCCCATAGTCTCCATGGTCATGAGCTGGATGATGTCGCTGTTGGTGACCGCGCCCAAAAACTTTTCCGAATCCCTTTCCACGACGGGCATGACGGAAAGAGAATTCTCTGACATCCGGTGCAGCACATCTTCAACTTGCTCATCAGGATAGGCCAATGGGGTTTGGCGGCGGACCACAGCGTCGAGCTGGGTCTTGCCCCAAGCGTCCTTAGGCAGGTAGCGGAGCATCTCCAGGGACACGACCCCGACCAGCGCTTCCTTGTCTGCCACGACGTAGTGGGGCTGGTGCGGAACGATCCACTGCTCCGTGAAATCACGCACTGTGACCGAAGACGCAGGATGCCGACGCGAGCGGTCCAGAATGTCATCAATCTTGATGTCTTCCAGCGCAAAGCGGACTATGCCCAATGGAATGTCGTCAAGTTGCGCTGGCAGGTCGGTCCTGCGGCTGGCCCGGCTCACCGCGAAGCTGATCACCGACGGCATGAACAAGATGTAGCAGAACATGACCAGCACCAAGAATGAGAAAACCACCTCGTCAATGATTCCAGAATTCCACATAACCAGCAGCAGCGCGATTTCAGCCACTCCCTTACCCATCAGCCCGGTGGCCACGGCGTAGGGAACGGCGAGGCGGGACACGTAAGCGCCGATGAAAGCGCCGGTGAAGTTGCCGAGCAATGGGATCAGCGCCAGCCCCGCCATGGCCCCCAGCGGCAAGGTTGCGAAGGTAAAGCTGAAGCTCAATCCGGCGGAAGCAAAGAACAGGGGCACGAAAAACCCCTCGGCCACGCTGCGAATCCCTGGGAGGATCTCCCGCTGCACTTGGTAGGGAAGGCTCGACAGCGACGCCCCGAACAGTAAAGCACCGAGTGAGCCGTGGAGTCCCACTGCTTCCGCGCCGTACACTATCAGGAAGAGCATGCCAAGCAGCAAACCCAAGGAGAGTTGCGGCACCTGGATCACCCGCTGCAACAGCGCCACCAACGGCGGCAGCACCCGCGACGACAATACCCAAGTCACCACCGAAAAACCGGCCACTTTGCCCAGCAAAATCAGTATGCCGACAGGCGAAACTTGGTGCGCGTGTTCGCCGATGCTGAAGCCGATCAGCAACAGGGCAATCAACTCGGCGATGATCACCACCGTGAAAATTTGCAGTCCAACCGGCTGTTTGAGGTATCCGCCGTCCGTCAGCACTTTGGCCACGATGCCCAGACTGGTCATCGACAGCACGCCAGCCAACGCCAGCGACTCGGTGAAATTCAGTTTAAGTCCGAAGTCGAAAACCAAATCGGTGGTGACCAGCATCGAAATGCTTAGCGACACGGTCACGGAGAGTACGGCGGCGAGGAAGTAATGGCCTTTGAGAGACGACATGAAACTGGAAATATCCACTTCGTCCAAGCCGATCAGGAAGAAGAAAATGAACACACCCAGCGCCAAAACCAACTCGAGGTGCAGCGAAGACTCAATCCACCAGACGCCGGTCAGTTCCATGACCGGCCCAAGCAACATACCTGTCGCCGCATAGGCGATGATGGCGTTCAACCGCAGCCGGCGAAAAACGCCCTCGGCCAACTTGGCGACGATGATGAGCATCCCGAGAGTCAACAGCGATTGGTGTAGTTCATGCGCGTGCTCACTGAATCTAAACAGATCCACTATCGCTTGGAGCGAGAAGCCTTCCATGGTCTTGAGATTCTCCGTAGGTGCCGTTTGTGGGTCTTTAGTACAGGCCTTTTAGTTTTTCGACCCCGTGGTACTTGCCGTCCGTACCAATCACGGTCAAGAACACAGCGTCGGATCCCTGGTTATCGTCCGGCCCGTATTTGAGCTGCATGCCGTCAATTTCTATGGTGCCGGTATCTCGCACCGCGTGGAGCAGGCACTCTCGACTCAGGTCGGGGCCGCAGGCTTTGAGACCAGCGACGGCCAAGCGTCCGGCCAGATAACCTTCCAACGAAACGAACCCGGGTTCCGCTTGGGGGTCGTACTCGGAGAGGGCGCTGTGGTATCGAGCCACCACGGGGATGTTTTCGTCATCGGGGAGAGGAACTACTTGCGTAACGTACACGCCGGCCCCGTCGGGCCCCAACTCGTTCGCCAAAGCGTTGCTCCCCACGAAGGAGACCGTCATGAATACCGGGTCCAGCTCCCGCCGCACCAACTCTATGGTCTTGACCACCGGCTTGTACGAGCCAATCATGATCACCGCTTCCGGCTTGGCCGCGGTGATTTTGAGCGCGGCTCCCTTCACGGCGCGGGTGTTGCGTGGGTAGTGCGAGGCCGCTACCGGCTCCAAGCCCCGGCGCTCCAGGGCCAATCGCGTGCCCTCCAGCCCGTTCAAGCCGAAGGAATCATCCTGATAGAGGACGGCAACGCGGGTGATTCCCAAATCCTTGGTGAGCCGCGCCACCATCTCCTCGGTCTCCTGATAGTACGATGCCCGGACGTTGAGCACATGGTCCAACTCCCGGTCGCGCAAGAACTCGGCCCCCGTGAACGGAGCGAGGAAGGGCACCCCGGCAGCCTGGGCCAGCGGTGATGCAGCGCGGGACGTGGGTGTGCCCACCGCGCCGATCAGCGCGAATACCTTTTCATTCTCAATCAACTGTTGCGTGTTGGAAGCGGCAAAGTCGGTTTCATAGCCGTCATCCAACGCCTTGAGCTTGACTTCGCGGCCGTGGACGCCTCCTGCCTGATTGGCCTCGTGGAATGCCGCCTCAATTCCCAAGCGCATCGCCTTGCCCAATTCCTCGGCCGGCCCGGTAAACGCGGCGGATTGACCAAAAAGGACGTAGTCGTCGGAAAACCCGGGGTCCTGGTGGCCTTCGTCCTGCGCTGTTGCCGGGTGCGGCGTATTCATTTCCCTTCCGCCGTCATTTGCCTCGGGGGCATCCTGCTCGCCCACACAGGCCATGGTCGCCAGCAGCAACCCCATCACAAGGAGGGGAACCAAACGCTGTGCCAGCTTCATCATTGCGTTTTCCTCACTGGCAGATTGTGGAAGAGTAGCAGACATGTTCGTAAGCTAAACAACCCAAGTCTCTCCAATCAAGGACATTTGCCAGCGGCGACCCGACATCGCGTCGCATCTGTTGTCGCGTATTAAGCGCCTAGGTATTGTGCCCTAGAATTTGCTTGCTATATATTGAAAAATCCACATAAAGGAGGTTGATCATGATCCGATTTATTGATAAACCCATCATCGGCTTAGCACTCGCGTTGACGGCGAGTTGCTTGGGATGCTCCTCAGACGAGCCAACCGCGCCTGTGGACACTCAAGCCATCGCCGTCATCAACCCCACCGAGGGCAACGAAGCCCAAGGAACGGTCGAGTTCACACAGGAAGCCGGCGGGGTGCGCGTTATCGCCAACCTGACCGGGCTTACAGAAGGCGACCACGGATTTCACGTCCACGAAAAGGGCGATTGTAGCGCAGCCGATGGCACGTCGGCGGGCGGTCACTTCAATCCCCACGACACAGTCCACGGCGCACCCGATGACGCTCCTGAACGGCACGTCGGTGCCCTCGGCAACATCACCGCCGACGCCTCTGGGCAAGCCACGTACAACCGCCTCGACACCCTCCTCGAATTGGATGGCGATAACAGCATCATCGGGCTTGCGGTCATCGTTCACGCCCTCCCGGACGATTTCTCGCAACCCTATGGCAATGCTGGTCCCCGCGTCGGCTGTGGGGTCATAGAGGGCAAATAAGGGCTGTACTCATTTGCGGGCGACCAGTTCTTCCAGCTTCCAGTCGAGCGGGATGCGCATCCGCCCCTCGTTGCGGCGGTCGAAGAGCAAATAGTTTTCGCGTAGCCCAAAGTAAAACAGGTCGCGGGTCAGCTCCACGTCCTTTTGGCAGTACTCGGCAATCAAGTCCAGCCGCCCCTCCTTAAACCACCGCAGCGCGTCCAGCCCGTCGGCGCTCTTGGCTGCGTCGAGCGTGGCCCGACCCAGCGCGTCGAGGCTCACTCGGTAGCGCAGCCGCTGGTGGATCTCGCGCAGCATGTCGAGCGTGTTGAGCGTGCGGAAGTCATAAGGGCTGTACCCGCGCAAGACCGAATAGTCAAAGCCGATGATGTTGAAGCCGACGATTAAATCAGCCGCCTGTAAGTGCTCCAAAAGCCGGTCGATGTCTTCCTCAAAGTACGTCGTACAATCCTGCGCATGGCTGTCCCACACCACGCCGACCGACATGCCCATCATGTGGGCTTTGTTCCAACCGCCGACCTCGGCAGCCGAGCGCTGGGTTTCGAGGTCGAACACGACCACGTGCGGACCTTGTTCGGGCGGCATTTCTTTTACCTCCTCCTCTTCTTCCCACTCGGCGAAAATCGGCGCGTCCTCTGTGGCCTCGGCTGTGGACGCAGTGCGCTCGATGGCCCGGCGGCCCGTGAGCGCGCCGAGCAGGTGGATCGCGCCAGCCTTGTCAAGGGGGACATTGCCCGCGCCGCACGTGGGGAAATGGATGCAAGACGGGCAGCCGAGCAGACAATCGCAGGTTTCGACCATAGACAGCGTCATGTCCAAGAGGCGGTCGAGCTGGGCAAAGCCCTTTTCTGCGAGGCCAATGCCGCCGGGGTGATAGTCGTACACGAAAATCGCGCCCTTGCCGAGCTGAGGATGCAGGGGATAGCAAATCCCGCCGACGTCCGTGCGGTCGCACAAAGCCAGCAGCGGGAAGAGCGATTTCATGGAGTGTTCAATCGCGTGGATCGAACCCATGTAGTGGTGCTGATGGCGGCTGAGATCGGCCTTGAAGTGGGCGTCGAGTTCAATCCAAAAGCCAATCGTCTCAAAGTGCTCCACCGGTGACTCCAGCTCGTGTTTGCTGAGCACGACTTGGTCGCCAACGCGGATTTTTTCGTAGCCCACCACCTGAGAGCTGACCTTGAGTCGGCCCAACCGCGCCATAAAGCCCGTCAACGGCCGCGAGCGCAACTCCTCCAAGATCTCGGTGTCCTTTTCCGTACGAGCGCGGGTGAAGTACGCCACATCCACTTCCTCGGCGTAGATCTGGCCCCGCTCGGGGTTGCGGTCGCCGATCTCGTATTGGCGGCCGCGGTGCAAGTAAATCGCGCCTTTGTAGCACTCGCCGTACACCTGACCGCCGCTGACCGTGCCAATCTGATTGTCGCCGCGATCGACGATGCGATACGACTCGCCGATGGTGCGCATGTTGACTAAGCGGTGCGGCTGCTTGCGCGCGGCAAACCAAGCGTCGCCCTCGGCATTCTGCAGCAGCATCCCCTCCTCAGTCAGCGCATCAACCGCCTCCTGATAGTTGGGCAGTGCGTATTCTGGTTCGCTAGCGGCGAGAGGCAATTCGCGTGCCGCACACGTGAGGTGGTTTTTGAGGATGTACTGATTCGTCGGATCCACCACCGCGTCCTCTAAATCGCGCACAAAAAAGTCCCCCGGATGCCGCATAAAATACTGGTCGAGCGCATCGGGAGAGGCGATGAGGAGGATGAGCGACTCGCGGCCAGCGCGGCCCACGCGGCCAGCGCGCTGCCAAGTGTTGATGATCGAACCCGGATAGCCGACCAACACGCAGATGTCCAAGCCGCCGATGTCAATGCCCAGTTCCAAGGCCGACGTAGCCACCACGCCCTTGAGCTGACCGCCGTTGAGCGCCTGCTCGATCTGGCGGCGCTCCGTAGGTAAATAGCCCGCGCGATACGAAGAAATCCGCTCCCGCAAGTCCGGCCGGCTCTGGGTAGCCCAACGGTACACCAGTTCGGTGGTGATGCGGGCGCGGGTGAAGACAATCGTGCGATAGTCCTGGAGCACGCTGGCGCGCAGCAGGTGAGCCGCGAGGGTGTTGGGACTTTCGCTCGGGTTGACAAACACGAAGTGGCGCGCCGCGGCCGGAGCGCCGTGATCCTCAATCGCGTAAAAGGAGCGGTTGAGCAACTCGCCCGCCAGCTCGCGGGGATTGCCCATTGTCGCCGAGCTGGTGATGTACACCGGATCGGACCCATAGTGCGCACAGATGCGGTTCAAGCGGCGAAACAGGTGCAGGACGTGGGAGCCAAACACGCCGCTGTACGCGTGCAGCTCGTCGATGACCACGTAGCGCAGGCGGGCGAAAAACCCGGCCCATGCCTCGTGGAAGGCGAGGATGCCCGAGTGCAGCATGTCCGGCGTGGTGAACAGCACCTGCGGCGGCTTATTGCGAATTTGCCGACGGCGATGGCTCGTGGTGTCGCCGTCGTAAATGGCCGCTTTCAGCGTGCCGCCCAAGCCCTGCATCAGGCCGCTCAGCTCGTCGAACTGATCCTGCTCCAGCGCCTTGAGCGGGAAGATGTAGAGCGCGTGCGCCTCGGGATCGTCGAGCAGCGTGGATAGCACGGGCGCGTTGTACACCAAGGTCTTACCCGAGGCCGTGGGCGTGGCAATGGCCAAGTGCTGGCCCTCCAGCACTTTTTGGATACCCTCAGCTTGGTGCGTATAGAGCGCGGGGATGCGGGCGATTTCGAGGATGCGAGCCATGGCCGGAGGCAGGCCAGCCAAGTCGCGGACTAGACGCGCCGGACGCGCGGGCAAGGTCTGGTGATGGACGACCTCATTGCCCAAGATGCGGCGTTTGAGAAAGCGGATGTGTTCGGCGATGCTCTCGGCGTCGCTGATCAAGGTACAAATTCCTGAAGCAGTGTGCGGCGAAGACGAGTGGGGATCACGGGGAGGGAAAGAGAATAGCTAAGCTGTTGGACTAGGGCAAGGCGGGAAGGAAATCCGGCCCGTGCAAGGGCCTGTCGTCTTGACAGAGAACCTATAAAAAGGGTCCTTATTTCATCTTGGCGAGTCCCCTAACAAGCTTTTCCCTTAGCGGCACCTGATTACAAGGGGAGGTAATCGCGGTGCATCAGTTCAGTTTCTCCGACTTAGCAAAGTGAAATCCTTACTCCAAAATTTTACATCTGAGCTTCGCGCCGACATCCTGTCCGCGAAGGCTGTTCCAGCGCTGTCAGCCGGCTTCACCTCGGGCCTAGGTCTGCTCGTCTCCCAGATTGCCTTCGGGAGCTTCATATTCTTCGGGGCCGTTGGCCTCCTATTCCTCCCAGGGCGTCGGCCTAGTGCTGTTTGGGAACTTCGCGGCGTGCCTCACCATCGCCCTCGCGGGCGGCTACCTCGGCGCGATTGCGGGACTGTCTCCCGCGCTGGTGATCGTCATGGCCACGGTCGGGTTCACAATGAGCGCCGAGGGCGACGCGCTGTTTGTCACCACCGCGGTCGCACTCATCATCAGTGCCGTCGCCACTGGCGCGTGCTGTCTCCTGATCGGGCGATTCCGGCTCGCCAATCTAGTCCGCTTCATCCCCTATCCAGTGACGGGTGGGTTTGTAGCCGGAATCGGGGGAGCCGTGTGCTTGGCGGCCATGTCGTTGATGGGAGCCAAACCAGATTGGCGAGCGATTCCCGCGCTCTTTGAACCCTCTGTGCTGTGGAAGTGGAGCCCGGGTGCGGCGTATGGGATCGCCTTGTACCTCGCGATTAAGCGCTGGCGCAACCCGCTGATCCTGCCGGTGAGTGTCGCACTGGTCGGCGCTGCGTACCATCTTGTACTCGCCAGCCTCGGCATTTCGGTTGAAGCGGCGCGGGCGGAGGGCCTGCTGCTTACGAGCACTGCGGACGGGAGCCTGTGGCCAGCTTTGTTCCCTGCCGATCTGGTACACGTGCAATGGGCCTCAATGGCCGAGCAGGCTCCCTACATGCTGACGCTGATCTTGGTCGCTTTCATCTGCGTAATCATGAATTTTGCCGGTCTCGAATTGGCGACGAATCAGGAGTTGGACTGGGACCGGGAGTTCCGGGTGACGGGCGTCGCGAGTATGGTCGCTGGTCTAGGCGGCGGCACAGTGGCGACCTTTGTCGTACCGGCTTCCCTGCGCAGCAAGCTGCTTGGAGCCACAACAAGGTTGACTGGGGTGGTTTCCGCCCTCGTGATCGGGATCGCGTTGTTCCTAGGCGACGGAATACTGGGATTCGTCCCGGCTTCGCTCGTAGGAGGAGGCATCCTGATCTTTGCCGGACTCGGCATGTTAGACGAAGGTCTCGTGAAAAGCCGCAAGCGGCTCCCCCGGTCGGAGTACGGCATTATCCTGCTGATTTTTATCGCGATCCTGTCCTTCGGACTGATCGAGGGTGTGGGCGTCGGGATGCTGGCCACCCTCGTGTTCTTTGCCGTGCGCCTCAGCCGCGTGGACCCGATCGCATCGCAGTTCACCGCGCACGAGCGCGAGAGCAACAAGACCCGTCCCGTCCCCGATCGCGCCATCCTGCTGGAGGAGGGAGAGCGGGTGCAGGCATACCAACTGCGCGGCTACCTCTTTTTCGGTAGCGTGTGCCCCCTCGCCGATCATCTCAGGCAGTCCCTGCGCGGCGCTTCGCGTCCTACTTGCCTGATATTGGACTTCAGCGCCGTTTCCGGCTTCGATTTTTCGGCAGTGAACGTCCTGAGCAGGTTTCTGCAGACGGCACACGCTGCTGGTGTACGAGTAGCTCTGAGCGCATTGTCCGAGGGATTGCGGACCGGATTTGAACACAACCTTCCGCCTACCGTATATGCCGAGTTGCTGGTGGAGCCTGATGTGGATCGCGCCCTCGAGCGCTGTGAGGACATCGTCATTGCGGAGTGGAGGACGAACGTGGACAAGGCGGATGAGCGTCGCGCCTCGCTGATGGAGCACACCGTCGATGATCTCGAGCGCTACCTAGAGCGGCAAATTGATTTCGAAAATCTGCTGGAGGAACTTCGACCCTATCTGAGTCCGCGCCAGTACGCTGCCGGCGAGGCTCTCGTAGGACCGGATGCGCCGCAAGAAGGTCTGCAACTGCTGCTTGCGGGCCGGGCTTCCGGCTACGATTCCGCGGGTACGCGCCTGTTTCAATGCGGCCCGGGCGATGCGATATGGCCGGCGGGCGCGGCGGGCCAGAAAGCGGCCTCCGTAATCGCAGACGAATCCTGCCGCACGATGGTGCTGACGCTGGCAGCCCTAGGCTGGCTGGAGCAGAACGAAGAGCGGCTTACCCTCAAGCTGTATCGCTACCTCTTCGCCGGGCGGCTCCAATCCGAATCGGGAGCGGAGCAATAGCAAGCGGACTCCCGCAGCTAGATAGAAAAATCCTTTGAACGACTAAAAGCATGGAATCCTATCAAACATCTATTAAGGCCCTGACGGTCGATGTCTTTGGCACGGTCACCGACTGGTACTCTACCATTGTGCGAGAGGGTGAGCGATTGGGCTGCGACAAGCGGCTTACCGTGGACTGGGCGCGCTTTGCCACGGCTTGGCGCAGAGGCTATGAACCCGCTATGGGTCGCGTGCGGCGCGGCGAATTGCCTTGGACGACAATAGACGCGCTCCACCGAATGATTCTCGACGACATTCTGCAAGACTTTGCGATTCCCGAGTTGTCCGAGGACGAGCGCAGTCATTTCAACCGCGTTTGGCACCGGCTGTACCCGTGGCCCGATGTGGTCGGCGGCATGATGCGGTTGAAATCCAAATACATCGTTGCCGCGCTTTCCAATGGCAACATGTCGCTGCTGACCAACATGGCCAAGCACGCCGGTATTCCGTGGGACTGTATCTTGTCCGCAGAGCTTGCGCGCTATTACAAGCCGGACCGGGAAGTGTACGAGACGGCAGCGCAGCTTCTCGATTTGGAGCCGCCTTCAATCCTGATGGTCGCGGCGCATCGCCACGACTTGGAGGGAGCTAGAGCCGTTGGCTTCAGAACGGCCTTCATTCCACGGCCGCTTGAATGGGGACCGGAAGGTCAGGCAGACACGGCGCAAGACGGAGACTTTGATATAATTGCGGAGGATTTCCACGACCTTGCAGCGCAACTTGGAAGCTAATAGGAGATCGTATTTCGATGAGAAATCCAACCAATGCTGAACATCTTCTTGCTCTTAAAACGGCACAGGAATATCGGAGCAAGGGCTACGATGTTTCGACAGAGGTACCTCTCGACTTCTTTCCCAACTTCCAAGCTGATTTGGTTGTGCGGAAGGGAGACGAATCGAAGGTGATTGAAGTGATGTCTCGGTCCTCACTAGCCGCGGACCGTAGAATCAGCGAATTGGCAAATATCATAGAATCGAAGCCGGGTTGGACCTTCGAGTTGATTATGGTGAGTGAGCCTGAGAGTCGTGATGCACCTGCTGGTGCGAGGTCTTTCGAAAGCGAAAGCATCCTCCAACGAATTGAACAAGCCGAGAAAGCCCTGCAATTAGATATTCCTGAAGCGGCTTTCATGCTTGCGTGGTCAGCTTGTGAGGCTGCGATTCGAGCATTGGTGTCAAACGAAGGAGTTTCAAAGCTGGGTATCACTTCGGCGAGTTATGTCCTTGACCAAGCACGTTACTTGGGAGTTATATCAGGGGACGAGTATCTCAAGCTAACTGACTTGCATAAATACAGAAACGCGATTGCCCACGGGTTTAGCCACGACGACTTGGGTATCGAGATGATTTTGGAATTGATCGAGACTGCTCGTAGATTGACGAACGAGCAGAGCACAGAGGAATATGCCCAAACTTGAATCCTCCCCCCACCGGCATCGACCGCGACCTAACCCACTACGCCGCCCCCGGCTTTAGCCGCTACTTGCGCCGCGATTTCCTCGCGTCGGCTGGCTACGACGAGGCGGACAAAATAACCCCAAAATAGAATATAAACAATCATTTACGGCGTCGAGGGAGTTGAGGCCATGAGCGGTCGGAGTTTACAATCGGGCTACTACAACACGATCAGCTACCTCGCCGAGCTTCTAGACGAAGCCCTAGTGCAACTCAAGCTCGCGCGGGGTGGCGCACCCTCGTCAGAGATCGAAAAGGTCGCCAAGATGCTGGAAGCGGCGGCTAGCGAGGAGCGCCGCGATCTCTCGACTGCGTTCCTGCGCTTGATCCTTCGAGATGGGCTAGGAGAGCAACAGCAGACTTGGAAAGAACTAAGCGTGAGACTTGGGAAGGGAGAGTGCGACGAGCATGACGTGGAGACGATGGAGCGGATCGCTGAAGTCGTGGACACAGAGCGGGCATCAGCGTTTCGAAAAATGAGAGGGTACTAGGTGTTCGAGGATATCGATGGAACTCTCGACAAGCTGGAATCCGGCGGTATCACGGCCCTATGTCGTGTGAACGACGACGATCATACTTCAACGATTTGATATTTATGGATGGACACCTGAGTGATGGCGGTTAATAGAGACAAACCAGACAGATGGAAAGCGGACATCGAACAATCGGTAGACATGTACAACAACTGGTTTACTCGGTTTGCGCCGGAAGCCTATCGGACAACCCGATTTCAGACTACCATAGACGTTAAGGCGACCCTAGAGGCTACGGAAAACCTGACAGATATTGATGTGGAGCTGCTGAGGGCCAATCCCAGCATCCTGCCTACCCTACGGATGGCGACCTGCCCGCCCCTCGCCGTGGACCGGCTTATCGGACTCGCCGGGGTGCCGGCGAATCTAGTCAAAGTCATGGAAAAGGACGGGAAGCTGCCGCCTCGGATGTCCCGGCAAGAAGTGAATAGCGGCCTTGGCAAGGTGGCAGCAGTCATCCAAAAGATGGCTGACAAGGACATTCTCGTCTGGCTGGAGTGGGGAGACGTGCCTTCGGAGCAGGAACGACACCGGGCAGCGACAATCTTGGCCGACCGCTTGTGCGGGGCCGTTGCAAACCCCATCATTCGGAATGCCCAGGAAAAGCGGCAGCTTGAAGCCATCGCGGCGTGGCTAGAGGCCCGCGGATACGCCAATCTTCCGGCAGGAGGTCAGAGAAGCTACGACAACATGGAGCCGGGGACGTTCTCTTTTCGGATGAACGTACCGGCTGAGCAGGAGGGTACCGGTCGGCAGGTCAACATACCGGTGGATGCAGTCATCATGCCAAAGACGGCACGATTGGGAGACCTGCCTCTGCTTGTCGAGGCCAAATCAGCCGGCGATTTCGCCAACGTGAACAAGCGCCGTAAAGAGGAGGCTGCCAAGATGAGCCAACTGCGCCAGTCTTGCGGAGCGGATGTGAAATACGTCCTGTTCCTGTGCGGATACTTCGACAGCGGCTACCTAGGCTACGAGGCGGCGGAGGGCATCGACTGGGTGTGGGAACATCGCATCGAAGACCTCGAGGAGTTTGGCCTGTAGATGACGAAATCCACGACAAAGCGGGAAGAACGTCGGCTCGCGGTCCAGGCTGAACTGGATGCGGCCAAGGACCAAGCCGAACGCAACAGGATGGGGCAGTTTGCAACTCCAACGGAACTTGCCGTACAGATCCTTGAGTATGCGAGAGGGCAACTGAATGAGACTGAGGCAGTGCAGTTTATCGACCCGGCCATCGGGACCGGCTCGTTCTACTCAGCATTGCTCAAGGTCTTCCCGGCAGACCACCTGACACGCGCCGTCGGCTACGAAGTCGATCCTCATCACGGCGAACCTGCGGCGAGGCTATGGAAGGGTACTATGCTGGATGTCCGTCTAGAGGACTTTACACGGGCTGTACCCCCATCAGATAAAGAGAAGTTCAACCTGTTGGTCTGCAATCCGCCTTATGTCCGCCATCACCACATCGCCAGCAAAGAGAAACGACGCCTGAAGGCCCTTACAAGGGAGGCTTGCGGCATCAAGGTGAACGGGCTTGCCGGTCTGTACTGTTACTTCCTCGGATTGTCTCACCAATGGATGGCGGAAGGCGGGTTGGCTGGTTGGCTGGTACCGAGCGAATTCATGGACGTCAACTACGGCGCGTCGGTGAAGCACTATCTGCTCAACAAGGTTACGTTGCTGCACATCCACCGCTTCGACCCAAAAGAAGTGCAATTCGGGGACGCGCTAGTGTCCTCTGCGGTAGTTTGGTTCAGCAAGGAAGAGCCACCCGACCATCACCAAGTGCGTATGACCTATGGCGGTTCACTGCTGCGGCCGAGTCTGGAACGACTGACCCCAGTCGATACGCTCCGACGCGACCCGAAATGGACGCTGTACCCGATGAAAGAGGGCCTCTCGGAGTCGCACGCGCCGGTGCTCGCGGATTTCTTCACGATCAAGCGCGGGCTGGCGACTGGCGGCAACAGGTACTTCATCCTGTCAACGGAGGAAATCGCAGAGCGTGGGCTTCCTGCCGAGGTATTCCGACCTATACTCCCAAGCCCACGTTACGTGCCAGATAACGAAATTCTGGCGGACCGCGCTGGCAATCCTGTAGTGGAGCGTCAGTTGTTCCTCCTAGACTGTCGGTTGCCAGAAGAGAAGATAAAGGAGCGGCATCCGACGCTGGGGGCCTACCTTGAAGAAGGCAAAGCGCAAGGCATAGCTGAACGCTATATATGCCGGCACCGGTCCCCTTGGTATGCGCAAGAGCGCCGCCCGGCTGCGCCGTTCCTATGCACCTACCTCGGCCGCAGCAACAAGAAAAACGGGCGGCCATTTCGATTCATACTGAACCACTCCAATGCGACTGCCCCCAATGTCTATCTGATGCTGTATCCGAGGGGAACCCTTGATAGGGCGATTGCAGAATCTCCCCAGTTGAAACGGCAGGTGTGGGATTTCCTGAATGACATAAGCCCGAAGGAGATGCTGGACGAGGGGAGAGTTTATGGGGGAGGGCTACACAAGCTGGAGCCGAAAGAGTTGGGAAGGGTCCCAGCGGCTGCGCTTGCAGACCTACTGCCGGAAGCGGAGTGGCAGGACGAGCCGAAGCAACTGGAATTGTTTGATGTTGTGCCTGTTTAAAGAGGTGTCCCAAAATCGGTAGCATGCGGCTACGCAGGTCGCGGAATCTGACCAGCGGGGCTCGAACGATTATGCCACTACGTGGCCGACCGGCCCTAGCCTCAGGACACCTCGATTTCGCCGTCTGACCTGACTTGGCGACCGCCTCCAGCGAGGGACGTACGGTTTGGTACGCCCTGAAGGGTTCCCTCGTGTCCTAGGTTGATCCTGATACGTGCCAGCCGCAACCTAACCGTACTGGGATTCCTGCCGAAGGACCTGTAAACGATCTTCAGGGGCCTTACCCGACTCGTGCCTACATTTAGCGCCTTGACAGAGAATCAAAAAAAGGGTCTTTATTATACCCATACGTCATACAAACAGCCCGTTCACTACTAGGCCTACATCCCCACTCCGCGTATCGAACAGCAACGCCGCTCTCGTCGATCCTTTTGCTCGTCTATTGACTTTCAACATCCAATGGCGAACGATTTATTTAGGCCACTTCAGCCCGCGTGCGCTCACGCATAGTACAACTACATGACAAATGCAATGGAAGAGTCACCACTGTGGCAACGCACCTTCGCCGAATCCCTTGACGACCCCAGTGTCTCCCGACTGGTCACGTCCCTTCGTAGCGCTCGCACGCGCGTTGCCGACCTAACTTCAAGAATAGTCACTAGCCTCCCAAGTCTGACAAAGCACGACACGTCACATTTGGACTCCCTGTGGGGAGTCGCCAGCACTATCGCGGGAGGCGACTACGATCTCAACCCGCTCGAAGGTTACCTGTTTGGGACGGCTGTCCTTCTCCACGATGCCGCACTCTGTTATGAGGCATATTCAGGAGGACAGGAGGCAGTGCGGGCGACCGTCCAGTGGAAGGACGCGCACAACAGACAAAAGGTGAATCAAGGCAGTGTCGATCTCGATGCTGTCGACTTCGATGCCCTTAGGAGCCTACACGCGACGCAAGCGAAGACTCTCGCCATCAAACGATGGGGCATTGAAGGAGAAGCCCCGCAGTACATCATTGACGACGCTGATCTACGAAACCAATATGGGCCACTGATCGGCGAAGTCGCATCATCACATCACTGGAACATAGCAGATGTTGTGGAACAATTCTCGGTTTCCCGCCCTCCGGCCCCCTTCCTTCACCAAGATTGGGTCGTAGATCCACTAAAGGTTGCTTGCTTGCTTCGGGCAGCCGACGCTGGCCACATGGACTCATCTAGAGCCCCCACCTTCCTACTCAAAATACTCCAGATGAATTCCGTCTCAAAGGCCCACTGGTTGGCCCAGAATCACCTCGGTCAGTTGATCGTCAAAAATGATGACCCAACACAATTAGTCGTGGCGTCAACTGCTCCGTTTCAGCGAGCCGAGGCATCGGCGTGGTGGGTCGCATTTGACCTAGTGGATCAATTCGACAAGGAGCTTAAACAATGCGACGCCGTTCTTCGGAAGGCTCAGGGAGGGACGACTCAAACCTTTGCGAGGAAGAGTGTTACAGGTGCAGGAAACGCGACGGAGCTCGCCCAGTACATTCAGACACAAGGTTGGGAGCCCACTAATTCGACTGTGCATGTGTCAGATGTCTCAGCCCTAGTCGGTAGACTCGGTGGTGAACAGCTCTATGGCAGCCTTACCGGCACCGAACGTATCAAGATCGCTCTGCGCGAACTGGTCCAAAACGCGGCCGACGCCATATCGGCAAGACGCCTTATTGGCGAGGCAGCCTTTACAGGTCACATCCGAATTCGGCTTTGCCAGGAACATGCTAACGGACGCCAGATCCTTCAAGTCGACGACAACGGCGTCGGCATGTCACCTACAACTCTGTCCGAAGACCTGTTGGACTTCGGCAAGAGCTTCTGGGCCAGTGAACGTGCCTCTATCGAGTTCCCCGGAATTCACGCCGCCAAGCACTCGCCGATTGGCCGCTTTGGAATCGGGTTCTTCTCCATCTTCATGGCCGCCACCAAGGTGAGAGTGTTCTCTAGGCGATTCGACCGGGGCTTGGAAGAGGTACGGTGCCTCTCGTTCGACAACGGTCTTTCACTGCGACCAACTCTCAGCAACCAAAGACCGAAGGACTTCGGAATGGACATCTGCACCAGAGTAGAACTCGAACTCAAACCCAACACCGTCTTGGATCTGAACAGGATCGAGATTCCGTGTAACGTGTCTGGTCAACAGCCATTCCACGTACCGTTCAACCATTACGTTGCAGCTTTGGTTTGTGGTATCGATGTACCGATTTCCGTGGAATTGAACGGCGTTGCTAGCCAAATCCATGACGGTTTTCCACCGACACCAGGGCATCGATCTGAATGGCTATCTTCTCTCTCATACATCTCGGCGGGAGTGAATCAACCTGCGGCGACGCTTGTAGACCAAGTGTCTCCCAGGCTCCGCGAGATCCGTGACGACGAAATCTGTTATGGTCTGGCAGCGATAAGGACCCATCACGTCGCTCCACACGATTTCCTTTCGGCCAAGTCCGTAGGTGGATTCGCCGCGCATGACTCGCACGGAGCGTTTGTCGGTCTAATTAGCCACCTACCTAATAGCGCAAAACGAGAGCCTGGAGAAATCGCCGCGTCAAGGCACGCCATCGACTCTTGGTTGTCCGAACAGGTGAGGTTGCTAGATGGTCTCTCAGACGTGGATTCCATTCTAGCGAGCTACTCTCTATGTGAATTCGATTACGACCCAATCGACATCCTCAGCGGAGTTCTAGTCATAGACTCAGGCGGCAACACTTTCTGGCACCTTAGAGATCTATCGGCATTGCTTCGGAGAGGTAAGAAGTTGGCGTTCCGAGTTAGCAACTACGGTGACGCGACACGCTTGGAACAGTACGGCGAACAGCACACGATCACTGGCATTGCAACCTGTCTCGTCATCGGGCATGGGAAGTTCAATGAAGCCGATATCTCAGGGAATACCCCACAGCAACCAAAGTCTCTTATCGGCGTTATCCACCGAGTCTTGGTGAAACAGGGTGCCACTCCAAGATGGACCATCCAACCGCGCATGTACCGAGGTCCGTTTGGCAGGTGCGACTGCCTTCAAGTGAGTATCTGAAGCACTTGCAGAGGACGACAAAGAGCCCATCCAAAAGGAACCCCATGCCCCCCCCCATCGGCATCGACCGCAACCTAACCCACTACGCCGACCCCGGTTTTAGCCGCTACTTGCGCCGCGCTTTTCTCGCCTCGGCTGGCTACGACGAAGCGGATTTAGAGCGGCCCGTCGTCGGCATTGCCGATACCTCGTCGGACTACACCACCTGCCATCGCGCCATGCCCCAGCTCGTAGAAGCCGTCAAACGCGGCGTGCTAGAAGCGGGCGGCCTACCCCTCGTCTTTCCGACCCTTTCCCTCGGCGAAATCCTCCTCTCCCCCACCGCCATGCTCTACCGCAACCTCATGGCCATGGCAACCGAGGAAATGATCACCGCCCAGCCCATGGACGCGGTCGTGCTGCTCGGCGGCTGCGACAAAACCCTGCCAGCCCAACTCATGGCCGCAGCTTCCGCGTCCGTGCCCGCCATCCACCTCGTGGCCGGGCCAATGCTGGCCGGAGACTGGCAGGGCGAGCGATTGGGTGCCTGCACGGATTGCCGCCGCTACTGGGCACAGCACCGGGCCGGTGCGCTCGACGCCGAAGAAATCGCCGCTGTCGAGCAGAGCCTGTGCCCAACGGCCGGAACCTGCATGGTCATGGGCACGGCTTCGACCATGGCTTGCGTGACCGAAGCCCTCGGGCTAATGCTGCCGGGCGCAGCCACTCCGCCCGCAGTCTCAGGCCAGCGCTTGCGCCTCGGAGTCGCCACAGGCCGCCGGGCCGTAGCCTTAGCCGCCGCCGGCCGCTCGGCGCGAGACATACTAACGCCAGCGGCCTTTGCCAACGCACTCAAGGTGCTGGCCGCACTGAGCGGCTCGACGAATGCGGTCGTGCATCTGCTCGCCATTGCGCGCCGGACTGGCGTGGACCTGTCGCTAGACGACTTCCACACCGCAGCTCAACAAGTGCCGCTGCTGGTCGATTGCAAACCAGCGGGCACTGGGTACATGGAGGATTTCGACAAGGCCGGCGGCGTACCCGTCCTGCTCAAAGCACTGGAGCCGATGCTCGACCTCGATACAATAGGCGTCAGCGGCCAAACCCTCGGTGCGCTCTTGCAGGACGTAGCCGCGCCCGGCGCGTGGCAAACCGCGATCCGCACCTTGGATGCGCCGCTCGGGCCAGCGTCGTCTCTCGTAGTGCTAAAAGGCTCGCTCGCGCCAGACGGAGCCGTCTTGAAAAAGGCCACCTCGTCCCCACACTTGCACAAGCACCGAGGGCCAGCCATCGTATTCGAGGGGCCAGACGATGCCGCGCGCGTTGACGACCCCGCCTTGGGCATTACGCCGGAACACGTGCTGGTGCTGCGCGGAGCCGGGCCGGTCGCCCTCGGTATGCCCGAAGCTGGGTCCATGCCCTTGCCCAAGCACCTCGCCGCCCAAGGCGTCACGGACATGGTGCGCATCTCCGATGGGCGGATGAGCGGCACGGCGTATGGAACGGTCGCTTTGCACGTAGCGCCGGAAGCGGCCGTCGGCGGGCCGTTGGCACTCGTCCGCGACGGCGACCTGATCGAGTTGGACGTAGAAGCCGGGCGCTTAGATTTGTTAGTCCCCGAGGATACCCTCGCCCGCCGACGAGCCGAATGGGGCGCGCCCACCGCACCAGCACGTGGGTGGCGGCAGCTATACGCCGAGCGCGTATTGCAGGCGAACTTGGGGGCGGATTTAGATTTTATGACGTAGCACTTCGACAGGCTCAGTGCCCACACCTCGACACAGCGCAACGCGGGCTGAGCTTGTCGAAGCCCGCCAGCAATAGCATCTAAACAACGCAAGGAGGAATACATGCTTAGTGCATTGCTCGCCGAGCGCGAGCGGCAAGGTAAACCGATCCGCGTCGGCATCATCGGCGCGGGAAAATTCGGCGGCGGGTTGGTCGCGCAGATCACCCAGATGCAGGGTATGGTCGTCTCGGCCATTGCCGACATCGACCTAGCGCGCGCCCGCTACGCATACACAGCGGGGTACGGAGACGTTGCCGTGGGAACGGCGGATAGCCCGCAGGCGTTGGCAGAGGCCATTCACGCGGGGAAATTCACCGCCGTTGAAGACGGGCTGTTAGTCGCGCAGGCCGAGAATTTGGACGTGGTAGTGGAAGCAACCGGCTCGACCTCGGTCGGAGCCAGCATGGCCAGCGCCGCAATCGCCAGCGGCAACCACCTCGTGATGGTCAACGTGGAGACCGACGTGACCATCGGCGCACTCCTCAAGCGCAAGGCCGACAGCGCGGGCGTGGTGTACTCCCTCGTCGATGGCGATCAGCCCGGAGTGACCATGAACATCATCGAATGGGCGTGGTCTCTCGGCTTGGAGGTCGTGGCTGCGGGTCGCGGCACCATCCTCTTTGCCGACGATCCCCAAGGCACACCGGACAACACGGCGGCTCGGTTTGGCTTTGACGAAGAAACCTTGCAGCGGCGCAACATCAGCTTGAAGATGTACAACTCCTTCCGCGACGGCACCAAAGCCCAAGTCGAGGCCACGGCCATCGCCAACATGGCCGGACTAGTCCCCGACATCAGGGGCATGCACGAGCCGTCGTGCAATTTGGCGGACATTCCGCAAAAATTCAGCTTGGTCGAAGAAGGGGGGCTGCTGAGCCAGCGCGGAGTCATCGAGCTAGCCAACAGCGTCGCCGAGGACGGCAAGACCCGGCTCGCCAACCCGCTGGGCATGGGCGTCTTCGTCGTCGCCCGCAGCGAACATCCCTTTACCGTCGAAGACCTCGCCACCTACGACCTGCATCCGGGCGGCGACGGCAAAAACTTCCTCCTCTACCGCCCCTATCACTTGGTGGCGGTTGAAGCTCCAATCACCATCGCCAAAGTCGCGCTCTACGGCCTGCCAACCGGCGCTCCGCGTTCCGTACCCACCGCCGATGTAATCGCCGTGGCCAAGCGAGACCTCAAGGCCGGCGAGACCCTCGATGGCGGAGGCGGCTACACCGTATTGGGTCAAAGCGAAAAGGCGACCGTGGCGCGCGAGGAAGGATTGTTGCCGTTAGGACTGTCAGGTGGGGCCGTGCTCAAGCAAGATGTGCGGCAAGGCTACGCCATTGGCTACGCCATGGTCGATTTGCAGGATTCGCTTGCGTTGCAACTGCGGCGCGAACAGGACGCCACGTGCGAATAAACTTGAAGCAAAGATTGGAAAATGTCCGAATATCAAGAAGCTAAGAGAATAATCGTCTCTATCCTAGAACTCTCAAAGGATTCAATCCACATGCACGTAGGATTGATCGTGTTTTTTTTGGCTGTAGTCCTTTGGAAAAAAGGCTCCATTGAAGCGCGATGTTTGATCCCTGTTGTAATTGTAGCATCCTTGATGGAGATTCTCGATCTAAGATACGATTATGTCTCTCTCGGTCACTTTCGCCTGAATGCAATAACTGCAAGCATACACGATTTAATCAACACTACGTTTTGGCCGGTGGTCATCGTAGTTCTTGCTTGGATGGGCAAATTGCAGAATGCGCGGAAGGCATAGTTCCTAACATTGGCAGGCGTCATGCGAAATTGGCCGAAGGGCCTGTCGTTATTGCACTAACAGGCCCTGTATCCGTCCTTATAATTTAGCAAGAGGAGTTAAGCACATGGGAATCTTTCAGGTCGAACTGGAAATAGGTGATCCGCAAGGGCATCACTTTGAGACTGTTGATGCGCTGGTAGATTCCGGCGCGACATACACCACGCTACCGGAATCGCTTCTGCGAAGATTGGGAGTGGTTCCTCTCAGCAGAGCCAATTTTATACTTGCCGACGGCAGCAGGATGGAGCGGGGAATCGGTCAAACTTGGATGAGACTAGAGGGTGAAGAGTTCATAGTACCCGTCGTCTTTGGCACGGAAGCCACTCAACCCCTGTTGGGAGCAGTAACTTTAGAGATTTTCCGGCTAGGGATAGACCCCGTAAGGAAACGGCTGATTTCCGTTGAAGGACTGCTGTTGGTCAATAAGGAATCTCGCCTTGATGACGCAATTTTACTCTATCAACAAGATGAGGTAACGCTTTCCAGAGCGGCAGAATTGGCTGGAATCCACCGTTTTGAATTTGAAGCGGGATTGGAAGCGAAAGGCATCTCGAAAACAATCGAAGTCGATGAAGCCTTGCAAGCAGGCGTTTCGCGCATCAAACGCCAGCAGCAATCAAATGACAACACCAACGGGGTTTAGGTGTGGTTTTCATCACTGCCGGGAAAACGGGGTAGATTGCGTCAACCTAGCCGAAATTTTGCGTGCGCTATGGGAACTTGGGATTTTGCCGCAAGCCGACGTGAGGAACATCATCACTGAGATCCGAACAAAAGACAACCTCGAATTTCGAACAACGGACTCGATTTTCAAATCTTAAAAAAAGGGGAAGGGCGTCGTGCCCTTCCCCTTTTGCTTGCCTCAAGTCAGGCTAGCCGGTCTTGACTTCGACCTGGCGGACGACCTTTTTCGCCTCCTCCTTCTTGGGCAGGTGGAGAGTGAGGACGCCGCTTTTGAACTGGGCTTCGATGGCGTCGTCCTGCACGCCATCGGGCAGGTGGAAGGCGCGCTCAAAGCGACCGTAAATGCGCTCCTGGCGGAAGTACTTGCCTTCCTTTTCCTCGCTAGCCGCGCTCTTTTCGCCCCGCAGCACGAGCGTTCCGTCATCGACGGTGATCTCGATGTCCTTCTCCTCCAACCCCGGCAGCTCGGCCGAGATCTCGAAGGAGGCGTCGTCTTCCTTGACGTCGATGCGCGGGCTAAAAGCCGCGTTGCCAGTCAAAACGGGCAAGCGCGAGTCGTCGCCAAAGAAGGCATCCACGAGGTTGTCGAACGGGCTGCGCCACGGGCGATTGCTGACGCGAGCGGTGGGTAGTAAAGTCTTGATGGCCATGATCTTTCTCCTTGTTAAGAGGTGGTTGGTTTGTCTGGCCTTCGCCCATTGTATTGCAAAAGCCGTGCCAACATGTTAAAATTTTACATATCTCGTTGTTATACATAGA
Source organism: Candidatus Latescibacterota bacterium (assembly GCA_965219735.1). Taxonomy (GTDB): domain Bacteria; phylum Latescibacterota; class UBA2968; order UBA8231; family UBA8231. The sequence continues at coordinate 4,842,825 of OZ244790.1, forward strand.
GTTGAGAAATTTTAACGCAAAAAGGGGCATTGTCCGTATTGTCACCACAGCCTGGAAAAATTGGCAGGCGTCATGCGAAATTGGCCGAAGTCCCTGCCGTTATTGCACTAGCACTCCTTGTGAGCGTTAGTTCGTAACCATCGAAAGGAACCATTGTGATCGACTGGGAAGCTGTGCGCGCCGAAGTAACCGGGTATTTGCAGGCCCTCATCCGCATCGACACCACCAACCCCCCGGGCAACGAGAGCAAAGCCGCGCACTATCTAGAAGGAATACTGCGGCAGGAGGGCTTTGATCCCCTCTTCGTCGAGTCCGCGCCCGAGCGAGGCAACATCCTCGCACGGCTGCCCGGCGGCGGCGAGCCGCCGCTCATGCTCTTGGGACATACCGACGTGGTGGCCGCCGAGCCGGAGCACTGGACCCACCCGCCCTTTTCCGGCGCGCTGGCCGACGGCTGCGTGTGGGGACGGGGCGCGTTGGATATGAAGAACATGGTTGCAACGAATCTAATGGTGTTACTCCTGTTGCGACGGGAAGGCGTCCAACTCAACCGCGACATCATCTTCGCCGCCACTGCCGACGAGGAAGCCGGCAAAGGCAATCACGGGCCGGGGTGGATCATCGACAATCGACCCGAACTGTGGGACGCGCCCTTGATCATCACCGAGGGCGGCGGCAGTGACTTCGCGGTCGGCGAGCAGCGGTTTTACACCTGCCAGACCGGGCAAAAGGGACTGTGCCGGTTGCGCCTGATCGCCCGCGGAACGCCTGGGCACGGCTCCATGCCGCACGGCGACAACGCCATCGTTAAGCTGTCCAGAGCACTAGCCGGCTTGGAAGGAGCGGTGTTTCCCGCGCACGTATCCGCTAGCGTGCGCCGCTTTGTCGAGGGAATCGCCAGCCGCCGTCCAGCCGCCGAAGCCGCCCTGTGGCAACAAGTGCTCGATCCGGCGACCTCGGATGCCGCACTGCGCGACCTGCCCATCGGCAACACCTTGCGCCGCGAGTTGGGCGCAGTGCTGCACAACACGGCCTCGGCGACCATGGTGCAGGCCGGTTCCAAGATCAACGTGATTCCGGGAGAGGCAACAGCTTGGATTGATGGGCGCTTAGTGCCCGGTCAGACAGCAGAGAGCTTCGCGGCCGAGTTGCGCGCATTTGTCGGCGAAGAGGTCGCCATTGAGATCGATCAGTACACGCCGCCGTTGGAGGCATCGTCCGATACCCCGCTTTTTCAGACGATCGTCGAGGTGATGCAGGAGCGCGAGCCAAACGCGCCCGTGCTCCCCTATCTGATGCCAGCCGGCACCGACGCCAAGCACATTGTGCCGCGCCGCCCTGAAACCCAGATCTACGGCTTTATGCCCTATCGCCAGCAGCCGGGCGAGGAGGAAATGGCCCTGATCCACGGCCACGACGAGCGCACCCCCGTGAAAGAACTACTCTTTGCAACGCAGGTGCTCTACGAAATCGTCTGTCGCTTTGGAGGGGTGGAGAACCGCTAGCTCGAATCGACGACAGCAACGCCATCGTCGATTTCGAGGACCAAAACCTTATCGCCGGGGTTGAGGGGGTCTTGGGCGTTGGCCCGGCGCGCCAACAGTTCGATGGTGCGGCCTTGGACGGTAGCGGAAATTTTGCCGGTGCTGCCACTGGCGATGGGGACGGTGACTTCGGCTTCGAGGCCGATCAAGTCGTCGCCCGCCAGCGAACTGTCGGCGCTTGATCCGCTCAACCGGCCCAGCATCCAGTCGCCCACAAAGGCGCATACGACACCGCTACCCAGCGCCGTGAACAACGCGGCACTTGGGCCCATTAGCAAGCTGCCGAGCATCCCGGCCAAACCAAAGAAGAAGGCAAAAAAGAAGAACAGCCGCAGCCGCAAAACAGCCAGCGCCCGCAGGCTGTCGCCCGCACCATCGCCGTCCCCGCCAAACAGCGAGGCACCAACGGCAACCCCCCCAACGATCAGCCCGCTCAAGTACAGATAAAAGAGATCCACGCTACCCTTCCTGCGTCGGAACCTGCCCATCGGTCTTGTCGGCGATGACCGAAGCCAGATCGACGCCAGTGGTAGCCTTAATGCTCTCAAAGAGCGCAGGGGCCAGCGTCCCGATCTGGTTGACGACCGCGGGCAGACCGCTCTGACCGCCGTTGCCGGAATCGACGACGGCGAGGTGGTCTATTTTGATGTCCTTGGCCATGGCGGTGATTTGCTCGACTAAGCTCGGCAGCATCTGGATCAACAACAGCTCCTTGCCATTGGGCCCAGCGATGGTCCAGACCTCGTTTTTCTGCTTGAGGACCTCGATCTCGGCGAGGCCGTTTTCGAGGATGTTGGCCGCCTCGCCCTTGGCGCGCAGTTCGGCTGCGTCGCGGTCGGCGCGGGCTGGCTCAATGACCTCGATCTCCAGTTGGCGTCTCTGCAGCGCCAAGCGCTCCTGCTCAACCTCCTGCTCGGCCTGGACTTCGGCTTTGCGGGCAACTTGCGTGGCGCGTTTCTCCGCGGCCAAGCCTTCGCCTTCCAAATCGGCAGTGCGAACTCGGAGCGTGTTTTGCGCATCGACGATTTCCACCTGCGCTTCGGCGTCGGCGACTTCGCCGCGGCGACGGGCCTCGGCGGATTTCTCCTGTGATTCGGCGCGGTTTTCAGCCTCGGCGATTTCGGCTTCCTTGAGGACTGCGGCTGTGCTCTTGCGGCCGATAGCGTCGAGATAGCCAACATCGTCGGAGACGTTCTGGATTTTGAGCGTGTCGAGCACGAGGCCCAGCTTCTGCAGATCGACATCCGCCTCGCCGATGAGCGATTGGGCGAATTTGAGGCGATCCTCGTTGACCTCTTCGGGGGTCAGCGTGGCGAGGACGCCGCGCAGGTTGCCTTCGAGCGTATCCTTGGCAATGTCTTGGACTTCGGCGAGCGCGATGCCCAAGAATCGCTCCAGCGCATTGCCGAGCAGCGGCTCGTCGCCGGCGATCTTGATGTTGGCGATGCCTTGCACCGACAGCGGGATGCCGCCTTTGGAGTACGCATTATTGATCGATACTTCGAGGGGAATCGTGCGCAAGTCGAGGCGATCGACCTTTTCGAGGAGCGGGATGCGAAAGGCGCGGCCCCCCTTAATCACGCGGTAGCCCACCGCGCGACCGTCGGCCGTCTGGCGTTTGCGGCCCGAGAAAATGATGACCTCGTTGGGCTGGCAGATAAAGAGGTTCAGCCGGACGATGCTGATCACCACGACCAGCAACACCGCGAAAACTAGGGCGAAGGTAAAAAACATTTCCATGTGGCACCTCCTGAGGCGTTTGCGGCGTAATATACGGAAAGAAACCGCTAAACCCTACGAAGTTTCCTCGACCATTCAATACGCGCCCTTAATCCGCCCAAACCACCCGCGCAACGGATCGCCCAATTCCTCCATGTAGCGGCCCATCCGCCCCATCAAATCTTGGCGCACGGCCTCGTACGCTGGATCGCCATATACGTTGTCGAGCTGATAGGGATCGCGTTGCAAATCGTACAACTCGCCCGGGTCGCCCGAATTAAAGGTAAACTGATGGGTGCGGGTGCGGACCATGCGCTGGTTGACGACTGTAAAATGGCGGTCAAACACGCAGTACACTTCCTCGCGGCCATTCGCAAACGGGCGTCCTTCAATGGCCGGGAGAAAGGACTGTCCGTCGAGGTCGGCGGGAACTTCGAGACCAGCGGCGTCGAGCGACGAGAGCATGATTTCGTGCAAATAGACGAACTCGTCGCAGGCCGTGCCGGGAGCCTCGCAGTCGGGATGGGCGATGACGAGCGGGATGCGGTAGATCTCGTCGTACATAAACTCGCCTTTCTCGATCAGCTTGTGCGCGCCGAGACAGTCGCCGTGATCGGCAGTATAGACGATAATGGTGTCGTCGAGAACGCCCAGTTGTTCCAAGTGAGCCACTACCCTGCCGACCATGTCGTCGATGAGCGTGCAATGCCCAAAGTAGCGAGCGGCGATTTCCTGAAACCCCTCCCAGCCGTAGTCGCCCAATCCCCACAGCCTTTCGATTAACTGCTGGCGATAGGGTTTTTTCTCAAAGGTCTCGGCGTACCCCGGATGTTCGGGAATGGCCTTTGGATCGTACATGGAAAAGTACGGCTCCGGCACCAGCGAGGGACTGTGCGGCCCCCAAAAGTTGGCCCACAAAAAGAAGGGCTGCTCATCGGTGGCTACTTCGTCGAGGACGCGCATGGCTTCCTCGGCGACGAAATACTCAATGCACGACTCGACCGGCCCCTCGTGCAATGCGAACATCTCCTGCGCCTGATTCGAGGGATTGGTGCCGACAAAGCGGTGCGACACCGTAGGCGGCGGGTCGAAGCCGTGCTCCTTGAGATAATCGGCATAGGGGTTGTGTCCGCGTGGTTTGGCACCAAACTGCAAACCGGGCAGCAGGTCGGACCCTGGAAATGCGTAACCCATAAAGTCCTGCCCCGCGAACCCATAGCCCGTCGGGCCGGTCTGCTCATCTACATGCCACTTGCCAGCGTATCCACAGCGATAGCCGGCCTCGTCCAGATAGTGATTTAACCCCCGCACGTCCTCGCGCAAACACAGGCCGTTAGCCGTAACCCCGTGCTTGTGCGGGTAGAGGCCCGTGTAAAAGGACGCGCGGGCCGGTGAGCAGATCGCAGTCGGCGTAAACGCCGAGTCAAAGCGAACGCCACGCGAGGCCAAGGCGTCGATGTGCGGCGTCCGGCACACCTCGTTCAGCCCATAGCAGCTCACCGTGTCGAGCCGCTGCTGGTCGGACATCAGGACGACGACATTAGGTTGCTTAGCCATTTAACGCTCCCTCGGCTGAGCTCGGGACTTCGGCGAGCTCAGTCGAGTCGTCGAAGCCTCGCTCCGCAAATCCAGCCACGCCATCTCCACCTCAGTGAGCGGATTGTCGAGAGCCTGCCCGTTGGCCGCAATCTCGTCACCGCTCATGCTGCCGACCAAAGCGTAGATGTCGAGCGGATAGCTGAGCACGTACGACAAGGCTACCTGCGGCACTGACAACCCCTTTTCTTCAGCCAGTACCCACGCGCGGTCGAGCCGTGTGAAGTTGTCTTCGCAGTAGTACGACTTGGGCATGGTGCCGTCGAATTGGTCGCGCACTTGCTCGGCGTTGTCGCGGGTGACTTTGCCCGAGAAAAAGCCGCGCGCTACGCTCGACCAAGTAAAGAGCGGCATATCGTTTTCGGCGTACCATTCGCGGGCGGCGGCTTGGCTCGGACCGGCAATCGACAGGCAATCCTTCCACGGCTCGGCAATCTGATCCGCCAAGCTGAAGTTCGGGCTGGAGGCGGCGAACGGCACGAGTCCACGTTTGTCTGCGTATTCATTGGCCTCGGCCAAGCGCTCCGGCGTCCAATTCGAACCGCCGAAAGCGTGGATGCGACCAGCCGCGTGGTGCTCGTTGAGCGCCTCGACGATCGGGCCGACCGGGACCGCCGGATCGTCGCGGTGGAGCAGGTAGAGGTCGATATAGTCGGAGCGCAGCCGCACGAGCGAGTCGGCCATGTCCGAGGCAATGTCGTAGGGGGTGACGCGGTTGCGGTCTTGGTTGAGGTGGGCACCCTTGCCAATGATGACGATTTCATCGCGGTTGCCCCTTGCCTCCATCCACAGCCCGAGCATGCGATCGACTTCTCCGCCGCCGTAGCCGTGAGCCGAGTCATACGTGGTGATGCCAGCCTGCCAAGCGGCGTCGAGTAGGTCAAAGCCTTCTTCCTTGTTGCTGCGATTGAGCATGATCGAGCCTTGAACTATGCGCGAGATCTTTTTTTCGATGCCTTGTACGTTGCCGTATTGCACGAGTGCGTTCCTTTCTATTCCATTGGGTATTTTAGGCCAATCTGGGCGCGGATTTCATCGAGGATCCGCATCAGCGCCACGGTTTCGTCGAGCGACATGACCGCGCTCTCCGCCAGACCTGCGCCGAGACAGCGAGCGACTTCTTGCGCCTCGTAGTTGTAGCCATTGCCCGCCAAGGGCAATTCGATGCGCTCTTCGCGGTCCCCGGCTTTGAGCGTGGCGCTTTCGCCTTTCCACCACGACGGATCAATGACAATCGTCCCCTCGCTGCCGACGATGCGGGCCTCGTGCGAAGTCGAAGCGCGGATAGCACAAGAAAGATTGGCGATGGCACCGCCGCTATAGCGAAGCACGATGCCGGTTTGCTCGTCAACGCCAGTTTCGCCGAGGTGCGCGGCCGCGGCAATCTGCGCTGGTTGCGAGCCGAGCACCATCGCCGCAAAGGAGACGACGTAGATGCCGATGTCGAGCAAGGCACCGCCGCCCAAAGCGAGGTTAAAAAGTCGGCCATCGGGATTGACGCCCGCGCGAAAACCAAAGTCAGCGCTGACCATCAGCGGCTCGCCAATGGCCCCAGCGTCGAGCCACTGGCGCACCTGCACCATAATGGGCAGGTAGCGCGACCACATGGCCTCCATCAAAAAGATTCCATTGGCGCGGGCACAGGCGACGACGGCTTCGGCCTCGGCCGCGTTGATGGTAAAGGGCTTCTCGCAGAGCACGGCCTTGCCGGCTTCGAGACAGAGGATCGAATTGTCTTTGTGAAAGGGATGGGGCGTGGCCACGTACACCGCGTCGATGTCGGGATCGGCGCTTAGGGCCTCGTACGAGGCGTGGCGATTGGGGGCACCGTACTGGTCGGCAAAGGCGTCGGCGCGCTGCTGATCGCGCGAACCAACGGCGACTAACTCTCCTTCGGAAGTGGCTTGGAGGCCAACGGCGAATTTGTGGGCAATGCTGCCTGGGCCGAGGATACCCCAGCGGATGGGTGCGGTCATGGAGACTCCTATATTGGGCTGATGTGAAAGGGCTATAGTTTGGCCGTGCACAGAGAAGGCGTCAACCTAGCTCGCATCGGCAAAGTCGCGAGCATTTTGAAATAACTTGAGCCACGGCCCTTCTTCGCCCGCCCACTCCGCCGGACGCCAAGAAAGCTGGACATTGCGGAAAACGCGCTCGGGGTGCGGCATCATAATGGTGGCGCGGCCATCGGCGCTAGTGAAAGCGGTCAGTCCTGCGGGCGAGCCGTTAGGATTGGACGGATAGCGCTCGGCCGGCTGCCCGTAATTATCCACGTAGCACAGGCAAAGCTGGTTTTGTGTCCGCGCTCGTTCTAGTCCTTGCTCATCGCCAAATTGGACGCGGCCCTCGCCGTGCGCCACCGCAATGGGCAAGCGCGACCCTTCCATGCCGCGCAAGAGTACCGAGCGGCTCTCCAGCACCTCTACGGTGGCGAACCGCGCCTCAAACTGCTCGGAGCGGTTGCGCACAAATTGTGGCCAGTTGTTCGCGCCCGGGATCAACTCCTTGAGGTGCGACAGCATCTGGCAGCCATTGCACACCCCCAAAGAAAAAGTGTCCGGCCGCTCGAAGAAGGCAGCGAATTGGTCGCGCAGGCGGTCGTGGAAGAGAATGGAACGCGCCCAGCCAGCCCCGGCCCCAAGCACGTCGCCGTAGCTGAAGCCGCCACAGGCAGCCAGCCCGTGAAACGAACTCAACTCGACGCGGCCTTCCAACAGATCGGTCATGGTCACGTCAACTGCCTCGCACGCGGCTGCGTCAAAAGCCGCGGCCATTTCCACTTGGCCGTTGATGCCTTGCTCCCTCAGCACGGCCACGCGGGGCCGCGCCGTCCCTCCTATAGTCGGAGCGACTTCGTGCGCCAAGTGGAAGTTCAGGCCCGGATCCTGGCCGTCGGCGAGGGCCTCGTACTCCTCGCAAGCGCAGTCCGGATCGTCTCGGTGAGCCTGCATCCGATATGTCAACTCTGCCCACGCCGCGTGGAGATCGAGCAGCGGGGCGTCATAGACGAGATTGGCACCGATACGAACGCGCAGGTGTAAGTCGTCAATAGGCTGACCCACGCTATGCACCAAGTTGGCGATGCCCTGGTCCGCAAAGACCTTGTACACGGCTTCCTCATCCTCGGCGCGATATTGGATCACAGCGCCCACTTCCTCGCAAAAGAGCGCGGCGAGCGGGTCGTCGCCCCGCGTGTCGATCATCAACTCCACGCCGCAGCGGCCAGCAAACGCCATCTCCGCCACCGCTGTGAAAAGCCCTCCGTCGGAACGGTCGTGGTACGCGAGCACGAGATCTTGGTCGAGCAAAATCTGCACGGCCTCGTACAATCCGCGCACATCGCCGGCATCCACGTCCGGGGCCTCGCTGCCGATTTGGTTGTACGCTTGGGCAAGACAGGAGCCGCCGAGGCGGTTTTGCCCGCGACCCAAATCCACGAGCAGCAATCGGGTGTCGCCGCTCTTTAGGTCGGGTGTGGCGTGGCGGCGCACATCGTCCACCGGCGCAAAGGCCGAGACGACCAAACTCAACGGCGCGACCACCTTGTGCGCCGCGCCCCCGGCGTCTTCCCACACCGCCCGCATGGACAGCGAGTCTTTCCCCACCGGAATCGACACCCCCAATGCCGGGCAAAACTCCAACCCCACTGCGCGCACGGTGTCGTACAGAGCCGCATCTTCGCCCTCCTCGCCGCAGGCACACATCCAGTTACCCGACAGCTTGATGCGGTGAATCGGCCCAATGTGCGCCGCAGCAATGTTGGTGACGGCCTCGGCAATGGCCATACGCCCGGACGCTGGCGCATCCATCAAAGCGAGCGGCGTGCGTTCGCCCATTGCCATTGCCGACCCGGTGTATCCCTGAAAGGAATGACAGGTCAGAGCTAAATCCGCGACGGGTACCTGATAGGGGCCAACCATCTGATCGCGGGCTACCAAGCCAGTAACCGTGCGGTCGGCAATGGTGATGAGGAAGGTCTTAGCCGCTACGGCAGGGAAGCGGAGCACGCGCGCGGCGGCCTCGGCTATCGCAGGCTCTCCTAAGTCGAGGCACTGCTGCACGGGCTGGCCGCGCGTCGCCCGGCGCAGCATCTTGGGCGGCTTGCCCAAAATCACCGCTAGGTCGAGGTCGTCGATGGGCTTGCCGCCGAGCAGAGAGTCGTCGAGCGACAGCGTACCGTCGCCAGTGATCTCGCCGATAACTGCAAACAGGCAGCGCTCGCGTGCGGCCAACTCGGCAAAGCGATTCAAATCAGCGCGACCCACCACCAGCACGTAGCGCTCTTGCGCCTCATTGCTCCAAATCTGCATCGGACTCATGCCCGGGTCGTCGTTGTGAATGGCCCGCAAGTCAAAGCGCGCTCCCACGTCTGCCACTAGCTCTGGGCAAGCGTTGGACAGGCCACCGGCCCCCACGTCGTGGATGCTGATGATGGGATTTTCTGCACCGAGTGAGATGCAGCGGCTGATTAGCTCTTGGCAGCGGCGCTGCATCTCGGGATTGTCGCGCTGCACGGAGGCAAAGTCGAGATCCTCGCTGTTGGCACCCGTATCCATGCTAGAGGCTGCGCCCCCGCCGAGGCCGATGAGCATGGCCGGCCCCCCGAGCTGGATGACGCAATCGCCCGCAGTCGGAGTTTTCTTCTCCACGTGCTCAGCGTCGATGAGGCCAACGCCACCAGCGACCATGATCGGCTTGTGGTAGCCGCGCCACCCCCCAGGGCTGTCATCTTCCAAGGTGCGGAACATTCCCAAGATGTTAGGTCGGCCGAATTCATTGCCAAAGGCCGCGCCGCCAATCGGCCCTTCGGTCATAATGGCGAGCGGGGTAGCCAAGCGGTCTGGGAAAGCCGCGCGCTCTTTTTCCCACGGTTGGGCAAATCCTGGCACGCGCAGATGCGAGGTAAAAAAGGCGCACAGACCCGCTTGCGACCAGCCACCCGTGCCAGCCGCTCCTTCGTCGCGGATCTCTCCCCCGACTCCCGTAGAAGCTCCCGGGTAGGGCGCGATGGCCGTAGGATGGTTGTGGGTCTCGACCTTGATCAAGACGTGGGTCTGCCGCTGGCGGTATTCATAGCGAAAATCCTCGTCTGGACCAAAGACCGGCACATCAAATCCCTCAATCACGCCGGCGTTGTCGGAATACGCCTTAACCGTGCCTTCGGGGTGGGCCGCGTGCGTGTGGCGAATCATATCGAAGAGCGACCGCGCCTCGTGCTGGCCGTCGATGATCCAGTCAGCATTGAAAATTTTGTGGCGGCAGTGCTCGGAATTGACCACCGCAAACATCATCAACTCCACATCGGTTGGGTCGCGCCCCACAAAGGCGTGCAGTGCATAGTCAATTTCCTCGTCCGAAAGAGCCAAGCCCATCTCGCGATTGGCATCCACGAGTGCCCGCCGTCCCTCAGCTCGCACCGGGATGTGGACTAGCGGCTTGGGCTCCACGCGGCGAAAGAGGGTCTCTAAGGAGTCGAGCGGGGCCTCGATCATGCGGTCGTAGAGCAGCGGCAAGACGACTCGACTGAGCTCGCCGAAGTCCGCACTGGGCACGGTGTCGGCGGCAAAGGCATACAGCGTGCCGCGCTCGACGCGATGCACGAAGTCGAGGTCGCAGTTTTTGAGAATGTCGGTGGCCTTGCTCGACCACGGAGACGTCGTGCCCGGCCGCGGGCCAATAGCCACCTCATTGTGCGCCCGCTCCGGCAGGGTAGCGTCCACGTCGAGGATGCGCATGAGCCGCGCCATCTCGTCGTCAGCTAAGGCGCGTGTGCATTGCACGGCATAGAAGTACGTGGCACTCAGATCTTCAACTTTGGGCGCGCAACACTGACAGCGCGCTAGCAGCGACCGGCGGCGAAGAGACGACAGAGCCGGGGGGCCGACAAAGGCGAGTAGCATGGGATACTTTCTAACGGGAAGAGGTTACATGAAAATGTAGGTACTGCCGTGAAAACTCTCAAGGATTGCGGCAGCTCGACGAGCTTATTTTTGCACCTGTGTATATAATGTCTATTTTCAGAATCAGCCCATGGAACTGGAGGCTCCTATGTCATTTGCTACGCACAGTGAAAACGCCGAGTACATTGAAGCTCTCTACGAGCAGTACCAGCGCGATCCCAACTCGGTCCCAGAAGAGTGGCAACACTTTTTCCGCGGCTTTGAATTTGGCTTCGCGCGCTCGGCTCCTGCCAGCGAACCAGAACCAGACCAAACAGCCTTGCAACAGTCCATAGAAGTCACTGAGGGTCTTCTGGTCCTCGAAGGCGTCCAAGCCCTCGTGCAGGCCTATCGGCAAATGGGCCACTTCGTCGCCCGGCTCGACCCGCTGGGGTATGATCGCCGAAGCCTGCCGCTGTTGGATCTGGCGGAATTTGGCCTCGTCGAAGAAGACCTCGAAAAGACCGTGGGCAACGGTGGATTCCTCGGACGCACGGACGGGACGTTAACTGGTCTGTTGAGCAAGCTGAAAACCACGTATTCCCGCTCCATCGGCATCGAATACATGGACATCCCAGACAAGGAGCAGCGCGACTGGCTGCAAGAGCGGGTCGAGCCTTGCTTCAACAATCCCAATTTGTCCGAAGAAGCCACGCGGCGGGTGCTGGCGCGCCTGATCGCCGCCGAGGAGTTTGAGCAGTTTTTGCACACGCGCTACATCGGGCAAAAGCGCTTCTCGCTCGAAGGGGCCGAGTCCATGGTGCCGCTCCTAGACGAGTTGGTTAGTACCGGCTCCAAGTTAGGCGTCGAAGAGGTGGTCATCGGCATGGCCCACCGCGGTCGGCTCAACGTACTGGCTCACCTTTTGCACAAGCCCTACGAGGAAATCCTCGCCGAGTTCGAGGGAGCCGATCGCACCGACCGCGACGACGACGAGGGCGATGTCAAATATCACAAAGGCTATTCCCATGACCACGTCACCGAGGAGGGACGCAAAGTCCATCTCTCGCTCAGTTTTAATCCCAGCCACCTAGAGCTAGTTGATCCGGTCATTGAGGGCATCGTCTATGCCAAGCAGGCCTACTTGCACGATGCGGAAGGAGAGCGGGTGGTCCCGGTACTCATCCACGGCGAGGCCGCTTTTACCGGCCAAGGGATCGTCTCGGAAACCCTCAATCTCTCCGAACTGCCCGGCTATCGCACTGGTGGCTCCGTCCACATCATCATCAACAACCAGCTCGGCTACACCGCCCAAGCTGACGAGACGCGCTTTACCCCCTATCCGACCGACATAGCCAAGGAAATTCAGGCACCGGTCTTTCACGTCAACGCCGACAACCCCGAATCCGTGGTACAAGCGGCGCGGGTGGCGATGGAGTTTAGGCACCGTTTCAAAGTGGATGTCTTTATCGATTTGTGGTGTTATCGCCGCCACGGCCACAACGAGGCCGACGACCCGACTCTAACCCAGCCGCTGATGTACAAGAAAATCGCCGAACATCCGACGATCCTCCATCTCTATTCCTTCCAGCTCATTGCCCAAAACAAAATCTCCCAAGAGGAAGCCGACGATATTCGCGCGCGAATCCGCACCCGGCTCGAAGAAGCCCAGCAAATCGCCCGCCGCCTACAAGTCCAGCCCCAAATTTCGTCCTTCGGGGGCGTCTGGCAGGGCCTGACTTGGGCACCCGATGACTGGAGCGCCCACACGGCCGTCGATGCCAAAATCCTGCAGCGGATCGTCGAGCGGGCGACCCAAATCCCCGAGGGCTTCTCGCTGCACCGCACAATTCAGCGGATGGTCGAAGCGCGCCGCGCCATGGCCGCTGGCCAAGCACCCATCGACTGGGGCTGTAGCGAGGTGATGGCCTTCGGCTCGTTGCTGCGGGAGGGCGTGGCAGTGCGCCTGACTGGCCAAGATACCCAGCGCGGCACCTTTGCCCACCGCCACGCCGTCTGGCACGACACCGAAACGGGCGCGGAGCACATCCCCTTGCAGTGCTTGGAGCGCGATCAAGCCGACTTCGTCGTGATCAACACCATGCTGTCGGAGCTAGCAGTGCTCGGCTTTGAGTATGGGATCAGCTCGGCAGACCCGAGGCGCTTGGTCTTGTGGGAGGCCCAGTTCGGCGATTTCGTCAATGGCGCGCAAATGATCATCGACCAATTCCTTTCCAGTGGCGAAGCCAAGTGGCAGCGGATGAGCGGCTTGGTCCTGCTGTTGCCGCACGGGTACGAGGGCATGGGGCCCGAACATTCGAGTGCGCGGCTGGAGCGCTTCTTGCAACTGTGCGCCAAAAACAACATGCAGGTGGCCTACCCCACCACGCCCGCGCAACTTTTTCACATCTTGCGCCGGCAAATCCACCGCAACTTCCGCAAGCCACTGGTGCTGATGACCCCCAAGAGCCTCCTGCGGCACAAGCAATGCGTCTCAGAGCTAGCAGAGTTTTCCACTGGAACGTTCCAGCGGGTCATCGACGACGCACACGTCGCCGATCCAGCCGCCGTCAGCCGGGTGGTTTTATGCACCGGCAAGATCTACTACGACTTGGTGGCTGCCCGCGGCGAGCAAAACGGCGGCGACGAGGTGGCGCTGCTGCGCGTCGAGGAACTCTATCCGTTCCCGGCTGCTGAACTCCACGCCGCGTTCGAGCGCTATTCCGCGGCTGAGCAGTTCTACTGGGTGCAGGAAGAATCGCAGAACATGGGCGCTTGGTCCTTTGTCCAGCCCCTCTTGGACGAACTGCTGCCCGCGCATTGCAAGCTGAACTACGTGGGCCGCGACGAAGCGGCCAGCCCGGCCACTGGCTCCGGGCACCTTCACGAAACCGAGCAACGGGAAATCGTCGAGCAGGCACTAGGCCAAGGCCGCGAAATGGTGCTGCATCAGCGGCGGCAATCTGGTTAGGAGCATTTGTATGTCAGTACAAGTCGAAATACCGAGCATGGGCGAATCCGTCAGCGAGGTCATTCTCCTCGAATGGCTCAAGAGCAACGGCGAGCGCGTCGAGCAGGACGAGCCGCTCTGCGTGTTAGAAACCGACAAGGCCAATGTCGAACTGCCGTCCCCAGCCAGCGGTGCCCTCAAACACCTACAATCCACCGACACCACGCTAGCCATAGGGGCGGTAGTCGCGGAGATAGATGAAACAGCAGAATCCGCCGCTCCGGTCTCGGAAACCAAACCCGAACCCGCTGCGCCCAAACCCGAATCCACCCTAAGCCCAGCCGTGCGCCGTTTAGTTGAAGAACACGAGTTGGATCCAACTGCCATTGAGGGCACGGGCAAGGACGGGCGGCTGACGAAAAAGGACGTGCTCGCCCATCTAGAGACGCTATCCGCGCCCGAACCCGCTCAACCGCCGCCTGAACCTAAACCTGCTCAACCACCACCTGTACCCAAACCCGCTCCGCCGCCTGAGCCTGAATCCACTCCTGCGCCCGCCAGTCCCGGTCTCACCCGCCGCGAGCCAATGAGCCGACTCCGCCAGCGCATTGCCGAACACTTGGTCGCCGCTCAGCACAACGCGGCCATGTTGACGACTTTCAACGAAATCGACATGAGTGCGGTGATGCAGCTCAGAGCCAAGTACAAGGAGCGCTTTGCCCAAGTCCACGGCTCATCGCTGGGGCTGATGTCGTTCTTTTCGCGAGCCGCCGTCCTCGCGCTCGGCGAGTTCCCGGCGATCAACGCGCAGATCGACGGCACGCACATTGTGTATCACGACTTCGTCAACTTGGGGATCGCGGTGAGCACGGAGCGCGGTCTAGTCGTGCCCGTCTTGCACCGCGCCGATCAGATGTCCATCGCCCAACTCGAAAGCAACATCAAGCGACTCGCGCTAAGCGCCCGCGACAACAAGCTGGCCATGGACGAGCTAAGCGGTGGCACCTTTACCATCACCAACGGCGGGGTCTTCGGTTCGCTGCTTTCCACGCCAATTCTCAACGCACCGCAAAGCGGTATTCTGGGAATGCACGCCATACAGGAGCGACCCGTAGCCGTGGAGGGTCAAGTGGTGATTAGGCCGATGATGTACGTAGCACTGTCCTACGACCATCGGCTCGTCGATGGCCAACAGTCGGTCTCGTTTTTGGTGCGGTTGAAAGAGCTTGTCGAGGATCCAGCGCGGCTGCTGTTAGAGGTCTAACCAGCACCGCATCCATTGCGAAAAGGAAACACTGTGACTGCATTCGACTTAGTGGTCATCGGCGCAGGACCCGGCGGCTACGTGGCCGCGAGCAAGGCGGCGCAACTCGGCATGAAGGTGGCCTGCATCGACAAAAGCTACCTCGGCGGCACCTGTCTCAATGTCGGCTGCATCCCTAGCAAGGCGCTGCTGGAGTCGAGTGATTTGTTCTACAGAGCCAAGAAGGGATTGGGACACCACGGAATCGGACAGGGCGAAGTGGGTCTGGACCTAGGGGCCATGATGGCGCGAAAAGAAAAGATCGTGCAGACCATGACCAAAGGCATTGAAGGGCTGTTTAAGGGCCGGGGAGTGACGCATTTCGTCGGCACGGGCCAAGTCCTCGCTCCGGGCAGCGTGGCAGTGCAAGGTTCAGACGGCGATCAGGTGCTGTCTGCCAAGCACATTCTATTAGCCACCGGGAGCACGCCCGTGGAGTTGCCGAATCTGCCCTTTGATGGAAAACACCTAATCAGTTCAACCGAGGCCCTAACGCTAGAAAAAGTGCCTGAACGACTCGTCGTCATCGGCGGCGGTGCCATTGGATTGGAATTGGGATCCGTATGGGCGCGGTTGGGTGCCCAAGTGCTCGTAGTAGAGGCCATGGATCAGATTTTGCCGGAGACGGACCAAGAGATGGCCCGGCAACTAGAGCGTCTGCTCAAACGACAGGGACTAAAGTTTCTGCTCGGAGCCAAGGCGCAATCCGCTGCGATCAAAAAAGGCCAAGTGACGCTGACCATAGGAGCCGGCGATCAAGAACGCGTCGAGACGTGCGATCTGGTGTTGGTAGCCGTAGGACGCAAACCATGCAGCACAGGGTTAGGGCTAGAAGACGTGGGTGTAGCGACCAACGAACGTGGACAAGTCTTAGTTGACGCGCAGGGACGCACCAACGTCGAGAGCATTTGGGCTATCGGCGACCTCGTGCCCGGACCGATGCTGGCCCACAAGGCCGAGGCCGAAGGAATCGCCGTCGCCGAGCGGATGGCCGGGCGCGCCGGGCAGGTCAACTACGAGGCCATACCTTCCGTCGTGTACACCCATCCAGAATTAGCCTCCGTAGGCGCGAGCGAGGAAGCAGCCACAGCGGCCGGCCACGAAGTCGCCGTCGGCAAGCACCAATTCCGCAGCAATGCTCGTGCCCACTGCATGGACGACATCGACGGTCTCGTCAAGGTCGTCGCCGATGCGCACACCGACCAACTCCTAGGGATGCACATCCTCGGACCGCAGGCTTCGCACTTGATAGCCGAAGGCGTCTTAGCCCTAGAGTTCGGTGCCAGTGCCGAGGATGTAGCCCGCACCGTCCACGCGCATCCGGCGCTGTCAGAAGTCGTGGGCGAGGCAGCGCGGGACACAGTATCGTGA
Source organism: Candidatus Latescibacterota bacterium (assembly GCA_965219735.1). Classification (GTDB taxonomy): domain Bacteria; phylum Latescibacterota; class UBA2968; order UBA8231; family UBA8231. The sequence goes on from OZ244790.1 coordinate 4,859,187, forward strand.
AGCTCGCCGACAAAGTCGTCCTCATCACCGGCGCAGGCTCGGGCATCGGCCGCCAAACCGCGCTACTCTGCGCCCGCGAAGGCGCACACATTGCAGCCGTTGACATCGACGCGGCCACGGCTGAAGAAACGGCCACCGCCATCACCGCTGACAACGGGCAAGCCATCGCCATCGCGGCCGACGTGTCCCGCACCGCCGACTGCGAGCGCATGGTGCAGCAAGCCGAAGCCGCTTATGGTCGCCTCGACGTGCTGTTCAACAACGCCGGCATCTCCCACCACGCCGACGCCGACGCCATCGACACCGAAGAAGAGGTCTGGGATCTGACCATGGCCGTCAATCTCAAGGGCGTCTTTTTGGGTTGCAAATACGGCATTCCGGCCCTGCTCCGCGCCGGTGGCGGTGCGATCGTCAACACCGCTTCTTTCGTCGCCTTGCTCGGAGCGGCCACGCCCCAATTGGCCTATACCGCCAGCAAGGGCGGCGTCCTCGCCCTGACGCGCGAGCTAGCCGTCATCCACGCCCGCGAAAAAATCCGCGTCAACGCACTCTGTCCCGGTCCGCTGCGCACCGAACTATTGATGAAATACCTCGACAGCGAGGAAAAGCGCCAGCGCCGCTTGGTCCACATCCCCATGGGCCGTTTCGGCGAGGCCGAGGAGATCGCCCGCACAGTCGTCTTCTTGGCCTCGGACGACGCCTCCTTCATCACGGGCTCGACCTTCGTCGTCGATGGCGGCATCACCGCTGCCTATGTGACGCCAGAGTGAGGCCGCCCATGCGCTTTGCGGCCGCAGTTTTCGACCTTGACGGCGCTTTGCTCGCCGAACCGCTGGACCTATTGAACTTCCTGTAACTCACCGCCCAACTCAGAAAGGGTAAACCATGAGCGAATTTTTTAAGGGCATCGAAAAAATTGCCTATGAAGGCCCGGACTCTAAAAACCCCCTCGCCTTCAAGCACTACGACGCCGAGGCCACGGTCGGCGATAAGACCATGGTCGAGCACCTGCGCTTCTCCGTGGCCTTTTGGCACAGCTTCAAGGGCGGGGGTATCGATCCCTTCGGCCCAACTCCGGTGTACGACCGGCCCTGGGACCGCGCCACTGACCCCATGCAGCGCGCCGAAGACACCTTGCGCGCAGCCTTTGAGTTCATCACCAAGCTCGGCGCGCCGTTCTACTGCTGGCACGACCGCGACATCGCACCCGAAGGCGAGACCCTCAAAGAAAGCAACGAACGCCTCGACCACATTGTAGGACTAGCCGAGCAATTGCAAGCCGACACGGGCGTCCGCTTGCTGTGGGGTACGTCCAACTGTTTCTCGCACGCACGCTTTACGCACGGAGCCGCCACCAACCCCGACGCCCACGTCTTCGCCTGGGCCGCGGCGCAGATCAAGAAGGCCATGGAATGCACGCATCGGCTCGGGGGGGCTAACTACGTGTTTTGGGGTGGACGCGAAGGGTACTCCAGCTTGCTCAACACCGACATGGCCCACGAGCAAGACCAACTCGCGCACTTCTTGCACATGGCCGTCGAACACAAAAAGGCAATCGGCTTTACCGGCACCCTGCTCGTGGAGCCCAAGCCCAAAGAGCCGACCAAGCACCAATACGACTACGACGCCGCTACCGTCTTGAGCTTCCTCCGCAAGTACGACCTATTGGACGAGTTCAAACTCAACATCGAAGCCAATCACGCCACTCTAGCCGGCCACACCTTTGAACACGACCTCCAACTCGCCTCGGCCGATGGCAAGCTGGGCAGCATTGACGCCAATCGCGGCGATTACCTGCTCGGCTGGGACACCGACCAATTCCCCACCGACCTCTACTCCACCACCTACGCCATGCTGGTGATCCTCAAGCAAGGCGGCATTGCTTCCGGCGGCATCAATTTCGACGCCAAGCTGCGGCGCGGCTCCTGCGACTTGGAGGATCTCTTCCACGCCCACATCGGCGGCATGGACTCATTCGCCCGCGGGCTAACGCTGGCCCAGCGCATCATCGACGACGGCGCGCTCGACGCCTTTGTCGAGGCGCGCTACGCCTCGTACCGCAGCGGCATCGGCGAGAAGATCATGCGCGGCGACACCAACTTCGCCGAGCTAGAGGCATACGTCCACCAGCACGGCGAGCCAGAAAAGCGCAGCGGCCGCGAGGAAATGCTGGAGAATATTGTCAATAGTTATCTGTGAGGAAGGACGACGCGAGCGAACAACGGAGTACTATATATGCTGTTCGACTACTTGAATCCACTTAAAAGCGAGATCGACAAACTCGAAAAATTCATCCACGGCCGCGGTTCCGCTTGGCGACCCAACGAAACGGAGACGCGGTCAGCACTGATCAACCCGCTGTTGAAAGCATTGGGATGGGACCCGGCTGATCCAGCGTTGGTTAGCCAAGAGTACTCAACAGGTTATGGTCCCGCTGACTATGCTTTGCTAGGCCTTGATGCTAGGCCAACAGCATTTATTGAGGCCAAAAAACTGGGAGCTTCGCTGAGCAATCACCAAGAACAAATGGTGAGGTACGCATTTGCGAAAGATGTTCCTTATGCCGGTCTGACTAACGGCAATCATTGGGAATTTTACCAAATTTTCAATCCGGTAGAGTTGAAATACCGGAAGGAGCAGAGAGAGTCAGGGGGTAACGAATCGAATTTTTACCCAATTTCCCCTTCGGAATACTTGGAGCATCGCCGTTTGTTACAGGTATCCATCGCCGATGACTCCAGCCATGATTGCGCCCTGAAACTACTCTTGCTTTCGCGCTCCGTATCTTCAGCTATCCAGCCGACCCAAGAGAATTCTGTCGCCGAGTCGGTACCCAATCCTGAACCTGCAAGATCACCGCCATCTATGCCAGAGCCGAAAAATACCGAGTGGATTGAGCTTTCGGTTATGTTCAGGGGAAGAGTTTCTGGTGGTGCAGGTGATCCTCCGCTGGCGATCAAGTTTCCCGACGAGAGCAGGAATGTGAATACCATCCAAGCATGGAAGGATGTTTTAGTGAATACGGCAGAGTGGCTTTATTCAAAAGGCTTGCTCGCGAATAACGTCCCTGTGTTTAGTGCAAAAGAAAAGCATTATATCGTCAATAAAGAGAAAAAACATCCAAGTGGATCGCCTTTCGAAAGACCGCAACCTCTCAAAGATGGATTATGGGTGGAAGCGAGAGGTGGCCACCGTGCAATAAGAAATACACGTCGCCTGTTGAGGGCCTGTAGCCAGAATCCAGCAGAGGTTTGGATACTTATTGCTAAAAAATCGGATTCAGCATGAACGAGGAGTACTTGGACAAAATCACACGCGGCGATTGCCGGGATCACATTTCGCGCTTGGCCGACAACAGCATAGAACTTTTCCTGTCGGACATCCCCTATGGAATCAGCCTAGACGACTGGGATGTCTTACACGACAATACGAACTCGGCGCTGTTGGGGCAGTCGCCTGCCCAAGCTGGAAAATCGGCCTTTAAGAGGCGAGGCAAGCCCATCAATGGCTGGTCGCAGGCCGATAGGAACATTGGACGAGAGTATCAGCAGTGGTGTCAAAGCTGGACTGAACGGCTTTTGCCAAAAATGAAGCGTGGTGCATCGCTCTTCGTTTTCGGCGCACGCCGCACCATACACCGCGTCGTCAATGCTTTTGAAGACAGCGGTTTCCTTCTCAAGGACATGCTCGCTTGGCAGAAAGACTCGGCGCATCATCGAGCGCAAAGGGTGAGCATTGTCTTTGCGAGGCGCGGGTTAGAGGCCGAGGCTAAAGCGTGGCGCGGCTGGCGTTTGGGAAACCTCGCACCCGTATATGAGCCGATTGCTTGGTTCGTAAAACCCTACAAGATCGGCGGAACCATTGCTGACAACATCCTTGAACAAGGCGTAGGGGCCATGAACATAGAAGCGTGTCAGAGCCATGGCGCAACCCCGACAAATCTCTTGGCGTTTGGTTTCCAGAAAGGCGAACAAAAAATTCACGAGGCCCAGAAGCCGCTGAAGCTCATCGAGTTCCTGATCAAACTCACAACGCAAGAGGGCCAAGTGGTACTGGATCCGTTCATGGGTAGCGGCACTACGGCTGTTGCCGCGCGGCGACTCAACAGGCACTTCATAGGCTTTGAGATCGCGCCTGAATTTCATCAGGCCGCACTTCAGAGGTTGGATTCAGAATGCGGAACGGGAGATGCGAAAGACGCCCAAGCGATCCAGCAGATGCTCTTTGAAAAAGCGCGAAGTAAATACAGAAGCTAGCTACAACTCCAACAACTCAGTTGTCCCGTGGCACGGCCATCATCCGCTCCAACGCCCGCCGCGCCCCCACAATCACCTCGTCGTCTAGTGTAATTTCGTAGCGCTCATAGAGCAGCGAAAAGTACACGTCTTGCAGGTCGGTGATTTTCATGTAGGGGCAGTGTAGCCGGCAGCCAATGCAGCCGTCCGCCGCTACGAACTCTTGGTGCGGGAAGCGCTGCCGGAGCTGATGCAACATGCCGTTTTCCGTGGCGATGATGAAGCTCTTGGCCTCGGGGTACTTTTCGACGGCCTTGAGCATCCCCGTAGTCGAACACACTTCGTGCGCGATTTCGACCACATCCTCGCGGCATTCTGGGTGCGCGATAATGACGGCCTCGGGGTAGTCCGTGCGGGTGCGCTCGACGCTGGCGGCGCGCAGCACGTCGTGCGTCGGGCAAGCGCCGTCGTACACGACGACCTCTTTCTCCGGCACCTGCTCAGCCACCCAGCGGCCCAAGTTGCGGTCCGGCGTAAAGAGAATCTTGTCGCTGTCGAGGCTGCGCACCACTGAGACGGCATTGGCCGAGGTGCAGCAGATGTCGGACTCGGCCTTTACCTCGGCCGTGGAGTTGACGTACGTCACCACCGTGTGATCGGGATAGTCTGCTTTCCAATCGTCGAGGCTTTCCGGGGTGATGGAGTCGGCCAGCGAACAGCCCGCGCCCAAATGGGGCAAGAACACCTGCTTGCCGGGGCTGAGGATTTTGGCCGACTCGGCCATGAAATGCACGCCGCAAAAGACGATGCGCTCGGCATCTGTCTTAGCGGCTTCCACGGACAACCCGAGCGAATCGCCCGTGAAGTCGGCCAAGTCTTGGATCGGCGGAATCTGGTAGTTGTGCGCGAGGATGACCGCGTTTTTCTCGCGGCGCAAATGGTTGATTTGGGCGATGAGCTCCTCGGCGGGCAGGTCGCTGTGGTACTGCCCAGCGGCTGGGGTGATCGTCTCGGAGTAGGTCATGGCTTGACTTGCGCTCCTTCGTCGGGGGGGATGGTCTCGGTGCCGTTGGGGAAAACGCGCCAAAACTCCTTGCGAATGAGGCCGGTGATCATGGCGCTCTTGCTGCTGCCGTGATAGCGGGCAATCGCGTCGAGCATCTCGTGATCCCGGTCGGGCGCCGAAAAAGTCCGCACCTTGGCCCGGCGACTCTGATCTTTGGTTGGCATTATATCATCTTTATATAAAATTTGATTAATATGTATGTAATTTAATGAATTACTGGCGGTCCGTCAATACATTTGTAACCGCACTTTAACCAAATTGTCGCACAAAAAAGGAAGATGAGGCGCGGCCCTAGAGCTGGCTAATCCGCTCCATGGCCTCTTCGATCCGGTCGCGGTGATTGAAGGCCGACAGGCGCAAGTACCCCTCGCCAGCCGCGCCAAAACCCGCACCCGGCGTGCCGACGATGTGAGCTTTGTCGAGCAAGTAGTCGAAGTAAGTCCAACTGTCCTGCCCGTCGGGGGTGGCCACCCACAAATAGGGAGCGTGCTCGCCTCCGTACACGGTAAGCCCAGCCGCTCCCAACTGCTGGCGCATGATCGCGGCATTTTCCATGTAGAACGCAACGCGCTCGGCAATGCCCTGCTGGCCAGCCGGAGAATACGCGGCTTCCGCAGCGCGCTGCACCGGATACGCCACGCCGTTGAACTTGGTCGAGTGCCGCCGCGCCCACAGCCGGTGCAAATCCACTTCCTCGCCCGAGGCAGCGCGGCCCTTGAGCTCCTTCGGCACCACGATGTACCCACAGCGCAGGCCGGTAAAGCCGGCGTTCTTGGAAAAACTGCGGAACTCGATCGCCACCTCGCGGGCACCTTCGACCTCGTAGATGGAGCGCGGGAGCGCCGGATCGGTGATGTAGCTCTCGTAGGCCGCGTCAAATAGAATGACCGCCTGCTCGCGACGGGCGTATTCGATCCAGCGGGCCAAGGCGTCGCGGGTCATCACCGCGCCCGTAGGATTGTTGGGCGAGCACAAGTAGATCAGATCGACGTGGCCAGCGGGTAGGTCCGGGATAAAGTCATTAGCGGCCGTACATGGCATGTAAACCATACCAGCGTACGAACCATTCTCGTCGGCTGGACCCGTGCGACCAGCCATGACGTTGGAATCGCAGTACACCGGATAGACCGGATCGGTCAGCGCGACCACGCAATCGTCGGCAAAAATTTCCTGCACCGCGCCCGAGTCGCACTTGGACCCGTCGGAAACAAAAATCTCGTCGCTGTGTACCTGCACGCCGCGCGCGCCAAAGTCGTGCTCAACAATGGCCTCGCGCAAAAAATCCTGGCCCTGGTCGGGCGGATAGCCCTGCAAGGTATCGTCGTGCGCCATTTCCTCGACGGCCTCTTTCATCGCATCGACCATCGGCCGCGGAATGCCCTTGACCACGTCGCCGATCCCCAAGCGGATCACGTCAGCTTGGGGATGAGCCGTGGCAAACGCATCGACCCGGCGGGCGATTTCTGGAAAGAGGTAACCGGCTTTGAGCTTGAGATAGTGATCGTTGATATGCACCATAAAAGTCTCCCTTGGGAACTGCCTGCTTTACTGGCAGGGGAAAAGGGAGCGGCCTGAACGACGGGGCCTTGTGCTCCCTAAGTGAAGGCCGATATAACTTTATAGCCTACCATCTTATGGCTATATTTACTCTTGTGAAACGGGTTATTCAAATCAAGCTCCTTTCTACGGCGGAGCAAGCGGCTGCGCTCGAAGAGACGATGCGTCGCTTCAATGCCGCGTGTAACTGGGTGGCCGAGAAAGCCTTTGAGCGCAAGCTGGCCAACTCGTATGCCCTGCACAAGCTATATTACTACGAAGTACGCGAGACGTTTGACCTACCCGCTGATATTGCTATCCTGACGTTTGCTCAGGTAGCGGCGGCCTACAAGCGAGACAAGAGCAAGCAGCTATCGTTTCGTCCCTTGTCTGCTATCCCCTACCGCAAAGGGGCATTCCGTTACAAAAGCCTGACGACCGTCAATATTAAGACGGCGGATGGGCAACGCCATGACATCCCGATGGTGATGGGCGACTACCAAGCCAACCAGTTTGACCAAGTTAAGCAGTTTGCCGAACTGGTGCGCCGCAAGGACGGAACGTGGTTTATCATGGCCTGTGTCGAGCATGAGCCTGAGCCGCCGTGCGATACCGATGACTTTCTCGGTGTTGACCTCGGCGTCGATAACTTGGCCACGGACTCCGATGGAGAAATGCACTCCGGCAAGGACGTGGAGGCCGTCCGCGTTAAATGCCAGACGCTCAAGCAATCTCTTCAATCGGCGGCGGACTTGGCCGCTAATCACAGACGACGTAAGCGTATCCGCAAGAAGCTCAAACGCATTGCAAATAGAGAGTTGCGCTTTCGTCGCAATACCAATCACACCCTCTCTAAGCGAATCGTTGCGAAGGCTAAAGACACCGGCCGCGGCATCGCTCTTGAAGAACTCAAGGGCATCCGCGACCGGATACGGTTTCGCAAGCCGCAACGTAACCGCATGGGGTCTTGGGGGTTCGACCAACTGAGACAGTTCATCGCCTATAAGGCCGAATCCGCTGGCGTACTGCTTAAGATCGTCGATCCCAAGTACACCTCTCAGATGTGTTCTCAGTGCGAACATGTTGAACGCGGTAATCGCTCCTCTCAATCAAGGTTTTGTTGCAAGCAGTGTGGACATCAAGCGCACGCCGATTGCAACGCCGCCCGGAATATCCGGGCAAGGGCACTTGTCAACATGCCTAAAGTTTCAGCTACCCCCGCGCTGGCGGCAGGGTAGCTAGGGACAAGCTGACTGCTTTAAGCTGTCAGTGGTTGACGACATTGCTTTCTTTTTTGGGTAACATCAGTTAGGAGTTAGCATAAAAATCTAACCATAAGACACGCGATTTCAAGCGAAGGAGACTCGCTCGTGGATATAAGTTTTATGACCAGCGCCGGCGGCACCAACAATTGGAGCCTCGACGAATGCGCCCGCTGGGCGCGGGAGCACGATTTCGACTGCGTGCGCCTAAACGACTCCGGCGCGCTCGACTCGGACCACATTCTATCAGTCGGACCAGACTCCGTGCTTTCGACCTTGCGCCAGCACGACCTGTACCTCGCCGCCCTCACCGCGCACTACAACCTGCTCGACGACGACCGCGATCAGGCCCGCGCCGCCCAAGCCAAGCTGCTCAAGGCCATTGCATCGGCCCGCGCCCTCGACTGCCCGGTCATCGTCACCAGCAGCGGTGCGCCCGTGCGCAACGGCCAGTTCTACGGCATGTTCTCCTCCGAACCCGGCAACCCCAGCGACCGCTCTGACGAATTAGTCGATCGCTTCCAAGCCATGTTCGAACCCGTGGTGCAAGCGGCTGAAGACAGCAAGGTCCGGCTCGCACTCGACGTGGCCGTGCGCATGGGCCAGATCGGCTGCAACCCGGAGATGTGGGAAAAAATCCTCGACGCCGTGCCCTCCGATCACCTCGGCTTGTCCTGCGACCCGTCGCACTGGCTGTGGATGCACATCCTGCCGGTCGAAGACGTCATCCGCGATTTTGCCGGCCATTGGTACTACGCCGACGTCAAGGACTGCGAGATCAGCCCGCGGATGCTCTACCGCCAGGGCATCATCGGCAACTGGTGGTGGCAATACCGCGTCCCCGGCCGCGGCCAACTCGACTGGAGCACCATCATCGGCGCGCTGTGGGAATCGGGCTACGACTACGTGCTGTGCGTGGAAAACGAAGACCGCGGCTTCCCCGGCCTAGAGGGCTTTGCCTTTGGCGGCCAACACCTGCGCAGCTTGCTGCCGCCCAAGGAATCCGGCTTTAAGCGGCAAGGGGGGCATTGGAAGACGAGCGGGTGGGAACGTAGGATGTAGGGGGCGGTTTGAAACCGCCCCCTACTTGCCGCTGGGATCATTTGCCCTATCCTTTATTTGATACGCTGCAACCAGCCACAGAGGAAACATGAGCACGGACAAAAACCGCGACTTCATTCGCGAGGCCATCGACGTCGATCTCGAAAACGGCCGCTACGACCGAGTCATCACCCGCTTCCCACCCGAGCCTAACGCGCACCTGCACATCGGCCACGCCAAGGCGATCTGCGTCAATTTCGGCATTGCCGCCTCCTACGATGGCCAATGCAATCTCCGCTACGACGACACCAACCCCACGCGCGAAGAGCAGGAATACGTGGACTCCATGCAGGAGGATATCCGCTGGCTCGGCTTCGACTGGGGGCCGCAGCCGTACTACGCTTCCGATTACTTCGGCCAGCTCTACGACTGGGCCGTCGCGCTCATCAAAAAGGGCTTGGCGTACGTGGATGACCAGACTGCGGACGAGATTCGGGAAAATCGCGGTACGCTCACCGAGCCGGGCAAAAACAGCCCGTACCGCGACCGCTCCATCGAAGAAAACCTCGACCTATTCGAGCAGATGAAAGACGGCGCATTCCCCGATGGCAGCCGCGTGTTACGCGCCAAAATCGACATGGCCGCGCCCAACATCAACCTGCGCGACCCCGTCATGTACCGCATCATGCACACCGCCCACCACCGCACCGGCGATGCTTGGTGCATTTATCCCATGTACGACTGGGCACACGGCCAGAGCGACGCCATCGAGGGCGTTACGCACTCGCTGTGCTCAGACGAATTTACCAATAACCGACCGCTCTACGACTGGTTCATCGAAAAACTCGGCATCTTCCCCTCGCGCCAAATCGAGTATGCCCGCGGCAACATCACCTACACCGTCCTCTCCAAGCGCTACATCCTGCAACTCATCGAGCAGAATCTCGTCTCCGGTTGGGACGATCCTCGGCTCTACACCCTGCGCGGCCTGCGCCGTTTGGGGTATCCACCAGAGGCCATCCGCCGCTTCTGGACCGAAGCCGGCATTGCCAAACGCGGCAACAACATCGACATCGCCCTCCTCGAATACTGCATCCGCGATCAGCTCAACCAGACCGCGCCTCGGCGCATGGCCGTGCTCAACCCGCTCAAGGTAGTAATTGAAAACTACCCAGAGGACCAAAGCGAGATGCTAACGGCCATCAACAACCCGGAAGACGACAGCGCCGGCACCCGCTCCATCCCCTTTTCGCGGTGCCTCTACATCGAGCGCGAGGACTTTATGGAAGACCCGCCGCGCAAGTTCTTTCGCCTTGCTCCGGGCCGCGAAGTCCGCCTGCGCTACGCCTATTTCCTCACCTGTACCGAAGTCGTCAAGGACGACAACGGCGAGATCGTCGAACTGCGCTGCACGTACGACCCAGCCACGCGCGGCGGCAACGCACCCGATGGCCGCAAGGTCAAGGCCACCCTGCACTGGGTCTCAGTTCCCCACGCGGTCCCAGCCGAGGTGCGGCTCTACGACCGGCTCTTCAAAGTCGAAAAACCGCTCGAAGCTCCGCCTGGGGGCACTTGGCTGGACAACCTCAACCCGGACGCGCTCAAAGTCCTCAACCCCTGCTATCTAGAGCCGTCCCTCGCCGACATGGCCCCGGGGGAGTCCTGCCAGTTTGAGCGGCTCGGCTACTTCTGCGCCGACCGCGAGGACCACACACCGGACGCGCCCGTCTTCAACCGCACCGTCACCTTGCGCGACACTTGGGCGCGGATGCAGAAGGGCTAGCCACACCCACCACCGCGCATGCGGATTTCGCGCCTCCTATCGGCCCTGCTCCTCTCGGCACCCGTTGCCGCCGAAGAGGTCGTCGTGCCGGCCGGCCCCTTCACCATGGGCATCGATCACCCGCGAGCCACCGACGAAAAGCCCAGCCGCCAAATCTACCTGAGCACCTTTTCCATCGACCGCTACGAGGTCACCAACGCCCGCTTCGCCGCCTTTGTCGCGGCCACTGGCTACCAAACCGAGGCCGAAAAAAGCGGAGCCGAAAAGGCCGACAGCATCAGTTGGCGTCAGCCCCACGGCCCCGGTTCAGTGGCTGACCCCAGCCATCCGGTCGTCTATGTTAGCTGGCAAGATGCCCACGCGTATTGCGCTTGGCGCGGCGGACGGCTGCCCACCGAAGCCGAGTGGGAAAAAAGCGCGCGCGGCAGCGATGGCCGGCTCTGGCCTTGGGGCGCGGCTTTTGCAGCAGGACGCGCCAATCTCTGGGGCGCGGAAGATGGGTACGAACAACTGGCACCCGTCGGCTCTTTTCCCTCAGGAGCCAGCCCATACGACGCGCTCGACATGGCCGGCAATGTCTGGGAGTGGTGCGCCGACTGGTACGACGCCAACTACTATGCCACCGGCCCGACCAAAGACCCGCAAGGACCAGAGACCGGCCGCTTCAAAGTCCTGCGCGGCGGCTCGTGGATCAACCCAGGACCGGTATTGCGCAGCATCAACCGCTTCGAGGTTTTGCCCGTAGAGCGCAGCCCCTATATCGGCTTCCGCTGCGCCCGTTCCCATGCGCCTTAGTGCTTGCGCCTACGCCCTGCTGGCCTTGGCGGCCTGCGCCCCCGAACCAGACCTCACCCCGGTGCGCTTTACTGACGTTACCGCAGCGTGCGGCTTGGATTTCCGCATGCACTCGGGTGGCCGAGTCAAAAACTACATCATTGAGGCCAAGGGCGGCGGCGGTGCCTTCCTCGACTACGACGGCGATGGCTGGCTCGACATCTACTTGGTCAACGGCTCGCGGCTGGAAGGCTATCCCGATCCAACCACGGCCCCGACCAACGCCCTCTACCGCAACATGGGCGACGGCACCTTTGCAAATTACACCCGCACGGCCGGGGTCGGCGATGCAGGTTGGGGCATGGGCTGCACAGCGGCCGACTACGACCAAGACGGCGACCTAGACCTCTATGTGACCAACTACGGCCCCAACTTTCTCTACCGGAACGAGGGCAACGGCCAATTCCGCGACGTCGGCCAAGCCGCTGGCATCGATCTGGAGGGATGGAGCACTGGTGCTAGCTTCGGCGACTACGACCAAGACGGTGACCTAGATCTCTACGTCGCCCAGTACTTACACTTTGCGCCCGAGCGCGTTCCTCCCCGAGGCGGAATGTGGAAGGGAGTCCTCGTGTTTGCCGGACCACTCGGCCTCCCTGGGGCGCAGGATGTCCTCTATCGGAATGAGGGCAATGGCCAATTCCGCGACGTCACTCGCCAAGCCAAGGCCGGCCAATTCGCGCCCACCTACGGCCTGAGTTCCCTTTTTTGCGACTACGACAACGACGGAGATCCAGACCTCTATGTGGCCAATGACTCGGCACCCAACTTTCTCTATCGGAACGAAGGCAACGGCCAATTCCGCGACGTCGGCGTGGAGGCCGGAGCCGCCCTCAGTGCCGAGGGGGGCGCACAGGCTGGCATGGGCATCGCGTATGGGGACTACGATGGCGATGGCGATGGCGACTTGTTGGTCACCCACTTTGAGGACGACTACAACACCCTCTATGGCAACCAAGGCGACGGCCAGTTCGCAGTAGTTAGCGCCGCGGCCGGCCTCGCCGAGCCGAGCCGGCCTCACCTATCCTTTGGTACGTTCTTTTTAGACTACGACAACGACCAAGACCAAGACTTGTTTGTGGCCAATGGGCACGTCTATCCCCAGATTCGGCACCTTGCTCCCGATGGCTACGCCGAACCCAATCAGCTTTTTGCCAATCAAGGCCCAGCCGGTGCCTACCGCTTCGCAGAAGTCGCAGCCGGAGACGTGAGCCGCCCCGCCGTCAGTCGCGGTGCCGCCAAGGGGGACTACGACAACGATGGCGATGTAGATATTCTGGTCTTCAACCTCGACGGGCCGCCGCAACTTTTGCGCAACGACGGCGGCAACCAGCGCAACTGGCTGAGCCTGCGCTTGGTCGGCGGTGGCCTAGGAGCGAAAGTCACCATCGCCAGCGGTGGGGTCGAGCAGACCACGGAGGTCGTCAGCGGCGGCAGCTTCCTTGCGCACAGCGACGGGCGCGTCCACTTCGGTTTGGGATTCAATAAGGCAGTCGATTGGGTCGAGATTCGCTGGCCCTCGGGCCGCGTCCAGCGCCTCGAAGACGTGGTCGCCAACCAGTTCTTAACAGTAGAAGAGCCGGGACCTTAGTTTCGCCTATTGCTTTCGCAGCCGCTCTCTCACCTGCGCTAGATAGTGCTGGGCTTGCGCGTGGTCGGGATCGGCCACAAGCACCCGGGCAAAGGCACGCGCCGCCTCGTTTAGCTTCCCTTGGCGAATACGGACCACGCCCACGCCGTTCCACGCACCGGCATTTTCCGGGTCCAGGTCCAGCATCTGCTCGAATGCTTTCAGTGCCTCAGACCACGCGCCCCGCTGCAGATGGACCCCACCCAAATTGTACCACGCCTTCAAATAGGCCGGTTCAAGAGCCACGGCCTGCTCATAGGAATGGAGTGCTTCGTCCCAAGCTCCCTGCTTGACCTGCACAAGCCCCAGATTGTACCAAGCCATCGCGTAGTTGGGATAAATTGCCAGAGCGGAGCGGTTGTACATTTGGGCGCTGTCGAGTCGTCCTGCTCCGCATGCATCCGACCCATCCCCAGATGCGCCCGAGCACTGCGGGGGGCAGATTGGAACTGTGTGCGGTAGAAGGTCTCGGTGTCAGCCCATGTCGCGTTGCGTGCCACCGTCAGAACCGTATAGCAACCAAGCAATCCCAAGCCCCCTGCCCAGAACCCCCAACCCCAGCGCCGCGCCAGTCTCCAGAGGCCCCAACCTAACAGCAGGCAAAACGCGGCTGACGGTGCGTAAATCAGCCGCTCTCCCATGATGGTCGGCACTAAGACCAGAAAATTGCTCGTCGGTGCGGCTAAGATCGCATAGCTCCCTGCGGCAAAGGCGACCATTGGCGACCGATGCCACCAGTACCAAGCCGCGCCAGCTGCGATGAGCACTGCAGCGCAAAAGCCAACCACTCCCCAATCCAGTGGATTGCTTACTAACTGGATCTGAGCATGGGAGTAATCCGATGAAAGTCCCAGCGGCCAGACCAGCAGTCGCAAGTAGGCAAATTGCACGGTTGCGGCCGTCAACACCCGTTCCAGCGACGCGGCATTTACCAAGGGATTGTCGAGCGCGGAAATGTCGCTGTCGGCTGTCCCTAGGGCCGCTTGGCGCAAGAGCAGCCAACCTACCAATACTAAGCCGTATCCGCCGTAGACCCGCCAGCGCGCCTTGAGCGGCTGCGCAGTGCAAATGTCCAGCCACAGAGCGACGAAGAGATAGACGGCGGCTGATTCTTTGCTCAGTAGTGCAAACCAGTACAGCACGCCAGCACCTTTCCACTGCCCGCGGTGGTGCAAGGCCAGAAAGGACGCGCCCAAGAGCATGGCTAGTGGCTCAGCACGACCAGTAATAAACGCCACAGCCTCGGTGTGGACCGGGTGCGCGGCAAAAAGCAGAGCGGCGGCTAGACAGGCGTGGACGGCCAAACCCAGCCGCAGTCCCAAAAGAAAGAGCGCACAGCTAGCCCCCGCGTGCAGCGCGGCATTGACCAGATGGAATCCCACGCCGTGTGCGCCGGGCAGGCCCAGGGACTCGTTGGCCCAATAATTAAACGCCAGCGTCCAAACCGTCAGCGGCCGGTAGTGGTGTGAGTGCAGGACCTCGCCCCAATAGCGGCCAACGAGAATTCGATCCACCCGCCACGGATCGTGCATCAGCTCATTGGCGGGGATCAGTTTGCGGTCGTCGTACACCAATTCGTTACCCAGCGCATTGACGTACACGCCGCACGCGACCAAGGCCACTAGCGCCAGTGCTACCCACTGGCTGCGCTCGGCGACCTCGGCGCATGCAGATGGAGAATTTTCCCCCAGCTTATTGCGCACTCGACTCATAGGCGGATAACTGCTTTAGGAGTGCCTCTCGCAACTGGACTGGAGTCAGCGCAATGGCCTGCTGCTGGAAGGCAACGGCCGCAGCCCATTTTCCCTGCTCGGCTTGGGCCTGGGCCAGCGCCACCAACGTCCTCACCAGCGTCTTGCGAGCCAGCGGCAGGTCCACCTGCTGGGCTTGAGCCTGCTCCAGCACCTCGCGCGCCTCATCAACGCGTCCAGCCCGCGCCAGCGCGATGACTAAGTTGTTGAGCGCCCTAGCGTCGTCGGGGACCAGGTCAACCGCACGGCGAAAGTGATCCAGCGCTTCGGCCAGACGACCCTGCTCTTCGAGCAAGACCCCTGTATTGATATGCGCCTTGGGAAAATCCGGCCGCAAGGCCAGCGCCCGGCGCAGCGCGCGCAGGGCCTCCGCGGCCTCGCCCCGAGCGTAGTGGGCCATCCCCAAGCCGTAGTGGGCTTCGGCCAACTCCGCATCCTGCGCCAACGCCTGAGTGTAGTGGTCTATCGCCGCCTCGGTCTCGTCTTGGCGCAGCAGCACATTGGCCAGATTGGTCTGCGTCTCGGCGTCGGGTACCAGTGCCAGCGATCGCTCGAACGCCTGCTGTGCTTCTGTCAGTCTCCCGGCTCGCGCCAACGCCAGCCCCAACTTTGAGTGGGCATCTGGATGCTTGGGATCGACGCGGACGGCTTGGCGATAGCGATCGATCTCCTGTTTGATCGGTTGCAGCGCCTCAAAGCGGTGCAGGGCTTGATCTGCGGCTTGTCTTTGGCCCAACCGCTGGTAGGTCCGCGCCAAGTGCAAATGGGGCATCGGCTCTTGGGGAGCTAACTCTAGCGCTTGGACAAAGGAGACAATGGCCGCCTCGCTGTCCCCGAGATGGTTGTGGGCTAGGCCGAGTCGGTAGTGAGTTTCCCAGTCCTCGGGTGCCAGCGCCGCAGCTCGCGTTAGTGTGGCTGCGGCTTGGTCGGGCTGATTGAGATGCAGGTAAATGACCCCCAGTAACTGAGCCACCTCGACGACCGCAGTATCCTGTGCCGCAGCCTGCTCTAGCACCTCGGCTGCTTCCTCGTAGCGCCCCAAGCCAGAGTAGAGTGCCACGCCAGCCGCGTAGTGCAGGCGGACCGCGTCTGAATAGCGCCTGAGCGCTGGCCGCAACAGGGCCACCGCCTCTTGGTAGCGGCCTTCGCCGTATAGTGCCGTGGCTTGCTCGTAGTATTTTTCCGCCGTCCAATCTGGATTGAACGCGACCTCCTCGATGGAGTCTGTGTGCTCGGTCAACGGCGCGGGCATCAGCGCTGGCGGCGGCACCTGCTCGCTGTAGTGGGCTATTGCCGCTCCCTCGTCCTCGCGCAGCACCAAGTAGCGCCGGAGGGGCGGTTGTTCGACTACTTGTACTCGCCCCGACGGCCAGCGGACCTCGATTTTTTCCGCTTGTGCAAGCCCGCCTAGCCCAAAGAGCACCCGCCCGTCGTTGGCGGACAAATAGCCATAGCCGCGCTTGGCTTGGCGCACGAGCACTTGCCCGTCTGTCCAAAGCCGTACGCTAGCTCCTTCAGCGGGTTGTCCCGCCGCGCCGATCAGCTCCAATCCCAGCCAGTAGTTGCGGTTGCCACCGTCGTTGCGCAGCAGGCTCAGGCGGTCGTTGAGGTTGTTGACGAGCAAGTCTAAGTCGCCGTCGTTGTCGTAGTCGCCAAAGGCCGTGCCTCGGCTTACCTGTTCGGCCTCTAGCCCCACTGGGTCGGCCAGCGCAAAAACGCCGTCCCGGTTCCAGTACAGTAGGTTGCGCTGACGATAGCTAAGCCCCAATGGACGGGCTTCGAGTTGGGGGTAGAGATGGCCGTTGGCGACGAAGAGGTCGAGCCAACCGTCCAAATCAAAATCGGCTAGGGCTGTGCTCCATCCCAAAAAGGGCCGCACCGCACCGCCCAAACCCGCTGCGTAAGTGGCATCGGCAAAGGAACCATTCCCTAAGTTTTGGTACAGGGTATTGACGTCGTCGGAAAAGTTAGTGACTACAACGTCGAAGTCGCCATCGTTATCGTAGTCGCCGCTATCGATCCCCATACCAGCTTGGGCGCGCCCCTCCTCGCTGTAGGCCACACCGGCAAAGGCACCGACCTCGCGCAGTCGCCAAGCGCCGTCGTTGCGATAGAGCAGATTGGGGGTCGAGTCATTGGCGATATAGATATCTTGGTCTCCATCTCCATCGTAGTCGGTAAAAAGCACCCCGAGGCCGAGATAGGTCCGTTGGTCAATTCCAGTCGCCGCACTTACATCGGCAAAAGTGCCGTTCCCCTCGTTGCGATAGAGCACGTCGGCTTGGCCATCCAAGCCGTGTGGGCCACAGAACACGGACAAGCCCTTCCAGCCGCTGCATGGCTGGCCGTCGCCGGGCGGATTGTTTAGGTCGAAGTCCACGTAGTTGGCCACATAGAGATCGAGCCAGCCGTCCAAATCCACATCGCCAAACGCCGCGCTAGCACCCCAGCGCCGGTCGTCTGTGCCCGCCTCTACAGAAGTGAAAGTGCCGTTCCCCTCGTTGCGGTAAAGAGCGTTCGGCCCCCAGTAGGTGACGTAGAGATCGAGATCGCCGTCGTTGTCGTAGTCGGCCACCGCGCAGCCCATGCCCCAGCCCGTTTGCCCCAACCCGGCCGCTTGCGTCACCTCGGCAAATGCCCGCCCGCTGTCAGGAGTCGGGCCATTGCGCCAAAGGCGGTTGCCCGTCTCCGGCGCGGTCTCCGCACGGGTGCCATTGACGGCAAACACATCCAGCCAGCCATCCGCGTCAAAGTCGAAAAAGGCCACCCCCGAGCCCATGGCCTCCAAAATGTAGCGCTGCTGCGGGCCACCGGATACGTGGACGAAATCCAGTCCGGCCGCTTGCGTCACGTCCGCAAAGCGCACGGCAGGCACCGGCCTTTCTGCACTCTGCTCTGACACCGGCTCGGGCGCACATCCCCACCCCCACAGGCTCAGCAGCGCGGCCAGCACAGTGCCCGTTCCCGCGTTATAATACACTGGAAATCTCCGCTAATGCGCGTTGCAAAGGAGGGCGGTCTCCTATATGCAATTCCTCAAGCATCCGCCTCAGAAAGCGTAGCCCACCCTGCTCGATGAACTGGCGGCGCTCGGCTTCTTGTAGGTGCGGAAGCGCGACCAGTTGCACCGCTATCAGCTCTGCCAGACGGCGACTGAGTGCCGCCGGGGGCACATTATAGGGCATGCGCTTGAGAAAGAGCATCAGGTCATTGCGCCGCCAGACCTCTTCCAGCGGCGGATAGCTGGGCCGATAGTCCTCGTATTCCCCTAGCGCAGAGGACGCACCCCACTGCCCGGCTAGCGGACTCGCCGCTAGAGTCTCAACCATCGTCCGGGCGATTAGGTAGTGGCCAAAGACTGTTGGATGTACGTATTCGGAGATCAACTCGCTGCCGACGATGCCGTGTGGCGACGCCGCAGAGAAAGCAGCTTCCACTTCGCAGAGTAATACCTCGTTTGAGCTGGAGGCTACCTCGCGGAGTATCTGATTGAAAAGAGTCGGGGCACGGAAGGGCAAGCGATCCATGTCTCGCGCCCGTGTAAAAGTGGCTTTGGCCTCGCCGTATTCGCCGCGCAGATAGTGCTGCCGTCCCAATGTGAAGTGGAGATTGGCGCAGTAAGGATTTTCGCGCAGGGCGTTCCGCGCCTGTCGTTCGGCTTCTGCCCATTGTCCGGCGGCGGTCAACGCCTCTATCTCCGGCGTCACTGCATCGCACTCTGAACGCAGCGGATGAAAGTCCTTGAGATTGGCAACTAGGGTCGAAAACAACAGCGGAATCTCATGCTCAGCGGCAATGAGGACGATTTCCTCGAGGTTGGCGCGAAAATTTTCCGCCGTCCTGCTGTATCCCACGTCGAGCGGACCGATTTCCTCACGTGCTAGATGCAAACCGAAGGATGCAGTCTCCTCCTCGGGTTGGGCCCAACTCTGTAGATATGCGATTAATTCTCCTAGGTAGTAGTAGATGCGCGAGCGCTGCAAAAGCATATGGAGACGAATCAACACTCGGTGGTTGCCCACGCGGACAAAGGGCGTAGTAACCCCGTAGGGTCCCATGAATTCGTTGTGCCCCGCGTAGAGAATGACCAAGTCAGGATCGTAGGCGGCGATCTCGCGCGTAAAATCCACTAGACAGAAAGTATTGAGCGCGGTGATCCCACAGTTGATCACTTCAAAGTGCCGCTCGGGATAAGCGGCGGGAAGCATTTTCGCTAGGTAGTGGGGAAAGGCGGCCGAAACCGGATGCGGGAAACCAACGAGAGTCGAGGCCCCCAAGACAAAGACGCGCACGACACCGGGCGCTTTGTCGGCCGCAAAGCTCTGCACTAGCGGCGAGGAGCGGCGATATGGATGCTGGAAGAAGCGGTAGGTAACGTCCCGATTAGCAGTATAGACTTTTTCGCCGCCGGTCTCCGCCAACGCGAAAAGACGGGGAGAGGGACCTACGTCGCAAAGTTGCAAAATGCCTTCGACCCCAGCCAGCAAACCCAACCCCGCAAGCGCGGATAGCAGGTTTAGGGCCAGCGCTTTCCTCTGCATGTGCCCGCCGGACGGCGGCCCTTAGTAGGCTACCGCAATCACCCGCTGGGCGACTTGGTGCGAAGCTCCTTGTGCATCTACATCCACCTCAATTCGGCATAGATAGAGCCCGGGAGGCACTGGTACTCCCTGCGCATCGCGCCCGTCCCATTGCACCACTTGCTCGCCGAAGCTACGGCGCTTCTCTTGCCAGACCGGCCGACCGCTCAAGTCAAATATCTGCACCTGTAGCGCCCGTTCGGTATTGAGGTTGCCAATGGCGAAGCGAACTTCGGTTTGGTCGTTGATCTCATCGGCGTTAGGCGTGAAGGGATTGGGAGCAATGGTTACCTCTTGAATTACCCGCGAAGAGAACGGCACCGAGATACTCAGCGAAGCACTCGGCGTCTCGGCGGTAGCATCGCCAGGATCCACCTGTTGCCATGACTCCGGGTGCGCGGAATCGCGGATCGACACATCAACGGTGCTGCCGCTGAGCAAGACCCGCGCCTTGAAGCCCACCTGTACCATCTCCCCTGCTGCCACCACTGCGCCGCGCTCGGCTCGCGGCAGGGCATTGTAGGCGCTTTCGCTTAGCGGCTCGCCGTCTTGGTCGAACGGGAACTGTCCCCCCTTGCCTAGGAGCCGACGAAAGTAGCGAACTGACCCCTTAAGCGAATCCTCCAGTGCGCGAAAATCCGTCTCGGAAACCTCTTTCTCGATGACTTTCCCCTCGTCGTCTTGGTCGGTGATCGCGAAGTAAACGATGCGGCCTTTCTCTTCAAAGGGCAGGCCCAAGTAGGTCAACTCGTTGAGGAGACGCCCGTCTGCATCTACGGGTACTTCGTCGCCCTCTGCGACGATTGCGCGATAGTATGTCCTAGAACCCGGCTGCTGAGGCTGCAAGGCGACCTTCTCCGGTAGCCGCAAAAGCACCTGAGCCTCCCCTAGGAAGAACGCTTTGACAGTATCGCCGTCAGCGTTCAGGAACGCTTGGTAACGACGCCCATCCGGCTCGACAAACCAAGGCGTGTGCTCCCCGTTTGTTGGATCTTGACGCGAGCCAAGCTCGGCGAAGCGGTGCGCTTGTTCATCACCCAAACCTACCTCGATAATTTCGAGCGCGGGGATTGGATCGGCATTGAGCAGAATCTCGTCAAAGCGGCGGCTCGGCGGACCCCCAGGCTGGTCTTCGACAAAAGAAGGATTGATAAAGAGTGAGAAGTCGTGCTCCTCGCCGAACGGCACCTCGCTGGGCCAGATCTCGGCCAGCGTGCGACTAGCCACTGGCGGCGTGAACTGTACCCGCACCGTGCGTAGCGAAGCGACCACCTCGGGATCGGTAGACAGTAGCCGGGCCTGTATTTGCATATAGCGTCTGGGACTAGGCGAGGTGACCAACGCACCTGGGTTCGCGTAGCGTTGACTCCAGCTACTCCAACCGCCGCCGGGCTTGACGCGGGAGACGACCGGCCCCTGAAATCCCTTGGGTAGCTTATTGTATTCAGCTTCGGTCTTAGGCTCGCCGCCGCTGCCGTAGTATTCGGTCACCTCGATCAACCGATCGCCGGTGCGCGTGCGGATCTCCACCTGCGCTATATCGGGATCGGGGATATCGGCTTCCCATTCAATGCGGCCTAGTAGGACCGCGCCTGGCAACTCGATCATCGGTGAAGTCAGAGTGACCTCTGACGGGGCTCCTTGGCCGAAGAGTTGAAATTCTCGGATCCGGTCGCCGGTATTGTAGCCTCCAGCCCGACCCGCGTGGTCGGAGAATATCTGCGAGGTCAGATAGCGTACTTGGAGCAATTCGTCAAAGCCCTGCTCGACCGTACCGCCCTGCTGGCGGTGGATCTCTTCCCACTTGAGATTGCCGTTGGAGTCTCGCGTGCCATTCGAAGCGCGCAGCACCATCTCATCGACGCCGCTGATGCCGCCGACCATGCGGAAGTAGCTCAGCCAGAATCTGGCCCCTAGGTCTAAGGTCAGCACGCCGCGGTTGTCAAAGCGCGGGTCTGGCGACCAGACTAGCTGTAAGTAGTTAGTCTCGTAGCGCCCGTCAAAGCCGGGTGTGCCGGCGAAGATGCCGGTCAGGTCAACACTCCCGCCACCGTCGACGATCCCCAGCGCGATGTTGTCGCCTTGATTCCAAATCTCGATGTCGGCCAGCCGAGGCCGCTCGCGCTGGTAGTAGATCAGCCGACCTTGGCGCTGGGGATCAACTTGGGAGAAGATATCCTCGTCCACTTTGGTCTCGCTGCCGGCTGCATTGACAATGTGGTAATCGATCCCGCCTTGGTCTCCTGCCGGCAGGGCCATAAACTCCGCCTCTGAGACCGTGCGAAATTTGTCGAACCGGCTGTCGGTGATCGCAATCCGCACAATGTGCAACTGCCGGAAGATGCCTTCGTCATCTGGGTCTAGATCGAACTCCAACACTGTCTGGTCTTCGTTGGGGACGATCGTGCGCTCAATGAGCGAGAGTGCCGCGTCGCGCTGGTCAGAAGCTGTACCGAGGATGCGGACTTGGCGGAACGGCTCGCCCACCTCTGGATCGACAAAGCGCAGCACAATTCGCGAGACTGCAACCAGCCGCCCTAGATCGATATCTATGTACCAGTTCTCAAACGAGCGACTGTGGTATTCGATCCGCCTATTGGTACTGCTAGCTGCCTCGTAGGTCGCCCGATCCACTCGCCGTTCGCCGGCGTCGTCTTGGGAAAAATAGTAGATCGGCCCGCGTTGGTCTTCGGGGAGCGCTCCGTAGGTCGTGCGATCCACCGCGCTGCTAGGTTCCCAATAAGTCAGCGGATCCCCATCGAGGATGAAAGCGGCGGACTCGGGATTGTTGGGCGTGTACTTGATGCCTCCGTGGTAGTAGTACCAGATAACGGGATCGCCCACCTCGATATTCTTCTTTTTGTTGGCCTTCAAATACACGATGGGTTCCCCAGCCACAGTCGCTGGCGCGGTGCGGATGTTGAACGGCGTGGGGAGATCTGCACGGCCGAGGTCCTTGAGCAGTTTTTCGTAGGCCTTCTGATCGCCGATGAGGGTCTGAAATTGGTCCATTCCCTCCACGGCATTGGTCTCGATGCGGATAGTACGCGGGCGCACCGCGTGCGTGTGTGGGTCGATCTTTACTGCGTGTTTGGGCCGCGTCCACGCTTCCCAGTGCTCGGCTTGGTCAACGGAAACTCCGCTGGCCGAGAGGCTAAAACCTGCTTGGGCGGCGGTCTGCGCGTGGGCCAACGCAACAGAACTGAGCAAGTACAGACCGCACGCGAATAGCTGGAACCTCTTGGCGCTCGACATGGTCGACTCCCCTCTGATAGAACCGAAGACATAGAGTCTAGATTTTAATCATTGAATCAGGGGTTTTCAATCTGTTTTTGCGGCGGTTGAGTCAAGCTGGCCAAAAGTGCGTCCGGTAACGCCGCGTCCAGTCGGTCGGCAAACGCGGTCACCTGAGTGCGGTACTTGGCTCGCAACTGATCCATTAGTTCGTCGAAGCGCTCTCGTTCTTGGCGCTGGACGAGCGAAGCCCGCGCCCGCCGCAATGCCTTGTCCTCGGGTTCCGGCTGTGGCTCTTGGTGCCGCATTACCTTAAAGAAAATATACCCATCCCGGGTCTCCACCGGGCCGCGCAACGCACCCAACGGTGCCTCTTGCAGCGCTGGCCAGAGACGAGGATAGACGACCTCGTTGAGGCTGATCATGCAGACCAAGCCATCCGGCTGCCGCGGCCGCACATTAAAGCCGCGCTGCCGGGCGACCTGCAAAAGATCGGTCGCCCCGTCCAATTCTCCTGCGAGTTGTGCGGCTTCCTCCTCGGTGGGGACAATGAGTTCATCGTAGCAGATTCGCTCCGGCAGCAGAAACTGCTCGGGGTGCTCGTCGATATAGCGGCGGGCCGCCTCGTCCTCCACCGCGACCTTATCTCTGACCTCGATCTGGCGCAAGCGGGTCAACAAAAGCTCCTCTTTAGCATCCTCCACCCAATCGACGACGGCGGGTTCGTCCGGGATGCCCGCTTGGCTTGCCGCGTGGGCTAGCATGGTTTCGGGCAGGATAAAGCGGCGAGCAATCGCAGTGATAAACGCGCTGTCTGCTAGCGCTTTTCGCGAGTGTATCCGGTGCAGCTTGAGTATGTGGAGATACTCGTTTACGCTGACTTGGCCTCCTTTGTAACTGAAGAGCGCTGCACTGCGGTCGGCCGCGCTCAAGTGCTGTACCTGCTGCGCCGGATGCTCCGCCAGCACCGCGAGGACTTGGCGGCCTGCCGCGTCCATTGTCCAGTCCAACTCGTAGGCCAGCATTTCGACCTTGCGGTCCTCGACTTCCCTTTGGCCTAGCTTCATTAACTGTGCTTGCAACGCGGCTTGATGGGTTGCCAATTCGGCCTGCCGCTCGCCGATGAAGCGAATGAGCTGATAGGCCCGACCGCGAACTAGCGGGGACGAGACTTCTCCCGTCGCGAGGGTATCGAAAACCGCCACAGGGATCCCCATCTGCTCGGCCAACGAACGATTGAGAAAACCTACCTCACCCGCGCGTTCAGCCGATTGGCTGTCCAGCGAATGCGCCCGGGCCAAATTGGCCCAAGACTCCCCGGCCGCCAGCCGCTTCTGCAGTTCACCTACCTCTTGCTGGCTAGCGACCACGATTGCAGTCAAAAATCGCTCGCGCGCTAGGCCGAGTTCCTCGAAGCGCTGGCGAATATCCTCCTCTGTTACTTCTACTAGCGGCATGATCTCGCGCTGGCGCAGAGCCGAGACGATGTATTTCCGCTGCTTACTACTCAGTTTCTCCACTAGTTGGGAGTCCTGCTCCAAACCTCGGTTGCGAGCCTCAAGTAGCAATAATTCTTGGTCAATCAAGCTCTGCAGGTAGTCTTCCCGCGCCTCTTGGCCCTGCTTGTGGGTATAGAGTCCCGGCAGCAAGTTGAGCACGAATCGCCGTAGCTCCTCGGCGTGGATCGCTTTCTGCCCCACCACGGCGACGATTTCTTCCTCTTTCTGCTTGCCGCAGGCCCCTAGGACTACCAGTAAGCCTAAGAGCAGGCTCCCCGCTCGCAACGCCGCCTGCTGTTTACCCCAACTCATCGTCATGCCTATAATTCCTTGTTGAATCGGTTTCTATTTCAACCGCGAGTATATATAGTCGAAACAGCCCAAATTCTCAAGGCGCGTCCATGCCTGCTATCCACACACTTAAATGCTGGTTTCTGATCGTCTTGGCGGGAGCCTTGTGCTACCTCAACGCTTTGGGCAACGGCTTTGTCTTCGATGACTCGGCCTACCTGAGTAGCCCACTAGTCCATCAATTTCGCCCGCTGGATGCCTTCCTTCAGAGCAGTATTCACCCCGATCTCTATCGGCCCTTAACCCTGCTCTCGCTAGCCTGTGACTTCTACTGGTACGGCGACCAGCCGCTAGGCTACCACCTGAGTAGCCTCCTCCTCCACCTCCTCAACGCCCTGTTGGTCTTTCAGCTAAGTTACCACATCCTCGCACGTCAGTCTGCCGCACTCTTGGCCTCCTTGTTTTACGCCCTCCATCCGCTGCAAACCGAGGTAGTTTCTTGGATATCCTCCCGCGGCGATTTGCTGATGAGCTTCTTCTTATTGGCGGGCCTACTTTGCCATATACGTGCACGGACGTATCGCGGGCGAGTACTGGCTTGGTTCCTGTACGGTTGCAGCATCTTGTCCAAGGAGAGCGGTTTTGTCCTGCCCGCCGTCGCCTATTGCTACGACGCGCTATTTGCCGCGCCAGCCCGTCCATTCCGACACTTGTTCACCTTCACCCGTGCATGGCTTGTGCGCCACTGGGGATATGCCCTAGTCCTAGTCTTGGCCCTAGCCTTGCGCTGGAACGCAGCAGAGGCGGCAGAACCGATCTCTGCCAACTTCCTCGCCGACGCCGATGCGGTTTCTCGGCTGCTGACGCTCCCGGCTATCCTGCTGCGCTACCTACTGCTGATCGTCTTTCCCCTTCACCTTTCAGCGGACTACTCCTACGCTTCTATTCCCTTGGTACAGACGCCGCTCGACCCCTACTTTATCGGTGGTTTCTTCGCCGCTGGCGCGCTCCTCTACCTGCCCTTGCGCGCTTCCTCGCCTCCATTGGTCTTCGCCGCGGCCTTCGGCTGGCTCGCCTTCCTGCCCGCTTCCAACCTCTTGGTTTTGGCACCCAGCGGTATGGCCGAGCGCTACCTGCATCCAGTCATGCCCGCGCTGGCGCTCCTCTTAGGACTAGCCGCTAAGACTTGGTTTACAAAGCGCTATCGCATCGCTGGTAGTGCCCTAGTCGCCGTCGTCCTCCTACTCATGGCCGTCCGCACCATTGACCGCAATCGCGACTGGGCCAGCGACTACGCGCTGTTTTCCGCTGTCGTCGCCCTCTACCCCGACAACGCTAGAGCCCGCGAAAATTTGGCCCATGCGCACTACCAACAGGGCGATGTCAAAGAAGCGATTGAGCACTACAAGCGAGCCATTGCCATCAACCCACACCGAGTCCGCCCTTACTACAACTTAGGGCTACTCTACAATGCGGAAGGCCAATATCGCGCGGCCATCCGAGTCTTCAAAGCCGCGCTGGAACTCAATCCCAATCACGCCGGCGTACATTACAACACTGGACTTGCCTACCAGAAAATGGGCCGCCATGCCGCCGCGATTCCCCACTACGAAAAAACGCTGCACCAATCACCCAAACACGCACGCGCCGTCTTTAACCTCGGTCGAGCCTACCAACACCTCAGTCAGTACCCCCAAGCTATCGCGGCCTACAAGACCGCACTCACCTTGGATCCGGGCAGAACCAGTGCCTATTATCACTTGGGCGAACTCTATCGCACGACAGGCGATTTTTGCAACATGACCACCGCTTGGCAGACTCTGTTGCGCCTGGTCCCTCATCACCCCAAGGCCGCGCAAATCCGCTCCCTGCTCCAGCCTTGCGAAAAAAATCCGTAGTTCAGCAATAAATTTATGGTTGAACTATATATATGTATTTTGTACACTTAAAACGCTGCAAGCAGTCAGTTAGCCTTTTGGCTCGCCTAAAGCTAGTCATCTTTACCCGCGCTCACCTATAGGAGGTGCAACATGCGCAATGTCTTGACTTTCGTCGCCGCCCTGCTGGTAGTGGGGCTGGCCACGCCAACCTGGAGCCATTTTCCTCCGGGTGAGTTTCTCTTTGCCGTGCAGTTTCCCGACGAGAATTTGCCTAACGTCGATGGCGACATCTCGGAGTGGAGCGTCATTCCGCAAGTACCTTACGAAGTGGGCAACGACATGTATTCGGACGCCGTTTACTCCAAAGTGCGCGGCGAAATCGACGTCAGCGATCTGAGCGTCCGCCAGATCGTCGGCTGGAACGACAACAACGACCGTCTTTACTTGATGGCCGAGGTTTTCGATAACGTCCACAACACGGACCGCGAAGATCCAGCCCAGTTCTGGACCGACGATGCCTGGGAGATTTACATTGCCCCGACGCATCCCGAAGCCGAAGGGGGCGGTGACTATGCCCCTGGTAGTGAGGGTGGCATCGTCAAGCAGTCCTTCAACTTCGGCATTCCGCCCATCGGCGGTAGCTGGGGTCAGTTCCTGCCCGATTTCGAGTGGCGCACGGATCCGTTCAACGGCGATAACTGGGTCATGGAGTACTCCTTTGAAGGCGAGGAATTCGGCGAGAGCACCTACTTCTACGAGATGTGGATTCAGCCTTACGACTTCATTCCCGACGACGGCGATCGCGAAGGGGCCGAACTGACCGACCTCTCCGACGGCGACGTCATCGCCATGAGTTGGACCTTCGGCGATTTCGACGAGCCGGGCACCACGTATCAGGGATTCTGGTCCACTTCGCCCAACGGATGCTGCCGCGCCGACAACGACATGGTTATGAGCGAGCTAGACGACTCTATCGACTGGGGGGCCGCTCCCGAGCCCACCGCGGTTGAGTCCGATACTTGGGGCCGCATTAAAGCCCAGTTCCAGCAGTAAGACGAGTGCGCAGCATCGTTTTTTAAGGGCGGTGGGCTACCCAGCCCATCGCCCTTTTTTTGTTAAGGGAGTTCCTCCGATACGCACCGCATTACCCTACACGAGGGAATCCGGCCATGAGAATGTCGCACAGTGCTGTCTTATTGACGCTGGGCCTCCTAATCGGCATCGCGGATCAGGCTCGCGCACAAACCTACGGTAACCGCCTGGGCGTCCAGAGGGGGGGGCGCACCACCTTTGAGCCACAGGGAGCGGGCGTGCTCTTTGACGCTTTGGACCCGGCGGTGCGCCGCTGGTACATCCCGCAGGAACTCTACAACGAGTACCGGTGGCAGCAGTGGGAGTACTCCAACTACGCCCGCCAGCACTACCAGCGCTATGTCGATACCGCGCTCGAAGGCGACTACTTCTACGACTTCTTCGGCAACTTCGTCGGTCGCGGCTGGCTCATCTATAACAACGACCAGCGCCAGCCCTTGCAGAAAGGCAATCAGCTCTTCAAAGACGATCGCTTTCGCAGTTGGTTCAGCAACGTAGTAATCGCCTCCGACGCCAAAGGCCAGTACCACTATGCACTAACCATTGCCAACGGCCTGCGCACCACCCTTACGCCGATGACCTTCTCCAAACCGGATTTCGATGGCGTTCAATTCGACATCGCCACTGATAAGTACATGCTAACCGCCCTCTATTCGCGGCTGAGCGAGTCGGGCGGGGCCTCGACTTTTGCCGAGGGTATCAACCGAACCAACAACACGTCCTTGATGGGAGGGCGTACTACGGTCCAGATTGGTGATTTTACCACCTTGGGCTTCACTTTTATCAATGCTCACCAATCCAACACCCTCACCGAAGGCTTTGGCGGCAATCCCCTCACTGGGGAACTGACCGTTGACCAGAAGGCCGAGGCGATCGCTTGGGTCGAAGTTTTGCTCAGCGACGACTCACCCGCTGACAACGAAGGCGGGGCCGCCTTCTTCCCCGCCGGATCCGATATCATTATTACTTACCTCGACGGAACCCAAGTGCGCGGCAAGGAAATAGGTTTCGAGCCGATCATCGAAGGGGGATTCCCACAGGAGGGCTTCATCTCCGCCGACGGCAACGAGCAGATCCGCTTGCGCTACGACTTCAATCGCAGCGACTACCTGCTCACAGCCCCCCAAGACAAGACCCAGATCCGCAAGGTCCAGTTCGACTTGGTGTTGGGCAACGACTACAAGGTGCAGGTTACCTCCAACCGCCAAACCGGCCGCAATGAAGACCCCGTCTTCCTGCTAATGGCCCGCGCCGAGGGCAACGTCAAAGACAATACCAACCTTAGAGTGGTCTCCTTTGAATACGGCCTACCGACCGCCACCTCGATCTTTGGTTTCACCACCGAATTCAACGACATCAAGGGATTCAATTTCTACGGCGAATTCGACAACAGTCGGGTTTACCGCAAGTACCCCTATCCGAGCAACGACCAAGGCAACACCGACCACAATACCTCGTCGGGCACCTCCAACAAGCCCTCAGCCAATGCGTGGATGGCCAATCTGTCGAAGGTGGCCTATCCCTTTTTCTTGTTTGGCGAGGTCTTCTACATGGATCCGGACTACGCCACCACCGTGTACGTCGCCGAACAGGACGGGTTTATCGATTATTCCTCTGGCTATTTTGAAAATGGTGATCCGGGCAATATCGAACGCTTCTTAGTCGATTTTGTCGAGGACAATGACGACCAGGACCGGATCCCCGATTGGGGCCGCAACGACGCGTTGGTCACCGACCCAGCAGTCTTCCCCGGCTGGGACGAGAACAACGACTTCATTCCCGATTACAACCAGAACGACAACGGCCGGGTGATCAACCTGATCCCCGACTACGAAGAGCCTTTCCTGCGGCAGCACGTCGAACGACCGGAGTTCCTCTACGGCATTGACGCCAACAACAACACTTGGATCGATCGCTTTGAAAACGACAACCGCCCCGACTTCCCCTACCAGCGCGATCATCGCGGCTTCAACGTCTATGTCGGCGCTCACCTCGCACCGCAATTGCGCCTCACTGTGGGGCATCTGCGCGACGAGCTTATCACCTCTGACCAGCGCAACTACACCTACTATGGCATGTTGACTCTGGATATCGATCACGCTCGCTGGGGCCGTCTGCGGGTCATGGAAATGACCAAGAGCATCAAGGACGACATTGCCGACGACCTCCTCCAGTGGAATAACCGCAATACCTTACGCGACGACCGCAATGTCGAAGTTATTGATCCAATGCTTGGGCGCGACACCTGGTACAATGGTTTCTTCATCGGCCATACCTATACGCCCATCGCCGACCTGACCATCAAAAACTTGCTCAAATACGACCTCTGGCATCAGCGCCTCGATAGCGCTGCACTCGCTTCCTTTGGCCTCGATCCCAACGAGTTCTTCTTCGGCTTCGTCAACAAGGCCGAGTACCTCCGTGAAATCGGCACCCTGCGGCTTATGCCGCGCTGGAAGAGCGAATTTCGGCGCCAGACCTACGACCTATTCTCGCGCTTAGGGCGCAAGGAACTGACCGAGATTTTCGGCCTCATTGCCGAGGTGCCCTTCCTCCGCAGCACCACTTTTGCTAGCGGCGTTGAATACGTGCTCTTTCGCGATTTGGACGACGACATCAACAATTTTCAGTCCTTTATCTCAGCTACCCAGATTTCCAACGTGGCCGAGTACCAAGGATACGTGCTGACGACCCAAGTGGGTATGAAATTCGACGTGCGCGACTTCCAAGACCCAGGGCTGAAGACTCGGACCATCACCGAAGGCTTTATCACGGTTTACGCCGGTCTGGGCATTTGATTGAGTGCGATGGGGAGATCGGGCTGGCTGGTCGGGGGGTTGCTCTGGCTCGCGGCGTTGGGGGTGCGCCTCCTCTATATAGAGCAAAGCCAGACAAGCCCCTTTTTTGACTATCCACTGGTCGATGCAAAAACCTATACGGACGCGGCTGAACGCATGGGGGTGCAGGGGCACTGGGACGGCGGGGACGCCCCCTTCTGGCAACCGCCGCTCTATCCTTACTTCCTAGGGTTTCTCTACGCGCTCTTCACTCCTACCTATTACCTACCCCGCCTCATCCAAGCTGCCATTAGCGCCTTCAACTGCGTCCTGCTTTACCTGCTCGGCCGCCGCCTGTTTTCTCCTAGCCTAGGGCTTGCGGCAGCCATTGCAGCAGCACTCTACGGCCCTTTGGTCTTCTTCGCGGGTGAATTCCTGCCACCTCCCCTAGCCCTTTTCTTTGATCTACTGATCCTGTTGACCCTGCCTTGGGCCATGGCCGGTCGTCCGCGTCGGCTCTTAGTCCCCGGTTTCTGTCTGGGCTTGGCCGCCCTTGCCGTGGCCAACATCCTGCTCTTTCTGCCCGCGGCCCTGCTCTGGGTGATTGTCGCTCGCCGTGCGTTGCCGTGGCCGCGGCGCTTGTTAAATGCTCTGCCCTTGCTGCTAGGGGTCTCGTTGGTCATCGCTCCCGTCACTCTGCGCAATTACCTGATAGGCGACGACTTGGTGCTGATTTCCTCCAACGGGGGAATCAATTTCTACCTAGGGAACAACGCCAACTACGAGGAGACAATTCGCATCCCACCCGGCCCAGCGTGGCGCGCCTTGGTCAGCCAACCCCGAACCGAAGCCGGGCTTACTCGGGCCTCGGACCAATCAGACTATTTCTTTGCCCAAGCTTGGGACTTTATCAGCGCAGAGCCAAATGCCTATCTTCTGCTCCTGCTGCGCAAGACCTATCTCTTCTGGCACGGCGACGAGATAGGCCGCAACCAAGACCTCTACTACGCTCGCAACTTCTCCCCCTTACTATCGCTGCTATTGTGGAAGGGAATCATTGCCTTTCCCTTTGGGATCGTGGCACCACTGGCCTTGCTCGGCATGGGACTGGCGTGCTACAATCGGGGGCAACGCCGTGCGGAAATGGACCTGCTACTCCTCTACATCGTCGTCTATGCACTATCCGTCATCTTATTCTTTCCAACCGCGCGCTACCGCCTGCCGATTGTACCACCCCTGCTGCTTTTTGCCGCCTATGCCGCCAGTGCATTCTATTGCCTCGGACGCGAACGCGCTGGTGCGAAACTGGCTTGGGCCGGGGGCGCACTCATAGCCCTTTTAGTGGCTTGTAACTTCCGCGTCGGTCCAATGAACATGGCCGGTGACGCCGAAACCTTGCATCGGCTGGGCTTCGTCTATCAGCAAAAGGGCTTGCCGGCCAACGCTATCGCCGCCTATGAGCAAGCTCTCGCCCTCGACCCGGAGATCCGCGAGGCCCGTTTCAATCTCGGGGCCTTGTACGCACGGCGGGGCCGCTACGACCAGGCCATTGCAGCCTACCAAGATTTTGTCGTCCGCTATCCAGACTATCCCGAAGCCCGCTATGCTTTGGGCAATGCCCTCCTGCATGCCGGTCGCTACGCGGAAGCAATCGTCCAATACGAAAAACTGCTCGACGCGGATGCGGCACCAGAGCGAAAAGCAGTACAGGAGCGGCTGGCCTACGCCCATATCCAACTCGACCAACTCGACGCGGCTACCGCCCTCTATCGCGACCTCGTCGTCCAAGCACCCGACTCGTTGCGCTTCCGCTACCAGTTGGGTCAGTTAACAGAAGCCTTGGGTCAGCAGGGCCTAGCTCGACGCGAGTATGCGGCGATCCTCCAGCGCGACTCCACTCACGCCGAAGCTGGTCTCCGTCTAGCCCACCTACTCTTGGCCTCCGATGAGTCCACCGCGGCCGAGGTCCAGCTCGAACGCTTGGTCGCTGCCCATCCCCATTTGGTGGCACCCCGCTGGCTTTTGGCCACCCACTATGCGACTCAGCACGAAGGCACCAAGGCTCTAGCGCAGGCGCAAGCCATCCTCGAGATAGAACCCGACCACGTGCAGGCCAACCGGATGGTCGGCCACCTGCAAGTCATCCAAGGCGACACGTTGGCAGGAGTAAAAAACCTAGATCGCTTCAAGAAATACTACGTCGAAGAGCGCCAGCAAGCGATCCTCGAGGCGCTCAAGGACCAATGGCGTCAACAGCTCAAAGGAATGTTCTGACGATTTAGTAGGCCACCGCTACCGGTACTGCCCGCCGATTGGCCTTTGAATCTCCTTTGACTTCTATGTAAATCAGATAAATCCCCGGCGGCACCACCGTACCTCCTTGGACGCGCCCGTCCCAAGATAGCTCAGGTCGAGAGGTTCGGTCGTAGCGTCCACTTAGGTCGGCGCCCTCGTAAATCGTATGCACCAAGCGCCCGCTCAGGTCAAAGACTTGTATCTGCACCTTGGCTGCGCGCGTTACGGCCACTATGTCATAGCTCAGTCCTAGCTGATCGTTGATCCCATCCCCGTTGGGCGTGAAGGGATTGGGCTCCAAGGCAAAAGAGCCGACTAGGCTGCCCTCGGTAATGCCCGGACTCAGCACCGTGATGCCCGAAGCCGTTGGCAAGTCTCCCTCGCCCAACAAGGCGGCATTCCCCGGTGTGATCCGCTGGATGCTACCGGGCTGAGAGGAGAGAATGGCTTGGCCTCGGAACAGCGTACTATAGAGCAGTACCTGCCCGCGGAAGTAGATTTTCAACAGTCGTTCGCTCCCACCCTCCACCGGCTCAACTTGGGGAAAACGGACGATAAAATTGCGATCCGTTATGGTTTGGATGGCAAAGGTGTCCCCCACTGCTGAGACCGTCGAATAGGGCAACTGCTGCACTTGGCCTTCCTCAGTCCGCACCATGGGCACGCCTCGCTGGTCGAGGATCACATCGGCGTTTAATACTTGCTCTGCAATGGTATCCGAACCATCCACAATCTCGATCCGGTCAATCCCCAAAACCCTCGTAGGCGTCCGAATTTCAAAGGTGTCGAATCCCTTGACTCCCTCAATGTTCATCAATGCCCGTACGGCATAAGTGAAATTCACCGATTCGGAGACCTCCACTTCGCGCGGATAGATCTCGGCGATCAGATCGTCGGCGATGGGAGGTCGCAGATACTCGATTGACAATTGCTCAACGAGCTTGGTCGCGTCGATATCGTCGTTGAGAAAGTCAATCGAAAATTGAATATAGCGCCGCGGTCCAGGCGAGATAATCGGGGTTCCACCTTCTTGGTCTCCGCGCAAGTAGGGTGCCGACCAAGGGCTCCAATTTTCTAAATCTTCCCCAATTTCTCCCTTGTCCCATACCCGAGGCGGCGAGGCCTCTAAGTCGGGCGCTAGGCTCAAGTATTCGTCGCGGCCTAGCTGTGCTTCTAGATCTATCAGCGAGGTGGATCGCTCGTCTTCGCCGATTCGCTGCACGTCTCTGCGGTAGTAGAGCAATGGGTCGGGATCGTTCCCCGTGCGGGTGCGGACTAGGATCTGCGATGGCTCGCCGACCGTTGGTTTGGCGGCCACCCGCTTGCCAGCCGTCTGGCCGGGGTAGCGAATGATGTCCCCGGTGGTGTTATCGCGACAGGCTGTCTGAAAGCACATCCACACCGTGGTATAACCTTGGCCGGGGAGGTAGAGCGAAGCGGTATCGCACTCACCCCAGTCGTCAGGTACATCCGCGGCGGTGGAAAAGGTGTCGCGTTGAGTCGTGCAGTCTTGATTTAACGCCTCGTCGAGACCAGCGACGGTGCCACTGCGGAGGTCGATAAGGCGCGCTTGCCAGCTAATGTTGCCCCATGTGGCCGGCCCCCCCAGATCGTACACGTGGGAAATGTAGCGGCTACTGCCGATAAAACCCTGTCCATATACTTCTAATTCGTCGATCTCATAGGGGAAAGACGAAGTGGATTTGATGCGCACGAAACGCACTGGACGGGCCGGCTGCACTTGCACATCTACTACTTGGTCTTCGTTTCCGGTACTGCGCAGCAAAATTTTGAAGTCCTCGAGCTGCGGAACCAACCGACCCGTGCCGTCCAGGACCAAGTCTTGGCCATCGTGGAGCAGCAGTTCAAACTGGCGGATAAAATCGTTCTGGAAGGGATACTGAGGCGCGTTCTGCACGGTGTTGCGCGGGTAAAAGCGGATGCGATTGACCCCGATCGGACTGCCCAAATCCAGTACGATAAAGGTACCTAATGCGCCAAAAACTCCCTTGCGCGAGAAGGCATCTTCAGCCCCTTCAGGCGCGATCAGTTCCAGCAAGGTCGCCTCCAAGTCGGCGGCTGCCACATCCTTGATCGCTGGTGCGGTGATCCGCCCACCCCACCCCAGTGCCCGTTGGGCCACATTCTCTCCCCGGGCCACGTGGTCCGGGCTTAGTCCCACTGGCAGTACCACCGGGTCGGCACCTTCAGGCAGCTTCAGCCCCTGCTGGATCGCGCGCCGGGCGACCAGCTTGCCCCCCGCCGCCTGTAGCCTGCCCGGCCTACTCGTCTGGTCGCCAGTAGTCAGGTTGCGACAGACCGTCTGGTAACAATCGGCCCGTATGCCGTTTTGGAAAATCGTCTCGCAATCGCCCCAATCGTCGGTGATATCGGCGGTCGAATCAAAACGCCGGCTCTCTTCGCGGCACTCCAGATTGGGGTCGTCGGCCTCCGTCTCTCCCCCCGCTTGGCGGACCACCTGCGTCGAACGAATTGCGTCAACTGCTGCTTCCACTGTGTTCATGGCCTCATTCAGCGTCACCTCTGGAGCAAAATCCACCAAAATCACCGACAAAAATCCCTGCGCTGTCGTCCCAATCTGCGTCACTCCCTCCAGTGGCCCAATCTGGTCGAGCAACAACTGCTCAACCAAGGCTAGTTGTCCCGCTAGCAACTCGGGCTCGACATCGACCACGGTCTTGACTAAGACACGCGTCGTTACAACCTGTAGATTGGTCAAGTCAATCAGGTTGCCCGGCACATTGCCGACCTCAGTAAATTGTCGGTTTACCTTGTATTCAGGTAGAATCGAAACCAGATCGTCGCGAGTAGTCTCGCCCGTCCAAGAGACGTTCCCGCCGATGCCGACCCGCAGGGTATCTAAAGCCGCCGTCGGCAGGACATATAGCGCAGTTGCTAACGCTGCGAGCAGCATCGAACGAAGATAGGAGGCAAAGTTCATGTAGTGTTCACCCGGTTTGCATAGCGCACATGGGCTGAGGTGCTCCTGTAATGTAAGAAAAACCAGACAGCACATTTATATAATTTTGTTCTCGCTGCGAATCTGCTGGCTTGACTTCGTCTCTGCTGCCCACAGGCCTAATTTATTGACAGTCCCCTAGGCGGGGAATATTCTATCCCATTCAGCAGATGTAGCTAACGGCCCGTCTTTTATGGAGAGAATTTGAGCACGACTTCATCCACTCCGCAACGGCCCGGCCTCCGCGCCCTCCTCGTCGGCGCAGCCGGTGCCTGGGCCATTGGTGCCGGCGTTCCTTATTGCAACATGGTGCTCCACGGCTCTCGGATCGCCTCGTACTTCAACACGCCAGCCGCCATCATTCTCTTCTTCTTTCTGGTCTTTGTCGGCAACACCTTGCTGGGCTTCGTGAGTCGCTCGTGGATGCTGAGCCGG
The DNA here is from genome assembly GCA_965219735.1 of Candidatus Latescibacterota bacterium. Classification (GTDB taxonomy): domain Bacteria; phylum Latescibacterota; class UBA2968; order UBA8231; family UBA8231. The sequence continues at coordinate 4,895,388 of OZ244790.1, forward strand.
GCCGAGTTGGCTCTCATCTACATTATGTGGATCGTCGCCACCTCAATCCCCGAATGGGGGCTTACCGCCTTTCTCCTGCCCGATATCACCAGCGTCATCTACTACGCCACGCCCGAGAACAACTGGGCCGAACTCCTCCATCCACTCATCCCCGATTGGATCATCCCCCACCACGACTTCGACCAGATCAAGAACTTCTACGAAGGCGCGCCGCAGGGACAGGGCATCCCCTGGGCGCTGTGGCTACCCCCGCTGGCGTTGTGGGTACCTTTCGTGCTGGCACTCTACGTGGCGATGATTTCCATTGTGGTTGTCTTGCGCAAACAGTGGATCGAAAACGAGCGCCTAATCTTCCCGCTGGTCCAGCTCCCCATCGCCATGCTTCAAGAAGAAGACCAGCGCCCCGGATTACTCAACGCCTTTTTCAAAAATCCGCTGATGTGGATCGGCTTTGCCATACCCGCTCTCATCCAGAGCGTCAATGGCCTCAATCACTATTTCCCTTACTTCCCCCGCGTCGGTCTCGGCACCTCAGTCCCGCTCTTCCGCGACAGCATCCAAATTCCGCTCCGGCTCAGCTTCCAGATGCTGGGCTTTTCCTACTTCGTCAACCGCGACATTGCCTTTGGGCTGTGCTTCTTCTATCTGCTCAACACCGTTCAGCAGGGCATCTTCAACGTACTCGGTGTCCAGAAGATCGATCCCGTACTCGGAGCCTACAGTACCTATACGGGTTCGATCGTCGTCCATCAGGGCTTCGGGGCCGTCATTGCGCTAGTCCTCTTCGGCCTGTGGAACGCCCGCGACCACCTGCGCGCGGTCTGGCGCAAAGCGATCTCCGGTGCCTCCGACATCGACGACTCCGGCGAAATTCTCTCCTACCGGACCGCACTCTTAATGCTGGTGGGCAGTCTGACCTTTATGGGCGTGTGGCTCTGGCAGTCAGGGTTGCCCGCTTGGGTCACCCCTATCTATCTCTTTTTTGCTTTTGTGCTCTTCTTAGGCATCACCCGCGTCGTCGCCGAAGGGGGGTTGGCCTTTATCTTCGCGCCGATGATCGCCTCGGATTTTGTCGCCGCTGGCTTTGGCACCCGCACCATCGGCTCTTCCGGCGTCATGGCCTTGGCCTTTACCTACATCTGGGCCAGCGACATTCTCACCTTTGTCATGGCCTCCTGCGCCAATGGCCTCAAACTCGCCGAAGAGACAATAAAAAAAGGACGCCGCATCGTCTTTTGGGGCATCCTCTTGGCCATTCTCGTGACCCTCTTTAGCTCGATCTGGGCCATCCTCGATCTAGGCTATCGCTACGGGGGGATCAATACCGATTCCTTCTTCTTTGGCGGCGCGGCGCGCTATCCCTTTGACAACGCCGCCGCGCGGCTGCAATCCCTCGATGGCCCGCATTGGGAGAACTGGATATATACGACTATTGGTGCCGGGGCCATGGTACTCTTGATGGCCGCCCGCCAGCACATATCTTGGTGGCCTTTCCACCCGTTGGGTTTTCCGATCAGCGCCGTCTTTGGCACGATGTTTTTTAGCGTGTTCCTAGCTTGGCTCTGCAAGACCCTCGTCCTGCGCTACGGGGGGCCGGCACTCTATCTCAAAACCCGGCCCTTCTTCATGGGCCTGATTCTCGGTCAGTTTGTCACGGCCGGCATCTGGTATGCCATAGACTATTGGGCCGGCGAAAGCGGCAACTCCGTAATGAGTTGGTAGCTTAGCTCAGTACGCCAGTGAGAGGGTTCCCACTTGTACTTCTTCGCCGCTGTCGGCGCCAAGGGCAATCCGGTATAAATAGATTCCCGGCCTCACCGCGACGCCCTGATCGTCCATCCCATCCCAAGCCAGGATGCTGGACTCCTCCCCGAAAAGGCCGCGCACCGCATTTTGCTCCTGCAGTTGTCGCACTCGACGCCCCGATAAATCATAGATATTGACCGTCAGCATCCGCGGGGTAGAGACCTCGTGCAACTGAAACTGGAATCGCGCCCAGTCGTTGATCCCATCTCCGTTGGGCGTAAATGGATTGGGCGCGACCTCCACCTCCGCTAAGAGCGCCTCACCCAACCCGACCGTGCGTACCCCCAGCGCATTACCTGGAAAGTCAACGGTCGCGTCTCCGGGGGAAATGAGCTGTTTGACCTCGTTGGCGTTGCTGTCGAATATCCAGCCCTGAAACTGAGTGCCATAGCGCACTACCCGCGCATCGAATTCCACCTCGATTAGCTTGAATGTATCCCCCTGTCCGGCCAACTTCGGAAAGCTGGCGACGATGCGGTCATCGAGTATTTCGGGCGGATGTGTGTCGCTGACTTCGACGCCATCGACCCGCACTGAACGCACTGCATTGACCCGCGTCAGGGTAAAAATTTCCAGTCGGTCGAAGCCGTGGCCCGCTTCCAATGTCGGCAGCACGCTATAGGTGAACGCGGTACTCTCAGTGCGCGACGCGTCCAGCGGCCAGATTTCGCCCACCACCTCCAAAGCCGCCGGTCGCGCGAACTGTATTTCTAGCTCCTGCAACTTCGTGCTCTGCTCGACGGTTGACAGCACCAAAAGCTGGAACTGAAAGTAGCGCGAAGGGCCCGGCGAGAGGATCTCAGTACCGTCTGTCCAAGCGTGGGGTGGTTGCGCGGGATCGGCTAGTCCCGCCTCCCATGGATAGGGTGCCGACCAGAAGCTCCAGTGCCGCTCGTCCAACGTGGTAAAGCGCTTCTTGATGTTGCCGCGCTCGTATTCCTTCCGGGTTATAGCCTTGAACTCACCGGCAACCTCACTGGGCAGCCAGTAGAGGTTGGGATCGCTATCGCTGCCGGAACGGGTGCGAATCAGGATCTTGCTGTCCGGATCGTGGTCGCCCTTCCATCGTATCTTGCCCCAAGCCATCTCCTCGCCAAAGTCGAGTACCGCGCTGGTGTAGATGGCGCGTGGCACGTAGCCTTTACCAAAAATCTGGAACTCGGCGATCTCCCAGTTGGAGGTCGGGTAGAGCGGGCGAATCGTGACCCACTGGAGAGACTGCAATGGAAACCGGGCATCGAGGATGGTTTTTTGGTTTTCTGTATCCCGACGCAAAATAGTCAGACGCGAATCGTTCTTGGAATCTACTTCGCGCGGGGAAATACTTTTAAACCAAGGGCTGTCTTGGGTCCTAAAGGAAGCATGAGCGGCAAAATTTTGCACGCTATTGGCACCGGCGATTTCAAACCACGGCAGGAAATTGTCGGAAAAATCCTCTTCGCCGAGTGTCTCTTTATCTAGTTTGGGAGGAGCCATCTCCGCGATGATCTGGTCAATTTTGATATCGTTTTTGGACAAGCGAGGAAAGAACCGCACCCGATTAATCGGGTAGTCAGCCCCTAAGTCAATGATTAGGTTCTGGACGACGAACTGGCTCCGAATCTCTGGATCGTCCGTATTGCTAGCGGCAAAGAAGGCCGCCGTCTGGGGATCGCCGTCGAACATCGGCCGGATCCTTTCGATCACGCCTGTAGTGTGATTGGTCCCGCCCACGGCGATATTGTCGTATAGCCCGCGTGGAATCTGGTTGCGTATCCCGTCTTGCGCCAAATTCAAGGTGTCCGGCACCCAGAAGGGGCGCATCCAGACCCCTCCAGTGCTATCGACGTTCACCATCAGCGTGTCATTCCACGTGGGGTGGGAGTCTGGAGCACTGAATGGCACCCGATCCTCGATTTGACCATCCGGTCCGATAACCAGGTACTCCCCAGGCTCATACGATATCGCCGCCGACCACGGGTTTCCGTCCTCGCCCCCGAGCCGATAGACGTTATATGCTTCTGCCAGCGTCGCCGCAAAAGCGAGCGCTCCACAGGCTACCAACGATACTCGTCGCAAGGTATTCATTGCGCTGCTCTCCTGACTAATGTCTGGATCAGCTTCTATAATGAGGGAGAATATAATAAAGGCTAGAGCGGCTAGCACGATAAAACGGACTACCACATACACCCTGCTGTAGTCTATCTGGCGGCGGCGACACCCCTGCGCTAACTTTATTTTTTACGCGGAACCTCGCTCCGCACCGCAACATCTATATAGCGATCCCAAGCCCAATTCCTATGGACTATAGTTCACTCTCACCCCTTCTCACACACTTAGCCGCGCTGCGCCGCCGCGCCTTGAGCCTAACCATATGCTCTGCGTTGGCCTTGGGTCTAGCCGCAGGCTTGATGTCTGTCTTGCTGTGGGTCCTGCTCGAAGCCCTTTTTTTCCTCTCGCCACCTTGGCGCACGGGCTTGGGCATCTTGGCACTTTTGGCTACCGGAGGGGTACTGGCATTTGCTCTCAAGCGGCACCTGCCCGTTCTCCTCTCGCAGCACCGCTTCGCCCTCTTCGTCGAACGGCGCTGTCCTCCGCTCCAACAGCGGCTGATTAGCGCCTTAGAGCTATCTGATACAGACCCATCTCTTCACTCGCCCGCGCTGCTTGCGGCTGCGAGCGAGCGGGCCGCCGCCCTTTTGCGCGCCGCCAATCCGGCCCAAATCCTCGACCGTCGGCCGCTCTACGCCTACCTACGCCTGCTTGGCGGCGCAGTGGCCGTCGTGCTTCTTTGCGGTGCGCTGTTTGGCGACGACCTCGCCCAAGCCGCTCAGCGCTGCGCCCATCCGCTCACCGCGTACGAGCGACCGCCGCGCACCCTGATCACCGTCCGTCCCGGCAACCTCGAAATCATCAAGGGCGAAGACGCTACCCTACAAGTGCATTTTGCCGGCGACAAGCCGCGCCGCGCGCGCATCGAACGCCGCCCGAGCGCAGAAGCACCCTACCAGACCGAAGAACTCGTGGTCGATCGCGCCGACTCCGTCACCTACACCTTTCCCCAAGTCCAGCAGTCCTTCCACTACGCCATCGCAGTCGGCGACGACCGCTCTCCCGAATACGAGGTGCGCGTCATTGACCCTCCGGCCGTCAAGCGCTTGCGCCTGCACTACCAGTACCCTGCTTATAGCCGGCTGCCCGACCGCATTGAAGAAGAAGGCGGCGACATCCAGGGTCTGCCCGGTACCCGCGTCGCCCTTGAAGTCACGGCTAACAAGCCCCTGTCCAAGGCCGCCTTGGTCCTCGACGACACCTTGTCGTTAGCCGCCCAACTCGATGGCGCGACTGCCCGCATCGCCTTGCAAATCGAGCGCCCGGGTGCGTACCACATCGACCTCGTCGATCGCAAGGGCGCGACAAACCGCGACCCCATCCGCTACGCCATTCAAGTGCGCGAAGACCAAAAGCCAGTGGTCGCCATCACTGATCCCGGCCGCGACAGTGACCTGCCCGAGTCCCTCAAGGTGCTACTCAAGGCCGAGGCCAGCGACGACTTTTCCGTCGAGGAAATCGTCTTGGTCTATCGAGTCAACAACGGCTCCGAACAGCGCCGGGCTTTGCCCATCAATCCCCAGCGCGAGGTACTCGTCAGCCACATCTGGGACCTATCAGCCGCTAACCTCTTACCCGAAGACCGCATCTACTACCACCTAGAAGCCCTCGACAACAATCAAGTGGCCGGCCCGCAAAAGGGTCAGAGCCGCCAGTACGTGCTGCGCTTCCCCTCCCTGTACGAACTCTACTCAGAAGCCGACCAAGCCCAAGAGGAACAACTCTCCTCCTTGGATGAACTCGCAGCCGAGGGACAGGCTCATCAGGAGTACATCGAGCGGGTGCGCCGCGAACTGCTCAAAAGCGAGGAACTGAGTTGGGAGCAAAAGAAGGAACTCGAATCAACGCTTGCGGCCGAGGCTGAGCGCGCCCGCGCCGTAGAAGAACTAGCGGCTGAACTGGAGAAAACCATCGACTCTATGCAGGACGAGGGCACGGGCAGCGAAGAGCTACTCGACAAGCTCGACCACATCCGCGAACTCATGGGCGACATCGCCACCCCTGAAATGCAGCAGGCCCTCGCCGAACTGCAAAAAGCTGCCACTGACCCAGACCCCCGAGTCCTCGCCGAAGCCCTCAAGCGCTTTAACGAAGACCAGCAAGCCTTCCAGCAGCGGCTCGACCGCACCATTGCCCTGCTCGAACAGGTGCGGACCGAGCAGCAGTTGCGCGCCATCGTCGAGCAAGCCGCGGAATTAGCCCGACGCCAGAGCCAGATCAACCGCGAGCTTGCGGACGGCCAGAGCGGCCTGCGCCAACAGCTACAAGAAGGCAGTTTGCAGCGCGACACCGAGCGACTCGCCGAACAGCTCCAGGAACTGAGCGATTCCACAGCCGAGCAAAATCCCGCGCTCTCCGAACAGCTAGCGCACCGCGCCGAGGACGTAGAGACCAAGGCCCTCTCCGAGCGAATGCGCCAGATGGTGCGCCAGATGCGGGCCAAATCTCCAAGTGCAGCCCAGCAGACCGGACAGGCCCTAGCCGCAGACCTCGACGCGCTAGCCGAGGATTTGCAGCAGATGCAAGACGAATACCTCGCCGGAGAAAAGGACCAACTCAGCCGCGAACTGCGCCGCGCCATGCGCGACCTCGTCCAGCTATCCCAACGCCAAGAGAGCCTGTTCGGCGACGCCCGCGCCCAAGACCAATTCGCGCTCATGCAAGGCACCAGCCACGTCGTGGAGCGCATCGCCGCCGTGGGCCGGCGCACCTTGGCCCTCGCTCCCAATCTGAGCGCAACCATCGGCTACGCCCTGCGCGAGATGCACGACGCAGCGCAGCGCCTCGGCCAGCGGGATGTGCAGGGAGCGCGCCATCCCCAGAGGAAGGCCATGCGCTATCTCAACGAGACCGTTCTACTCCTGCGCGAGAGCCTCGACAACCTCGCCAAGGCGCAGACCCCTTCGGCCTTTGCCGAGGCCATGCAGCAGTTGCTCGGCCTCTCCGAACAGCAGAGCCAGCTCAACCAAGCATCCGAGCAGGCCATGGGCCAGATGCCCGGCCCTTCACTCCAACAGCAAATCGCACGCCTCAGCGCCCAACAGCAGGGCCTCATGCAGGCGCTCGACGAGATCTCCCGCTCGCTGCGCGGGCACCGAGGGGCGCAACAGCGAGTACAAGCTATCCGGGACGAGGTGCGAGACGTGCTCGCCGACTTGCAGCGCGGGCGGCTCACCCAGCGCACGCGGCAAAATCAGGAGCGCATCTACCAGCGCATGCTCGACGCCAGCCGCTCCATCCACAGCCGCGGCTTTGATGAAAAGCGGCGCAGCATCACGGCCACCGACCAGCCCTACGCCGGTCCAACTGCCCTACCCACGGATCGCGGGCAGACGCCCGACCTGTGGCGCGAAGCCCTGCGCCAAGCGCTCGCCGGCCCCTATCCCGAGGAGTACCGCGCCTTGCTCCGGCGCTACTACGACCAAATCTACCAAGACCTGCAAACGCGCGAGGCCCCATGAGAATACCCGCCCTCATCTGCGCCCTCGGCCTGTGGAGCGCGGCCTACGCGACCGCCAACCTGCAAGCGCAAGTCGAGCAAGCGCGTCTATTGCTAGAGCACGACGCCCAGGCTGCTTGCAGCGCCCTGCAATCAGTAGTCGAAGCTCCACAGCGCGGCCCGTGGACCGAACCGGCCCGGCTACTGATAGCCGAGTGCAGCCTGCGCCTCGGTGCCCTAGATCGCGCAGATAGCTTGTGGGCGGCCTTGGAAAAGCGCGGCGGCCCGGTTGCGTACGCGGCTCGCTATCACCGCGCTGAACTGCTCTACTTCCGCGGCGACTTTGCCGCAGCTATCACCGCCTTGGCCGCGCTGGCCACTGCCGACCCAAGCCATGTCCTCGCCAACGATGTCCTCGCCCTGCTCGCCGTCTGCGAAGAGTACGCAGCGTCCGATGCCCTCGCCGATCTCAGCCGCGCTCAACTCTTAGAGCGACAAGGACAGAGCGAAGTGGCCGACGCACACTGGGCTACCCTCGAAGAGGGTGCTGACCCGAGCCTTGCCGAGTGGGGTTTGCTCATCCGCGCTGAATTGCGCGCGCGACAAGACCGTCTCGACGAGGCCATGGCCCTGTACCAACGCCAAATCGCCCGCTTCCCCCAAGGCGAACACATCGTCGCCGCCCACCTCGGCCTAGCCGCGCTCTACGAGCGCCAAGGCGCGATAGAGCAAGCCCTCAAAACCTGCGAGACCGCGCTCCTCCAACACCCGCACGACGCCCGCGCCCCAGAGGCGCGCCTGCGCATTGAGCGGCTCCGTCACCTACGCGAAAGCGGCTGATCCCATGCTTATCCTCTTTGCCGTAGCCCTTTGCACCCTCGCCCTTCTTCCAGCCCGCGCCGAGCAAATCCTCGTGCCCATGGACACCTCTCAGCGCGACCATCTCCGGGCCTACGGCCTCGCTTTCTGGACCTTGGAGCGCGGCATTCCGGTCGAGTGGCTGCTCAACTACCGCGGCGGCTCATTCCTCGTCGAAGCACACGCCCTCATCGCCAGCGAAGCCATCTTGCGCGGCATCAGCACCGAGCACATCTCCGAGGCCCAAGTCGCCCAGATCTACGCGGAGATCGATGCGTCCAACATGGAAGTCGTGCGCTTGGAAAAGGTGCCGAAGATCGCCGTGTACACGCCGCCCAACAAACAGCCTTGGGACGACGCAGTAACTCTCGCGCTGGAATACGCCCAAATCGCCTACGAAAAAATCTGGGACGACGAAGTGCTCCAAGGCGCGCTCGACGACTACGATTGGCTGCACCTGCACCACGAGGATTTCACCGGCCAGTACGGCAAGTTCTACGGCTCGTACAGCAATCAGGCTTGGTACCGCGAACAGCAAGTCTCGTACGAGCAGATGGCACGCCGCCTTGGCTACGCCAAAGTTTCCGAGCAAAAGAAGGCCGTGGTCGTCAAAATCTACGAGTACATGGCCGCGGGCGGCTTCCTCTTCGCCATGTGCTCGGCCACCGACACCTTTGACATCGCTCTCGCCGCGCTCGACGTAGATATATGCCACGCGGTCTTCGACGGCGACGCAGCCGACCCCAACGCCCAAGCCCAACTCGACTTCAGCCGCACCGTGGCCTTTGAAAACTTCGTCCTCGAAACCAACCCGCTCGTGTACGAATTCTCCAACATCGACACCACCCCAGACGACATGCGTCGGATCCGCACGGCCGAGGCCGAGTATTTCACGCTGTTCGAGTTCTCCGCCAAATACGACCCCGTGCCGACGATGCTCACCCAGTGCCACACCAACATCGTCGATGGCTTCCTCGGCCAGACCACGGCCTTCCGCCAGTCGCTGATCAAGGACTCGGTCATCCTCCTCGGCCAAGAAGAGGGCACCGACAGTGTCAAGTACATCCACGGCCGCGTCGGCAAGGGCACCTTTACCTTTTACGCCGGCCACGACCCAGAAGACCACAGGCACCACGTCCACGACCCGCCGACCAACCTCACCCTGCACCCCAATTCGCCTGGTTACCGGCTAATTCTGAACAACGTGCTCTTTCCGGCGGCGAAAAAAAAAGAGCGCAAGACCTGAGCTTCGTTTTCTCCATCAAACCACTCCAAGCGGCCTAGGCTGTCGCAGTTTTGAAACCAGCTTTAGAATCTTTTAGCGGAGGAGTTCCCCATGGCGGATTCAATTCGGTTGTTGAGCGACGAAGAAGTGCAGCGGTTTATCGTCGATGGATGTCTGACTGTGCAGGCGGATTATCCACCCTCGTTTCACGCTAGTATTCGCGATCAGATCGAGACGGTTTTTGCGGCAGAAGGCAATCCCGGCAATAATATTTTGCCTCGGGTGCCGCAGATCGGGCGCGTGTTTGAGCACCCCAATGTGAAGGGTGCCCTGACGAGTCTGTTGGGACCAGATTACATTTTGAACCCCCATCGACATTGCCACTTGAATCCGCCCGGGCGACGAGGACAGCAATGGCACAAAGATTGTTATGTGTACGATCACAATTTGCGGCATCCGAGATTTTACTGGGTGCTCGCTTTTTATTTTCCCCAAGACACGACCGAGGATATGGGGCCGTCGGGGGTGTTGCCCGGGATGCAGATGTACAAAACCATTAGCGATGTAGATCCTGAAAAAACAAAGGAAGAAGCGTTGGCATTTTGCGGTCCTGCGGGGACGGTGGCGCTCATTCACTTTGATTCTTGGCATCGCGCAACAGAGAATGTCAGTAGCAAAGATCGGTATATGTTGAAATTTCAGTTTGCCCGTACGCAGGAGCCAGAGCAACCGACTTGGGATCATCAAAGTCGCGCGTGGTCGCCCGGCATCGAGGATCGGCATCCGGCCCTATCGCGAGATGTCTGGCACTGGTTGTGCGGGGACCCCGCAAAGAAACAGCGGCCTGCAAATGGCAATATGCAAGACTTGCTCTCGGTCTTAAAGCGCGGATCAGAGGGCGAGCGGTTGGATGCGGCGTATGGGCTGGCCGAGCTTGGCGCGCCAGCCGTGCCCGAACTCGTCGCCGCCATGCGGGAGGAAGCACTGGCCACAATCGCCGAGACCGAGGCCAAGACACCGGATAATGCCCACGGAACAAATCCCACGAGCGGTTGTGCGGCGCTGGCATTGGCATCCATAGGCGCACCAGCCGCAGGGGCTTTGGCGGAGATGTTGTCCGATGAGCACTGGTGGGTGCGGGCGGTCGCCGTCCACGTGTTGGGACGCTTGGGCGCGAGCGCAATGGAGGCAGAACCCGCCCTGAGAACGGCGATGAGCGATCGCCACTGGTGGGTGCGCCGCAATGCGATTGAAACTTTGGGCGCAATCGGCGTTTTTTCTGCTGAGCTGATTGCCGACCTGACAGCAGCACTCGGCGATGAGGACTACCGCGTGCGCCGCAACGCCGCCCTCGCGCTGGCCAAGTCCGGCGCAGCGAGCTGTGTGGCGATTGAGACATTGGCTGAGATGCTCGAGGACGAAAACCGCTACAACCGATTTTACGCCGCTTATGGGTTAAAACAAATTGGCACGCCCGACGCACGGGATATTTTGCTCCGCTCACTTTCCAAATCGCGCTGGTGCTCCACTACGACAAAAGACAACATCTACTGAGCCCAAAAGCCGTGCGCAATCTGGCCAAACCGCCCCTCCGCCCATACTTTTTGTCGATTCATCAACCCATTGACTGAAAGGAAGTACATGTCAGACACCGAGGCCGTAGCTCAGCTCGGCCAAATCAGGGACCGCATCTACGGCGAGATCGGCCAAGTCGTCATCGGCCAGAAGCAGATCGTCGAGGAGTTGCTCATAGCCTTGCTCGCCGGCGGCCACTGCTTGCTGGTAGGCGTACCTGGCTTGGCCAAAACTACGCTCATCCAAACCCTCGCCCGCACGCTCGATCTCTCGTTTGGCCGCATCCAATTCACCCCAGATCTGATGCCTTCGGACATCACCGGCACTGAGGTACTCGAAGAAGACATCGACACCGGCCGCAAGGCTTTTCGCTTCATCCGCGGCCCCCTGTTCGCCAACGTCATCCTCGCCGACGAAATCAACCGCACGCCTCCCAAGACCCAAGCGGCCCTGCTCCAAGCCATGCAGGAACACGCCGTCACCGCGGCTGGCGAGACCATGCAACTCAGCGAGCCATTCTTCGTGCTCGCCACCCAAAATCCCATCGAGCAGGAGGGGACCTACCCCCTGCCCGAGGCCCAGCTCGACCGCTTTATCTTCGAGCTGTGGATCGACTATCCCAGCGACCGCGAGGAAGAGGACATCGTCCGCGCCACCACCAGCGTCGCCCAAGCCACCGTCAGCCAAGTAGTAGATGCTCAGCAGATCATCGAGCTACAACAACTCGTGCGCCGGGTGCCCGTAGCCGATCACTGCGTCCGCTACGCCGTCTCCTTGGTGCGTTCCTCCCGCCCCGGGGATGCCCAAGCGCCGGATTACATCCGCGAAATGGTTAGCTGGGGCGCTGGGCCGCGCGCCTCCCAGTACTTGATCTTAGCGGCCAAGGCGCGGACCATCCTCGCCGGCCGGCACTCGGTCGCCATCGAGGACATCCGCGCCGTGGCCCTGCCGGTGATGCGCCACCGCCTAGTCGTCAACTTCCACGCCGAAGCGCAAAACATCAGCGCAGTCGGCCTAATCGAACGCCTGCTCGCCGACGTGGAGCCAGAATCCTAGCGTGAGTGAAGCCGCCTCCTACCTCCACCCGGAAACCATCTCGCGCCTCTCGCGCCTCGACCTGATTGCGCGGCTCGTAGTCGAGGGCTTTATCACCGGCCTGCATCGCAGCCCGTATCACGGCTTCTCGGTCGAATTCTCCGAGCACCGTCCCTACATGCCGGGCGACCCCCTGCGCGACCTCGATTGGAAGGCATACGCCAAGTCCGACCGCCTGTACGTCAAACAGTACGAGGAGGAAACCAACCTCAAAGCCTATCTGCTGCTCGATGTCTCCGGCTCCATGGACTTTGCGGCCGGCGCACCGCTGAGCAAATTTCGCTACGCGGTCTCTTTGGCGGCCGCACTATCGTACCTCATGCTCAAGCAGCGCGATGCGGTCGGCCTGTTGCTCTACCACCATCAGACCGAGGCGTACGTGCCGCCGCGCTCAGTGCAAAGCCACCTCCAAGTCCTTCTCAAGACCATCGACCAAGCGCGGCCGCATAACGAGACGAGTATGGCCCCGGCCTTCCACGACCTCGCCGAGCGCATCCGCCGTCGCGGCCTCGTCATCGTGCTCTCCGATCTGCTCGACGCGCCCGACCAAGTGCTCGAAGGACTGCGCCACTTCCGCCACTTGCGGCACGAAGTGATCGTCTTCCACCTGCTCGACCCCCGCGAGCGCGACCTCGCCTTCCGCGACCAGACCCGCTTCTACGACCTCGAAGACCCAGACCAAACCCTCACCACCCAGCCTTGGCATATCCAACACGAATACCGCGCGCTGATGGACGAGCTGATCCAGACCTATCGGCTCGGGTGCGCCGAGGCCGGTATTGACTACGCCCTGCTCGACACGGCGACCCCCTTTGACGTGGCCCTATCGCGCTACTTGGCGCAGCGCAAAAAAATGGGTTAGTCGCCGTCCCGCCCTGAAACTTGACTTTTTTGTACAGATTCCTAAGTTCTTGAGACCGCGCCTAGATACAAGGAGCCAACATGAGCGAAAGCACCCAAACCCTAGAGCAGTTTGCCAACCGCGATTACGAGTGGGGATTCGTCACCGACGTGGAGGCCGACTCGGCCCCGCCCGGCCTCAACGAAGAGATCATCCGCTTCATCTCCGCCAAAAAGGAAGAGCCTGAGTTCATGCTCGAGTGGCGGCTCAAAGCCTATCGCCGCTGGCTCACCATGGAAGATCCAACGCGCCGCAAACAGAGCCAGCGCTGGGCCATGGTCCACTATCCCAACATCAACTACCAAGACATCGTTTACTACTCGGCCCCCAAGCAAAAACAGCTCGACAGCCTCGACGAGGTCGATCCCGAAATTCTGGCCACCTACCAGAAGCTGGGCATCCCCCTCGAAGAGCAGAAGATGCTCGCTGGCGTGGCCGTGGACGCCGTCTTCGACAGCGTCTCCGTAGCCACCACGTTCAAGGACAAGCTAGCCGATTTGGGCATCATCTTTTGCTCCATGTCCGAAGCCATCCAGGATCACCCCGAGCTCGTGCGAAAGTACCTCGGCTCGGTCGTGCCCTATACCGACAATTTCTTCGCCACCCTCAACTCCGCGGTCTTTACCGACGGCTCTTTCGTGTACGTACCTCCGGGCGTGCGCTGCCCCATGGAGCTATCGACGTACTTCCGCATCAACGCGGCGAACACGGGTCAGTTTGAGCGCACCTTGGTCATCGCCGACGAGGGGTCGTATGTGTCATATTTAGAGGGCTGTACGGCGCCCATGCGCGACGAAAACCAGCTCCACGCAGCCGTCGTCGAACTCGTAGCCCTCGGCGACGCGCAGATCAAGTACTCCACCGTGCAGAACTGGTATCCCGGCGACGAAAACGGCAAAGGCGGGATCTACAACTTCGTCACCAAGCGCGGCGCGTGCCGCGGCGACCATTCCAAGATCTCGTGGACCCAAGTCGAGACCGGTTCGGCCATCACTTGGAAATACCCCAGTTGCATCCTACAGGGCGATCACTCGGTCGGCGAATTTTACTCGGTGGCCGTCACGTCCAAGCGGCAGCAGGCCGACACCGGCACCAAAATGCACCACATCGGCAAAAACACCCGCAGCACCATTGTCTCCAAGGGCATTTCGGCCCAGCGCGGCCAAAACACCTATCGCGGCAAGGTGCAGGTGCTCAAAAACGCGACCGGCGCCCGCAACTTCACCCAGTGCGATTCCATGCTCATCGGCGACCAATGCGGCGCGCACACCTTCCCCTACATCGAGGTACGCAATCCCACCGCTCATGTCGAGCACGAGGCGTCCACCTCCAAAATCGGCGAAGACCAAATTTTCTACTGCAACCAGCGCGGGATTTCCACTGAGGACGCCATCTCCATGATCGTCAACGGCTTCTGCAAGGAAGTCCTCGCCGAGCTGCCGATGGAATTCGCCGTTGAGGCGCAAAAACTGCTCGGCATCAGCCTCGAAGGCAGCGTCGGCTAAGCGCGGCGACCCATCGCTGAGTCGCCGTCGAGTCCACAATTCTCTAACAACACAGAAAGCAACGCTTCATGCTCCACATCGAAAACCTCCACGTCGCCGTTGAAGACACCCCCATCCTACGCGGTGTCACGCTAGACGTAGAACCCGGCGAAATCCACGCCATTATGGGCCCCAACGGCTCGGGCAAAAGCACCCTCGCGCAAGTCTTAGCCGGACGCGAGGGCTACGACATCACCGAAGGGTCGGCCACGTACTGCGGCCAAGACCTGCTCGAACTCGCGCCAGAAGAGCGGGCGTGTGCCGGGATGTTCCTCGCCTTTCAGTACCCAGTGGAAATCCCCGGCGTCAACTCCACGTACTTCCTCCGCCAAAGCTACAACGAACTCCGCAAGCAACGCGGCGAAGAAGAACTCGACGCCTTCGACTTCCTCGGCCTGATCCGCGAAAAGCTCGCCTTGGTGGAAATGGACGAGAGCTTCCTCAAGCGGTCGGTCAACGAAGGCTTTTCTGGCGGCGAGAAAAAGCGCCACGAAATTTTGCAGATGGCCGTGTTGGAACCCAAGCTGTCGATCCTCGACGAGACCGACTCGGGCCTCGACATCGACGCGCTGCGGATCGTCGCCCAAGGCGTCAATCAACTCCACGCCCCAGACAAAGCCGCCGTCGTCGTTACCCACTACCAGCGCCTGCTCAACTACATAGTCCCCGACTTCGTCCACGTGCTCTACGAGGGGCGCATCGTCCAGTCGGGCGGCAAGGAGCTGGCGCTGACGCTAGAGGAAAAGGGCTACGACTGGGTCAAGGAGCCGGTGCAATGAACGGCGTCGCCCATTATCAGTCCTGCTTTAACAACCTCGTCGGCACAGATGAGTTGGTGTCGCTGCGCCAAAAAGCCATTGAGCACTTCGCTGACACTGGCTTTCCCACGACCAAAGACGAGGAGTGGGCTTTTACCAACATCGGCCCGCTGACTCGGATCAACTTCGAGCTAGCCGCGTCCTCGTCCGCACCTGCCGTTCTCGACGACTACCGCTACGGCCTCAACGGGCTGGTCTTTGTCGATGGCCACTTTGCCCGCGCGCATTCTCATCTCAACGGCCTGTCCGCCGGTGTGCGCGTCGAGCGCTTAGGCGACGCCATCGCCGCAAACGGCGCCCTAGTCTCGGAGTCTCTAGGCCGAGTCGCCGCTACCGAGAACGAGGCATTCACCGCGCTCAACACCGCCTTTTTGCAAGATGGTGCGGTCGTCTATCTACCCCCGGGAGCCGTCGTCGAGCAACCCATCCACTTGCTGTTTGTCTCCACCGGCCAACGCGCCAACGTCATCTCGCATCCGCGCG
The DNA here is from genome assembly GCA_965219735.1 of Candidatus Latescibacterota bacterium. GTDB lineage: Bacteria > Latescibacterota > UBA2968 > UBA8231 > UBA8231. Next base: position 4,911,223 of record OZ244790.1, read on the forward strand.
TCCTCGTAGTCGCCGAAGCCAACACCCAAGCGACCCTAGTCGAAAGCTACGTCGGCTTGGATTCGGAACCGTATCTGACTAACAGCGTCAGCGAATTCTTCGTCGGCCCCAATGCCGTGCTCGACCACTACCGAGTTCAGCGCGAGTCCGCCGCCGCCTTCCACATCGCCGCGACCCACGTCCGCGAAGAACGCGCCGCCCAATTCCGCTCGACCGCCATCACCTTGGGAGGACGCCTGACCCGCCACCACATCCACACCGCGCTAGAAGGCGAAGGCGTTGACTCCACTCTCAACGGCCTCTACATCGAAGACGGGACGCAACACGTCGATAACCACACGCTCATCGAACACGCCCAGCCGCACTGCCAGAGCCACGAGTTCTACAAGGGCATCCTCGGCGGACGGGCCACCGGCGTCTTCCGCGGCAAGATCCACGTTCACCAAGCCGCGCAAAAAACCGACGCCTATCAAGCCAACCAAAACCTCCTGCTCTCGGAGACGGCGCAAATCAACACCAAGCCCCAACTCGAAATCTACGCCGACGACGTCAAGTGTTCGCACGGAGCCACCATCGGCCAGCTCGACGAAGACGCCCTCTTTTACTTGCGCTCCCGAGGCATCGGCCACCAAGAGGCCGTCCGGGTGCTGACGCGCGCCTTTGCCGGCGAAGTCCTAGACCGCGTGCGCGTCCCTGCCCTCAAAAACCAACTCGACCGACTAGTCGATCACCGGCTAGACCGTGCCGCCGCCGAAGTTGCCCCATGACCGCTTCCTTTGACATCGCCAAAGTCCGCCGCGACTTCCCTGTCCTCGGCGAGAAAATCCGCGGCAAGGATCTCGTCTATTTCGACAACGGCGCGACCACCCAAAAGCCGCTGACGGTCATCTACGCGCTCCAGCGCTACTACGCCCGCGAAAACGCCAACATCCATCGCGGCGTCCACTTCCTCAGCCAGCAGGCGACCTTTGCCTACGAACGCGCGCGCGGCCGCGTCGGCCAATTCATCAACGCCCGCGAGAGCAGCGAAGTCGTCTTCGTGCGCGGCACCACCGAGGCGCTCAATCTCGTCGCCCACAGCTATGGCCGGTCGCAGCTAGTCCCCGACGACGAGATCATCGTCTCGCAGCTAGAGCACCACTCCAACATCGTGCCGTGGCAACTGCTGAGCGAGGAAAAGGGCGCGCGCCTGCGGGTAGTGCCTATCAGCGATACGGGTGAGTTCCTCTTCGACGAATACGAGCGCCTGCTGTCCGAGCGCACCCGCATCGTCGCCATCGCCCACGCTTCCAACGCCCTCGGCACCATCCTGCCGGTGAAGGAAATCGCCGCTTTGGCCCATCAGCACGGCGCAGTCGTCGTCGTCGATGGAGCGCAAGGAGTGCCCCACTTGCCAGTAGACGTGCAAGACCTCGACTGCGACTTCTACGCCTTTTCCGGGCACAAGCTCTTCGGCCCCACTGGCATCGGCGTGCTCTACGGCAAGCAGGCCCTTTTACACGCCATGCCGCCCTATGAAGGCGGCGGCTCCATGATCGAAAAGGTGAGCTTTGACGGCACCACGTATGCACCCCCGCCGATGCGCTTTGAGGCTGGCACGCCGCACATCGCCGGTGTCATTGGCTTGGAGACCGCCATTGATTACGTCAACTCTGTGGGCCGTGAACAGATCGCCGCGTACGAGGCCGACTTGCTCGCGTACGCAGACGCGGCCCTCGCCGACATCCCGGGCCTGCGCCTGATTGGCACGGCCCGCGAGCGCGTGGCCGTGATCTCCTTCGCGCTCGGCGATATCCACCCGCACGACATCGGCACCGTCCTCGACGCCGAGGGCATTGCCGTGCGCGCCGGCCACCACTGCGCCCAGCCGACCATGCAGTTTTACCAAGTGCCTGCTACGGTGCGCGCCTCGTTGGCTTTTTACAACACGCACGCGGAAATTGACGCCCTAGCCGCGGCGTTGCACAAGGTCAAGAAAGTGTTTGGTGGGTGAGAAATGAGTAGAAGTTTATACAACATTAACGAGGCATTTCAACCATGACTGAGCTTCGCGAACTGTACCAGCAGATCATCCTCGATCACAACAAAAATCCGCGCAACTTCGGCAAGCTGCCCGAGGCCAACCGCATGCAGGAGGGCCACAATCCCCTGTGCGGCGATCACCTGAACATCTATCTCCACGTGGCCGACGAGCGGATTGCCGACATTAGCTTTGACGGGTCGGGTTGCGCCATTTCCAAAGCCTCGGCTTCCCTAATGACCGCCGCCCTCAAGGGCAAGCGTCCCGACGAGGCGGTGGAGCTGTTTGAGCAGTTCCAGCAGATGGTGACTGCGGACCCGGACGCGCCCGTCGATCACCAAGCCTTGGGCAAGATGGCCGTCTTCGCTGGAGTGCGCGAGTTCCCCATGCGCGTCAAGTGCGCGACCCTCGCTTGGCACGCCGCCAAAGCGGCCATAGAACAAGACCCGTCTCCCGCATCCACAGAATAGGACGTGTAACTAACCGCGAAAAAGGAGTCCTCCATGGAACTGTTGCACGAAAAAACCTTTCCCTCCGACTCTACTGAGGCCAAAGTGGTAGCCGTGCTCAAGACCTGCTACGATCCTGAGATTCCGGTCGATATCTTTGCCCTCGGCCTGATCTACGACATTGAGGTCAGCGATTCGCAGGACGTCCACGTGACCATGACCTTGACCTCGCCCGCCTGTCCGGTAGCCGGCACGCTGCCGCCGGAGATTGAACACAAAATCAAGGCCCACGTCCCGGACATCGCCACGGCCTTGGTCGAGGTCGTGTGGGATCCACCCTGGACGATCGACATGATGACCGAAGGGGCCAAACTCGAACTAGGTATGATGTAGAGAAGCAGTGGTTGGTGGTCAGTGGTCGGTAGCCAGTCCTTGCCCGACCCTACTGACCTCTGCTCAGTGGAGAGATTGTTATGAAACTCAGCTCAAGCGAAGAATACGGCTTGCGCTGCCTCTTGCAACTGGCCCGCCAGGCCCCCGGCAGCCTGACCATCCCGGAAATCAGCCAAGCCGAGGGGATCACCCATCACAACGTCGCCAAGCTCTTGCGCATTCTCCGGCAGGGCGGCTTTGTGGCAAGCGCCCGCGGCCAGCAAGGCGGCTACGCCCTCGCCAAGCCTCCCCACCAAATCGCCGTAGCCGACGCGCTCGCCACGCTAGGCGGTCGCCTCTTCGACGACAGCTTCTGCGATCACTTCGCCGGCAGCGCGGATTGCTGCACGCACTCGCTCACCGCGTGTTCAGTGCGCGCGCTGTGGGGGCAAGTACAGCAGGCCGTCGATCAAATTTTATCGCGCACGACTCTCGCCGACCTGCTGGAACAGGGCTACGCCTTGGCCGACGAAGAGGCCCTGCTCGACATATCGGCTTAGGCCCGAAACGGATTCTCCTCCCCCTCGGCCCGATGCCGATACAGCGGCTTGACCGCCTCCGGCAGGGCCTCGTACGCCTCCCTCGGCACAATCGCATTGTTGCGTCCCCCAAATTCCACGCTCAACCACCACGGACAATAGCGCGTGATGATCGCCACCCTCGGCTCTGGGCTGGGATTCGCCGCGGTCGAATGCCAGATCCGACTGTCCATCACCAGCGCACTGCCCTCTGGGCCGACGACCTGAATCTCCCCGCGAATCGGCTTGAACTGGTCGATCCGCTCTTTTAGTCCTTCGGGCGTCTGGTGCATTCGCGGGTTAAGCGGGTCGCGGTGACTGCGCGGCACCACCCACGTCCCGCCCGTCTCCGGGCCAAACGGCGACAGCATCCACAACACCGATAGCTGCATAGTCACATTCGGAAAGGGCTGCGCCACTCTGCCAGCAAAATCCCTGTCAGTCAGGTCGTGCGGCCAATCCGAGTGAAAGCCGCGCCAGTCCAAGTCCTCGCGGTTGGGCACTTGCGTCTTAAACTCGGTCTGCGCGATCCGCACGTGCCCGCCAAAAACCGCCTGCGCCACCCCCAACAAACGCTCGTCGCCCAAATACGGAGCAAACTCCGGCAAATACGCGATCAGGCAAATCCCCGGCTCGCCGTTGGGGCCAGTCTGCCGCCCGATGTGCCCCCCCATAGTCTCGTAATCCTGCTGCGCCTTTGCGTGCGCTTCTTGCACGTGCGCCCGCACCCGGTCTATCGCATCCTCCGGAATAATCCGCTCCAACACGCACCAACCCTCGCGGCGCAATTGATCCACTTTTTCCTTTATCTCAGCGTCCATAAACCCTCTCATTCTCGGTTGCCCAAGCAATTGCGTACTGCTATACTAGACCCACTCGCGAATGCACCCCACCCTTTCCCCGGCCCTTCTCATGCACATCACAAACATTGAAGTCCACGCCATCTGCCCGCCGTATTGCGACTTCAACGCCCTATCGCTGGCCCGCTACCACGGCACGCGCATCCAACGCCGCGCCATCCTCGTCGTCCACGCGGACAACGGCCTAGAGGGCCTCGGCGAGAACATCGGCGACACGCCCGACGGCGACGCCTTGCGCGCAAAGTACATCGGCACCTCGCCCTTTGACTGGATCAACGCCGAGCAGGACCTCGCCATGAACATGGCTTGCTACGACCTAATGGGCAAGCACCTCGGCATTCCCGCGTGGAAGCTGATCGGCCCCAAGGTCCGCTCGTGGATTCCGGTCGCCGCTTGGACCGTGGCCCAAGCCCCGGACGCCATGGCCGAAGAAGTGCGCCAAGCTGCCGCTCGCGGCTATCACTGGATCAAGTACCACGTCGATGAAATGCAAGACGTCATCGCCCAAACCGAGGCCATGCAGGAGGCGGCCCCGCCCTATTTCAAGGTGCACTACGACTTCAACGCCAACAGCAACTACTACACCATGCGCACCATTCTCGCCGAGCTGGTCAAGTTCCGGGTCGCTGGCCGCTTTGAAGACGTAGTCCAAGGCACGGACGAAGACGCCTACCGCATGTTGCGCGAGCAGTGCCCGCTGCCCATCATCGGCCACCACGTCCCGTCCGAAGCCATGACCAAGCGCTACGTCGATGGGACCATGGCCGGACATGCTCCCATCGGCAGTGCCATCAAACAAGCCGCCATTGCCGAGCGGCTCAACATGCCCCTCATGTACCAACAGACCGGCGGCACCATCAACCAAGCCTTCTTGGCCCACGAAGTCGCAGTATTCAAAATGGCCACCATCGACCACGTCAATTGCTGCCACCTGTGGCAAGAGGACGTGGTCAAAGACCCCATGCCTGTAATCGACGGCAGCGTCGCCGTGCCCCAAGGGCCGGGCCTAGGGATCGAACTCGACCGCGCACAACTGGAAAAACTGGCCAGCGCGGCCCCGGTCGATAGAGGCCGCTTCTTGATCCGCATCCGCTCCGCCGGTGGCCTCACCGCGTATGTGCGCCACGACCCCGAGCCGAGCGGCTCTACTGACAATCTGCGCTTCCACGACCGCTTGCACCGCCAAGGCGTTCCCGGGCGGCCACCTTCGTACGCCAACCCGCTCACCACTGAATTCTGGGACGCAGAAAAAGACCCCGAGCACTTTGAGGAACTGTGGCAGGCTACGGCCGACGGCCCTTTATGGAAAGAGGAATAGGATGAACGAAGACGCAAAGTATTTTTTCGACCTCAACGGCTACATCGTCGTACCCAACGTCTTGTCGGCCGAGGATATCGCGCTGGCTAACGAGGCCATTGACCGCCATGCCGATCAGATCCACGAGCGCACCGGCGAGCTGTCGCTATCGGCCGGCTCCAAGGCGCTCGAAGGCGTCACCGGACGCGGCGACCTCGGTGGTGCCCTCTCATGGCCCGACCCGCATGGCCGCCCCTTCCGCGACATGCTGGTCAACCCCAAGATCGTGCCCTACCTGCACGAGATTTTGGGGACCGGCTTCCGCCTCGATCACAATCTCGGCATCATCACCATGCGCAAAGGGGCCGAGGGCCACCTCCTGCACGGATCGTCTGGCCCCGGCTTTGACCGCCACCAGTACTACATTTTCAAAGACGGCAAAATGCACAACGGCCTGACCGTAGCCGCCTACCAGCTCACGGACGTGCGCGAGGGAGACGGGGGCTTGTGCTTAATCCCCGGCAGCCACAAGGGCAATTATCCCTGCCCGATGGCGCTCCGACGCGGCGAGGCATACCGCGAGTTCATCAAGCCGATTACCTGCAATGCCGGCGACTGCATCATATTCACCGAGGCCACCACCCACGGCACCCTGCCTTGGACCGCCGACCACGACCGCCGCACTGCCCTCTTCCGCTTCTCACCGGGCAACCTCGCCTACGTACCCCACAACTGGTCCGAAGAAATGCTCGCCCTAATGACCGACGAGCAGCGCAAAGTTCTAGAGCCACCCTATCACGCACGGCTGGAACGTCCCGTGTTGGAAGTGTAGCCGCGTCCGATAGAAACCTGACGAAGCAGTCGCGCCGCTTTCAATTTCCTAAACCCATAGCTAGGAAGCCTTCATGCCCAAACGCAAAATCGTCCTCACCGGTGCCTCTGGATACGTCGCCGGTCGCATGTTACCGGCATTACAGGAACGCTACGAAACCGTCCTCTTGGACGTAAAAACAACCAACCGCCAAGGCGAAGAGGTCGCAGGAATCCACATCGCCGATCTCGTGGAGAAAGACCGCGATGCCTACCGAGAACACTTCCGGGGTGCCGACGCCGTAGTCCACTGCGGCTTTGTCCGAACTGGGCAGGGCGAACAGCGCTTCTGGAACGAGGCCGACAATATCACCATGGCCCATAACGTGTACCGAGTCTGCCAAGACGAGGGCGTGCGGCGCGCCGTGATCGTCAGTTCGAATCACGCCGCCGACTACTACGAAAATTTGATCTGGTCGGGACGCATGGACTTTGTCACGCCCGATATGCTGCCGCTGTCGGACAATTTCTACGGCTGGGCCAAGGCATCGTATGAACTGCTGGGCTTTATGTTCGCCTGCGGTAAGGAGGGAGCAGTCTTGGAAAACGTGCAATTACGCATCGGCGGCCCCCGCGAGACCGACATCGACAGTTGCGGCAACGATCTACAGCAAATGCACCGAGGCCTAGGGGCCTATCTCAGCGTGCGCGACCAGGTGCAACTGGTAATCAAGAGTATTGAAACCGAAGATATCCGCGACGCCAACGGCGTGCCCTTCCAGATCTTCTACGGCATCAGCGGCAACGCGCACAACTTCTGGAGCTTGGCCAACGCCCGGCGCGTAATCGGCTACGCACCCCAAGACGACAGCCAAGTGCGCTTTGCCGACAAAATCGCGGCGATTGCGCAGGCGGCGCAAGAAAGGTAGGATGAGCAAGTTGGACGACGAAATTCGCGTTGATGCAGAGGAGCTACTAAAACTAGTTGTCGCCATTTTCGAGCGGTGCGGCATGTCCCAAGCGGACGCAGCTCTATTGGCTGATTCGCTCGTGGACGCAGACCTGTGCGGAACTCACTCTCACGGCTTCATACGGGTACCCGAGTACGCGGAGAAGCTGACAGTTAAAGGCGTGGACCCGACCGCCAAGCCCGAAGTCGTCCGCGAAGGTCCCTCGTTCGTCATAGTAGATGGACGCAATTCAATGGGACAAATCGGCGCTGCCTTGGCCATGCAAGAGGTAATAGGCAAAGCAGCGCAGACCGGCATCGCAGCGGGAGCCATTCGCGGCAGCAATCACTGCGGAGCCATGGCGTATTTCACCCGCATGGCGCTGCCGCACGACATGATTGGAATCGCGACCACAAATGCGATCCCAACGATGGCACCTTGGGGAGGTGCCGAGCGGATCTTGGGCATTAATCCGCTTGCGATCTCCGTACCGGCAGGAGAGATGGCTCCCATCGCGTACGACGCCGCGTTTAGCGGGTCTTCCCACGGAAAGATTCGGATCTACCAACAGAAAGGGATGCGCATACCCGAGGGATGGGTTCTAGACCGGGAGGGCCAGCCTACGACCGACCCCAACGTGGCGATCGACGGCCTGCTAGCCCCCATCGGAGGGTTCAAAGGGGCTGGGCTGGCGATGATCATGGGCATCCTTTCGTCTATGCTTTCCGGTGCCAGCTACGGGACCGAACTTGGAAGCATCGAGGAGGGGCCGATCCCCGGCGAAGACGGCCACTTCGTCGCCGCCATCCACATCGCCTCCTTCGAAGACGTCGAACGCTTTAAGTCGAGAGTGGACGCCGCCATCCAACAGATCCACGACTGCCCACTCGCGCCCGGTTTCGACCGAGTGTACGCCCCAGGCGAACTAGAAGCGATTCACCGCGTTGAATACCGCGAGAAAGGAATCCCGCTCAATCGCGTGACACTGGCAGACATGCGAAAGACGGCGGAGCGACTCAGTATCGACGTGAACGAATACGCATGGCTTTAGTCCACGAACTCGCCCCAGGCGTCTTCAGCGTTGACAGCCGCTTCGTCGATGGCAAGAACGGCATTGTGATCGGGAAGCGGGCGGCGCTGGCAATTGACGGGAGCAACTACGAAGACGAAGGGGCCGCTATGGCCTCATTCATCCACCAAAACGGCTTCAAGCCGGATCGACTAGCGCTCACCCACGGCCACGGCGACCACATCCTCGGCGCAGGGCCGCTGGCCCAAGGAGAAATCTTCGCCCACGCCCTCACGCCTGCGGAGATCGAGAAACAGGTACCGGGCTGGGCGGCGCGTTGGGAGGTGGATGAGGCCGAGGCGCGAGCCAGGGTGATCCAACCGACCATTACCTACCAAGACGAGCTGCGAATGGATCTGGGCGGACTACACGCCTGGATGTTTCCGACGCCGGGACACAGCCCAGACGGCGTGAGCATCTACATAGAGGAACACCGCCTGCTATTCGCCGGCGACTCCGTGGTGACCGGTATCGTGGCCGCAATCGGCGCGGGTGACAGCGAAGTGCTGGAGCGTTCCCTCTACAAACTCGCGACGCTCGCTATCGACATCCTAGTTCCGGGTCACGGCGAGGTGCTCTTCGGCGAAGATCGAGTAAAGGACTGGATTCGCTGGGAAGCCAGCTATCTGGCGAGCGTCCGCGAGGCCGTCCGCGAGGCACTCGGCGCTGGCATTCCCGTAAGGGACGTGGCGACGCGAATCGGATTCGACGAGTTCATCGGCGACCGATTGCCCAAAGATCGCAACGGAATGCCGAAACGGCACCTGAATACGGTCGCTAAGATCGTGGAAGAAGAAATGGAACGGAGAGATAACACATCGCATAGGAGTTCGCAGAGATGAGCGATATGGTCCGCATGGCCGTCGTGGGCGTCGGGTGGGCGGGGAGCCACCATGTGGAGGGCGCACGCGAGCTAGGTCGCAAGGTTGTGGTGACCTGTTTGGTGGATCAGGATCCAGACCATTTGCAGGCCAAAGCAGAGGAGTTCGGAATCGAAAAGACGTACACCGATCTCGACGATGCTCTGGCGGACCCCACCATCGATGCGGTTTCCCTCTGCACGCCTCATTCCAATCACGGCCCAGAGGCAGTCGCCGCCGCCAACGCCGGCAAGCATGTGCTGGTGGAAAAGCCGATGGCGCTGACAGTGGAGGAAGCAACCCGCATGATCGACGCGGCCGACCGCGCTGGCGTGCGCCTCTACGTCGCAGAGAGCATGTCCTATCACCCCATGGCGCGCTTCCTGCGCGAGGCAGTGGCAACGGGACGCTACATCGGCGAAGTGGTGTCGGCATCAGTGTCGTCGGGATTTCGCGCGCGGCCAACCTACGCCTATCCGGGGCGGCGCGAGTGGCTTTCTAATCCGCAACTCGGTGGAACCGGCACCTGGATGCTGCACGGCATTCACACCATGGCGATGCTCCGCTACGTTTTTGGCGATGTCGCTTCGGTGTACATGCAAGAGCACCACGCCCGCAGCTTCCAGCGACGCGATGTCGAGGGCACCATGACGGGGCTTTTGACGATGGACGCGGGATTCCAGACAACCGTGCTGCAAAGCTGCGAGGTGAAGTTTTCTAACCCGCCGGGCGGCTATGCGATCTTCGGAGACAAAGGGCTACTCCAAGCGACGCAGGAGTCGTGTATAGCGTGGAATGAGGACAATGGCGATCAGCGAGAGGAGCTTACCTATCCGAGCAGCAATCTCTCGGCCTTTGCACAGGAGATCGAAGATTTCGCAGACTACGTGTTAGAAGGGATTGAAGGACCGACGTCGGGGCACAGCGAACGGAGGAGCTTAGCCATCGTGCAAGCGGGATACGAGTCGGCCAAAAGCGGCGAGGTCGTCAACCTGCGAGAGCGATTCGGGAAGTTATGACGCGGAAAAATGGTAGCGTATAGTCGAATTTCTCAGGGCACATCGCAAGCGCTCCCAACTACCACCAACCAAGCATCTTCCACCAGATCAGCCCGTGGAACGACGGAGATCAATCGTACAGTAAAATATCCACATTGCGTACCTCATGCAGCAACCTACCGGCCAAATACTGTGGTATCCGCTCGCCAACCCGATGAATTTCCTCGCCTATAGTGACCTTGATCTCATCCCTGAGAAGGGTCAGATTCTCTTCACAGGCTTGACATCGAGGCAGCGTTAGCATATATTGCGAACATGGCACCTGCCTTAGGAGATGAGATCCGACGGCTTCGGCTGGAGGCCGACATCACGCTCCGAGCATTCGCGAAGCAGCTTGGCCACACGGCTGCCCATCAGTCGGACATCGAACATGGGCGACGGATGCCCTCGGAGAGAGTCCTTCGAAAAATTGCGGATACGTTGGCTCATGTGGGAGCTACCTATGAAGGCCTCAGTGAGTTGGATCCCCGGTTAGGACCAGAGCTTGAGCAGCTTGTGAAGGACAATCCAGAAGCTCGAGCGCTCCTCAGGGCAACTGACGAGCGTGCAAAGGCTTCCGGGAAATCGGTCCGAGACATCCTGCGTGATTTGCAACAGAGACTTCTTGAGGAAGATGAGAACCAATAACGTGAAAAGATGGCCCAGCAAAGATGGAAAGTTCGGTGTCCGATTATACTTTGAGGATAGTGAGTTCGAGGTAATGATGGACGACTTACGACTGAAAGCCGGTGCGGACGTGTTCTGTGAGGGGTCGGGCGTCAACATTGATTTGGTGCTCTTGAAGGCCTTCGGCCTTGAAGCGGACTACGTGGCCCTTCCCACTGGTGTCCTTGGTCGTACAGTCTTCGACGAGATGGGCCGTGCTCGAGTACAAGTGAGCCGCGACCTAGATATGGCTGCGACCTCGGACAATTTAGCACACCGAAGGTTGCGCACGACCCTTGCTCATGAAGTCGGCCATGTGGCGTGTCATTCGGAACTCTTCATCGAAGACACCGAGACAATGCCCCTCTTTCCTGAAGACGGTGTATCACGTCAGGAAGGGATTCTCTGTCGTGAAGCCAGTGTCGGCAATTATGACGAACGTCGGTACCATGGTGAGTGGTGGGAGTATCAGGCTAACCAGTGCATGGCCGCACTGCTGCTTCCGCGAGAGCTCTTCCGTGAGAAAGTTGACAGGGCAGTTGAATCAATGGGGGCCGCATCGATTAACGAGGTAGTTCGTAAGGGAAGTGGTGAGAAGATGGTTCGATTACTTTCTTACTGCTTCGACGTCAGTCAGGAGATGGTTCTCTACCGGCTGCAGAGGTTGGGCTATATAGCAAACGGCCCACAATTGACTCTTCTTGACTCTTCCTCTAAATTAGATCGGTAAAAGAGAGGGACGATCTCTCTTTTTTTTATCACAAGTGTTAGCATCGTCCGCTGACATAGCTATTATTAGGAGGTTTTCTTGGCTGATAGACGAGTAACGCGAAGCAGGAAGGATCCGGATGGTGACATCTCTGCGCTCTGCAATCCTGGTGAGTTGTGGTCACCGCGACTAAAGGTCAACGTCATCACTGACATTGAAAGTGGAGTGCACTCTTATTATGTCCTATCTGCGGGCAATCGGGTGAGGGTACATGTCGTGCGTGGGGCTACGGGAAAGTACCTGAGGACCTCGCCGGACCTGACCTCTCACAACAACTTGGACGACCTACCCGACTGCTAATCGGTAGGCAATTATAGGAGAGCGAAGAATGGGTTGTAGAGCAGGTATTACCACGAGACCGGAGGAAAGGAAGCGCGAGTGGAAGCGCAGGTATCCCACGCTGAGGAACTGGCAGCAACAGAGGTTCACAAGCCGCGCGGCAGCACAGTCTTGGGAAAATCAGCAGTGGGGCTGTGAGCGCCATGGGGGAGGTAGCGAGCCGGACTATATCGGTGCTGTGTGGTACGGCTACCGGTTCGACTTCTGATCGGGAGAGGCGTTGACGAAACCTTGCGCACCGGACAAAATCCCTGACAAGATGCCGTATATGTCGATATCCAAGGGCCCCAATCGCGTACGCGGTGGCTGCTAGGTGAGTGCGACATCGACTTCGTTAGCCGTGATAGTGAACGCTACCGCTTACACAATTAGGGTCCCGTCCAAGCGCAGGTGATCGTGCCAACGGGTTATCTGCACCCCATGTCCGGGTGACCGACATGGACATAATAACGTAGTGGCACACTCCACGACCGAGGTGCCACCTTCACAATCCCCGTTAGACCAAGAGGAGATCAACCAATGGGAACCAACGTTACCGAAATAACCAAGTGTGAAGAGCTCGACATCGAGACCTTCGCCAAGGAACATCCCGATCTTGAGAAACCGCCTGCTGGCGTCTACATCATCCGCATCGACCGAGAGCGGAAGCGTGTGCATGAGCCAGAACTTCCTGGAATCAAGATTCTTGCGCTAGTGGACAAGACGCCAGATACCCACAAGCTCTTCCAGAAGTTCCATGGCGGCGAAACCAAGGAGGTCAAGGAGGACGAGGTTGTGAGCTTCCTCAAGGAGGGAATCGAACGATTTCAGACTATCCCGAAGGACACCACTGAGGGGATCTGAAGTGACTGACCTCCGGCGTCAGTTCGAGTTGCTCGATTTCGACCTTGAATTCCTCGATCACCGCCTCCTGCCGTGGGAGGCGGTGATCGAGGGCCGCTGGCAATGGGTAGTACTCCACAACCATCCAATTCCCGGCGGCTACAACCACACGAGTGTGAGTGCCGCGCTTCAGTTGCCGCAGAGTTATCCTGACACTCAGATCGACATGGTGTACTTCTACCCCCATTTGTCAGCGACTAACGGAAAGGCTATCCGCCAGCTCTCGGACCATGAGTTCGACGGGAAAATCTGGCAACGGTGGTCGCGACACCGCACCGCCGCTAACCCGTGGCGGCGCGGCTACGACTGTATCGAGACACACGTCTTGCTTGTCGACGAGTGGCTTGAGCGCGAACTCAGATGTGCCGCATGAGCGATATCCGGCTCCGTCTGACGGGTCAGCAGCACACCGATTTGCGCCAGCATCTCTTCCCAGGTGATGGGAAGGAAGCGGTGGCAATTGCTCTTTGTGGCCGAACGACATCGCTTGGGTCGGAAATTCTGCTAGTTCACAAGCTCGATCTCGTACCCTACGAGGCATGTAAGCGCTATCGGGACCGAGTCACTTGGCCCCCGACTCTCATTGAGCGGTTTTTCCGCGAGGCTGCTGATAACGACTTGGCCATCGTAAAGGTACATAGTCACCCCAACGGCCACGATAGCTTCTCAAACATCGACGACGACTCGGACAGAAAGCTATTTGAGTCGGTCTATGGCTGGGTTGACGGCGACCGCCCACATGCCAGCGCCATCATGTTGCCCGATGGTCGAATGCGAGCCCGTGCAGTGTTAGTCGGGGGAGCGTTCGCAACAATTCGCCATGTCCAAGTTGTAGGTAACGACGTTCTTTTTTGGTACGACCAACCCGAGTTGGCAGTCCCTGCGTTTGCCGAACGCCACGCCCAGTTATTCGGGCCTGGTACTACTACGCTTCTTGGCCGCTTGCGTATCGCTGTGGTGGGATGCTCTGGAACGGGCAGCCCGGTCATCGAGCAGCTCGTTCGCCTTGGGGTGGGTGAACTCGTGCTCGTGGACCCCGACCATGTTGAGGAACGCAATCTCAACCGAATCCTAGGAGCCACAGCAGAGGATGCGATCCAAGAACGGCTCAAGGTGGATGTGATCGAACAGCACATACACCGGATAGGGCTCGGCACTCAGGTTTACAAGTTCGCAGCCTCCCTAGAGAACCACGCAGCCATGCGAGCTGTCGCGGCCTCCGACCTCGTCATCGGATGCATGGATGGCTTTTCGGGTCGCCACATGCTAGCGCGGCTAGCTCGCTACTATCTTCTCCCGTACATCGATGTCGGCGTAAAGCTCGAAGCCCTTGAAGATGGAACCATCAACCAAGTCGCTGGGAGTGTTCACTACCTCCAACCGACGGGTCTCGACTTTATCGACCGCGGCGTGTTTTCCCTCGAAGCCCTCGAGGCTGAGGACCTGTTGCGAACAGATCCTGATGAATATCGAGAACGACACGCCCAAGGCTATGTTCGGGGAGTTCAGGTTAACCGCCCCGCTGTCATCAGTGTGAACATGCATTTCGCAAGCCTTGCCGTAAACGAGGTCCTCGCCCGGCTGCACCCCTTCCGCATGGACGACAATGAGGAGTTTGGGACTACCCGCATGAGTCTCAGTCACGCATACATCGAGTACGAACGCGACGAAATTGCCCCTCCACGTATCCTCGCTTCAGTTGGCCGTGGCGACATCGATCCTCCTCTCGGAATGCCTAGCTTGGGGGCACGCCTATGAATGTGCTGAAGCAGGTTCAGGCTTGGCTTCGGTGGCCCTTCAAGCAACTGAAGCATGTCTGGTCTTGGCTCCGGTGGCCCGCGCCGTACCGAACGGTCGTGGTTGATGAGCTCCCAGAGCAATTCCGCGACAAGGAGATTTATCTTATAGGCGAGAACGGGCATTTCTGGTGCGTGGCTATGCTCTGTCCGTGCGGGTGCAGCGAAATCATCCAACTTAACCTCGTCGCCGGAACTCGACCGCTTTGGACTTTCAAACTCGATTCCGACACACAAGCCATTACTCTTATTCCCTCGATCCGGCGCACCGTAGGCTGCCGCAGCCACTTCCACGTGCGACTAGGTCGGGTGCAATGGTCACCACCAACCAAGCATCTTCCACCAGATCAACCCAATACCCAACCAAATCGCCAAATGATACAACGACACCATAAAACCGCTAGCGAACCACCTATGGGGTGATACGTAATCCAGACCAAAGTAGATTATCACCGGCCCCGTCGAGTAATTGGTCGTACACCCACAGAGATTAGAAAAATATGCGAATATGGCGACCGTGAGCATCACCGGTGCCCCCGCGCCTAGCGCCACCGCCAAAAACACCGTGCCCATCGCAGCAATGTGCGCCGACAACATCGAAAAACTATACATCGAATAGAAGTAAATCAGCGCCATAATCAAGACGACCGTTAGACCGCTGACATCGGCAAACCACGCGCCGACAGCCTGGGCAAACCAATCAATGAACCCGTGCTCTTTGAGGCTTCTCGCCATCGTCAGCAAACCACCAATCCAAATAAGCGTCTCCCACGCCTTGTCGTTCTCCACCATGTCCTGCCATTTTTCGGTATTGGTGATGAGCAAAACGGAGACGCCAAGCCAAGCGACCAAGGTCGTATGCATTCCATGAAGCGGCTTGGTCACCCACAATAGAAGCAGAACCGGCAGGACAATCCCCATAATCTTTTCGCCCCTGCTCCACCTGCCCATCTCCTCAAGTTCCCTTCGCGCGACCGCCTGCGCTGCACGGGTATCTGTCAGTGTCGGCTTGGCTAGCAAGAAAACAAATACCGGCAACAGTGCTAATCCGACGAGTCCCGGAACCACCGACCCAAGCGCCCACGTCCCCCAATCAAAGGTGACGCCAAACACCTCATTGGCCGTCTTGGCCACCATCGGATTGGCCGCCATGCCCGTGAGAAACATCGCCGCGGTGATCAGGTTGGCGTGCGAGCCAACCAACGCAAGATAGGTCCCCGCTCGTTCGGGATGCCGAGTCGGATAGGAGTCCAACGCTTCGGCCAAGGAGCGCACGATGGGGGCTAAAATGCCGCCACCGCGCGCGGTATTTGAAGGCACCACTGGCCCCAGCAACAACTCCGCCCCGCAGATCGAGTATCCCAAGCCCAACGGTGATTTCGCCAATCGGCTGACCAACAAGAGTGCCAATCGCCGCCCCAATCCCGTGCGGATAATACCACCCGCCAACAGAAAAGCAGCGACGATCAGCCAGACCATTGGGTCGCCATAGCCAGACATCGCCTCTTGTATTGTAATCGCGCCAGTTGCCGTCAAGGCAACCAAACCGAAGATCACCATCGCGCCGATCGGATAGGGGCGCAGAATAAAGCTCACAATCACCGCGATAAAAACCGAAAAAACATGCCAACCTTTAACCGGCAGGTCGGAGGGAATAGGCATGAACCAGAGCACCCCCGCCAAAAGCACACAAACCCCAAATCGCAAAACACTCTGCTGCCACATCAGTTCCGTCACTGTATAAATGCTCCTTTCCCTGTCATACTCCCGCAAAAGAGCGATTTTGAGTCGAATCCATAGCCGGTCTCCATAATAGCCCTCAACGCGGCAACCGTCCAGATGAGTGCGGGTCGGCTCAAGGCGGCGATGGGATCGTTCCTTTGGCCTTGCATGATGACTTTTTTCGATGTATTAATTGTGTAGGCGCTGTGTTTAGGTCTTGATTGCAATCTTGCAACAATCCAAAACAAGACCTAAATCATTAATATATCACAACTTATATCACTGTTGGCGTTTTATCGGGGAGGGTACAATGGCCAATAAAGTGACGATTTTTGGTGCGGGCAGCGTGGTCTTTTCGCTCGGCTTGGTCAAGGATCTATGTCTGACCAAGGCACTGAACGGCAGCCACGTCTGTTTCATGGACATCAACGAGGAGGTGCTCGACGTCATTTATGCACTCGGGCGGCGCTATGCCGAAGATTTGGGTGCAACTATGACGTTTGAGAAAACCGCGGATCAGGAAGCCGCATTAAAAGACGCCGATTTTGTAATCAATACGGCAACGGTGACGCACAACGAATACTTCATGCAGCGCCGGCGCAACATGACGGCTAAACTCGGCTATTTTTACGACAGAACCGGCATGCCCGAATATCACAATTTGCAACTGATGTTGAACGTGGCAAAAGACATGGAGAAGCTGTGTCCCGATGCGTGGATTTTGTTGGCGGGCAATCCAGTCTTTGACGGAACGACATTGATGACGCGAGAGACGGGAATTAAAGTGTGCGGCTTGTGTCACGGGCACTACGGCTATACGGGCGTGGCCCGCACATTGGGACTGGATCCCGCTAAGGTTACGTGGCAAGCGCCGGGATTAAACCACAATATCTGGCTAACGGATTTCATCTACGAAAACGAAGACATGTATCCGAAGCTCGATCAGTGGATTGCCGAGGAGAGCGAGGCGTATTGGGAGAGAATGACCCGGGAAGGCAAGGCGACCCCCACGCAGATGTCGCGCGCGGCAATTCATCAATACCAGATGTACGGCCTGATGCCCATTGGCGATACGCCTCGGCGCGGCGGCTGGTGGTATCACACGGATTTGGCGGCGCGAAAATACTGGTACGATCCCAATGGCGGCAAAGACACGCCGGCCGGCCGCGACGCAGTTTTAGCTGGCAAGGCCAAAAAATACGAGCAGATGAAAGCAGCGGCCTACGATGAGAAAATCCGGCCGATTGATCTGTTCGGCGATCAGATGACGTCTGAGCAGCACATTCCCATTATGAATGGGCTGGTCAACAACGTCGAAGGTCAGTTTCAGGTGAATGTGCCCAACTGCGGGGCGCTGCCGGGCATTCCCGACGACGTGGCAGTGGAAGTCCCTGCGATTGTCAATAAGAAGGGCATTCAGCCTTTGCGCGTACCGCCATTGCCCAAGAAGATCATGCTGGAATGCATCTATCCCGATTGGCTTGAGATGGAGCGCACTCTCGAAGCGATTTTGTCGGGCGATAAATCGATGATGCTGTTTGGCGTGCTCGAAAGCAAAGAGACAAAATCGTACGAGCACGGCTTAGAGACGCTGGACGCGCTGTTTAATATTGAACCCAATGAACCGATGAAGTACGTGGAAGATATCAACGCACACTTTTCTTGGCCGAAGAACTGGTCGTAGAAAGGAACCATCCTCAAAGCAAAGGCTGAATAGCGATGGGAGACACAGGTAGCACAGTAGCGGTGACCGGCGCTACGGGCTTTCTCGGCAGCCATATATGCCGCGCCTTGTTGCAGTGTGGATATGCAGTGCGCGCTGTTACGCGCGAGGGTAGCGATCGCAAACTTCCCGATGATCTAAGCGAGCAGGTCGAATTGCAGCCTGCCGATGTCCGCGATCCTGAGTCGTTAAACCAGGCGTTCCAAAATGTTCACGCCGTCATACACAATGCCGCGATTGTGACGATTGACAAAGATCCCGCAGGTCTGGCCGATGAAGTCAACCTGACGGGCACCCGGAATGTGATTCAAGCATGTATTGGCAACGGCGTCCACAGATTGGTACACATCGGTTCCATACACGCATTCAGCCCGATACGCGGAATGACGCTAAGTGTCAGTTCAAAACTGGGCCAAAATTCCAAAATTCCCTACGTGGCCACCAAAGCCGAAGCGCATATAAGCGTAATCGACGCGGCGAGTAGCAGAGGGCTCAATACATCTATCGTCTGTCCTTCAGACCTCATAGGTCCCGGCGACAGTAAACCGACTCCCGTCGGCAGCATGTTGCTCGCCATGGCGCGTAAGCAACTCCCGTGTCTCATCAACGGGGGATTTTGGTGGAGCGACGTGCGAGACGTGGCGAATGCCATAGCCAACGCGGTAGAGGCGAATGGATACGGGGGCGAGGTTTATTTTACTGCGGGGCAATACGCCAAGACCAGCCAACTGGCGCGTCTGTGTTCCCAAGTTCTGGGGCGTAAAATAAAGCGTCCCGTCGTGCCCTACTTTATGGCTCGGACAGCCTTGCCCCTGATTAAATCACGTGCTGCGAAGCGCAGCCTATCGTCTCTTTACTCCCGCAATTCGCTCAAACTCTTACACGACTGCCCGGCGTCTGTTGATGAATCCTTAGCGATAAGTCAATTGGGATACAAGCCTCGGCCACTTGAAGAGTCGATTCGCGACGCCCTCAATTGGTTCACAGAACAGGGAATTCGTTTTTGATCGGGGAATTTTTCACACCGTATGTTTCATGATCCCGCTCATCGCTCAATAATAGGTAAAACCACCTGCGACGGATGTTCGGGCTCGTGATAAATCGCCTGCTCTGCAATCTCAAACCGCCGCTCAACGCCCAAATCGCCGCCCGTATTCGGATTCACGTCAAAGCGCGGCCAGTTGCTGCTGGAAATGTCTAAGCGAATCCGATGTCCCTTCTTGAAGACATTGGACGTTGGATACAGTTGAAAGACGAACTCGTAGATTTCCCCCGGTTCCAATAACTCTGGAGCATCCCAACTGTTCCGATAGCGGGCGCGGATGATGGAGTCTGTCAGGTTGATAGCGAGCCCATCGGGATAGTCTTCGCTCAATGGACAAACGTCGATCAGTTTGGCTGTGAAGTCAGTATCGCGGGCCGATGACGAGGCGTGCAGTTTAACCGTAATCGGCCCCGTGACTTCCACATCGTCCTCCAACGGATCGGTCTGAAAAGTCAGCACATCGCTGCGGGCATTGAGAGGCAGGGTGTCTTTACAGCCAAAGAACCTAGCGTCCCCGCGCTGGTCGAACGCGCCAGCACCCATGATGGGGTCCGCCGCGGAGATGCCACCGCCAATGGTTGGAACGGAATCGCGCGGATCAAAGCTAAAGCGGCTTGGTGAGTGGCCAGTCGTTGGCAGCGCGGTGGCTAGATCGCCGTCGGCGTGCAGATAGTACGGCGTGAACTGGGTGTCGGGCAGGGGAAAATCCTGCTCATCGCGCCAATAGCCGCCGTGATGGAGGCGTCCCTGATAGTTAGCTGTTCCCTCGCCCGTACCCATTACGAAAATCTTGACCGGCGACCAGTCGGCAACTTCTGTGTGCAGCCCTTTGAGGAAGTGGTCGAACCACGCCAGCCGCAGGTCGTTGTAATTGATGAAAGAGTGATTGCCGAAATCGACGTCGCCGGCATTCGACACGCTCCAGCCGCCGTGCGTCCACGGCCCCATCAGCAACACCTGCCGCGATTTTTTCATTTTGCTCAGTGCGGTAAAATTCTCGCAGGTTGCCCGCGCATACGAGTCATACCATCCACCTAGGTAAAGCGTCGGCACGTCGGCGTGTTCTTCGTAATACTGGGAGATCGCATACCCGCGTTGCTTCCAATAGTCGTCGTATTCTCCGTGCGTAAACAGATCGAGCACCCATTGTTCGTAATTCGGCAGCATCCGCAGCGGCGAGGTGCCTTTCTTGAGCGGAGCGCGCAACACCCACTCGCCCACATTGGCAAACGCCTTGTCAACCGCGGCTTTGAGGTTGACATCGGCCAGCGCTTCCTTGCTAGTAGTCGCCATGCGGAAGGCATAGATCATGAACCGTTGTTCGAGCGCGCCGTTTTGCCGCATTGAACAGTGGTAGTAATTCGACGCGCCCACAGCGACGATCATCGTCGTCAGGTGCGGCGGATTGAGCGTTGCCAGCGCCGACTGGTCGCTGCCGCAATACGATCCACCCATCGTGCCAACCTTCCCATCGCTCCACTCTTGCGCGGCGAGCCATTCCACCGTGTCGTAGCCATCGGGGGCTTCTTTGGCAAACGGATACCACTCGCCTTCGCTGGCAAAGCGGCCGCGCACATCCTGAATCGCGCAGACGTAACCGCGCCGGGCGTAGTACGCACCGTTCGTCACATTGCCCGCTGCCGCCTTATCGTAGGGAGTGCGTTCCAAGATCACCGGAAATTTCCCTGCCGCCGGTTGACCGCCCAGCGCAGGAAAGTAAATGTCAGTGGCCAAGCTGACGCCATCCCGCAGCGGAATCATCACATTGGATTGGCAAAGCGCGTCGTACTGCTGATGGGAACCTCGATATGATTCGGTCATGATTTTTCCTCTTAAAGCACTTTGGCTGTTCAATCCGGCAGCGGATCTTCCCCCGCGTAGGGCTGGTCGCCCACTTTTTCCTGTCGGCGGCGCAATTCCCCGCGCAATTGGCGCACTACATCGGCATAGGCCGGGTCGTGGTACACGTTGACCAACTCGCACGGGTCTTTTTCCAGATCGAACAATTCCCACTCCGGCTCTTTGCTCTCGTCTATGGCACCAGGCTGGCCTAGGGCGTCGGCATAGTAGTAGATGAGCTTGTAGCGCAAAGTGCGGACTCCGTAGTGGGCGTACACGTGGTGGTGCGTCAAGTGCATCCAGTAGCGGTAGTACATCGCCGTCTGCCAGTCGTCCGGGGTCCGTCCTTCCAGCACGGGGCGCATGGAGCGTCCCTGGAAGGAATCGGGCATGGCAACGCCAGCGTAGTCGAGGAACGTGGGAGCAAAGTCGACGTTGAGAATCATGTCGGCGCTGACGCTGCCGGCGGCAATGGCGCGGGGATAGCGGATGAGGAAGGGCATGCGCAGCGATTCCTCGTACATGAACCGCTTGTCGTACCAACCGTGGTCGCCGAGGAAAAAGCCCTGGTCCGAGGTATAGACGACAATGGTGTCGTCGGCAATACCCTCGGCGTCGAGATAGTCGAGCACTCGACCGACGTTGTCATCAACTGAGGCAACGCAGCGCAGATAGTCCTTTATGTAGCGCTGGTACTTCCACCTTTTCTCCTCTTCCGGGGTCAGCCCTTCGGGTACGGGCTGCTTGAGATCCGTGGCGTTGAAGTCGCGGTCAACGCGCATTTTGGCGGCTCCGGCGGCTGCCGCTCGATTCTGGTAGTCGTCGTCAAAGGTCTCCGGCTCGGGGATATCCTCGTCTTCGTACAAATGGGCGTGTTTTTCGTCCGGCTCCCAAGGGCGGTGCGGGGCCTTGTGGTGGTACATCAGGCAAAAGGGCCGCTCCTTGTCACGCGCCCGGAGCCAGTCGAGCGACAGGTCGGTGATAATATCGGTGGTATAGCCCTGGTATTGGACCTTGTCGCCGTTGCATACCATTTCCGGATTGAAATAGGGGCCTTGGCCCTGGAGGATGTTGTAGTAGTCAAAGCCGGTGGGCCAGTGGGCCGGCCCCTGACCTAGATGCCACTTGCCGACGATGGCGGTCTGGTAGCCAACGCCCTGCAAGAGCTTGGCGAAGTTGAGCTGGCGATTGTCGTGGCGCGAGTCCAAGGTGGTCATGCCGTTGACGTGATTGTACGTGCCGGTGAGGATAGTGGCGCGGGAGGGGCCGCAGATGGAATTGGTGCAAAAGCAGTTGTCAAAGCGCATGCCGCCTTGGGCAATGCGGTCGAGGTTGGGCGTGGTGTTGATGCGGCTACCGTAGCAACTCATGGCGTGAGCCGCGTGATCGTCGGTCATAATGAAGAGGATATTGGGACGAGACATGGAACTCCTTGCGAAAAGATTAGTAGATGACAGCGACTGGGCGCACAGCCATGTCCTCGCCGGCAGCAGCACCGAGGTCAATGTAACAGAGGTAAAGTCCCGGAGGCACTAATACCCCTTGGGCATCGCGCCCAGACCACGTATAGGCGACGACGTCCTCACCGGCAGCGACCAACTCGGTCACCTCGCGGCCCGCCAAGTCGAGCACCCGCACCCGTGGCGTCGCCGTCTCTACCTTGAAGACCACGAAGCGGATATGCACTTGGTCGTTGACCCCATCGCCGTTGGGCGTAAAGGTGGCTGGAGCCAGTTCTAGATCGCCGATGAGTTGTTCACTGCCGGTCAGGGCCGGCAGCAGCACCACGTTGGCGCGCCGCGCCGCGGCCTCCACAGACTGCCACAGGCCCGGCCGGTCTCCATGACCAAGCTCCGCACTGAAGACCGTAGCATTGCGCCACAGACGCGCAGTGAAATGAACCGCTAGCGAATCGCCGCCAACGCGCTGGCCTAGGTTCACGAATAGGGAGTCGCCCCGCTGCGCGACTTCCTCTAGAGCGATAGCCTCGCCGGCAAGGGTTACTTCCACCGCTCCAGTCTCCAGCCAGCCGCCGGGAGCGACGAGCCGCAGCCGGTCGAAGCCGCTGTCGTCTTCGGCAGCCGTCGGCCACAGCATATAGGTAAAGCGCGTGTCCTCGTTGGGCTGGGCCTCGCGCGGCCAAATCTCCCCCTTGGCCTCGGTCACCAAGGCGTCCTCAAATTCGATCGCTAGCGAGCGCAACACGGGCGCGACTCGCGGATCTTCGGTCGAGAGCAGGGCCTCTAGCTGGATGAAGCGGCGCGGGCTATCCGACTGAAAGGCTTCGCCCGAAAGCTGATAGACATTGCTCCACGCGCCCCAATCTTCGCCGACGACCAGCGTGGTATCCACCCCGCCGCGCAGCACCTTGGGCGAACTGAGCCACTTCTCTTCAGTTACGACTTCGCCGATCTTGTTGTGATACGTGTACTCCTCGCTGAGCTTCACACCCGAACGGGAGCGCAGTTGCATCCGCGTTCCCACGGGCAAATCCGCATCCCACGACAGGCGCTTGATCGCCTTGGCACGGCCGTCGCCGACGATCTCGCCCAAGTCGATAAAGCCCGAGCGCAGCACCGCTTGCGCTGGGTAGCCGGGCGAAAACAGCATCAGTTCGGCCGCGCGCGCGTGCCACTCATGCGAAGTCAGGAAGCCGTGCCAGAACAGGTAGCGCACTTTGCGCGGCTTGAACAGGTAGCGATAGTGTCGCTCTGGACCGGCGAAGGGATTTTGCTCGTTGCCGTGGCCGACCAAGCGATCGTAGTCCACCTCGCCCGAGGTCGTGCGCCGACCATCCGAGACCAAGAAGGCGAATCCCGTGCCTCCGTTGCGCACGGAAGAACCGGACGCCCCCTCGCCCTGGTTGTTGAAGTAGAGAAATATCTCGTCGATCCAAAACTGGCCCCCTAGATCTAGCTCCCACCACAACCCTTCGTTGCGCCAGCCAGAGGTGGCTCGATAGGTAGTGAATTTGTTGGCGTAGGTATTCATGTCGCCGTCGACCAAGCCCTCCACGTCGCGGACGACTAGGCCAGTTTTGAAGGTCCCTCCGCGCTCTAGGACGCCGAGGATGAGATTGTCGCCGATGGCGCTCACCTCGACCTCGGCGAGAGCTGCATCCGCACTCTGCTCATCGACGCCAATGCGAATGTATTGGATGACCCGAAAGCGCGCCGCGTCCTCAAACACCACGTCTAGGCCGGGGTCTAGAATCCGCGTGACGTCGTTGCGCCCGCTCAGCCCGATGCGGATCTCGGTCTCTTCGTTGGGCAAGGTCGTCTGATACACCGACTCAAAGCGGAAGATATCCTTGCGGGGATCAATCGTCCCTCCGGTGGCCACATAAACCGTGAACTGCCGCAAGGGACGCGCGCCCTCTTGGTCGGGAAAGCGCAAGCGCAGCTCTTGGGCCAACACCGCCCGGCCGAGGTCGATCTCGACTTCCCACTTGGCCAGCGGATCGGCCGGGTCGGGCTGCCAGAAGGTGTTGTAATCGCCGTCGATGATCTTGGCGGCGTCCCTTGGATTGGACCCAGCCCGGAAGATGCCGCCCTGCACGGCTTGCCGCTCCATCGTATCGTGGAAAAACCGGCCCGCATTGCGCACGGGGTCGATGTTTTTGCGGAACTTGACCAGCTCTAGGTGCCCGGACGGGCCGAGCTGCACCAGCCCCTGCGGCAGTTGCCAAGTCTGCCACTTCTCGGCGCTGTCAAAGGTAAACACCTCGGCTGCGAGGGGACGGGCTAACAGGCTGAGAGTCGCACACCAGAAAAAGATCTTCATGCGTCGCTCCCTTAATAGGCCAAGCCAACGGGCAGGAGCACACGCCCGCGCTGGGCCTCGGTCACCAGCGCTAGATCCAATAAATACAAGCCCGGCGGCAAAAGTGCGCCCTGCTCGTCGCGGCCATCCCAAAAGGCTCGCTGCGGACCCGTGCCCTGTGCGCCGACCTCCACGTGGGCGCGGCGATTGCCCGCCAAATCGTACACATCGAGTACCACCGGCACGGGCTCGGGTAGTAGAAAGAGCGCGTACTCTATAGCTAAGCGGTCGTTGACCCCGTCGCCGTTGGGCGTGATGACCCCGCTCGACAAGCGCATGCGCCGGACGATCTCCGCGGCCGTGTCCGCAGCCCCGAGCACCCGCAGGCTATTGGTGGAAACAGCGGCACTGGCATCGCCCGGCTCAATCGGCTGCGGCAGGCGGTTCTCGTCCTCGGTCAACACCTCGCCGGTAAAGGTCGTCGCGCGCGCAAAGACTTCCACAGCAAAGACCACCCGTAGCGGCTCGTTGGACGTGGCAGTCACTTTTTGCGGCAGGAGCACCTCCAAGCTCGCGTCGCCTTCGACCACGGCTAGCGGTTCGACTGCCGCGAGCGGGTCGCCCATTTCCAAGCGCGCAAACTCGGGCGCAATACCCGTGTGGATCCGCACCCGGTCAAAGCCCCCTTCGGCGGCGCTGGCAAACGAGGCGCGCACGTCGTACACAAACGTCTCCCGCGCCCCCAACTCGACTTGGACAAAACCCGGAGCGGGCTGCATGTCGGCTGCGCGCGCAACTTCGCCCACGATCTGATCGGCCAGCGGCGGCGAGGTCTCAATCCACAGCGAGTCGAGCTCCACCCAATCGTCAAACGCCCGGCTTTGCAGGGTGATTTGGAGCTGCAAATGCGAGCCGTTGCGCAAGTCGAGCCAAGTGCCAGATTCTGTAATGGGACTGGACCAAAAAGACCAATTCTCGCTGTCGTAGCCAATGGACGCGCGGATGCCGGGCTGGCGGTCGATTTGCAGGATGCCCTCGGTCTCGGGCAGACGCAACTCGCCTTCGTAGCGCTCGCGCGTCACCACAAATTCCTTGCCCGAATCCGTGTATTCTCGGTAAACGTTGGGGTCACCATCGCGACCGGTCCGCACCTCCACCTCCACCCACGCCTCAGCGTCTGACACGACCACGGCCTCTTCGCCGACCATCCGCATGGTGCGCGCTGCCCACGCCAACCGGCCAAAGTTCACTTCGTCCCCCAAATCGAGGATTTTGCTGCGGTAGATCGCTCGCTTGGGCACGCCGCGGCCGGTGAGCACAAATTCGGCAATGGTGCCGCGCACTGTGTTGCTGTCGGTGGTGCGCTGCTCGTCGAGCGCGGACGCTTTGCGCTGGTAGCGCACAAAGCGCACGTATTGCTGGGGAAAATCGATCCCGACCTCTGGGTCGAAGTTGACCGGCACATCGGCAATGAGGGTGTTCAAGCGGTGATAGCCCTTTTGCGCGAAGATGTCGCTCGTCTCGGCGGCAATGCTCACCTCAAAGGCCGGCACGGGATCTTGGTTGAGCGGCACGCCATCGGAGCGGATCCCCTCGGTCGGCGTGGCAAACCCAAAGCGCATGGCCGGCACGGGCACGCCGATGTCTATGGTCCACCAGCCGTCGCGGGCCGTGTTGTACGTGCTCCGCAACCCATCTACATAGAGCGGGCTGTCGTAGTAGGAAGTTTGGTTGACATTGGTCCCGTCCGTGTACCACAGCCGCGGCTGATGCCCGTCGATGTACCCCAGCTCGCGCGGGACGATCAGTTCGGACCAACCCGCTACCGCCAAGAACATGTTGTCGCCGTCGGCAAAGTACACGGGCCGGATGCGCTCGGCGTTGATGTCCACGATGATCCGCGTGGTGTCGCTTCCGTCCCACGCCAGCCCGGCCCCGCCGATTTGCCACAGCGATATTTGCGCTTCCGCCGAAGAGCACAGCACAAGTGCGAGCAGTGCAATTCTGTACATCAATGCGCGTACCATCACGCCCTCCAAGTTGAACGGCACTCAATATAATGCAATGCACAACGGCGAGCTATTGACGCGAGCGCGTCCGGCTCCCTTTATATCCCAACCCATCTCACCTCAACAAGGAGCTTTTCCACATGGGCAAATCAGGGTACGACGATACCCCCATGCTACCCAACTCTCCCTATTGCGTCCACGATCACCGGCGGCCCGCCCCGGCGGTCGTAACGCCCGGCAGCGACAACAGCCCCCCTTCCGACGCAGTCGTCCTCTTCGACGGCACCAGCCTCGACGGCTGGCAGAGCGCCAACGGCGGCGACGCCCCTTGGCAGTTGGCCGATGGCTATATGGAGGTCGCGCCTCGTTCCGGCGACATCGTCAGCACGGCGCGCTTTGGCGACGTCCAGTACCATCTCGAATTCGCCTGTCCCAGCGAGGTAAAAGGCGAGAGCCAAGGGCGCGGCAACAGCGGCGTTTTCCTCATGAGCCTCTACGAAATCCAAGTCCTCGACGGGTACGACAACCCCACGTATGCCGACGGCACCACGGCCGCGGTCTATGGCGAGTATCCGCCGCTGGTCAATGCCTGCCGCCCGCCCGGCGAGTGGCAGACCTACGACATCTTCTGGACGGCCCCGCGCTTCAACGGTGCCGAGCTAGCCAGCCCGGCCTATCTCACCCTCGTCCACAACGGCGTTTTGGTCCACCACCACGTCGAGGTCTTAGGTCCCACGGGCCATCGCGGCGTCTATCGCTACGAAGCGCATCCTCCTACCGGCCCGCTTCGCCTGCAAGACCACGGCGATCTAGTGCGCTATCGCAATATCTGGGCGCGGCCTGTAAAGGGATACGACGAAGGCTGAGAGAGCCTATACCCAGTAAATGGAATTGCCGGTCATGCCCGTAAAGTAGTCGATAACCAGCCACATCCCTGCCACGGAAAACTGGCCGAGAATCAATCCTAAAAAGAAAGGACAAGCCAACCGAAAGTAGGTCGGGCCTCCGTACTTGAGAATGATGGCTTTGATTAGCCAAGCCAAAAAGACGCTAAAAGAGATGTAGTTGGTCAGGTAGGTGCTGGCGCTGACGGCATATCCGAGCGGGTGCAGGGGCCACCAAAACAGGTGGTGACGCGCAATCATCAGTAGGGCCATGACCCCGCCGCCGACTAGGGTTGATATCCAGCCGACCAGATCGGGCCCGTCTAGCGTGTGGAGCTCGCGCGCGACAAATTTGAAGGGCACTTGGGGGCCGCTGATGAAAAACCAAGGCTCTAGATTAACGCCGCCGTAGGTATAGCTCAGATAGAGTACTACCCAGATCGAAGCCCCCAGACTAATACAGATGGCCAGCATGATGGCGGCAAAAAGTCCCCGTTTGCTCCCGCGCAAATATTCTTCAGCCAATTTGAGGCCATTGGCACAGGACGCCAGGACAAAGGTGCGGATGTCAGCGGCCCAAACATAAGTGAAACTCAGCGCCGTGAGGGTCTGGCCTCCGAGCACTGCAGAACCCAGACCCGAGGTGACAAAATCCGCGGCGATCAGCGGTGCCCGGGTGGCGGCAATACCGCCTTCGGCCACGACCCGGGTAATGCCGACGAATAGCGTGAACATGGCGAATAAATAGATGGGCACTACCCACCACGCCAGACCCGCTAGGCCCAGCCAGACTCCTATAAAAAGGCTGGTGGCTATAAGGCCGAAAACAGCGGTCCGGTAGGAGAGTATCTCGTCCGAATCATCGACATCTGGGAGTCCCCTAAACGCCTTGCGGAAAACCCGCACCAGATGCCGGCGGGCCATCCACAGACTGAAGAATACCAGCACGATCATAGCGCCCATGCCCTGGTGAGCGAAGATCGGGAAGGTGGCGAAATTGAGCTTTTCTGTACTCGCCACCCCCAGAACGCCAAGGGTGCCTTCCTGGACGCGGCCGATTAGGTTAAAAAACCAGACGCTAAAAGCGATATCGAGATTGACCAGAAAGGCAAAACCCACCATGGGAAAGCTCAGGGCGATCTGCAGGTTGGTGGTATTGCGGAAAAGCGGGATGCTGGTGACCAGAACGATATCGGGGACAAAGTCGTAGTAGTTGTGCAGGGCGCGGATGGAGCCGATGACGAAGGGAATGGCAAAGCCCGCCCACATAATCGGATTCTTAAAAAAGGGACTGAGCCTGTCCGTTGGCTTGCCCTCGGCAATCATGGCGATGGGCACCTGAATGAGCGGAAAATTCAGGCGTTCGTCCTGGATCCAAGGGCGTCGCAAGATGACCGCAATGCAAATCATGGCCACGTACACGCACAGAATGAGAGGCATCCAAGCCAACAGGGGCACCAACCAAGCAGACCACGGTATGGGCATTCCCTGTGGCAGCCCCTCGTAGAAATACCGGGCCGCATCGTAGTCTTGCGGTACGAGCCAAGAGCGAACAAAAGGATGAATCAGCGCCGCCCACTCGTTTTCCGGCGTGGCGTAGTAGAGCACGCCGCTAGTGATGGGCAGGAGGTATTCGGTGAGCCCCATACTGGGGATGGCGCAGCCCACGATGGCCATGATATAGACGACCACCAGTTCCTCGCGCCGCAGGCTCAAGCCCGGATGCAGGGCCTTGAGCCCGGTTTGAATAAAAAACACAAAGAGAAAAAATAAAAAAATAGCGCCGGCCGTACTGAAATCGAGGGCAAAGTTCGAGCCGCGCAGGATCATGTTGCTGTAGGGTGCTATGGTGCTGATGCCCAGCGTCATCAAAGACCCGACCAGCAGAGAACGCACCGTAACACCCGCTGCGGAAGCCGCGTCCTGCGTTTTCTTTGTTAGAATTTGCATCCGTTAACTCTAATGCTTGTGCCAGCGATGGAGCGGAGGCGCAATGTACGCAAAAGATGAAAAACCTCTTGTGCTGTCAGGCCATATATACTATAGATGCTTCTCTGCACTTGCCAGTAAGCCCCATTGACGGAAGGAAGCGCAATGACTGTTGCTGCTACCCGCAAAGAGCAACGCGTTACTATTTTTACGAAAGCCGAGGAAATCTACGCTAGCGCCGCCAATACGACGGATCTGTGGATGGGTCGGCAGGACGAAGGCATCCGCCTGTTTCGCGGCCAAGTGATCGAAAACGACGCGCCCGGCTCGGGCCGTTCAGACCAGGAAGGCATCGAGCCTTTTGTCGAGTTGCACGGCCAGACGGTGTTCCGCAAAATCCTGCATTTGGATAATCCGGCTGTACTTGGAACCGAGTTGGCGTTTATCGCCAAGGAATGCCAAGACAATCAATCCACCCTCCAGTTTACAATAAACGGGCACCCGGTCCTGCGCCCCCCCTCGCGCCAAGCCGCACCCCGTGCCAACCAGTATTGGGAGTTGATAGTCGGGGAATGGAGTTGGAGCCGCTGGTACTACGTGGATATTCCGCCGGAGACACTACAGCTAGGCGACAATGAGATTGAAGTAGCCGCCGTGGACGGCTTGGCTGGCTGGCAATTGATGGTGGCGGACTATCGCGATTTTTACAAGGGCATGGACGATCCAGTAACGCTTCCCCACGCCAGCCGCTATAGTACCGACGGCGGCCAAACCTATGAAGCAGAACGCGGGGAATACGTACTGCGTCTGGTCCTAGACCGCTTTCGCCGCAACGGCGAGCTGGTCTCTAGGGTGGTCGACGCGGCGGGCGAGTCGGATGACGCGGTTAAAAGCGAGCGCAGCCTGCAGCGCATAACCCTAGACTGGGAAGCGGATATCCCCGAGGGCACCCGGCTCGATTGGGCCTTGCGAACCGGCTCTCGTCCTGTCTGGGATGCAGACCACTGGAGCGACTGGCAGGTCTATGACGGACAGCCAGCAACCATCAAAGGCCGTTATATCCAGTGGAAAGTCGATTTTTCAACCGCAGACGGGTTGCAATCCCCGGTGCTCAAAAGCGTCCAGATCAACGCCGACTTCCAGCAAGGAGAGCGGTTTGCAGGCCGCTTAGTCAGTGCTAAAAACGCCCAAATCCTACGGCCGTCCATCCCCATGCCCTATGAGGACTATCGCGCCCAGATACTGCGGGATCTGCGCCAGCAATGCGAACTGGACGCGGTGGTGGCCGGAGCACAGACCGAATTCGCTAAAATCGCCCGGCTACACCGCTGGGCGTATCACATCCCCCTGAGCGACTGTAGCCATTTCCCGTGGGACCCGCTCGCCTGGGTTTGCCTTGAACGGGACGAGAACGGCGCCATTCGGATGAACCAGTACGCACAGCGGCGGCGCGACCACATGTGCCTCTACCCCAATGTGGTACTAGTGGCCGCCTGTCTGAGCATGGGTATCCCCGCCCGCCACCTCAATTTCCACAGCGAAGGAATGACCGGCCACGAAATCGCCGAGGTCTGGTCCAATGACTACGGCAAGTGGATGCACCTAGACGCCACCCGCGATTACTACTGGTACGATCCCAAAACTCTGGTACCGTTAGACACCGAGGAAATCCACCAAGTGTTAGCCGAACGGTTGGAACGTCCCGAACGCTGGGATCGCCCTTACCTTTTTCACCAAGACTTGGAGGCCATAGTAAAAGACCTGCCCATCGCCTTCTACGATGGGGACTACGAGCATTCCACCGAGGAGGGTTCACTCTTTTTGTTCCGCTCGTTTTGCCACTTCCGCATCGTGCCGCGCTTCGACGTGTTTAGCCAGCCCCGCCCCCTGCCGGTGAGCCAAGGCACGGAAGTGTGGTCTTGGAACGGCTACCTCAACTGGGCCGACGACCAAGTCCCGCCGCTACCTCACTTTACCCAGCACGCAAACCGGCGAGCGGATTTCTACCCGACGCTCAATCAAACGCGGTACGTGGCCGAGGCCGTTGACGAACGCCAGCTACGCATTTATCTGGAGACGGAAACTCCTAATTTTACAACCTTCCAAGTGAGGACCGATGGGCAGTCATGGCAGGAGTGTCCGGCCCAGATCGACTGGCCGCTGCACGAAGGGCTGAACGTGCTGGAGATACGCGCCTTGAATAACATAGGCGTGCCGGGCGTGGTCAGCGCGTTGAATGTCGAGGTGTGAAATCCGCGATGCGAACGGGTTTTATTTTTTGCTGCTAGCCACCTAGTCAGCGGCCTCCGTCCGAACGAACCGATACTCCGTGGGTGCCTGTTACGCCTCGGCGAACGGGCCCTCAAACTTCTTGCCAATCACCCGTGTTTAAAGGTATTTTGTGGGTGCTGTGTAGTGGGGCGCGGGTTTCACCGCGCCTTTAGATACGAAGCCCGTTATGAAACCGCATCTAACCGTTTCATTCCTTTGCACATGGGCAGGTGCCAACCTCCTAATGCTCAACGTGGCGGTCGCTGCCGAGGGGCAACTGCCAGCCCTGCGCCTTGCCCTGCTCGACTTTGAGGACCGAGCCGGTTTTCAGGCGGAATGGCACTTATCTAGGGATGTACCCGATTTGCTAGGTCGATATCTGGATGCAGACGATGCGATCTCTGTCATTCCGACAAAAGAAGTCGAGGCCGTTCAACTGAACAAACAGTTTAAAAAATACCACGGCATTGACCGGGCCGTGCGGCTGGGGCAGTTCTTGGACGCCGACGTGGTCATTACCGGTGTCGTGGAGAAGCTGGGGATGCGTCGCATGACCGTGGGAAACCCCAATCTGGCTGGCTATAAATCCTACAATTCAGTAATCCACCTCAGCCAAGTACAGCTAATCAGAGTAGCGACCGGAGAAATAGTCGAGACCCTTGAAACGCTTAGAGACTCCACGGAAAAGTCGTACGGCCTAGATCTGTTCGGCCGGCCGCGCCAACAGGATCGGGTATTCCGCGAACTCTTCAAGGTTGACTTCGGTTCCGAGCGTTTTTTTGAATTGGATTTTGGCAAGCTCGTCGATGTTGCCTTCAGGGACCTCAGCAGCCAAATGATTACGAGTCTGACGGAGCGCCCCCCCATCGATCTCTCCGGTGAGCAGGCTCAGGTCCTAGCGGTCGAGGCCGACGAGGTATATCTAGGCATCGGTATCTTGGATCGCGTCGAGTACGGCGATGTCCTGCCGCTGTATGATAAAGAGGTCCGAATCGCGTTAGTCAGGGTGCATCAGCTTATCGGGCCGCACTTGTGCAAGGCCGAGATCGTTGAGAAATTCGGTGTCATCGATACTGGTTTGCGCATAGGACAGCGGTTATCTAGAAACGCCAAAGAAGACGATTAGAACTCTTCTCTTGCCAACAAGGAGCAGTAGCCATGTGGGAAATAATTCAAAGTGGCGGTCCGATGATGGTGCCCCTCATCGCCTGTGCGATTCTGGCCATTGCCTATTCGATCGAACGCCTGTGGATCTTCAGTCAATTGCCCACGCCAGAAGAAGCCCAAAGTGAACTCGACCGGCTCGAAACCGCGCTGCGCAACGGCGGCGAACAGGCCGTCGTCGAAGAGTGCAACCAAGGCAAGGGCTTGCTCAATTACGTCTTTGCTTCGCTGTTGAAACGATACGATACGCTGATGATTGAACAGCGGGAATTCCAAGAGACCAACGAGGAGATCATCCGGCTGGCCGACGCTGGCGGCGGCGGGCAGGTCAGCCGGTTTATGGTCATGCAGCGGGAACTGGCCGATCTCAAAGACGAACTAGTCATTCAGACCGAGGCCGCCGCCCGAGCCTATCTGGGCAAAAATCTGGCGATCCTGAATACCATCGGCAACATAAGCCCGTTGCTGGGCTTGCTCGGCACCATTATGGGCATGATCATCGCCTTTGAGTCCATCGCCACTGCC
Source organism: Candidatus Latescibacterota bacterium (assembly GCA_965219735.1). GTDB lineage: Bacteria > Latescibacterota > UBA2968 > UBA8231 > UBA8231. Next base: position 4,944,850 of record OZ244790.1, read on the forward strand.
GGGGCCGGCGATCCCAAAGTCGTCGCTGGCGGTATTTCCCAAGCCTTGGTTACCACCGCATCAGGGCTGATCGTCGCCATCCCAACGATCGTCTTGTACCGCTATCTAGCGCGCAAAGCGGATAATTTATTGGAAGACGCTGAGATGTACGGACACGCTTTTGCCAATGCGCTGATCACGACGGGACAGCGCCAACAATACGAAACGACCGAGTAGCTCCCGCAGGGAGGCGTTAACCTCATGGCCAGACACCGCAAAGATCGGCCCGAGAGCTTTCTGGCCGAAGGCGGTCCAGATATGACGCCGCTGATCGACTGCGTCTTTTTGCTACTGATTTTCTTTATGGTCACCACGGTGTTTCTCCACACCAAAGGGCTGGAAGTGGACATGCCCGCCCAAAGCGAAGCCACCGAAGAAAAGAAGAAAGATATCAACGTCTTGCTGGATCGCGACGGCCAGATTCAGATCAAGGGCGAGGACGTGCTACCGACGGCCTTGGCGGCTCGGCTGGTCACGGCCATGGAAGAGGCCAATAACGAGAATATCATCATTCAGGCCGACGGCGAGTGCGCTCAGAAGCACGTCGTGTTTGTGGTAGATAGAGCCAAAGCGGTCGGGGTTGAGGGCATTGCTTTTGTGCGGGAACGGGAGGAATGAGTCGGATGCCGAGACCGAGGCGCAAATCCCTATACGAAGAGCAAGAATTGAATATGACGCCTTTGATCGACTGCGTCTTCTTGCTACTGATCTTCTTCATGGTCACCACGGTATTCAAGCAACCCTACAGTCTCCAAGTCGTATTACCTGAAGCGCAACAGGGCGTGATTGTCGAAGAGAAGAAACTAGTGGCCTCGATCACCCAAGACGGCCGCATGGAGATCAACCGCCATCTGGTGACGTTGGACGATCTGGAGCAGGTTCTTTTGCGAGAAAAAGAAGGTACCCGAAGTCTGACGCTGGTGGTGCGCACCGATCAGGAGACCCCGCATAAGTACCTATTGGATCTCTTCGAAGTGGCCAAGCGCGTCGGCATTGAAAAAATACCCTTGGCGACGGAAGATTTGCGCGAAAAATAGTTTGGCATCGGACCGCCGTGGCTTCAACGCCGACAGAAGCCCCTACCATCTAAATAAATGTCTGCCACCCACCTGAACCGCGCAAAATCGCTGCCAATCACCTCTTTGAGCAAAAAAGCGCCGCCGGCAAAACCGGCGGCGCTTGTGGTATAAGCCCATCTAGGCAATTCGCAGCGAGAACCTTATTTGAGGAAAGTCACCTTCTTGCTCAAACTCAGGTTCGGCGCATTGATCTTATAGAGATACACTCCGCTGGCGACCTGACGGCCCGAGTTGTCTGTGCCGTCCCAAGTCACCTCGAACTGCCCGGCATTCAACGTCTCGTCAACCAGTGTGCGGACGAGCTGACCTTGGTCGTTGAAGACGTCGATCTTGACGTCAACGCTCCAAGGCAAGGAGAAGCGAATGGTCGTCTCGGGGTTGAACGGGTTGGGATAGGCATCGCCTAACTCGTAGGCGTCCGGTGTGTTCCCTGCCTGCTCGGTAATCGCCGTCGTCATCGTACCTAGGGTGACCCTCTTCTGGTCATAGGGCCAGTGCGCGATGGGATAGGTATTGGGGAAAGGCGTATCAGCGGGTACCCAGTCGTTGGTGGTGGCTTCGTCCTGAATGCCGCCCACGGCCATGTACACGCCGTCCCAGTTGGTGTCGTCGTTGACGATGATGGTAAACTGCGGCCAAGTCAGTGGAGCTTCCTTGGGTTGGAAATTGAACAGCCCCGAGCCGTCCTGGCCCAGAACGTATCCGAAGTTGACATTGTCGAGACCGTTGGCCGGCAGCGAGACCCAGCCCCAGTCGGTGACGTAGATCGAATACTTGAAGTTGGGTGCCTCGGTGTGGCCGTAGATCAAGTCGGCAAAGCCGGCCTCCGCGCTCCAGGGCTTCTGGTCGCCAAAGCCGTCGCCGTTGCGGTTGATCCACTTCAAGTTGCCGTCCCAGTCGTGGCGCGTTACCAACGAGGTGTGGTGGCTAGTAGCAGCAATGCCAAAAGGATCGGGCTCGCCGTTGTACTGTTTGGACGCCCAACCAGGGCCGCTGCTGCGGTCACTGCCCTTGTTGTCGTAGAGCCACAGATCAGACTGATCCCACTCAAAGAGCTTTTCGCCGGTCTCGACCGACCAGCCGGCCATGGAACTCTGGGTGCCAGAGACCCCGCCAGTGGTCAGCAGGATGGTCTTGTCTGGATTGAGGTATGAGCCGTAGGGACGGCCGGGCATGCCGGTCTCGATGATGCCGTTCTCGGCACCGGCGTCCAAGCCCCATTCCTCGTCGACGATGAGTTGGTTGGAATCCCAGTCGATGGTACCGCGCAGTATAAAACCCGTCCCCTGCTGGATATTACCGATCCACTCATCGTCACTGAGTAGGTTGATGGTCCTGAGGTTACCGCCGCCGCAGCGCTCGCCGCAGGCATCGTCCAAGGAGGTAACATCAAAGGCGTCGAGTGCGTCCACCTGGGCAGCCCAGTCGTGCTCGATCCAGTCGTCGGTCATGGTCGCCTTGTACTGGGCACCGAACAGCAGGTCGCGGCTCGGGTCGATGGCGGCAAAGCGATACGAACCCGTGGTCCGCTTCACCGGACCGACGAGATGAGGCGTAGCCTCGTCGTCGTACGCGGCCAGGTACAGGTGGTACTCGCCGGCCTCCACGACATTGCCGTCCCAGTCGCGGCCGTTCCATACGATGGTGTTGTCGCCTTCTTCAAAGCGCTGGCCCTCGGACTTGAAGACTAGGTAATCGACGCCGTCGTACACGTGCCAACCCGGAGCGCCGTGCTCGGCGTCCTGGTACGGGGGCGGCCCTTCGCCCTGAATGGTTAGGGGCGGATTCTGACCCACGGTGTAGATGATGAGCCACACGGTGGCACCGGCACCCTCGAGGGAGAAATTGATCTCCAGATCCGAACCATCAAAGGCGTAGTCTTCGATGTCGCTTAGCCCTTCGATGTTGAGGAGGGTAGGAGGTTCGCCGCCGCTGGTCATATCGGCCAAGCCAACGTCGGCGCTACCAGCGTGTAGAAAAGCGCTGGCAGACCCCACAGAGAGGAATAGAGCCATGACGGCCATTCCCAAAATTTGCAATGCTTTCATCACACTTCCTCGCTTTTTAAGTTTTAGTTGTGCCTAGCTTTGCTGCATGAAAACCGGCCGAGGCCCGTTGGCCACAGCCTCGATAATTTAAGCGTCGTTGTCTATCTGGGCGGCCCCCGCGCCAACTTCTCAGTCTGAATCGCCAGTTCCTGTTGCATCACCATGTACCTCCTCTGCGCTGTCCGTCTACGGCAATGGCCTCGTCCGCCGCGAGGATCCCTCGGGCCTATCCCTAGGGCGCGGCGGACGCCTGTTGCACTGCCTTCCTTGCGATTTGTTGATCGAATTCGACGACGATGTCCACTGTTTCTATGGGCTGTTCGGAAGCGTCGAATTTCAGGACGAAATCCTTGAGCATCAAGCGCACCTGCCGCACTTCCTCGTCGAGCGGTTCAAAGGCCAGCAAACCAGTGTAGTTTTCTCCCTTGAACACTTTCTGGTCCTCTATGTAAGCGGTGCTGCGCACATTGCCCATGCGCAGGTCGAAACGGTAGAACTCGTTGCCGCTCTGGCCCCGGATGGCCCGGTAGTAGCGCTCGAAACTATTGTGCGGCGAGAAAGACGGCAGGCCAAAGGAATGTAGCACCTCGCCCCGGTCCGTGTAGAGCAGGGCCTTGATGGGGTCCAGCATGACCTTGGCGTACACATCGTTGGTGACGCTGATGCGGAATACAGTAAAGCGCTTGGGCGTATGGCCTACGAGCGGGTCGATCCAGTTCCCGTACGTATAGGGGTTGGTGGAGAAGAAACCCCGGTGCGAGTCCTCGGGGAACATAGCGTTCAATTCCGCATCGGTCATGGACTCGACTTTGACGCGCAAGCCTTCGATGGCATAGGTGATGGCTCCATCCTCCTCCATCACATAATTCTCCGGGCTGGCCTGCTGGGCACTGGGGATCAGGTCGTTATCGTACAGAATGCGGGGCGGCGTGAAGAAACTACACCCGCTGAAAACCAGCAGTAAGGCGGCAAAACGCATGATCGCGTACCTCATTGGCTAGTGACCTGACTGTAAAAGTCGATTTGCTGCTGGGCGATGGAGCCCTCTTGGGTGAGGGCGAAAATAACGGCATTGATGCCAAAGCGCAATTGCGGCTCGTTGCCGTACAACTGAGCCCAGTTGTGCACGTATCCCTTGTCCGAATAAATTCCCACCAAGCGATTGTCCAAGAAAATCCCCTCGAGGTTGTACACCGACGCGGCAATAGTCTGGAAATTCTGGCCGCGCTGTTCGGCAAAGGAGCCGACTTGCAATTCCGAACCGACGGGCGGACCGTCGAAATCGTAGAACGTGTGGTAAATGGGATGTGTATTGTGAATGGGCCGCAGAGTCCCTTGGGCACCCAAGGCATCGCGGAAAATCTGCCGCAGCGAGGCCTCGGCCTGGCTGAATTCGAGCGTGGGGGTGGCATTGTCGACAAAGATAAAACCCCCGTTGCGCAGGTAAGTGCTCAAGTTGTGTATTTCGCGCTCGGTTAGTTCAAAAGCCTCGTTCGCGGTGATGTACACAAAAGGCGTGCGGAAGAGTTCCTGCGAATCGAGGAAGAGATGCTCGTCGACCTTGGCGGTGATGCCCGTCTGCTCATTGAGCGCATCGACCAGATTGGGCACGGCCTTGGCGGCGCTGTCAAAGATCGGCTCTAAGTCCGTGGCCCAGGCCGTGCCCAGATAGACAAAGCCCTTGACGTTTTTCTTGTCCGTCGGGTCTTGGATGATCAGGCCCTTGTACTTGCCCGTGTCCAGCGCATCGAGATCGAGCAATTCTTCGCGCATGGCAATGCGCTTCTCTGGCTCCTTGGTGCCCTTGACTCGGGCGGCCGACAGCTCGATGGGAGTGGTCTGCAAATCGATCTGCACGTCGGCTTCCACGGCGTATTCAAAAGTCTCAACGCGGCCGAACACCGAGGCGCCGGGCAGGCGGCGGGTCGTGGGTGCAGCCAGCCGGGGTTTCATGGTGGTCACCTGCTTGGTCATGGCCCGGGGCCGCAGGCGCTGGCGTTTGAGGGCAAACGGCTTGGTCGATTTGGGCTTGCGGATGATGAGCCGGGTGATCGCCGGCGGCGGCGCGGACCGCTCCTTGGCCGCCACGATGAAATAGGCTATCCCCCCCGACGACGACAATAGGGCGAAGACCAATCCCCAGATGGTGGCGCGATAGGTCTTGCGCAGGCGACTCAAGCGCAGTTGGTCGCTCGGTGCCCTGAAACGACTTTGATCTAGCGGCATGGGATCCTATCCCTATTCTAGGGCACTTCCAAGATAAAAGGCTCGGATTGCGGCCCGAAAAAATCGCGGGCGTCAACCGCCCACACGCGAATCTGCCAAACGGTCCCCGATTCAGTACTCAACGATCCATCATCGACAAAGGCGCGGGCTTGCGGATCTGGTACAGACTTGGTCTCCATGCCGCCGCTGGCGTCCGTGAAGCTGACGACGAAACCGGCGACATTTTCCGCGGTGGCCATCTGCCAAGACACGCTCACGATTCCTTCCTCTACCTCCGCCTGCACATCGGTAGGCTGGGCGAGGAGGTCTCGATGGTACTGGGAAGGCATTTCCGTGTCGTTGCTGCAGGCACCTAGGGCCACCAGCACCGTTCCCGCAAAAAAGCGTATCGCTCTATACATGCCCGAACTCCCTACGAGGATGCTGTTAAAAACGGGCCACTAGGCTCATGCCCGGGGCGTTGCCAGCGGCCATGGGCACTAGATTGACGGCTTTGTCCGCCACGGGCTCGGCACCGCCGTAGAATAACACATCTAGCACATTGTAGCTGTACGTCGCCAAGCTCAGGACGCCGAAGACGCGGCGCAACAGATGGGACTGGTCGAGATCGTCTTTCTTGTCTGCCAGTCGTTGCCAACTCGCCTCGGCCTGGGCAAAAGTGCCGGCATCCCGTAGTGCCTGATAGCGCTCCTTTTCCAGTTCGAATTGCACTTTCTGGGTATTGAAGTCCTCGTGCGATGTCAACCAGATCACCAGACAGCCCATCTCGGCTGCCATCAGAGCCGTACCCTTGAGCTTGTGGCCGGTGGCCAACTGGCCCAATCCGGGAAAGATCAGCGATAGACCGACAGCCTGCGGGCGCGAGACGCCGCTTTGACGTGCCTCAAAGCGCTTTGTCGGTGCCTCCTGGCAGAGCCCTTGGCTGGCGAGAAGCAGCACGGCGCTGCCCAAAATGGTCGTCAGGGGTCGTATCAACATAGCCAGATCCTCATTCGTTGTCTCTCTATCTCCGGCGGTGCAAAACAAATTCACAAGCGCGTACTGACGATCCAATCCCGGTGCGACTTAGCGAATTGGAAGGCTTCTCGCGAAGCCCGTTTGTCCTCGTACAGGCCAATGATTTGGTCGTACACTTCGACGGCATCTTGCCACTTGTTCAGTCCCTCTAGACACACGCCCAAGTTGCTGAGGGAACCCAAGGCGCTCTCGGTCTCGGGATAGCGCTCTATCACCTCCTTGAAAACCGCTATCGCCTCCTCAAAATAGCGCTGCTCTTTGGTCACATCAGCCGAATCCATCAGGGCCAAGCCCCGCTCGTAGAATTCGTAGGCCACCGACTCCTCCAACTCGGCGATCAGGCGCGGGACCTGTTCGGCTACCGGCGCGTCGGCGTAGTGCTCTCGCACCTTATTGTACGCGTCTATGGCCTCCTGGTATGCTTGGCGGTTGTACGCGTAATCGCCCAGCGTAAACTGCGCCGACGCGGCGAATTCGCTCTCGGGATAGCGGCGCAGCAGTTCGGCCATGGCCTCCATGGCTTCTTCCTCGCGCTTTAACTCGATGAGGCACCAGGCCTTGTTGTACTGGGAGTTGTCCGCCGCCGTCTCGGCGGGAAACTCGGCGAGGATGCGGTCGTACAAATCGAGCGCGGCGGCGAACTCCCCGAGCTGGTAATAACTTTCGGCTGCGCCAAAGAGCATATCCTGCAATTCGCGCGCCTGCGGGTAATCGCTCAACAGCCCGAGAAACTCGCGCTGGGAGTCCTTGAATTCGCGCATGCTGTAGTGCGCGTTGGCCAAGTAGAAGCGCACCAGTAAGTCCTGATCCGGCTCGAGGCGAGTCTGGCGCAGGGTGCCAAAGACCTCTTTGGCCCGGTCGAGCTGGTCTCGGTCGAAGTAGTGGATGCCCAACGCCAAGCGCATATCCGTGGCGAATTCCGATTCGGGATACTGATCTAGGGCGCGGCCAAATACCTCGGCCGCTTCATCCCTCCGCCCCAAACGCGACAGGGCGTCCCCCAAAACGAAGTACGCCCGCTCTCTGAGTAGGATGGTCTGACCGGGCCCCAATTCGTCGGCAAAAGACAAACCGAGCACGCGCCGGGCAAAGCGGACGGTCTGCTCGTAGTCGTCGCGCTCGTAGTACAGATCCATCATGCGGCCGAGGATTTCGGCCTGCTCCTCCGGGCTCTCGGCATTGGTCACCATATCGTCGAGAACCTGTATGGCTTCGCCGCCCCGGTCCTGCTTCAGATAGGACAGGGACAGAGCGTTCTCCGCTGAGCGCACTTTCTCTGGATCTTCGACGTGGTCAATGATCCATCTGAAGTCCTCTTCAGCTAAGGCGTAGTTTTCCACGATAAAGGCCGTATTCCCCCGGCTAAAGCGCAGCGCTTCTTCCAGCTTGCCACCACGGGCGTGAGCGAGGGCCTGCGAAAAGTGGTCGATGGACTGCCGGTACGCCCCCTCGCCGTTGTGCGCCTGTCCTATCAGATAGTGGAAACTGGCGCGCTGGTCATCGTCGGCCCGTTCCAGACCCGCTGTTAGGACTGGAATGGCCTCAGTTAATTGGCCCTGGGTCACTAGGGTGTGGCCGCTGCCCAACCGCGCTCGGGCAAAATGGAGTGACTTTGGATCGACGGCCAAAAAAGCTTGGATGGCTTCGTCTGGATCTCCCAAGGCTTGGCGAGCCAAGGCCAAGCGCATATAGGCGTCGTCGTCGTAATCGCTTTCCGGGAAGCGGTCCAACAATTGCCGCGCCCGCTGTGCTGCCGTCTCGTATTCGCCGCGCCCGTAGTGTAGTTCACCCAATTGCACCAAGGCGCGCTGCACATAGCCCCGGTCGCGTCCTTCCTCGACAATGGCTGCAAAAGTGCTCTGAGCTTGGTCGAGGGCCTCCTGCCCGCCCTGCGACTGGTGCGCCAAGGCGCGGTTGAAACGGGCGTCCAAGCCATAGGGCGAGCCCGCATCGCTCAGCACGGTATCGTACTGGGCGATGGCCCGGTCGAGCAAGTCGCTGGCACCGGCCCGGTCATCCTCGCCTAGCCGCACTTGGGCCATCTGCTGGTACGCGCTGCCAATGCGATAGCGCACCCGTCCGAGCGAGAAACCCGCGCCGCCGGCAATATCGCCATAGCCCCGGAGATAGATGCGGTATTCCTGGATCGCCTGCTCGTATTGGCCGCGGGCGAACAGGCGCTCGGCCAAGGCGTATTGAATGCGCGCCCTCAGGGTGCGATCAGTCGATTGGTCAATGGCCTCGCGGTACGTTTGCAGGGCCGCCGCCAGATCGCCCTGCTCTTGGTAGAGATCAGCCATGCGCAAATAAGCCTCTTCGACCAGACGGCGCTCCGTGCTAAAGAGGGCGATCACCCGCCGATAGGCCGCCACCCCCTCGTCGTACCGCCCCAGCTTGGTGAAACAATTGCCCACGCGGATCTCGGCCTTGGCCGCCAACTCCAGCGCGGTTTCATCGACCAGACCGGCCAGTTTCTCCCGCCGCATCTGATTGAGTTGCTCTTCGGTGAGTTCCTCGATGCGCTGGCCTTTGACTAGGCGGCGGTAGTATTCAATGGCCTGTAAGTACTCGCCCTGTTCCTGATAGGATTCACCTATCTGAAAGAGGCTGCGGTCGGCTTGGTAACCCGTGGGATAGAGCTCGAGCAACTCTTTGAAGGCGGCAATCGCCCGGGGGTAGTCCTGCATTTCGTAAAAGGCCCAGCCCCGGTTGTAATAGCCGCCTACGGCTCGCGGATCGCCCGGATAGGCCGCGATCATGGCGTCGGCGGCCTCAATCACCTCGGGGTAGCGCCCGGCTTCAAAGTACAGATCGACCAGCCGGCCAAAGGCTTGGACGCGCAACACCTGATTGGCGGCCGTTTCGCTGACCTGGCGGAAGGCCCGCACCGAGCGGGCAAAGGCGCTGTCGGCCTGCGCCTGCAAGCCCTCGCGGCGCCTCGGATCGCGCGTTTCCTCGGCAAAGCGGGAAAAATCGGTGAAGAGCTTGCTGTACGCATTGCCAATCTGGTAATTGGCGGCTTCCAGCACGGGAAAACGCTCTGCTCCCACGCTCACCGAGATCTTCTGTATATCGAGCAAGCGGCTGCGCACCTGCAGGACTTCCTCATAGCGGACAATGGCCTGATCGTACGCGCCCTCGGCGTAAAATGCTTGGGCGTCGCGGAAGGAAGCCACCAAGTCGTCCCGGTTTGGGGTGCGCGCGGCAAACTGAGTCCCGAGGATTGTGACCAGCGCTAGGACAAGGACGAGATTCATGTGCCGACGCCTCCTGTAGAAAAGTAGTAAAAGCTCATCACTCGTATTCAAATCCCAGAATCACATTTATATAGGCGGCGATAAATTCCACATTGGCCTCGCCAGCCACATCCAGATCGTCGAACTCCTTGACGCGGCGACGGAGACCCATATTGGTCGAGATCAGATAGCCAAAGTACTTTGAATCGTTGGTCATCATAAACACAATATCGCTCTGCTCAAAGTCCCGGCGCGCGTCGGCCAGATCTTTCACGCTGTAGGGGAGCAGCGACCCCAGTCCCTGGACGCCCAGTTGGAAGCGGGTTCGGCTGGTCAGGCGGTACTCCAGCTTGGTCAGCGGGATCAGATTGCGCTCGTGCAGGGTGGGCAACTCCAGGCTGCGTCGCCACTCCTTGAGGTAGCGGAATTTGAAACCGGCGAAAAGGGTCAACCGATCGGCCAGCGGCCAAGTGTAGTCGATCTTGTGTACCATAGCCCAGCGGCTCAGACGGTCGCTCTCCTGAAAGGTGCCGTCGAAGAGCTCGCCCTCGTGCTGAGTGTTGATCTCGTACTTGACTTTATTGCGCATATTGAGCCGGGGGATCGCATTCCAACGGGCATCGGTGAAAAAGCGCAAATATCTGCTGTCCTTGAAGAGCAGCGGATCATCGCGCTCCTCTTCGACAAAGGGGGCGAGCTGGATATTGCGCTGGAAGCCCGGGAAATCGAGTTCGAATAGTTCGGCCGTGGTCAGCACCCGGTCGCTATACACGCTCAGCGGATCCTCCACCCCGTCCTCCACTTCCTCCAGCGAGGCAACGGCAAAAAACTGGCCCACCGCCGGTACTCTGCGCCAGTAGGTCAAGCGGGTGTAGAGTACGTCGCTGGGGGCTCCGCCGGCATTTTGTTCGGCGTCCATCAAGCCCACGGACCAAGTCAGACCAGACGCTGGGTTGAACTGGCCGTACACGTGCAGCCCGCGCAAGTCGGGATCGTACGGATAATCCGGCTCGGTATCGTTCTCGCGCGCGTCGAGGAAATCGTTGTGGTTCATGTCGAGGTCGTAGTCGTAGACCTGGGCATCGACATCGTACATGAGGAAGGGCTCGACATCGTCCGGCGTGCCGTTGATGTTTTTATTTTGGTCTGGATAGCCGTCGTTGTCCTCGTCTAGGCCCGGGAAAATGCCGTCGATATCGGACTGGCCCAAGAAGAACATGCCCGGACTGGAGTGGTTGGTGTACCAGCTATCGGGGAAGCGATCGTTGTCGTCGTTGTCCTCGACCAACCGGTGGATGAGAGCGTCGTTTTGGGTGATCAGACTCCCCGTACAGCAACCTTCGTCGCGGCCGATAAAAGAGCGCAGCTCAGTATTGTAGTGCGGCCCCATAGAAAAGTATTCGCCGCCGAAACCCCACCGCGAAAAGTCGCGCTTCACCGTGGCGTAGAAGGCGTTGTCGCTGATCGTGCCGCGCTGGCCGGGACGCGCCCCGCGGTCAAAGGCGTTGATGGTGAGCGCGTCCCCAGGTACCCGCACTCCGGGCGGACCGCTCACGTACTGGGAATAGCTGTTGCTGCGGGCGAATTCGGCGTTGATCTCAAACCCCTTGAGCACGCCGTACACATTGGCGCTGTACAGGCGCACCCCGGTGGGCGTGCCGGCCCTGACCCGCACCCGCTTGATCGGCTCCTGCGGCGATGGCGTACCATCGGCCCGCGCCACCGTGCGGAAAAAGGAGGCATAGCGGTACTTGTCGCGGTAATTCGACTCGGGCTCGTTGGGCTGTATACCCCCGATATCGATCTCCGACAGTTCGACGTGGTAATCGCCCGAGATGAACAAATCGACATCGACCGACTCGATCCACTCGCCAAAGGGCTCCAGATCGACGTAGAGAATGCCGTACTCCTCGCCGTCAAAGGCCTGCGGCAGATCGGCCCGGGTGTGCAGACCGAGAAACTGTCCGTCGGGGTTTTCCGCGCTGCGCTCGGCCGCTTCGTGGGCGAACTCTTGGTGCACGGTGATGGGGTCTTCGTCCTCGCGGTCGGCGTTGATCGCGTAATCCGGGCCGAACAACTTGAAGTCGCGGTAGTAGAGATGGCCGATCCAGAAAGGGAACTCATAGCCCCGGTAATAGACATCCGCGTCAAAGGCCGCGTAATTGATGTACGGGTCGTACGTGCTCGCGATGGCACCTCGGTTAATCGACTGGTAGTCGTTGCCGGTGCGGGGAAGGGGCTTGCGCTCGCCCGAACGGAGCAGATCCTGGGCATAGGGCTGGCGCTCGGCCCCGCGCGTATCCAAGCGGACGATAAAAGGCTCGAGTTCCGGCTGTAACTCGCCGTTGACATATACGTCCACTCGGTGCAGCACCGCCCCGGTCGCCCCTAGGCCGGGGGCGTCGTCGGCAATGCGGATGGCTAGCAGGGCCGGGGCGTTCTGGGCTGCCCCAGCCACCCCTTTGAAAGACAGGTCATTGCTCGGCATCAGCGGCTCGAACTGGTGGGCGTTGACAAAAGTACCGCCAAAGTGGAGAAAACCCACTTGGCGCTCGTAGTGCGCCCCGCCGATGAGCGCACCGGGAATGACCCCGCCACCGCCCGTGTGGCGGTTTCTCGAAACTAGGGCCGAGAAACTGTCCCGCTCGGTGCCCACGTCGAAGCGCAAACCGTCGAGATTGGCCATCTTGAAGGTCAGAGGCGTAAACTTGGTGCGAATCTCATTGGCCCAGATGACCCTGGCCTGCCAAGCGTCGGTGCCGTCCGTGCCCACGATGACATTGTTGAACAGCCGTTCAAAGGCGACCCCGGCCTGACCGTGGCCCCCCCGTTCGCCGATGGAGGAGAAGCCGCGCTGGGCACCCAGTCCCCGGCGCTCCCGCCAGTTGACCGAGTTCGAGCCGTAGATGAGGAAATCCCCTAAATCGCTGTAGTAGGGCCGCAGCGTATTGGTAAAGGGCGGTAGCCGGGGGTATTCGGCAAAGCCGTAATTCTGGTAGAGCGTCTCGCCGTAGCGTCCCACAAAGTTCTGGTCGGGCATGAGCCGCTGCGGCCCCAAGGCGGGCTGTTCCGGCGTGTCTTCTGCCGACTGGGCTTCCAAACTCCCGGCCAGCAGCAGACCCGCCCCCAGCCACACACAGGCGAGCTTGGCCAATTGGTCCATGCCGATGATCCGTTGCCGTCTCATATCAAAACAGGGGTCTCAGGCCGGCGATCATGCGCAGGAAGACGCGCGAAAAGTCGATATCCTGGTCGTGGCGCGACCGGTCTTTAAACTTGCGCGTGCTCCGCTGATAACCCACTTCGACATTGATCTGGTAGCCCGTGTACGAGGATTTGTTGGTCACCAAGGCCACGTAGTCCTCCCCGTCGAAATCCGCTCCCGGAGCCGCCTTGTTGCGGTACAGGCTCTTGAGGAAGGGCAAACCTTGGGCACCCACCTTCACAACGGTGCGGTTCGAAATCGGATATTCCACCCGCAAGATGGGATAGACGAAGTCCTCTTCAATCGGCAGTACCTGGCCCTCGTCGTCGTCGAGGCGCTGGCGCAACCACTTGAACTGCGGCATCACCCGCAACTGCTTCCACGGCATCCACAAATAATCGGCCTTGAAGACCGTGGCCAGATCGGCGATGTGGTTGTCGGACTGGATGGGTGTGCGGTGCTGGAAGTTATTCTCAGACTTTAGGCTCACCTCAACATTGAGATTGGGCACGCGGATGAAGCGAGTGCGCGTATAGAAGGTATTGACCCAACTGTCGCGCATTAGCAGAGGATCGGCCAGCAACCGCGACGTACCCAGCGGATGGCGCAATTCCTCCTCGGTGGGCAGGCGCAAGGGAATTATATCTGGGGTGAAGTATATGGGATCGCGCCCCAGACCAAAGATTTCGTCTGCAATCTCGTCCCGCACCTTCTTGAGCCGTTCGACGGCGTAGATCTCAACTAGGAAGGGCAGGCGGCGTTCGTACTCGTAGCGGCCGTAGTACACTTCGGCCTGATCGCCGCCAAAGGGTGCCCAGGTCCGGTGGTAGCCTAGGGTTACTTTCATGCCCGGACGCGGCCGGTAACTGCCAAAGCCGTGCAGCCCTCGTCGGTCCTGGTCGTATGGGTAATCGGGCTTCAAATCGTCTTCGCGCTCGTCGATGACGCCGTTGTTATTGGTATCTTCGCCGTAGTCGTACGCGTCGGGATTGACTTTGTAGAGCAGGAAAGCCTCGTAGTAGTCCGGGATGCGGTTGTTGTTCTCGTTGATATCGGGCCGGCCATTCAAATCGGCGTCGAGTCCAGGGAAGATGCCGTCGGGATCCTCAATGAAACGCCCGCCCTCCAGACTGGTGGTTTTACGCAGGAAAAAGGTGTCGGGGAAGGGGTCTTTGTCGTCGTTGTCGTCCACTGTGTCGAATTCGAGGGTGCGGGTGGCGTCGGCCCGGTTGGGGCCGAGGAAATCCGGCAGTCTGGGCTCCTGGAAATTGGTGGGGAACTGGAAGGGGCTGTTGATCAACTGAAAATAGGTCTGGTACGAGTCATCCTGCACGGACAGGCGGGTGGTGTACTCAGCGTCTATGTTAAAGGCCTCGCCGCCCAAACTGAAGCGCCCGAGATCGCGCCGCAGTACGGCGAACCAAGCCTGGCTCTGATCGAGCTGATGCTTGCCGAGAGTGCCCAGCAGGGCCGGATAGGCGCGGTGCGAAAAATTGCGCACGTACTCAGTCCGCAACGAGTACCCCTTGATATCTATATTGGCATGCACGCTAGCTAGGGTGCGCCCGGTCTCTCGGCCGTAATGCACTCGCACTCGGCGGAAATTGTCGAGGTTATCGGGCTTGCCCCGCGCCTGCCCGGCGGTGTAGAAATATGTCGCTGGGTTAAAGGATGCCCCATTGAATATCTCCGACAATTCGAGCAGATAATCCCCGGCCACGTCGATCTCTATATCGGCTTTGTTGACGATGAGGGTATCGAGCCCGCCGACAAAGGAGGAAGGCACCTGGAACCAGAACAGCAGCGATCCTTCGCCCCGAGTTTCATAAACGCCCTGCGGGGTCGGCTCGATGTGTGGGAAGTTGATGACTAGGTCGTTGCTCGAATCGCGGAAAATCGGCGGAATAATGGTGCGGTCCAGGTGTTCGGTGACCGTGAGCCGCAACACGCCCGCGTCGAGTTTGTTGTAGGGGCCGGGCACGTGCTCCAAGCGGCGGCCATTGAGCGTGACGGCGGCTCTGCGGACCCGCACGCCGATGGCGTCGTTGGGATCTTGGTCGGCCACGCGCAACACCAGCCACAGGGGAGGATTCCCGGTAGTGGGCAGGGTCCCTTTGAAGCTGTTCTCACTGAGCGTCTTAAAACTGTCAGTGCGGTACTGGTTGACCCAACTTACGCCCAGATCCAGACCCGGCCGCTTGGTGCGCAGGTCGGCACCCAGCAAATAGGTGCTCCACGACGGCCTGAACTGCGAACCCTCGCGGCCGTGGACTACGAAGTCGGCATTTCTGATGGCCTCGAAGATGGGTCGATCGACGCGCGATACAGCCAGCACCAATGAGGCGTCCTTGAAGTTGCTGTCCACCCGGAGCCCGTTCATAGCCGCCAAGTCGAGGGTCAGCGGAGTGAATTTGGTGCGGATGCGGTCACCGATGATCAGGCGGGTGTCCACGCCTTTGTACGAGTCGTTGGCAATGACTAGGCGATTGAGAAAATCACCGTACTGCCGCTCCTTGCCGATGATGCTTCCAGGCGTGGTCTGCAAGGTGCGGAACTCCTGCAATTCAAAGACATTGACTCCGTTCATCACGAACTGCCCCATATTGTCGAACTGGGGCGTGCGATCGCGGCCGAATACCAGACTCTCGTACGGCCGGTATCCCTCGTACGCATAGTTGCGGTACGGCTCGGTGTTGCGGATGATCAACTGGGCATCCACTGCCGCACCGCACGTTAGGACTAGGGCCAGGGCCAAGAAGGCTAGATGTCGGTTCGCGCCGCGCATATCAACCGATATACACCTTGAAAAAGTACTCTACATAGCCCGTCGATGGACGCAACGAGCCGGAGAACTCGGTAAAAGTCCGAAAAAATCCCATGAGAATGGTCAGGTCATAGCCGCTGTAATTGCTCCTGTTCTGCAAAAAGCCAGTATAGGTGTTTTTGCGGAAATCGCGTTCGGGGTTGGCCGGATCAATAGAGCGCTCGGGAAACAAGGGGAAGCCTTGGACGCCCGTCTTGAGGACGGTATTGGGCGTTATGGCGTAATCGACTTGCAAAATCGGGATCAGCCGGCGCGTCTGGCTGTTGGGGATCTGGCGGTCGGGAAATTTGCTGCGCCGGTACGTGTGCTTAAAGCGCGGCACAATTTTAAAGCGCTGCCAGTTATAGGTGTAGTCTATCTTGTTGGCCATAGCAAAGTGTGTAATGGTCCCGGGTGCTGCCAGCAGGGGATCGGCCGCAGCTTGGTCGCTCAGATCGACGTGCTTGAAGGTGGCGATAGTGCGGATGTTCATCCCGGGCACGGTCCACAGACCCCACTCGACATAAGTCAGATTGTCGAGTGCGTCGCGGTTTTCAAGTAGATCCTGCCGCAGTGAACTCTGACTGCCAAAGTTGAAAACCGTATTGGGGATGCCGTCTTTCACCCATTTGATCCGGTGGTTGGCGCGCACATAACCAAGCTCCTGCCAGTCGCGTCGGTACTGGCCCTCGATGTATTCGGCGTCGCTGTCCAATCCGAGGGTGGGCTGGTCTATCCGGTACGTGCCCAAGCGCAATTGGGCGTGTGAGCTGGGATTGTACCTGACAAAAGCGTGGAACCCGCGGTGGTCGAGTGGGTACATATAGTCCGCGAGATTGTCGTTCTCCCTGAGGTCGGGCATGCCGTTGTTATTGAAGTCGTCGCCAAAGGATAGATCGGGTGCCTCCACGTGGTACTGCAGGAAAGGCGAGCCCGAGCCCGTGGCCGCAAAATCGAGAATGCCGTCGCCGTCGAGGTCCAAGCCCGGAAAGACGCCGTGGCCCACGCCTTGGGAATCGAAGTACGGATCAAAGGGATCGTTGTGCTCCAACTCGTCGGGCCAATCGTCGAGATCGTCGTTGTCTGCAACCAAGGCAAAAGGCTGGTACAGCCTGCCGCCCACAGTCGGCCCCACACCCGAACTCTGGAATATGGGGAATTCCGTATTGTAGTCGTCTGGAATGTCGAACCACTCGCCACCGACATCGACCCGGTCGTGTAGAGACTTGAGCAAATTGAAGTAAAAGACCGAAGAGTCGCGCTCCCGGCGCTTGCCTTGATTGGTGGGCATTTTGAGGTGGCTCGTGCTGCGGGCAAATTCGCCTTTGATCTCAAAGCCGAGGATCTGGGCCTCGAAATCCAGACCCATGATGCTCAAACCCGTGGGAAAACCGTAGCCGAAGCGCACCTGGCGCAGATTCGACCTGTTGCTCGGATGACCCTCCGCCCGCAGAGCGTGGTGCCAATCGTAGTAGAAGTCGTCATCGCCCGAGGCCAAGAAGGGCACCTGCACGGAACCGACCACATCAACGCTGTAGTCGTTGGCTAGGAGGGCTTCAAATTCGATGTCAGCGGCCGTGTCCGGCACTGCGAATTGATAAAAGACCACATCGGTGCCGCTGGCCTGCAGCGGCGCACCTCGGGTGGGAGGGGGCACTTCTCGGACTATGTCTTCCAATACGGCGGCGAAAAAGGGCCTATTGCTGGCCTCGACCACAGGTTGCAGCCAAGACTGATTGCGCCGTAGATAGTCGATTTCGTTGGGCTTGATCTGGATCGTGCTGGTCAGGTCCGGCGTTATGGCGAGCTTGTCGATGAGCCTGTCGATACGCCCCACCCGCAGCGGTTCGACCACGGCGCCATCGGCTCGCATGACCACCTGGTGAATCTCCGCCCCGCCGAAGGAATCGTTGGGCGCGTCGTCGGCAAAAAAGACGAATACGGTTTTCAAGCCGCCCTGGACTAGCCCGGGGACTGCGCCTTTTAAGCTGTTGATCTTATCTGAAGCTTCCGAATCAAAGCGGTGTGTATTGACAAAAGTCGTGCCCAGGCGCAGAAAATCGCCTATGCGGCTCTGCCAATGTCCGCCAAAGAGCGAAGTACCGAAAACGCGGAAATTCTGCACGGCGTCGTCGGGGCCCAAGGAGCCGGTGCGAAATTCGAGGGGGTTGGTCAGGTGGGCGGCGACCATGCTAAAGCTGCTCTTGCGCGACGAGCCATCCCAGCGGATGCCGTTGAAGCGGGGCAGATTCAGGGTCATGGGCGTGAAATACGTCCGCACGTGGTCGCCGATGATCAGGCGCGTCGACCAGCGGCCAAAGCCCTCTTCGGCCATGACGAGCTTATTGAAAAAGCCGTCGTACCGACCGCTGCGCGATTCAAAGCTGCCCCTGACCCCAGGTGCGTCGCGGCGCACCTCGCTGAATTCGAGGATATCGACACCGTCGATGAGCAAATCGCCAAAGAGATCAAAGCGGCGGTTCTCCTCTTCGAGGTCGTAGTCGCGGTACCCGGCCCCGCCGTAGTTCTCAAAGACCTCGTTGGCCCATAGCGAGCGAAAATCCCGCGACAGGAACTGGCCGCGGGCCTCCTCGGCGGTCAGGGTCAGGCAGAGCAGAAAGACAGAGAAAGCGCGCATAGACTCGACCAATCTCTCAGTTGCGGCCCAACAGCTATCGTACCAAGCACATTGGCTAATGGGCCAGTCCCACTACTCCAGTGGCAATTTCATCGTCGGGGTCCAGATCGACGATGACGCGGTAGAGGTATAGCCCTGGCGGCAACAATTCTCCGCTGTCCGCGCGCCCATCCCAACGGCCCGGCAGCGGCCTCCCCCCACTCCCGATCGGGGCGTACAGGCCGGCGTCCAACGACTGGCTTGGCAGAGTGCGCACCAACCTACCGTCCAAATCGTACAATTCGATGGCGACTCGGCTCCCCTTGACGCGTGCCAAGGTGAAGCCCAGCACCACCTCGTCATTGATTCCATCGCCGTTGGGGGTGAATACCTTGGGATGGGCTTCGACATCGGCGAGAATGGGCAATTTGAAGTCAGTGGTCACCGCGGTCAGCGAATATTCGCGCTCAGTGTCGGGATCAACGCCCGCGAGTGGCTGCACCAAAAAGGGCGAAGTGGACTCCGGGGCGAAAACCAGTCCCTGGAAATTGTGGGTAGCAGCCAGCATGCGGGTGGTGAAGGGAATGAGTAGATCGGCATCGGCATTGATGGGCGGGTCAAAGGCTATGATCAGGGAATCGTTAGTCGCGTACGTGTTGGCCGCGTCAATGGCGGCTCTGTCCACCCCCTCTATGCCGTCTAGGTCCAGGCGCGCTGGCCACGGCGTCAGGATGGCCAGACGCGACACGCCCGCGTCGCCATCGCCAAAGCGGAGCATGAGCGAATAAGTGAAGGTCGTATCTACGCCAATGGGCACTTCCAGCGGTACCACTGCGGCTAGGGCCTCGGCTGCAGCCAAATTGCCCGTATTGAAAGACACCGCTAGGCTGTCGAGGCGCGGACCGCTGGCCAGTTCGTTGGTCGCCATGCGCACCTGGTACTGGAAGAAGCGCCGCGGTTCGGGGACATTGGGCAGAATTTCCCGCTCCCGGCTCCAAGGGGACCAATCGCTCCAAGTCTCCCCATCGCTGCCGCTGCGGAAGCGCAGATCCATCTCGGCTCTGGGCGGGACATCCCCGTACCAGCGCACTCGCCCGAAGTCCTTGTCGTCCTCTAGGCCAAAATCCAGCGCCGGCGACAGGTACGTCCCCTGCTCAACCACGCCTTCGCCGAAAACTTCGATCTCGCCTACCCGAGGGTTTGAATTGCGGTTGGCAAACTCGGTCACCACTAGGCGAACAAAGCGCGTCGGCGTAGTGGGAAAGAGGACTTCGGTCTCTTGGAATTCGGCGATCTGGTTGCGCGCCGCCACATCGAGAAAGCTGACCCCATCCTTGCTCACCAAGATGCTGTACCCGCGCAATGAGTGTTCCTCCCAAGTCAGCCGCGACGGCGGCTGGGTGAGCACGCGCACCCGGTTGACTGGGAAGAGGCGACCCATATCGATCTCGACTCTCTGCAGCAGGGCGCTGACCCCTTTGCGGAACGTCACCGGGGTGCTGACGTCTCCATCGACGAGCTTGGGTTCGTCCGAGAAGGTGTTGAAGGCGAGATTCTCGCCCTCCAGCGAGCGCAGTTGCAAACCGCCCCGGCTGGGATCTATATCGCCGGGGAAACCGGCTAGACTCTGGGCCCGCGTCAGATTGAGGTCGGCAAATTCGGCGAAAGCGCTCGGGGCGAGACTGCCGGCTTGGGCGGGCAACCACCTCACCTCCAGATCGTCTTCCTCGTGTTGGGCCAGTTTGTTCTGCTTGAGCTTGGTCCAACTGGTTCCTTCTTCGTTGGGCAGCGGGAAACCCGTCCAGAACCACGGCGTTATGCGATCCGTAGGCGAACTGATGAACTGCACGTCTTCTGCATCGATCACCAAGAAAAAACCGTATTCGGGCTGGGTGCCGCTGTACTCCACCGCCACTGCAATGGTATTGGCCCGCTTCTTAAAAGAAGCCTCCCACGTCTCCACGGTCGTCGGGTCGTCGTCACTACCGACTAGATCGCCATTGACATACAGGGCGTACTTACCGCCAGCGGCAATGCGAATTTCGCCATCTGCCTTGGCAGCGAATTCAGTGTAGCCCAGATAATAGGTAGTAGCGGGAAAAGTACTGATGGTAGTGCGTTCTTGCGCGGCGAGATGTCCTGGCAGCATCAACAAGGCCGCTCCGACTACGAGCCACTTTAAACTCTTCGCTTGTGTTATGCCCATGTTGGATCACCTCGTTTTTTTGGGTGAAATACAGACGGACATCGACTTTAATCGCGACAATATCGCCCTCAATAATACACCCTCTCAATGAAGGGCCAAGTTACGCTCTCAAGAAGTAGATGTCAAACATTCATTGATTGGTTTGCACAGGCCGTTGGCGCGTGGTTTTGTGTGTTCAATCTGGGCGATTCAATAGACCGGAATGCGATTGCCCACCATGCCGGTAAAACCGTCGATGAGCAGCCATAGGCCGCCCACGACGAATTGCCCGAGCACAATCCCGAGGAAAAACGGTCTAGTCTTTTGGTACAGGGCCGGACCGCCGTACTTCAGCACCAGCACTTTTATCATCCAAGCCAAGAAAACGGAAAACCAGATATTGACCATCGCCCAGCCCATGCTGACGGCAAACCCGAGAGGGTGAAAGGGCCACCAGATAAATTTGTGGCGGGCGACCATCAGGCCCGCCATAATCAGACCGCCCACTGCGGTCCACAGCCAGCCACTCAGGCTCGGTCCGGTGGGGTTGGCTAGTTTTTGGGCGGCGAAACTCGAGGGATACGTGGCAAAGGTGCCAAAGTACTGGCGGTGGAGATTCAGCGCTCCGTCGCGGTAGGCTAGGTAGAGCAGGAACCAAGTGGAGACCACCAAGCTGATCAACATGGCCGCGACAATGGCTCCGAGCAGGGCCCGCTGGCCTCTGGTCGTCTCACTGCCCAGGCGCAGGCCATTGGCCAAGGGCGCGGCCATGAAGACCAGCAGGTCGCCGGCCCAAGCCAGGGTGTACCCGGTGGCGATCATGCCCTTGGCACCCAAGGCGGGGACGCCGACTCCAGAAACGACAAAACCAGCCGGAACCATCTCCGGGGTTACAGTGGGCAACCCGGCCTCGGCAATGACGCGTGCCAAGCCGATGAAGATGACCAGAGCGGCAAAGAGGAAAAAGGGCGTGATCCAGCCGGGAATGCCCGATTTCCACAGCCAAGATCCCATGAGGACCACGCCGAGGCAAAAACCGCAGACCGCCGTCCTATAGGACATGATTTCGCGGGTATCGTCTATGGGGGCATTCTTGTCTAGGGCTTTGTGCAGGACCGCCTTGAGATGGGGGCGTGCGGTCCACAGACCAAAGAGAACGAGGGTGATTAAGGCACCCATCATTTGATGGCCCATAATTGCGCCTATGGGTCCGGAGCCGGTCCAGGGCCCCAGTTCTTCCGGACTGTGAATCCCCAGAATTGAGAAGGTGCCCCTCTCAATCAGGTGGAGTAGGTAGAAGAACCAGAGGCTAAAGGAAATATTGGTATTGATGAAGTAGGCAAAGCCGAACATCAAGAGGTTGAGCCTGAGACTCAAGGTAACACTGTTGCGAAAGAGCGCTAGGCTGGTCTGGGTTTCAATCGGCGAGATAAAGTAAAAGTAGTGGTGCAGGGCATTGACGCTGTTGATTGCAAAGGGAATGGCAAAACCGCACCACATGATGCTGTTTTTGAAAAAGGGCTTGACGAGATGTCCTTTGGCATCGTCTTGGAGCATGGCCATGGGCACCTGGACAAGCGGGTAGACCAGACGCTCGTGTTCGGTCCACTGACGCCGCAGAATGACTGTGGCACAAATGAGGATCAAGTAGAGCGAGGCGTAGAAGGCCAGCCAGCGGAGCAGCGGACCTGACCAGATGTTCCAGGGAATGCGCAGCGGACCGCTGGTGCCCTCGTAGAAACCCTTGATGGCGGCTGCGTCGTACACCACCAACCAGTCCGAGAGGATGGGGTGGATCAATTCGGCCCACTCATTCTCGGGGGTAGCGTAGTAGAAGGTGCCGGTGATCATGGGCAACAACATGCCGACCACGCCGCGCGTGGGAATGGCGGTTGCCACCATCATCATGATGAAGATGGTAATGAGTTCGCCCCGCTGAAAGGCCCAGTTGCGCTTGAGCAGACCCAGCGGGATGTGAATGGTAGCCAGCAGGACGAAGAGCAGGAAGAAGGCCGCGGGCGTGCAGGAACTGAGTCCGAGTCGGGTGCCCTGAATCACCATGCTGCCGTAGGGAATGCCGATGGCGATGACTACGCACATCAGGCATCCCACGAGAAAACCGCGCAGGGTGATAGCCGTTTGCTGGGCAGGCATCTTCAGCTCCCTTCAATGCGAATAATTGGCCAAGTTCGAAATCGGACCATTTCGCCGCATTAGAAGGAGACCCCGACCTGGCCCTTGCCGGCGATGGATTTCTCCAGTCCCTCCAAAACCGCCACTGCGCCCAACATGGTCTCTGCGGTATCCGTGGACTGTCCCGTCCTAAACGTGCGTACAAAAGCGCGGATGCCCGGATAGTACATGCTCTCCGGGTAGGGCGTGGTCTGAATAGTCTGGTCGATACGGCCTTTGGCACCGATGACGCTCAGGTGGAAAAAGGCTCCTTCCACTCCCTCTTCGCCGATCAGATTTACAGTGGCCACCTTGCCGTCTTTGTACGCTATCGTACCTACGTGGTTCTTCCCCCGCCCCCGGACGACCTCGACGTGACTCACTGCATAGCCGAGCAGCCGCAAAACCATTTCCACTTGGTGAATCCCATAAAAGAAAACGCCGCCCCACTTGCACTTGACATCGCAGGGACCGGTGGAGACCACTGCGTGGATCGGGCCCAATTGGGATATCCGCTTCTGCAACGCCACAAATGCGGGCTGCAAGGGGACAACTCCAAACGAACAGACGGGCACCCCCAGCGCTGCGGCCCGCGCCAAGAAGCGCCTAGCCTCGGCAGTGCGGCAGCAGAGCGATTTGTCGATATAGAGCGGCAGCCCGGCTTCCAGCAACGGTCGGGCCGCTGGCAGGTGAAATTGGGGATGGCGATGGGCGATCACCGCGGCGTCGACCGCCCCGATCAGGTCCTCGGGTCGGGCCGCGATATGGGGAATATTGCCATCCGTTGCCACGGTCCTCGTCCGGCGGGCCGAGGTCTCCCCCACTAGGTGCGTCACCCGCGCCCCACCGATGATCTTGTCCACGTTCAGGGCCCTCGAAAAGGACAGGGAGTGATTGCTGTCGGCGCCGACCATGCCAATTTTCAACATATTTCCTCTCCTATAGCGCTGTGCCCCCCTCGCGTCTGATTGCTCGCGCCTGGGCGCACTGGGAATTTAGAACGGCTTCTCAAATCCGAGGATGACATTTATAAACGTGGCAAAGAACCGCTCTCCGGCGAACACATCTGTGTTCCTGTGATCGAATTCTTTGACGCGGTGGCGGAGGCCCACGTTGGTCGAGAGGAGATAGCCGAAATACTTGGAGTCGTTGGTCATCATAAGCACCGTGTCGCGCTGTTTGAAATCGCGTCTGGCATCGACCAAATCGGTCGCGCTATAGGGCAGTACAGCGCCGAATCCCTGCATCCCAAACTGGAGGCGGCTTCTCTCGGTCAGGCGGTACTCCAATTTGATGAGGGGAATCACATAGCGCTCGTGTCGGGCGGCTAGGCGCTGGCTTTGCCACCACTCCTTGAGGTAGCGGAATTTAAAACCGGAAAACAGGCTGAGCTTGGGGGCGAGTTGCCAGTTGTAGTCGATCTTGTGGACCATGGTCAGCCGCCGCCGCCGGTCGCTTTGCTGCTCTCTGCCGTCCCACAGAGGCCCTCCGCGCTGAAAATTGACCTCGACTTTGACCTTGTTGTGTATGTTGAGGTGGGGTACGGTCTGCCAGCGAGCGTCGGTGAACAAGCGCACAAGAGTGCTGTTCTGATAGTTCAGCGGATCCTCGCGCCGCTGCTCGTTAAAGGGGGCGATTTCGACCGAAACCGCGCGGAACAACTCATGTCGCTGGGCCTCGGTGAGCACAGCTTCGCTGTACACGCTCAGCGGATCCTCCACCCCGTCCTCCACCTTTTCCAGCGAGGCTTCGGAGAAGAAGCGACCCAGGCTCGGCACTTGCCGCCCGAACCTGAGACGGGTGTAGCGCACCTTGCTGGGCGAGGATCCAGCGATTTGCTCGGCTTGTAAGACCCCGAGGGTCCAGGTCAGATCCGGCATCAGTCTGTACTGTCCGTACAGGTGCAGCCCGCGCAAATCGGGGTCGTAGGGATAGTCGGCCTCCCAGTCGTTCTCGCGTGCGTCAATAAAGTCGTTGTGGTTGAGATCGGCACCGTAGTCGTAGTCCTGCGGGTCCGCGTCGTACATGAGAAAAGGTTCCACATAGTCCGGCATGCCATTGTAGTTCCGGTTGTGGTCGGGCACGCCATCGCGATCCTCGTCCGTGCCAGGGAATATGCCGTCGATATCCGCTTGTCCTTGGTTGGGCGAATATATCCTGTTGTACCAGCTATCGGGGAAGCGGTCGTCGTCGTCGTTGTCTTCGACCAAGCGGTGGATCATGGTATTGTTGTAGGCGATTGGATTGCCGAAAAAGTCGGTCTCATCGCGCCCGACATAGGTGCGCAGTTCCGTGCTGTACAGGGGCCCCATGGAAAAGTACTCCGCTCCGAAACCCCAGCGGCGGGCGCGGCGCTCCACAGCCATGTAATAGGCGCGGTCGCCAACCGTGCTCCGCTTGCCCGGCAGTTGCTCCCGGTCGATCGCGTTTATGCTGAGGGCGTCGAGGGGTACGCGCGGGGCGGGCGGCCCGCTGGCGTACTGGGAGAAGCTGCTGCTGTGGGCCAATTCGGCGCGAATCTGGAAGCCTTTGAGAACCCCGTGGACATGGGCGCTGTACAGGTTCAAGCCCGTGGGCGTGCCTGCCTCGACTTGCAGCCGCTGCAAGACGCCGCCCTGGGGATTGCCTTTGGCGCGGGCAACCGTGCGGAAAAAGGTGGCGTAGCGATAGCGCTCCTTGTAGTTGGCCCCCGGAGGATTGAGGTCAGTGCCGGCTTGGTCGATTTCCGCCATTTCAATGTGGTAGTCGTTGGCCAGGGTCAGATCGACGCGCACCGAGCGGATCGGCTCTCCAAACGGCTCCAGGTCAATGTACAGGATGCCGTATTCCCGGCCATCAAAGGCCTGCGGCAAATCCCTCCGGGTGTGCAAGCCGAGGAATTGACCATCGGGATTGAGGTCGGATCGCTCGGCCTGCTCGTGGGCGAATTCGCCGTGCACAGTAATCGGGTCCTCGGTCTCCCCTTGGTCGGCGTTGATCACATGGTCGGGGCCAAAGAGTTTGAAGTCGCGGTAGTAGAGGTGGTCGATCCAGAAGGGGAATTCGTATCCTCGATAGTAGAGATCTGGGTCAAAGCCAGCATAGCCGATGTAGGGGTCATACGAACTGAAGACCGACCCCCGATTGATCGACTGGTAGTCGTTGGGCACGGTGGGAAGGGGTTTGCGCTCGCCGCTGCGGAGCAGATCTTGGACATAGGGCTGGCGTTGATCGCCCCGCTTGAAGAGGCGGACGATGAAGGGCTCCAGTTCCGGCCGCTCCCGGCCATTGACGTAGATATCGACTTGGTGGATCACCGGCCCTCCCCTCCCGTCTAGGGGCGAATCGTCCGAGATGCGAATGGCGATCAAGCTCGGCGCATTCTGCATGGCACCCGGCACGCCCTTGAGTGACAGGCTCCCCTCGCCCATCAGCGGTTCGTACTGGTGGGCGTTGATGAAAGTGCCGCCGAAGTGGAGAAAGCCCACTTGGCGCTGGTAGTGCAGGCCCAGCAGCATGGCCTTGGCTTTGAGCGGGTGATTGGCTTCTACAGTGCCCAGACTGAGGGGACCGTGGATGCGCGAGACCACCGCGGAGAAGGCGTCCCGCCTAGTGCCCAGGTCCAGGCGCAGGCCGTTGAAATTGGCCCGCTTCAGGGTCAGCGGCGTGAACTTAGTGCGGATTTCGTCGCCGTAGATGATGCGGGACTGCCAGGCGTCGGTGCCGTCCGTACCCACGATCACATAGTTGAAAAGTTGTCGGTAGCTGGCGTAGAGATTGCGCTCGACGTTCTGGACGCTGATAAAATCGGTGAAATCCTCGGGTGCTTCACCGTGGAACCTGACCTCGTCTAGGCTGGTAAACCCAGGCTCGATGCCGCGGCCCCGGCGCTCGATCCAACTGATGGCCTCGGACCCGTAGAGCAGGCGATCTCCCAGCACGCTGTAGAACGGCCGCAATGTGGTGGTGAAGGGCGGCTGCCGGGGATATTCCGCCGAGCCGTAGTTTTGGTAGTGTACTTCGCCAAAACGCCCCACAAAGGGCTGGCCCGGAAGCAGGCGCTGTGGCCCCAAATGGGGCTGCTCCGGCCTATCCCGCTCCTCTTGTCCGCACAGGCTTGCCGGTGCCAAGCACAGGATCGCGAGCCCAGAGCGGACCAAAGACGCGATTGAGCGGCAATAGCAGTGCGCTTGGACGCGGAAGACCAGTGGGATACCGGAAAGCACTTGCGGTTTGCACACGGGATTTACCGGGGTTTTGGCGACGGCGTTTTACAATTGCCCCTCAACATAGTGATTTAACTGCAATGGACCAAAGAAAACGAAGCGGTCAGATCGGTCCTTTGTGGCCGCGGCCAATGGCCTCGCCCAGGCGCATGGTGTGGACGGCGTCTTCCAAGGTGGACCAAGGGGCCTGATCCCCGAGGATGCAGTCGGCAAAGTGACGGGTCTCGTCGAAATGGGGACCACCGGTAGGCTCGAGATCCAGTTCGCCTCGATAGGGCGCTCCGCGGGAGCCTTGGCCACGGCCCTGATCGACGGCTTGGTACAGTTCGCACTGAGGCGTTTCGTTGAGGTCGAGGTACGCGGAGAAATCTTCGGCGTGTACCTCGGCGCGTCGGATGCGAAAACCCACGCCGCTGTGGTGCATCATGGTGGCGATGGCACCGCTGTCGAAGTGGATGACGGCGTTGTGGCGGCAGGCCCCGTCGCGCTCGCCCTGTTCGATCAGTGAGTACACTGCCGTAGCTCTAGCCGCTTCAGTGGGGGTGCGGCCGGCCAGCCAGCGCAGCAGATCGACGTGATGGATGGCGTCGCAGATAATCGAAGGGGGCGTGAGATGGGCCCAAGCGCTGGAGCCGATCAGATCGAGGTGCTTGTTGTACGTGGCGGCGCAGTGCACCGGCCCGCCTCGCTGCTGCACTAGGCGGCGGACGGCTAAGACTTGGGGGAAGTAGCGGCGGTTGAAGGAAACCATGTTCTCGCCTTTGCTGCGGCGGGCCACCGCAGCCAATTGCTCGGTATCGGCTGCACTCATGCCCGGGGGTTTTTCCAAGGAGGTGTGCAGACCGCGCTGGAGGCAGTCAATGGCAATGGGAGTAAGGTGGCCGGGCATGGTGCAGATGTGGACCAGATCCAGCGCACAGGTATCGAGCATCCGGCGGTAGTCGGAAAAGGCGCGTTCGGGTTTCCATTGGCGGCGATTCTGCTCCAACCGTTTGTCGTCGATTTCGCTGATGGCCACTAGGTGCAGTCGGGGTTCGGCGGCGATCATGCGGAAGTGCTCTTGGGCGTGGCCGCCGCAGCCGATGACGGCGACCTTTAGATCTGCCATGGTCTTTCCTCCGTTAACGTGCGGGTTAAGCGACCTCGGTGTTGCGATAGAGCCGGCTGTGGTTGCCGACCGTATCGCCTTCCAAACGCGTACCATTGGCAAAATCACGATGCAGTCAAGTACGGCACACAACACAATATCTCTTACAATAATCGCCGATGCTGCCATAGCGCAAAATTTTTGATTTTTTCGTACAAACACATGCCTTACTCACTCGTCTCCTGTATGAAGGGAGACGAAGGCTATGCACCGCACGACGGCCTATGTGGGACATTTCCTCGCGCGCTTTGAGCGAGATGTCAAGCTATATATGGCCTGTGCCGCCCTAATCGGGTTTTCGGCGTTCGGCATCTACAGCGTCCTGTTCAATCTCTATCTACTGAGGATGGATTATGACCTCGGCTTGATCGGTCATTTCAACGCCGTAGGCTTGCTGAGCTTCGGCCTTTTCAGTCCGATAGCTGGCAACTGGGCCCGTAGGGCTGGCTACCGACGTACTTTGGTGGGGGGTGCGTCACTCATGGTCATGGGGTATCTGCTGATGTCCCTAGCTGGGTTCTTTTTTGGCCCACTGCGCACGGGGTGGATCACCGCAGTACAAGTGGTCATCAACTGCGGCTTCGCCACATATATGGTCAACAGCAGCCCCTTTCTGATGTCGGCCACGGCAGCCGACAACCGCTCGCTCGTATTCTCCTTACGTGGGGCGGTCTGGTCGATTTTCGGCTTCGCTGGCAGTGCGCTGGGAGGAACTCTGCCACAGGCTTTCGCTCGGCTGACCGGTTATGACGGACTCGTCCCCTACCAGTGTAGTCTGCTCGTGGCCTCGCTTGTCTTAGCACCGTCGCTCTTTCTGTTCGGCTCGACCACAGGAGACAGCAGTCAAGAGCAGTCGGATGCGGCCACGGAGAGCGAAGATGGAACGCGGCCAAATGTGCCATTGCTGATGATTGGTCTGATCAGCCTGCTCGCCGCTCCGGGGGTCGCTGTGGCTCGCACCTTTTTCAACGTGTACCTAGACGCGGAACTCGGAATTTCACCGCCCTCTATAGGCTGGATGATCGGGCTGGCGCAATTGCTCTCCGTCCCCGCAGCCCTAGTCATGCCGTACGTGCTGGCCAAAACAAACCACGTACAGGTCTTCACCTACACCACGCTCGGCATCGCCTTAGCCCTGCTGCCGATGGCCCTTATTCCCCGCTGGGAGGCCGCCGGCCTAGGGTATATCAGCGTTGTTGTGTTAGTCGCTGTCCGCAGGCCCGCGTTTGCCGTCTTCCACCAAGAGTTGGTCGCCCCGCGCTGGCGGTCGACGATGTCGGCGATGACGACGAGCACCGCCTTGATAGGCTTTGCAATCACCTCCTTCGGCGGGGGACGTCTCGCCCTTAGCATGGGCTATACGCAACTTTTTCTATTGGGCGTCGTCATAACCTGCATTAGCGTCGTGCCGTTCAGGATGCTGGCTGCTCAGCGGGTCAGAGGGGCGTCGGCATGAGTGCGAAATGGATCATGGCCGCCGGTTATCTGCTGGCGGTTCCACTAAGTGTATTCGCGGGTGCGGACAAAACAGCGGTGGCTACGAGGACCGATGCTCCGCCGGTCATCGACGGGCATTTGAGCGATCATTGCTGGGACCTAGCGGTGCCCACCACCGATTTCATCCTGCTGGACCCGGTCGAGGGCGCTCCGGCGGCCAATCAGACGGTCGTGAAAATCCTCTACACTGCGGATCAGCTATACATCGGCCTGTTTATGGCTGATTCTAACGCCGAGAATATTGACGCGCGGGTGGTCCCTCGGGACGGTCGCTTCGCCCCTCGGGACCTGATCGGCATATTGCTCGACACCCAGCACGACCATCGCAACGCCTACGGATTCTACATCAATCCCTACGGCATCCAGCACGACTTCCAGATGACGGACGACGGCGCGAAAGGGTACCGGGGCAACAACAAGGGTTGGGACGGAGTCTGGCGGGCAGAGGCTGCGGTTTTAGACAGTGGTTGGTCCGCCGAAGTGGCCATCGCCTTCTCCACGTTGGCCTTTGCAGCCGGGGACGACATGGTATGGGGGTTTAACTTGGAGCGTCTATCCATCACGGGAAGGGAGCGCAGCCACTGGGCCGCCATATACCAGGAGGACGGCTCCGTTTTGAGGGTCTCAAAAGCCGGTCACTTAGTCGGATTGCAGGGGATAGACCCCGGACTGCGTCTCGAACTGCTTCCCTATGCCGCGTCCGGCGTCGATAGGACGCACGCCGATTGGCGGGGAGAGACGGCCGACGCGGGCTTGGACGTGAAATACGGCGTCGCTGCGAATGCGACTTTGGACATAACTGTGAATCCAGACTTCGCGCAAATCGAGGCCGACGAAGAAGAGATAAACCTATCTCGCTTTCCCCTTTTACTAAAGGAAAGGCGTCCGTTCTTCGTCGAAAACGCGGACTTCCTCGGCAAACACGGGTTGTTCTACAGCCGCCGAATCGCCGATCCAGATTTCGGCGCTAAGTTTATCGGCAAAGCCGGAGAATACACGCTCGGCATCCTGACAGCGCAAGACCGAGGTGAAGCCGGTGCAAGACCAAAATTCGGCGTCTTAAAGCTACAGAGGGAAGTATTCCACAATTCGACCGTAGGCGCACTAGTGGAAGGCGTCCGGGATCGCGGGATAACACTGCAACAGATCGCGGGATTGGACACTCGAGTGGAATGGGACGACCGCTACATCATTAACGCCTATGCCGCCAGAAGCGCCGAACAAGGCAGCAGCGGATATATCTCAGGTGCCGATATGAGTTATCGGCATGGGAATTTCGCAGGGGGCGTTAATTACAGGTCGATAGAATCCACTTTCAGCGCCGACAGACTCGGATTTATCGAACGCGACCGCGGTGTCGCGTCGCAGTCCGTGGAGTTTTCAGCCGACTGGCGGCCGCGGATGAGACGCCTTGGCAAATTGAACCTCGGACAAGCTGTGTCGCTGGAGCAGCGCTCGGTCGAAGATGGCTGGGGCTGGGAATGGACGACTGCTGATGTATGGCTCTACACTTGGGATGATTCTTTCGTCTCGGCCAAACACAGCGTCTGGCGCTGGCCTTGGCAGGGAACCTGGTACAGAGGACAGACACTCGAAATGGGGTTTGATACGGGCGACGGCAGAAAGTGGAAGCTGGACATCGGCGCAGGACTGCAAGAGCGGAAAAGCTCCGCTTCAAGGTGGCGTATCTGCTGTCCTACTGAGCGGTGCGAGAATGGATGCAAAGGCAACATGGGAGACGAACGCGATCCTACAGATGGGGATTTGGTACGGCGTTTTGCCGAGGGCGATATGGCCGCCTTCGCCATTTTGGTCACCCGCTACCAAAATGGAGTCTTTTTGTTTTTCTGTCGCATGACGGGCCGGAGAGCTGATGCGGAAGATATGGCACAAGAAACCTTCGTACGCGTCTATGAGTCCCTCCACAGCCTTGATGATCCGACGCGTTTCCGCTCGTGGTTCTGGGCCATCGCCAGCAACTTATGCCGCGACTACCACAAGTATCACCAACGCCGGCACCACCTGTCGATCGAACGCGACATTGATCTCGACCTTCAACTCGCGGAGAAAGGATCGGCGCGGACCGTCGAGTTGGCGAGCAGAATCCGCACGGCGCTTGCGGCGCTTGACGACGAACGGCGCTTGGTCGTGGTTTTGCGCGAATACCACGAGCTCTCATACGAAGAGATCGCCGCAACAGTGAGTTGCTCAGTCGGCGCTGTGCGCTGGCGTCTGCACGCAGCCCGCCAGCAACTGCGGGCAAGCCTATCCGATTTGATTGGTTGAGCGCTATGGAACCCGAGAAACCCCACGCCGGGGATCAACTATCACAACTACTATCGGCATACGACCCTGCCATGCCGGAAGACCTCGCCGCAAAAACGCTGGCACGGCTATTGCAAAGCGAGCCGGACCGAGAGCGTCGGAGAGCTTTACTGAAAGCCTTCGCCGGCCGAGTTGAAGAGTTGCAAAACGGACTGGGATGCTCTATCGCCGTCGTGTCCATCGGCGACTGCTCGGTCGTCGTACCTACCTCGGCACTAGCGCGGGACAGTCAGCCGATTCCGCCGATAGCCGAATCGAAAGAGGTTAAATCTATAGTGCACGAGGTCGATGAACGCGAAGTGCCGGTCGGCGTGGGCTATACGTTTACCATAGACGCGGTCTAAGGAGGCTGTAGAAAGACGAGCATGGATAGAGACAGAGCCGATATCGAAGCGATCCACCGCCTACTAAACCGCTACCAGCAGGCCCACAGGGAAAAAGACTGGGATGCGGTCCGCGCGTGCCACGACGAGACCTATTTTCGCTGGTTCGGGTGTGGATCAACCGACCCTACGGACTGGGTGCCGCATCTATTCTTGGTGCAGAGCGAGATGCAGGAATGGGGGGAGACGCGCATGCCCGAGGGCGTTAACTACGAGCAGGAACAGCAGATATTACAGACAGACGTTCGCGGCAATATGGCCATATCCGTAGTGCGGGAATCGGGGCGCTGGCGTTCGGATACCGGTCAGATATACTCTCGCTGGGACGATTGTCAAAACGTGTGGTTCACGGGCCGTATCAAGGGCGAGTGGAAGATTGTGGGTGCTTTCTTTCCCGATATAACACCCTCGAAATAGGGGCCTGTACATAAACACCGAAGGAGAAGAAGTGACGGCAGCTATCCACCACATCCGGTTATCAGTCTCCGATCTAGATACTTCGACGAGATTCTACTCGCCCTTGCTAGCAGCACTTGGATTCCGAGCGTTATCCCCGCACCTGACAGAGCAGGGCGCGATCGACAGATTGCGATTCGAAAAGGACGGGATGATCCTGCTGATCGGCCACACTACAGAAGCAGGCCGACATGAGCGGGGAAAACCGGGACTGCACCATCTCGCCTTTTCTGTGGACTCACGGGCAGAAGTCGAACGAATCTACGAAGAGGTGATCAAGAATTTAGAAGATGTGGATGTCGAAGATCCGCCAGTCGCCTGTCCAGAGTACCGCGAGGGATACTACGCGACTTTCTTCTTCGACCCTGACGGTATCAAACTCGAAGTAACTTACACCCCAGAATAAATTGGAACAGGAAACACTACCAAGAGCAACCACGCAGCATTTATGACGCGAATCGAACAGTCCAACGCATAGGTTGCGTCACTGGAGCCGGTATCTACACCAGCTACATTCGGGATGCCATGTCCCATGACATCGACATGTACCTGACTGGAGAAACCAATCTTTATCTATTCGAATACGCTCGGCACCACGAACTCAACGTGGCGGTGTATTCCCACAACTACACAGAGCTACCCGGCGTTGAGATGTTCGCGTACAAACTCTGTAGTTCTCTAAAACTTGAGATGAAAGGACACCTTGGGGACGCCCACTTCTAATCGCAACAAATCGCATCCCATCCATAGAAGCCTATCTTATTCAACTTCATGCAACAACAGGCCTGAATAAATTTTCTCGTGGGGGAACTCAGTTTTTCGAACTGGATCAGTTAAGCTCATATCTTCCGGGGGTATCATGTCGCAAGCAACAAGTGATTTGAGGGGCAGCTATCTCGTGACGGCGGGTCCAACCACGGGACAAGTATAGCTTCTCATTCTTAAAACCAGAAGAAAGATGTCAGCTCATCTCGCTCTCTCCGAAACACGACTACGGGCGGTACCCGTTACGCCAGTGCCTCGCCCAATTCCTGCGGACTTACATCACAACAGCCTTATCACCCCGCTTTGGCCATCAACTTCGATCAACTGCCCGGTTCTAATCTTCTTAGTCCCGATCAGAGTTCCCACCACCGCCGGCAATCCATATTCCCGGGCGACGACCGCACCATGACACAACGTCCCACCCCTATCGCTCACTAATCCCGCTCCGACGGCGAAAAGCGGCGTCCAATGGGGATCGGTCGTACCACAGACCAATATTTCCCCCGGCTGTAGTGCCAACGCCTTGTCCAGATTCACGGCCACGCGCGCACGCCCTCTGACAATCCCCGGCGAAGCCCCTACTCCACGAACCTCTCCCTTTGATGCCTCAAGTGGAGCCGAGGGACCCCAAAACAGGTAATCTTCCTCTTCAGTCGGCGGCTCTTCACAAGCTCCAAGGAACTCTGGCGGCGACAGTTTCAACCGTCGATCAAATTCCCGTTGGCGTTCGGCGACCCGCGCGCGCAACGGCTGACGCACGCCGAATCCCCAGAGGATGATTTCGTTCAGTTCCAAGTATTTGATCTCGCTCCGCTTCTTCTTGAGGATACCGCCTTTGATCATTCGGCGGCCCAGTTCGTCGAACAGCGGAAATATGTAATGCGCGGCGATCCCATCGACCCAGTAGTTGTGATCCTCAGTCAGCAGATAATTGGCCAGAGCTACCTGCAAAAGTTCCTCGAAAACCTCGCGTTCTTGTTTGTTCAGCAGCGAACGCACATGCGCGGTAAATTGCTCCCGCTCTGCCGCCAGTTGGCGCAATTTCACGTGCGGATCTTCCACGCCCTGCTCGGCGTACTTGAGAACCAAGGACGCGAGAAATTCCGGTGTATCTTTCCAATAGGTCTCTAAGTACTGGTCGAAAATCTCTTTGAAGGTACCCTCAAGCCCTTCCCATCTACCCTGCTTCTTGCGCGACTGTAAGGCGGCCCTTAGAAGCTCCTTGTTGGCGGGAGTAAGGTGCTGTTGCAACTGCCACAAAAGATGTCCCTTCTCAACGCTCAAATTTGACTGCCCCTGTACCAATCGGTAAGGCTCGCTTTCCGCAGCATCGGGGAACCGTTTGCGATACCACTCCACCAAGTGCCCAACGGCCTCGACCGCGGTCCCGCCTAGATGCGCGTGCATTCTCGCGCATTCGCAATACCAAGGCAGTGCTTCGACCAGCACGCTAGCCAACTCGTCGTTGGACAGCGCCGACAAATCCAAGCTGCGGAAATAAGCCCGCTTCCGCTTGAGCTTAGGCAGCCATTCACTTTTCCAGAGTTCGGGTATCTCGCGCTCTATCTTCTTGCGGGCGTCTTCTTGCGCCTTGCGGCTGCCGACCCTGAAGGGTTTTTCCGCCTCGTATGCGTAGCCGTTCACATAGATCCGCATGGGTAACGTACCGCTACCCGTCTCTCGCCGCGCTTTCGCCCAACCCTGCATCCAATACCATTCTAATGACTGATCGAGCGGCGTTTCCAGATTCCCCTTGCGCCAAGTCAATTCCGCATCTTTGGGATCGTCCCATTCCACCGACCAATCTCGTCCATCTTGCGCGAGGGTCGTCACTGGGCGGCACTGGAGCAAATACAGCTTTCCATCCTTAAAAGCGCATTCTAAGTCAACGGGCCACCCCATCCGAGCTTCCAAATCCACCGCGCTGCGGCAGACCTCGCCGACCTGATCGTCGGTTAAAGTTGGCCGCGAACGATTGTCTGCTGGCACGTCTATTGCGATCGTGCCAGCGGATCCGGCGGCGCACATCCGCTCTTTCTTGGCCACGCTCCGCGTCTTGATCCGCAATTCCCGTTTGTCCACGGTGTACGTGTCGGGAACCGAACTGCCATCGACTAGCCCTTCTCCCAACCCCCAATATGCGTTGATGACGATCTCGCTTGCGTCGTTGGTGACCGGATTGGCGGTAAACGCAACCGCTGAAGAATCCGCAGCGATGAACTCCTGCACGAGAATGGCCAGATTTACCTCGTCCGCACTGGCCCCTGAGCGCTTGCGGTAGGCGGCGGCGTGGGGCCGGTAGGCTGCCTCTACACACTCGACTATCGCCGCAGCCACGGCCTCCACGCCCACGATATTCAACAGGGTTTGATATTGGCCGGCAAAGGAATTAACCGCACCATCCTCCGCCACAGCCGAGGATCGGACTGCTACCGCCAACTCGGGAGTTCCGCAGCGATCGCCCAGTTCCGCGTACGCGGCTTCAATCTCCGCATAAAGGTCGGGAGGCAACGATGCTTCACCACTCCGCACCGGTACCACTCTCGCCATAGCACTAGCGGTTATACAAAACCCTGACGGAACACGTCCGCCGCTATGTAGCTGGTTGAGGTTAGCCGCCTTACCGCCTACCAGTTCTCTCTTGCCGCTTGCAGGGTCGTCTAACCAGATAATATTCAAGGCCATATTATACCAACGAGAGCGTTCCACGTAGCCAATTCCGCAGACTCTGCATCGATTCCATCGCAACGTACGCTGCGTGCGCCGCAGTATCAGCCCACCAAAACCCGCACATCCCCCTGCCGCGCCGTCAGTCCCTCAGCGTCGAAGTGACCCAAAAGCGCCATCGCGCATTTGCGGTTGCTGCCAATCAGCGTGCGGAATTCGGCTACTGTAATCTCGCCGTCGCGCTTGAGAACATCGCTCAGTATCGTCCGCGCGCGGGCGAGAGCCTCGCAGTGGATAAGCAAACCCCCTTCCAATGCGGCCACCCCCCCCAATGCTTGCAGCGCTTGGACCATATCCGTCACCTGCGGCAGTGGAGCGTCGAGAGCGTGGGCCAACTCAGCCATCGTCGGCAAGTTGGCAAAATCCGTGGTGTTGAG
The DNA here is from genome assembly GCA_965219735.1 of Candidatus Latescibacterota bacterium. Taxonomy (GTDB): domain Bacteria; phylum Latescibacterota; class UBA2968; order UBA8231; family UBA8231. Next base: position 4,981,359 of record OZ244790.1, read on the forward strand.
CCGCGTCTCTACAGCCGCCTTTAGCACCTCTTGCTCCGGGGTGAAGCGAATGCTGTGTGACGCAGCTCGCACCACGGCCCCGTCCAGCGCGATCCGCCCTGCTTCCTCCAAGTAGCGCAACACGCAGTCGAACAATTCGGGCTGGATGTAGCGTGCGCTCAAATTGCGCAGTTCCTCGCGCGGCAATCCCAACTTGAGCGGCTGGGCGCGATGAAAGCTCGCCAACGCGGCCTCGATCTGCGCACCCCAGTGCTCGCACACGTCCAGATGCAAAACGTGCGGCTGCCCCTCCGACACCACGCGCACAGCGCGGCCATCCGCTACCAGCGCATCCGTCAAACCCGCCAACCGCTCCACACCAATGCCCATTTCGCCAGCCAGCGCCTGCTGGCCCTTGAGTCGATCGTCCGCATAGCGGAGCCAGCATTCGACAACCTCGGACAAATCGGCACTAGCCAACGCCTGCAAGTGCGCGAGCAGCGCAGGCTCGAAGCGCCGGTGCTTGGCCGGGTGCGGGTTGAGCACGCGGCCGCCGCCAATAGTCAGCGCCGGCGAGTATCGGCGCAGCACAAAGCGGTCGCCCCACGCCGCAACTACGGGAGCCTCCAGGCGAAGCTGCGCAAAACTCTCCTGCCCAGGCGTCAAAGGTCCGCCACCAGGGAGCACGACCCGCGCCATAATCTCCCGCGTGCCCAAATGCAGGCGCACGCGAGTGCGCGACGCCATAGTCATAGGGCTTGACGCAAGGAGTTGCACCTCGGCGTCCAGCATCTGCGTAGGACGGAAAAATCCGGGCGCGACCAGCGAGTGCCCGCGCTCGATTTGGCCCTGCTCCACGCCAGCCAAATTGATCGCGGCTCGGTCGCCGGCCCGCACCTCTTGTACTGTCGCGCCGTGCTGTTGCAAGCGGCGCACGCGCGCCGACCGATCTTCGGGCGCAATCTCCACGCGGTCGCCCTCGGCCAAAGCCCCGGCCTGCACTGTGCCCGTACAGACTAGACCAAACCCCTTGACTCCAAAGGCCCGATCTACGGGCAGGCGGAACGGCGCGTCCGTGCGCTTGGCCGCAGTGTCCTCAACCATGGCCAACAACCGCTGCCGCAGCGAGTCAACGCCCGCGCCGCTGAGCGCAGAGACGCGAAAGATCTCGGCCTGCGCCAAAAAACTCCCGCGCACAAACTCCCGTACCTCCTCCTCCACCAAATCCAACCACTCCTCTTCCACCAAATCGGCCTTGTTGATCACTACCACCCCGCGCTCCACCCCCAAAAGCCGCAGCACGTCGAGATGCTCCCGCGACTGCGGCATCACGCCGTCGTCCGCGGCAATGACCAGCATCGCCACGTCAACGGTGCTGACGCCGGCCACCATGGTCTTGACGAAGCGCTCGTGGCCGGGTACGTCGATGATCGTGGCTTGATCGCCCAAAAAGGCAAAGCCGAGTTCAATGGTAATCCCCCGCGCCCGCTCTTCCGGGGCTTGATCGGTATCCATGCCGGTCAGCGCCTTGACCAACAGAGTCTTGCCGTGGTCAATGTGCCCAGCCGTGCCAATAACAGTGTGCGCCATCTGTTCAATGTCCTGTTGACGTGCTCTTCCTAGCCTATATTATGTCCAATTCCGCAAACACAACAAGGAACTTCTCCATGTACCTCAAGCACCTGCGTCCCTACCAACTCACCGATGCAGTGGCCCAAGGCCATCCCCTGCTCGTGCCGGCCGGCTGCATCGAAACCCACGGCCCGCACATGGCCATCGGCCACGACACCCTCATCGTCGAGGAGATCTGCGACCGCGTGGCCGCGCGCACCGCTTGCGTCATTGCCCCGTCGTTTGACTACGGCCCCACCGGCTATGCCCTCGGCGGCCCAGCCGACGGGACCATCGACCCGGACTACGACGCCTTTGGCGGCTTGGCCAAAAGCATCCTGCGCAACTTTATCGAAATGGGCTTCCGCAAGACCTACGTCATCATCATGCACCAAGGCATGGGCGGCCCCCTCGCCTTGGCCTTCAGCAAGGCCGCGGCCGAACTAGCGGTTGAGCAGGTGCTCGCCGAGGGACACCCACGCGGCTGGTGGGGCGACCGCGATGCGCTCGACCGGGTTGGCTCTTGGGGCGGGCACATCGAAGTGCAGCCCATGATCCTCCCGGAATCGAGTCCTCCAGCCGGAGGCGATCACGCCGGATACAACGAGACCTCCTTCCTAATCGCCGCGCGCCCCGAACTCGTGGAGCAAGACCGCCTCGGCGAAGACCCACCTTGGTACTGCCAACAAGACGAAACCAAAAACAGCTACACGGCCAACGCCGAGCACGGCCAAGCCATGATCACGGCCGTCGTCGATGCGTGGGTCGCCAAAATCGACCGGGAGCGTTAAAAATGAGCCAAGTATTGACTGTCCATCCCGACCGCCTCAAAGGCCGCCACATCCAGCGCGCCTCCGAGGTGTTGCGCCAAGGCGGCGTCATCGTCTATCCCACCGACACGATCTACGGCCTCGGCTGCGACATCACCAACAAGCAGGCAATCGAGCGCGTGCAGCGCATCAAGGGACGCGACAAAAAGAAACCCATGTCCTTTGTCTGCGCCGACCTAACCCACATCAGCGACTACGCCCGCGTCTCCAACTACGCCCACCGCATCCTCAAGCAGTGTCTGCCGGGGGCGTACACTTTCGTGTTGCCAGCCACCCGCCAAACGCCGCGCATCCTGCAAACCAAACAGAAGACCGTCGGCCTGCGGATTCCCGATCACCCGGTGCCACTAGCCTTGGTCCGCGCCCTCGGCCAACCCATCCTGAGCACCAGCGCCAACCACGCCGATCAAGAGGTGATAACCGAGCCGTGGGCCTTGGAGGAAGAGTTGGGACCACAAGTGGATTTGATTTTGGAGTGCGGGCCGCTACCCGTGGAGGCTTCAAGCGTGGTGTCGCTAGTAGGAGACCAAGCCGAGATAATCCGCGAGGGCAAAGGGGATTTAAGCTTGTTTGTCGAGGAAGCGTAAGAGGCGTCTCAGGAAGAAAGGTAACACGGTTTCTACATTGCCTATGCGCTCGTTCCAATTACTCTGCTGCCTCCTCGCCGCAAGCGCGGTAAACGCCCAATCCCCGTTTATCTCCTACGCCGAGCGCGCCGAATTCGCCCTCGCCGCTTTTGGCGGGTTGGACACAGGCCTCTACGGCTACGCCAATCCCGCGCTCCTCAGCTATGTCGAGGGCTTGGAACAGGGAGTCGCTTGGTCGGACAGCAGCTCCACCTATTCGTGGGGCCTTTTCACGGCCGCGCCCCACTTGGGATTTGGGATGTTAAATGGCCGCCGGGACCGCGAGTACCGGGCCGGACTCAGCAGCGGCGACCGCAACTTCAGTCTCGGGGTGAGCATGGGATGGGGCAGCGTGCGGCACGTCGTCTTCGGGGGAATTTGGCGGCCCGGTCCGCGTCTCTCAGTAGGAGGCACCTTCACTTCGACCTTTGCAAACGAGGGCCGCGAAGGGGCCGTCGATCTCGCTCTGCGTCCTTGGGGAGATGAGCGGCTAACCTTGTATGCGGATTACGTGCGCGACGACGAAACGGAGTTCTGGAGCACCGGAGCCATTGTCGGACTAGGACAGGGGCTGGCGCTGACCGGGCGCTTGTTCGATGACCACACTCTGAGCGTTGGCTTGCGCATCGGATTGGGTGCCGCCGATTTCCAAGCGCAGGCGCAGAGCCGCACCTTCCAGACGTATGCGGCGCGCCTCGGAGCGCAGCGCGGAAACCTATTCCGACCGCGGGCGCGCTACCTTGCCGTGGAGTTGTCCGGGCCGGTGCAACACCGCCGCTATGCTTTCTTCGACGACTCGCAGAGTCTGCTCAATCTCATCGCCTTATTGGAGCGCGCGCGCCGCGATCCAGCGATCAAGGGCCTCGCCATCAATGCGTCGGGCCTGCGGATTAGCCCGGCACTCGGCTGGGAACTGCGGGAGAAGCTGCGCCAGATCCGCGCTGGGGGGAAGCGGGTCATCGTGTATATCGACCGCGTGGACATGTACAACTATCACTGGGTCTCGGCGGCCGATCACTTGGTACTCGACCCGGCCGGAGCAATCGGCTTGCAGGGTTATGTGGCAGGGTACACATACTTCAAAGATGCGCTGGACAAGCTCGGAATCGGCTTCGACGAGTGGCGGCTTTTCCAATACAAATCCGCGACCGAACCATATGTCCGCCGCGACATGTCCGAGAGGGAGCGCGAACAGCTAATGGTCCTGCTCGACGATTGGTACGCTCTCGCTCGCAGCGACATCAGCGCCGATCGCGAGTTGGCGCCCGAACAATTCGACCGCCTCGTGGAAGAGACCGCGTTTTTCCTGCCGCAAGAGGCCCTCGACGCTGGCCTAGTGGATCGCCTCGGCCGCTGGAGCGAAATCGACCGCACGGTCGAAAACCACGCCGTCGTCGCAGCCGCTTCGTACACCCGGCCAGCCGACCGGCGCTGGGGGCAGCGCAAGCGTATTGCCATCGTCTATGCACTCGGCGTCTGCGCCATGGACACCGGCATGGGTGCGCGGCGGCTCGTCGGCGAGATTGCCGCGGCCTGTGCCGCGGCAGACGCCGTGGTGCTGCGCGTGGATTCTCCGGGTGGCGACGTTCTGCCCTCGGCTCTCGTGGCCGACGCCGTGCTGCAATGCCGCGAGCGCAAGCCCGTTATCGTCTCGCAGGGCTACCTCGCGACTTCGGGCGGGTACATGATCTCGCTGCCCGGCGATGCAATCGTCACCGCGCCCAACACCATCACCGGCTCAATTGGGGTCATTGCCGGCTGGGCGTACAACAAAGGACTCAAGGAAAAGCTCGGCCTGAGTACGAGTCGCGTGCAGGTGGGCCGCCACGCGGACTTGCCTTTTGGCATGACCCTGCCCCTGCTCGGCCTGCGCTTGCCAGACCGCACCTTCACTGAAGACGAAAGCGCGCGCATGGAACACACCATCCGCTCGCTGTACGAGGACTTCGTCGCCCAAGTGGCTAGCAACCGCCACATCGCGCCGGACTCAGTCGAAGTTGTGGCCCAAGGCCGCGTCTGGAGCGGCCAGCGCGCCGTGCAGCTCGGCCTCGCCGACCGGATCGGCGGTCTCGAAGCGGCCATCGCGCTAGCCAAAGAAAAGATCGGGCTGTCGGCGGACGAGACCGTCGAGCTGATGGAACGGCCCCGGCCCAAGCTGTTTTCGTCCGCTCTTTTTCGCCCGCGACTTTTGGGCCTCGCTGCGCAGCCCACCCCCGAACTCGACTACCTGCAATTTCGCCTCCAGCACAATGGCTTGCCCTTGTTGCTGGTTCCCGCCAACCACGTACCGAGCCCTGTGGGGCTGTATGGAGAAAAAACCTATGAGTGAAGAAGCCCGCGCACTGTACGCGGATATGGGGGCGACGCCCGTGATCAACGCCCTCGGCCCGCGCACCCTTTTAGGGGGATCGTCTCCCCACCCGGACATCATCGCCGCGATGGAACTGGCCGGCCGCTACTACGTTGACATGGACGCTTTCTTGGCGAGCACGGGGCGGATCGTCGCCGACCTGCTCGGAGCCGAGGCCGCGCTGATTACCCCTGGCTGCGCAGCCGCGTTGGTCCTCGGCACAGCCGCCTGCGTCACCGGCGCAGACCCAGAGAAAATGGCCCGCCTGCCCGATTCGACCGGCATGCCCAACCAAGTGGTCATCCAAAAGGCCCAGCGCTACAAGTACGACCGCATGGTGCGCCTGCCCGGCGTCACCCTCGTGGAGGCGGGCACAGAGCAAGGCACCACAGCCGATGAACTCGCCGCAGCCATCGGCCCCCAAACCGCCGCCCTGCTCTACCCGGCCATTGACAACGAAGCCGCCATCGTCCCGCTAGCCGAGGCCATTGACATCGCCCACGCCCGCGACGTCCCGGTCTTTGTCGATGCGGCCTTCCGCGTCTATCCCTTAGACGGCTTGACCCGCTACATCGCGGCCGAGGCCGACCTAGTCGGCTATGGTGCCAAGTACGTGGGCGCGCCCAACTCTTCGGGCATTCTCTGCGGCCGCGCCGACTTAATCGCCGCAGCCCATTTGCACAGCTTCGCCTGCTTTGAAACCCGCGACCTAGAAGGGGTTGGCCGCCCGCTCAAGATCGACCGCCAAGAGGTCGTCGGCGTGGTCTTAGCCCTGCGCCGCTGGCTGGCCATGGACCACGACGCCCGCAATCAAAGCGACACTCGCCGCGCCGAGACCGTGCGTCAGCACTTAGGCGAATTGCCCCACGTGCAAAGCTCGGTCAATGGCGCGTCTCTGACCCTGACCTTGGACGAACAGGCGCTCGGTCGCACCGCCGCCGACCTAGAAGAGACCCTGCGCAACGGCAACCCCTCGGTCTGGCTCTCAACGGCTCCAGGCCAGCTTCACTTGTCGATGCCCACAGTGTCCGACGGCGACGAGGAACTCTTAGCAGCGCGGGTTAGGGAAGTGCTGGGGCTTGGGGGGTAGGTTCAGGCTGGCCACATCGCCGCGCCCAAATTTACATGGTAAACCAGTTCGACATGCCGCCAAAATAGTCGATGATCAGCCACATGCCCGCCGAGCCAAAAGCCCCCAGCACCATGCCGAGGAAGAGCGGGCGCAGCAGGCGATAGCTTCTGGCCCCGCCGTATTTCAAAATGACCGCTTTGAAAGCCCAGGCGATAAAGACCGAAAACCAAATCTGGCTGATTGGGTAGGTCAGACCGAGGACTAGGCCGATGGGATGGATCGGGAAGCCAACAAAACGCGCCTTGAGAAAGCTCAGCACGGCCATGACAGCGCTGCCGATGCCGGTGTAGATGAGGTGCCAGCCGTAGATTTCCTGCGGGTTGTTGATGTTGTGCGCGATCCAGTTACCCGTCAGTTGGGTCAAGCCGCCAAAACCCCAACCCCCGAGATTGATGCCACCGTATTTATACGCCAACGTGGTAACCGCCCACACCGCGGAAATCAGCGTGACCACTATGGTCGCGGCGATCGCCCAAAACAGTCGCCGGGTCTCCAAACGCATAACCTCGGCAATCTTGAGGCCGGTCGCCGCCGAGGCCATGACGAAGGTGCGCAAATCGGCTGTCCAAGGGAAGTTCATGCCGAGCGCCGTCAGCCCGCTCGCTCCGAGCGCGGTCGGCCCAAGCGCCGTGACCATAAATACCGGCGGAGCCACTGGCGACACCCCGTAGGCGAGGCCGGCTTGGGAGACAATGCGCGCCAAACCGATAAAAGTGGCCAAGCAGAGCAGAAAGTAAAAAAGCGCAATGCCGAACTGTAGGCCGGTTTGCGCCAACCACCACACGGCGAAGATCGACCCGAAGATAAAACCTAGCACGGCCGTGCGGTACGAGAGCATCTCGCTGCTATCGTCAATCGTCGGATCGCGTTTGAAGGCTTTGCGCAGCACATCGCCGATATGTTGGCGCGCAGCCCACAGGATGGAAAAGACCAAGAAGAACATCGCGCCCTGCGCCAGGTGGGCGACGCTGGCCGAAGCGGGCATTGAGTAGGGCTGCGACGGGCCAATGCTCCAGCCGAACAGCCGCTCGACCCCCGTGTGGACATAGGCGAGAAAGGCGAAGAACCACACGCCGAACGAGACATCGAGGCTCAACAGATACGAAAGCCCGATGACCTCAAAGCGCGGGTAAAGGTTCAGACGCACGGATTCGCGCAGCAAGCGCAGCGGGGTATTCAACTGGATGAAGGGGAAGTAGTTGAAGTAGGAGTGCAGGCCATTGACGAGATTGATGAGAAACGGGATCAGAAAGCCGACCCAAGTCAGATAGTTGCGTAGCAACGACGGCAGCAGACGGCCCCGCTCCCCTTGAGCCAATTCGAGCGGCAGGATCGAAAGCGGGAAGAGCAGGCGCTCGTGTTCCATCCACTGCTTGCGCAGGATGACCAACATGCAGAGCGTGACGAAATAAACGCTGAGTATGAAGAAACCCCAAGCCAACAACGGCTTGTCCCACAGCCCCCAGGGCACGGGCTCGCCGCGCGCCGCCCCCTCAAAGAGCTTCCAGGTCGCCGCGCGGTCCTGAGACACGAGCCAGGGTTTGATGTGCGGGTGGATGATATTGGCCCAGTCGTTCTCCGGCGTGGCAAAGTAAAACAGCCCTCCTAAAAACGGGATCAAGTTCATAACGAAACCCCAAGAGGGAATCGCCGAAGCTACGATCATCATTATGTAAATGGTCGCCAATTCGCCGCTGTGCAGCCGCGAACCAGTGAGTAGCTGGGCAAGGGGATTGAGCAGCAAAGTGAGCAGAAAGAACAGGAAGATGGCGGCACCAGTGGAATAATCGGCGGCCATAGCCGAACCGCGCACCACCAGCGTGCCATAGGATTCCCCGCAGGAGATCGCAGTAGCGCAGAGCAGGCCGATAAAAACCGCCCGTTTGGAAACGCCGCGCTGTGGTTGGGCTTCTGTCACATTCGCCTTTGCCAGAATTTCGCTCGTCGCTTACGTCTTTTCGCGACCGGCCTCATAATCGAGACGCGACCGCCGTTCCGTGCTGTAAACTATAGGGCGTCAACGGCATTATCAAAGCCGATAGTTTCACAGCGGTATTTCACGCGATAGCTAGCAAAGACTTGCCCCGGTCCATCCCCGCGCCTTAAATCCTACGATCAACCATGTCCACCGAAGAAGAAATCTATATCAATGGGAAAAGGCACATGGTAGCCATTATCACCTCCCAAGCAATTGCGCGTCTATGAGCACGGCACAACAACAGGCCGAAGCCCTAGCCGCCGGGCTGTATGCCCACCAAGTCGAGGGCATCGCCTTTTTGTTGGGTCGCCAGCGGGCAATCCTCGCCGACGACATGGGGCTGGGCAAGACGCGGCAGTCCGTGCTGGCCATGCGCCAAGCCCGACCCGAAGGGCCGTACCTAGTTGTCTGCCCGGCAGCGGTCAAAATCAACTGGGCGCGCGAGATTGAGCTGGTGCTACCGACGGCCGAGATCGCCATCGTCGGTCCCGCACCCGCGCCCACACCCGGCTATACCGGCTGGGTCATCATCAACTACGACATTCTCGCCAAACACCCGCTGGCGGAGCACGCCTGGAGTGGCCTAGTCTTTGACGAGGCCCACTATCTCAAAAACTACCGCAGCCAGCGGCACCGCTTGTCCATGGACTTGGTCAAGGCCGTTGGCGACGAGGCGGTGGTCCATCTTTTGACCGGCACGCCACTGACGAGCCGACCGCGCGATCTCTTCCCCTTGTTGCAACTGGCGCGCCACGCACTCGGGCGTTCGTTCGTCTCGTTCGCCAAGCGCTATTGCGACGCGTACAAAGGCGAGTACGGCTGGGTCGCCGACGGGGTCTCCAATATTGAAGAGCTGACCGTGCAGTTGCACGGCATCATGCTGCGCCGCACCAAGGCCGAGGTCCTCGACCTACCGCCCAAGATCCGCAGTTGGCTCGACGTGGAGGTAGCCAGCCGAGTGGCGCGCGAGATGAGCGAGGCCGTGACGGAGTTGTTGCAGACCATCTCGCGCCGGGGCCAAGCCAAGCTCGCTGACGAGACCGAGGCCGAGCGCCGCTCGCGTCAGGGCTGGATCATGGGCCAGTTGACTACCGCGCGCAACCGCTTGGCCATCGCCAAGGTCCGCAGCACGATCCCCTTCGTCGAAAACGCATTGGAGCAGGGAGAGAAGGTCCTAGTCTTCTCGTGTTTTCTCGCTCCCGTCAACACGCTGCGCAAGCACTTCGGCCAAAAGGCCGTAGCCATCACCGGCGAGGTACCCGCTAGCGAGCGGCAACAACTAGCCGATCGCTTTCAGGAGGACGACTCCGTGCAGATACTAGCCGCGCAGATTACCGCCGGGGGCATCGGCCTCAACCTCACGGCGGCGCGGCAGGTGGTCTTCAACGATCTCGACTGGGTACCAGTCAATCACTGGCAGGCCGAAGACCGGGCCTACCGCATCGGGCAACAGCAAGCCGTCAACGTCACCTACATGGTCGGCAGCAACACGATCGACGAATTCGTCAAGACGGTCCTCGAAACCAAGTCGGCGCTGATCGACCAACTCGTCGAAGGCAGCGCCTTGCCCGAAGATTTCCAGCGCGACGTGATGGACGAGTTGCGGCGGGTGATGGAGGTACTTCCCGCGCCGCCCACTGGCGCAATGGACGAGCAGCAAATGGCGGAATTGTTGCGCGAGGCCGGGGCTACTTTTGTCGCCGCGCAGCCCGCCGTCGAGTCCGAGGCTAAGTCGCGCTTGCCGTCGGCTGAGGCGGTGCGCGTGTTGGCGCGGGTGTTGGCCGGGCCGAAGCGAGCGCTGTACCGGGTGGACAGTTCGTCGAAGCCGGGGGCGTTCTACGAATTGGAGGTGGAGGGGAACGACATCAGTTGCAATTGTAAGGGGTTTTCTTATCGGGGGATTTGTCAACATGCGAGGGCGTTGAAAGAGGCGTTGGTCAAGGGAGAGGGATTGCCGGAGGGATTCGTCGAGATTTGACAAGTTGCGGACGAACTGTTCAGACCCGATGAGTAGCTCGACACAGGCGGTTGTAGAGACGCTGTACTTAGGTATATTGAAAGATAGCTCGTTGGCCGCTTGCTTCCATTCGATTCGAGGCCACGGCGTTGCAAATGGACCTTTAGATTCACTACGAAGCCACCATGCCCTACGATATATCACAAGAAAAAAGAGACTGGTACCGGGAAATCTCGGCGCGATCTAGGCAGAGAAAAAAAGCGGCGATCCGTGGTGAGTTTCAACGCGATTCAAGTAGAATTAGCAAGCCGATTTTGGACCCGAATAAACTAATGCCCCAACAGCGACAACAGGGTTTGAAGGCTATGTCCCTGTTTTCAGGGGGTGGTGGTCTAGACCTCGGTTTTGAGCGTGCTGGTTTTGAGCATACTGCCAGTTTTGATGCATTGGAGATTTGCGGTGCTACGCTCCAGCGTAACCGTCCCCAATGGAAAGTTTTTTCTGGTCAATATGGCGATGTAACAAAGGTCGATTGGACAGCCTATAAAGGTGCCGTCGATCTCATCCACGGCGGCCCCCCCTGCCAGCCCTTCTCAGTTGCCGGAAGACGAAGTGGGAGTGAGGATACTAGGGATATGTGGCCGGCGTTCATTGACGCCGTGATGACTATCAAACCCGATGCGTTCGTAGCCGAAAACGTTCCGGGATTACTCGATCCTAAGTTCAATAAATATGTGCATACGGCGATTCTAGAGCCGTTAGAACCAAGCTACCACATCGCAAAGTTCAAAGCAGTTGCCTCCGACTTTGGCGTTCCCCAAGTGCGAAAGCGAGTCATTTTCGTCGGATTTAGATCGCCCAAAGCCGCTAATGAATTCGAGATCCCGCAGGCAACGCACTTCCCTAACGATAGCCTGTTTTCATTGAGCAGATGTACGCTAGGCACTAGGGCGGCTTTGGGACTAGACGACATTGGATTCGACTGCTTTGCCCCGACTCTCCGTTCTGGCTTTACTGGTCCGAGAAAGACGACTAGCATTCTAAACAGCAAGGCTAGTCAAAAAGTTTGGGAGAGACTACAGATTTGGCCAAATGGTGTACAAAAATCGAGAGAGGAAGCTGTTATGTTCCCCCCAGAAAACGGACATTTCAGGCTTTCCGTCCAAGACTGTGCTCTTCTGCAAGGGTTTCCAGAAGACTGGATCTTTGAAGGTGCAGTGTACCAAATCCTTGGACAAATCGGCAATTCCGTTTGTCCTCCGGTGAGCTACGCTATCGCAGAATCTGTAGCGAGTGCATTGAGGGCCTAATGGCTGTTCAAGACGATAGCCGAGAAAAGGAAATGTGCCAGCTATTGGACTTACGAGAGGGAGAAGGCCGTTCCGAGGTGGACGCATTCTTTGACTTTGAAGAGAATGAGAGAGTTCACTCTGCTCCCATAGAACTCAAATCGACGACGACAGGCTCTGTTTCAACTGCAAGGGATGTAGGCCCTACCCACATAGCAAAGTGGCGATCCCGAATATGGATTTTCGGTTTTTACAACTCTTCGGGAACCTCTCTACGGCAACTGCTCGTACTTGGGCCTAATGAGATGGAAAGCTGGATAGGGAAAGTTGAGCAATATATTAAACCTGATTTTGCGATAGGAGACCGCGTTGCAGAGAAGCTGGACTTTGACGACTTATACGTTATATGCGAAGAAAAGAGCAAGTACAGCTTAGAGGATGCCAAGTCTCTCCATAAACGACAGTGGAACCAAGAAAAGTATCGTTCAGAAATGGATGAGACTGACGGTTATACACCCAAGAAAATGCTCGAACTTCTCAAGTTGAGAGCCATTTATCTCAATCAACGCGGTTCAACCCTGAATAACCCACATATTCCGAAGTCGTTCTTTGCAAACTTCACGGACCGGATGATCGACGCGGTACATTTCAGTGCAGATGCCCGAACCGCTATCCACCAAACACTACGCGACATAACGCTGTCTAACAAAACATTGCAGTGGACTCGATAATTTATTCTCACCATCCGTCAATTTCCGTAAAGGAGCCTATTCATGGCCTTTGAAATTTTCGACTTTCGCCAAGAGGAACACATCAAAAACCTCCTCGTCACGCCGCACATCCGCTCTCGCTTCCTGCGCATGCAGCCGGGCGACGTGGCCGGCCTGCACAGCCACGACCTCGGCCACGAGATTTTCCTCATCCTACAAGGCCGCTGCGTCTTCCACATCGCCGGCAGCGAACAGGAACTGTGCGCGGGCCAACTCTGCGTTGCCCTCGCCGATGAGATCCACCAGGTGCGGGTCGTCGGCGACGAGCCAATGATCATGTACCTGTCGGTCACGCCCCACATCCAGCCGACCCACACCGGCCGCGACCCCGACGGCACCCGCCACCCAACCCGCTTCCAGCCCTCCAGCTCGTACGACGTGGAGACGGACACCGACACGCCCATCGACGACCTCATCGACAAATTCACGGCCGCGGCTGACGACTTGGCCCAAGCCGCCAGCGATCAAGCGACCGCTCAAAAAGAACGAAGCGACCAACTCAAGGCGGCCCTCGCGGCCGGCGACGAAGCACAGGCCACCGAACTGCGCGAAGCCATGTGGCAAGACGTGTATCAGAGCTTCAAGCGGGCCCACGCTATGGCCGATGTGTGGAACGACTTGACGCCCCGCGTCGGGAAGGTGGGTTGACATGGCTCCTGTCCGCATCGGCGTCGTCGGCTGTGGAGCCGTCGCCCAAGTCCAGCACCTGCCCAACCTTTCTGCGCTCAAGGACCTGTTTTCCGTCGAGATGGTCTGCGACCTCTCGCCGAGCTTGGCACAGACCGTGGCGCAGGAATTTCACGTGCCTCACTACACCGACGACTGGCGTGCGCTGCTCGCTGCCGATATAGACGCCGTACTCCTGTGCCACACCGATCCCAAGACTGAGATCGCTGTCGCCGCCTTTGAAGCTGGCAAACACGTCTTCATCGAAAAGCCGATCTGCTTCTCGCTGCAAGAGGCCGACCGGATCATCGCCGCCCGACAGGCGGCTGGCACCGTTGGCTTGGCTGGTTACATGAAAGTGTACGACCCGGCCTTTGAGGCTGCGGCCCGCGCTGCCGCTGACATGGCCGCGATCCGCTTCGTCCAGATCCACCATCTGCACACCAACAACTCGCACCATTTAGCGCACTTCCGCCTGCACCGCACCGACGATCTACCCGCTGATGCCGTCGAGCAGACGCGCGCGGCCCGCGCTGTGGCCGTGCGCGAAGCCATCGGCGAAGTCCCCGCCTACGTACAGTCTGCCTTTGGCTCCCTCTCCGGCAGCATGATCCACGACATCTACGGCCTGCGCGCCATCATGGGCGTACCCGAAAGAGTCGCCAGCACTGAAATCTGGTATAACGGCTGGGGCGTCAGCACTATGCTCGCTTATGCCAACGGGGCGCGCTGTGCGGCAACTTGGGTCGAACTAAAGGACGTGCGCGACTTCAAAGAAACCCTCGAAGTCTGCGGCGACGACCGCCGCGTATTGCTCTCTTACCCAACCGGCTTTTCGCGGGGCATCCTCTCCACCCTAGAGATTCAAACCCTCGACGAGGCCGGCGAGGCCATCACCCACCGCCCAGCCATCGCGTGGGAAGGCCCCTTCGTCCGCGAGCTGAAGCACTTCCACGCCTGCATCACCGAGGGTGAGAAGCCGCGCACTCCCTTGGAAGAGGCCCGCTGCGACATCGCCCTGATCATCGACATCATCAAAGCCTATCTCGACCGCTAGCAAAGGAAGCAACATGGCCTCCAAGTCCAAAGCACCGCCCATCATCTTCACTGACGACGGCTGGATTTTCACGGCCGAGGAAAACGTCTCGGTCGCCGACCTCAAAGAGAAAATCGTCGATGGCTATGCTGGCACCGGCGGCGCGCTCTGGTGGAGCACGGGCGATCACGAGGTGTATCAGTTCGAGACAAAGATTGGCGAAAAATTCGGCGACGACCGCGGCGACCTCGACGCCACAGCCCCTTCCTTTGTCCACTCGGCCACGCCCGGCGTGGAGGATCGGATCGCCGCCAACCTACAGGGCCTAATCTCTGAGTGCGGCGGGCCGTTAACCGCCCTTGCACAACTGTGCCGGGAGGCAGAAATCCCCTTTTTCCCGCGCGTGCGCATGAACAGCCACTACGTGATCGACCCGTCCCATCCCGGCTACGGTCGCTTCCGCCGCGAGCAACCCCACCTGCTCATTGGCCGCCCCGGCGAAGAATTCCCCGAAAAATCGGTCGAGTGGGGCATCCGCACCGGCCTCGACTACGCCCGCGCCGAGGTGCGCGAACACATGCGGCGCATCGCCTGTGAGGTCTTTGAGCGCTTTGACGTCGATGGCATCGAACTGGACTTCATGCGCCATTCGGCCTTCTTCCGCATGACCGAGGCCACGGCCAACAGCTACCTGATGACCGATCTGGTGCAAAAGATCAAGGCGCGGCTCGACGAGGTCAGTGTCCAACGAGGCAAGCCCTTGCAACTGGCCGTCCGCGTCCCTCCGACCTTGGCCGACTCGCGGCGCATTGGCCTCGACGTTGACGAGTGGATCGAGACCGGCCTCGTCGATATCGTCGTCGTTGGCGGCGGCTTTATCTCGTTTGAGACGCCGGTCGATGAGTTCGTCCACGCGGCAGCCTCTACTCCCTGCCTCGTCTATGGCTGCATTGAAGCCACCCGCCACAGCGACCGGCGCTTCCTCCGCGCCTTGGCCCTGCGCTGGCTCACCGACGGAGCCGACGGCATTTACCTATACAACTTCTACACCATGTCGCCCGAGTGGAACCGCCAAACCGCCGCTGAATTCTCCGACCTCGACACCCTGCAAAAACTCGACAAGTGCTACGAAATCAGCGGCACCATGTCCTTCAGTCCCACCGAGGGCCACAGCGCCGCCTTCCGCCTAGCCCACCCTTCGACGCTGCTTCCCGTACCCTTGCCCACCGACAGCCCAAGCTTGGGGCCGACGCTTCGCATCCGCGTCGCCGATGAGGTGGCCGACGCGACCGGCGGCTTGGCCTTGCGTTTGGATCACTTGCCCTCAGAGGATCGCCTCGAAGTCGAACTCAACGGCCGCGCCCTCCCTTGGGACCAAGCCCAAGTCTCCGGCGATGGCTGGTCGCGCCAGCAGGCAGCGCCGCTGTTTTGGGCCAGCTATCCCACCCGTCCGGTCGAGCAAAAAATGGAAGGGGTCAGCGTGGAATTTGCAGTGGATGATTCTTTTTTGCGGCAGGGCACTAACGAGATTGCCGTGCGGCTAGTGGCGGGGCAAGAAGATCGCCGCGAGCAAGTGATACTGACTGGCGTCGAATTGGCGATTTCTCACTGACGACTAAACGGCTTATCAGGCGGTTAGTAACTAACAAGAAGTCAGGCCAGCGCGTTTTGGCAGTCTAGCGCCCCTCGCTCTCTCACTCCTCAACCTCAGCCCACGCCCCCTTAGCCATCAACCCCCCATCGACGCAGACATTCTCGCCAGTCATAAACGATGCCTTGTCGCTAGCCAAGAACAACATGGCGTTAGCAATGTCCTCCGGCTGCCCATAGCGCCCAATCGGATGGAGCTTGGCGTAATCCTTGAAGAATTGCTCGCGCTCGTGGCCGAATGCCTCAATCACCTCATCGACTAACGGCGTCTGAATGCCCCCTGGGTTGACTGCCAAAACCCGAATCCCATACTTGGCGTAGTCGAGCGCAAGCTGCCGCGTCATAGAGATAATCCCACCCTTGCTAGCAGCATACGCCGAAACCATCGACGCCGACTGCAAGCCCTGGACGCTGGCCGTGTTGATGATGACCCCCTTGCCCTGCTCCATCATCTGCGGCAGGCAATGCCTAGCCATCAGGAAGAAGCTCTTCAGATTGACGTCAATGATCCGGTCCCACATCTCTACCGGCAGCTCGTGAGCCAGCTTATAGCTGGGCACGGGCTGGATGCCGACATTGTTGCACAATACGTCAACGCGGCCCCAATCCTCGATGATCTGCCCCACGGTCTGAGCGCAGACCTCGTCGCTAGCCACATCGGCCTCAAAAAAGCGAATCTGCCCCTCTTCCTCGGCCAAGGCCGCGCCAGCCTCCGCATCTATGTCCAACACTGCGACCTTTGCCCCTGCGCCAGCAAACGCCCGCGAAATCCCCCCGCCAATGCCTTGGGCACCACCGGTGACGATAACTACTTGACCCGTAAAATCAGCCATGACAATCTCCTTTATGATTGTTTAATGAAATGTCTCATTCACCAATCTAATACTCAGCGAGCTTCTTCAATTTACAACAAAACGCCTTTTGACCCAGCACCTCGACCGGGAACACGCGCTCCATGTACAAATCTGGCCATGTGCCGAATGCTTCGGCCAGCAGGGTGCGTTCGCTGGTCAAACATACGGCCACTCCACCGGCCTTTAGCACCCTCGCCACTTCGCTAGCAAAACCCTCGTAGAGCGGACGCAGCACTTGCGGCGCGCCGATTTTTTTGCCAAAGGGCAGGTTGCATACCACCCGATCGACGCTGCCGTCGTCCAAGGGCAAATCCCGCGCATCCCATTGGCGAATCTCAATCGGCTTGTAGCGCGGCCCGACGTTCGTGCGGGTGGCAGCCACGGCTTCCGGGCTAATGTCGCCGCCCAAAAGCTGGGCGTAGCGACCGTGCATCCCCCGCTCGATGAGGATGGTTCCAGCCCCGCACATGGGGTCGAGAAAAACGTCGCCGTCCGTTGGCTCGGATAGCATCACCAAGGCTCGCGCCACCGTCGGTCGTAGCGAAGCCTCCACTTGCGCGACCTTGTACGTGCGGTGGCGCATGGTCTCGTCGGAAAGGCGCACCCCGCAGAGCAACTCGCCCGCAGCCTCCAAACCCCACACCTCCAACAGCGCTTGCTCGGCCATGTGCTTCCAGCGCGGGAAGCGCCACGCTACGGCCCGCTGCAAGGCGCGGCGCATCTCTTGGCGCACGTAGCGCTGCTGCCCGCCGCGACGCTGGGCCACGATCCGATAGGTGATGCGCTTGATCCGCTTGGGGCGAGCGCGGCGATGAGCACCCACAGCCTCCTCAAAAAGCGGCGACTCCGCGACGAGTGCGCCGGCCTCTTCCAAGCCCTTGCGCGACGTTTCCACCCTACCGCGCGCCACCAATGCGAACACATCCTCGGTCGTCCCCAATCCGAGCAAGTCTTGTGGCGGGGCGTCGGTCGCAAAGAATACCACGCCGCGCTGCTTGCCCTGCAGCTCGGCCCCCAAACGCGCTGCGATTTCTCGTTGGGCGATCTCCTCTAGCCCAGGGGCGACGAACGCGTAGAACTGCACGGTTATTCGTAGAGGTCGTCTAGGTCAGCGGCGGCCAGCTCGACCAAAAACTCGGCGAGTTGCGCGGCCACTTGCTCCAAGCAGCGGCGGCCCTTTTCCGGGGTGGCTTGGCGCGGGTCGCCGATGCCCGTGTCGTCGGTCGCCTGCGTCCAGTCGCGCTGGGTCCAGACCCAGCCTTCCCGCAGCGCGGCCATCTTAAACTTGTGCTCGCGGCCACTGCCCGCCTCCGATAGAGGCAGCACCCAATCCGGCCGCAAGTATTGCATCAGACTGGTCTCCATTTCGTTTGCATGGTCGCCGCCCTCCGCAAAAATCCCCTGATCGGCGATGCGGTACCAATCCATGCAGCAAATAAACATCGCATAGCGCGGCAACAGCTCCCGCACCATCTGCTTGAAGTCGTTGCCGCCGTGGCCATTCACAATGAGCAGTTTGGGAATGCCCTGATGGGCGAGCGCTTCGACCAAGTCTTGCAGGACGGTGAACTGAGTCGAGGGATTGAGATTGAGGTCTAACTTAATGTCGAGCTGGCCGGTGTTGACGCCAAAGGGCACGGTCGGCAAGACGATGACCTTGGCGTCTTGCTCCCAAGCGATGCCAGCCGCAGCCGCGACGATCTCGTCGCACTGCACCACATCGGTCGAATAAGGCAGGTGGTAATTGTGCGCTTCCGTTGCCCCCCACGGAAGGATCGCCACCTCGTACGGAGTGTGCTCTACGGTCTGCCAATTGGTCTCGGCGAGGATGTAGGGTCGGCCGGGCATGGAGGCTCCTTTACGATATAAGCACCGCTCGGTGCAAGGTCCGATACTCGGCTCCGGTCGGCTTGAGAATGCTTTCGATCAACTCCACCGCCTCCACCGGAACCTGCAACCGAGGCAGATCACCGCTCTGCTCGCTTCTCGGCGAACGCACTCTCGCCCGCACCCGACCCAGCGTCACGTGCGGGCGAAAATCCCGTTCCTCCGGCTCCCAACCAGCGGCACACACCACTTCTTCAACATCCCTTTGCAACGCACCCAACCGTCCGTCCGCGTCCGCCACACCAGCCCAAATAACCTTCGGTCGGCGGCGATTGGGAAAGCACCCGCTTCGCTCTACAGTCGCAGTAAACGCTTCATGTCGCGCGGCAACTGCCGTCAGCCCTTCCCGCAGCGCAGCGATTTGCGCGTCCTCCGCCGCGCCGAGAAAACGCAACGTCAAATGAAGGTTCTCCGGCCGCACCCAACTCACACCCTGCGCCGGCCACAACGGTCGCATCGCGTCGCTCAGCTTGCCCAATGCCGCCGGCACCCGGACGGCGACGAAGGCTCGACTAACGGGCACCGCAAGCCCGCAAACAGGCGTTCAAATACCCCCGGCTCTCCGCCGCAATCGTCGCCACCTGCCCCAAGTCGTACTCCTTGGCACCAATCACTTCCAAGTTGGCCGCCACGTCTAGCCCCGATTCGTGCAGCACCTTGACGTACCCGAACAAATCGATGTTACCCCGCCCACAAGCCTGCAACTCCGGCGCACCCGGCCCACCTTCTGCCACGGCGCAATCCCGGATATGCACGTGCTTGACCCGTGAGATAACCGCCGCCAGCGCCTCTACCGTATTCTCCCCTGCCCGATGGATGTGGCTCGGATCCATATCCACCCCAAACCCCGGCGAGTCGATCCGCTCCATCGCCCGCAACGTGGTCGGCGTATCGTAAATGCACTGCCCCACGTGCGCCTTAGCGCACAGCGTCACGCCGTATTCGTGCGCCCTATCGGCCATCTTGCCCAGCAGCGCAACCTGCCGGTCAAAATCTTCCTCCACATCGCTTTTGCCCCCCGGGCCAACGTTGACGACGGGAATGCCAATCTCAGCGCCAGCCGCAAACGCCAGCATCAGCCGATCTTCGTCGAGCGCAGCCTCTTCCATGGCCAGCAATTTTAGCTCGTATTTTTCCGCCAGCTCTTTGATCTGGTTAGCCTGCGCCTGCCAGTTGTCCAACTCCAAGTGCTCGCACATGCCCTTGATCGCCGAAAGCTCAACGCCATCGTAGCCAGCGAGGTGGATATGGCGCATCGCCGTTTCCAGATCGAATCCTGCAAAGAGCACCGAATTGGCCCCTAAATGAATCATTTTCACGACTCCTCTTGGGTGATAAGCAATTGATTTTACTGAATTACCGAGCGGTCATTATACGTAGATGAAAAGGGGGCGTCAAGCGACCGCACAATTGGCCTGACTGCGCTTGTGCGCCTATATTACGGGGCGAAGAGGCCGAAAATTAAAAGGATAAAGAAGGGATTCATGGTCAATGAATTGACACAGCCAGAGTCTGGAAGCGATACGTATCGGGAGGAAGTCGAGAGGGCGCTTAGTGAGGACGAAACGCGACTTGGAGAGGTATGGCGGCTTAGTCAACAGGGAGTAAGTGAGGAAGAGATCGCGAAAGAGCTAGACGTTAAGACAACGGGAATGGTCTACGGCACTCGGCGCTATATAAAAGCAATTAGAGAGGATATTCTGCACCTGCCTCAATCTCGGCTTAGACGTTGCGAAAAGATTTTACGAAAATTCGTAAAAGATCACCAAGAGCATCTCTCTCCTACAACCGTCTCGCTGCTTCAGGAGAGGGCAACCGAGTGCGCCCGTCGTGCGAATGATCCGGTAAGACGGGAAGAGGAGGAACAAAAACTCGAGCGCCAAACGAGTGCCGCTGAGAAAGAAGAAGTCCCGGGAATATACGTGTACGCGCTGCCGCACTATCTCCGATATCCAGTCGAGATTTCTGAGAAAGACGAAACTGACGACCGGACGTATTTGAAAGTGGGCATGTCCGAAAAAAACGCCATCAAACGCTTCCGACAGCAGCGGGGAAGCACGGCATTACCTGAACCGCCCATCTTGCTGCGGATATACGTCGGCTCAAACGGCATGGACATAGCGGAAGTTGAAAGGAAAATTCATCGCCGTTTGGATGACTCTGGTCACGTCAGAAACTCAGAACGCGGTGCCGGGCAAGAATGGTTCCTCACTCATCTGAAGTTCCTCGACTCGACCGCCGAACTACTCGACCTCAAGACTCACTTTGCAATCGACGACTCGGACGACGATTAGAGCGTACTAAATCTAACGGGAGCATTGCTGTGGTCATCGAAGAAATCCGCATCCAAAACTTTAAGGCGTTAAAAGACATTCATCTGAAAAACTTGCCTGCAATGGCGGTGTTTATTGGCAAAAATGGGACTGGCAAAACCACTTTGTTTCGCGTTTTTGCGTTCCTGAAAAACTGTTTGTCTGACAACGTCCGCATTGCATTGCAAAACGAAGGTGGCTTCAGAGGGTTCAGGGAAGTTATTACGCGCGATGTAGATGTCACGGAAAGCATCGTCATCGAACTTAAGTTTCGCTTGACGATAGCAGAAAAAGAGCGCCTTGTAACCTACCACTTGGAAATAGGCCTACAGGATGGAAAACCGCTCGTGCGCCGTGAAATACTGCGCTATAAAAGATCCTCTTATGGCAAGCCTTTTCACTTTCTCGACTTCTCCGCCGGCCGAGGCGAAGCCGTCAGCAACGAAGAAGATTTTAGCAAACCAGATGCTGAACTCACGCGGGAAGAACAAGCGGTTGCCCCTGACGTATTGGCGATTAGCAGCCTCGGGCAACTGGAGCGTTTCAAGGCGGCGAAAGCATTCCGCGACCTAATTGAAAACTGGCATATTTCGGACTTTCACATTAGCCAAGCACGTGGTAAGAAGAGCCATCAAGAGGGCCTTCACCTCTCCAGTTCAGGTGATAACCTACCTTCCGTCGCTTTCCAGTTGAAAGAGGAACATTCGGATATTTTTGCGACGGTCCTACAAAAGATGCGCGACAGAGTGCCGGGCGTCTCAAATATTGAAGCCAAAATCGGCGACGACGGGAGCTTGCTAATCCGCTACGCCGATGGCTCGTTCATAGAACCTTTCTTGGATTTCAATGTCTCCGACGGCACCATCAAAATGTTCGCTTACATGTTGCTGTTGCACGAGCCTAAACCACACAAAATTCTTTGTGTCGAAGAACCTGAAAATCAACTATATCCACTACTGATGAATTTGCTTGCAGAAGAATTTGCAGAGTACGCTCATAGAGGTGGACAGGTATTCGTCTCCACGCACTCGCCGCAGTTTCTAAACGCCATACCGCTAGAAAACCTGTACTACATAGAGAAAATCGACGGCACATCGGTCATTGCCCCCTTCGCCGCAGACCCACTAAGCAGAGGCCAAATGGAGGCCGGAGATAAAGCCGGCTATCTGTGGGAACAGGGCCTGCTAACAGGATTCGGCGAAAGGGCTACAACTTCACGTGCGAATTGTGTGTCAAGAGTTGGAGAGTTGGTTACTCGGCGACCTCGACGCGATAAAACTGGCCTATCCGCGAATGGAAGACATTAGTAGTCGTCCCAAATTTCGCAATCCCGACGCCCTAACAAATCCCTCGCTACAACTAGATTTTCTGGTCAATGAGCGCACAAAAACTGGCCGAGCAAAAAATATCAGCCAGCATTTTGACTTAACTGCCAATCGCTCCAAAAGTTTCAACGTTTTCATTGACACCTTGCGAGCGGAAATTTGCAAGCGACATCCTGCTCCCTCAACGTCTCTATAAAAACCCCTACGCTCCATTCCGCACTCCCCCGCTTGCCCGCTGCACATTCGTACAGTATATTTTTTGATTCCTTTTCCCCGCCCCTCGCGTCTACACGAACTCATGGAAACACAAGATATCGTCGTCCGCGGTGCCCGCGTCCACAACCTCAAGAACCTCCACCTCACCCTCCCCAAAAACAAACTAATTTGCTTCACCGGCGTCTCCGGCTCGGGCAAATCCTCGTTGGCCTTCGACACCCTGTACGCCGAAGGACAGCGCCGCTACGTCACCTCGCTGTCGGCGTACGCGCGCCAGTTTTTGGGCCAGATGGAAAAGCCCGACGTCGATCAAATCACCGGCCTGTCCCCCACCATCTCCATCGCCCAGAAAACCGCCGGCCAAAACCCCCGCTCCACCGTCGGCACCATCACGGAAATCTACGACTACTTGCGCGTGCTCTTCGCCCGCGTCGGCACCCCGCACTGCACCGAGTGCGGCGCGCCGATCGGCGCACAGACCCGCGCGCAGATCGCCGCCCGCATCCGCGCCCTGCCGGTCAACTCGCGCCTGCACATCCTCGCCCCAGTCGTCCAAGAGCGCAAAGGCGAATACCACGAGCTTTTTGCCGACCTGCAAAAGGCCGGCTACATCCGCGTGCGCGTTGATGGCCAAATTTTCACCATCGACCAAGCCCCCCAACTCGACCGCTACAGCCGCCACAACATTGAAGTAGTAGTCGATCGCTTGATTCTCCGCGAGGGGGAAAACCGCCGCTTGGAAGAGGCCATTGACAACGCCCTGCGCCTCGGACAGGGCACCTTTATCGTCGCCCGCGAAGGAGCCTCCGACTTCCTGCTCAGCGACCGCTTCGACTGCACGGCCTGCGGCATCTCCTACCAAGAGCCAACGCCGCAGATGTTCTCTTTCAACAATCCCCAAGGCATGTGCCCGGACTGCCACGGCCTCGGCACGCAAGTGCTGATGAGCGAGCGCCTGATGGTGCCCGACCCGGCCAAGACCCTGCGCGCTGGGGCACTCGCGCCGCTCGGCGAATTGGGCAGCAACCGCTGGCGTCTCCATTTATACGAAGGCGCAGCCGAGCACCTCGGCTTTGACCTCGACACGCCGTGGGGAGAACTCGTAGCCGAGCAGAAGCACGGCTTCCTCCACGGCCTCGGCGACGAAAAAGTCACCTTTACGTACACCAACCTCCGTGGCTCAAGTTGGTCGCACAACGACAAATACGAAGGCGTCATCCCGTTTCTCGAAGAAAAGTTTCGCGGGGCCAAGGAGAAACAGCGCCGCGAATTAGAGCAATACATGGGCGTGCAGCACTGTGAGCGGTGCGACGGCGGTCGCCTGCGGCCCGAGTCTCTCGCCGTCAAAATCGACGGACGCAACCTCCCGCAGCTAACCGCCATCCCCATCGAAGAAGCGCGCGACTTCTTCCGCGCCGTGGCCTTTGAGGACGCCAAGGCCCTCATCGCCGAAGAGGCGCTCAAGGAAATCCGCGGCCGCTTACAGCTCATGTGCGACATGGGCTTGGGCTATCTAACGCTCGACCGCGGCGCGCATACCCTATCCGGCGGCGAGGCCCAGCGCATCCGCCTCGCCTCGCAGATCGGCTCCGGTTTAGTCGGCGTGCTGTACATTCTCGACGAGCCTTCCATTGGCCTGCACCATCGCGACAACCAGCGGCTGTTGGACACCCTCAAGCGCCTGCGCGACATCGGCAACACGGTCATCGTAGTAGAGCACGACGAAGAGACCATGCGCGAGGCCGATGTGGTGGTGGACTTCGGTCCCGGGGCGGGCGAGCGCGGCGGCAAGTTGGTCGCCTGCGGGACGCCGAGCCACGTCGAGCACAACCCCCAATCCCTCACCGGGCGCTATCTCGCTGGCGAGGAAGCTATCCCGGTCCCCAGCCAGCGCCGCCAGGGCAACGGTAAGTGGCTGGTCGTCGAAGGGGCGCGCCAGCACAACCTCAAAGACATTGAGGCGCGCATCCCCCTCGGTCTGTTCACCTGCGTCACCGGTGTCTCCGGCTCGGGCAAATCCTCGCTGATCAACGACATCGTCTTCAAACAGCTCGACTGCGTCCTCCACCGCGCCCTGCACGAGCCGGGCGCACACGCAGCGATCCAGGGCGTGGAGCACCTCGACAAAGTCATCCGCATCGACCAGAAGCCCATCGGCCGCACGCCCCGCTCCAACCCGGCCACGTACACCGACGCGTTTACGCCTATCCGCCAGCTCTTTGCCAAACTGCCCGAAGCTCGGCTCCGAGGCTATAAGCCGGGCCGCTTTTCCTTTAACGTCAAAGGCGGGCGCTGCGAAGCCTGCGCGGGCAATGGCGCCAACTTGGTGGAGATGGAGTTCCTCGCCGATATCTGGGTCACTTGCGAAGTCTGCGCGGGTCGCCGCTTTAACCGCCAGACCCAGACCATCAAATACAAGGGCCATTCAATCGCCGACGTGCTGGAAATGGAGGTAGAGGAAGCGCTCAATCTTTTCGAGAACGTCGCTCCCGTGCGCCGCGTGCTCCAGACCCTGTACGACGTGGGCCTCGGCTACATCAAGCTCGGCCAGCCCGCACCCACTCTGTCCGGCGGCGAGGCCCAGCGCATCAAACTGGCCAAGGAACTCTGCCGCCGCAGCACGGGCCGCACCCTCTACATCCTCGACGAACCGACCACTGGCCTGCACTTTGCCGACGTGGATAAGCTGCTGCGCATCCTCCACACCTTTGCCGACCAAGGCAACAGCGTCGTCGTCGTCGAGCACAACATGGAGGTCATCAAGACCGCGGATTACATCCTCGACTTAGGCCCTGAAGGGGGCGAGGATGGCGGCTGGATCATCGCGGCCGGGCCGCCGGAAGCCGTGGCCCAAAACGAGCAATCGCACACCGGCCACGCGCTCAAAGAGGTGCTCAAACCGCAGCGAACCGCGCTGCCAGCGGCGGCGACCAACGGCCACGGCGAGGGCAACGGCTGGATCCGGGAAATCGAGATCCTCGGCGCGCGCCAGCACAACTTGCGCAATATCGACGTCAAAATCCCCCGCGACCAGCTAACGGTCATCTCTGGCGTCTCCGGCTCGGGCAAGTCTTCGCTGGCCTTCGACACCCTGTACGCCGAGGGGCAACGCCGCTACGTGGAGTCGCTGTCGGCGTATGCGCGGCAGTTCCTCGAACAAATGCAAAAGCCCAAGGTCGAGCGCGTCTCCGGGCTGTCGCCAGCCATTGCCATCGAGCAGAAAGCACCCAGCCGCAATCCCCGCTCCACGGTCGGCACGGTTACCGAAGTGTACGATTACATCCGCGCCCTGTACGCGGCCTTGGGGACCCAGTACTGCCCGCGCTGCCATGTGCCAGCCGGTACGCAGACCGCGCAGGAAATGGTCGAGCGCATCGCGCAGATGCCCGCCGGCCGCCGCATCCTCATCCTCGCGCCCATAGAGCCGCGCCAAAACGAAGGCTACGAGACCCTGTTGGCGCGCGCCCGCAGCGATGGCTTCCTCCGCGCCCGCATCGACGGCACCGTCCACGACTTGCGCGAAGAAATCCAGCTAGAGCGCCGCCATCGCCACCGCATCGAACTCGTCGTCGATCGCCTCGCCGTCCGCGCCAGCGACCGCGGCCGCCTCACCGAATCCGTCGAGCGCGCCCTAGAGTTGGGAGGCGGCGAGTTGATCGTGGCCTCACCCGATGATGAAACCGAGGAGCGCTTCAGCCGCCGCTACTCCTGCCCAGAGTGCGGCCGGGCCTTCTCGCCCCTGTCGCCGCAGTGCTTCTCCTTCAATCACCAACAGGGCATGTGCCAAGTTTGCGAGGGGTTGGGATTGGGGGAAGGCGTCGATCGCGAGCGGGTCGTAGTGCCGCATCTCAGCGTGCGCGAGGGGGCCATCCGCGCTTGGGGGCCGGTGCAAGACCCGGCGTTTGACCGCCTGCTCTCGGTCGCGGGAGATGCCTTGGGCTTTAGCTTGGACACGCCGTATGCCGCGCTCGCGCCCGAGGCCCGGCGCGCCCTGCTCTACGGTGCGCCCGAGCAGCAATTGACCATGGACGACCTCAGCTTCCGCTACGCTGGTGTCTTGCCGCCCCTTGACGAATACGCGAGCACCAGCAAGCGGCACCGGCACCTCTTGGGCCAAGTTCCGTGCTCGGCGTGCGAAGGCAGTCGTCTTAAGACCGACAGCCGCGCCGTGTACCTGCGCGACAAGAGCATCGTCCAAGTCGCCCGCCTGCCCATCGCCGAGAGCCTGTCTTTCTTCCGCGACATGCAGCTCCACGAGCGCGAGCGCGACATCGCCGGCGAGCTGTTGCAGGAAATCCGCACGCGCCTCGGCTTTTTAGAGCGCGTCGGTCTCGGTTATATCGACTTGGAGCGCCGCGCCTCGACCCTGTCCGGCGGCGAAGCCCAGCGCATCCGCCTCGCCTCCCAGATCGGCTCCGGCCTCACTGGCGTGCTCTACCTGCTCGACGAGCCGACCATTGGCCTGCATCCGCGCGACAACGCCCGGCTGTTGGACGCCCTCAACTCCCTGAAGGACTTGGGCAACACCATCGTCTTAGTCGAGCACGACCGCGACACCCTCGAAGGAGCCGACCACATCGTCGATCTCGGCCCAGGCGCGGGCAGCGAAGGGGGCAATCTCGTCGCGGCCGGGATGCCCAGCCAGCTCGGCAACGGCCGGCAGTCGCTCACCAGCGCGTACCTGCGCGGCGAGTTGCACATCCCAGTCCCGGCCAGCCGCCGCAAGCGCCGCAAGGGACAACTCGTGGTGCGCGGCGCGCGCCAGCACAACCTCAAAAACATCGACGTGCCCATCCCGCTCGGCCGCCTCGTGTGCGTCACCGGCGTCTCGGGGTCGGGCAAGTCCTCGCTCGTCGAAAGCGTGCTCTTCAACGCGCTCGCCAACGAGCTGCACAAGGCCAACCGCCCGGTCGGCGAGCACGACCAAATCGACGGGGTTGAGCACATCGACAAAGTCATCCACATCGACCAAACCCCTATCGGCCACTCCCCGCGCTCCACCCCGGCCACCGTCATGGGCGTCTTCGACCTGATGCGCCAACTCTACGCGGACCTGCCGGACGCCAAGGTCGCTGGCTTTACGGCCGGACGCTTCAGTTTCAACAAGCCTGGGGGACGCTGCGAGACCTGCGAAGGCCTGGGGCAGCGCTGCATTGAGATGCACTTCTTGCCCGATGTCTGGGTCGAATGCGACCACTGTCGCGGCCAGCGCTACATGCCCGAAGTGCTGCGGGTGCAGTTCAAGGGACACTCGATTGCCGACGTGCTGCAAATGCGGGTGCGCGACGCGCTCGTCCTCTGCGAGAACATCCCCCGCATTCGCAAGCGCCTGCAAATCATGGAAGACGTCGGCCTGGGCTACATGTCCTTGGGTCAATCCTCCACCACCCTGTCAGGCGGCGAGGCCCAGCGCCTCAAGCTGGCCGCGGAATTGTGCCGCCCCGACACTGGACAGACTCTCTACATCCTCGACGAGCCAACCACCGGCCTGCATTTGGCCGACATTGAGTGCTTGCTCGCCGTGCTCCACCGCCTCGTCGATGCCGGCAACACCATGGTCGTCATCGAGCACAACATGGATGTCATCAAGACCGCGGACCACCTCATCGACTTGGGGCCAGAGGGGGGCGATCAAGGGGGGATGCTCGTCGCTGCCGGTGCGCCAGAAAAAGTCGCCCAGAGCCGACAATCGCACACCGGACGCATTCTCGCCGACGTGCTGCAGCGCGACAAAAAGGCGCGGCGGACATGAGCGAATTGCACCTGCCCCAACGCGCCTTTTTCGAGTTCTCCTTTCGCTGCCCGCGGCGGGAAAAGCCGCCCAAAATCGACGGCAACCTACGAGATTGGGGCGACGCTGAGCGCGTGCCCGATCTGATGGCCGTCGATGGCCACCAGCCCTTTGCCTCGGTCTATATGGCGTACGACGACAGCGGCCTGTACTTTGCCTGCGAGGTCAAGCGCAAGACGACCTACAAGCTCAATCCGCTCCAACCTGCTGCCGGTGACAGCCTCGAACTGTTCATCGACACCCGCGACGTCAAGGAGCACCGCGCCAACCGCTTCTGCCACCGGTTTTACGTCTTGCCCGGCGGCAGCGGCAAGGACGGCAAGCAACCCATCGCCCGCCAGACTTCCATTGAAGACGCCCGCGAGCAGGCACCACCCTGCCCGGAAGACTCGATTGAGACCGGCCTACGCCGACTCAAGCGGAGCTATCAGCTAGAGATCAAACTACCGGCCGCGGGTCTCAATGGCTTTGCGCCGCGAGAGTTCAGCCGGGTGGGGTTTGCGTACTTGTTGCACGACGCACAGCACGGCACCCAATCTTGGTCGTCGATCTCGGACATGGGCGTAGAGCGCGATCCGAGCACTTGGGGCACGGCCGAACTAGTGGGCTAGGACAGTCGGCGTCCTTTTGCCTATCTTATATTTCTTATATTTAAATAGATCGTCTATCCGCGCATTCACCTAAGACCTTTGCCAATGCCTAATTCCGCTGTAATCCACCGAGTTTTCGGGGTGGGGATTTTCGTGCTGACGCTGGGGGTGTATGTGAAGACCCTCGCGCCGACCGTGTCGTTTTGGGACTGCGGCGAGTTCATCGCCACGTCCTATATCCTCGGCGTACCCCATCCGCCGGGCGCTCCGTTGTACGTGCTGTTGGGGCGAGTCTTTACCTTGTTTCCCTTCGGCGAAGTCGCCATTCGCGTCAACTTCATGTCCGCACTGACCTCCGCGCTGGCGATTTGGTGCGTCTATCTATCGACCGTTGCGCTCGGGCGGCGCGCGTTGGGCGGCCAGCCCCTGCAACCGCTGGGCGACGCCCGCGACATCGGCATCCTCGCCGGTGGAGCCGTGGCCGCGCTGACGTTGGCCTTTTCTTACACCCAGTGGTACAATGCCTCCGAAGCCGAGGTGTACGGCTACTCTATTTTATTTACCTGTCTGGGGCTGTGGCTGATTTTCTACTGGGAGGGCAGCGGTGCGGGCGCGGCCAACGACCGCTGGCTGTTGGTGTTGGCGTATTTGTTTGGCCTCGGCGGCGGCGTGCACCTGTTGTGCCTGTTGACAATTCCATCGCTCATGCTGCTGGCGTGGTTTGCCGACCGCCAGTTGCAAAGGCTTATCGTGCTGCTGGTCGGCTGGGGCGTGGTCAGCGGGCTAGGGTTGGTAGCATTGGGTCCGGGGGCGGGCTCGAATGGGGTGATGGTGCTAGGACTGGCTGGGTTGCTGGCGTACCTATACGACCGCGACCGACGGTTGTTCTTTCTCCTGCTAGGCGTCCTCGTGCTGTTCGCGCTGGGCTACTCCACGTATGGTGCCCTGTACATTCGCTCTGGCCTGAATCCGGCCATCGACGAAAACGATCCAGAGACCTGGTTGGCGTTCCTCAAATTCCTCAACCGCGAACAATACGGCACTGAGAGCATGCTGACGACCATGCTGACGGCGCGGGCGAGCCGCACCTATCAGTTTTGGGACCAGCAAATGAAGTACTTCTTTCAGCAGTTTCCCTTTCCGCTTTTCGAGCGGGACGTGGTGTTCCGCAAGGCTACCATAAACCTGCCCGATCGAGTGTCCATTTCGCTGGTGCCGTACTTACTAGGGTTGTGGGGGCTGGTGTGGCACTGGCGGCAGGACTGGCGGCGATTCGGGGGCGTGTTACTGCTGTTTCTCATCATGGGGTTTGGGCTGTCGCTCTACCTAAACATGCCAGACCCGCAGCCGCGCGAGCGGCACTACGTGTTCGGCGGGATGTACTTGGCGTTCGCGCTGTGGATGGGGTTGGGCTGGCTGGGCGTGGTCGAGGCGGTGCGGGAACAGTGGGGGCGACATCGGGCAGCCGTAATAGCAGCGGCGGCGGTTGGGTTGTTGCTGCCGGCCGGGGTGGCGGCGCGGCTCTATCACGTGGAAGATCGCACGGGCGACTATATCGCCTATGACTACGCGTACAACATGCTGACTAGTTGCGAGGAAGGCTCCATCCTGTTCACCAACGGGGACAACGACACCTTCCCGCTGTGGTTTTTGCAAGAAGTAGAAGGATTGAGGCGCGATGTGCGGGTGGTCAACTTGAGTCTGTTGAACACCAACTGGTACATCAAGCAACTGCGCGACCGCGAGCCGCGCATCGACATCCGCTACACCGACGATTTCATCGACTCAGTGCTCACTGACACGCAGATGGTCGATTTCTACAAGCGGTACTGGCCCGAGCCCAAGGTGCCGCCGGAGCTAAAGAAACTGGGAATCGACGTGGAAGTGAGCGCTCCTCCCGAGTACCCGATTCTCCGCGTCCAAGACGTCATGGTCATCAAAATTCTGGCCTGGAACGAGTGGAAAAAACCCATCCACTTTGCCATCACCGTTCCCACCAGCAACCTGCTCAACCTCGACCCCTATCTGACCATGGTCGGCATGAGCGTAAAAGTCTCGCCCGAGCCTACAGACGGAGTAGATGACGAGGCCCTAGAGCGCAATCTCCTCGAAAAATATCGCTTCCGCGGCCTCAACGACCCATCCTTGTACAAGGACGAAAACTCCGAGCGCCTCTTGGGCAACTACTGGGCTTGTGTCATGCAATTGGCCCGCAGCTACGAGGAGCAGGGGCGCAAAGATGAAGTGCCGCAACTCATGCAGTGGGCGCGGGACAACATCTACATAAGCTGGGAAAACCACTATGCGGCGGCCGATTACTTCAGCACCCTCGGCCAGCACGACATCGCGATCGATCACATCTACGAAGCCGCGCAATTCCTCATCGAGCGCGTGGGTATTGAGCCGGCCGCCACCTACGACAATATCATCGCCCTAACCGGGGTGCTGATCCAAGAACCTTACTCGGCCTACGACCGCGCCGAGCCTCTCTATTACCAAGCCATCGCCCTCGCACCGAAACGCTGGGAGGCCTACTACGAGTTGGCCGCCGCCCGACAGGCCAAGGGCGATGTTGCCGGAGCACTGGCCATCCTCCAGCAGTACAAAGAGCAATACGGCGAGCGGCCGGAATTGATCGAGGCCGAGCGCATCCTCCGCCAACCCACCGCTCCATGACCGAGGCCGTCACCGTCGTCATCCCGCACTACCGCGCGGACGTACTCTACGACTGCGTGGCCTCGGTCTATGCCCACAGCGATTATCCCGTCTGCGTGCTCGTCGTTGACGACGGCGGCAACGCGCCGAGCTTGCAGCGGGCCAAAGCCGCTTTTCCCGCGCTAGAGGTCTTGTCCAACGAGCGCAATTTAGGGTTTGCCGCGGCCTGCAACCGCGGCTTGGCGGCCGCCCACACTCGCTACGCCGTGCTGCTCAACGACGACACCCGCGTCGAGCCGAACTGGCTCGCCCCCCTCGTCGCCATGGCCGACAGCAACCCCCGAATCGCCGCCTGCCAGCCCAAGCTGCGCTCGGCCAGCGCGCCCGACCGCTTTGATTATGGAGGCGGAGCTGGCGGCTATATTGACGCTTTGGGCTACGCCTTTTGTCGGGGGCGACTTTTCGACCGCTGCGAGCGCGATGAGGGCCAATACGATGCGTCCGTGCCGCTCTTTTGGGCTTGCGGCGCAGCTCTTTTCCTCCGCGTTGCCGCGGCCCGCCAAGTCGGGTTTTTCGACCCCGAGTACTTCATGCACTTTGAAGAAATCGACTTGTGCTGGCGTCTCCAACTCGCTGGCTACCAGATCCGCGCCGTGCCGCAATCCATAGTCTTTCACCACTCGGGTTTTTCCCAGCCTCCGGCCACCTTCCGCAAGACGTACTTCAACCACCGCAACAGCCTCATCACGCTGTGCAAAAACGCACGACTGCGCCGCCTGCTGTGGCTGCTGCCCGTGCGCCTGTGGTTGGAAGTGCTGGCCGTGCTCTACTATCTCCGCCGAGGTCAGTGGTCCAGCGCACTGGCCCCTTGTGCCGCCTTGCTTTGGTGCCTCGCGCATCCGCTCAACATCTATCGCCGCCGCCGCCAGAGCCAAGCCATCCGCTGCGCATCAGTCGCGCACGATGGCGTCTATGCGGGCAGCATTCTCTATCAGTACTTTGCTCGCCGCGTCCAGCACGCCTCCGCTCTTGTGCCCGAGCCATGAGCCGCGTTGTCCTTGGCTGCGAACGCCTGCGCGCGGCCGCCGACTTGATCCGCGGCCGGCGCGTCGGCCTGATTACCAATCACTCAGGTGTCGATGCGCACCTACAATCCACCGCCGACCGGCTGCACCAATCCGATCTCTGTACACTCGTCGCCTTGTACGGGCCAGAGCACGGAATCCGCGGTGCAGCGCAGGACGGCGAGCACATCGCCCATTCTACCGACCACCGCACCGGCGTACCAACCTACAGTCTCTATGGCCAAGTGCGCGCACCGGATGCCGCCATGCTCGCCGGCGTCGAGCTGATGCTCTTTGACATTCAAGACGTGGGCGCACGCTTTTACACCTATCTCTACACCATGAGCCTGAGCATGGCCTCCTGCGCCCAAGCGGGCATTCCCTTTCTCGTTCTCGACCGCCCCAATCCCATTGGCGGCCAAGCTATCGCCGGAAATTGTCTCGACCCGGCGTTTGCCTCTTTCGTCGGGCAGTACCCTATTCCGGTGCGCTACGGCCTGAGCATCGGCGAGCTCGCCCGGCTTTTCAACGAGGAATACGAAATCGGCGCAGAACTACACATCGTCGCCATGGAGGGTTGGCAACGCTCCTTTTACTGGGGGGACACCGGCCTGCCGTGGGTGCCGCCATCGCCCAACATGCCTAGTCCAGAGACCGCGGTGATTTATCCGGGAACCTGTTTCTTCGAAGGGACCAACGTGTCTGAAGGACGGGGGACGGCCAAGCCTTTTGAGCAGTTTGGCGCGCCGTTTATCGACGGTGCGCGCTTAGCCGACGCGCTCAACAGCCGAGCGCTGCCCGGGGTGGGCTTCCGCCCGGTGTTTTTTCAGCCAACGGCTGGCAAGTACGCGGGCGAAACCTGCGAGGGGGTTCAAGTCCACGTCCTTGACCGCGCAGCTTTTGAGCCTGTTGCCGTTGGCTTTGAGGCACTCGCGGTCGTGCGTCGGCTCTACCCGAGCGAATTCGCCTGGCGCGTACCCGCCGGTGGTATCCACAACTTCGATCGCCTCGCCGGCACCGACCAGATCCGCCGCGCCCTCGATGCGGGCACGGCCGTCGCCGAGTTGCAGGCCGCTTGGGCCGAGGCCTGCCAAGCCTTTGACGCTATTCGCCGCCGCTACTTGGCGTACTCTTGAGCGAGGTTGTCTCGCCGCGCGATCTTTATTATCGTTCACAGCGACACTCGCTACGCCAGATACCTGTCATGCCCGCACCGCTCCAAACCGGGACCCTGTTGGTCGCTACTCCCGCACTCGACTCGCTCGACTTCGACCGCGCGGTCGTGCTCATTACCCACTACAGCGAAACAGACCTCACCATGGGCTTGGTGATCAACCAGCCCCTCGGCGAGCGAGTCAGGCGCTATGCGGCTGATTCCCTACAACAACTCGCAGGCGGTGAAGATGCGTGTGCGGAGTTGGGACGGATATTCTACCAGGGCGGGCCAGTACACCAGCGCTATCTTTTCTTTTTGCACCGGCTCGACGGATTAGTCGAAGGGGGGACGAAAATTCTCGATGGCCTCTATCTGGGCGGCAACCTCGATACCCAGTACGCCGAGGACGAAGTACTCCGGCCCGACGCGCCGCGGTTGCGGTTCTACTTGGGCTATGCCGGCTGGGAGCCGGGCCAGCTCGAGTCCGAAATTAGCGCTGGCACTTGGTTTTTGGCCCCAGGCGACCCAGAGATGGTTCTAGCGCCCACCCCCGAAACCATGTGGCAAGCAGTGCTCCACTCCATGGGGGGCAAATACCGCCCCATCTCCGTATTTCCCGCAGATCCATCCGTCAACTAATCAGCATACCATGCCCCGCTTGGCGCGGATGCCGTGCGCGGGCGGGTCGTCGCCGATCCAGCGGTCGTCTATTGGCTCGTGCGAACGCTGGTAGCGCGTATCGGAAGAGAGGCGGATGCAGTCCGTCTGGTTGTCTGAGCTAGCGTGCAACAGATACATGCAGAAGACCAGCAAATCTCCCATCTGGTACTCGGCCGTCAACCAGCGGCCCCGTAGCTCCTCGCGCACGGCAATCGCGTCGTGCGAATAGGCCCCGGACGAGTTCCAGCGAATTTGCTCGCGTTCTTCGCGTGTCAGTTCGCGGCCCTGCTGCTGCGCAGCCGCGACGATTTGGCGCGCAGTGGGGCCGTCGTTTTCGCAAAACGCATCCACATCGGTCTGGCCATAGCCTTGTTTCAGGGCTTCGTTCTTGTGCGACCCCTCCAACACCATCAGCCCCCCCATCTCGTAGGGCACGTCGCTGAAGGGCGTCCACGACGTGTAGAGCGCCTTGGTCCCCCGGCCCATATAGACGATGTCATAATGCGGAGTCGTCGCCGTGTGCGTGCCCGGCTGCTTAGCGCGGAACCAAGTGTAGTCGTAATGCCTAACCGGGCCGCCCAAGAGGAATTCGTAAAAGTCCATCATCGGGCCTTCGTAGAGGACCTTGTCTAGCGGCGGGTTGTTGCGCGCTAAAACGGGCATAAAAGGGCCTGTGGCCGCCGGATTGACCGTCTTGCCGGTGGCCACTACGCCTTCCATGGGCGGTCGCGCTGGGTCTAGCACCCCTGCCTTGAAGAGGCGATCGCACAATTCGGCCCGCGCCGCCAACACGTCGCGCCGATCCAAATACCCCGGCAAAAACAAATATCCATCTTCTTCCATCCGCTCCCAGAGCGCGTCCCGATCATTAATTATATCATCCGAGCGGCGGAGTTCGCCTACCTGATCCATGGCGATCGGCTTGCCGCTATACGTGAGTTGAGGTATAGTTGCCGTAATCATAGGTCGTCCTTTCTAAGTCTAAAATTACGCTGCTGGTCCTCGTAAGGAAACACCCGCCGACCAAACGGGCAGAGGTCGCGCGAATGGGTGGTGCAATATCCTGATTGACCTAACGTGCCTTAATTATTACATTTAGGCCCATCCCCCGTAACGCCCCTTGGCTTTCTGAGCGAGAGAAATAATGTACATTCGTTCGCTGTGCGTCGCTGTATGTTTGTCGTGTGTACCGCTTCAAGCCGCCGACTTCGACCCCGGCCAGAGGCCGCCGTATGCCGCTGCCCTCTTGCTCGAAGCCGAAAGCGGGACCGTCCTTTTTGCCCATCACCCAGATAGACAGCGCTCGCCAGCCAGCACCCAAAAGCTGGTGCTCAAACTGGTGGTCTTGGAAATGGTCAAAGCCGGCGAGATCTCATTAGAGGATTCGGTCTGGGTCTCCCGTCGTGCGGCGCGCACCGGCGGCTCTCAGGTTTTCTTGAAGCGGGGCGAGGTCTTTACACTGCGAGAACTGATGGAGGCTGCGGCCATTTCCTCGGCTAACGATGCTTGCGTTGCCATTGCCGAGCACGTCAGCGGCTCGACCACCGGCTTTGTCAGGCTGATGAACGAGCGTGCCCGAAGCCTCGGGATGCACGACACGCGTGTTGTCAATGTCCACGGCCTCGACAACACGCCACGCGGCAAGGGCAACCTAAGCACGGCCCACGACCTCTCCAAGGTCGCCCGCGAGCTCATCTTGGGCCACCCGGAGACCTTAGAATGGTCATCTACCCGCCGCAAGCCTTTCCGCAACGGCAAGTTCACGCTTCGCGCCACCAACAAGCTGCTGGGGCGGTTCCGAGGGCTTGACGGGCTAAAAACTGGCTATACGCGGCGCGCCGGCTCCTGCCTCGTTTCCACGGCCATGCGCCACGACATGCGCCTAATCTCTGTAATTTTGGGAGCCTCCTCTGCGAGCGCCCGCAACCGGGAGACTCGCCGCCTGTTGACCTGGGGCTTTGAAAACTTCTCGCGCGTGCCCATCGTCGAAACCGGCGAGCTGATGGGCAAGGTCGCGCTCAACTGGGGAATAGAGCCAGAAGTGCGCGTCTTGGCCCAAGACACCATAGTCGCCGTGCTTACCCCTGAACAGGAGAAACAGCTCGTCCACCACCTAGAGCTGCCCGAGGAATTTCCAGCACCGGTCGCGGCCGGAACTGAAATGGGCAAGCTGCGAGTCTCGCTGGGCGACAGCCTACTGGCCGTGGTGCCCATCCACGCTGAAAAGAGCATCGACCGCATGGGGCTGTGGGACAAGCTGATGACGTATTTTTAAGCGCGGCTATTTGTGGTACCGCCCGCCGCTTAAAATGTCAAAGGACCGATACAAGGCTTCCAACAACAGCAGACGCGCTAGCTGGTGAGAAAAAGTCAGCGGCGACAGCGACCACCGCTCTTGTATTTGAGATTCTACCCCCGCCGGCATTCCCTCGGCCCCTCCTATTACCAGCACTAAATGTGAATGACCTTGGTTCATCAGCCGCTGAAGCTGCTGCGCCAACTGCTCAGAGGTAAACGGCTTTCCCTCCACGTACAGACCGACGACATACGTCCCTTTCAACAGCCGGTCCGGCAGGCCGCCCCGTGCCTTACCTTTTTGCGGGCACAGCGCGACTCGCGCCTGCCGCGAGAGCCGCTTGATATACTCCTGCTCGGCGGCTTCTAGTGCCGAGTTGCGGTGTTTCTCGTAGGAAACAATGCTGATCTGCATCGGCGCTAGTAGTGATCTGGCGCAATCGACAAAGCCCGGTTCTCCAGCGGCAAGGCCACCCGCGCCCCACCCTGCCGATGCGATTCGACGATCGCGAAAATTAGCTCTTGGCTGCGACAGGCGAGCGTTAGATTGCCTTGCGTATCGCCGTCCTCGTCGATGGCCCGGACGATGTCCTCCATCCCGCGCAGCGTGCCGCTCTCAATGATAGCCTCGGGCGCAGCTACCGGGCGCAACTCGCCGTGCTCGTCTTTCTTGCGCAGGCTATAGCCCATCCCATTGCTCAAGGTCCTTAGCGTGCCCTCGGTGCCGCTGATTTCGAATTCCCAGCCGGGCGCACCCACTAAGTACGAGTGAATCCCATTTTTGAACTGCACGTATCCATTGCTGATCCTCGGATCTATAGTCAGCCGATCCCCCTCCCAATCCGCGGCCTCTGCCTGTACCGTCCCCTGCGCGAATTCCGCCTCCGAATCCAGCGCGAAAAAGAGCATCATGTCGGCCGCGTGCGTGTGCCCCCATTGCGCCACGCTGATCCCGCAGTTTGCCACAACCGCCTGCACCTCGCCGATGTCGCCGCGCTCGATCATGGCGCGCGCATCGCGGTAGAGCGCGGCATAGCGCCGCTGCGTGCCGTAGTTGAATTTGACGCCCCGCGGCATGCAGGCTTGCAGCATGGCGTCCATCTCGTGTACGGCGTTGCACAGCGACTTCTCGCAATAGATGCCTTTGACGCCAGCTTCAGCCGCGAAAATCACCTGTTCGGCGTGCGGGCCCGGCCGGGTGGCAATGCTGACTACGTCGAGGTTTTCGCGCTCGATCATTTCCCTGTAATCGGCGTACGCCCGTTGGGCACTGTAGCGGTCGCGGATGCGTTCGGCCTTCTCCTCGATCGGGTCGCAGACAGCGACCAGTTCCATGCGCTCGCAGGCGACGATGGCCGCGGCGTGCGAATACGGCAGAAAAAGCTGGGCATTGGGGCCGCCTTTGACTTCGTCGTCGATGGTGGCACCCATGCGTCCGCAGCCGATGAGTCCAACTCGGTAGGTAGTAGGCATTTTGCTCTCCTTTTCGCGCAATCTTGACGCAGTTAGTGTGCTGGGATATATTATTGACCCGTCTGTAATTAGACAACACGAGGGCGATTAGCTCAGCTGGCTAGAGCGCCTGCTTGACATGCAGGAGGTCACTAGTTCAAGTCTAGTATCGCCCACCATCTTCTAAGCCCCTGACTTTTCAGGGGCTTTCTTTTTATCCCCTTGTTTTTGTTTCTCAGCGCACAGTGGAACTGGCGCAGGAGAATCAGCGGACGGCAAATGACTTTTGTATCAAGCTTTTCTGACTCTTGCATGCCTATGCTCGATTTGCGGTTTTCTAAGCAAAGAGGAGTAATCAGATGTTTGAATTGATATTCTTTGTGAGTTTTGCCGTTTTCTTTTCTTTTTTGTGTTCACTTTTTGAAGCGGCATTGTACTCGGCTCCTGTTGGTCATGTCGAATCGCTGGCGAAATCTGGCAGTGCTTCTGGCCGATTAATGAAAAAGTTTAGAGAAAATGTGGATGCGCCTATCGCGGGTATCCTATCTCTGAACACAATTGCACATACGGTTGGAGCCGCCCTTGCTGGAGCGGCAGCCGCTGATGTTTTGGGCGAACCGTGGTTGCCGCATTTTTCAGCGGTATTTACCCTCGTGATTCTTATGTTCTCTGAGATTATTCCAAAGACGATTGGCGTGGTCTATGCCCGTCACCTTGTGTCCTGGATTGCATATCCCATCCAATTTTTGATCTGGACACAAGCACCGCTTATCTGGCTGTGCCAATTTATGACACGGCTAATATCTCGTGGCAAGGTTGAGCATGTTGTTTCTTCGGAGGAGCTCATAGCATTGGTGCAGATGGGGCGGCGTGCGGGAACCATTGATTCAGAAGGAGGCCGGGCCGTTCAGAACATTCTATCGTTGAAAGAGAAAACAGTTCAGCAAATCATGACACCGCGCACGGTCATTTATTCCCTTCAAGCACGACAGAAAGTAGATGAGGTGCTGCAAATGGGTGTGCCATCATATGCTCGTATTCCGATAGTAGATGATGAAGATGCTGAGGATGTTGTTGGGATCGTCCACCGTCAGGATCTTCTATCAGCAGTTGCCGAGGACCGCGAAAATGTCTCCCTGCAGAGTCTCGCGCGATCTGCGCACTTCGTGCTGGAGACGCTGACGTTGGATCGAGTTCTGCGCATGTTTCTTGAACTCCGGCAACATTTGTTTGTCGTGATTGATGAATTCGGTGGATTGGAGGGTGTGGTGACCTTGGAAGACGTGATTGAAGAGCTTATTGGACAGGAAATTGTGGATGAAACTGATGTGGTTGTGGACTTGCGCGAACTTGCTCATCGCCGCCGCCGTCAGGCCATGGGCGACATGGCGTAGAAGTGCGTTACAGTATATCAGAGCGTAGATTTGGCCATCAGCAAGCAAGCATTTATAGAAGCCTCCAAAAAGCCGACCTTTACTGCTGAGCAGGGAGCAGTGGCTTTTGCTAGACAGGGGCTAGGCTCGGTTATCGAATGGACTGAACTTGAAGCAAATCAAACCAACTGCGTCTACAAGGCCGTGTGTTGCGGCGGCAGCTATATAATCAAGATCAAGTATCGAAAAGCCTTCTCGCTAGCGGTCGATTTCAATATTACCGCATTGTTACGCGATACAACCACTCTGCCCGTCCCGGAGATCAGTATATTATGCGAGGACACCGATGCGTTCGGCTATCCTTATCTGATTTCTAGTCTGCTCCCCGGTACTCAAGGACGAGACTTTTTCGAGAGGCCCAGTACTAGCGATGATCGGCGGTGTCGCCTGCTCAAAGAATTTGGCTCAGTGGTCGCTGCCATCAACGAACAGAGAGTATCCGCCGGTCTTCTGCCCGTGCAGGATGTGACCCAATGGCGAGAAGACATACGGAGCAAGCTCCTTTACAATCAGGACTTGGTAGCCGACCTACCAGAGGATTGTCAAGCCAAGTTGCCCATTATCGAAAATCTTCTGGACAAGATTGATGTCGTGCCGAATCCGAGTCCTCAAGGGCTTCTATGGGGAGATGCAACTATACACAATCTTTTGGTTGATGATGATGGCCATATAGTCGGCATTTACGATTTTGAGAACGGAGCGACTGGCGACCTCCTACATGAACAACTGCATGTCGCAGCAGAGTTTACCCGAAACCCTCAAGAAATTTATGGTCGCGATCACTATCCGCAGGAGTTTTGGGCGGGGTATGCAGAGGCAGGTGGAGTGCGGATAGAACCTGACGAGACGTACCTTAAAGTCAGACAAGCCACCATGGGTGCCGGTTTGTGCTGGTTCTGGGAAGTGTTGGGAGCCTTTCACCCCAAAACGCCGCAATGGCTGGATGACTTGGAAAGTGGATTAAAAAGCCTTGTGGATTCCTGAGGTTCGAGTGCGCATAAACGTGGAAACTTCTTAGAGTCAAATGTCATTCTTCGCGTAACAAGCAGTTACCGCTGCGGGCAACCTGCTCCGCAGGTTCAGTAACTGCAAGACGTTATCTGCCATGAGCTTTCGCCTGATTGGTCGAAGGGGTTACAGCTATGGAAACTTCCAAAATCGCCTTTGTGAGAGACCGGAATGGACTCTTTGATATCTTTACCATGAATGAGGACGGAACAGATCAGACCAACATCACGCACACCCCGGATTACGAGAAAGACCACGTAAACTGGTCTCCCGATGGCACGCGTATCGCCTACTGCGACCGACGCCATGGCAAGGGCGAAATTTACGTAATCAACGCCGATGGAAGCGAACCGAGGCGACTGACCCACAATTCGGCCCCAGA
The DNA here is from genome assembly GCA_965219735.1 of Candidatus Latescibacterota bacterium. Classification (GTDB taxonomy): domain Bacteria; phylum Latescibacterota; class UBA2968; order UBA8231; family UBA8231. Next base: position 5,022,313 of record OZ244790.1, read on the forward strand.
CCTTCGTTGTCACTGGTCGCCCGACGGCCAGACGATCATTTTTTGCACGGATCGTCACGACAACGTCGAGATCTATGCCATGAACAGCGACGGTTCTAACCAGAGGAATTTGACCAATCATCCGGCGTATGAGTCGGAATCAACTTTTTCCCCAGATGGCTCTAAAATTGCCTTCACGACCGACCGCGATGGTAAGACACAAATTTATGTGATGCAACCGGATGGAAGCGAGCAAAAACGGTTGCACATTTCTCAGGGCAACGATGAAGATCCTGCCTGGTCCCCGGACGGCAAGTGGATCGCCTTTAAGTCGAACCGCGATGGCAAAAGATCGCAACTCTACGTCATGAGAGCGGATGGGTCGGATCCTAGACGCCTCACCAACGTTGAGGGCGGCGGCACTATGGCACCCTCATGGTCACCAGATGGCTCGGCGATCAGCTTCACGGGCGACTGGGAAGGCCGCCAGCAAATCTACCGAATAGATATCGACGGAAATAATCTGACTAATCTCTCTAATAGCTCGACGAAGGATTTTGCTGGTGATTGGGGACCAACGATCAAGATTTGAGTATGATACCTATCACCGGGTGCTCAATCGCTGCGTATGGTCTCTCTACTCTACCTCGGTCAGCCACCCAGCACTTCCCACTTCTCCCTTTCCCACTGCTTTTGCCCAATCCGCTCGACGTATTCCTTCCCCTTGTGCTCGGTCAGCCAGCCCTTGAGGGGCACGTCCTCATCTGTTGGCTGCCACCACCCTTTGACGTCCACCCCATCGCCGAGCAATTGCCGACGTATGGGACTGCACTTGGCGAGGATTTCAGCGGGCATCAGGTTGTAGTCGAGGCCGCGCAGCCAGCGATAGCTATACCCCAAAAACAGCACTTTCCGGGTCGTCTCCGAGGTATTAATCCCGCGCGCGTGCCACATTCGTCGGTCGAACAGCACGGCCGTTCCCGCCTTCACCTGAACCTGCATCTCATCGGCAAAATCGGGCGGATGGTCCCCCTTGTGGCTTTCGGGGACAATTCGGATCCCCCCTCTCTCCGGCTCGCTGATGTCGGTCAGCCAGAATCCAACCTTGAGCGACAACCTCGGTTGGGGGCGCTCCATTTCGGGGACTGGCCGACCGCCGTCTTGGTGCCATCCTCCCGGCTTCAGACTGACGCTACTCTTGGATTCGGGCGGGTAGTAGATCAAATGCGAGATGTAGTGCTGGACGTTCCAGCCGAGAATATCCCAAATCAGCGGAAACGTCTTGGGCCAATCGAGCAGTTCGAGAAAAACATCATCCTCGACAATAGTCCTGAATTTCGACAGCAAGGCATTGGGTGCCAAGCCACGCGCCGCTCTTTCTTGGACATCGACGCGATCACCGGCCTCCAGCAGCCGGCCCAGCATGTCATCGTCGAGCGCATCCTCGACGATTAAGTATCCCTGCTGTTCAAAATGGTCGCGCTGTGCATCGGTCATGCAGTACTGCAAGCAGCTTGGGTCCATGGGGATCACCTCTATGATTTTGTGCGCTATTTTGCCTCGTCACTTGGGGTCGACGACTGCTGTTGCAAGAACTGCAAAATCTCTGAGCGGACGATATTCCATGTCTGCGAAGTACCAGCGACCAATTGGGCCATACCATCCCAGACGAGGTAATGCGCATACGCGTGACGGGAGCGGTGACGGAAGGCAAGGTAGTCACGCAGACGCTGTCGGGAGTCCTCTGATATTACAGCCGGCCGACTCTCTGTCTGGCGAGCGACCTGATTTAGCAACTCGATATGCCACCGCTCGCCCTCGGGTTTCCTTATATCAATCTCCTTGGCGATGCGCTCAAAAATTCGCTCAAGACCGGTGTAGAAAGAGTTGAGAACTGCCGATAGGGCAGCGACGCGCTCAAAGGATGGCTCAGCATCAACCGGGGTCCCTAGCAATGGAGAGGACTTGCCGAGTAAAGCATCGATTTCTTCGAGTTCGCGGATGATGAGTCGTCTGAGAGCCTCATCCAACATGCACGAGTTGACCTTCTTGCTCAAGGAATTCAGTGACTCGGGTCTCAAGGTCCAGATCAACCAAATCCACGGGATGAGTGAGTTCGTCCATCAATCGTCCTAGCAGGCGATAGAAGTGCTCGGGCGGACAACCACGGACACCTATATCCAGGTCGGAGTGCGGTCGATGTCGTCCAACGGCAACCGAGCCAAATATAAACACGTCTCGGCATCCCTCCGCTTTGCATATCTCCACCGCCCGTGCTACATCAGCGCGGTACTTATTAGGAATTGCTGTCGCCGACACTGGCATATCAGAGGTCCTCTTTTGTGGCTGAGCCACCTTGCTCTATGCGAAACTCAATTGCCGCGAGGAGGCTTGGATACCCCATCGGCTCGTGCTTGCTCTCGTACAACTCGACGAGATCAACCAAAACATCAAGCAGCGCTCTCACGAATCAAATCCCCAACTCGTCGCGAAGTTCATTGACAAGCTCGTTCGTGACAGCGTAGCCACCTGCTGGTATGGGCTTGAAGCCATATATATCTCGCTTCGGCTTGCTTGCAGCTCCGGATTCCACCCGCGCTGCTAGTGCTTCGCGCATGAGTTCCGACACCAGCTTCCCGGCCGTCTTCTGGTCGCGCTTGGCGAGTTTCTTCGCCACCGTAAGGACATCATCGTCAATATCGAGAGTAATGCGCATTGGGTATTCCTTTCCGATTAGAGCGTCTCACCACCGGGCCGTTTTATAAACGGACTTTGAACTGGGCGGGATCCTGTCCTACATGCTCAATGATACGTCTCGCATACTTAACGATACTTGGATGGTTAGCGTGTGTCTCAATATAGAGGGATTATATTTTTTTGCGGGCCGAAAATGGCTTACCATCCGAGTGGGTTGGAGAGGTAGATATGAGGTAGCGCTTGGCGCGTTTACTATCACCAACCTTAAAGGGACAATGGCTCACGTTCAATGTCGCAAGAAGCTGTCTGCAATAACTGTAGGAACGAAGGAGTCAAATTTACTCCCTGTTTGACCAGTGAGCAAGCACATCGGATCGAACCTTGCTCAGCTTCTCTATTTCCAAATCTGTCATGTTTTTCACCTCCCCCACTCCTCCTCCGGCACCTCCGAATAATCCTGCGGCTCGTACCCAATCGCCTTTTTCCCGTGCTCGACGTCGTAGAGCGGCCAGTTGCTGCCCGACACCCCAAAGACGATTTCAAACTTCACGCCCGGATGAATCAGCGCCTGCTCAAAAACCCGCACGCAATCGCCGTGGCTGAGATGGTGCGGATGTTCGGGTTGGTCGCGCTTGAGGTTGAAATTGCCGATGCGCACGCAGACAAATTCCATGTCGTGCTGATGGGCAAAAGAGTGGGCCAGACCCTCGCCGAAAATCTTGCTGACCGTGTAGATACCCACCGGGGTGGTAGTCATATCGACCGTGCGGCGGATGTTGCGCGGATAGAGCGTTAAGACCCCGGCGCGGCTGGCATAGGCGACGCGCTTGACGCCGTTTTGGCGGGCGGCTTCAAAGACGTTGTACGTGCCGATAAAGTTGCTCTGCAGCATGGGATCCCACTCGTTGCCGCCGGGCAGTCCCCCAATGTGGGCAATGGCGTCCACACCGCGAGTAGCCTCTAGCACAGAGTCAAAGTCGGTGAGGTCAGAGACGACGGTATCCGTGAGATCGGGCATGGGCACGCGGTCGTGACCGCGCACCTCGTGGCGCTCCTTGAGGCCGCGGGCCACGTTAGAGCCGACGCTACCGGCCGCGCCGGTTACGAGTATGCGCATGATAGTTTCCTTTCGCTAAGAGGCATTTTTAACATTCCTCGTGCTGTTCGGAACGAGGGCAACCACAAGGATTGCCCCTACGCTCGGTGCAGGGTGATGATCGGGGCCTCGGGCGGACAGCCGAAGCGGAAGGGCAGCCAGTGCCCAACGCCGGCCGTAGTGTAAAGCTGAGTAGTTCCCTTTTCGTAATGCCCCCAGATATAGCGCTCGGGAAAGAACGGCTCAAAAAAGCTGCGCCCGGCCATGCCTAGCTGGAAACCATGCGTATGGCCGGCCAGAATCAAGTCAGTACCGCCGAGAGGCGCGGCGTAGTCGAGGGCTTGCGAGCGGTGGCTCAGCAACACAGTGAAGGCATCGCTCGGCGACGCGCTTACGGCCTGTTCCACTGAGTTGCGGAGTTGCGCGTAGGACGCCGGGCTGCGCAGAAAGCGCGGGTCGTCAACCCCGCCGAGGTAGAGAGTCGCCGCGCCCACCGGCACCGCCAGCCCTTCGTTCACGAGCAAGGGAATCGCAGTCTGGTCGAAGTGCCGACGGATGCGGCGGATGCCGCGCATGTACTCGTGGTTGCCCAAGCTGGCGTAAGTCCCAAGCCGAGTCGGCACGCTTTCGATCAGGCGCAGGGTCGCCAAGTAATCCGGATTGTGGTCGCATACATCGCCGGTAATCGCGATCAAGTCCGGTGCCGCTTGAGCCGCGCGCGCGACCAGGGCTTCAAGATCGGCGAGCTGGACGTACGGCCCGATGTGAATGTCGCTGAGATGGAGGATCTTTAAGCCTTCTAACTCGGCGGGCAGATCGGGATAGCGGAGCGGCACCACAGGCATGCGTGCGCGAGTGTAGGAAGTGTAAATCCCGTGACTGACACTCACCGCCCCAAGCGCGGGCACCACAGCGAGGCCACGGCGGAGAAAGCGCCGCCGCTCAACCGAACTAGGTTCCTCTGCCCCCCCTTGCCGCAAGCGGTCGTAGAGCAAAACGCCCAAGACGACCGGCGTCATCAGCAGGGAGGCGTAAAAAATAAACTCCATCACCCGCGTCTAGGACGCCTCGCGCTCAGCGCCCAAACGCCACCACAGACAGAAGATGACCACGAGAACCAGCAGCAACAGAATGCCAGCTTGCAACTGATAGGCTGGCGCAGACAGCGCGCCGAGGCTCTTGACCGCCGAGAGCACCGAGACAAACCCCAGTAACACGTAGGCAAGGAGGTTGTTCCGCAAGAGCAAGACGATTGCAGCGACGACGAAGCCGATACTAGTGACAAACGTCAACAACTCAAAGAGGAACTCGTCGAAGTGAACGGCGTTGCCGCCGGACATAATCAACCCCACCCCCAAGCCCGCCACGACTGCGTAGAGCCTCTTTTTTATTACGACGCGGCTATAGTAGAGCACCAAGCCGGCGATAATTGGGAGGAAGATGGCGTTCGTTACGCCGTCGGACAGGGAATTCCAAAAAGGCAGATACTGGTCCAATCCAGAGGGTAGCCCAAAGCCGAGACTCGGGTCGGAGGCGATGAATCGGCTTTCTACGTAGCCGCGCAAGTGCTGCCACGCCTCTCTGGCGATGAGAACTAACGCGACCCCAACGACCGCGTCGCGGAATTCGGGCACGCGCCGCGCAGCTCGCAGGCGCGCCGGCCAGTCTGGATAGAGACTGGTGGCCAAGCCGAGGGCCGCGAGAATCATCAAGCCGACCCCTAAGCTGCCCAAGACAATGCTGAGTAGCTGGGTAATGGTAAAGATCGGCAGCGTGAGGCGGGTATCGTAAGCGCGTTCGACAACCGACAGGCCATTGAGAAATTCGAGTAATAAGAAGGCCGCTACAATCGCGGCGATTTTAACCAGCGGAGACCAAACTATGCCCTCGTTCCGCACGCGGCGCACGAGCAGCCACAGGCCGTGGATCACCACTGCGGCAATTAAGACAATGAGCAGGCCGGAAAGCGCGGTCTTGAGCGTGGTGCTCTCTTCGCGCTCACGCCGCCAATCCTCGGGCACCTTGAGAAAGCGATAGATAGAAACTGGCTCGTCGCCGGCAACGTTGACCCGCACTCGATAGCGCAACTCATCGACGTTGCGCGGGTCGCCCTCGACAGCCTCGAAGACGAATCGGTGGTCGCGGCGGTTGGGCAGCTTTTCCGACGAGGATTCCTTGAGCTCCAATTGCTCGACGTCAAAGCCGTAGGCACGCAGGTAATCGACAGCTATTGCCTGCGCTTGTGCCTCTTCGAGATCCGCACCCTCGGCCTCTTCGGCCAGCGAGTGATTTATGCTGTAAAGGGAGCCGTCTTCGGGATGGACGGCGACCTGGTATTCCTCCTTTTCGCCGTAGCGGAAAAAGCGCGTCACCCACAAGCTGGCCAACAGATCTTCTTGGTATAGGCGATTGACCACAGCCACTGAGTCGCGCTCTAGGATGTACCGAATCGCCATGGTATTCGGCTGGTTTTGATAATAGGTAACTACCTCATACGCTGAGGGATCCGCACCAGTCGCCTTTAGATGTTCAACGGCCTTGGCCTCGGCCTCCAGCCGCGTCAACTGAACATCGACAAAGTCGAGCGGCTTCTCGTAGTCGAGAGCGAAAAAACCCAGCGAGGCCACGACCACCGCGACGGCCCAACCTAGGCGTCGTTTAGACAACGGGGCATAGGCAAACGTAGGAGCCGGGGCGGCGGGCTGTTGCGCTGTAGGCTCGTCCGCGACCGCTTCCAATGCGGGGGGTTCAGCGCTTTTGTTGAGCAAGGACGTTGGGTCGGCGAAGCGGCGCTGCCGCAGGTAGAGGACTATAGCCACCGCCAAGGGCAGGAGCATCAGACCCGCCGACAAAGCCGCTGAAACGACGAAGTAATTATTAGACGAGCGGAAGAGGATTAGGGACGTGTACAGGGCGTCAATCGTATAGTGCCATACGAGAGGGGCGAGAATCCCAAAGCGGAGGAAGATATAGCCGACGACAATACCGGCGATGCCCACCTCAATGCCGCGAATGTAAAAGGGCTGCTGCGGGTAGTTGGCATGAGCAAATCCCCATATAAGGCCCGCGATGACGACCGCAACCCAACGGAACTTGAGGTATTTGTGCAAGAAGGGAATCGAAAACGCCCGGGATATAAACTCCTCGGAGACCGCGGGCATAAAGCCGATCAACAGCACCATGATCCACGGGATATACGTGTTGACCATCTCGCTGTAGGGAATGTACGCCGGACCCCAAGCGCCGACCAACTGTTCGGCCGCGATGTAAAAGAGCACCTGGTAGGCTAAGAAGGCGGGGGTCATGGCCAAGCCGAGAATGGTGCCGAGGAGAAAGCGCTTGGTGCGCAGGCCCGCTGGCGTAAACTGGCCCCCAATCTGGATTTGGTTCGCGTAGTAACGTCGGTACAAAGGCTCGGCCGCCGCCGTGAGAAAGAAGATGAGGATGCCTTGGACGGCAGCGGCGAACAGACTGTTGAGCAACTGGCGCGTCAGAAAAGACCCGTATGTATCGGTCGTATCGTAATCAAACGCTGTCAGCGGCAGATTGTTGAGTTCGGCTAGCAGCGTCAGAACCGCGGCGATAGCCCCAAAGATCGCGGCGGTCTTCCAGCGGATGTCTCGGGCGCGGACCCCGCTAAAGAACGAGACCAGCATCGCCAGTATGGTCAGGATGAGCAAAGTCCCAGCCACCAAGCCCGTGGTCTCATTGTGCGACCGCAACTCGGCGAAGTCGCGCTCCCACGCCTCGGGAATTTTGAGATACTCGCCAAAGCCGCCGATCTGGTCGCCTTGCAGCCGCACGTAGAAGCGGTAGTGGGCCTCGCCAACGGCAAAGTCGCGCAACTTCCAGCTAAAGGTGTAGTCGATGCGGTTGGGTCGCTCCTGAGCCTGCGCCTCTACGAATTCGAGCGCGGCGAGATCGCGGCCAAGCTCAGCGGTGAGAAAGGTCTCGGCCAAGCGGCGGGCTTCGGCTTCTTCGAGGCTCGCGCCGGGCGCTTCTTCCTCGATGAGATGGCTAAAGCTGACGAGTTCGCCAGAAGTCGTAACCGTGGCCTGGAACTCCTCCTTTTCCAACTCCCGCACCCAGCGGTTGCTCCAGCGCCACAACTGCACGGGATCGCCGATAACCTGCGTGGCTCCTTCAAGACCCAACTCGCGCTCGAGAAAGGTCTTGGTCTGATTGTCGTAGCGGAAAATGGCACTGTGGCGGTAGTCGGCCAGCTCAAAGCCGCGGGCAGTGATAAAATCGGCCGCCTGCTCCTTGGCCTCGTCGCGGGTGACGCGAAAGTCGATTGAGGCTTCGGGAAAAGCCTGGTAGAAGTAGTGAACTCCAACGGCCAAACTAACGGCGGCAATGAGCACGCAGCCGCCGATGAAGGCGAGGTCTTTTCTCGTTAGTCTTGTTTCCATCTGTCGCGTGGGATTTTAATTGTGGAGAGGACGATTTCGTTCCGTTCAACATAGTAATAGACTATGACTCAGACAAACCCACCGCATTGACGCACAACAGGACAACAGGGCATGGAGCAGCTATCGGTGAGCGGCTCGCAACGACAGCCGAGGCGTTGAGCGAATTCCCCGATAGCCCACAATTGCAGCCGAACGCGCCCAATCCGTTCAACAGCCAGTCGGTGATCGCCTATGTCCTGCCAGAACCTTCTTGACAATATGTAAAAATTCGGCTATGTAGTACTCGCTCGTGCCAAAAGAAAGGGTCGATGAGATTCTTGAACTGACATCAAAACAGATTGCACAATCTCGAGTGATCGCCAAAGGCAACCGCATTCGCGATGTTCAACGTTTGGTTCATACTTATGGTGGTCGCGCATCGAGATGGGTCAAAAAGAGCAGCCCTCGCTTTGAAATTTCCGGTCATCAATACGAAATTCACTGGTACGAACATCCCGATATCGGTCGCATTGAGTTGAAGCAAAAACGAGTTAATCCGCTATGATTGTCCAATTTAGAAAACAAAATACTGCATATCCCGATCTCACACCCAATCAACATTATGTCGTAATTGGGATAGAAGCCGATGACTTTAGAATTTTGAACGACGCGGGCAGGCCCTTTCTCTATAATGCTTCGTTGTTTGAGGTGGTCGATTCTACAGAACCTGACGATTGGGTCGCAGAGATTGGCGAAGATGGCGAGCGTTATGCCTATCCATTGCCGTTAAATGCAGTAGGTTTTTTTGAGGATTTTTTTGACGGAAAAAAAAGAGCGATTGTCGCGTTCTGGCAGGTTGTCAATCATCAACTTGCTGCTGCATCAGAAACTGTTTGATATAAAGAGCGCGGACCTCGGCCAGTGGTCGCCAAGCGGAATTTCGCCACAGCCCCGGTACTTCAGTATCGGGGCTTTCTTATGTATTCTGGCAGTGTGGGCTTCCGCATCTAGCCAGCGGCTACGGATTCGGCCCGGGGCGCGGACAAACCAGCCGCATTGACGCGCACAGCGGCATTTTGCAGATTCGCGGCTTCAAACCCCTTAAACAGAGGAGCACATTGTGGCAGCAAAAAAACAGGAGCACTTCCGCGTAGGTGTCATAGGCTATAGCAGCGCGTTCAATATGGGTCAGTTGCACTTGACCTCCATGGCCAAAAACGAGGGCGTAGAAGTGGCCGCTGTTTGCGAGCTAGATCCCGAGCGGCGTCAAGTAGCCGAAGAGGACTTCCCCAGCATCAAGACCTATAGCCGCGTCGGCACCATGCTGCGGAACGCGAACTTGGACTTGGTGACAATCATCACCCCGCACAACACGCACGCCAAGCTAGCGGTGCAGTGCCTCAACGCCGGGGTCCATGTAGTCTGCGAGAAGCCCCTCGCCATTACCACTGCCGAAGTCAAGCGCATGCAGGCCGCGGCCAAAAAGAACAAGGTCCTGCTCTCGACGTTTCACAACCGGCGCTGGGACGGCGACTTTGTGGTGCTGCGCGATCTAATTCTCAAAGAGCAAATCATCGGTCCCGTCTTCCGCATCGAGACCGGATTTTACGGCTACGGCGAGCAGGGGACTTGGTGGCGCGCCAACCGCAAAATCTCCGGCGGGGCCATCTACGACTGGGGCGCGCATTTTACGGATTGGATTTTGAATATCGTCCCGGAAAAAATCGCCTCGGTCAGCGGCTATCAAGTCAAAAACCCCGCGTGGAAAAAATACGACAACGAGGACCACTCCGAATACACGCTGCGCTTTCAAAACGGCTGCACCGTCACCCTGACCATGTCCAACCTGTCGATGAGTCCGCGGCCGCGCTGGCGGGTACTGGGCACGCAGGGCGCGATCGAAGACGTTGGCGGCAAGTACCTCGTCAAGACGCTGATCAACGGCCGCCAAATGAGCACTGAGGTGCCCTTCGCCGAGTCCAATTGGGACGCGTACTACGAAAATGTTTTCGCGCATTTGCGGGGCCGCGCCGACCTCGTCATTACCCCTGAATCCGCGGGCCGGGTAATCGGCGTCCTCGAAGCAGCCAACATTTCGGCGGCGCGCGGGTCAGCGCCCATCAAGCCAGCCTTTGTCTGAGCAAGAGCTACCCCAACTCGACCCAACGGCGCAACTGTCCGCGCTCTTGGGGATCGGCTGCCGCTCTGGGGCCACGGTCGTCGGCCTGTCGGCCGTGCGCCGCGCCAAGGAGCTGGCTCTTGTCTTTGCCAGCAGCGACCTAGCGCAGCGGACGCTACGAGAATTAGCTCGCTTGGAGCACAGGGGGACGCGCGTCTTTCAAGTACAGCCAATGGAAGTACTAACGCAGGGTTTTGGCCGCGAGGACGCCCAAGTAATCGGCGTTTTGCGCGGCGACTTAGCCCGCGGGTTGGTCAAGCACATAGAGGAGCAAACGCCATGCCCATATCGGTAGTTTGTAGGACGGAAGACAAGGATTGGATGATCGACTCTCTCGACCGCACCGCTACCGCCTAACCGATGCCTTGGGAAATCGAGCGCAAGTACCTCGTAGCCGACCGCTCTTACCTCGACCAATTAGAGGGCGTCGCCTTTCGGCAGGGCTACATTCCCATCCAAGACGGCGGCGTGGTGCGCGTGCGCATTGAGGGCGAGCGGGCGGTGCTCACGCTCAAGGGAGCGACTAGCGGCATCGCTCGCCGCGAGTACGAATACGAAATCCCGCGCCAAGACGCCGAGAGCATCCTAGCGACCCTGTGCCAGCAGCCCCACATTGAAAAGACGCGCTATACCTTGCCTTGGGCCGGCAAGGTCTGGACCATCGACGTGTTTTCTGGCGAAAACGAGGGCTTGGTGCTCGCCGAAGTCGAGCTGAGCAGCCAGGAAGAAGTCGTGGAGAAACCTCCTTGGGCCGGCGTCGAAGTATCGGACGATCCGCGCTATTACAACGCCAACCTCGTGCGGAATCCCTATTGCAACTGGCGGGACGATTAGAAGTACTTCACGCTGTCATCCCATTCTGCGTCCATCTGCGGATCATCTTATAGGTTGCTATAACAGATCGGGACCAACCACTAATCCGACCGCTCCTATCCCTCAAAAAGCATACTCAAATCCAACGCCGGTGCCGAATGCGTCAGAGCACCGATTGAGACGAGGTCCACACCGGCGGCAGCGGCCTCGCGCACGGTCGCCAAGGTATAACCGCCAGTGGCCTCAATCTCAATGGCGGGATTGGCAGCGCGAATGAGTGCTACGGCCTTATGCAGGGTCGGCGCGTCCATGTTGTCGAGCAGAATGCGATCCGGGCCGCCCGCTAGAGCCTCCTCGACCTCCGCGAGATTTTCGGCTTCCACGTAGATTGGCGCTGCTTGGCCCCGGGCCTCGCGGATGGCAGCGCGGACGCCGCCCGCAGCAGCAGCGTGGTTTTCCTTGATCAGCACGGCGTCGTACAGGCCCATACGGTGATTGACGCCCCCGCCCAAGCGCACGGCCCACTTCTGCAAGTGCCGCCAGCCCGGCGTGGTTTTGCGAGTGTCGGTAATGCACGTAGCCGTGCCAGATAGGGCCTCCACATAGCGGTGAGTCAGAGTGGCCACACCCGAAAGCTGTTGCAAAAAATTGAGCGCCGTGCGCTCCCCGGCCAAGAGAGAACGCGCGCGGCCCTGCAAGCGGACGAGAGTCTGGCCTTCTGCCACCTCATCCCCGTCAGTGACTTCGGCGCACACGGCAATGCTCCGGTCGAGACGAGCGAAAACCGCGCGGGCGACCTCAATGCCCGCGACGACGCCGGCTTGGCGAGCGATGATGCGAGCGCGAGCTTCAGCATCGCTCGCCACGGTCCAAGCAGCGGTCAGATCAGCTTCTACATCTACGACACCGAGATCTTCCCGCAAGGCTAGGTCAATGAGCTGGTCATACGCGGCGGGTGGCAATGGAGCGGAGCGATTTGTGGCCATCTTTTCTCCCGAAAAAAGTTGCTGATTTACAGTGCTCGGCAAATGTACGCAAAGTCCGGTCGCACTGCTGACATTAGACAGAAAATACCCGGCGATCTATGTTTTTTATATGGCCACGCTCGTCCACGTCACGCACGAAGCCGTGCAGCAAGCCGGTGGAATCGGCACGGTCCTGCGCGGCCTGATCACGGCCCGCAGCTACCAAGCCCATTGCCAGCGCACCATCCTGCTCGGCCCCTTAACCGAGCCAGACAGTGCCCAACCGCTCGGCCCGGACGGCGAAATCCTCTACGACGCCAGCCGCAGCATCCGCGCCGCCGACGTCGCCGACCAACTCAGCGCGGTCGAGCGAAAATTTGGCGTGCGCTTGGTCTATGGCCGACGCTTGCTGACCCAAGACGGGCATCGAGCCTCGCCCGAGGTTTTGCTGGTGGATGTCAGCCGTCCACCGCTGCGGCTAAACGAATTCAAGCGCGACCTGTTCCTCCAGTTTGGCCTCGAATCGCACCGCTACGAACAGCACTGGGAATACGAGCAATACCTGCGTCTAGCCGAGCCGGGTTTCGCAGCCGTGCGCTCCCTAGTCGGAGACGCGCCCTTCTTGCTGCTGGCGCATGAATTCATGGGGATCGGTACCGCCTTCAAGGCCCTGATGAGCGATGCGGCGTGCAAAACCCTGTTCTACGCGCACGAAGTGGCCACCGTGCGGCCCTTGGTAGAGGAGCGGCCCGGGCGCGACATTGCCTTTTACAATGCGCTGCGCCAAGCGCGCGCAAACGGCCAGTACATTGACGAGCTATTCGGCCCGCAAGACGGCTATTTCAAACACGCCCTCGTCAGCCAAGCTTGGCGTCTCGACGCCGTCCTCGCCGTCGGCGATTGGGTAGTGGAGGAACTGCGCTTTCTCGGGCCGGAATTCGCCGCTCGTCCCATTGACCTCGTGTATAACGGCGTGCCGGCCGCCGAGTTGTCCTCAACCGAGCGGGAGGCAGCGCGGAAAAAAGTCCAGGCCAGCGGATCCGCGCTCTTAGGTTGGACCCCAGACCTGATCTTCACCCACGTCGCTCGCCTAGTCGAGAGCAAGGGGTTATGGCGCGATTTGCTGGTACTCGAACACCTCGATCACCACCTGTGGGAACGAGGGCAACGGGCGCTATTTATCGCGTTGGCGACCGAGACCGGCCGCCGCGACCCCGAGGACGTCCAGCGCATGGCCGCGTATGGTTGGCCGCTGGTCCATTGCGAGGGGGGGAGCGACCTCAGCAGCGGCGAGCTGAAGTTCGACCTTTTAGTCCGCGCCTTTAATGCGCGCACCCGCGCCGTCAAAGCGCTTTTCGTCAACCAATTCGGCTGGGACCAGCAAAGCTGCGGCGCGTTCCTGCCAGCCGACGCAGAGTTTGCCGACTTGCGCCGAGGTAGCGACGCGGAGTTCGGGCAGTCGATTTACGAACCTTTCGGCATCTCCCAAGTCGAGTGCTTGAGCTCGGGCACCATCAGCGTAGTCAGCGATGTGTGCGGTTGCCGCGGCTTTGTGCGCCAAGCAGCCGGCGAGGCGGGCTTGGGCGGCTTTATCGAGGGAGCCTATACCCAACTCGACGAAACCGACTGCGTCAGCCAACCGATTGGCGTGCGCGAACGCACAAAAGCCGAAGCATTGCAAAGTCAAGTAGTAGCCAGCGCTTTGGTCCGCCAGTTGTCCACAGACGAGCCCGGCCGCAAAAAGCTGCTTGCCGAAGGCTATGCCGCGGCCCAGAAAATGAGTTGGGAGCGCGTAGCCGAGGACATGCTGTTACCCGTTTTGCGGCGGCTGGAGAAGTAACATGGCTGGGTTAGTAATTGCACTCACACTCGCACTTGGCGGCTGTGTACCCTTTATCAGCGGGCGCGATCAAGGCCGTCAACTAGCGGCTGCGGCCCAAGACCTCGTGGCAATCGCCGCGGCCCAAGAGGGCGAGGTTGACTGGCTGGGCTTGCGCGACCCCGCTGGCGTGCAGACCGAGGAGACCAAGGTGCTCGACGACTACTTGCTGTCTGCGCTGATGAAGACCGAGGTCGCGGTAGGGCTGGTCGATACAACCGGGAAGCGGTGGCGCGACGAGGAATTGGTGGGCCTCAAGCAAGGGGGACAAGCCGCGCTCGCGTTGGGCGGGCGGCTCGAAGCAGACGCCCCGTGGATGTACGTGCGGATGTTTTTAGTCGAGCGAGAAAGCGGCGAGCTAGTGGCAACTCGCACCGCCCGCATCTTGGAGCGAGACGTGCGCCAAGAGCTTGCTTCGCGCGAGATCGGAACCGGCGAGAGCTATGGGCCGATTGAAGTGGATTTGCACCTGATCGTCCAACGCGAAGAAGGAGGCGTCTACCAGATGGTCGAGCTAACAGAGGGCGTGCAATTGCAGCAAGGCGACCAGATGCAACTGCGCTTCAAGCTAAGCCGAGACGCCGAGGTCCGCGCCTTTCTGTGCAGGTCCGACGGCGCGTTAGAAACCGTGTTCGACGAACAATTTGTCTATTCAGACATCGTCCAATACGGTCCCGGCGAGAATAACTGGATCACCTTCAACGAGATCGATCAAGTCTACACCCTGTACTTCCTCGCCGGCCCGCAGCTATTGGCCGAAAACGCCGCGCCGTTCTTTGAGCAGTTCAACACGCTGGTCCGAGAAGGACAAATCGACCGCTTCACCGGGTTAGAATTGCTCGATGAGGCCCTGATCGAATTTCTCCAGCGCCCCGAACCCATCGCGGTCTTGCGCGGCAACGAGGATATTTCCCTAGGCCGGCCAGAGACCTTTGTGTACGACGACGGCAGCACTCTGTCGAGCCAAGCGGAGATCCTCATCGGCACTCCAGTGCTAGTGCGCGCCCTGAGTTTTTCCGTGCAGTAGGGGCGACCGGCCAGTCGCCTTCTGGATTCGAGGCATTCAACCGCCCGTAGGGGCGATTCGCGAATCGCCCCTACAAAACCGCGGCCACCGAAGAGCAGAAGTAATCGAGATTGTCCTCGGTCAAGCCGGCGACGTTGATGCGCCCTCCCGCGACGATGTAGATCGCGTACTGTTCCCGCAGCACCTCGACCTGCTCGGCGTTCAAGCCCGAAAAGGAGAACATCCCCCGCTGCCGCTCGATAAACGAGAAGTCGCGCCCCACGCCCTGCTCGCTGAGCCGCGCGACGAGCCGTTGGCGCACGCGATTGATCCGCTCGCGCATCTGGGCCAACTCGCCTTCCCATTGGCGGCGGAGCACCGCATCGCCGAGGATTTCGCAGACCATGGCCGCGCCGTGGGCCGGGGGATTGGAGTAACTGGTGCGCGCGGCGATTTTGAGGTGGCTCAAGACCCTTTCCGCAGCATCGGCGTCCGCACCGATCAAAGTCAGGGCACCGACGCGCTCGTTGTACAAACCGAAGTTTTTGGAAAAGGAACTGGCCACGAGCAGCTCGCAGCCTGTGTCGCAGAGTGTCCGCAGGCCTGTCGCGTCCTCGTCCAACCCGTCGCCGAACCCCTGATAGGCAAAATCGACCAAGGGCAGCAGGCCGCGCTCGACGACGACCTCGGCGATCTGCCGCCAAAGGTCCGGGGTGGGGTCGCAGCCGGTGGGATTGTGGCAACAGCCGTGCAGCAGCACTACGTGGCCAGAGGGAATTTGCCCGAGCGCGGTTAGTAAGGCGTCGGCGTCGAGGCTGTTGGTACCGGCGTCGAAATAGGAATAGGTCTCAACCTGTAGGCCGGCTGAGGCAAAAATCTTGGGGTGATTGGCCCAAGTCGGCTCACTTATCCATATAGGCCGCTCGCCTAGGTTTTGAGCGAGGAAATCGCCGGCTAGGCGCAAGGCTCCGGTGCCACCGGGACTTTGCACGGTGATGGCGCGCCCGGCCGCCTCGTGCCCGATGCCCAAAATTAGCTCCCGCACGGCAGCACCGTATTCCGAGCTGCCCTCAATGCTCAAATAGCTCTTGGTCTTTTCCGCAGCCAAGACGCGCTCTTGCGCCGTTTGCACCGCAGCCAAAACCGGCGTTTGACCGCTTGCATCCTGATAGACGCCAACGCTGAGGTTGATCTTGTTTGGATTCGCGTTGCTCTTAAACGCCGCGCTCAGCCCCATAATGGGGTCGGCCGGCGCCATTTCTAACTGCTGAAACATAGTCTTCCTTCTCTTAGAGGTTTGTGTCATGCTGCGTATATACTCTGCCCAGCGCCATAGTACGCGTCATACACGTGCTCGAACACAGTCGTTGTTGATTGCTGAAAATTGTACACGCTAACGTAGTCGCCGAATACTTGCCGCGTCTTCTCCTCGCCTTCGATCAGTGGCGTGCCAGTAAAGGCCATAAACGCCGCATTCGGCAAGGCCGTCCGCATATTCAGTGCTAGGGTTTCCAACGAGACGCGCCCTTCCTTTCTTACCGCAGTATGCGCTAGCCTGCTTTCGCTTTCGTCCCATCCATCTAGCGCATAAAAAATAAAACACTCACCGACATAACGCATACTGTCGAGACCATTAGCTTATCTCGACTTTATCCAAAACAGATGACAGGGGTCCAAGAAACTCCTAGTCTAGTTAGATGGTGTCGAATCGTCTCTACAATCAAGGAGCTTTTCATGGAATCGCTGCCACCGACTATAATACAAATTATGTCTTCTTTTGCCTCTCTTTTTTCTGCTCGGATATGGTCGCATGCTCAGGTGTTGTTGCCCGACGCGATCCGGTGCGCTCCAGTCAGGGGCACTTTGTCAAAGCCAGTGGGCTACGCTGGTTGTCGCTGATGTTGCTGGTGCCCGTATCTTGGGCCGACCGAGTTGGGCCGTTCCGCGCCCACCTAGGGATGGAAACCCAACGCCAGTGGAATGACCAAGCCATTGCTCGGAGTACCCCCGTGGTGTTGGCCTTATTCGCTATCGTGGTGCTGTTGGCGGATACCCTCCGCAAAAAAACAGCCTGTAGTGTCCGACAAACGGCGTGGTATCGCAAAACAAAACCCACGTTTTCGGATGCACTCGCTTGGATCCGAAAACTCATCTCAACTGGTGGTGGTGGCGTCGGCCTCCTCGGCAAGGGGAGTTCTGGGGGATCTCGAGGTGGGGCCCCGCGCTTTTACCCCTCAGGGGGACGGCGTCAACGACCAGTTATCCATCCAATATACCTTGTTCCGGGTGCAGCAGGCGTCCGAGGTAAAGGTCGGCATCTATGCCCTAAACGGACGGCGGGTATGGCAGGCGCAGCCAGAGACTCAGGCCGCGGGACGCCATACGGCCCGCTGGGACGGTCGGGATGGAGCTGGACGGCTGGTCGGCCCTGGCATCTATCTGGCGCGGGTGGAAGTAGAGACGGATAAGGGCAGTGAGATCCGCCTGCAGCCCGTCGCTGTAGCATACTGAACGGAGAATTAGTGCTGGTTCGCTCCATCTGGCTGGCGAAAGTCGAGCTCAATGAGTGGGCTCCCGAACACGAGACACTGGCGCGCAAACTGGTTCAACCTGAAGGAGTCCTTGAGGAGTTGGCGCTTTCAATTTTCGATTGGAACTGACACACTATGGCACAGACTAGAATCGGCCTGATCGGAGTGGGACGTTTCTGTCCTAATTATCACATTCCGAATCTCATCCAGCGGAGGGACGTGGAGATCACAGCAGTCTGTGACATCTCGCAGGATCGTCTAGACAACCTGCCGGAGAGTCTGTGCGCAAGCCAGACCAGTCGGGATTACCGCGACCTGCTTGACCCCGATCTCGTGGACGGTGTCATCGTCAGCACCCCCAATCAATATCACCATGAACAATGCAAGCTCGCGCTAGAACGGCGCATACCCGTTCTCGTCGACAAGCCGACGACTGTCACAGTAGCACACGCCAAAGAATTGACCGCTCTCAGCCAGTCACAAAAATGTCTGCTAATGACAGCTTTCACGCGGCGTTTCATGGCGAGCACAGAGTATGTACGCAGTCAGTTAGCCTCTAGTTCCGATGATATTCAGTACATGACGGCGGTTCAGCGCAGAGCCGGCGGTAACCTAGTAGACGGCGGTATGTTGCATACGCGGACGGTACATATCCTTGATGTACTGCCCTATCTCGTCGGGCAGCGTATCGTGGCCGTCGCTGGGACCGTCAACTATGAAGAGGCAGGTGGAGTTGAGGATTTTGTCGACGTGCGGCTGGATTTTTCTGGCGGATTGTGCGCGCACCTGCTGTGTATCAAAAACTGTGACGAATACGAGGATGAGGTCACGGTTTACAGCGCCCGAAAGAGCTTCCGCCTTGAACGCAACCTGCTTTTCACAATGGCGCAGCCCTCTAGATGGGAACCTGTCGAAAACCCCTCTCACCAAGGATCGTTGACGGGTTACTTCGTCGATGTGATCCAAGGAAAGACTGTCATCGAGAGCGCACCTAGTGTGGATCCGCACAGCCGCGACGGACTACAGGCTCTAAGAGTGGTCGAGGCGATTCACGAGGCAGGAAGGACCGGCAGGTCAGTTGCCGTTGTGTCGGAGACAGACTAGGTTCACAAAGCCGCGAGACATTAATTCAGACGAGCTATCATCAGGGCTTGACGAGCCTGAAGGACGCGAAAAAGCGCTCGATATCCGAGGGGTCGTCAAACGCGTACGGTGCTCCGACCACCATCAAGCTGTAGAGCCGCTGGCCCACCTGTAGGCTCTGCATTCGCAGGAGGCTTTCGTCGGCAGCTTGTATCTGCGTCTGCCAAGCGGGATGCCCGTCCATCTCAACGGCGGCCTCCGACTGGATAGTCCCCTGCACCTTCTGCAAGATGGCATCTCGGCGCGCGGCAATCGCGCTATCGGCTTGGACGGCCTCGGGCACATCCCCGTAGGCAATGGCATACTGCACGTCGGCGCGCTCGAACATCAGGTATTGGAACTCTACCTCGCCAAAGGACAACGGCTCGCGCAGCTTGCGCAGATTGGGCCGGCCAGCCGTCTGCACTGTGAAGGCCCCCGGCTCATAAATCCGCTCCTCCCATTCCGGCTCGCCGCGCATCCAATTGACGACATTGTAGGCGGCAATAGCCCCTAGGACGACGAAGAACAGCTTGACGGACAATAGGTCCGTTTTGGTTTTAGGCGCTTGGCCCATGGACTCAGGCCAGCCCTAGCTTCTCTTCGGCGCTGTCTGTGGGGATATAGCCCAAGACCTGGCGCGGGTGGTCGATATCGACCCAGCGCCAGCGGTTGTGAGAGACTCCGTAAAAAATATCAAAGCGCAAGTCCGCAGGGGCCTCGATAGCGCGTTGCACGAGCTGCACCACGTCGCGCTGGCTACACCAGATGGCTCCGCCCCGCTCGTCGCGCGGGTGGTCCTCGGCATTGACCCAGCCGATGCGCAGACAGGGCACCGACATATTGTGTACGTCGGCGTAGTAGCGCGCTAGGGCCTCGCCCCAAATTTTGGTCGCCGGATAAAGACCGGTGGGCCGATGCGGCCATTCATGCGTCACGACCTCTACCTGACCGGCATCAATCGCGTCAAAGCGCCCTTCGGAGATGGCCTTGTACGGGTCCTCTTGCTGGTATCCCCAAGACACCATGATCGAGCTGGCGAAGACCACGCGCCCGACGCCAGCACGGCGCGCTGCCTCCAGCACATTGCGCGGCCCGATGATATTGCTTCCAAGCAAGCTCTCCCAACTAGCATCCGGCCGCGGGTCGGCCGCCAGTTGCACGACCACGTCCATGCCATCGACGGCTTTTGCGATCGCGTTGTAGTCAGTCAGATCTGCGAGGATGAATTTCTCTTCGGAAATTCCCAGATCTGCGTCCCTGGGTGCCCGCTCCGAGAGCTGGGATCGCCTCGCCAAGCCATAGACGTCATAGCGGTCGGGTTGGGTGCGCAAATGCCGATACACAGCTCCGGCGATCAATCCGAAAACGCCGGTAATTAAGACTTTCTTGGGGGCCATGGCTCCTCTTCTCCTCTATATCATCCAATGGCGGCGATGTGGCGCAGGGCGCGGTAGTGCTGGTCGCAATCCATGCCGTAGCCAACGACGAACGCATCTTCAATTTCAAAACCACAGTACTCTATCGGCACTGGCAACTCCCTGCGGGCGGGTTTGTTGAGCAAGGTACACACTTTGAGCGAAAGGGGTTGCCGCGACGCGATCATGCCTATCACAAAATCGAGCGATCGGCCCGTATCGACGATGCCATCGACGACGATCACGTCCCGTCCGGCCACGGCGACGACCAGGTCTTTAGTCAGCTCGATCTGTCCGGTGTTTTCTGTACCCTGATAGCTCGAAACACCGACGAAGTCGTAGTCCAACCGCGCCAACAGCTCCTCGGGCAGGCGGTCCATCAGGGTCATCATAAACTGCACGGCTCCGTTGAGGAGGCCAATAAACAAGGGAGCCGACCCAGCGTAGTCGGCGGCTAGCATCTGGGCCAACTCGCCAATGCGTTGCTCCACTTGCGGGCGCTCAATTAGCACTCTTAAGGCGGGAGTTTCCAACAGACTGCGAGGCATGTCCTTGATTATACGGCTTATGGGCTATTCTTTGCAAACGAAAGGCGCCGGAGCAAAAACTCCGGCGCCCATGTTAGCCCACCCTAAAGGCGGGCTGTGTCGCGGCTTGGTCAGGCAGCTTGACGGGTGTTGTGCAGCACTTCCCGTTCCCGGTCTAAGAGCGCCTCGGCGGGGATACTGGGTTGCTCGGGCACCTTCAGGGCGGCAGCCGTAACCAAGGCACTCAGTTCGTCGACGCTGGACAGGTCGAGCTCGCCGCGCTGATAGGCGGCATCGATGTGCTCGCACAACAACTCTAAGTCGGCCCAAGAGCGAGCTTGCCCAATGCGCGCCTGCAAGGGGATGGCCGCGGGGCTTAGTCTGGCAGTCTGCATAATTTACCTCCTTGGGGGAGGGGCGGGTTTGAAACCCGCCCTTTCAGGAGTACGCGCGGGTGCGAGGCGCTGTGGCCACCTTGGCGTGGGGTTCCAATAGCAGCCTTGGCACCTCGACCCGCGAGAGCGCAGAGGCTAAGCCAGTTCGGCCTCTGCTTCTTTGAGTTCAGTTTCAATCCGCTCCTCTGCGACCTTCATGTCGAGAGCTTGGCGCACCTCGGTCTCTAGGCGCGTGCGGACCTCGTGGTTGTCGCGGAGGAAGATGCGCGCGTTCTCCCGCCCTTGCCCCAGCCGCTCGTCGCCGTAGGAAAACCAAGTGCCGCTTTTGGCGACGAAACCGCTGTTGACGCCTAAGTCGAGTAGATCACCCTCGCGCGATATGCCTACGTCGTCGCCGCGGAACATGATGTCGAACTCAGCCTCGCGGAAGGGCGGGGCGACCTTGTTCTTGACGACCTTGACGCGGGTGCGACGGCCGATGATCTCGTCGCCGTCCTTGATCGCGCCAATGCCGCGGATGTCGAGACGGACCGAGGAATAGAAGTTTAGGGCACGACCGCCGGTGGTGGTCTCGGGGCTGCCGAACATCACGCCGATCTTCATCCGCAATTGGTTGATAAAGATCACCGTGGTACCCGACTTCTGCGACGACCCGGTGAGCTTGCGCAGGGCTTGGGACATCAGCCGCGCTTGCAAGCCTACGTGGGAGTCGCCCATATCGCCTTCGAGCTCGGCCTTGGGCACGAGCGCTGCTACCGAATCGATCACCACGAGGTCGAGGGCACCGCTGCGCACCAGCGTATCCGTGATCTCTAGGGCCTCTTCGCCCGAATCCGGCTGGGAGACGAGCAAATTGTCGATATCAACGCCCAGCCGACGGGCAAAATTTACGTCGAGCGCGTGCTCGGCGTCGATGAAAGCCGCGGTGCCGGTCTTTTGCGCCTGGGAGACGATGTGCAATGCCAGCATGGTCTTACCCGCAGCTTCAGGCCCGAAAAGCTCGATGACTCGGCCTCTGGGCACTCCGCCGACCCCGAGGGCTGCATCTAGCGAAATGGCACCCGTGGAAATGACGTCGACGTCCATTGCCGCTGACTCGCCTAACCGCATGATGGCCCCTTTGCCAAACTGCCGCTCGATCTGGGCGAGCGCCAAGCCGATCGCCTTGTCCTTGTCCTCGCCTAAGGGCTTGCCGTTGGCACTGGCCCTGTCTTTGCCTGCTACCATGATTTCCTCCTCGCGCGTTCTATAAGAGACGTTCATTAACACCGCCACCTGAACAACCTGAACAAAAAAATAGTGAATCAATGTTCAGGTGTCAAGCATTTTTTAATTGAAGCGGATTAAGCTGCTCTACCTGTTTATAACAAATGCCGTGCCAAGAGGCAATAACACGCGCAATTTATTGTTTAATAATATGTTAGAAGAGCGAGAGAAATACTGCGAAAAGCAGAAATTGGCAACCGTGGGAAACAGCTCTGTGAAGAAAAGGAGCTAGCTTGAGCCAAGTGCGAGGGCTTCGACCGCCTCCATCCCCCCTACCCCAACCACCTCCATCCCCTTCGGCCGCTTCCACCCTTGCAAGTTGCTCCGCGCCACCAAACACTGCTCAAACCCCAAACTCCGCGCCTCGGCCACCCGCCGGTCAATTTGGTTCACCGGCCGGATCTCCCCCCCCAACCCAATCTCGCCAATGGCCACGGTCTGAGCGTCAATGGGCTTGTTGCGGAAGCTCGACACAATCGCCAGCCCCACCCCCATATCCACCGCCGGCTCGTCGAGGCGAATGCCTCCTACGACATTGACGAAAATGTCCTCGCTCGACAGGTCGTGGCCGCAGCGCTTTTCGAGCACCGCGATAATAATCGAGAGCCGCTTGGCGTCGATGCCGGTGGCAACCCGCTGCGGATAACCAAAACTGGAGCGCGAGACGAGGGCCTGAATTTCGATCAAGAGCGGCCGCGTGCCCTCTATGCTACAGACGATAGCCGAACCCGACACGCCTTCAGCGCGCTCGGCCAGCAGAATCTTGGAGGGGTTGGCGACCTCAATCAGCCCTTGGTCCCGCATCTCAAAAATCCCGATCTCGTTGGTCGAACCAAAGCGATTTTTGGCGGCGCGCAGGATGCGGAAGTGGTGGTGCCGCTCGCCCTCTAAATAGAGCACGGTATCGACCAAGTGCTCCAGTACTCGCGGCCCCGCAACTGTGCCCTCTTTCGTCACGTGCCCCACCAAAAACGTGGGAATGCCGCTCTCTTTGGCCAAATAGACGAGCCGCGCAGCGCATTCGCGCACTTGGGTCACGCTGCCGGGCGCGCTCTCCAGCTCGGGCATGTAAATGGTCTGGATCGAATCGATGATAATGGCCAACGGGCTGGCGGCTTGCAGCTGGTCGAGAATAGCTGTGAGGCTGGTCTCGGCCATCACGTGCAGGCTTTCGCACAACGCTCCCAAGCGCCCAGCGCGCAGGCGGATCTGCGCGGCCGACTCCTCGGCGGAAATGTACGCGATGCGGAAATCAGAGGCCGCTAGCTGTCCGGCCATCTGCAACAGGAGCGTCGATTTGCCGATGCCGGGATCGCCACCGACTAAGACGACCGAACCGGGCATGATGCCGCCGCCCAAGACTCGGTCGAACTCGGAGATGCCGATTTGCAGCCGCTCGTGGTCTTGGTCATCGACTTGCGTAATGGGCTGCAATTGGGGGCGGGGCGATACCGTGAGATGTTCGCGCCGACTGTCGGGTGCTTGGGGTCGTTCTTCGACGCAGGTGTTCCACTCGCCGCAAGCCACGCAGCGCCCAAACCAGCGCGCCGCACTGTGGCCGCAGGACTGGCAGACGTAAGTAGAACGGTTCTTCTTGGCCATGTTTCAACTCGTCTGAGTAGCCGCACGTGCGACAACGACTCGGGGAATCTGGTTTAAATCCGGTCTTATTTGAACCTCAGTCAAGCGTGCAGACCGCGCAAGTAGGCCCTCCACAGCCGCGCTTTGGCCGTCTCCTACTTCTAGCAGCAGGTGGCCTCCGGGGCGAATAAAGTCCGCTGCCTCCTGTGCGATGCGGCAGTAGTACGCCAAACCGTCCTCACCTCCGTCTAGCGCGAGATGAGGCTCGTAGTCGCGAACTTCCGGTGCCAGTTGCGCCAAATCGCCGCGACGCACATACGGCGGGTTGGCCGCGACGAGATCAAAAGGCTCGGTGTCACGGAGAGGCGCGAACAAATCGCCACAGTGCCACTCGACGCGTCCAGCTAGCCCGCAGCGCTGGCCGTTGGCCTTCGCTACTTCTAAAGCATCAGCCGA
Source organism: Candidatus Latescibacterota bacterium (assembly GCA_965219735.1). Classification (GTDB taxonomy): domain Bacteria; phylum Latescibacterota; class UBA2968; order UBA8231; family UBA8231. The sequence continues at coordinate 5,046,614 of OZ244790.1, forward strand.
TACGTCGACTGCCACCACCTCGACCGCTGCCGCCTCTTGGGCCAGCGACAGGGCAACCGCGCCCGAACCGCAACACAGGTCGAGAACCCGGCCATCTGCGGGCAACAGTTCCAAGGCCACATCGACGAGTACTTCGGTCTCAGGGCGCGGGATCAACACCGCGGGCGTCACGGTCAACTCTAGATGGCGAAAGGCGGCCACACCCGTGATGTACTGCACGGGCACGCGCTGCAACCGCTGACGCACGTATTCCCGATAGCGGTCCACTTCACTGCTGTGCAAGGGGCGTTCGAATTGCAGGTAGAGATCGAGGCGTTTGACGCCGAGCACTGCGGCCAGCAGTAACTCTGCTTGTAGGCGGGCGTTTTCCAACCCCTTTGACGCGAAGAAACGGCTCGTGTTTTCGAGGATGTCGAGCAGCCGCCAAGAGCGTCCGCTCATTGGTCCGCCGCCAGCGCGTCCTGCTGCGATGCAAGGGCCAATTGCTCTATGAATTTTTCAAAATCGCCGTCGAGGATTTCCTCCAGGCGATAGAGGGACAAGCCAATGCGGTGGTCGGTAACCCGGCCTTGCGGGAAGTTGTAGGTGCGAATTTTCGCGCTGCGGTCGCCGGAGCCGATCTGGCCGGCGCGGGCGGCGTCGCGCTCGGCCTTTTGCTCGGCCTGCAATTTGTCGTAGAGCCGGGCGCGCAGGACCTTCAATGCCTTGTTCTTGTTCTTTAGCTGCGACTTCTCGTCCTGACAGGAGACGACAATACCCGTTGGGACATGGGTGATTTTCACGGCCGAATCCGTGGTATTGACGCTCTGGCCGCCAGGCCCGCTAGAGCGGTACACTTCGATTTTCAAATCCTCAGAAGCAATCTCCACCTCCACTTCCTCGGCTTCGGGCAAAACCGCCACTGAAGCCGCCGACGTGTGAATCCGGCCCGACGCCTCGGTTTTAGGAACCCGCTGCACGCGGTGCACCCCACTCTCGAACTTGAGCTGGCCAAAGGCATCCACGCCTGAAACCACAAACACCACTTCCTTAAAGCCACCGGCTGGATTCTGACTGGAGGAAAGCTCCTCGGTCTTCAAGCCCTTGCGCTCGGCGAAGCGGTGGTACATGCGGTATAGATCGCTAGCGAAAAGCCCGGCTTCGTCACCACCCGTGCCAGCGCGGATCTCGACGATGGCGTTGCGACCGTCGTTGGGGTCCTTGGGAATCAGCAGCACTTTGAGTGTTTCTTCTAGCTGCACCACTTTTTCTTTCAGTTGGTCGCGTTCGGCCGCGGCCAACTCGACTAGCTCTGCATCGCTACCATCGGCGATGATCTCCTCGGCCTCTGCGAGCTGTTCCAGCGCGGCGCGGTACTGGCCCGCTAAATCCACCACTTCCTGCAAGTCGCCCATCTCCCGCGCCAGCTTCTGGTACTGAGCCGGGTTTTGGCTGGTGGCCTGATCGGCCATAAGCGCATTTAACTCCTCGTAGCGCCGCTCGTATTCTTTCAATTTATCTAACACGATGGGTTGGCCTCGACTTCTTCATTTAGGGCGCGGCGCAGCGCATATAGGGCGACCTCTAGCTGGTCGTCGTCCGGCTCGCGGGTCGTAATGCGCTGCAACCACAGCCCTGGGGCACTCAGCAACCGAATCAACGGAGCATTGCGCTTCTTGCCCGAGAGCTTGAGCAACTCAAAGCTCGTCCCCGCGACAAAGGGCAGCACTGCAAAATGGGTGGCAAAGCGCTCAAAAAGGCTCTGCGTGTGCCCAAAGACGAGCGGGAACAGCGAATCCACGCAGGCGAAGATCAAGATCGCAAAGAGCACTACGATCAGCATGAAGCTGGTTCCACAGCGCGGATGCAGCCGGCCGAAGCCCCGCGCCGCTGCCACCGTTAGTTCGGCACCGGCCTCTAAGGTGAAGATGCTTTTGTGCTCGGCGCCGTGATATTGAAAGACTCGCTGGATTTCACGCCACTGGCTTATTGCCAAAAGATAGAGGATCAAAAGCGTCGCTCGCACGGTACCGGCCACTAGGTTGAATTCGAGGGCGTTCTCCTGCAAGCCGAAAAGTTGGGCAGCTAACAGCGGCAAAAAGAAGAATAGGCCCACGCCCAGCCCCACGGAAAATATCATCGTCGCCCACAAGGCCAATTGCTCCCGCCAACTCCCCTCCTCCCGCCGCTCGACCTGTCCCTCTTCCTGACTGGCGACATCGGCTGAGAAATTGAGGGCCTTCAGCCCGATGAGCATCATTTCGAAAAAAGAGAGGGCACCGCGCAATACGGGCAGACCCAACAGGCGATAGCGCCGCGTTAGGGAATCGTATGCTTCTTCGCGCACCACGATTTGGTGGTTAGCCGCCCGCACTGCGGTGACGATTTTGCCGGGCACGCGCATCATCACCCCTTCGATGACGGCTTGGCCGCCGACGGGTAGATCTTGCGTGAGTTGTTCTCTGTCCATGGACTTGCGTACACGAAAAAGGCGATACGACCGCCCTCGGGAGGGCGTCCTATCACCTCTTCGCGCGGAATGGATCGCTAGGCTTGCTGTTCGCTTTTGCCGTAGCGTCGATTGAACTGGTCAATGCGCCCACCGCGATCCATAATCTGCTGGCGCTTGCCCGTGTAGAAAGGATGCGAAGCCGAGCTGATTTCGACTCGGATCACCGGATAGGAATTCCCGTCTTCCCACTCCATCGTCTCTTCGGACTTCATAGTCGAGCGCGACAGTATCTTGTAGTCACAGCTAGTGTCGAGAAAGATAACCGTTTGGTACGGGGGATGCATGTCTTTTTGCACCTTTGCACTCCTCTGTTTTCTTGGCGGTGAAATCCGCTACCGAATCAGTAAAAATAGAAATTTGACGCTCAAAAAACAAGGCGACTAGTCGTTCATGGCCTTGAGAAATTCCTCGTTGGATTCCGTGCCCTGCATGCGTTCTTGGAGGAACTCCATGCCCTCAATGACTCCCATCTGATTGAGTATGCGGCGTAGTACCCACGAGCGGTTCAATTCAAACTCCGTGAGCAGTAGCTCTTCTTTGCGGGTGCTCGTCGCCGTCACGTCAACGGCCGGATAGACGCGGCGGTTGCTCAGTCGGCGGTCTAGCTGCACCTGCATATTGCCCGTGCCTTTGAACTCTTCAAAGATCACTTCGTCCATGCGACTCCCGGTCTCGACCAGGGCCGTGGCGATAATCGTCAGGCTGCCACCCTCTTCGAGATTGCGGGCGGCGGCAAAAAAGCGGCGCGGCCACTGTAAAGCCGTTGAGTCAACGCCGCCGGTGAGAATCCGGCCCGAGTGCGGCGTCACCGTATTGTAGGCCCGTGCCAAGCGCGTGATGCTGTCGAGCAACACGACCACATCTCGCTTGTGCTCGACTAGCCGTCGGGCCTTTTCGATCACCATATCCGCTACCTGCACGTGCCGCGTAGCAGACTCGTCAAAGGTCGAACTGACGACTTCGCCCTGGACCGAACGCAGCATATCGGTGACTTCCTCGGGGCGCTCGTCGATGAGCAAGACGATGAGAATCGCTTCGGGATGGTTGGTGGTAATGGCGTTGGCGACCTTTTGCAGGAGCATAGTTTTGCCGGTGAAGGGCGGCGCTACGATTAGGCCGCGCTGCCCCTTGCCGATGGGCGAGAGCAAGTCTAGAATCCGCGTCGTCATATCCTTGGGATTGTGCTCCAACCTGAAGCGGTCCGTGGGGTGCAAGGCCGTCAGGTTTTCGAAGATCGTCTTGTTTTTGGTGACTTCTGGATCGTCGAAGTTGATCGCCTCGACTCGCAGCAACGCAAAGTACTTCTCGTCATTTTTCGGCGGGCGGATCTGACCAGAGATCGTGTCGCCCGTGCGCAGGCTAAACCGCTTAATTTGCGAGTGAGAAACGTAAATATCGTCGGGGCCAGGCAAGTAGTTATAGCTCGGCGAGCGGAGGAAGCCGAACCCCTCTTCCAGCACCTCCAAAGTGCCTTGGGCAAAAATCAGCCCACTGCGCTCAGTCTGATGCTTAAGGATGGAGAAGATCAACTCCTGCTTGCGCAGAGAAGTGCTATCCACAACTTCCAATTTCTTGGCCAGCTCTTGGAGATCCAAGATATTCATGCGCTGGAGTTCGACGATATTCATTTTCTGCGTTCTATTGGCAGGCGGCATCTTTTCCTTGCGACCTTTCTTGCGGTTAAAGTACAGGAACTCGGAGCGGATATTTAGAATGCGCTGCGGCGCTAGAAGCGCTTAGTTATTGCGAGGGTTGGATTGTTAAAAGCGGTAGTACCGCTAAGACACTAAAACTTAGGGTATGCCGAACCTTGGTAAAATTCTTTAATCGCTACAGGAGGTCTATTGCGAGAGAATATCTAAAGGGAGAGTGGAAGTTCAAGCGGAATAAACCGCTGAGGTATTTACTTGGAAAAGGAGAGGTGCGAAAGAGATTAAAGGATACTGATAACTTCTTTATTTGTCAAGGAGTACTACAAAAAAAGTAGGACGCTCGCTCGTCGGTGAGCGTCCTACTCTCTGCGGCTTCTCATGCCCTTGTTTATCGACACCTACGGGACTGTCGCCATCCGGGCTAGATCTGTATTGGAAGCAAAAGGGGCGACAATGCCAGTTTCGTTGTCTCCGTCAAAGGCCCTTACGTCATAGATATAGGAGGCCCCACTGGCGACATCACCATCGACGAATTCGGAGACACCCGACCCCAGCGTGGCGATCAGCTCTTCAGTGCCGTGTTCTTGAGTTACGGTCTTGCCGAAATCATCGGCGAAACGGAGAAAATCATCGACGTCAATTTGGCCATTGGGCACTATGTCGAAGAACAACTCAAAGTTCGCATCGGCATCGGAAGAGCCAAAGCGATCGGCTAAGAGAAAGAAGTCGTCGAAGTCAACCCTGTTCCCCTCGCGCGTAAACCAGCCGAGCACTACCTCGCCGCTATCGTCCACTGGCGGAAAGTAGTCCGTGCGGTACACGCGATAGCCGTGTACATCGCCCGTGGGCACCACCTGGCCACCAAAGGTCGAAAACGAACGAGCGTCATCTGCTGATAGCGTCCAAGAGAGCGACACGGATGAACCGTCGCCGGCTGTGGCTTGTAGGTTGGTCACAGGTACAGGAGGAATATTATCGACGGAAGCTACGGGCCCGGAGGTAGTCAACTGAGCGGCCGCGGGAACAGCGCAAAAAGCGGCTAGCGCGACGATGCGGATATACTCTTTCATCGAACTATACTCCTTGTGAAAAGATGAAATACACAGCCATGTTGCGGCCGGTACCTACTCGTACAAATCGGCACCGAGGTTATCGGCCCACAGGAAAAAATCCTCAAGATCGACCAAGCCATTGCCGTCCATATCTGTGGCTGGATAGAAGTCGGCCTTGCCGAAGTTGGCTTGAAAAATGCCGTAGTCTAAAAGGTCCACATCGCCATCGTAGTCAAAGTCGCCAAGGAGCAACATGTTCTTGACTTCGGCGGACTCGATGGGAGCGCTCTCGTTGCCGGTTTCATCGACGACCGAGACCATATAGACGTATCGCCTGCTCCCCGCGCTCACGTCGATCGAGGCATCAACTAAAGACGTCATGCCGGTACCAACGGTGCCGACTATTGCCAAGCTGCCGGAGCCATCGGCGAAACGACGCCATATATTGTAACCAGCCACATCGTTGACTTCTCTAAAGGTGCCGCCCGTCGTAAAGTCGCTACTCGTCGGGACTTGGCGCACGACATCGTCGTCGGACAAGGTCCAAATGACAGTGATGCTCCTTCCACCTTCGTTGAACTCGGCCTGTACTGCGCCGACAGGACTAGGTGCAAGATCGTCTGTATCCACCGTAGACCCAGAGACCGTCAACTGCGCTGCAGCCGGACTCGCGCACAGAAAAACGCCGAGTCCCAACAAGGCCAAACTCGCGATAGCTCCCTTTATGCCTTTCGACATATCTGCTCTCCTCCTCTTAACTCAATGGGTCAAAATTCTGATTTGGCCCCAGCATAGGCCATAAATAAGCATTTAACTTATCAATAATACCAACAGTTCGCTGTAAACTCAAGGAATTAACGCACTAATTGACTTTCTTGACCCGGTTAATGGGCCACCATATCTTGCTCAATGGCGCTGTTAATATAGAGAAAAAGCCCCCTGCTAGCAATGCCACGCATCCCCGAAGACATCCTCCAACGCATCCGCGACGCCACCGACATCGTCGACTTGATCTCCGAACACGTCCAGCTCGTCAAGAAGGGCCGCAACTACTCCGGCCTCTGCCCTTTTCACGACGAAAAAACCCCCTCTTTCAGCGTTGATCCCGACCGCCAATTCTACCACTGCTTCGGCTGTGGCGTCGGGGGCAATGTATTCAAATTCATCCAAGAGATCGATCGCGTCACTTTCGTCGAAGCAGTCAAATTCCTCGCCGAGCGCACCGGCATCGCCCTACCCGAACGTTCGGGGCCGTCGCGCGAAGAGGACGCGGCCGCTGATGAACTCTACCGAGCCAACGACCTAGCGAGAAAGTACTTTCACCATCTGCTCCTTAACGACGATGTCGGCGCTAGTGCCCGAACATATCTACAGACGCGCGGACTCACAGGCGAAACCATTGAGCGCTTCGGCTTGGGCTACGCGCCGTCGGAATGGGACGCCCTGCTCAAAGTAGCCGGTCGTCGAGGCTTGAGTCCTCAGATATTGGAGCGAGCTGGGTTGGCTCTGCCGCGCTCCACAGGCAGCGGACACTACGATCGCTTTCGCGACCGAGTCGCTTTTCCCATTGCCAATCTCTCCGATCGGACCATTGCCTTCGGAGCGCGCGCGCTCCAGCCCGACCAAGAGCCTAAATATCTGAATTCGCCCGAAACGCCCATCTATCACAAGGGAAGAGTACTCTACGGCCTAGCCGACACCCGCGACGCCATTCGTCGCCAAGATGCTGCACTAGTCGTCGAAGGCTACATGGACCTCATCAGCCTAGCGCAGGCCGGCATCCAGCACGTAGTTGCCACCTCCGGCACGGCCCTGACCGAAGACCACTGCCGCCTGCTAGCTCGCTATGCCCGTCAAGTCGTGCTGCTGTTCGATGGCGATGCGGCTGGCTCCACAGCCGCCATGCGAGCCTGCGAAGCTTTCCTAGGTACTGGTCTAGACACCCGCGTCGTCTCGCTGCCCTCCGAGCACGACCCCGATACTTTCGTCCAAGCGCACGGTTCGGACGCGCTACTCAAACGAGCCGAGAACGCTCAGTCGGTTCTCGATTTCTACCTCAAACAACTCGCCCAGCAGCACGATCTCTCCAGCGTCGCAGGCAAAGCGCGCGCCGTCGAAAGGCTCAAACCGCTCCTGGCCAAGCCCCGCGATGCGGTCCGCCGCGATCTGCTACTGCGCGAAGTCGCAGAGCGTCTCTCGGTTGACGAGCAATCCCTGCGCCACGACCTGCAAGCCTCCATGCGCCGTCCTCAGCGACCACGTATGGAATCTGCCGAGCCGGCCCCGACGGCTACGCCCGACCCACCGCGCCACGAGCTCGAATTCATGGGGCTATTGCTCAACTTCCCTCAACTCATACCCCAAACTGTTCGGGAATTCGCCCCCGACTCGCTAAGCGACGCCCGCACTCAGACCCTGTGTCGTACGATCTTTGACCGCCATGCCAACGGTAAGGCCATCGACCTTGGCATGATCATCAGCGAGCTAGAGGACGACGCACTCGCACGCCTAGTCGCCCAATGCGCGGCCCAAGGTTTCGACGAGGAACAAGTCGAGCGGCAATGGCGCGACTATTTGCTTCATTTTCAAGAGAGCGTGTTGGAAAAGCGCATCGAAAACGAACTCCAAGCCCTTGACCAAGCATCTAGGTCATCCAACAACGACGAAGTTGAGCGCATTCTAAAAAAGATCAACACGCTCAAAAAAGACCAGCTAGCGGTCGAGGCCCAACGCCGCTCTTGACCTACTTGGGGAAAAATCCTAGGTTTTTAACAACTTTACGGGGCCTATAGCTCAGTTGGTTAGAGCAGCGGACTCATAATCCGTCGGTCGTAGGTTCGAGTCCTACTGGGCCCACCATTACTTTGCGACATGCGCGGTTACGAGGATTGGGCAGCCAATTTTTGTAGCCGTTTTTTATTTCTCATGCAGATCATTCTAGCCGTTCTTCTATGGGCCACAGCCGCCTTGGGGCAAGAGGACGCCGACGTTGATCGCGCAGATTCGCGTTTTATGGCGACGGTGCTAGCGCGCCTCGCCCAGCGGGCCGATCCCATTGCCAACATCTATCTGAACCAAGCCCGCGTCGAGGGCCTCAGTTCTCTGCTGGGGCAGCCGATGAGCGCGGTCAAGCGGCTGAACATGCGCCTGCGTATTGCTCAAGAGCGGGTGCGGGCCGGGGATTTGCGTGCAGGTATCGAAGAGATGCAAAGCGTGCTGGCAGCCGTAGAGGCCGGGCAGGTGCCGGCGACCGAAGGTTTCGTCTATATGCTGCACGACCAACTCGCCATCGCCTATCTGCGCCTTGGTGAGCAAGAAAACTGTCTGCACAACCACACCACGGATTCCTGCTTGCTGCCGATCCGCGGTGACGGCATCCACCGCTTACAGGAAGGCTCCCGCCGCGCCATCGAGCACTACACCATAAACTTGAACAAACGCCCAAGCGATCTGGGAGCGCGCTGGCTGTTGAACTTGGCATACATGACCTTGGGCGAATACCCCGAAGGGGTTCCAGAACCCTGGCGCATTCCCCCGCGTGTATTCGACGGCCACAGCGGCGGGATCCAGCGCTTCCGCGACGTGGCACCGGCGACTGGAGTCGCGGCCGTTGGCCTAGCAGGCGGCAGCGCAGTCGAGGATTTCGACGGCGACGGCCTGCTGGATATCGCGGTCTCCTCGTGGGGGCTGCGCGATCCACTGCGCTACTTCCACAACGAGGGCGACGGCACGTTTACCGAGGCCACGACAGCGGCCGGGATAGACGGTCAGATAGGGGGGATCAACCTCGAACAGGCCGACTACGACAACGACGGCGATGTCGATCTGCTCGTTTTGCGCGGTGCTTGGATGGGGGAAGAGGGCCGCATGCCAAACTCTCTGTTGCGCAATAACAGCGACGGCACGTTTGTGGACGTGACGCGGCGCACCGGATTGTTCTCCTTGCACCCAACCCACGCAGCGGCCTTTGCCGACTTCGACAACGACGGCTGGTTGGACCTGTTCGTCGGCAACGAGTCCGGCAAGCAGCCCCACCCATGCCAGTTGTTTCGCAACCAAGGAGACGGCACGTTTGTCGATGTGGCTCCCGCAGTCGGCGTCGATCACGTGGGCTTTGTGAAAGGCGTTGCCTGGGGCGATATAGACAACGACGGTTTGATCGACCTATACGTATCTCAGTTTTACCGAGAAAATGTCCTCTACCGCAACCTCGGCGACACAGCAGCGGGCTGGCGCTTTGCTGCGGTGGTTGTCGCACCGGGACCGAACGAGAGCTTTCCCACTTGGTTTTGGGACTACGACAACGACGGCTGGCTCGACTTGTTCGCCGGTGGCTACAACATGAACGACCTCGGCGACATGGCGCGTGCGTACCTCGGCGAGGAATTTGCTGCCGATCACGCCCACGTGTATCGCAACAACGGCGACGGCACCTTCGGCGAGGTCACCGAAGCGCTGGGGAGCTTTGGCCAAGTCATCCTAGCTATGGGTGCCAACTACGGCGACTTGGACAACGATGGGTTCCTCGACTGCTACGTCGGCACTGGGATTCCCGATTTGCGCTCGCTCACGCCCAACCGCATGTTGCGCAACGACGGTGGCACGCGGTTTTTGGACGTCACCACCACAGGCGGCTTCGGCAACGTACAGAAAGGGCACGGCGTGTCCTTTGCCGACTTCGACAACGATGGAGACCAAGACGTCTTTGAGGTCATGGGCGGCGCCTTTGAAGGCGACCTCTACCAGAACGTGCTCTACGAAAATCCCGGACACGGCAATCGCTGGCTGCGGCTGTTTCCCCAAGGCGTGCAGTCGAACCGGGGTGCTATTGGCGGCCGCGTGCGCGTGCGCGTGCGGCGACCAGACGGCAGTACCCGCGACATCCACCACCTCATCGGTTCGGGCGGCAGCTTTGGGGCCAACCCGCTCGCGCCGCACCTCGGTCTGGGGTACGCCACGGAATTGGTCTTCGTGGAAATCATCTGGCCGGCAACCCATCAGACGCAGCACTGGGCAGGGCTGAAGCTCGATCGCGCGTACCGTCTGCGCGAGGGCCACCCATCGGCGACTGAAGTGACCTTGCCAAAATTCCACTTTACCGCCGGGCACAACGGACATTGACTCAGTAGTCGTTGGAGGCTAATTTAGAAAACCCTCTTGGGCGATTAGCTCAGTTGGTTAGAGCGCCGGTCTCACATACCGGAGGTCCGCAGTTCAAATCTGCGATTGCCCACCATCGTTAAAGGCCGTGTGAAGCGCATATCAATTTCCACGGCCTTTTTTAGTGATAAAAAGGCACCTACCCGCAAGTAGGTGCCTTTTGTTCTGCAATCTGCGCTATCGATATAAATGCTGTTTTACCAAGGCCCAAGACATCGGTAAAACGTTCGTCCCCATGACGGGCTCGGGCGCTTCGCTCCCATCCGGGAGCAGGTACGCGGGAATGGATCCCGGCGTGCCCAACTCGCTGGCACCCGAATCCCAGCCGCTTTGTTCGGTCGCCGTCGCCCAGCTTTCGGACTGGTCGCCGGGCTGGTCAAAGGCAATGCGCACCATGGCGCTTTTACTGGCTGAGTCACCGGCGAAAGGGGCCCCGCGACCATCATCAGCTACATCAATGAGCTGGCCCCCAGCTTGCGGGTCGCCATCGTATAGCTGTAAGAGCAGCTTGGTGTTGGGCAGCGAAACGGCTGCGTCAACGAGTTGAGGCTGGACGGCGAGGAGGGAGTTTTTGTGATCGGCGGCGTAGTTGGCGATGAGAAAAGTCTGTCCGGCGGGGATCGCGGCGTCGAGGACGAACATCACCTTGTCCTCAGCACCGCTGCGATAGGTCAGGGTCCAGCCGGCCACATCAACCGCTGAGTCGCTGGGATTGTAGAGTTCGATCCACTCGTCAGCAGTAGATGCCGTACTACCCGACCACATCAACTCGGATATGACGACCGGGCCGGGTTGGGCCGCGACAGGTGCGGCGAGAGCAAGAAAGATAAAGGCAATAAAAGGACGCATGGCAGCCTCCAGGTTAAGGTGAGATGGCAATTGCCATGCGCTTAATGCAATATGCGTGCCTATATTTTCCGATTTCTATAACATATTGTAAAATATAGAAATACAAAATTCACACTGCGCGTATTAACCGTACTCAGCGCGTCTATTCGGCAACAGTTCTGACACCTAGTCGATACAGGACGCACGGGCTGTGAGTGCCGCGCACAGCTTCTGTTGCAAGCCGCCGAAACCGCCATTGCTCATAAAAACCACCAAATCGCCTGGGCGGGCTTCCGCAGCTAAAAAAGCGGCCATTGATTCGACGTCGGGGAGGTAGTGTGCTGGCTTGCCGGTGGCGCAGAGACGCGCCACTAAGCGCTCGGGCGAAAAGGGTTCGTCATCCCGGGCGCGTTCGGGACGGGGGACCGCAGTTGCGACAAAAACGTCGGCCAAGGCAAATGCCTCGACATAGCGATCCTCAAAGATAGCGCGGGCGTTGGTTGCGCTGGCTGGTTCAAAAACCGCGATGAGCCTGCGGCCGGGATGGGACCGGCGCAGTCCCTCTAGAGTATGGGCGACCGCAGTGGGATGGTGGGCGAAATCGTCGATGAGGAGAACGTCATCGATGAGGCCAATCTGCTCCTGCCGACGCTTGACCCCAGCAAAGCTGGCCAAAGCCGCGCACAAGTTGTCGGTAGTCAGACCAGCGTGAAAACCAGCGGCCAAGCTAACGAGCGCATTGCAGACGTTGTAATCGCCGCTCAGCGGCAAGTCGAAGGCCCCCATCTCTCGTCCCGCTCGGCACAAGGTAAAGCGCGTGCCCTCGGCACTGGCCTGGAGATTGGTAGCGCGCCAAAATGCTCCCTCTTCGAGGCCAAAGGTCTCCACCGGTGCTGGCGCGCCGGGGAGGAGTTCGGCGATATTGGGATCGGTGCCGTTGGCTAGAATCAAACCGTTTTGCGGCACCATGTTGACGAGCTGACGGAAGGCTTTGACGATGTCGGCAAGGTCTTGGTAGATGTCGGCGTGGTCGAATTCAATGTTGTTGACGATTAGCACATCGGGTAGGTAGTAGAAAAACTTCGCCCACTTGGCAAAAAAGGCGCTGTCGTATTCATCGCCTTCGACGATGAAATGCGCACCTTGGCCGAGCCGGTAGGAGCGGTCGAAGTTTTGCGGCACACCGGCGACGAGAAAGGAAGGATCCAAGTAGCAAGCGGTGAAGAGATGGGCGATGAGCGCGGTAGTGGTGGTCTTGCCGTGGGTTCCGGTTACCACCACCGAGCGCTTGCCGCGGATGAAGAAATCGCGCAGCACTTCCGGCAGCGACAGGTACGGGATCCGGCGCGAGAGTACGGCCTCGGCCTCTGGGTTGCCGCGCGAGATTGCGTTGCCAATGACGACCAAATCCGGCGTTGGCACCAGGTGATCCGCCGAGAAGCCGACCCGCACATCGATCCCCAACTCTTCAAGCATGGTACTCATCGGAGGATAGACGCGGCTGTCCGACCCGGTGACGCGATACCCCCGCTCGCGCAGCATGCCGGCCAAAGACCCCATAGCCGTACCGCAAACGGCGATCAAGTGAATGTGCGAACCCAAGGGAAGCTGCATGCCCGTATATACCATTGAGGGAACGCAAGTGTCAAGGGAATCGGCCGGTTTGTGTTCAGCAATCGGCGATTGTTTTATTGTGGAAGCACTTGCTTGCAAGAGAGGAGACTATGGGCCAAGAGAAAGAAGCGGCAGGGGATGTTTTTCTATCCCTCGTCATTCCCGTTTTCAACGAAGAGGAAAGCCTACCCCATCTGTGGGTCCAGATCGATAGCGCTCTGGCGACTGCGGAATGGGCCTGGGAGGCCATTTTCGTGGACGACGGGAGCACGGACGCCTCGTTTGCAGTTTTGGGAGAGTTGGCCAAACAGCATCCACAGGTGTGCGCCTTGCGCTTCCGCCGCAACTACCGCAAGGCCGCGGCCCTCGCCGCTGGCTTCAAGCAGGCGCGCGGCCAAGTCATCGTCACCATGGACGCCGACCTGCAAGACGACCCCCGCGAAATCCCTCGACTGCTGGACGAACTCAACCGCGATTGCGACTTGGTCTCGGGCTGGAAGGCCAAGCGCCGCGACCCTTTGAGTAAAACCCTCCCCTCCCGCTTATTCAATTGGATCACCTCGCTGGTCTCCGGGGTGCGCCTGCGCGATTTCAACTGTGGCCTCAAGGCGTATCGGCGCGAGGTAGCCGAAGATGTGCTGCCTTATCTCTACGGAGAATTGTATCGGTTTTTGCCCGCCGTGGCCCACTGGATGGGCTATCGCGTCGGCGAGATCCCGGTGCAACACCATCCCCGCCGCTTCGGTCATTCCAAATTCGGGGCCAAGCGGTTGCTAAACGGGTTTTTAGATCTGCTGACTGTGACCTTCGTCGTGCGCTTTATGACCATGCCCATGCACGTCTTCGGCAGCTTGGGGCTCATCTCCACGCTTTGCGGATCAGTCATCTGCGCCTATGTGGCCTTGTTGCGCTACGAGCACGGCAACATCCAAAACCGCCATCCCCTGCTCATGCTGGGCATTCTGCTGATCATCGTCGGCATTCAGTGCTTTTCCATCGGCTTCTTAGGAGACATGATCGCCAGCATGCACCAGCGCGGCGGGCGCACCCCGCGCATTGCCGAGCGCTTAAACGGGTGATAACTCTTTTAGGGCCGCCAACAGCGCGTCTATCTCTGCATCCGTACCCACCGAGATTCGCAGGCAGTCCGCCAAGCGCGGCGGTGTGGCAAAGTAGCGCACCAAGATTCGGCGCTCTTTGAGTTCCGCGTAGAGTTCGGCAGCGGCGCAGCTAGCCCAGCGCTCGCCGAGCCTAGCGAGTACGAAGTTCGCCTGCGAATCCCACACGTAAAAACCCAACGTCCACAGCTCAGCACACAGGCGTGCGCGCGTCGCGCAGACGCGGGCGGCGTTTGCGCGCATTGCGTCGATATCTTCTAAGGCAGCCTCGGCGGCCACTAAGCTCAGCCGATTGAGATTGTAGTGGTCCTTGACCTTCCACATCCCCTCGATTAGCGCGGCCGGGGCAAAGGCAAAACCAATGCGCATGCCAGCGAGAGAGAAGGACTTGGACATGGTGCGCACGACGATGGCGTTGGGATGCTCTTCGATGAGCGGAACGCAGCCACCCTGCGAAAAATCGACATACGCCTCGTCCACGACCAAAACGCCGTCAACCCGCGCACAGAGCGCGGCAACTTCATCGTAGGGCACGAGAGTACCCGAGGGCGCATTGGGACTGGCGAGAAAAGTGATGCGGGATCCAGACACAGCTAGGCCCTCGGGCAGGGAAAAATCCTCGCCGAACTCGACCGGGACCGCCTCCGCTCCTTGAATGTCGATCAGCGGCTTGTAGTAGCCGTACGTGGGATGGGGATAGGCGATTTTGTCGCCCTCGCCGGCGAAGCTGCGGATGATGACATTGAGCAGCTCGTCCGAGCCGTTGCCGGCCATGATCTGTTGGGGATCAATAGCGAACACCTCGCCCAACTTGCGGCGCAAGGCCCGTGCGTCTGGATCGGGATAGAGGCGCAGATCAGCTGAGCAGGCATCGCGCAGCCGCGCTAGCACTAAGGGGGAAGGCGGATAGGGATTTTCGTTGGTGTTGAGCTTGATATAGCCCTTTTCGCGGGGCTGTTCCCCAGGGACGTACCCGCGCAGACGAGCGATGTTGGGGCGAAACAGGTCCGACACGACTAACTGTTTGCCGGCTCATCCACGCGCAGCACTTCCAAAACGCCCTCGATGTGCTCGATTTGGTCTATGGCCTGGCGCAGTTGCTCATTGTCGGCGACGTCGATCCAGAAGTCCTGTTCGGCGATGTAGCTATCGGTATCGGTGCGGGTAGTGGATTCGCGGATGTTGCAGCCGACGGTGCTGATCGCCCCCGAGATGTCCGCGAGCAAGGACTTGCGGTCCCAGCTACGAGTGCGCAGATAAACGGTAAAGGCCGGTTCGTCATCCAATTCCCAATCCACCTTGAGCAAACGGTCTGGCTCAGCGGAAATCCGGTCGATGTTGTAACAGTCGGTGCGGTGGACCGTGACGCCGCGGCCTCGGGTGACTAGGCCGATAATCTCGTCGCCCGGGATGGGACCACAGCACTTGCCGAATTGGATCATCAGGTTTTTCATGCCTTGGATGAGGATGTCTCTGCGGTCTTGGGGCCGGATTGCGCGCCGCATGGGCTTGAGCGGGGCTATTTTGCTGATGACCTTGCCAACTGACAGGTCCCCGTTGCCAAGGGCAGCATAGAGGTGCTCGGCGTCGCTGAACCCGAACTCCTTAGCCACGGCATCGAGGTCAGGTGGGTCGGCGGCCCGATAGGACTTCAACCCTCTGTCGAGTTCATCCTTGCCAAGACGCACGTTGTGGTCGTATTGCTCCTCCCGCAGCCAGTGGCGGATGGCTTGACGAGCCTTGGCGGTCTTGACCTGGTCCAACCAAGCGAGTGTGGGTTTTTGCTGCGGCTTCGTGACAATCTCCACGATTTCGCCGCTGCTCAACGTCGTACTCAGTGGCACGACTTGGTCGTTTACCTTGGCCCTCTCGCAGTGCAGCCCAATGTCGGTGTGGATGGCAAAGGCGAAGTCGATCGGCGTGGCCCCTTTGGGTAGCTGATGTAGGTCGCCTTTGGGGGTAAAGACGAAAATCTCGTCTGGAGACGCCAACTCGGACTTCAGGTTTTCCATAAATTCGAGCGGGTTAGGGGCCTCCTGTTCCCAGTCACCAAATTGTTTCAGCCAACTCAGATTGAAAGCGCCGGGCACTTTGTTGTTGGATTTGTAGCGCCAGTGGGCGGCAATGCCGATTTCAGCCGTGTCGTGCATCTGCGTGGTGCGGATTTGTACTTCGACGTATTGACCTTTGGGGCCAAGCACCGACGTGTGCAGCGACTGGTACATATTGCTCTTAGGTGTCGATATATAGTCTTTGAAGCGCCTGTTGTTGGGGGTGTAAATGTCGTGGACCGAACCGAGGATTTGATAGCATTCGCCCACGGTGCCGGTGATGATGCGCACGGCCAGCAGGTCGTAGATTTCCTCAAAGGACTTGCCGCGTATCTTCATCTTATTGTAGATACTGTAGAAGTTCTTGGCGCGGCTCGTGAATTCGGCCTTAATGCCATCGGCGTGCAGGCGTTCCTCGAGTGGGATATAAAATTCTTTTATATCGTCTTCGCGCTCGCGGCGCGTCATGGCCACCTTGTTGCGCAGCTCTCGATAAATTTCGGGTTCGAGGAACTTGAGGCTTTGGTCCTCCAGTTGCCAGCGGATCCTCGCCATGCCAAAGCGGTGAGCCAACGGCGCGTACACTTCGAGTGTCTCACTCGCGGTACGCTCGCGGGATTGGGGGCTTAGGTATTCGAGCGTGCGCATGTTGTGCAGACGGTCGGCCAGCTTGATGAATATGACGCGAATGTCCTTGAACATGGAGATCAGCAACTTGCGATAGGTCTCGGCTTGGCGCTCCTCGCGGCTTTCGCAGGTTATCTGATCGATTTTGGTAACCCCGTTAATCAGTTCGGCGATTTCTTCGCCGAATTGTTCGGCGACTTCTGCATCGGTCGCTGGCGTATCCTCGATGACGTCGTGTAAGAGCCCGGCGGCGACCATAGTGTGATCCATGCGGAGTTGCGCTAAAATTCGGGCTACTTCGACGCAGTGGGCTATGAACGGCTGGCCGGACTTGCGGACCTGGTCCTTGTGATGCTCCTTGGCGAAGTGGTAGGCGCGGCTGATCAGCGCGAAATCGGCTTGGTCGTTGCAGGAGAAAACCTCGATCAGCAGCGCTTCCAGCCACTCTTCGTCGCCGGCCTGCTTGACGATCTCGTCCAAGTAAGTAGGAGCCGGAGGATGTGTGGAAGTGGTTTCGACCATGGGATTCTGCATTTTCTATTTGCCCGTCAATATAAACAAGCATATAAAAAAAAAACAAGTACATACAAGCAGAAGTTCCGCGCTCGTTTGCCCGCGCGGTAGAAGTTAATTTAAAATGGGCAGAAAAAAGGACGCAGGATGTGGCGGCTAAATACCGAAAACGCACCGGTGCTGACGCGAGCGGATAAAATCCTCGCGCTCGTCGTGGGCTTGAGTGCGATCGGGCTGGTGCTCTACGGCCGCTATACGGCCGAAGCCGGCGGCGTGCTCATCGTCGAGTTAGCCGGAACCGCGCCCGCCGCGCATAACCTTTCCGACTACGGAATCTTGCCAGTTGTAGGCCCTTTGGGAGCAAGCGAGATCGAGATCGGCCCCAAGGGTGCGCGCGTGCTTTCCGCACCCTGCGTCCACAAGATCTGCATGCGGCAGGGCTGGCTGCAGCGAGCAGGCGACGTGACCGCGTGCGTGCCCAATGGCCTAGTGCTGAGGATCGCTGGAGCCGCACCCATAGATGCGATGATTCGCTGATGTTTGCACACCCTAGAGACGTGGCCCGTTTGGGGCTTATGGCTAGTGCGGCAATCGTGCTCTTCGCCTTCGAATCGCTGGTACCCAAGCCCTTGCCCTGGATGAAGCTGGGTCTCGGCAATCTGCCAGTTTTGGTCGCGCTGGTGAGCTTTGGCGGCGGTCCGGCGTTGGCCGTCAGTGCCATCAAGCTCGTAGTTGGCGGCTTGCTCAGCGGAGGATTTGCCGGTCCAGCCTTTGTCATTGGCGGTGGAGCTGGCTTGGCGAGTTGGCTGGTCATGGTTGCAGTGCGCCGCATAGGGACGCGGCTTTTCAGCGTCGTGGGCCTGAGCATCTGGGGCGCGTTGGCGCACCAACTCAGCCAGCTCGCTCTTGCCTCTGGCTATATCGGCCACAGCGGTTTATTCGCGCTGTTACCGCTGGCCTTGTTCAGCGCTCTGGTGAGCGGAGGGGCGATCGGCCTGTTGGCTTGGTGGACCTTGGAACAACTAGAAAAAATAGGCTGGTTGGACCAAGACTAATAATGTATAGACCTTTCCTATAGATCGTCTCAATGGATTTGCCGAAAGAGCCTAGCTTTCAGGCCCCAGTACGAGCCGAGCCGGCTTTCAGCGCCAAAGCGCTGTTGGCAGGCACCCTAGGGTCGCTGTGCATCGCCGTGGGAGCACCGTACGGCAACATGGTCATCCGCGGCTCCTACATGTCGATTGATTTCAGCGCAGCGGGTGCCCTGTTCCTATTCTTCTTGCTAACGGGCTTGTTCAATGCCTTGCTGATGCGCTTTGCCGCCCCTGTGGCCCTCGGGCGCTGCGAGCTAATAGTCGCGTACATTATGATGCTCACGGCCTCGGCCATTCCCACGATGGGCCTCAGCGAGTACTGGCTGACGATCATCACCGGTGCCCAGTACTACGCCACTCCGGAAAACGAGTGGGCCTTGCACATCCTACCGCACCTTCCCGACTGGATCGCACCGCAAGATCCCAATTCGATCAAGTGGTTTTACGAAGGCGCACCGCGCACCGCTGGGGTGCCTTGGGCCGTCTGGAGCGGCCCGCTGTGCTATTGGACCGTGCTGATCGTAGCTCTGTACTTGGTTATGATCTCGTCTATGGTCATTCTGCGCCGCCAGTGGGTGGAGCGTGAGCGGCTGGTTTATCCGCTAGTGCAAGTGCCCTTGGCCATGGTGGAAAGCGGAGGTCGCGGACAGGCTCTAGGTCCTTTTTTTAAAAATCCAATCATGTGGATCGGCTTTGCCCTGCCCGCGCTCGTCAGCAGTCTCAACGCCCTACACGCGTATTTCAACTTCATCCCCCCCATCCAGCTCGTCTCCTCCGTCCCAATTCTACGCAACACCACAAGCCTGATCTTCCGCCTGAGCTTTCCCATGGTGGGATTCGCCTATCTAATCAACCTCGACATCGCCTTCAGCCTGTGGTTTTTCAACACCATCGCCAAGCTGATTCGAGGGGGACTGGGGATTTTAGGAGTTGGCAGCACTGAAAAGCTGGGAATTTACGGCGCTCCTAGCGAGCCAATCCTCGCCCACCAAGGACAGGGGGCGATGATCGTCTTAGTACTCTTCGGTCTGTGGGTCGGCCGCGAGCACCTGCGCGACGTGCTGCGCAAGGCCCTTAAGGGCGACGACCGCATCGATGACAGCGGCGAGATGCTATCCTATCGGGCAGCGGTCTTAACTTGGCTCGCCGGAGTCGCGGTGATGACCATCTGGCTGTGGCAGTCCGGCTTGCCGCTGTGGGCGGCCTTTTTGACCCTGATGCTGGCCATTCTTATCTTCGTTGGTTTAACCAGAGTGGTAGTAGAGGGAGGCGTGGCCGCAGCGGTCGGGCCGATGATTTCTTCGTCGGCCTTGGTCTCGGCCGTAGGCTCCTCGGCAATCGGACCGGCGGGTATGGTCGGTCTCGCGTACACTTACGTGTGGGCGGCGGATATTCGCACGTTTGTCATGGCTTCCTGTGCGCATGGCCTCAAGTTGGGTGAGGAGTTGGGGTCGCGACTACGCCCGCTTTTTTGGTACATGTTGCTGGCGATTCTTGTCAGTATTGTCGGCTCGGTCGCCGCGATTTTGTACCTCGCCTACGAATACGGCGGCATCAACCTCAACGGGTGGTTTTTTGGTGGTGGAACTCGCGCCCCTTTTGATTATATTACCACCAAGTTAAGCGCGCCTACCGGGCCGAACATAAATGGCTGGATTCACACTTTTGTCGGCGGGGGCATTATGGCCCTGCTCATGTGGGCGCGCCATCAGCTCTTGTGGTGGCCTCTGCATCCCATCGGATATCCCATAGGTGCCGTATGGCTGATGGACCAATTGTGGTTTAGCATCGCCCTCGCTTGGCTTTTAAAGTTAGTGGCAATGAAATACGGCGGTCCCAGCCTTTTTCGCCGGGCACGCCCCTTCTTTTTAGGTCTGATCATAGGCCAGTTTTTTATCGCGGGGCTCTGGTTGATTATCGACTTTTTTACGGGCATGACCGACAATGTGGTCTTCTGGATCTGAGAAAGGCGTTACAATTATGCCTAAGTTCGCGGTGAAGTGGATGGCCCTCGGCTGGATTTTGGCCAGCGCAGCACCGGCCTGGACCGAGGTCGATTTTGCCGAGTTGGCACGCACGACCCCAGTCGAGCGCGTGCAGCAGACGATGGACACTTTTGCTGGCTTGGGATCCAGAGTCGCCGGCTATCCAGGTGCCGACCAAGCGGCCCGGATCGTGCAGGAGCGCTTCCGCGCAATTGGCCTCGACGATATCGCAATCCACGAATACGATGTCTCGATTCCGGTCGATAAGGGCGGGTTTCTGCAAGTCGTCGGCAGCGGCGAACAAGTGCCAATCCACGGGATCTGGCCCAACCTCGTCAAAACCTCGACGTTGCCCGAAGGCGGGATGACCGAGCGCCTGATAGACGCTGGTGCGGGTGAGTACGCGGATATGGACGGCAAACAAGTCGAAGGGGCCGTAGCCCTGATGGACTTTAATTCGGGCGACGCCTGGCTCAATGCCGCCTATCTCGGGGCACAGGCCATCCTCTTTATCGAGCCAGACTCCACCGTGTACTTGGAGGGGGAAAAGAAGTTCCTCACCATGCCGCTCGACCTGCCGAGGTTCTGGGTCAATCGCCAAGCCGGTCAGCGCTTGCGCCGCCAGTTGGCCGCGGAGGGAGAGCAGACGCTCCACTTGGAGTACCGCATGGATTGGGAGCGGCGTCCCGCTTGGAATATCCTCGGCACGATCCCCGGATACGATCCCCTGCTGAAAGAAGATGTGATCGTGCTGGAGGCGTACTACGACGCCATGTCGGTTGTGCCAGCCCTGGCCCCGGGTGCCGAGCAGGCCTCCAGCATTACGGCGCTGTTGGAGTTGGCGCGCTATTTCCGCGCAAACCCGCCGGCGCGCACGATCGTCTTTCTCGCCACCTCGGCCCACCACTTGGGCTTGCGCGGGGTCGATGATTTCATCCAGCGCTATTTGCGCAAAGAGGATCCCTTTATCGAACACATGCTGGTGCGGCGGGTCGTCGATGCCGCACTCGCGCAGAACATGATCGCCCAAGACGGCATCCACTACGCCATCGGCGAGGAGGAATTTACCGGCAAGGAAGCCCTCGTGCGGAGCGTTGCCGAAGGGCGCACCGACTTGGACGCGCACATTGCCGACGCCGCTCTCGCCGAAGGGCTGCTGAGCCAAGGGGAAGGTGAATCCAGCAGTTCATGGAGCTTGTGGAAGAAGATAATAGAGGGCATTAAGAGGCTACTGAGTCGAGAAGAAGGCGCACTGCACCTCGCCGGCGAGCGATTCAAAGACCGCCGCGAACTGGTTGAGGAGTTGCACTCGGACGACGACTTGCGCCTCGCGCTCTACAAAACTTGGGTCGATCCCAAAGTCGATTCGCTCGCGGTCAAGCTCTTTATCAGCCTCGACCTTTCGTCGCAGACCGACGAACTCGGAGTCTGGAATAGCAATACCAGCTTTTACTATAAGCGCTACTTCGCGCCTTTCGGCAAGAACTTCATGGGTTATGCGCGCAAGATCAGCCGCGAGTTGGACTACCAGCAGCGCGACGTGCTGGTCAATGGCATCAGCCCCGAAGGCGGGATGAGCTGGCAGACCTTTGTCCCGGGTGAAATATCGGTCAACAGCGAATTGGTGTTGGCGACGGGTACGCCGGCGTTGGCCTTTGTCACAGTTAACGACGCGCGCTTCCTCGTCGATACGCCCTTAGACCGAGCCGAGCGCGTCAACCACGCCAATCTCGCCAAACAGATTCGAGTGCTCGCCGGTATGTTCGAGATGGCCTTTGCAGACCCAGAGCTTTTCCCGGACTTCAAGATGCGCCTGCGCGACAATCTGCGCTCTCTGCGCGGCCGCACCATGGTCTTTCCACGCCGCAGCATCATCCCCGACCTGCCGCGCGCAGACGCAGTAGCCGTCGTGCGCAACGGCAAGAAAAAGTCGTATAAAGGCGTGCGCGGCGAGTACTACGAGGTCGTCGATGACCAGGGGGCCTTTTACGTAAATCGGGTGCGGGTCAACAACGTGCAGATCGAGGGCTACTACATGGACCCGATCACCGGCCGCATCACCTACGCCCCGGACCGCGGCGTGCAAGGCGACGAGACCTATCCGATGAGGGTCTCTATGGACTGGCGCGACAAGCAGTGGATGGTCATCCTCTTCCCCTGCGTGCCCTACAATTTCTTCGACATCGTCGACCCGCGCTATCTCACCAAGCTGTCCAACGTGTCGGTCTTCGACGAGACGAACAGTGCGCCCGTGGAGTACGGTTACACCATCGGCGAAGGCCCCTCGGCCCAAAACGAACCGGTCGGAGTGCTCTTCGCGCGGCCCGGCTCGCACATCAAGATGGGGTTTGGTGCCGGTCTGCTGGGATTCCGCTCGCTGCTACTCAACGCCACCAGCGTCACCGACAAAGACAAGGCCGAGGGCGAGGGCTTCGAGATCCGTCCCGGCACCTCTTTTGCTCGCACGACCTTCCAAGCCGCCCAAGACATGTGGAATCTCGACGAGTCGCGAATGCGCGAACTGCGGAGCTTTGCCATTGAGAACCAGCGTCTCAACGACCTCCACTACCGGGCCGAAGCCGAGTTAGACCAAGCCGCAGCGGCTGGTGACGAGCGGCGCTGGGGCGATTTCGTGCGCCACACGCGCGCTGCCTTTGGGCTGGAGTCGCGCGCCTATCCAGACGTCAAATCCACCCAAAACGACGTCATTCAGGGCATTATCTTCTTCATGGCCCTCGTCATTCCCTGCGCCTTTTTTACCGAGCGACTCATTTTTACGGCCGCCACGATCCGCAATCAGATCATCGGATTTGTCGGGGTTTTCCTAGCGATCTGGATCGTGCTATGGCTGGTGCATCCGGCATTTCAGCTATCCAATCCCTTCGTCATCCTGCTCGCTTTCATTATCATCGCGCTGGCCGTTCTCGTGATGTCGATCATTTCCGGCCGCTTCAACGAACAGATGAAGAAGCTGCGCACCGAGGTGGCCGTGATCCACGACACGGACGTCAGCCGCTCTTCGGCCTCGCTGACGGCCTTCCAGCTCGGGATTTCCAACATGAAGCGGCGCAAGACGCGCACGGTACTCACCTTTTCCACACTCTTGCTGCTGACCTTTACAGTACTCTCTTTCACCTCCATCCGCACGGGCTTGAGATTCAACCAAATCAACCGCGACAACGAGGGTCTCTACGAGGGCATCCTAATCCGCAGCAAGGCGTGGAATCCGATGGAGGATTCAGTCCTCGAATACGCCCGCAGCAATTTCGGCGGTCGCGCCGCGGTCGCGCCGCGTAGCTGGTACAGCAATAAGGCCAAAGCGCACATAAAAATAAAGCACGGGGAAAAGGCCCATAACGCACTCGGCGTCCTTGGGTTGGCCCCTGAGGAGACCCAAGTCACTGGGCTGGATCAAGCCCTAGTCGCCGGGCGATGGTTTGAGCCGGGCGAGGACAAGGTCTGCATCCTGCCCATCGACATGGCCAAGGAGGCCCATCTCGACATCGACCTCGCCAAAGTTGGCCAAGAGCAGGTTCGCATCTTCGGCGACCTGTTCACGGTTGTTGGCGTCCTCGACTCCAAGCGGATGAAGGACCTCAAAGATCTCGACGACGAAATCCTGACACCGGCCGACTTCGCCGTCACCGGCGGCCAAGCCGTGCAGGAGATCGCCGAGGAAGAAAAGCGCGAGAAGCAGGGCTTGGAGGACGCCAAGGTCGTCATCAAGCCCTTTGTCCACATAGAGCCGGCTAACATCCTAATCGTCCCCTACCACACGCTGCGCAACGTCGGCAGCGGCAATCCCCTGCAGTCCGTGGCCGTGCGTTTCCCCGAGGGCAGCGACGTGCGCGGTGAGGTCGAGGAGTTCCTCTCGCGCCTCGCGGTGACGCTGTTCGCCGGAGTCAAGGAGGCCGGCGACGAATACATCAAGGTGTCGATCTACTCATCGCTGGGGATGACCTCTTTTTCCGGGATAAGCAACCTGTTCATCCCCATGCTGATCGCCTCGCTAATCGTGCTCAACACCATGATGGGCAGCGTGTACGAGCGCTTCCGCGAAATCGGCATCTACTCTTCGGTGGGCTTAGCCCCCGGCCACATCTCTTGGCTCTTTATCGCCGAGAGTTGCGTCTATTCGGTGCTGGGCGTCGTCGCCGGTTATCTCAGCGGCCAAGTAATCGCCAAAGTGCTCATCGAATTCGATCTGTTGGGCGGCTTCACGCTCAACTACTCCTCAGTGGCCGCGGTGCTCTCCTGTATGCTGGTGATGGCCGTGGTCATGCTCTCGACGATCTATCCGGCGCGCAAGGCTTCGCAGATGGCCGTGCCGGACGTGACCCGCAAATGGAAGCTGCCGCCGCCCGACGGCGACCAG
Organism: Candidatus Latescibacterota bacterium; assembly: GCA_965219735.1. Classification (GTDB taxonomy): domain Bacteria; phylum Latescibacterota; class UBA2968; order UBA8231; family UBA8231. The sequence continues at coordinate 5,071,174 of OZ244790.1, forward strand.
TGGGATTTCGAGTTTCCCTTTACGGTCAGCGGCCACGAGGTCTTGGGCTTGAGCGTATTCCTCATAGGCTACTTCGACTCCTACAGCGAAGAGTCCATCGGCACCTTCTACACTGACGGTGCCCAGCTAAGCCGCGAAGAAACGCCCAACGGCGAAGGGTACCTCATCGACATGAATATTTGGCTGGCTCCGTTCGACTTGGGCGTCAGCCAACACGTCACCGTGCGGGCCATGCCAGAGGCCGAGCACAACATTTACGCAGTCGGTCTGCAAATCAAGCGACTCAGCGGCGAGGACGCCTCGTGGCGGAGGGTCAACCAGCGCTTTATGAACGTCATCCGCAAACAGTTCCTCATCTGGCGCACGGTGGATGCCGAGGCCAAAGAAGGCTACCGCCAACAGGGCGCGGAAATTCTACAAGGGCTGCGCAGCGAAGTGTCGGCGTAAGGGAGGATAGCGAGTGCTCGGAAGCAAAAATAGAAACCCGAATCAAGAGATCGAAGAATATCGGGATCTAATGCAGGTCCCGGACCGCTTCGAGAACGGCTTTACGATCAAGGCCATCCTCGGCGTGTTCTTCGTCGCCTTTATCATGGTGCCGGGCAATATGTACTTGAGCCTGATGATCGGTGGCTCTTTGGGAGCGGCGGCCGAGTGGGTGACCATCATCCTCTTCGCCGAGATCACCAAGCGCTCCTTTTCTTCCCTCCGGCGCCAAGAAGTCTACGTGCTGTTCTACGTGGCCGGCTCGCTGATTGCCGCTGAGACCGGTGCTTTTGAGGGCTTGCTCTACAACCAGTACTTGGTGCAATCGCCAGCGGCCAAGCAGTTCGGCATCACCAAGCTGATTCCCACTTGGGTGGCACCGCCGGCCGACTCTATCGCCATCGTCGAGCGCACTTTCCTGCACTCGGATTGGGCGATGCCGATCGTACTTTTGGTCTTGGGTATGATTATCTCGCGCATCAACTGGTTCACCATGTCGTACGCGCTCTTCCGGCTCACCTCCGACTACGAGCGCCTGCCCTTTCCCTTCGCACCCGTGAACGCCCAAGGGGCTACGGCGCTGGCCGAGACCACTCAAGGGGTTGAGACATGGCGCTGGCGAGTATTCTCAGCGGGGGCGATGATCGGCTTGGTCTTTGGCACGATCTACGTGGCCCTGCCAGCGATTACCGGCGCGCTACTAACCGAACCGATCCAGCTCATACCTATTCCCTTTGTCGACTTCACCCAAGTCACCGGCAACTTTATCCCAGCCACTCCGCTGGGATTTACCGCGCACTTGGGGCCGATCTTCGTCGGTCTATTGGTGCCGTTCTGGGGCGTGATTGGCACCTTTATCGGCGTGCTCGTCACCTCCCTTGCCAGTCCGTTGCTCTATACCTGGACTCCTTCGTGGCGCGAGGAGCCTTACCTGAATTTGTGGCAACAAGGTATGGGCACTATCGAAACCTACTTCGTCAACTACGTCGATTTCTGGATGAGCTTCGGCCTCGGCACCACTGTCGCCATTGCCGTCATCGGCTTCTATCAGATCATTCAAAGCGTGCGCAGTTCTAGGGCTAACAACGGCAACGGGGATGATGGCAGTCCCAAGCGCAGCTTCGCCACCCCCGTGGGCCGCGGCGATTTCCCCATCTGGGTGGCGCTGGCACTATATGCCTTAGCCACGGCCGGCCTGATCGGCATCGCCGCTTGGCTGCTGCCGGGCATTGCCCAATTTATCTGGTTCTTCCTCTTCTTTGGTTTCGTATTCACGCCCTTTCAGTCGTTTGTCAACGCCCGCCTAGTCGGGATGGTTGGGCAGACTGTGGACATCCCCTTCGTGCGCGAGGCGACGATTATTTTCTCTGGGTATCGCGGCGTTGACATCTGGTTCATTCCGTTTCCCTTGGGCAACTACGGTGCCCAGACCATGAAGTTCCGCGAGATCGAACTGACCGGTACCCAGTTTACCAGCATCATTCGCGCCGAGATCTTCATGGTGCCCGTCGTGCTCTTTACCAGTTTTCTCTACGGCTCCTATATCTGGAAATTGGCACCGATCCCGTCGGCCTCCTATCCCTATGCCCAACTCATCTGGCGGCTGCGCGCTTACCAGCAATGCCTCTTTATCACCGGCACCATGCGCAGCGAACTAGCCATAGACCAAGATCGGGCGGGATGGACCCCGGCTAACCTGATTGAAAACGAGTGGTGGTACTGGCGGGTGCGACTGGTGGATCAGGAGTGGCTGGACTCCAACGGCAAGCGCGGTCAAATCGGACCGTGGATGCCGACCCAAGTTTTCTACTCGTACTTCGATCAAGGAGCACCCGACATCGTTGTCGAGCGCTACCTGCGAGACGAACAGCTAGCTGAAGAGGAAGTGGTCGAGGGCCTGCCGGCGATCACTCCGTTGAGACCAGCTATGGACACCATCATCCGCGCTCCCCGCCCAACCCTCGAAGTGCAGGTCGAGCGGGCCGTGCCAGCGGGCTGGTCTTTCTACTTTGAGGTCGACACCGATCCGCTCTTTACCAGCTCTTGGATCCAGCGTTCCACCGACGAGCCTTGGCTCTTTAGGGCACTGAAACCAGAGGTCATCGCTTTTGGTGCCGGCTTGGGGCTGGTGAGCTTCTTTCTGCTATCCATCCTCGGACTGCCGATCCTGCTGATCTTTGGCTTCGTGCGCTCGCTGGCGTCCCTGCCGCATTTTGTGGTGACCGAGATCATCGGCGCACTCTTGGCCCGCTACTACTTTTGGAACAAGTACGGGCGGCAGGAGTGGCGACAGTTTGCCCCGATTCTGGCGGTGGGCTTCGCCTGCGGTATGGCGTTGATGGGCATGGCGTCGGTGGGGGTCGCCCTGATCCAGAAGTCGGTCTCCGTGCTGATCTTCTAGTTATGAACGATCAGGTGGATTTCGCGTGGCAAGGGCTGCGGTTGTCCGTACCGGACGACTGGAATCTCGGCCGGGTTGACGGGGACTTTGAAAAGGGCTATGCCCGCCTCGACGACGCCGAGATCGTGCGCGCCGAGATCGAATGGCGGCGGCTCAAAGGCCGCGGCGAGGCCCTGCGCCTGACCGAATTGGTAGATCGCTACTTGGCCAATCTGCAAAAGAAGGCCCAAAAGGTCGATGCCCCCTTTGAGGTCCAGCGCCGCGCCCGCTTCCTCAAAAACAAGAAATTCCTCGAAGGCCGCGAATACGAGGTCTTCATCTGGGAGGCCGACTTCCGCGCGTACAACCTAGCACTCGCCTTGAAGTCCGGGCGGGTAGTGCTCCTGCGCGTGCTGGCCAGGCTAGACGAGTTTTTGCCCGAGCAAGCCGAGGCCGTGTTCAGCTCGCTCGTCGATCAAGAGGGCGAGGACGCGCATCTGTGGAGCGTGTACGGCTTGCGGTTTTTCGCGCCCAGCGACCTCAAGTTACAAAGCCATTCCCTCAAGTCGGGCCACATCGAGCTAGAGTTCTCCCTCGGCAAACAGGTTCTGAAGGTGCATCGATTGAGCATGGCCCGGATCATGCTCAAAGACGCGCATATCCAAGACTGGTATCCGGTTTTTTTTAAAAAGCAATTGCGCGACTTCGTGGTGGACATTGTTCCAGAAGCCGTGCAGGAACACGAGGGCATCCGCGTCGAGGGACGGCCGCGCAGCCGCTGGCGTCAGCTACTGCGCCCCCTGCCCTTTATGAACCCGAGGCCGCGCCTGTATATGCGGGGGCGCGTCTGGCGCGATACCGGGATCGACAAAATCGCCATCGTCGAGCACCTCTACCGCAAGAAAGACGCCGAAGACGATCTAGCCGCCAAGGTAGTAGATGGGCATTTTATCAAAAAACAAGGGACCCAAGCTGAGCCGGGCCGCCATGCTGGCGTCGCGGCCAACGCGCAATGAGTCCCTGCGCTGGGAAAACAACGACAACGACGAGGTCCAGGTCTTCATAACGCGCCAAAACACCTGGAAGGTGCGGCTGTTGTCGAAGTTTTTCTACATCCCTAAGCAGCGCAAAATCACCCTCGACGAGGTCGGCAGCGAGGTCTGGCGAATGTGCAATGGCCGCAACTCGGTCGGCAGGATGATCGAAGAGCTCAGCGACAAGTACCAGCTCAATCGCAAAGAGGCCGAGGTCTCCCTGCTCCAGTATTTGAAGACCCTTGGGCAGAAGCGCTTCATCGGCTTCGTACTAGAAGGCGACGAGAGGCCGCCCGACCGCGGCGCGGCCAGCGGAAAAAAATGGCAAAAGAAACAAACGGGGGCGAGCAATTAGCTCGTCCCTGTTTTCGTCTACACCCACACCAAGTCGCACACTTCTTCTCCCACTTGCTCAATCCCGCGCTGTTGGCGCTCTTGGTCTTCGGCGTCCAAGCCCACGTGCTGGGCGACTGGCTCGCCGGCTCAGTGGCGATCGGCACCTTCTCCTTGGTACCCGGGCTGCTTCTCTGGCACTTCGTGCGCTCGGGGTATCTCGACAAAGCCTATACAGACGACCGCAACAAGCGCGCTACTCTGCTCTTGCTGGGCGCTCTTTGCTACGCTTTGGGGAGTGCGGCCGTCTACGGGATCGGAGCCCCGCCTCTGATGCTGGTCACGGCCGCGTCCTGTGTCATCAACACGCTCTTGGTCTGGTCGATCAATCGCTCCTATAAGATCAGCATTCACGCGGCTGGCGTCGGAGGAGCGACCTGCGTATTGTTGATCAGCGTCGGCAGCGCGGCGTGGCCCTTTTTGCTTAGTTGGCCCGCCGTCGCTTGGGCGCGGCTTTACTTGCGGGCGCATACTCCCATGCAGATCGGCGCGGGCGGCGCGCTGGGCGCGGGGAGCACAGCGTTGTTGTATCGGGCATTTGGACTGTTATGAACCAATCGTATAAAGGCTTTATAGATCGCCTGACCTACTACAACCCGGAAAACGGCTATACCATTGCGCGCTTAGTAGTAGAAGGGCAGCGCGAGCGGATCGCCATTGTGGGGACGCTTGCCTCTATCGAAGAGGGCGAAAGCATCGAAGTCGAAGGCGCGTGGACCAATCATCCCAAATACGGCAAACAGTTCAAAGTAGAGCACTATAAGGCCGTTTATCCCTCGACCCTCGAAGGCATGCAAAAGTACCTCGGGTCCGGTTTGATCAAGGGCATCGGACCGAAGTCGGCCAAGCGCATCGTCGAGCACTTTGGCGAGGAAACGCTCGACATCATCGACGCGGATCCCCAACAGCTAGCGGAAGTGCCCAAGTTGGGCAAGAAGAAGGTCGAGCTGATTGCCGCGGCTTGGGACGAGCAGCGGCAAATCAAGGACGTGATGGTCTTTTTGCAGTCGCACGGGATCACCACTGGCTACGCGGTAAAAATTTTCAAGACCTACGGCCAAGAGGCCATCCAAAAAGTCCGCAGTGACCCCTATCGCCTAGAGCGCGATGTGGATGGGATCGGCTTCCGCATCGCCGATCGCATTGCCCAGCGCTTGGGCCTGGGCCGCGACGCTCCCGAGCGCGTACAGGCTGGCATCCGCTACCTGCTCTCCGAAGCAGCCGACGAAGGCCACGTGTACTTGCCGACCGTTAGAACGATGGAGTTGCCAGTCGTTGGAACGATGGAGCTGCCGGCCGTTGGAATGATGGAGCGGGCCGTCGAAATTTTGGACATTAACGCTGAGCTGTTGCCGCCGGCATTAGAGGCCCTGCGCGCCAGCGATGGCGTAGTCACCGAAGACCTGCGCTGCTATTTGCCGCCACTCCACCGCGCCGAAGTGGGCGCAGCATCGTCGCTAAAGCGGCTTTTGCGCACGCCAGCCGAAGAGTTGGCCGTGCCCACAGAAGCTGAGGACGGGCTGGAATTGGCTCTAGCACAAAAAGAGGCCGTGGAGCTAGTCGCCACCAGCAAGGTGCTAGTTCTGACCGGCGGGCCGGGCACCGGCAAGACTACGGTCACGCGGCGCATCTTGCACCTGTTGGAAGAAGGCGGCCTCAAGGTCGCACTGTGCTCGCCTACGGGTCGCGCCGCCAAGCGGCTAAGCGAGGCCAGCGGGCGCGAGGCCAAGACCATTCATCGGCTGCTCGGATTTCAGCCGGGCGAGCGACAGTTCAAAAAGGGCTATGACGACCGCCTCGATGTCGATGCGCTGATCGTCGATGAGGCTTCCATGATCGACGTGGTGCTGCTCAACGCGCTCCTGCGCGCCCTGCCCGACCATGTTCGGCTAGTGCTAGTCGGCGACATTGACCAGTTGCCCTCGGTGGGACCGGGCAACGTGCTCCGCGACATCATTGACTCCGCCGCAGTGCCAGTGGTGCGCCTGACGCAGATTTTTCGCCAAGCGCAAAAAAGCCACATCATCCGCAACGCGCACCGCATCAACAGCGGTGAAATGCCCATCGTCGAGAACGACGCGGCCGCGGATTTCTACTTTATTCAAGAAGGCGACCCAGAGCGGGTGGTCGAGTTGGTGGAGGAATTGTGCGCCACGCGATTGCCCAGCTATCAGGGGTGGGATCGGCGCGACGACATCCAAGTGCTTTCGCCCATGTACCGCGGCGAGACCGGCGCGCTCAACCTCAACCAGCGGCTGCAACAGCGCCTCAACCCGCACGGACAGGCGCATAGCCATCGCGGGGCCGAGTTCCGGGTGGGCGACAAGGTCATGCAGGTCAAAAACAACTACGACAAGGGCGTTTTTAACGGCGACATCGGCACGATAGAGCGACTCGACACAGAAAAGCAAGTGCTCTACGTGCGCTTTGACTACACCTTGGAATACGATCAAGTCGATCTCGACCAGCTCACCCTCGCCTACGCCATCAGCATCCACCGCTCTCAGGGATCGGAATTTCCCGTGGTGGTGCTGCCGCTAACGACGCAGCACTACGTAATGCTCCAGCGCAACCTACTCTACACGGCGATTACCCGCGCCAAGCAGATGATCGTCATCGTCGGCACCCCCAAGGCCCTCAAGCTGGCCATTGCCAACGACAAGGTCGCCCAGCGCTACACCACGCTCAAAGAGCGGCTGCGCGGCGAAGTCGGCGAAGTAATGGAAGCGGGACAAGCCATCCCATTGGAATCGACACTGCCGAGCGATTGATTCCTACAATTCATCGCGCAGCAGCCAGCGCACGGCGTTTTGCTGCAACTTCTCGTAGGATGGATTCCACAGCGCGGGGATGGTGTGCCCCGGTGACAAATAGCACACGCGGCCCGCGCCGTACTCGTACGCCCAAGCCGCCTCGCACGTGGTGCCCAAGTCCTGCCAAGTGTGCCCGTCGTCGTTGACGCTGACGGCCAAGACATGAGCTGGATCCTTGTCGTACTGCATGAAGTGCTGCTCGTCCTCGACGACAAAGTCCTCCACACCGCGCGTTATGGGATGGTCTGTGCGCGTGATGTGCACTCGGTAGGACCGCACTGGCGGGTGCCCTTGTGTAGCAGCGCCTAGCACGTGGCGGAAGTCGCTACTGCCCGGGGCGATGTACGTGGAATTGTGGTAGAAAAGAGCCGCTCCGCCCTCCTCCACAAAGCTCCGCACAGCGCGGCCCTGAGCCTCGGTAATCCACTGCACGGGACGGGACTCCTCAGCCTGGACGGGCGGCTCGCTGACGGACGCAGCCTCTATACCGTAGCCATTGGGCCAGATCATGCCGTCGCGGAAGACGATCAGCAGCCGGTAACTAGACAGATGTTGGGCGTTGAGCAACGTAAGCTCGTCGGTAAAGTCAATGGACAACCCCATGCCTTGGACCAAAGTGCGGCCCAAAGCCGTGCGGATGTAATCAGACGTGTGATAGCGGTCGCCCACTAGGGCAAAGGCCGTAGCCATGCATCGCCTCCTCAGTGATTTTTGTGCCTGTAATTGGCGGCAGGCTCGCCGCCTTAGAACCGTTCCAACTCCGGGAACTTTTCTTCGCCTCGATGCACGTGCATGGCCCCACCCTCGGCGCACCGCCGCAAGGTGGGAAATACCTTGCCCGGATTCAACATCTGCTGCGGGTCAAACTCGGCTTTGACTCTCTCCTGGGCGTCCAAATCCGCGTCCTTGAACATGCACGGCATTAAATCCCGCTTCTCAATGCCAATCCCATGCTCCCCGCTCAACACGCCTCCCACCTCGACGCAGAGCTTCAGGATCTCGGCCCCTAGCGACTCGGCTTTCTCCAGATCGCCCTCAATATTGCTATCGTACAGCACGAGCGGGTGCAGGTTGCCATCACCCGCGTGGAATACGTTGGCCACCCGCAAGCCATACGCGATCGACAACTCGCCGATTCTCTCTAGCACCTGCGGCAGCGCACCTCGCGGGATGGTCCCGTCCATGCAGTAGTAGTCGGGACTAATCCGGCCCATCGCTGGGAAAGCCGCTTTGCGGCCAGCCCACAGCTTTTGCCGCTCAGCCTCGGTTGTGGCGCGGGAAAGCTCGGTCGCACCAGTCTGCCGCAAGAGCGATTCCAGCACGCGGCTTTGGCACTCGACCTCGCTTTGCGGCCCGTCCAATTCGACCAGCAAGAGCGCCGCGACCCCGAGTGGATAGCCCGCGCCGACAAAACCCTCCACCGCTTCCACAGATAGCTGATCCATGATTTCCATACCGGCCGGCACCATGCCCGCAGCGATGATCTCGGCCACTGCCTGTCCGGCCGCGGCGACCGAATCGTACACGGCCATCACGGCTTGCGCCACTTCTGGCTTGGGCAAGATGCGCAGCGTGGCCTCCGTGGTGATGGCCAACAGCCCTTCTGAACCCGTCAGCAACCCGAGCAAGTCGTAGCCCGCTTGGTCCATGCCTTTGCCGCCGACCCGCACGATCTCGCCATCGGCCAACACTACCTCTAATCCGAGAAGGTTGTTGGTCGTCGTACCGTATTTGAGGCAGTGTACTCCGCCTGAATTTTCGGCGATATTGCCGCCAATCGAGCAGGCTATTTGACTCGAAGGATCGGGCGCGTAGTAGAAGCCGCTCCGCTCCACCGCCTCGGTCACCGCTCGATTGGTCACGCCCGGCTGCACAGTCACCGCGCGGTTTTCCAAGTCAATGTCGAGCACCGCTCGCATTCGCGCCGTGCTCAACACCACTCCGTCTTCTCTCGGCAGGGCACCCCCTGAAAGCCCGGTGCCGGCACCCCAAGGGACAATGGGAATGTCGAGTTGGGAGCACGAGCGTAGTACGGCCGCGACCTGCTCAGTGCTATCCGGTAGGGCGACCAGCATGGGCCGCTGGCGATACGCCGACAGGCCGTCGCATTCATAGGCGACCACGTCCTCGCGGCGATGAATAATCTGATCGGCGCGCAGATGTTCAAGCAGGCGACTGATGAGGTCTCCGCGCCGCTTGAAGCGGGTGGGATCCGGTGTGGGAAGTTGCATTAGTCAATAACCCAAGTCTTTGGCGTACGCAAAAAGCGCGGGCGTGCCGCCGGTGTGGATAAAGATAAGACTCTGCTCGGGACGCCACCAACCGGCGCGCACGTGCGCCAAAAGCCCGGCCATGGCTTTGCTGGTGTAAGAAGGATCGAGCAACAGTCCTTCCTGCTGCGCCACCAAGTGCAGGGCCTCGCAACTTTCCGGAGTAACTACTCCGTAGTCCGGGCCAACAAACGCGGCGTAACTTTCGAAATCCTCTGCCTTCAGCGAGAGGTCTAGTCCTAGGATCTCGGCGCATTCCCGTCCCAGCGCAAGATGCCCCTCTGCCGCCTGCTGGTCGTCGCGCGGCGAGGGGCTGATGCCCACTACCCGCATATCGATGCCCAGTGCCTTAAACGCCACCACCAGCCCCACGTGGGTATGCGCCCCCGAACACAGGTAGATCGCCGCTGGCTCAACGCCTTGTTCCTCGCATTGGGACAAGAGTTCTAGCGCCCCATCGACGTACGCTACACTGCGGAAGATGCGTGCGTCCGAACTAGTGTGGAAGGGGCGGTGGCCGGCCGCGGTCAGCGCGGCCATCTTCGCGGCCACGGCCTGCGTCTGCTCCTTAGGTGCTGGCAAATCCACCTCCGCGCCAAAGAGGTGGGTCAACAGCAGGTTCCCCTGCGTCTGCGCGTGGGCGTCGTCGCGGCCGACGACCACCGCAGACAGCCCCAATTTTGCGGCCACCGCAGCCGTCTGCCGCGATTGATTCGACTGGGCGGCGGCTGAGTGTACCAGCACGTCACAGCCCTGCTCTACGGCTTGGGCGATCTGGTATTCAAACTCGCGGATCTTGTTGCCGCCGAAGGCCAAGCCGGTCAAATCGTCGCGCTTGACCCAAATCTGCGGGCCGGCTAGATGGACGCTGAGGCGCTTTAATTCCTCCAAAGGCGTAGGCAAGGACGCTAGCTGCAATCGCGGCAATTGAGCCAACCGCTCTTTTAGTTCCTCTCGGCTGATAGTCATAGTTTTCCTCTTTTTGTTTGCTTTCAATACAATCATTAAATAACCACCGGGCAAACCCATCATTCACTTCGGGCACACCGCGTTTGCCCTTTTGCTAAAATCCCTTAGCTTTTACATAGTGAGACCCACACAACCTTCTGCCCTTCCTTGGAGCCTCACTCCTCCCCAATACAAATCGCTGTTTAGCCAATATATAGGGCCGTTTTGGATCTAGTCGAATCTATACCCGAACGCCTATTGCCCCACATTCGCGGCGAATTGCAACCCGGCGAGTTACTCATCGTCCTCCTCGCCGCGGACATTCGCCCCGACGGGCAGTACGGCGACTCTTGGTTTGCTCTCACGGACGAGCGGATGCTCGTCTTTCATCCCAATGGCGCAGATAAGCCCGAGACCGTGCGCCTCGGCTTGGACGAAGTGCAAGGCATCCAGACCCGCAACTACGTGGGCAGCGGCGCACTCGTCGTCGAGCTAGAGGATGAAACCGTCGAGCTGCTGCGCTTTTCGCAGAGTGCCTACTACAAATTCTCCGGCGTGCCCCAAGCCATCGAGGGCGCTGGCTTGGTCGAGGAGGAAGACGCAGACGAGGACGGGGCGCTGCACGTCGATCCCGTCAAAGTAGTAGAACACTGTCCCACCTGCGGACTCGCCCTCCGCTCCGGCTCCAAAGTCTGTCCCAATTGCCTGCGCCAGACCGAGACCTTCTGGCGGTTGTTTTCCTATATCAAGCCCTATAAAACCCAAGCACTGCTCGGATTCACACTGACGATTGTGCTGACGGCCATTGGCTTGCTGCCGCCCCAACTCAACCGCATCCTCATCGACGATGTCATCACCCCGGTCATCGTCGCATATGAAAAAGCGGGCATCGCCGAGGGCGAGGCGACCGTGGCCCCTGCCGCGAGCGTCCAACTCTTGCTATGGGTCGTGCTCGGCCTGCTCGGTGTCTATATCGGCCGCGGTATCATCAGCGCCGTGCGGATGTACGCCTTAGGATGGCTCGGCCAGCGCATTGTGTACGATTTACAGAGGCAAATTTTCCAACACTTGCAATTGCTGTCGCTGACGTTCTACAACAAGCTCAGCACCGGTCGAATCATGACTCGCGTTACCAGCGACACCGAGCGCATGCGCAGCTTTATCACCTCGGGCTTCCAAGACATCGTCATCGACGGGCTAACCATCGTCGGCATCTGCACAATGCTATTTGTAATGAATTGGGAATTGGCGCTTTTGTCGCTGATCCCAATTCCCTTCATGATCATCGGCACCATCATCTATCGCAACCGCATCCACTGGGTTTTCCACCGGATATGGCGCCGCATTGCCGAACTCAACGCCATGCTCGCCGACTCCATTCCCGGCGTCAAGGTCGTCAAGGCTTTTGCCCAAGAAAACCGCGAGGTCGAGCGCTTCACCGAGCGCAATATCGACCTGCGCGAGTCGCAGATGACCTCGTTCAAGATGCGGTCCTATTACATTCCGACAATCGCCTTTATCACCTCAGTCGGCTCGATCATCCTATGGTGGTTTGGCGGCAACCGAGTACTCGGCAACACCCTGACCTTGGGCGAGTTGCAGGCTTTTATCTCGTACATGGTCATGTTCTACGCACCAGTGCGCTCGCTGTGTACCCTCACCGAGCAGCTAGAGACCGCGGCAACAACGGCCGAGCGCGTCTTTGAGATCATCGACACCGAGCCCGAAGTCCAAGACGACCCCGACGCCATTGACCCCGGCCTGCTTACCGGCGAGGTAGAATTCCGCAACGTCAGCTTCACGTACGACGGCTCGGCTAGGATTCTCGACCGCATCCACTTTAAGACCACACCCGGCGAGATGATCGGCATCGTTGGCCCCAGCGGCGCGGGCAAATCGACCTTGGTCAACCTCATTTCGCGGTTCTACGACGCCACCGACGGCCAAGTCCGCATCGACGGCCAGCCCATTACCAGCCTCAAACAGCAGGCGCTGCGCGGCCAAATCGGCGTGGTCTTGCAAGAGCCGCTGCTGTTCCAAGGCTCCATCGCCAGCAATATCGCCTACGGTCACCCCGAGGCCACGCGCCAAGAAGTCATCGAGGCGGCCCGTGCGGCCAACGCTCACAAGTTCATCATGAATTTTCCCGATGGCTACGACACCCAAGTCGGCGAGCGCGGCGGCCGGCTCTCCGGCGGCGAGCGCCAGCGCATCTCCATTGCCCGCGCCCTAATCGGCAACCCGCGCATCCTCATCCTCGATGAGGCCACTGCCTCGGTCGATACCCAGACCGAATACGAGATCCAAGAGGCACTTGAGCGACTAGTCGCCGGCCGCACCACCTTTGCCATCGCCCATCGGCTCTCGACCCTCAAAAACGCCGACCGACTGCTGGTGTTGGAAAGAGGGCGCGTCGCCGAGGTCGGCACCCACGAAGAGTTGCTCAATAAGGAGGACGGCGTCTATCGCCGACTGGTCGATATGCAAACTGAAATGGCGAAAGTACGGGCGTTATGAGCGAGGCACAGGGTTATTCGTACGGGGATTTTGTGCTCGACCCGCAAAAGATGCGCTTCAGCCGCTCCGAGCGCGGCAGCTTGATCCTCACGCTCGACGGCGAGGAACACACCGACCTCAAGATCCGCCGCGCCTTCCCATTAGAAGAGTCCGACCGCTACATCGGCGTCTTTGCCGCCGAAGACCAAGAACTCGGCATAATCGAAGACCCACAGCAACTCGACGACCAAAGCCGCCAAGCGCTCTTAGACGAACTCAACAAAATTTACTTCCAACCGCAGGTCCTCACTTTCGATAGCCTCGACGAAGAATTTGGGGTGCTGCGCGGCCAGATCACCACCACCAGCGGCCCGCGCCAACTCGAAATCCGCAGCTACCGCACCAACGTGCGCATGCTCTCTGGTGGCCGAGCTATCGTCGAGGATGTCGATGGCAACCGCTATCTGATCGCCAACTGGCGGGCGCTGCCGCAAAAGACGCGCGAGATTCTGGGGCTGTAGAGCGAGGACGGACTGCGATTAGCCGGCGAAATACGCCCGCATCTTCTCCAGACCAATCCGGGCGACTTCCGCCGGATCCTGCTCCCATAGTCCCGGATTAAACAACTCCAGCGACACAAACCCCTCGTATCCCTGCGCTTGCGCCAGCCGCTCAATCTCGCGCAACGGCCCGACCCCGTCGCCCGGCATCACCCGGTCGGCGTCGCTTTGTTCGGCAAAGGGCTTGTCGCCTGGGGCATCGTTCCAGTGCCAGACCGCGACCTTGTCGCCGGGTACCTTGGCGATACTCGCAACCGGGCCGCCGCCGCGTACAATGTGGAACGGGTCCATGATCAAACTTGCGTCTGGATGGTCGGCGTCAGTGGCAATCTGCCAAGCTTGTTCAATGGTGTACACGCTTTGCACAAAGCCTAGGTACTCCATGGCCGGCTGCACGCCAATTTCTTTGCCGATCTCCAGCAATTCGCGGTAATCGGCCCCGCCTCGGCTCAGGTCGCAGGGATCTCGCGGTGGGCTGGCGACGATAAACTCGGCCTCTACCGCTACTGCCTGCGCCATTCGCCGCCGCACCTCCTCCAATGCCTGCACCCGCGCCGCTCCCTCAGCCCCCAACCAGCCGTGAAGTGCAATGACCGTTGGCACTGCCAACCCGTAGTCAGCTAGTGCCTGCCGCACATCCGCGAGCGAGCCGCCCTGCTGCTCGTGCGTGGTCAAGTCGTCGTTCCACAGCTCAATGCCCTGGTAGCCGGTCTGCCCGGCGATGCGGATTTTCTCCATCAGCGACGCCGGACGGATCGTCGATGTGTTGAGCGCGTATTGCACCGTCATATTGCTTCCTTTCTCGTTTTTGTTAAGCCACGCATAAAAAATCATTCCCCTCTACCAATCCCAATTCACCCAACGCCTCTCGAATCAGCGCCCGCGCCCCCCGCGACGCCACGGCCGCCAATAGAATCGGCCGCTCGTAGCTCGTCCACCACGTCGATAAGTCATCCGGCCCAACCACGGGCTTGCGCCGCAAGGTGCCGCCGATTTTCTTGGGCGCGATATCGATAAATACATCGGGAGCGCAGCCCTCGCGCTCCAAGTGCTTGGCGAGCCGACGGCCGGTCTTGCCCGCGCCCCAGACGGCCAACCCGTCCCGCTCTTGCAGCGACCCGGCGCAAAGATAATGCGCTTTGGCGCGGAGAAAATTCTCCACTGAGTAGCGGCCCTGCACGTGTGTGGCTCGCTGCGGATGCTCGCGCCAGTAGTGCAAGACCTCCGGCACCTTGGCAAAGCGCCGCCCCGCCGCCCGGTAGCGCAACCACAGATCGTAGTCTTCCGGCCATCCCCGGTCTTGGTAGCCGCCCAAGGCCACCAATTCCTCGCGGCGCATCATGGCCGACGGATTGGCGATGGGACTCTCAATAAAAAACTCCCGTTCAATCGCCGCGCTATCCACCAAGCTGTTTAACCAAGCCTCGTACACCAACATCCCCTCCCCAGTCTCCGCACGCGGAAAAATCTCCACCAAACAGCTCACGACGCTCAAGTTAGGATCCCCTTCCAACCACGCGAGTTGTTTTTCCAAGCGCTCGGGGTGCATCCGGTCGTCGGCGTCCATGCGCGCCACGTACGCGCCCCGACACAGGGCCAAGCCTCGATTAGGTGCCTCGACAATGCCTTGGTGGTCGGACAGCAATACCTTAAAGCGGCGGTCGCGGCGATTCCATTCCAAGAGCATGTCTCCACTCCCGTCCTCCGAGCCGTCGTCTATGGCCACGACCTCAAAATCCTCGCAGCTCTGCGCTTGGATGCTCTCTAGCGTTTCCGCTAGCGTGGCAGCCGCATTGAACACGGGTAGTAGAACCGATACGCGGGGCGTTTTCATAATTGCAAGTTATAAGAGCTTGACATTTTTTCGCTCAATACCCGATTTTTAATTGCTATGATACATCTCAAATCCCCCTTGGAAATCGACCGCATCCGCGCTAGTTGCCGCATTGCCGCCGAAGCTATGCTCCGCGTCGAAGAGGCCCTCGCGCCTGGGATTACCACCCTTCACCTCGACCAAATAGCGGCCCGCTACATCCGCAGCCAAGGAGCAGTCGCCAGTGCCTTGGGCTACCGCGGCTTCCCCCGCAGCATTTGTGTCTCAGTCAATAACGAAGTCGTCCACGGCATCCCCGGCGACCGCGTCCTGCAAGAAGGGGACATCCTCGCCGTTGACATTGCCGTTAAAAAGGATGGCTTCCACGGCGACATGAACGTCACCATGAAAGCCGGCTGCGTGACCTCCGAGGCCCAGCGCCTGCTCGACGCCACGCGCCAGAGCTTGGAGAAAGGATTAGCAGCCTGCATGCCCGGGCGACGCCTCGGCGACATTGGCCACGCCATCCAAAGCTATGTCGAAGCGTGCGGTTTTTCCATCGTGCGCGAATACTGCGGCCACGGCATTGGCCGCAATTTCCACGAGGAACCTCAACTGTTACACTACGGCAAGGCCGGCACGGGCCGCCGCCTGCAAAACGGCATGGTCTTCACCATCGAGCCGATGGTCAACGAGGGCGCGCACGACACGCGCGTGCTCGACGACGACTGGACGGCCGTCACCGCCGACGGCAAGCTCTCGGCTCAATACGAACACACCGTGGCCGTGACCAACGACGGGCCGGACGTGCTGTCGCGCTTTGCCGATCTGCCGTACTGAGCTTGCTCAGCAGCGGCATTTTCTTATCTTTTTAAGTTCATCTCACAAGGAGAACAGCATGGCAAGGCCGAAAAAAGTCCAACCCAACAGCGACGACGACAACGCTGAATTTTCGTTTGACCCCGGCACGCAAATCGAGCTAGATCTCGAAGACACTTGCTGCGTTACTGGCGAGCCAGTTGAGTTCAGCTTTTGTCGCTTCCCCGACTACAAAAAAAGCACGCTGATGGTCATGTCCAAGAGCGCTATGCTCGAGCACCTGCGCACTGGTGACTCCATCGCCAAGTTCAAAGAAGTGCTAGTCAAGCGTCACGGCAAGACAGTCTTAAAGGAGCACTACTCGAACCACTAGGCAACGCGCGACACCTACATACATAACAAAAGAAGGGATGGTCCTACTGCGGACCATCCCTTCTTTTGTTATGTGCCGACGTCCTACGAGCGGGCCAATAGGGTCTCGATATCCTCGCTGAATACCCCATGGGGATTGAGCCGGCCACTTTTGTCGCGCGGCACGCCTAGGTGCCTCTTGTACACGCGGCCTTGGCGATCAAAAATAAAGGTGAGCGGCACGCCTACTTGCGCCAAATTTTCTTTGTAGAAGGCGCGGAGTAACTCGGCTTGGCCATCGTGAACTACTGGGTAGTTGATAGCCAAGCGCTCGACGAACTCGCCTATTAGGGGTAGGACGCGCTCGGTGGGGCCTTGATCTAGGGAAATGCCAATGATCGCCACCTGCTCGGGGTCGTACTCATTGCTCATCTCGACCAAAGCTGGAATCTCATAGCGACACGGACCGCACCAAGTCGCCCAGAAGTTGATCAGGACGACCTTGCCCTCGTAATCGCGCAAATCCACGCTCTGGCCCTGATAGTCGTTCCACTTAGCAGACTGCGGCGGGAAGAGCTTGTCCCCTTGCGGCTCGGGGGAGCCACAGCCCAACATTAGAAGTGCCAACCCGCTCACAAGCCCTTTGATCGCCATTGCACGCATAGTTACGTTCTGTACTTAACTGGAGTAGCCGAGGAGGGCACGGCTATTTGCCTTTTGGGCTGTAGCTGGATGGAATGGGGGCCGATCTGTTCCTCAATACCGATCAGCAAATCGTCGCAGGGATTGACGCGAATGGTCTTTGAGCGCACCATCTTGTCCTGCTCGCCGCCGTTTTGGAGCCGGAGCCACAACTCGCAATCGCCCGTGTAGCGCTCACACAGTTGGCGCAACCGCCTGAGCAAGGGGTCGCCCACTTTATGGTAGGGCAGCGACAAAGTGACCGACTCGGTCAGTTCCGCTCGCGCCGATTTGAGGGGCAGTGCGCTGTCGGCCTGTAAACTCAGGCGTCCGTTGCGCTCGCAAACGCGGCCCTCTACGAGGATGGTTTCGCCTTCCACGAGTAGCTGTTGGTGGCGGGCGAAGACTTCGCCGAAAAACGCGATATCGCCCGTGTCATTGAGGTCTCTGAGCGTGACAAAGGCAAAGGGGCCTCGGCTACCAGAGTGCTTGCGAACCTCCTCGACTAGACCGCCGACTCGTAGCCGTGCACCGTCGAGCTGCCCATCTATCTCGCTTAGGGGCTGCGCGAAGTTTTTGAGATCGCGGGCGTAGGGCTTGAGTGGATGGCTGGAGATATAGAGGCCCAACAGGTCGCGTTCCTTAGCCAGCTTTTCGCGCTCGGACCACTCCTCGACCTCGGGCAGTTCCTGCACTATCAGTTCGGACGAGCCGCCGCCATCGAAGAGGCTGATCTGCCCCTTTTCGCGGTCTTCCTGGACCTTACCCCCAGCCTTTAACGCCAGCTCTAGCGCCGCCATTTTCTGTGCGCGATGGCCTTCCAGACCGTCCAATGCGCCAGCAGCAATCAAACTCTCGACCACGCGCCGGTTGACCGCGCGCAAATCAATGCGCTCGCAGAACTCAAAGAGAGTGGTAAACCGCCCGTCTGCAATCCGCGTATCGACCATGCTCTGCACTGCGCCCTCGCCGACGTTCTTGATCGCCGCCAAGCCGTAGCGAATGCCCTCGTCCGTCGGCGTGAAGTTGAGCGTGCTCTCGTTGACATCTGGAGGCAGGACCGGGATTTCCATGCGGCGGCACCCATCCAAAAGCACGGTGAGCGTATCAGTGTTGTTGCGCGCTATGGTCAGCGAGGCCGCCATATACTCCTTGGGGTAGTTGGCCTTGAGATAGGCGTTCTTGTAGGCGACTTCCGAATAAGGAGCCGAATGCGAGCGGTTGAAGCCGTAGCCCGAGAATACTTCGACCGCGGCAAAAACCTTGTTCGCAGTCTTGCGATCCACCCCATTGGCCAAGCACCCATCAATGAAGGCCTTTTTCATTTTGGCCATCTCTTCGGGCTTTTTCTTGCCGATGGCCTTGATCATTATATAGGCCTCACCCAGCGACAGGCCAGCCAAGGCTTGGGCCACCTGCATGACCTGCTCCTGATAGACCAGCACCCCGAAGGTGTCGGCGAGAATCGACTCTAGAGCGGGGTGATCGTAAGCCACGGGTTCCTCGCCGTGTTTACGGGCGATATAGTGCGGAATCATTTCCATGGGGCCTGGTCGGTACAGGGCGTTCATGGCGATGATATCCTCGATATTGTCGGGCTTGAGCTGACTCAAGTACTCGCGCATGCCGCTGCTTTCAAACTGAAACACGCCGATGGTCTCGCCGCGGCCGAACAAATCGAAAGTGGCCCGGTCGTCCCAGGGAATTTTCTCTAGGTCGAAGTCAGAGGTGCGGAGGCGGACGAGGCGGACGGCCTCGTCCATGAGGGAGAGTTCCTTGAGCCCTAAAAAGTCCATTTTTAGCAGACCCAGCTCGTCGCAGGTCTCGCCATCGAACTGGGTGGATATACGGCCATCTTTGGGAGATTTGTACAGGGGAACGAAGTCGGTTAGGTCCGAAGGAGCTACAATGACCGCAGCTGCATGTACCGAGGCGTGGCGGGAGAGTCCTTCGAGTTTGCGAGCGTGGGCGATGAGCTGGCCTTTTTCGTCGGAGGCTGCGGCCATCTGCTTGAGTTCGGGGACAGTGTCGATGGCTTTGTCGAGGGAGATCTTGAGTTCATTGGGCACAAGTTTGGCTATGCGATCTACTTCGCCGAAATCCATGCCCAAAACGCGACCCACATCGCGGATGACGGCCTTGGCACCCAAGGTGGCAAAAGTGATGACTTGGGAGACGTTCTGCTCGCCGTACTTGTCAATGACATAGCGGATAATCTGGTCGCGGCCCGTGTCGGCAAAGTCGATGTCGATATCGGGCATGGCGGCCCGCTCGGGATTGAGAAAGCGCTCGAAGAGCAGATTGTACTTGATAGGGTCGGTATTGGTGATGCCCAAGGCATAAGCGACTAGACAGCCAGCAGTCGAGCCTCGGCCCGGGCCTACGGAAATGCCGTTGTTGCGAGCAAAGTGGACGTAGTCCCACACGATGAGGAAATAGCCGGCGTACCCCATCTGGACGATGACATTTAGTTCATAGTCGAGGCGCGCTTGTAACGCATTGTCAATGCGGTCGTAGCGCCGTTTGAGCCCTTCATTGGCCAAGTGGATGAGATATTCGCCGTCGTCTTCAAACCCCTCGGGCTTGGGGAACGTGGGCAACTTGAAGTCGCCAAATTCGAACTGTACGTCGCATTTTTCGGCTATCTCAAGGGTATTTTCTAGAGCGTGGGGCATATCGCCGAACAGTTCGTACATCTCCTCGGACGTTTTCATGTAGAGTCCGTCGGGATAGCACATGCGGTTGGTTTCGGCGATTTTCTTATTGGTCTGGATGCAGATCAGAGCATCGTGGGCCGCGTGGTCTTCGGCGCTAAGGAAGTGGAAGTCATTGGTGGCGACCAAGGGCAGGCCCAGCTTTTTTTCTAACTTCAGGATGCCGTCGTTGACCTTTGCTTCAATGTCGATGCCGTGGCGCTGGATCTCCAGATAGTAGTCGTCGCCAAAGATGTCCATGTAGTCGCGGGCGGCTTTTTCCGCTGCGGACATGCCCTCGCGCTGGATGAGATGGGCGACTTCGCCGCTGACGCAGCCCGACAGGCAGATTAGGCCCTCGGCGTGTTGGCGCAGAATTTCTTTGTCGATGCGGGGATTGTAGTAATAGCCCTCCAAATAGCCTTTGGAGACTAATTTGGTCAGGTTCCGGTATCCAGTGTCGTTTTTGGCCAGCAGGACCAAGTGGTTGGAGGCATGGGTTAGGCCGCGAGCGGCCTGACGCAAGTGGCGGCTATCAATCGCCACGTAGACCTCGCAGCCGATGATGGGCTTAATGCCAGCGTCTTGGCAGGCCTTGTAGTGCTCGATGACGCCGAAGAGGTTGCCGTGATCTGTGAGAGCCAAGGCGGGCATACCCTGCTCGGCCGCTAACTCAGCCATCCCGCCGACCCGACAAGCTCCGTCGAGCAGGCTGTATTCGCTGTGACCGTGCAAATGGACGAAACCAGCCGAAGCCATGACTACCTCCGCTACCTGTATGCGTTAGAAAAAAACCTCTGGACTTAGAAAGCACGACCGAACAACGGGCCAAACTGCCTGGGGAAGGGCATCGCCTCAAGTGAAGCATAGCCAACTCAAAAGGGGATGTCAATGTCCCACAGAAGAGGCCATTTTTCTAACATTTTATTATTATTTTATTTACAAAAAGAGAATTTGTTATACACCGTTGACAAAACAGACCACCTGCACGGCGAACTTGTCTCTGGAAATAGACCGGTCTATCTTTGATTTTTTGCCGAGGAGATATATCTGATGATCGACAAAGAACTGTTGGCGATTCTCGCCTGCCCCGAGACCAAAGAGCCAGTCGCGCTCGCCGAGGAAGAACTCATCGCCGAACTCAACAGCCGCATTGCACGCGGGGAAGTCAAGAATCGGGCCGGCAAGACCGTAGAAGGTAAACTCGACGGCGGCCTAGTGCGCACAGATGGCGCGTGCCTCTATCCGATCCAAGACGAAATCCCCATCCTACTCCTCGACGAGGCCATCCCACTCCGCTAGTGCCCGCGCCGCGTCCGCACAAAAAAAGGGACTGTGCGCTTGCACAATCCCTTCAACTTACATTATGGTGCCGAAGCGGGGATTCGAACCCCGACGCCCGAAGGCACTGCCCCCTCAAGACAGCGTGTCTACCAATTTCACCACTTCGGCACAAAAACTAGGCTAGCTTGCTACTGAGCCTCGGTCGCCGACTCCTCAGCAGTCGAGGTCTCAGCTGCCTCTTCCTGCTCGCCCAGCAGGTGCTCTGCTTCTGGGATGGCGGGCACTGCTGGCATCGCCTGTTCCTCGGCCATCGTCCGTTGCGTCGCTGTCGTCGGAGTGGTCTCTGCCGTCTGAAAGGCCACCGACTGCACCAAACAGCTCAGCATAAAGGCCGTGGCCAGAACGGTCGTGGCCTTGGTCAGAAACGTGGCTGCGGTGCGACCGCCCAACACCGAGGAAGAAGCCAAGCCACCGCCAATCGATCCGGCCAAGCCGCCCCCTTTGCCCGCCTGCAAGAGCACGGTCACGACTAGGAGCAAGCAAATCAGCACGTGAAAAACCGTAAATAGAATCTCAAACATAATCTTGTGATGGTTTCCAAGTTAGTAACTAGGGATAGAGATAAATTTAAGGCTAAAGGGCGGCCTTCACAATAGCGGCAAACTGCCCGGCGTCCAGCGCGGCACCGCCGATCAAGCCCCCGTCGATGTTGTCTTGGGCCAAGAGCTCGGCTGCGTTTTCGGGCTTGACGCTGCCGCCGTACTGGATGCGCACTTCGTCGGCGGCAGCTTTGCCCAAGTGCCTAGCGAGGAAATAGCGGATCATCGCATGCACCTCTTCGGCTTGCGCGGCCGTCGCCGTCACGCCGGTGCCAATCGCCCAAACCGGCTCGTACGCCCACAGCACCGCCCTGGCGGCGCTCGCCTCAATCCCGGCTAGGGCACCGCCCACTTGACCGAGGACGACCTCCTCAATTCGGTTGGCTTCGCGCTCTTGCAGGGTCTCGCCGACGCAGACGATCGGGCACAGGTCAGCTTGGAGGGCACAAGTTAGCTTGCGGTTGACCAGCGAGTCGTCCTCGCCGCAAAACTGCCTTCGCTCGGAGTGCCCTAGCAGCACGTAAGAGCAACCAACCGCCAAGAGCATATCGGCGGATATTTCCCCGGTGAAAGCTCCCTGCCGCTCCCAGTGCATGTTCTGGGCCCCCAGCCCAATGGCGCTGTCGGCAAGGACGGCGCGCACAGCTTGCAGGCTAGTGAAAGGCGGACAAACCACGACTTCTACGTCGACCCCCGCGACGAGCGGCTTGATTCCTTCGACCAACTCGACGGCCTCAGCAGCGGTCTTGTGCATCTTCCAGTTGCCAGCGACAATGGGTCGGCGCATTTCAGCTCTCCTCGTCGTCTAAGATCGCCACCCCGGGCAAAACCCGCCCGCTCATGCACTCTAGCGAAGCCCCACCCCCAGTGGAGATGTGGGTCATCGCTTGGGCCAATCCGGCTTGGGTCACAGCTGCGGCCGTGTCCCCGCCGCCAATAATGCTCAACGCGCCCTCGCGGGTGGCGTCAGCTAGGGTTTGGATGATCTGTTGGGTACCCTGGGCAAAGGACTCCATCTCGCAAACTCCGAGGGGGCCGTTCCACACTATGGTACCTCCCCGAGCGATCTGGTCGGCGTAGCGCTGCCGGGTCTGGGGGCCGATGTCCATACCCTGCCAACCGCGTGGTATGGCGTCGCGGGCGACCACTTGCGCTTGGGCATCGGCAGCAAAGCGGTCGGCGACTACGCAATCTGTGGGAAGCTGGAAATCCAATCCCTCATTTTCTACTCGGGTCAATAGCTGCCGGGCCGTATCTAGGCAATCCTCTTCGAGCAGCGAATCCCCGATCTCTAGCCCCAGAGCTTTGAAAAAGGTATAGGCCATGCCACCGCCGATGAGCAGGGCATCCACCTGGTTGAGCAAGTGCTCAATCAGCTCGATCTTGCCCGAGATTTTGGCACCGCCCAAAATGGCGGTAAATGGCCGCTGCGGACGGCGCAGAGCCTCGTCGAGATAGGAAATTTCCCGCTCCATCAACAGGCCGCTGGCCCGCGCACCCATACAGCGCGGCACCCCCTCGGTCGAAGCGTGGGCCCGGTGCGCCGCCCCAAAGGCGTCGTTGACGTATGCATCGCCCAGCTCGGCCAATTGCTGGGCAAAAGTCCGCTTGTTTTGCTCTTCTTCCGGGTGGAAGCGCACGTTCTCCAAGAGCAGGACTTGCCCCGGCTGCAAGGCAGCGGCTTGGGCCGCGACTGCGGCACCCACGCAGTCTGGAGCCATGCCCACCGCACGTCCCAACAACTGGCTCAGGTGCTCGGCTACCGGGGCCAGCGACAGCGCCGGTACTCGCTGGCCGTGGGGGCGGCCCAAGTGCGACATCAGAATTACGGACGCACCCTGCGCCAACAAGTGCTCAATCGTTGGTAGGGCGGCGCGAATCCGCGTGTCGTCGATGATCCGGCTATCCTCGTCGAGCGGGACGTTGAAATCCACTCGCACGAGGACTCGCTTGCCAGCGACATCGAGATCCCTGATGGTACGCTTAGCCATGCTATCAACCGAAAAATACTGTAGCTAGGTCGTATAGCTCTTGGTCCACGACCTTGAGCTGATTGACTGCATCGGCGAGTGGGATCGCCACGATTTCATTGCCTTGCAGACTCACCATCTTGCCGAAATCGCCGGCGTGCACCAAGTCGATAGCGGCAATGCCAAAGCGCGTGCCCAAGACGCGGTCGAAAGCCGTAGGCGTCCCCCCGCGCTGCAAGTGCCCGAGCACCGTAACCCGCGTCTCGTAACTCGTTGCCTCCTCGACTGCATTGGCGACGAGTTGGCCGACGCCGCCTAGCTTGACGTGGCCGAATTCGTCGAGTCCCCCTTCGGAGACCACGTATTCGTTCTCCTTGCCTTCCGCTGAGATCTGTGCCCCCTCGGCCACTACCACGATCGAAAAGTCCTTGCCGCGCTCGTGTCGTTTGCGGATGGTGCTGACGATTTCCTCAATGGTGTACTTCTGCTCGGGAATGAGGATCATATCCGCGCCACCAGCCAAGCCAGCGTACAGGGCAATCCAACCGCTGTGTCGCCCCATGACCTCGATGACCATCACTCGGTTGTGCGATTCAGCCGTGGTGTGGATTCGGTCGATGGCCTCGGTGACGATATTGACCGCAGTGTCAAAACCAAACGTGTAGTCCGTGCCATTCAGGTCGTTGTCAATGGTCTTGGGCACGCCTATGACCGGCACGCCCATACTCGTCAGCTTGTTGGCTACCCCGAGTGTGTCCTCACCGCCGATGGCCACGAGCGCATCTAATTTCATCCGTCGCATGTTATCGATGACGATTTCGCCGCCGTCTTCTTCTTTGAACGGGTTGGTGCGCGACGTGCCGAGGATGGTGCCGCCCTTGGGCAAAATGCCGGAAATTTCCTCCAGCCCCAACGGCTCCCAGTCGCACTCCAGCATCCCCTTCCAGCCCTTGAGGATGCCGCGAAAGCGGTATCGGTATGCAGTAATGCCCTTGCGCACCACAGCGCGAATGACGGCATTGAGACCCGGACAGTCGCCTCCTCCGGTCAATATGCCGATTGTCTTTTCGGCCATATTCGGACTCCTTGGCTCGCGGCTAATTCTGAAGTACAGCTTGGAGTATGGGGGATTCCAAAAGCGCCTAAATGTAGGAATTTGTTAGAATTAGGTCAATAGATCGTCCGCGCCCGAGCGCGCTAAGACAACCGCCCACAGGCGGTCGCTCTCCACGGCTTGGGCACAGGCAGCCATGGTCTCACCGGTCGTCCACACGTCATCTACTATCCCTATCCGAAAGCTTGCAGGCAGCGCGGCCATGGGCGCAAAGGCACCGCGGAGATTGGCGCGGCGTTCTTCTGCCGACAAAAAGGCTTGCTGCCGAGTATTTCTCTGCCGGCGCACGACCCCGTGGCACACGGGCACGCCGAGCACGGCTCCCAATCCAGCGGCGATTTCCTCGCTCTGATTGAACCCGCGCTCCCGCTGCCGAGCCGGGTGCAAGGGCACGGGCAGCAAGCAGTCCAACGGAGCAAGTTGCTCAGCCAAGCACTGCCCCATGCGCTCGCCCAATGCCCTCCCTAGCCGCACTTGGTTGCGAAATTTAAGCGCGTAAATAGCCTGTTGCAGCGCACCGGTGAACGGCCCCAAGGAAACGACCTGTTCAAACGCATGACCCCCGTCCTCGGAATGAGGCCGCAGGTGGCGCGGCACAATCTCCGCCCAGCACGACCCGCACAGCAACTCGGCAGCCTCAATGTCCGCTGCGCAAACCGCGCAGTGCGGCGGATAGGCAAAGTCCAACAGGGCGCGGCCCCACGTCTGTAGTGTTTCTATTTTGCCCACTGCTCGTTACCCAAAGACCACGTCATCGGTGCGCTGTAGTGCGCTACGTATGACAAAGAAAAAAACGTGCCAACCCAACGCGCCGTCCGCTTCCTTGCGGACTTGCTATAATTCACTCCTTTCTCGTATTTCCGATAACTCCGTTATACAACTCACACTCCGAACAAAGGATCAATCATGCCTTTGCTGTACGCGCTCGTCTTTCTCGCCTTGGCCGAGACTCTTCCCGCCGAGTACAACCTACTCCACGGCCCGGATCCCAAAGACCCCATGGCGGCCCATATCTACCAATTGGACAACGGCCTCACGGTGTATCTGACCCAGAACACAGAAGAGCCGCGCTTCTACGCCGAAATCGCCGTCCGCGCCGGTTCCAAGCACGACCCCCAAGACGCCACCGGCATTGCCCATTACCTAGAGCACATGCTCTTCAAGGGCAGCAAAAAAATCGGCACCCTCGACTACGAAAAGGAGCAGGTACACCTCGACCGCATCGAGGCGCTCTACGAGCAGCACTTTGGCGAGACCGAACCAGAAAAAAGGGCCGCAATCTATGCACAGATCAACGCCGAAAACCAACTCGCCGCCGCGTATGCCATTCCCAATGAACTCGACCGCCTCTACACCGCAATGGGCGAGCGCGGCCTCAACGCCCACACCTGGGTCGAGGAAACCGTCTATAAGGTAGAACTGCCAGCCAATCGCCTAGCCCAATGGGCCAAGGTCGAGGCCGAGCGCTTTCACGAGCCGGTCTTCCGCCTCTTCCAAACCGAGTTGGAAACCGTCTATGAAGAAAAAAACCGCTCCCTCGACAACAAGCGCCGCGTCATCCACAAAGCCGTGCAGGAGCAGTTCTACAAGATCCATCCCTACCGCGTCACCACGCTAGGCACAGTAGAGCACCTGAAAAATCCCTCACTAGAGCGCATGTACGAGTTCTATCGCACGTACTACGTGCCCAACAACATGGCCATTTTCATCTCCGGCGACATCGACATCGACGAGACTATCCAACTCATTGACCGCGAATTTTCTCTCTGGGAGCGCAGAGAACTGCCCCAATTTCCCAACTACAAAGAACCTGCAATCGGCGAAGTGGAACGGACCGAGGTCAACTATCCCGGCGAGGAATACGTACTGTTGGCTTTCCGCACGGCCGAGCGCTCGCACGAGGACGCCGAGACGCTGCAAATCCTCGACATGATCCTCGACAACGCCACAGCCGGGCTGATCAACCTCAACCTCAATCAGCAGCAGAAGGTGCGCGAGGC
Organism: Candidatus Latescibacterota bacterium; assembly: GCA_965219735.1. Lineage (GTDB taxonomy): Bacteria > Latescibacterota > UBA2968 > UBA8231 > UBA8231. The sequence goes on from OZ244790.1 coordinate 5,097,878, forward strand.
CGGCTCCTATCCCTATCTACTCAACGACTATGGTGCCCAGTACTTGTGGGGCATCCCCAAACAAGACCAGACCCTTGAGGAAGTCGAGGCCCTGCTCTTGGAGCAGATCGACCTGATTAAGCAGGGGCAATTCGAGGATTGGATCATTCCGGCTATTGTCACCGACTTCAAGAAGAGCGTAAAGCAGGGGCAGGAAAACAACAGTTCTCGGGTCAGTTCCATGCGCGATTCGTATCTCGGGTTTGAAGCATGGAGCCACGCGGTGCGCGCCCTCGACCGCATGGCCGAGATCGAAAAGCACGACGTCGTCGAAGCCGCCAATAAGTACTTCAACGGCGCGTATGTCGCCGGCTACCGCCGCGACGGCGAGCAGGACATACCCGAGATCGCCAAGCCGCCCATCGACAAAATCGACATCGACGCCTCGCGCCAATCGGCCTTTTTCGCCGAGGTCATGGCCATGCCCTTTGCGGAAGTCGAGCCAGCGTACCTCGTGCCCGAGCGCGACTTTACCACCCGAGAACTGGCGGGCGGCAGCAAGCTCTACTACGCCCGCAACCCGCTCAACGACCTCTTTGAATTTTCCATCGCCATCGACCTCGGCTCCCTAACTGAAAAGCGTCTGCCCGTGGCCCGCGAACTGCTCGACAAGTCGGGCACCCCGCGCTTTACCTCCGAAGAGTTGAAAAAGGAGTGGTACAAGTTGGGCACCGACTTTAGGATGAGCGTCGGCGACCAAGAGACCACGATTTCCATATCGGGCCTCGACGAAAACTTCGCCGCGTCGCTCGCACTTTTGTCCGAGCTAATGCACGGTCCAACCACGGACGACGCCACTCTCGCCGAACTTCAGTCCATCATCATCGCTCGGCGCGACGATGCCCTCAAGGACCACCGCACCATCCACGAAGCCCTCTACCGCTACCACCGCTTAGGTGACATGGCGTACTACCGCCGGGTTCCCTCCAACGAGGAAGTTCGCGCTCTGGGGCGCGAGGAGTTGCTCAACTTGTTGAGCGGCTTGCTTTCCTATCGCCAGACTCTCAGCTACACTGGGTCGCAAACTATCGAAGACATCCAAGCCATCCTCGCCCAGCACTATCCGCTGCCTGAGTCTCCGGTCGAACCGCCGCCCTATCAGGTGTTAGAATTTACCCAGCCCGAAAAAACCCAGATCTACTTCTTCGACAAGGAAATGGCCCAAGCCCTAGTGAGGATCGAATACGTGGATGTGCCCTACCAAGCGGCGCTCGAGCCAGCCGTCGAACTGTTCAACGACTACTTCTACGGCGGCATGGCCGGCATCGTATTCCAAGAAATTCGCGAAGCACGCGCCCTCGCGTATTCGGTGGGTGCCCTCTACTTCAACGGCCGCGACAAAGCTGACTACAACTACATGGTCGGCGGCATGGGCACGCAAGCCGACAAGACGCCCGAAGCGGTTGCGGCCTTCGCCGGCCTGCTCGACGACATCCCCTCCTCGCCCGAGCGCTTTGCCGCTGCCCAACTTTCAGTGCTCAACAAGTACCGCACTGAACGGCTCGGCTTCCGCTCGATACTGGGGACCGTACGCGGCTGGGAACGCAAGGGGCTGACCGGCGATCCGCGCTCTTGGCGCTTTGAGCAACTCCAAGCCAGCGACCTCGACGAAGTGCTCGAATTCTACCGCCAGCACGTCCAAGGACGCCCCAAGCTGATTTCTATCACCGGCGACAAGAGCAAAATGGACTTAGAGGCTCTAGCAGCGCAGGGCGAGATCGTCGAGCTAGGCTTGGAGGACCTGTTCGCCTTCTGAGTCCTATTGACAAAGCCCCTCCCGCCGTCTAGCTTTTAAATAAGTTTTGGCGGCGTAGCTCAGTTGGTTAGAGCAGTGGAATCATAATCCATGGGTCGGGGGTTCGAGTCCCTTCGCCGCTACCATATTTCCCGCCGCTAACTTTGGCGGTTTGCTGTTTAACACAAGCCCCCGGGGATCATCTCCTCGGGGGCTTGTCGCATAAGGCCCTTAGATGATGCGGGCGAGTTGCAGCCTCAGCCCGTTATCTCCGACAGCTCAACCTGCCGCCCTTCCTTCCCAGCCAGATCCGCCGCCGCCAAAATCTGCACGCATTCCCTGCCGTCATACATCGTGATCGGCATCTCCTCCCCGTTGGCTAGAGCGTCGAAGAATTTGCCGAACACGCTGTATCCCGGTGGGACGAAGCTGCGGTGGAACTCTGACAAGGGTTGCCAAGCTTCGGTTTCCCTCGTGTAGAGCATCAGCGTGGCCGGGTCGCCGAAATCCAGCCTGGTGGAGGGATGGTCGCCTCTGACCTGCACCAACGCGCCTTTGTGACCGTAGATCTCGGTGGCTAGGGGAGCCCGAGTTTCCGTCTCGCTCGTATGGAGCGTTACGATTGGACCATTGGCGTAGCGGAAGATGGCGGCATTGTTGTCCTCGACCGGGAGTCCTTTGACGCTCGAGACGCCCAGGGAAACGACGCTCTCGGGCATGCCGAACATCCACTGCATCCAGAAAGCGGAGTGGGAACCGGCGTGGTAAAGCGAGCTGCGGCCTTCCGCATCCGCGTCGAACCACGGATCGCTGGGGTCGTTCTGGATTCTCTGCGCATCGAAATCCTCGGCGCTGTACTTGTCGTGCCCGTGGCGCCGCCGTACCTGCGCGATGGGTCCGAGCATGCCGGAATCGACGATTTCCTTCATGCGCTCATGCGCGGGGGAGAAGCGCAGGTTGTGGACGGGCATGACCTGGACGCCCGCTTTCTCAGCCGCGGCGATCGCTGCGGCCGCCTGCTCGGGGGTGCGGGTGAACGGTTTTTCGACCATGCAGTGTTTGCCCGCTTCGGCGGCCCGGACGATGTGTTCACCGTGAAGCTGGGTTTCCGAGGCAATGCCGACGGCATCGATATCATCGCCGGCGAGAAGCTCATCCAAGTCGGGGATGAATTCGACGCCGAAGTGATCGGCCGCGGCCTGTCCGCGCTTGGCGTCGGCGTCCCAGATTGCGATGAGATCGACGCTGTCGTGTTTCTGCGCGGCGTTGCAGATGCCGTGCGCGTGACCGAACCAAAAGGAGAGCTGGGCGAATCGGATGTTTGGCATGGTTGCTCCTTGTCTCTATCGGGGCGCTACCCCGACCAGGGCGGGCGGAAACTACCCGCCGGTTTCCTGAAAAATCTTCCAATGATCTCCATTTTTAGTCCAACTATCTCCAAATCAAGGCCATTTGGACTGCTTGGCAAGCCGATCTATGTGAGACCGCGCACCCGCACCGGATTCGTTCTTTGTGTCAAGGCTTGTCTTCAAGACCTTGTAACCGATACATTCAGACCCGTGATCGACGAACTAGCACAGACATACGCGCACTATGTGGCCTTGCGGCGCGAACTCTCGCTGTGGGTCGAGCAGAGCATTCGCCGCGACGGGCCGGACCAAAACCACGGCGGCGAGGACGAGGCCAATTTCGCGCTGGCCTTCTTTCCACATTATCTGGTCAGCGGCGACGAGCGGATCGCAGTGCGGTTGCGCTCGCTGGCCAATGACCTCAAGGCTTGGGTTAGCGCCGAGTGCCTGCACGGGTACGAACCCGAGGCCGAGGCCCACCACGGCACCGAACCCTTTTTGCTGTTTCTGCCCCGCTATCTCGGACTCTTCCCCGACGACAGAGAAGCCGCCGCCCTGCTCGACGACGCAGCGCACCACATCGGCAACTGGATCGAGGGCGTGCCCGCTTGGTACGACTGGACGCGCGACGTCTTTTTGAGCTACTGGATCGGCACGCGGACCGTCGGTGGGGCGCACGGTGATCGCGAGTTGGCCGAGCACTTCCGCTTTTTGCACATTGCGCTGGCCGCCTATCGCGTCACTGGCGAGGCTCGCTACTGCGACTGGGCACTGCGCTATGGGCGCAAGCGGGCCGAGCGGTTGCTCGCGGTGGACGGACGGATGCCCGTGTTGTGGGATTTGGACGGGCGTGGCTTGCAGCCGGAGGATTTGCAGACCCGCGCAGAGCGAGGGATGGCCGGCGACAACCACCACATCGCCGGCGACCCGCTCGCTGGCATCGAAAATCTGCTGGCGTCGGGCGCGATCTACGCGCTGGGCGATCTCTTTTTGCTGGAGGGCGACGACATCTTGCGCCGCGCGGCCAAGAGAATCGTCGAGCCGCTAATAGGCGAATTGCTCGATCCCTACGCCGACCCGGCCGCGGCCGCACTCTCCTACTATCGCCGCACCTTCGCCGATTCCTCGCTGGACGACGCAATGTGCGCGGTGCTGGCGCAACAACCCGCCGAGTCGGAAGCACCGTGGGCGATGGTCTTTCCCCAAGAGCGGCAGCGGCGCGAACCGGGGGTGGGCAAACGCAGCGACATGATCTACTGGGGCCATTGGGCGGAAGATGGCTCGGTGCAGCCCTCGCGCGAACCGAGCACCGCGGCATTGGCGCTGGGGTATCAATTGACGGGCGAGTGGGTCATGGCCCGGCGGGCGCTGGGGGCGGCAGCGTCCAAATTCGCCATGGCCCGACGGGTGTTGCGCGGCGGGCGCGAGCACGCCGATATGGGCGGGGCGATTTGCTCGGTGGCCGCGGGACACGGGCGCAATTGGGGCTGCGGGGCGGTGACGGGTTGCTACGGACCGTTGTTGATGGGCACGCGCGAGATTCAGGGCGCGGTGGTGCCGCTAATCGAGTGGGCCGCAGGCCATTTACCCGAGCAGGTCCTAGCGCTTGTGCAACCGCCGGTTGGTGGGCCGGGCGCAGTGTTGTTTTACAATGGGGGCGAGGAGCGGCAGACGCTGGAGTGGCGCATGGCGGGGGCGACCGATTGGCAGCGCGTTGAGCTGACACCGGGCGCGATGCGGGAATACCCACTGGAGGAGTAATCTCGACGACTTTACGGTCTCAACTAGCCCGTTATCCGATTCAACTACTGCTTCATTGTGGCTACAATATCCGCTGTCGATATTCTGACCACCCCCAATAATACATAAATAGAACGACTATGCTCCTTATAGACGGCCTCGGTGACCGTATTCGCCGCCAACGCGAAAAACGCGGGCTCAAACAGCAGGATATCGCCCATGCACTCCAGGTAAGCCCGCAAGCGGTGTCGAAATGGGAGCGGGGGGAAAACGCCCCGGACATTAGTTTGCTCGGACCATTGGCCCGGTTACTGGGGGTCTCGACGGATTGGCTTTTGCATACTTGGGGCGAGCAGCCCGATGTCTTTGAGGCCACGGTATTCACTTCCGGAGTCAAGGGGGCTGCTGAGAAATCAATGCGCTTGGATCCCAAAAATTTCGCCGCCTGGGCCAACGGAGTCTTCGCCGCTGTGACCTCAGCGGTATTGCACCACGACGGCGTGCCCGTCAAATACTTGGGCGACCAGTGCCTGTGTTTTTTTGCCGGAGAAGGGCAGCAGGAACGAGCCGTGCGAGCAGCGCTGCTGGCTTGTGAGATGACCGCGGAAGCCCTCGAAATAGGCTTGAGTTACGGCTCGGTTTACCTAGGGGCGATCGGCCACGCCGATTACGAGCGGCTCGATATCATGGGCGAAGCCGTCAATATTGCTTTCCTAACGATGAACTGGGCCAGCCGCCATAGCAAGAGCGGTATGGCCGTGACACGGGAGGTCGCCTGTGGGCTGGAAGGCAAATTGCATCTGGGGTCAGAGGTAAGCGCAGTTTTTCCGGAGCTGGAACAAGCAGTCTATGTCAACGAGTTGCGCGGTCTGGTTCAAGATACAAGGAGAATTCAATGGTCTTAGCAACGCAAATATCCGATTCGACAGCGGTGCCCTACCGGGCCTGGTTCCAGTGCATGCACTGCCCGGACCAGCACTACTCGCTGACCGAGGTCGTTTACCGCTGCAAGTCGTGTGGCGGTTTGCTCGAAGTCCGGCACGATATGGCGGCGCTCAAGGCTCTGGAGCCGGACAAGTGGCGGACGCTTTTCGACCGCCGCTATATGCGCACCCACTATCCCTATGGTTCCTCGGTATGGGGCAAAAAGGAGATGGTTTGCCCGGCAGTGGCTGATGAGAATGTGGTTTCGCTCTATGAAGGAGGCAGCAATATGTTTTGGGCCGAGCGGTTGGGGCGACAACTCGGCGTAGAGGATCTCTGGGTTAAACAATGCGGCGACAGTCACACCGGGTCGTTCAAGGACATCGGCATGACGGTCCTAGTTTCGATAGTCAAGCAGATTATCGCCACAGGGCAGCAAGTGCCAGCAATGGTCTGCGCTTCCAGCGGCGATACTTCGGCGGCGCTGGCGGCTTATGGCGCGGCGGCCGGGATTCCGGTGGTGGTGCTGTTGCCGCGCGGCAAAGTCACGGCGGCACAGATGGTCCAGCCATTGGCCAATGGCGCGCTGACCTTGTTTCTCGATACCGACTTTGACGGCTGCATGAGGCTGGCCAAGGCGTTGAGCAACGAGGAACAGTTTTATTATCTGGCGAATTCAATGAATCCGCTGCGGATCGAAGGCCAGAAAACCGTAGCGGTAGAGATGGTACAACAGGACGACTGGTCCGTGCCCGATTGGATCGTCGTACCCGGCGGCAATCTCGGCAATATCAGCGCGTTGGGTAAAGGGTTTCTCGAAATGCGCGAGATGGGGTTGATTGAAGTGTTGCCGCGCCTCGTCGTCGCCCAAGCAGCCCATGCCGACCCGCTCTATCAGAGCTACCTGTGCGGTTTCGAGACATTCGAGCCGCAGCGGGCCCGCAAGACGTTGGCCAGCGCGATCCAGATCGGTGCTCCGGTTAGCTGGGAGCGTGCTATCCGGGTATTGAAAACCTTTGATGGCGTCGTCGAGTGCGCGAGTGAAGATGAACTGGCCGACGCCGCGGCCAAGGCGGATCTCACGGGGCTCTTCGCTTGTCCGCATACGGGCGTAGCCCTAGCAGCATTGTTCAAACTGGTGGCGCAGAAAGTCATCGCGCCCGAAGACAAGGTTGTCGTAGTATCGACTGCGCACGGGCTGAAGTTCCCCGAGTTCAAGACGCGTTATCACGCTGGTGATCTGGAAGAGTTCGGTGTCGTGCCGCGTTTCAGGCAGATACCGCATGAGATCGGAGCCGAATATGGGGCCGTGCAAAGCTTCGTGCTACGGCACCTCGACGGACTGCGGGCCAAGGCTGGATCAATAAGCGTGGCGCAAATGACCAAATGACGGAATGGAGTTACTCTGCATCAAGTCGGATTTAACCATCCATGCGCCTCTACACCTACCTGCTAAAGCTCCAACTGCTCAACGCGCTGGCCTACCGCTTCGAGTATCTGTCCTCCATTGGGCGAAATTTGTTTTTCCTCCTTGGCTCCGTCTTCATCTGGCGGACCGCGTATCGCGGAATCGACCAAGTCGCCGGTGTCACCGAGGCGCAGATGGTCACCTACGCCGTCGTCGCCGTGCTGATGAATGCATGCTTCACGGTCAGCATCGACAATGAGCTCTTAGGCAAGATTCGCGCAGGTGAGATCGCGCTCGACCTAATCCGACCGGTGAACCTCGTCTGGTACTGGATGACCCAAGACGTGGGGCGTTCACTGGCGGCCGTCACGCAGTTCGCCCTGCCCTTGCTGGCCATCTCGCTCCTCTTTGTGGCTCCCCCGCTGCCAGCGGGGGTGGGAGCGGGGTTGCTGTTTCTGCCTAGTTGTGCGCTGAGCTTCCTGCTGCTGTGGCAGCTAAGCGCCCTAGTGGGCCTGACGGCCTTTTGGGTCACTGACTTCGGGGACGTGAGCTCAGTGAAAACCAGCCTCGTCTTTGCCCTGTCGGGACGGTTGGTGCCAATGTGGCTGTTCCCCGACCTCATCGCCGATGTATCGCGGTGGCTGCCCTTCCAGTACATGTTCCAGGCACCGCTGGAGATCTACATCGGCCGCGTTTCTGCCACAGAGGTCGTCCACATCCTTTCCGTGCAGGCCATCTGGGTCGCGGTATTCGCCCTGCTCGTAGGTCTCGTCTGGACGCGTGCCCAGCGGCGGGTCTTCGTGCAGGGAGGATAGGTAGGTAGCCCGTGATCGCCGACGTGCGTCATCACTTGTCCGTTGCGGCCCTATACGGCCGCCTGTCGGTGCAGCGGGCGTTGGAGTATCCGTTCTCGCTGCTGAGCATCTGCCTTGGCTTGGGCTTCAACTACGTCTGGATTGGCGTCGCCCTGAAGGTACTGGTCGACCGGTTTCAACCGCTATCGGGATGGACCTTCTCACAGCTCGCTTTCCTTTATGGGCTGAGCTTGATGAGTCGTGGCGTCATGTCCATCCTATCATTTCAGTCGCGGCAGATCGATCGCTTTGTCACGCGCGGCGAGTTCGACTTGATGCTTCTCAGACCCCTGGAGATCACCTTCCACTTCTCCTGCAACCGAATCAATGTGGTCGGCCTTGTGCATCTGGGCATCGGCACTGGCTACTTCCTCTACGGAGCCCGGCTGTCTGGCTTTGTCTGGACGCCGCTGCACGTCGCTGAGGTACTCCTCGTCATTGCCGGCGGGACCCTGATCTACTGGTCCTACCTCACCCTCATCAGCTCCATTGCGTTCTGGACCATGCGAAGCCAACCCCTCGTGGACGCCAGCATGGAACTGATGGCGCGCGGCACGTTCTACCCGCTGACCGTGTACCCGTGGCCCCTGCAGGCGCTGCTGACCTTTGTGCTGCCCCTCGGCTTCATCGGGTTCTACCCCGCCTGCGACTTCCTCGGCCAGAGCGCGAACACTTCTCTGCCCCTCGATGTGGCCCTGTGGACTCCCGCTGTGGGTGCCGCCATGCTCGTACTGGCGCTGGCCGTCTTTGCCGCTGGCCTGCGCCGCTACGAGAGCGCAGGATCGTAGGCCATGGCACATATAGAGTTAGAGAGGGTTTGCAAGACCTTCCGCGTGACTCGGAAGCAAAAGGGGCTGGCCGGTGCGGTGAAAGGCTTGTTCCGGCCCGACCGACGTGAAGTACACGCGGTGCGCGACGTGAGCTTTGCGATTGAGCTAGGCGAGTTGGTCGGATTCGTCGGCCCCAACGGCGCGGGGAAGTCAACGACGATCAAGATGCTCTCCGGCATCCTCTATCCCACGTCTGGGCGCGTCTCCGTCGTCGGTCTCTCGCCCCAGGAGAAGCGGCGGGCGGTCGCTCAGCACATTGGTGCCGTGTTCGGCCAGCGCAGCCAGCTAAACTGGGACCTTCGCCTAGGCGAGTCCTACGAGTTGTTCAAGCGGATCTACCGCATTGCCGACGACGACTTCGAGCGGAGCCTAGCTGAACTCTGCGAGGTTCTCGGCATCGGCGACCTCCTCGACACACCGGTGCGGCAGATGTCCTTGGGGCAACGCATGCGCGGGGAGTTGGCCGGTGCCATGCTGCACGAGCCGGATATCCTGTTTCTCGACGAGCCCACGATAGGCATGGACATCGAGGTGAAAGCGGCGATCCGGGCCTTCATCCGCGACATCAACCAGCGCCGGCGCACCACCGTGCTGCTCACCACGCACGATTTGGACGACGTGGAGGAGCTCTGCGAGCGACTCATCATCATCAACCAAGGACGCATCATCGAAGACGGGCCTCTAGCGGCGCTCATCGACTCGATCACCCCGCACCGCTATCTGATCGTCGAGTGCGACCCCGGCACCGGAGAGCCGCTGGCCGGCTTCGCCCACGCCCACGCAGAGATCCTCGAACGGCGAGACCGCGTCGTCCGCATCCGCTTTGCGCGAAGCCAAGTGTCGGCGTCGGCACTCATCTCGGAACTGTCGGCCCGCTATCCAGTGCGCGATGTGTCCGTCCAAGAGCCCGACATCGAGGACGTGATTCGCACGGTCTATGGGCGCGACGTGGGGGGATAGACGCAGTCAGCTAGCTCTAGCTGATCGATTCAGTTACTCGAATACCCGAGGAGTTAAGAAGGTTGCGGTCGGCCTACCATTAGCCCCATGCAAAAGGCACTTGCGAACGCAATCGCAAGTGCCTTTTGCTTTCTAGGTAATCTCTATAAAAATCAGCTACCGACGCGAATGCGATTGATCGCCCGCGCCAGTGCGGCCTGCGCCCGCGCTACGTCAACTCGCTCCTCCTGCACCCGCGCCAACCGTTCCTCGGCCCGCTGCCGCGCGGCCTCGGCCCGCGCTACGTCGATCTCCTCTACGCGTTCAGCCGTCTCGGCCAGCACCGCAACCTGCTCGCGCCCAACCTCGACAAAACCGCCGCTGATGGCCATTTGGACCTCATTGCCGTCCTCCTCGACAAACCGCAACCGCCCTATCTGCAACGAGGTCAAAAGCGGGATGTGTCCGGCGAGGACGCCGAAACTCCCCTCGCTACCGGGCGCTTGCAGGCTGGCGACCTGCCCCGAGTAAGCCACCCGCTCTGGAGTGACGACCTCTAAGGCGAACGCGGGCATGGCCTAAAGGTCCTTGGCGGCTTCGAGGGCCTGTTCGATATTGCCGACGAGGAAGAAGGCCAGTTCGGGCACGTCGTCGTACTCGCCATCAACCAGCCCCTTGAAGCCGCGGATCGTGTCTTCGATTTTGACGTATTCGCCCGGCTTGCCCGTGAATGCCTCGGCCACGTGCATGGGCTGGGTGAGGAAGAATTGAATCTTGCGCGCTCTCGATACAATCAGCTTGTCCTCGTCCGACAGTTCGTCAATGCCTAAAATGGCGATGATCTCGCGCAGGTCGCGATAGCGCTGTAAGACTTCTTGGACGCGCTGGGCGACCTGATAGTGCTCTTCGCCGACCGCGCGCGGATCGAGGAGGCGCGACGAGGAGGCGAGGGGATCGACCGCTGGATACAGCCCTTGATCGGCCAAGGAGCGCTCCAGCACGATGCGGCCGTCGAGGTGAGCGAAGGCCGAGACCACGCCCGGATCGGTGTAGTCGTCGGCCGGCACGTAAATGGCTTGCACCGACGTGATCGAACCGCTCTTGGTGGTGGTAATCCGCTCCTGCAGGGCACCCATCTCGGTGGCCAGCGTCGGCTGGTACCCCACGGCCGAGGGCATGCGGCCTAGTAGCGCCGAAACTTCGGCACCGGCGAGGATGAAGCGAAAGATATTATCGACAAAGAACAGCACGTCTTGGCCGGCCTCGTCGCGGAAGTGCTCGGCAATGGTCAGGCCGGTGAGGGCGATGCGCTGGCGCGCACCGGGCGGCTCGTTCATCTGCCCAAAGACCATGGCCGTCTTGTCGATGACGCCCGACTCTTCCAATTCGCCCAGCAAGTCATTCCCCTCGCGCGTGCGCTCGCCTACGCCAGCGAAGACCGAATAACCGCCGTGCCCGGAGGCTACATTGTTGATCAACTCGGTGAGAATGACCGTCTTGCCGACCCCAGCACCCCCGAAAAGCCCCAGCTTGCCGCCGCGGGCAAACGGGCAGATCAAATCGAGGACCTTCAGGCCGGTCTCCAGCATTTCGTCTGCGGTGACTTGGTCTTCGTGGGCCGGGGCTGGACGGTGCAAGGGCATCCGGGGCGCTTCGCTGCTGAGCGCACCCTTGCCGTCGATTGGCTCGCCGATGACGTTGAAGAGGCGGCCGAGCACTTCCTCGCCCACCGGAACTTGGATCGGACCGCCGCTGTCGACTACCCGCGCACCGCGCGTCAAACCATCGGTAGAATCCATCGCGACACAGCGCACCGCGTGCTCGCCCAAGTGCTGCTGCACTTCAAGCACGAGACGCTCCTCCGTAGGGCGGTCTTCGGGTGCCACTTCGAGGGCGTTGTAGATGGGCGGCAGTTCCTGCCCGGCGAAATCGACATCAATGACGACGCCGATGATTTCTTTGATTGTTCCTTCTTTCATTTTTACCTCGCGTAGTAAACAGCGCTATTGAGCCACAGCATTGGCACCGCCGATAATGTCCATCAATTCGAGGGTTATCGAGGCCTGCCGCTCCTTGTTCATTTCGCGGGTCAGATCCTCGATCATGTCTCTGGCGTTTTTGGTGGCGTTGTCCATCGCCATCATCTGGGCGGCGAAAAAGCCCACATTCGACTCCAGCAGAGCGCGCCATACCTGGAAATTGATCTGACGCTCAACCAAAGTGCCCAACAGAACCTCAGGCGATGGCTCGAAATCGTACTTAGCACTTTCACCTGCTGCTTCTTCAGGCGCGATGGGCAGGAGCTGGCGGACGGTGGGCACTTGGGAAGTAACAGAGGAGTATTCGCTATAGCAGAGCAACACCCGGTCGGTCTGGCCAGCGACAAAGCGACTGGTTAGATCCTGAGCTATATCCGCGGCGCGAACTAACTCGAGCTGGTTGAACACATCGGCGTGATGGCGGGAGATTGAGTAGCCGCGATGGCTGAAGAAGTCCCAGCCCTTGTTGCCGATGGTGATCAACTCAGGTTGGGCGTCCACATACTCGTCCAACTCGTCCTGAACCCGACGGCACAGGTTGGTGTTAAAGGCACCGCAGAGGCCGCGATCGGAGGTTATGACCACCAGCGCAACGCGCTGGACCGGGCGAACCGCAAAGAGCGGCTGCTCGTAGGTATCGACGCTCTGGTGCAGCGCTTTCAGTACTTGGTCCAGTCGCTGGGCGTACGGCCGGGCAGCTAAAATCGCCGCCTGAGCGCGGCGCATCTTGGCCGCGGCCACCATCTGCATGGCGTTGGTGACGCGCTGGATATTGGTGATACTGGCGACGCGCGTCCTGAGTTCGCGAAGGGTAGCCACCGCTTAGTCAGCCCCCGCAGAGGGACGGAAGCCACCCTTGAATTCTTCGATCGCCGCGTCGAGCTTTTCCCTAGTTTCGTCACTCAAATCGCGACTCTCGTAGATCTCCTTCATAAGCTCGGACTGGTGATCCCGCATGTAGGCCAGCAACTCGGCCTCAAAGCGGCCTAGGTCGGCTGTGGGCAGATCGAGTACGTGGTCGATGATCGACAGCGAAACCGTCAGTTCGGCCAGCGACTGCGGAGAGAACTGATCCTGCTTGAGGATTTCCATCAGCTTCTCACCGCGGTTGAGCAGATTGCGCGTGCCTTGGTCCAAGCCCGAAGTGCCGAATTGAGCGAACGCCTTGACTTCGTTGTAGCGCGAAATATCGCCCTTGATGGTCCTGGCCACTGCTTTCATCGCCCTAGTCTGGGCATCGCTGCCCACGCGCGACACCGAGGCTCCCACGTCCATGGCCGGCCTGTTCCCCGAGTAGAACAACTCGGGCTTGAGCAGAATCTGGCCATCGGTAATCGAAATGACGTTGGTGGGTATAAAAGTCGATACGTCGCCTTCGAGAATCTCGATAATCGGCAGGGCCGTCAGCGATCCACCGCCCTTCTCATCGCTCATCTTGGCGGCGCGCTCCAATAGGCGCGAGTGCAAGTAGAACACGTCGCCCGGATAGGCTTCGCGGCCCGGGGGCCGGCGCAAGATCAGCGACATCTCGCGGTAGGCCCAAGCCTGTTTGGACAGATCGTCGTAGATGATCAGGGCGTGCTGACCATTGTCGCGGAAGTACTCGCCCATCGAAGCACCGGCATAGGGTGCCAAAAACTGCAAAGGTGCCGGATCGGACGCCGTGGCCGAGACCACGATAGTGTACTCCATGGCACCATTGGCCTCCAGCTCGGCCACCAACTTGGCCACGGTCGAGGCCTTCTGGCCGATGGCCACGTAGATACACTTGACGTCTTGATCGCGCTGGTTGATGATGGTATCAACGGCAATGGCCGTCTTACCAGTCTGGCGGTCGCCGATGATCAGCTCGCGCTGGCCGCGGCCGATGGGAACGGTCGAATCGATGATTTTAATGCCCGTTTGCAGGGCCTCGCTAACCGGCTGGCGGTCGATGACGCCCGGGGCTTTGCGCTCAACCGGCACGCTCTCGTCAGCTTGGATGTCGCCCTTGCCGTCAATGGGCATGCCCAAGGGATTGACGACCCGCCCCAAGAGAGCCTCGCCCACTGGCACTTCGACGATGCGGTCGGTGCGCTTTACTTGGTCGCCTTCGTTGATCAGGGTGTCCTCGCCAAAGAGCACACAGCCGACGTTGTCTTCTTCGAGGTTGAGAGCCATGCCCATGATGCCGTGCGGGAATTCCACCAACTCGGTGGCCCGCACATTGCTCAGACCGTGGACGCGGGCCGTGCCATCGCCGACATAGAGCACGGTACCTGTCTCGAATACGTCTATTTCTTTTTCAAAGCCCAGTAGCTGTTGCTTGAGAATTTGGGAAATCTCATCGGGCTGAACCATCGTTTCGGTGGCCATTAAATCCTCCTGCTGACTAACCGGCCAGACGCGCTTGTAGGCGCTCTAGATAGGTGTTCACACTGCCGTCGAATACGGTGTCGCCGACGCGGACGATCGCGCCGCCCCGCAAACTGGCATCGACTTGGACATCTAAGCGCACTGTGCGGCCGCTGCGGTGTTCTAAGCGCTCCTGTAGGCGCTGGCACTGCTCCTCACTCAACGCCACAGCCGAGCGCACCTCAGCACTGATTATGCCCTCGCGCTCGGCGACCTGATCGAGAAAACTTTCGAGTGCCGCGCCGATGATAGGGGCGCGGCCCCTAACCGCCATGAGCCGGAGAAAGTTCAGGGTCAGCACCTCGACCTTGCCGCTGAAGAGCTCCCGCAGGGCATTGGCTTGCGCTTGGCTGTCGGCTAGGGGATTGGCCAAAAAGTCGGCCAACTCGCCGGATTGGCGCATGGTCTCCAAGAGCCGCTCGACGTCGCGCTGCACCGCTGCGGTCGCGCCCGTTTCATCGGCGGCTTCCAGCAGCGTAACCGCGTAGCGTCGCACTACTTCGGGTGCGTTCATTGTCCTGCTCGCACAATGGCGTTCAATTGGATTCGGGAATTCTGGCTATAAAGTCGTCGACGAGGCCGCGGTTTTTCTCGTCGTCCAAATTGGCGTCGATCAGCGCACCAGCGGCTTGAACCGCGAGATTGGCCGTCTCGCGGCGCAACTCGGCGATGGCAGCGCGTTTCTCACTTTCAATACTAGTCCGCGCTTGGTCGAGCATCCGCTCCGCCTCTTCCCGCGCTTGGGAGACGATTGTCTGCCGCACATTCGCCCCAGCCTCGCGGGCCTCGGCGACGATCTGCCGCGCCTCTTCATCGGCCGCAGCGAGCTTCTGCTGGTGCTCGCGCAAGACCTCTTCGGCCTCTTGGCGCGCCTGCTCGGCCGCGGCGATCGCGTCGCTGATGCGTTTCTCGCGCTCGTCGAGGGCCGCCAAAAGGTGGGGCCAAGCGAATTTTTTGAGGACGAAAAGCACCACCAAAAAGGTGATGATCGTCCATATTATGAGCCCCACATGGGGATCGAGTAACATAGCGCTTGCGCTACTTGGTCAGCACGATCAGCAGGCAAAACACCTCGCCGATCAGGGCCACGCCTTCGACCAGAGCGGCCGTCAGGATCATGTTGGTGCGGATATCGCCTACGGCTTCGGGCTGACGGGCGACGCCCTCCAGTGCTTTACCGGCCAGCAGGCCGATGCCCAAACCTGCGCCAATGGCGCAAAGCCCCATGCCAATTCCGGCACCCATGTACGCAAATTCCATAGCCAAATACTCCCTCTTGTGAACGTTGTGAATCCCTGCTAATGGTCTGGATGAGCAGCCATGCTGATAAAGACCGTCGATAGCAGGGTAAAGACAAAGGCTTGGACGAATCCAACGAAAATTTCGAGCATGTAAATCGCCACTGCAAAGGGCACAGAGCCAATGGCGATCCACTCACTTTGCAGAATGGAGATCAAGCCCAAAAAAACCAAAATCGCTACGTGGCCGCCGGTCATATTGGCGAAAAGACGCACGCACAAAGCGAAAGGCTTGACCAACAAACCAATTATTTCTACGGGAATCAGAATGATGAGCAGCACGGGCGGCACCCCGGAAGGGATCAGGCTCTTGAAGTAGCCGAACAATCCGTTGTTGGCGATGCCGGCTCCTAGCATGACCAAAAAGGAGCAGAGGGCCAGACCCGCCGTGACGCTGATGTTGCCAGTGGCGGTAGCACTGTAGGGAACTAGTCCCAGCAGGTTGCAAAACAGGATAAAAAAGAAAAGCGTCAGCAAAAAAGGCAGGTACTTTTTGCCGTCCTCGCCCATGATGGGCAATACGACCTCGTCGCGCAGGAAGAGGACGATGGCTTCGAAGAAATTGGCCAGCCCCGAAGGCACGGTGCGCGGCTTGCGGAAGGCTCTGAGCATGAGCACTATGAGCAGGATGCTCGCCACCCACATAATCACTACGTGCCGGGTGATGGAGAGGTCAATGCCGAAAAGCTCTAGCGAGGGAAGAGAAACTTTGCCTGCGAGCAGGTGATGAAAATCGACAAAGGGCAATTCAATATAGGGACTATCTAAAATGTGCCCTATGATGTCCACTTGCGCATTTGCGGCATCTGCCGCCTGCGTTTCGCCAGCCATTTACTGCCTTGTGAAATATCTAAAATTCGGAGGGAATCTGTTGCAGTAACCAATCGAATAAATTAATTAGGCCGCAAATTTCTGTCAACACCTCACGGGCGCTGCTAGCGCTTTGAACGGCCTTGTAATTTGAGTACGTAAAAAATTTCAAATGCGAGAAAAAGCAAGTACGCAGCCACTAGCGCGACGAAGTAACTTTCGGCATGGATCTCAGCCCATCTGAGCACCACTACCGACAGGACGGCCACCGCGATCAATCGCGCGATCATCCCCCCGAAAAAGGCGATCACAAAGGTCTGCATGCCCTTGCCCCACCCCCAGCGAATTGCCGCCAGCGCGAGCGCACCGTTGACTCCGGCGACCGCCAAGCCAGCGGCGATGCTGTCCCAACTCACGGTCCGTCCTCCCGCTTGCGCCGCTCATCTAAGTCCATCAGCGTCCGATAGAGTTTGTAAAATCCACCACCCGCGCCGAGCAGAGTGCCCAAGACGAGAAAGAGTGGCGTAGTTGCAAATTTGTCGTCGAGCCACCAGCCGAGAAACACAAAGATCAGGATCGTCGCCGCGAATTGAATCCCCAGACTGACGTAAGGGCCGATTTCCGCGTATGCCCCGGTCTTTTTTTTGGCGACCATATTCTCTACGAGCAAAGAAAAACGGCGGACCACCGCCCGCCGCTATATCAAAGCTGTCGACAGTGCTCAGTTCGTTTTCGACTCGGCATCCCCGCACGAGCCGGGAGCCTGACCGCACTCGCACATAGGCTCGCCCAACGCATCGCGCATAGTGCCCAGCCCTCCGCACGAACCTTGGAGGCGGCGATTGCTGAAGATCACGCCGACGGCCATGGCGGCCATGATTAGTCCAAAAACAGCGAAAGCGGCAATAAGCGTGCTCATAGTCATCCTGAATTCCTCCCGACTTAAAACTCGTCGAAGCGAATCATTTCCTCTTCAATGCCTAAATCGTCGAGCATCCCGAGCGCGGATTGGAGCATCAGCGGCGGGCCGCACAGGTAATATTCGACGTCTTCAGGGGCGGGATGATCCTTGAGATAATGGTCGTACACCACTTGATGAATAAAGCCCACATAGCCGTCCCAGTTGTCCTCTGGCCGCGGCTCGGACATGGCGATGTGAAAGGTGAAGTTGGGAAACTCCTCTTCTATTTTGCGGAAGTGATCCTCGTAGAAGACCTCGTTGGGATTGCGCGCCCCGTACCAATAGGACACCTTGCGCCCGGTCTTGAGCGTGTGGAAGAGGTGGTATAGATGCGACCGCAGAGGTGCCATGCCCGCGCCACCGCCGATATAAACCATCTCGCGGTCGGTTTCCTGAATGAAAAATTCGCCGAAAGGCCCCGAGACCGTCACCTTGTCGCCCGGCTTGCGGCTGAACACATAGGAAGAGGCGATACCCGGCGGCACATCCTCCCAGCCGCCCTTTTCGCGGTCGGGCGGCGGAGTGGCAATGCGGATGTTGAGCATGATGATGTCGCCCTCGGCCGGGTGATTGGCCATTGAATAAGCGCGGAAGACAGGCTCCGTATTGACCAGCTTGAAGTCCCAGACATTGAAGCGGTCCCAATCGGGATGGAAGCGCTCGTCAATGCCCTCAAAGTCCTTGAAGTCGCACTCAAAGGGCGGCACTTCGATCTGGATAAAGCCGCCGGGCTGGAAATCGAGCGTTTCGCCCTCGGGGAGCTTGACGACAAATTCTTTTATAAAGGTCGCCACATTGTCGTTGGAGACGACTTCGCACTCCCATTTTCTGACCGAGAACACTTCGGGCGGCACTTCGATCTTCATGTCTTGCTTGACGTTGACCTGGCAGGAAAGCCGCACGCCCTCGCCCGCCTCGCGCTTGGTAATGTGGCTGGTCTCGGTCTGCAAGATATCGCCACCGCCCTCGTAGATATTCACCTTGCACTGGGCGCAGGTGCCACCGCCGCCGCAGGCCGAAGACACGAAGACCTTGTTGTCGGCCAGCACGTTGAGCAGCTTGCCTCCCGCCGGAACGGAGAGGGCCTTGCTCTCGTCGTCGTTGATGAGGATCCGCACGTTGCCGCTGGGCACCAGCCGGGAGCGGGCTACCAAGATGATGGTTACCAAGGCCAGCACTACGCCGGTAAACATGCCGACGCCGGAAATAACTTCAGTCATAAGACGCTCTTTCCTTTTAGAGCTGAATACCGGAAAAGGACATAAAGGCCAAAGACATCAGGCCCACCGTAATAAAGGTAATCCCGAGGCCGCGCAGCCCTGGCGGCACGTCGCTGTACTTCATCTTCTCGCGGATGCCCGCCAGCGCGACGATAGCCAATGCCCAACCGAAACCCGAGCCAAAGCCAAAGACCACGCTCTCGCCGAGATTGTAATCGCGCTCGACCATGAACAGCGAACCGCCCAGAATCGCGCAATTAACGGTAATCAAAGGCAGGAAAATGCCCAGCGCATTGTAGAGGGCCGGCACGAACTTGTCGAGAAACATCTCGAGGATCTGCACCATAGCGGCGATGATGCCGATGTAGCTAATCAGCCCCACAAAGGTCAGATCCACTCCACTCAAGCCCGCCCACGCCAGCGCGTCTTCCTTGAGCAAGTACTGGTAGATTAGGTTGTTGGCTGGGACAGTAACTGTCTGCACCACGATTACGGCGATCCCAAGCCCGAACGCCGTCTGCACCTCCTTGGAGACCGCTAGAAAAGTACACATCCCCAAAAAGAAGGCCAGCGCCATGTTCTCGACGAACACGGACTTCATAAATATGCTCAGATAGGCTTCGACCATGTTTGGTTACTCCTCCTCGACCTGATCGTTCTTCCAGGTCCTGAGCGCCCATATAAACAAGCCAATGATGAAAAACGCACTCGGCGGCAAAAGCATCAGACCGTTGGGCGCGTACCAACCCCCCTCGGCGGCCAATGCAAACATTGGTACCCCAAACAGCGAACCCGACCCGAATAGCTCGCGCAATATGCCGACGACCAGCAGGATGACGCTGTAGCCCAAGGCATTGCCCAAACCGTCGAGAAAGCTCAGCCCAGGGCCGTTCTGCGAGGCGAAAGCCTCGGCCCGCCCCATGATAATGCAGTTGGTGATAATCAGGCCGACGAAGACCGAGAGCTGTTTGCTGATATCAAAGGCATAGGCGCGCAGGAACTGATCGACGATAATCACCAGCGAGGCGATGATCGTCATCTGCACGATAATGCGGATATTGGCCGGGATATAGTTGCGGATCACACTGACGGCCATGTTGGAACAACAGAGCACGAAAATGACCGCCAAGCACATGGTGACGGTGGTTTCCAACTTGGTCGTCACCGCCAGCGCCGAGCATATGCCGAGGCTCAGCAAGGCAATGGGATTGGAGTCAAAGAGCGGCCTGAAGAGGACGTCTCTTGGTTTGTCAGCCATTTTAACTAACTCCTCGTTCTTTGAGCTTGGCCAGATACGGCCCAAAGGATTCCGCACCCAGCCAATAGCGCAGCATGTCCCTGACGCCGCGCGAGGTAATAGTGGCACCCGACAGCCCATCGACCTGATACTGGGTTTCGGGCCGTCCCTGGACGACCTTGCCCCTGATCACCTCGATGCGCACTGCGCCGCTTTCGTCAAAGGCCTTTTTGCCGTCCCAGAGAGCCTTCCAACTAGGGTTATCGACCTCGCCCCCCAAACCCGGAGTCTCGGCGTGCTCGTAGTACACCAACCCGCGGATGGTATTGAGGTCCCTAGCGTCGAGGGCCACAAATCCATAGAGCGTTGACCACAGCCCTAAGCCGTGGACGGGCAGGATGACCTTTTTGATCTTGCCCTTCTGCGAGACCAGGTACACCGAGGCATGGAGCGCGCGGCGCTTGACGTTGGCAATATCCACATCGTCTGGTACCACCTCGCTCTGTGCCGGATCCTTGGCCGCTCGCCGCTGGTCGTACTCAATCGGGTCCACGCCATCGACGTATTCTCCGGTCGCCAAATCGACGACGCGGGTATTTATATTTTGGTACAACGCATCGATGCGCTCGCCGCTGGCGACCTCGCCGGATTTTAGCAGACCCGCGGCCATTAGAATATTGCGCTTCTTGTCGAGCGTCTTGTTGACCGCTTGGGTCGGCCGCAGCGACACGGCCGCCGCCGATACCAACACCGAGCAGACGAGGCAAACGCCGAGCGCCACGCCGAATGTTCTACCTACCGAATCGTTAGCCACTTTGTCTATCTCTCCTAAGAACTGACGGCGGTGCGGGCCAACCTGCGCTTGATGTTGGCTTGTATTGCCACGTAATCGATCGCGGGCGCGAAGACATTGCCAAAGAGAATGGCCAGCATTACGCCCTCGGGAAAGGCCGGATTGATCACGCGGATCAGCACGGTCATAAAGCCTATGAGCGCCCCGTACGCCCAACGACCGGCCGGAGTCATGGACGCCGACACCGGGTCCGTCGCCATATAGACGCAGCCAAAGGCATATCCGCCCAGCACCAAATGCCAAGCCGCGTTCATCTGGAACATCGGGTTGGTATTGCTGCCAATCGCGTACAGCAATTCGGCACAGACGACCGTGGCTACCGTCATGCTGACGATGATTTGCCAAGAGCCAACCCTAGTCGCTATGAGAATGGCTGCGCCGATCAGACAGGCTAGGGTCGATGTTTCGCCCATGGACCCGGGAATCGTGCCCAAGAAGGCCTGCATCCAAGTCACCGAGTTGGTAACGGCCGCCATGCCGTCAGCCGCAGCAGCTCCCAGCGGGGTAGCGTACGTAAAGCCATCGACCGCGACCCAGACCGCATCACCGGTGATCTCGACGGGATACGCAAAATAGAGGAAAGCCCTCCCGGTCAGCGCTGGATTGAGAAAATTCTTGCCGGTGCCACCGAAGACCTCTTTGCCTATCACCACGCCGAAACTGATGCCAATGGCCACCTGCCACAGGGGAATCGTCGGCGGCAGGGTCAAGGGAAAGAGCATGCCCGTGACCAAGAAGCCCTCGTTGATCTCGTGCTTGCGAACCATCGCAAAAAGCCCCTCCCACAAACCACCCACCATATTGCACACCAAAAAGACTGGAAAGAAATAGAGGAAGCCGTGGAACACGTTAGCCAACGGGTTACTGGGATTGTAGCCGACGCCGAGGATGTCGATGATTATCCCGCGCCATTCGCCCGTTGTCGCCGCCCCCATCTGCTGCATAGCCGAGTTGATCTGATAGCCCGTGTTCCACATAGCCATGAAGATGCAGGGAACGAGCGCGACGACGACCGTAATCATGGTGCGCTTGAGGTCAATGCCGTCGCGCACGTGCGTCGGCCCCTCCGTGACGCGACCGGGCGTATATAAAAATGTATCGGCTGCCTCGTATAGAGCGTAGAACTTTTCCAGCCGTCCCCCCTTGTGGAAAAGAGGCTCGGCTTGGTCGAGCAGATCTCGCAACACCTTCATTGAATGCGTCTATCCTTCTCTTTCAATTCTGTCCAAATTTCGCCGTAGCATGGGTCCGTATTCGTACTTGCCGGGGCACGCGAAAGTACACAGCCCCAAGTCCTCCTCGTCTAGCTCCAGACAGCCGAGAGCTTGGGCGCGGTCCGTATCCTCGACAATGAGAGCGCGAAGGAGAAAGGTCGCGAGGATGTCCAACGGCATCACCTGCTCGTACGAGCCGATCGGCACCATGGCCCGATCGCTGCCCTCAGTCGAGGTAGTAAAATCGAAAAGCCGGCTGGGCAGCAGCTTGGAGGCAAAGACATTCTTGATGGAAAACTTATCGACGCCCGGTTTCTGCCACCCTAAGAACTCGCGCTCGCGGCCCTCGGCGAGCACCGAGACCTGCGCGTGATAGCGGCCGAGAAAGTCCAAGGGGCCGGACGCAACCCGACCCGCTAGCACCGACCCGGCAATGATCCGATTCTCACCCGGCTTGAGCTGGCCCGCCGTCAGCTCGCTCAGGCAGGCCCCTTGGCGGGTGCGCAACAGGCGCGGCTGCTCCACTTGGGGGCCGCCCAAAGCCACGACCCGCTCGGTCCACAACGAGCCAGAGGCAAAGAGCTTACCGCAGGCTATCACGTCTTGGTAGCCAATGTACCAGACAGTCTTGGCCGCGCCGACTGGATCGAGGAAATGGATGTGGGTACCGGGCAACCCCGCGGGATGCGGGCCGGCAAATTCGACGACTTGGGCACCGTCGGCTGAGATGCTCGCACCGGGTGCTTTGCACGCATAGACCGGCCCATCGGTGAGCTTGCCCAGTATGGTCAGACCCCGAGCAAAATCGTCTTCGTGTTCGCGAAGCACGACTTGGGGATCGGCCGCGAGAGGACTGGTGTCCATCGCGGTGACGAAAATCGAGTGCGGCGTGCTGTCGGGCACCGGTACTTTGCTGTAGGGCCGCGTGCGCAGCGCAGTCCAGAGGCCGGACGCCACCAAGGTCTCGCGCACTTGCTCGCGGCTTAGCTGGTCGGGTGCCGTGCGCGTGTGCTGCTCAAAGCGCTCTTCCTCGTCTCCGGCGACCTCGATGACGACCGAGAGCAAGGCGCGTTTGGCACCGCGATGGACGCCGATCACTTTGCCGCTCGCCGGCGACGTATAGCGCACACCTGGGAGCCTCTTGTTTTCGAAAAGCAACTGGCCCTTTTTGACCGAATCGCCCTCGTTTACGGCCATCGTCGGCCGCAGGTCGATGGTGTCCGGCCCCAAGACGGCCACCTTCCCAATTGCTGGGCCATCGTCGATCACTTGCTCCGGCGCACCAGTAATGGGCAGGTCCAATCCTTTTTTTATTGCAATTTTACTACTGGCCATTATGCGTGCTACTCCATCCCCTTTCAAAAGTAAATATCACTAAACTGGCCGGTTTAAGCCAGCTAGCCTCACCTGTTAAGGAAAATAGGACACAGATTCGCCACCGAAGAGTCTTTATGTCTCATAATCGGCCAGATATCAAAGCGCGGGCGCGCCGTCCAGCCCGTTCACCTCCGCAAACAGCCTAGAAATAAAAGCCAAGAAACGCGATGGAGCAAGACATTTGCGCGGCAGACGCGGGCTAGACCTTGCCAAACCGGGTGAAACCTCGGATTTTAGACGTTCATCCACCAAACTGATCGAGGAATTATGAGCCTGAATGCGTCCGCAACGCGCGAGGAAATCGTTGCCCTCTACAAAAGCCCCATACTCGACCTCGTGTACCGCGCCGCAACCGTCCACCGCGAGCACCACGATCCGCGGCAAGTACAAGTCTGCACCCTACTGTCGATCAAGACCGGCGGCTGTCCTGAAAATTGCAGCTATTGCTCGCAGTCGGCCCACTTCGATACGAGCCTCGAACGCCAAGACCTGCTGTCGCTGGAGGCCGTGCGCGAAGCCGCCGAGCGCGCCGCCGCCGCTGGCAGTACGCGCTTCTGCATGGGCGCGGCCTGGCGCCAAGTACGCGACGGCGCGGAATTCGACCGCGTATTGGACATGGTGCGCACGGTCGCGGCCACCGGCATGGAAGTCTGCTGCACGTTGGGCATGCTCACTGCCGACCAAGCCCGCCAGTTGCGAGAAGCCGGCCTCCACGCGTACAACCACAACTTGGACACCGGAGAAAACTACTACCCCGAAATCGTCTCCACCCGCACCTATCGCGACCGCCTCGAAACCCTAGGCCACGTCGGTCGCGCCGGAATATCGGTCTGCTGCGGCGGCATCCTGGGCATGGGCGAAAGCGAAGACGACCGCATCGACCTGCTCTGCGCGCTCTTGCAACTACCAACGCCGCCGGAATCCATACCAGTCAACTCCTTAGTACCCATCGCCGGCACGCCGCTCGGCGACCGCGAAAAAGTGACCGCGTGGGAACTCGTCCGCATGATCGCCTGCGCCCGCATCCTCTTTCCCGAGGCCATGGTGCGCCTCTCGGCTGGCCGCGACCAGCTCTCGACGGCCGAACAAGCCCTGTGCTTTTTGGCCGGAGCCAATTCCATCTTCTCGGGCGATCGCCTGTTGACTACACCCCATCCCGGCACTGACGCCGATCAAGCCCTCTTCGACCTGCTCGACCTAGAAGCGCGACCGCCGCAAGGCACATCAGAGCGCGTCAATCAGCTCGCAGAAGCAGTCGTAGATCGAGGCTAGCTGAGATCGCTCAATGCAGTAGGGCGGTAGCACGTACACGCTATTGCCCAGCGGCCGCAGCAGGAATCCCCGCGCCAAAAATCGCTCTCTCAGCAGCGGCCCCACCTCGTGTAAGTATCCTTCCTCGCCCTCGACAATCACGTCCGCCGCCACAATCGTACCGCACACCCGCACCCGCTTGAGCCGTGGGTGGCTGCGCAGCCGCACCACTTCCTCGCGCTGCCAAGTCGCTAGCCGACGGAAAGGCTCGCTAGCGAGCAGATCCAGCGAGGCCAGCGCAGCCGCGCACCCCAAGGGATTGGCCGTATAGGAGTGCCCGTGATAGAAGGCTTTAGCGGGGTCGTCGTGATAGAAGGCCGCGAAAACCCGCTCGCTGCAAACAGTGGCTGCCATCGGCAAAAAGCCGCCGGTCAGCCCCTTAGCCAAGCAGATGATATCCGGTTGGGTCGCGGCTTTCTCACAGGCGAAGAGCGCCCCGGTGCGACCAAATCCGGTCAGCACTTCGTCGTAAATGTCCAACACATCCCATTGGCGCAAAAGCGCCTGCACGGCCGCGAGAAAGTGCGGGCGGCACATCCGCATGCCCCCAGCGCCCTGCACTAGCGGCTCAAGTATCATGGCTGCGTACTGGTTGGGATGGCGTGCCAACAACTCCTCCAGTCGCGCAAGTGCCCGCGCCTCTTTGGCCTCTACCTCCCCATCGCCCTCCCAAGTGGCCGGAAAAGGCACGGCGTCCGTCGGAAAGAGCAAGTCGGCAAAAGGGCGCGTAAAAAGCGAGCGCTCCCCCACCGACATCGCCCCGAGCGTGTCGCCGTGATAGGCCCCCTCGAAACGCAGAAAGCGCGTGCGATCTCGCTCGCCTTGATTGCGCCAAAACTGATAGGCCAGCTTGAGCGCAACCTCCACGGCCGTCGAGCCGTCGTCCGAGTAGAAAACCCACTTTAGCGGCGCGGGCAAGGCATCCACCAGCCGCCGGGCCAGCTCTTCGGCGGGGCGATGGGTAAATCCGGCGGCTATTACCTGTTCTAACTCTTTGGCCTGCGCGGCCACCGCAGCGGCGATCTCGGGCTGGCCGTGGCCGTGCAAAGTCACCCACCAGCTCGAAATGCAATCGAGGATCTGCCGCCCGTCCTCTAGTTCTAGCATCGCCCCGCGACCAGCCCGCACTTGCTGCACCGGCAACGCCGCCTTCATCTGGGTAAAAGGCGACCACACGTGGGAAGTATGCTCAGTCATGGGGGCCAAAATAGCGGGCAAAAAGCGCCCGGACCTTGGTGGGCGACAGCTCTACCCGGCGGTCGACTACAGCTAACACAGGCACCTCTCCGTAGTACGCGATAGCTTGGCAATTGGCTGGGTTTGGGGGACCGTTGACCACCACCCCCAAGAGAGGGCAATCTCGGCGGCGCAACTGGTCCAGCGTCAATAGTGTGTGATTGATGGTCCCCAATTCGCTGCGCGCCACCACCAGCACCGGCAGTCCCAGAGCGGCCATCAGATCGACCATCAGATGCCGGTCGTCGAGCGGTACCATAACCCCGCCAGCCCCTTCGACGATCAAGCGCTTTTGCACGGGCAGCGCAAAGCGGCTCATCTCGATCTGCACGCCCTCGCGCCGGGCCGCCTCGTGCGGCGATAGGGGAGCGCGCAAGCGATAGGTCTCCGGCAGGATGCGCTCGGCCGGCAGTCCAGTGACGCCCCGCACCCAATCGGCGTCCGCATCGGCTCCGCTTTGCACGGGCTTCCAATAGGCAGCCTCTAACCCCACGGCCAGCAGAGCCGCCACATAGGACTTGCCAACGCCCGTGTCCGTGCCGGTGACGAACAAGCGCGGGGGAAATTCAGCCGTCACAGCCCCTCGCTTTCTCGACAACTAAACAATGAATAGCACATGTAATCTCCACTCCGTTGGGGCAGTCGCGGTCCCAGTCGCGCAAGAACTGGCGCAATTGCGCGGGGCCGAGAGCACCCAGCCGCGCCGACGTGTGGGCTCCCGTGCCCTTGAAGTGACGCAAAAAAGCGCGCGCGGTCGGAAAGCGCCGTGCAATCACTTTCTGCCATTGGCGCACTACGACCGACTCAGCGGCAAATACGCGGGCGACAGACGCTAAGTCGGGCAAGGCGTTGGCACTACAGGGGACGCCTTGGCGCGCACATTGGCGATGCCATTCAGCGTATGAACCCGCCCCTGGATAGGAGCACAGCAATCGCCCGCCGGGTTTGAGCGCGGTCAGTAGCTGCTGTAACCCGGCGCGCAAATCGGCAAACCAGTGCACCACAAAGCTGGCGCAGATCAAGGCGTAGCGTCCCTCGCTTTCTAACTGCTCCCCATCCAAGACCCGGTAGCGGATGTCTGGATGGGCGACCTCGGCGGCCATTTTCTGCCGACAATGCGCGACCATAGCCGGCGCAAGGTCGGTCAACTCCAAGCGACGCTCAGGAAAGAGCTCGGCTAAGGACGCGCTCAAGAATCCCGTGCCGCAACCGATTTCAAGCACAGGACCTTCTACTAGGTTATCGGCGCACTCGGCAGCACATTCAGCCAAAGTAGCGGCCCCCGCGCGCTGCTCCTCGGCGTGGCAGTCGTACGTCGAGGCGCTACGGGAGAAATTCTCCACGACGCGCGCTTTGAAACTCGCTTCCATCATACAGGCTGAATCCCGTGCCAAGCTCGTTCGACGCGCTCCCAACACGCGCCAACATGCGTCAGGGGTAGCGCGTGGCCGGCTTCCGCGACGATGGCAAGCGCACTGTTGGGCAGCAATTCGCGCAACTCTTCAGCCCGCTCCACCGGCACTACGCGATCGCGGCTGCCGTGCAAAATGAGCACCTGTGCTGCGGCTGGTATCGCGCTTAGTTCCAGCACGCTTCCCTGCAACAGTTCCAAATCCCGGCGCAAGCTGTCGGTGTCAACAGTCCCGGACCAGCGGACTTCGGCGAGCTCAGTCGAGTCGCTGTCCGACGGCGCGTCACAACGGGCGTAAAAATCGGCCAACAAAGCCGCTGGCTCGCGCTCCAAGCGCGCCAGCATCTGCTCTACCGTGCGGCGCGAGCGCCGGGCCTTGCGGTCGCACGGCGAGTGAAAGCTGCGAAAGCCGCTGATGACCACGATCAACTCCGCCGCCCATAGCTGCGGTGATAACAGGTGCAAGCCGAGAGAGTGCGTCAAGACGATGCGCGGCCGAACTGCGACCGCCACGGCTGGGCCGAAGTACCCTCGATCTGGACAGTGCAGCGCAAAGTTAGCGGGCAAGACATCTCGCCAGCGATCCCAGCACCAAGCGCCAAAGCCCCACCCGTGTTGGGCTACCACGTCAACGCCGGCCATCGCGCCACTTCTGGAGCAATTCAATTAGCCTATCGAGATCGCTCTGCTGGTGCCGGGCGCTGAGCGCCAAGCGAATCCGCGCCCGACCCGGCTCGACCGTAGGAGGGCGTATGGCCACAGCCAAGACGCCATTTTCTTCTAGATAGGCGTTCAGGGCCAGCGCGTCGCCCTCCACACCCACCATCAGCGGCACGATCTGCGCGGTCGCCGCGCCTGTGTCCCAGCCTTGTGCCCTGAGCGCACCGCGCAAGTAGTCGGCGTGGCCGAGCAATGTCCGGCGCTGCGCGTCCATCTGCGGCACCAGCTCTAGCGCCGCATCCACCGCGCCCAAGACAGCGGGTGGCAACGCCGTCGTATAGATAAACCCCGGGCAGCAGTTGACCAAGTACTCCCATAGCTTCTCGCCGCAAGCCACGTACGCCCCAAAAGACCCCAGCGCCTTGCCGAACGTGCCGATGCATACGTCCACGTCCTTGCCACACGTCAGCCCCATCCCCCGCTCGCCCAGAACGCCCGTGGCGTGCGCTTCGTCGATAACCAGCAGCGCGTCGAATTCCCCAGCCAACTCGACGAGTGCGTCAATGTCGCTGACGTCGCCGTCCATGCTAAACACCGATTCAGTGACAATCACCCGGCGCGAGTGGTCCGCCCCCGCGCTTTCCGCCAGCAGGGCGCGCAGGTGATCCAAGTCGCCGTGGCGGTAGCGCCGCATCCGACAGCGCCCCAAGACCGCCCCTTGGACCAAGCTGTTGTGGCAGAGTCGGTCGAGCAGGATGAGCGTGCGTCGATCGACCAGCGTCGGCAGCAGCGAAACATTGGCCTGATAGCCGGAATTGAGCACCAGTGCCCGCTCGGTCTGCTTAAGCCTAGCCAAGGCCTGCTCCACCTGGGCAAAGCCCGGCTGGGAACCACAAATCAAGCGCGCGGCCGTGGCACCGGCCCCGTAGCGCTCGACGAACTCAATCGCCCGCGCCTGCACAAGCGGATGCGACGCCAAGCCGAGATAGTCGTTGGAGCTAAAATTGACCAACTCGCGGCCATCGGCGCGCACGCGCGCACCACCGCACGGCTCGTAGGTCCGCAGCGACCGCATCTGCCCGGCCTGTTGCCGCCGCGCCAATTCGGCGTGAATAAAATCGAATTTTCCCTGCATAAAGGTGAAGCTGTGCCAAATGATTCGCCCAAGCAAGGCAAACCGCCTATAGGCTTGCCGCGCAGGGTGCGCCGCTCTATACTATCGCCTGTAAACTTGCCCCTCCGCTGCCATGGCGACGACGACCAATAAAATCACCGTTTCTTCGCTCCAGTCCAAAAAGGAGCGCGGCCAAAAGATCTGCATGTTGACGGCCTACGACTACCCCACGGCCGCACTGCAAGACGAAGCCGGCCTCGACGTAATCTTGGTCGGCGACTCCGTGGGCACCAACGTCTTGGGCTATCGCGGCCCACAGCAGGTGACCATGGACGACATCCTCCACCACCTGCGGGCCGTGCGCCGGGCCGTGCGCCGGGCCTTTCTCCTCGCCGACCTGCCCTTCATGTCCTTTCAGCCGTCGGTCGAGACTGCGGTCAAAAACGCCGGGCGCTTGGTGCAGGAAGGCGGAGCCGAAGGCGTCAAATTGGAGGGCGGCTTGCCGGTCTTGCCGCAGCTAAAAGCCATCGTTGACGCCGGCATTCCAGTCGTCGGCCATCTCGGGTTTACTCCGCAGTCCCAAGCCCGCGAATTCTACCTGTTCAGCGACCGGCGCGGCACCGTACCCAAGTTTCACGGCAAGGGGCCGAAGGGGGCCAAAGCCCTCGTCGAGCAAGCCCTGCGCTTGGAGGACGCTGGCGTGTTCTCCTTGGTCTTGGAGATGGTTACTGAAGAGGCCGCCCAAGCCGTCACCGAGCGGCTCAAAATTCCGGTCATCGGCATTGGCGCTGGCCGCTATTGCGACGGCCAAGTGCTGATCATCCACGATCTCGTCGGCCTCAACGAAGAAGACCTAATCCTGACCAAAGCCTACGGCCAAACGCGCCAAGCCTGGATCGAAATGTTCAAAACGTACTGCCGCGAAGTCGCCGAAGGCCACTTCCCCACGGCTGAAAACACAGCACACATGGCCCCTGCAAAACGCGCTCAACTAGACCAACTGCTCAACGATAACGGTAAGAATCGCTAATCCTTCGAGAGGAAAATTGCCCATGCGCCTGCTTTACATTACCGCCCTGATTTTGTGGACGACCGCTCCTGCCCTAGCCCAAGACGCCGACCAAAGCTGGATTCAGGCGGCCATCGCCAACTTGGACGCCGCGTTTGGCTCCATCGTCTCGGCGATGGCTGGTGTTCTCTTCGCCGACCTAGGGACGAAAATTCCCCTCATCATCTGGGTGCTAGTCCTAGGCGGCATCTACTATTCGTTCTATTTCGGCTGGATCTCCCTGCGCGGCTTCCGCCACTCCATCGACGTCATCCGCGGTCGCTACGACGATCCCAACGACCCAGGCGAGATCTCCCATTTCCAAGCCCTCACCAGCGCCCTGTCGGCTACCATCGGCCTCGGTAACATCGCCGGCGTCGCCATTGCCGTCAGCTTGGGCGGGCCGGGTGCGGTATTCTGGATGCTCCTGACCGCCTTATTCGGCATGTCCTCCAAGCTGGCTTCCTGCACCCTAGCCGTCATGTACCGCAAAATTCACCCCGACGGCCGCATCTCCGGCGGGCCGATGTACTACCTAGAGCACGGACTTGCTGGTAAAGGACTCAAGTCGTTGGGCCGCGTCTTCGCCATTTTGTTCGCCATTTTCACCATTGGTGGCTCCCTCGGCGGTGGCAATATGTTCCAAGTCAACCAAACGGTCGAGATCCTCACCACTGTATCCCCGGCTATAGGAGAATACAACTGGGCCTTAGGCATCCTCTTCGCCGTGTTGATCTCCTTGGTCATCATAGGCGGCATCAAGCGGATCGGCCGCGTCACCTCGCGGATTGTGCCCTTCATGTGCCTGCTCTACGTGGCCGCCTCCCTCATCATCATTCTGTCGCACATCGGCGATGTGCCCGCCATGATCGCGACCATTTTCCGCGAAGCCTTCTCGCCACAGGCCCTGTACGGCGGCTTTTTAGGCGTCCTAGTCGTCGGCATCAAGCGGGCAGCCTTTTCCAATGAGGCCGGTCTCGGCTCGGCGGCTTTTGCCCATGCCGCGGCCAAGACCAACGAGCCAGCGCGCGAGGGCATGGTCGCGATGATCGGCCCCTTCATCGACACGATCGTCATCTGCTTGATGACCGCTTTGGTCTGCATGATTACCGGGGTGTACACCGATCCTCAGTTCCAAGCAAGTGAAGGCTTTATCGTAGGGGCCAAAATGACCTCGGCGGCCTTTGATTCGTTCCTGCCCGGCGCCCGCTACGTCCTCGCCATTGGCGTCATGCTCTTTGCCTACTCAACCATGATTTCGTGGTCTTACTATGGGGAACGGGCATGGGAATACCTATTTGGCAGCCGCTTCAACCTAATCTACCGGGTCATTTTCGTCGTCTTCGTCGTCTTCGGCTCGGTCGTCACGCTCAAAAACGTGCTCGACTTTACCGACATGCTCATCTTGAGCATGGCCTTCCCCAACATCATCGGCGGCGTCATTCTCAGCCCGCAGATCAAGGCGTGCTTGCAAGATTACTGGGGCCGGCTGAAAAGCGGCGAGATGAAGCGCTACAAATAATTATTCCCGCCGCCCCCACTCAGCCTTGGAAACTATCTGGAAACGGCAGACACCTTGCTCATCTTGCGAAGCATCGCGCTGGTAGCTTTACTGGCTCCGGCCACGCTGGCTGCAGACGGCGCGGGCCACAGCGTTGGCTTCGTCGCCGGGCCAACCTACGGTCTGGGGCTCAGTTACGGTCGCCAAAATCCCACTACCGGCAACGGCTGGCAAGTCTCGGGATTTCCGTATTGGTCCCAAGAGGAACGCTATCTCTTTGGGGGACTCACCTTGTTCAAGACCTTACACCAAGGCGAGTGGGCACGGGCGTTTTTCTCTGGGGGCGTGGCCGCGTTTTACCGACGGAGCGAACAATGGAATTTTGTTAGCGGCAGGCTAGACGTCAAAGTGAAACCAGATGTAGAGGTAGGGCTCCATGTCGAAGGCGATAAAGGGATCGACGAGAAGCTAGATGTCGTAGCGGGGCCGGGCGTGGGGCTGGAGATCGGCACCAAAAACCTCGCCGTTTCCATGGACGTCCCAATCGCCATCTTCCTCGTGTCCGACGACGGCTTTGCCATTCGCCCCATTCCCAATTTCGCCTTGCTCTATCGCTGGTAACACCCCTGACAATCACCAGCTAAAGATGCGGTTGTCGGTCATGCCGGTACAGGCGTCGATGACCAGCCAGACCCCAGCGCTGGCAAACTGGCCGAGGATCGCCCCCATGAAGAACGGGCGAACGGCGCGGAAGCCGCGCGGCCCCCAGTACTTGAGGACGATGGCCTTGCACAGCCACGCCAAAAAGATCGAAAACCAAGAGTGACTCATCAGCCAGAGGCCGGCGATAGGGAAGCCAATGGGGTGTACGGGCCACCACGTCAGGTAGTGTCGGGCCAGCATCAGGCCGCCCATGATCGCCGCGCCGATCCCCGTGGAAAACCACCCCTCCCAACTAGGCCCGGTGGGGTTGAGCAAGAGGCGGGCGACGAAACTCTCAAAAGGGGCGCGGGCACCGCCGCCAAAAAACCAACGGTTGAGGTTGATGCCGCCGTAGCGGTAGGACAAATCGAGGATCGCCCACATCGAGCTAACCATGCTGACCAGCACCGCGAGCATCAGCGCCCAGAAGAAGGGACGGTGGCGGCCCTGCTGGCCATCGAGCAGCTTGAGGGCGTGGGCGGCCGAGGCCATTACCACGACGCGCAGTTCAGTGGCCCAAGTAAAGGAAAAGCCGAGCGCGGTAATGCCGGTTTCGCCGACTGCGGTCGTGCCAATTCCCGTGGCGACGAAGCTCTGCGGCATCATCGGCGTGCGCGCTTCGGGCACCCCACTTTCGGCGACGATGCGGGTCAGCGCCACGAAGATAGCAAAGGCGCTGAGCAGAAAGAGCAGGGCGACCAGCGGCGGCATGCCGCTCATATAGAGCCAAACCCCGGCAAAACCCAAGCTCGCCAGCGCGCCTCCGACCGCGACGCGGTAGGAGAGGATCTCGTCGGCGTCATCGACATCCGCAGCATTGAAAAACGCCTTGCGGCACACGTCCTTGAGGTGCCCGCGCCCCACCCACAGCGTAAGAGCGACTAGCGCGATCAGCGCTCCCATTTCTTGATGGGCAATCGCCGGTGGATTGACGCTAAAGGTGTCTAACGCCTCGCCGGAGGTGACACCGAGCACGCCGTAGAGTCCCTTTTGCACATTGACCAGCACGTTGCAAAACCACAGGCTGAAGGCGATCTCAAGGTTGATCAGATAGGCAAAACCGAGAACCGGGAAGCTGAGCACCACGGGCAAATGCACGGTGTCGCGGAAAAGGCCAATGCCCGAGGAAAGCTGAATCTGCGGAAAGACGTGGAAGTAGTTGTGAAAGGCATTGGTCGAAGAGATGAGGCAGGGAATGGCAAAGCCAATCCACAAACTCACACTTTTGAAGAACGGCGGCAGCCGACTCTCGTCACTTTGGCGCACCATGTCGAGCGGCAATTGCGCCAGCGGATAGATGAGCTTTTCGCGCTCGATCCACTGGCGGCGCAGGACCACGGCCACGCAGATCATAGCGAAATAGACGGCGACAATAAGAGCGCTCCACCCAAGCAAGGGGAACAGCCAAGCGTCCCAAGGAATGGACGCGCCCGTGGGTAGGCCCTCGTAGAAGTGCTTGATGGCGCGCGCGTCGTCGGGGACCAAAAAGTCGCGGATGTAGGGATGGAACAGGTCGTCCCAGCGGTTTTCCGGGGTGGCGAAGTAGAGCCAAGACCCCATGACCGGCAAGAGGTATTCAGAGAGGCCGCAGGTGGTAATCGCCGAGGCGATGAGCATCATGCTGTAGATCAGTAGCAACTCGGCGCGGGCGAGGCCGCCGCTGGGGAAGGCGCATTTGTACAGCGCGTTGAATACGCCGACCAAAAAGAAAAACAGAAAGAGCGCCCCAGGAGTGGAAAAATCCTGGGTCATATACGAGCCGCGCAGGACCATGTTGCAATAGGGGGCACCTGCGGCGAGAACAGCGGCGCAGAGCGAGCCCAAGAAGAAGGCCCTGAAAGTGTAACCTGAGCGTGGAGGGGGCATGGTGCTTTTTTCTCACCGAACCTTTCGCGCTCTCCGCGATCTAACTTCTGAATCCCATGCCTCAATGCGCCCACAGCGAGAAACGAGACAAGGATCTCGTCCGCGCTAGCGCATAGCGCTTGGGAAGACTAGCTCGGTTCAGAAATTAAACCTATAGCTCAGTTTCGTCAGCAGTATTCGCTCCGTGGTGTCGGCCCGATGCTCGTTATAGGCGATATAGAACCGGCTGTTGTTCGGGCCGAAAGTGTAGCTAAAAAGCAGGTTGAGATCGACGGTGTCCCGGTGGAAGCTGCGCTGAAAAAAGCTGCGGATGAACAGATCCCGGTGCAAAAAGTACGTCGTCCTCACCAGCATGGTGCGCTTCACTTCGTCCAGCTCGCCGGAGGGAAAATACTCCCAGACAGATTCCGTACTAGAGTCCAAAAAGAACCCCTCCCACAAGTCGAACCGCAACGACCCGGATACGCGACGTATGTCGCCGAGGTATTCGTCTGCAAAGTCGTACTGGTCCCGCAGTTGACCGCTGAGGCGGAGCCGGTACTTGCGCCCATTGCCAGTGTCAAAACCGGCGTTGAAGGAGTCGCCGTTGTACTTTTTTTGCCGCCACCGCAATTGCCAATTTTCGTGGCTGAACCACGCCCGCGAGTCATCCAGTCGCCGGACGTACAGATCAATGTTGTTCCATGCCCATTCCCACCCCTCTTCGTTGGTCCGCTGCTCGGCGACGAGATCCTGCCCTAAATAGATATTTCTAATGCCGAGGAAATCGGGACGCCAACCGTAGCTGCCATAGAGGCCGAA
The DNA here is from genome assembly GCA_965219735.1 of Candidatus Latescibacterota bacterium. Lineage (GTDB taxonomy): Bacteria > Latescibacterota > UBA2968 > UBA8231 > UBA8231. Next base: position 5,132,749 of record OZ244790.1, read on the forward strand.
CTCTCGCTCGCCGACGTCGGCGTCGTGGGGGATGAAGCCGATTTGATCCACGTTGAACCCCGGATCGATCCAAGATCCCCAAATCCCGAACGGGAAGCGGTCAGAATTGTGCCTAAAGCGACCGCTGTACATTTTGTTGTCTTGGTCCGTGTCTGTACCAAAACTCATCGCCGAATTGAGGAAGAGCTTATCGTTGTCGTTTAAGCTCAAGACGAGATCGCTGCCCACCGCCTGTTGCCCTAGCGGACCATCTTTCCCCACCGCCAAGGCACCAATCGAAGAATTGACCCCTACATCGCGCTTGAGGCGCAGGACGCCGAAATGCGGATGATCGCCCTCCCCGTCCGCTGGACGGTTCCGCGCTGCGATCATGCCGAGGCTGTTCTTGCCGATCTTCCCCGTTATTTTAGCGCCGGCATCGGGGTCGCTAATGCGACGACTGTAGAAGAGGTCCATCGCCGTAAAGAGCTGTTGGCCTTCGAGGAAGAAGGGCCTTTTCTCCTCTAGGAAGAGTTCAAACCTCGTCAGATTTATCTGATTCTCGTCGGCTTCTATGTGGGCGAAATCCGGGTTGAAGGTGGTGTCCAAGGTGAGATTGGAGGCGATGCTGTATTTCAGGTCGAGGCCGAAATCGCTGGACCAGCCTTCTGTAGACCGACTCCCCACATTGCCGTAGCCTCCGGTTGCATAAGGCAATACCTCTAGATGAAGCCCCGGTTTTATATCTTCAAGTCCATGCAGATGGCCAGCCTTGGACACTTTTAGGAGATACCGGTCGTCTCTCGATATAAATGCCCAGTTGCTGTTCTCCGTATAGGTCCGCTCAATGCGCTGGACGTTTATGCCCCACGTATGCTGGTCCAATTCGGGAAATCTCAGCGTCTTGAATGGAATGGCGATCTCGGCACTCCAGCCGTGGTCGTAGACATGGGTTTCAGCCTGCCAAATACCGTCCCAACTCTGATCGATTCCACCCCAGCCACCGGACCCGTCGTTTTCAACGCGAAAATCGTTCTGGACGCCGTAGGCGTTTATATAGAACCCGTAGGCATTCTGGTGGTCGTGATAGGTGTCTAAGACGAGACCAACGAGGTCTAGCGGGGAGAACGTGCCGTCCCGCTGCATGATGCGCCCCTTTATATTACCGGGCTCTGCATCCATCATATTGAGGCCGATGTACAGATAGTCGGCGTCGTAGAGTACGTGTATAAAGGTTTGGTTGGTCGCGGCGACGCCCTCTTCGGGTTCGATCAATATGAACCCCGTCGCCGGCGTAGCCCGCTTCCAGTCCTCATCGTCTAGGACGCCGTCTATGGTTGGCCGGAGGTTAGTCCTGAAGGCCCACACTTCCTTTTCGCTAGGTTTTTCGTGAGCTGGGGCAGACGGCGCAACGACGAGCGCAGCCCCTATCATCGAGAGTAACCATAGGTGTGTGCAGATGCGCTTGGTCGGTGCCGTGCTCATGTATCTCCTTTCAATTGGGCCAAGGTTGTCGAGGGGCTGTCATTTCCTAGCGGGCAAATTGCAAGAACCCATCTGCCGCCAGAGTACGCGATAGGGATTTGTGCCTTCCCCAGACTTACAACGGAAGAAGGGGCGTTTAACAGTGGCAAATATTTCCTTGGTGGATCGGCCTAGCGACGAGCAAGCGGCAATTCGTGATCACTCTTATAGTTGCTTTTAGAAGAAAAAGGTATCCGAGGTTTTCGCAGTCGTAGCCAAGAAGTTTGAAGTCGCGTAAGATCGAGCGGATGTAATAAGATAAGGAGACTTGATAAATTGTCAATAAGTATTTATTTATAAATAACTTACGAATATATGCCTCTTGACAAAAGCAAAGACAATCAGTATTTTATTTATAGTAATTACAATGACGAAAGGGAGCCCCGATTCGGTCGGCAGCTCCTTTTTTCCGGCCTAAAAAAATGTTCAACAGTAAGATGATTTCCGGCGATGACCTGCTCGGGATCATCGATACGGAGCCAATGCGATGAGCGGTGCTCTAGGAATCCTCACCGAACCCGACGTCCAAGTCCCCATGCGCGACGGCGTCCACATGGCGGCGCACGTGTTCCGCCCCGACGCCGACGGCCGGTTCCCCGGAATCCTGCTGCGCACGCCGTACGACCGCCCAAAGTCCGGATTCGAACGATACGTGCGCGCCGGGTACGCCGTAGTCTCCATGGACTCGCGCGGCCGCTACGGCTCCGAGGGCGACTGGGTGCCGTTCACCGAAGAGCACACGGGCGACGCCGAGGACGGCTACGACTCCGTGGAGTGGCTGGCGGCACAGCCTTGGTGCGACGGCAGCGTCGGCACTCTTGGGGCCTCGTACAACGCTTGGATGCAGTGGCAGCTAGCCAAGCTGCGCCCTCCGCACTTGGTCGCCATGTGCGCGTACACCATCCCACTGGAATTGACCGAAGTCGATTGGCCGGGCGGGTTCCGGCCGGGGCGGCGCATCAAGTGGTGGCTCACCTCTATGGCACCGGACCTGCGCCGTCGCCACGGACTCCCGCCGCCGCACACGCCAGAGCAAGCGCGGCAGGAGTGGGACAAGATCGCCGGCGAGGGTCACTGGATCGGCTACCTCCCGTGGCTCGACTTCACCCGCCACCTGCCGCCGGGACTGGCGGAGTACGCAAAGGATTGGCTCGAACACCCGAACCGGCGGGCCTGGAAGTTCGACGAGGTGCACAAGGAAGTAACCGTACCAAACCTCGACTTCAGCGGCTGGTACGACCACTGCAACGGCTCGATGCAACACCTACAACTCATGCAGCGCCACGGTCGCACCGAGACGGCACGGTCGCAAACGAAGCTCATCGCCGGTCCGTGGAATCACCCGAGCCTCGGCAGCCGCATCGTAGCCGGATTTGACTTCGGGCCACAGGCCGCTCTCGACCTGCCAGACCTAATCATCCGCTGGTTCGACCACTGGCTCAAGGGGATCGACAACGGCGTCGATCGCGAGCCAGCAGTGCGCTATTTCGCAATGGCCGGACGGCAGGGACAATGGCGCACTGCCGACACGTGGCCGCCAGCGGACGCGACGCCCTGTGAGTACCTGTTGAGCAGCGATGGAGACGCCAAGTTTGGCGGTTCCGGCCGACTGTCGATCAACGACGGACACACCAACGCCGAGGCCGACCGCTTCTCCTACGATCCCCACAATCCCGTGCCAACACTGTGGACGCGGGAATGGTTCACAGGGCCAGCAGACCGCCGCCGACTAGAAGGACGCGACGACATCCTCTGCTACCGCTCGGAGCCGCTGACTGACGCCGTGGAGATCGCCGGTTATCCAGAAGTCGTGCTCTTCGTCAGCTCGTCGGCACCGGACACAGACTTCTTTGCCCGACTGGTAGATGAGCACCCACCCGGCGGACCAGCACCAGAGATGTGCTACGGCATGGTGCGCGCCCGCCACCGCAATTCCCTCGACGTCGAAGAACTGCTGACACCCGGAGACGTGGTAGAACTCCGCATCCGCATGGGGCCGACGGCCTGCCGCTTTGAGCCGGGCCACCGCATCCGCCTAGAAATCACGTCGAGCGACTTCCCCAACCACGACCGCAATCACAACACGGGTAAAAACGACCTAGCCGACACCGAGCTAGTCGTGGCGACCAACGCCGTGCATCATTCAGTATCCCATCCCTCGCGGCTAGTACTGCCCGTGTCCGAAGGATAACCTTCAAGAACCCTGCAACCGCCGCACCCGCGCCGGGGTGTGGTCCTCGGAGATCTCCGAGGAGAGAATACCCAACGAGCGGTCCGCTAACGGCAAATCCACGCGGACCAAACCGTCGCGATGCGATTGGCGCAGGGCGATGGCTACTTCGAGGGCGGCCCGGCCATCGTCGCCCGAGCAGCGCGGATCCGATCCCGTCTCAATGGCCTGAATCAGATCCTCTACAATGGTCAGCCCCATGCCCTGGATGTGCGTCGGATAGGGGAAGGGCACGTACGCGGGCACGCCGCGTCCCCGGTTGCCACCCGGAGCCGTGCGGATGTACTCCATTTGGGTGCAATTGGCTATGGATCGGATGCGGCCCTCAGTGCCAATGACGTCGATTTCCCAAGCCGCGACTCCAGTAGGAGTAGCGCGGATAAAGGCGCGCACGCCATTGTCAAAGACGAGATAGCCGTTGCCCTGCGGGTCGGTCTCGCCCTCGGCCGCGGCGTCCGATTCCATTTCGCCAAAAACCCACTCGACCTGCCCCCCGGCCATGTAGCGTACAACGTCGATGAGATGGCTGCCGTTGTGTGACAACCCGCACTGGGCATAGCCGGTAACTTGGAGAATTTGTCCTAGCTCGCCTTTGTCAATCAGGGCACGAGCCTGACTGAAGAACGGGTTCCAGCGGCGGGCGCAGTTGATGGCCAAGGCCGTGCCGTGTTGGCGGCAGGCTTCGACCATGGCATCAGCTTCAGCTAAAGTCAGGGCAATGGGCTTTTCCGCCCATACGGCTTTGACGCCGGCGCGGGCACAGTCCTCGACGATCTGCGAGCGAATGCGGGCGGTGGTGCAGACGCTGACCAAGTCGAGGTTTTCTCGCTCCAACATTTGGCGGTAGTCGCCGTACAGATGGTCTTGCTCCAGACCCCAGCGGTCGCCGAAAATGGCGCGTTGTTCGTCGTGTGGGTCGGCTCCAGCCACCAGTTCTGTATGGGGCGAAGCGCAGTACGAGGGGGCGTGGCAATAGGGCAGAAAAATGGAGCCGCCTTCGCTCATTTCATCGTCGAACGTGCTGCCCATGCGGCCCAAGCCGATAACGGCGGCGCGATACGTAGTCATGGTCTCCTCCAGCGTTTTGATAGAAGTGGGATTTTACTATCGCGTACTTAGCTCATAGATAGGAATAAGTCGCTTCTGGGTCGTAGTCTGAAGGACGACGTACAGGATGAGCGAGTCCTCGTCCTCTCGCCACAGACTCCACCAAGCGGCGGCGGTCATAGGAAGGTCACTTCCCGCAGATAGGCACCGATACCCCGCCGGCGGTCCCACTGCTGCGGGTAGCCCAGGGACACCTCTCGGAAAGGCACACCGTCAAGCCAATGGGTGTCCCGAATGTGGAGGTGGCCGTACACCACTGCGCACGCATTGAAGCGGCGGTGCCAACCCCGGGTCCGGCGGGTTCCGCACCACGGAGTGAATCGGGGAACCCGTGGCAGCACGGCGTGTTGTTCTTCGAGCGGAAAGTGATTGATCAGGACCTTGGGAAGATCCGCAGGATACGACGCGAGCCGAGTGGCGGTATCCTTGCAGCGTGCGGCGCACCACGATTCCCGATCCGGAAACGGGTCGGGATGCAGCATCATTTCGTCGGCGCAGGCAGCGCCGGTTTCCCGGGCCCATCCAACTACCTCGTCACGCCGGACGTGCCGGGGCCGGAAGCTGTAGTCGTAGAGCAGGAACAGCGGCGCGATCAGAACCGTCCCGGCCCGATGTTCAACCACCGGGTAGGGATCCTCCGGGGTGAGAACACCGTGGACGCGAGCAATCTGGACGAGCTGCTCGTAAAGCGCGACGCCGCGAAGTCCGTGAGTCGCGTTGGGAGTTGTCCAGAGTTCGTGGTTTCCGGGAACCCAGACGATCTGGCGGAACTTCGGAGTCAGTTGCCGAAAGCACCAGTCAAGCCGCCGCGGACCGTCGGTAACGTCTCCCGCTAGGATCAGCCAGTCCTCGGAAAAGGCCGGAAAACTCTCCAGCACTTCGCGATTTTCCGGATGGGAGAGATGCATGTCTGACAGCGTCCATAAACGCAAAAGATTACCGTCCTGCGACAATTTGTATAGAAGTGGGATTTTACTGTCGCGTACTTAGCTCATAGATAGGGATAGGTCGCTTCTGGATCGTAATCCGGCAGCAGCGCGTCATGGGATTGGCCGGGGATCAAGCGCGTACCATCCACAAAACCTTCCGGTCGATCTTTGAGGATTTCGCTGAGGCGATCTCGCCAAGGTTGCATTCTAGTCTCAGCGTCGGATTCACGAGACAAGTCGCGCATTTCCTCGGGATCTTCGTCCAAGTCGAAAAGATGTTCTTGGCCCGTCTGCGAATACCAGATGTACTTGCAGTGCCCATCGGTGACATAGTGATTGCCGTGGTCGCGGGCGTAACAGCCAGCGTGTTCTCCGTGGAGAAATTCCCTGACGCCGTCAGCGTCGCCCTGCATGACGGGCAGGAGACTTTTGCCCGTGCAGGTAGCGGGAATGTCGATGCCTGCCGAAGCGAGAATGGTAGGCATGATGTCTTGGATGCCGACGGGACTGTTGCTGATGACTTCTTCGGGATAGTCCCAATTTTTTGGCGCGCGCATGAAAAATGGAACTCGCGCCGACGCTTCATAGGGCCAAGTTTTGCGAAAGAGATTGTGGTCGCCCAGCATTTCGCCGTGGTCGGAGGTGAAGATGACTAAGCAGTTGTTGAGACCACCGGTAAATTGAATGAGGCGGCCAATCTGGTCGTCTATAAAATTAATCATGCCGTAATAAGCCGCGCGGCTACAGCGCATGTCGTGTTCGTTGAGACGAATTTCCCACCCATTGGGATTGAGACCTTTTTCGGGACCATCGAATGCAGGTGCCCAGTCGCCGACAAAGGGATCGGGCAGGCTGCGGGCAATGTAGCGATCGTAATAAGGAGCGGGTGGCGTGAGCGGAGGGTGTGGGTCAATAAAGGAAAGATTGAGAAAAAACGGTGCCGATGGATCGCGTTTGCGCAAAAAGTCCATGGCCCGGTCAACGCACCAAAAAGTATGCATCTGTTCTTCGGGCAAATGGTGCGGACGACCGATCCAGCCGTTGGCGGAAATGCCGTGGGCCATGCCGGGATCTACTTCATTGCGGCCGTGATATTGCCGCAGCCATTCGACGTAGTCGTTGTCAGCGCCCCGGGTGGCATCGGCCAGTTGCATGTGGTCAAAGCCGTAGCGCTTGCGATGGGGAGTTAAGTGGAGTTTGCCGATCATCTCCGTTTGATAACCTGCCTTGGACAGCTCGCCGGCCAAGGTGTGGGGCGGGTCCCACGGTGCACCTCTGAAGCCAACGGCCCCATTGGCCGCGGGCGCTGTACCAGTCATCAAGCTACGGCGCGCGGGAATGCAACTGGGGCATTCGGAGTAGCCGTGGTGAAAGTGCGTGCCCGTGCGTGCCAGCCAATCGAGGTTAGGCGTTTGCAGACACGGGGGACTGTGGGGATCGAGCCCCATGCAGTCGCCGCGCTGCTGGTCGGTCATAATGAGCAGGATATTGGGGCGAGTGTCTGGCATATAGCAATCCTGAATGATTGAACGATTCGCGCTGCGGATCGTCTCGTTTCTACTATTCTGCGTCTATCTGCGTCTATCTGCGGATTATCTAAGGCAAATGCAGCGTCACCGACTGAACGTGGTCGTACCCACCCGGTGCGCGAATCGGCTGACACCGGCTTTCAACATCCACACTTGCGCCCTGACAAGTAAAGCGGTACGCACCCGCTTCGGGCAACACAAACCACGCCGTGCCCGCCAAATCAGCCCGCACAGCATAGGGCAGGACCGCTTGCCCGGCCAGCGGAGTCACCAAAACGCCAGCTTGGGCGACCGGTTGCCCGTCGCGCATCACTCGCACCAGCACCTCCGGCAATCGCTCGTGCGCCAGCGGCCCCACATCCCGCCCGGCGAGTCGGCGGAACAACTCCTGAGACCAAGCCGTCGTCGCCGTCGGACGCGAGACTGGCTGTTGCGGATCGCACCAATTGAGACACAGCCGGTGCTTGCCCCACGCCGCTGGCGTCCCCGCGCCGAAAGGATCAATGCGGGCATCCGCCCCCGACTGCGACGGCCACGTGACCTTCACGTCGAGCGGTGCGGCCAACATCCCGGGCACGTGGTCGGTAAAGCCTCGGTAGTCCATGTCGGCGAGGAAAAACGTCTGTAACCCGTGGACGTTGCGCTCCGGCATTGAGATCAGAAATTCCCACCAGCCTTCCGACAGCGGCGGCTCCTCCTGCTCTCCCCAAGAGCCCCCGTCGAAGATGCCCGCCTCACCGACCCGGATCGGTTTGACCGGAAGACCACTGCGAATCGCATCAATGCTCGCCTCGATGCTCTCCAAGCTGCTGAACAGCCGATAGCAATCAATCAGTTCAATCAACTCGTCCGTGGCCACAGACGGGTCAAAGGTGACTTCGGCAATGCGGCTGTCGTCGAGTTCTTTAACCTTGCGCAGCAGGGGCACGCAGTATTCGGGCTCTCTCGCGTCCGTGATGTCCCAGAACAGAATCGACGGGTGATTGCGGACCGAGCGGATCCAGTAGTCGGCCACCGCTAGCTGGTACTCCCTTACCAGTGCCTTCTCCCGCACATCCATCTCCGGCGTGTACACCTGTCCCGTACCAACGCAGAAATTGGCACCCACCACGAACACGCCAAGCTCGTCGGCCACATCGTAAAACACCGGCGGCGGATCGTAGCGGTGGTGCTCAACGATACTGACATTGGCGTCGGCCAGATCGACGAACTTGCGCGTCAGCCACTGGCGCTCGTACACGTACGGCACCGTGTGGTCGCCCCAGGGCATTAGCTGAATGCCGTTGAGCAGCAGCCGATCCTCCTCGGCCCAGATCTCGCGGAAACCAAAGCGAGTCAAGGTAGTATGCACGGCGCGACCTGCCGATTGCAGCGAACTTTCGAGGAAGTACAGAACCGGCTCGCCGTACGGCGCACGACCCCAAAGCACGGCGTCGCGCCAAGGTGCTGCTGTCTCTAGGCGACGGCTCTCCCCCGGTGCCAGATCAAGGTCGCAACCTTCGAGTTCCAACTCGGTCTCACCCGCACGGCGCACCCGCAGGCGAACGTCGCCGTGGAACGCTTCCTCGGCGTCGTTGCAGACCGTCAACCCAACGCGGATTTCGCGCTTCCGCACCGACGTGACGATCTGCACATCTTCGACCCGGACCCGCGACTCCCAGCTCAGCCACACATCCGACTCCATGCCAACGGTGGCGGCGCTCGTGTACCAGAAGCGAGTGTCGAGGGCTTTTTCCGCCTCTTCGCTCAACTGCGAGGCGTCGGGATGCGCATAGCGACCGCTACAGTTGTGAGTAAACACATCAAGCCGGTAATCCCGCCCCGGACGAATGCTATCAGTCAGATCAATGCGCCAAGGCAAACGCATACCGTAGTGCTCGCCGATCACTTCGCCGTCGAGATACGCGCGCCCGAAGTGGCGCACCCTCCCCAGATCGAGCACGATGCGCCCGTCTGCATCCCAGCCTTCCGGCAGGCGCAGTTCTGTGCGGTACCAACCGGACTCGGGCGGCTCGTCTTCAAACTCGCGCGAGCGATGCGGCACGCGCACGCGCTCCCAACCGTCAGTCGGCGGATTGCCGTCGGGCCCCTCGGCAAACTCCCACTCGCCATTCAGCAGCAGGCGGACATCGCCGCTCATTTCCTGCATACCTTTCTAGTATTGGCGATCATTGACCCTATATCCCTCTCTTCTTCATCTCGAAAATGAATGTAGTGGACTAAGGATATGCCAAGATGTTAGTGAATGGACGGCAAAACCTACGGGGCATTAGTTGGTTGGTCAATTACTGACGGCACACATCGACCCCTTGGATACAGATAGGTATAAGACGAAAAAATCAGCGCGATTGGCGACCGCGAACTCCCAAGCAACGCGGAAGAAGCGGGCAGTTCACAAACGGACTGCCTAGTTCAACACGAACCAATCAACGCAGCAGGACGAGCTTGCGCGTCAAGGCCCCCTCGTCCGTCACCAGTCGATACAGGTACGTGCCGCTGGCCACGAGGTGACCTGCATCGTCGCGACCATTCCAGTGGAGTCGGTGGTAGCCCGCTTCCTGCGTGCCTTGATGGAGAACCGCCACCCGTTGCCCACTCAGTGCAAATACCTCTAGACGCACCCGACCCGGCCCAGCAAGGAAGTAAGAGAGAACGGTCTGGCTGTTGAACGGATTGGGCGCGTTTTGCAACAATTGGGTGCGGTCGGGCAGGGCGGCCCGCTTGCCACTCCCCAAAAGGTCGAACAAGTCGCCGAAGCTCAGCGCCGGGTTGACCGTGATGGAGAAGGTCAACGTGACGGCAGATCCTGCGCTGTCCTGCGCCGTGTAGGTAACCTCGACGGCCCCATCGGTGACGGCTTCGGGCGTGCCCGAAATCGTCCGCGTGGCCGCGTCAAACGATAGACCCGCAGGTAAGCCAGAGACGCGATAGGTTATCTCTCCCTCACCGCCCACAGCTTCCGGCAGTACCAATGCGCTTATCGCCGTACCAGCGGTGTACGCTTGGTCTTCGACCTCCCCAGAGAAAGCAAAGGCCATCTCGCCATCGGCCTCTTCACCATCAGCCATCTCGTCGTCGCTGTCGGAATCGGCCTCCGGTGGTGTCGCGCCGTCGTCGTCCGTAATCGTACCCGTTGCCTCGGCGAGGAGTGCGCCGGTGGACGGATGCGTAATTCTCACCGCGAAGGTCTCATCCGGCTCGTCTTGCTCGTCGGGGCGGATTCGGACGATGAACGTGGCGGTGTTTTGATTGGCCCCGAAGTGGAGCGTTCCTGCGGCGGCTTCGTAGTCCTGACCGGCCGTAGCGGTCTGGGACGCCGTGGCGTATTTCACGGCGGTCGGGGCCGTAGGGGTCGGCTCCAACCGCACAGAGAAGGTCATTCGGCCGCGCTCGGTCGCGCTGGTAACGTCGTCGATTGTCACGGACAGCGACTCTAGCTGGGGGTCCGGTTCCGGGTCTTCTTGGCTGTCGCTGGTTGGCTCGTCGGCCGTGGCGGTAAAGGTCGCCGTCCTTAGCCCCTCCACGGTGGCCGCAATGGTGTTCGTCCCCGGCTCGGGCCCCAGCGTCAGCGTACTTCTGGCTCGTCCGTTGGCATCAGTGGTGGCCGTGGTGGACGACAGCGACCCCTCGCCTGCGATGACTGAAAAGGTGACGACCGCCCCGGCAAGGGGTGAGCCATCTTGATCCAACACCAACACTACAAACGGCGCGGTCAGTTGGGTGCTGGCCGCGCCTTCTTGTCCATCGCCAGAGACCTTCGTCAGGCTATGGGGCGTTTGCTCAACGGTGGGAGCCTTTTCGACGGAAACGACAGTTGGCTTAAGCGAAGATAAAATCTCTTCAACTTGGCGGCCTGTCATTCCCGGCGAAATTTCCTCTCGATAGAGCATGTCTATGATAACTTTATCGATTTCCGCGTATTCTGTTGTGCCCGACCATCCTTGGTAAAATATACTTTCTTCATAGGTCCAAGAATCATTCATAAGACCTAAGATCTGTGTGAGTTCTTCTCTAATCAAGTGGGGACGTTCTTTTAGAGTCGGATCCGTAGAAATCATGATTCGAGCTCTAGTAATCTCAAATGAATCATTCCACCATACCCAAAAGAACCCAAGATTCTCCGGGACATAGTTTGGCTCGTATTTGCTAAAATCTGATTCGGGAACAAAATAGATCTCTATATTGGGATTCTGATCGTCAATTTTCAATTTTGGTCTGCCGATAATTGCATTGATCTCTTCCATGACACGGTTTAATGTCATTCTATCCTCGTTGGTGGGTGAACCGATAACCTTGATCTTGATGTCACTGACCCATTTTTTCACGATTAAACTTGAGTCGCCAAACTCCGATCCCAAGGCAACTTCTAAAAAATAATCGACTTGATCTGGAGTGTAATTTTCCTGTGGAGTGATAGGATCTATTTGCTGGGCGCAAACCTGCGAGGCCAGAGCAAAAGTCATTACGTAGAAAACGATAATGACGTGCAGCATGTTTTCCTCCATACACAAGTAAGGTGGAAGAATTCTTCGCGGAGTCGGGACAGCACCAGAGAGTATAGCGAAACGGTAAAAGCGTAGAAAAAAATTAGCATAGTCCGCATCCGTGCCCCGCCCCATCCGTTTGCTCCGAGGTCACGGGCTAATCGCCACCGGCCGACCGGCTGGCTCCAGCCGAATAAAAGTCTTCAACAACTCCCACTGCCAAGAGTGCGGAAAGCCGTAAGGGTCTTGCTGACTCGGCCAACCAGTCCAGCGGGTAGTGTTGCAAGGATAGCGGATAATTAGCTGCGCCAGGAAGATGTCGGGCAACTCCCCCACCCAGATTTCCATCGCCTCGCTGAACAACTCCAACAGTTCCTCATCGCCGACTTGTAGAGGCGCGATGCGCTCGACAATGCGGTCGAACTCCTCGTTGCGCCAGCGCGAAATGGTTGACCACAGCGGTGCCGGCTGCCCCGTGGGCCGGAAGTACTGCGAGGTGTAGTAAGACAACATCAGATAGGGATCCATGCCGCGCACGCCACTCGGCCCCTTGCAGCCCAAGGAAACCGTCTGCTCTCCCGTCTGCACGAGCGAGGTCAAGCCGGGCGAGGTGTCAAAGTTCGCATCAAAACCAGCGTCGCGTAGCTGTTGAGTCAGCGGCGGACCATAGGCCCGCAGCCACTGCGGCACGTACATGGCGATCTCGACGCGCTCGTCCTCCGCGTTGACCCACAAGCCCTCCTCGTCTTTGCTATAGCCCTTCCCCTCCATGATCCGGTCCACCTCTTCCAAGTGTGGCTTGGAGTCGTACCCGTGCCGCGCAAGGATCTCCTGCAGGGCCTCATCAAAAGGCGCAAACCATTCGTAGGGCGTGAAGGGATGCAGCGCGACCACGCCCGCTCCCGACTCGGCTAGCTGAACGAGCTTCTCGCGGTCGATGGCCATGCTGATCGCCCGGCGAATCTGCGGATCGTCAAAGGGCGGCTCCGAGCAGTTCATGTTGAGGTCGATGGGACACCAGTCCAAGTAGCCGTAGGGCGGCTGCCGATCGGAGAAGGTCACGACCCGCGCATTGCGCTCTAACACGCTTTCGAGAGTGAGCACCTGCATGATGGGTGCCATATCGAGCTGATCGGTAAGCAGCAGTTGCGCGGCTTGGCTTTCCTCCTGCTGCGGCACGTAGATGATCCGCTGGATTCTCGGCAGGCGCTTGAATCCCTTCTTAGCCCCCCACCAGTCCTCGCGCAAATCGTAGATTTTCTGGTATGGAGAAGCGTACACAAGGCGATAGGGCCCTGTGCCCAAGGGCAAGCCGCCGTCGATGTCGTGAAAAGTAAACTCTAGGGGATCCTGATCTTTCCAGATGTGCTCAGGCAAGACGAAGATGCCGTGGTTGCTGCTCAGCGTAGTCGCCCAAAACGCCGGCCCCGCTTTTTTCAGCACCAGCCGCACGGTGTGATCGTCAACGACCTCAGTGGATTCGAAGAATTCAGGCAGGTCGGCCAGATGCACCATGGCCTCGGCATGATCGCGCAGCATGTCAAAGGTAAAAGCCACGTCACGCGCCGTGAACGGGACGCCGTCTGCCCATTCAATGCCCTCGCGGATTTTCACAGTGAGCACGGTAAAGCTGTCGTTGTACTCCCAACTCTCAGCCAGCCAGTTTTCGTATTCCCCAGTGAGCACGTTGTACATAATCAGCGGCTCAAACACCGCTGGCAGCGTGCCCATGTGGAATCCCTGATCGGAGCCGGGGATGTAGGGATTTTGGTTGTCGAACAGGGAATACTGGTTCGGCCCGCCGTTCATCAAGATCATGGTGCGGTCCCGAGGGACATCGTCCAGCACTACCGCCGGCCCGCAGCTAGCCAAAATTGCACACGCCGAGAGTAAGAGCCAGCTCATTCTCCACATCGTTCACCCACCTCCGTAGGACAAGCCGGCTACCTGCTCTTCCGACAGCACTGCGGCGTCCTCGTAGAGATAGCAAGCAGCGCCCCGACCAGCATCAATCTGCACCAACGGCGGACGCTGCTGCCGACAGCGCGACATGACGTGAGGACAGCGCTCGGCAAAAGCGCAGCCACCAGTAGCGCTCGAAATCTCTGCGTCCTCTTCCACTGTCGGTTCGCTATGCGTGACCTCAACAGAACCTTCTCCCCAGCGGCGTTTTGCATCCGGCAATGGAATAGAACTCACCAGTAGCTGCGTATAGGGATGTTTCGGCTCCTTAATAACCTGCTCCACATCACCTACCTCGACCACCGCACCCTGGTACATAACAAGAATGGTGTGGCTCAGTTGGTACGCCGTAGTCAGATCGTGCGTGATGTACACCAGACTGATGCCGCGCTCTCGATGAATGCGAGACAGGGTCTCCAAGATGGTCGCACGCAACGAGGCGTCCACCATCGACACCGGCTCGTCGGCCACGATCACGCGCGGATCGAGCAACAAGGCTCGCGCAACCATGATGCGCTGCCGCTGACCGCCACTCAACTGATGGGGATAACGCCCGAGGGTCTCCTCCGGGCGCAACCCGACCGCTTGCAGCCCCTCCTCAATCCGCTGCCGCCGCTCGGCGCGCGACAACTCCGGGAAGAACTTGGCGATCGGCACCGTCAGGGAATGGTCCACCCGGTAGAACGGGTTAAACACCTCAAAGGGATCCTGAAACACAGCCTGCACCTGCCGACGAAACGTCTGTCTCGCCTTGGCGTCGAGATCGCGCAGTTCCGTACCCCGATAGCGCACCGACCCGCCAGTCGGCGGCAGGATACCCAGCAGCAGGCGCGCCAAAGTAGTCTTCCCACTGCCGCTCTCTCCAGCAATCGCCACCACCACGGGATCGTCCTCCGGGATCACCAGCGAGGCGTCGGCGACGGCGACAATCCGCTGCCGGTCAAACACGCCGCCACCAAAGGCTCGGCTGGCACCCCGCGCTTCGAGCAGTGGCGTGTTCACGAGATGCCTCGGCTGAGCTTGTCGAAGCCCTCAGTGTGCAGATGACAAGCCGCCCGGCGCTCAGCAGCCACCACTTCCAACTCCGGCACGCTTTCCGAACAGCGGTCTATCACCTGCGGACAGCGCGGGTGAAAGGGACATCCCGGCGGCGGCTCCAGCAGTGAAGGCGGCAGGCCGGGAATGCCGCGAAACACGCCCTTGCGCTCCAGCGACGGCAGGCTTTCTACCAACATCCGCGTGTACGGATGCAGCGGCTCTTCAAGCAGGCTTTGCACCGGCCCCAGTTCCGCCAATCGGCCAGCGTACATCACGCCGATGCGGTCCACGCATTGAGCCATCAGCCCCATGTCGTGCCCCACCAAAATCACCGCGGCGTCGAGTTCCTGCTGCACGCGGAACAAGGTGTCCATCACCCGCTTCTGCACGACCACGTCCAAGGCGCTAGTCGGCTCGTCAGCGATGATCACCTGCGGTCGCAAGGCCACGGCAATGGCCATGCCCACGCGCTGCTTCATGCCGCCGCTGAGTTCGTGGGGGTACATGCGCGCCGTCGCCGGGTCCAGTTCAACCAACGCCAGCAGATTTCTTACTCGCTCCTGCAGAATCTCGCGGTCCGGCCACTCCTCGTGCGCCTCAATCGTGTCGGCGATCTGCGCGCCCACCCGCATCACCGGATTGAGCGAATTCATCACGCCTTGGGGAATCAGAGAAATCCGCGAAAAGCGCACGCTCCGCATCTCTTCCTCAGCCAGCGACAACAACTCCAATTCGTCGAGCTCAACCCGCCCCCCCTCAATCCGTCCGGGCGGCCGAATCAGTTGCATCAAAGCCATCGCCGTCGTCGATTTGCCCGAGCCAGACTCGCCCACCAAGCCCAGCCGTTCTCCCGATCGCAACTCAAAGCCAACACCCTCCACGGCGCGCACCGGCCCCCTCGAAGTGTGATAGTGAACGCGCAGGTCCTGCACCCGCAGCACCACGCGATTCTTGCGCTCGGCACTCACGACGAGACCTTCCATATCCGCGGATTGGCGATGCGGTCCAACCCCATGGAGACGAGGAACAAGCCGATGAAAATCAGCACGATCATCATTATCGGCGGTGCCCACCACCACCACATTCCCCGCAGCAGCGAAGTGTAGTACAAAGCCCAGTAAATGGTCATCCCAAGCGTAGGCTCATTCTGCGGCCCCAAGCCCAGCGCCTCTAGACCAATCGAAGCCAGCACCGCCGCCCCCACGGCACTGACAAAGCTAGCCGCCAGATAGGGCAGCAAATTCGGCAGCAACTCGCGGGCGATGATCTCCAGATCCCTCATGCCAGAGAGCCGCGCCACCTGCACATACGCGCGCTCGCGCATCGACAGCACCTGCGAGCGGATCGTGCGCGTCGGCAGCATCCACGCCAGCGAGGCCACCACGAGAGCCATCATATCGACCGTAACAGCCGTGCGCAGCGAAGTCGCCAGCACCACTAAGAACAGCAGGCCGGGCACAGTCAGCAGCACGTCGGCAGCCCCCCGAATCAAGGTATCGACCAAACCGCCAAAGTACCCAGCGAGAAAGCCAAGAATGATACCGATACCAAGTCCCACGGCACCAGCGAGGAAGCCGATCCTAAGCGTAAGCGGCGTACCTGCCACCATCACCGCAAGCAAATCCCGCCCCGCCGCATCAGTGCCGAGCAGGTGCTCCGACGACGGCGACAGATTCGGCTCAGCCGCACCGACGCGGGCCAAATCCGTATCGACGAACAGGGTCCCCACCGGACCAAAAGCGAGCACGACAAAGACGACGATTAAACCAGCCGCAAGCTGAGGATGGCGGCGCGCCGCCGCGAAGATCGGCGAGAGCGTCATCGGCGGTAGGCAATGCGCGGATCGAGAAGCGGATACACCAAATCGAGAATCAACGTCACCACGGCGATGGCGAGGATAACCATGAGCACGACGCCGTAAATGACAAAGTAGTCAAAAGTCTGCACGGCCCGGTACAGCACCGTGCCCACACCCGGGTACGCAAACACCACCTCCACCAGCACGGCCCCGGACACCACATAACCCATAGCCAGCGCCAAGGCCGTGGTCTGCGGCAACAAAGCGTTGCGCAGGGCGTAGCGGAAGAAAATGTCGCGGCTCTTCAGCCCTCGCGCCTCGGCGTAGTTGACGTAATCCTCGCCCTGGACAGTGACCATCATACCGCGCATCGACAACGCCCAAAACCCCACCGACGACAGCACGATTGACAGGGCGGGGACGATGGAGTGATAGATCACGTCAATGGCAAAGGCCAAGGTCGGCCCCGGCAGCGTCCCCAAGGTAAAACCACCGCCGAGCGGAAAGGCGCGCAGAGTAAAGCCCAAGAGAAAGACGAGAACTAGTCCAAGCAAGTAGTAGGGAATCGCCGACAGCGCCAAGAAAGGCGCGGCAAAGTAGTGCAGAGCACCGGGCGATCGTGGCCAAGCCAGCAGCGCGCCGAGCACCGTGCCGAGGGCAAAGGCAATCAGCGTCGCCGTCGTCAGCAGCCCAAGCGTCCACGGCAGGGCGCGCATGATAATGTCAGAAGCGCGGCTCGGAAAGTTGGCGATAGAAACCCCAAAGTCGAGACGCGCCACATCGCCTAAGTAGCGCAGATACTGTTTCCACAGCGGCTGATCGAGACCAAATCGGGCCTCGTACGTAGCCACTACGGCCTCCATGTCCGTCTTGCCCGCGCCGCCGAAGGACACCGCCTGCAACAGGCGCTCGCGGATGGGATTCACCGGAGCCATCCGAGGCATCAAGAAGTTAATGGTAGCCCCTGCCCACACGATCAGCAGAAACACCCCAAATCGTCGAAAGACGTAGTTAAGCGACAAGTCAACTCACTCCGCGTCGAAGAAACCGAGATCCTCGCGCGCCGCGCTGCGAGCCACTTCCTCATCGAGTGTAACTCCAAGCCCCGGAGCCTGCGGCAATGGAATCCGCCCGTTGACGATCAGGTCGCGCTCCACCGTGAGGCTGTTCCACAGCTCGTTATCGAGGTGGTGGAACTCCAACACCTGAAAGTTGGGCGAAGCAGCGCACGTGTGGCACATGGCCACGGTGCCAATCGGGCTACAAATGTTGTGCGGCGAAATCGGGATGTAATAAATGTCGGCCAAGTCGGCGATGCGTCGGCCCTCGGACAGGCCACCGGCCTTGGCCAGATCGGGCGAGATAATATCCGTCGCCTGCGTCTCGACCAACTCTCGGAACCCGTGCCGCGTGTACAGGTTTTCGCCAGTGCAAATCGGCGTGCGCGTCGCGTTCTTTACTTCCTTGAGCGCGGCGACGTTTTCAGCCGGAATCGGATCTTCCAACCACATCAAATCCAGCGCTTCCAAAGCATAGGCAACCTTGAGGATGTCGTGCGGAGCGTACGCCCAGTGGGCGTCAATGAGCAAATCCGTGTTGGGGTGTAGCGCCTCGCGGAGCGCTGTGACCACTTCAATGTGGAAGGCGATGTCGCTGTTGCTCATGGTGCGGTTGTAGTGGTCGCGCCGGTCGGGACGCGGATCGATGTCGAACTTGATGGCGTCAAAGCCGCGAGCTTCCACTTCCTTGGCCTTGGCTACCCACGATTCGGGATTGTCGTCCTCGTCGCCAGCATGGCAGTCGTTGTACACGCGAATCGAGTCGCGGTACGCGCCGCCCAGCAATTGCCAGATCGGCACGCCAATCGCCTGCCCGGTAATATCCCACAGCGCCATCTCAATGCCGCTAATCGCACTCATCACCGCCCCTTGGTAGTACCCCGACGCCGACATCGAGCTTTTCATGTCGCGGAAGAGCTTGTCCACGTTGCGCGGGTCTTGACCGATGAGGGCGCGTTGGGTGAGGCGCTCGTCCACAGCAATGTGGTGGACGCCGGCCCCGTGATAAGCCTCGCCAATGCCGGTGATCCCCTCGTCAGTGCGCACCTTCACCAGCACCCACGGCATGGGTTGCAGCAGCACAGCACCTACATCGACAATTTTCATCGCTACCCTCTACGTCTATCGGTATCAGATATTGATTGAATGAAGACAGGCCCCTTATTAGATTGAACACGGCATCCAAAGCGCCGCCAATGTATCGCCTCCCCCACCCTCCGTCAAGCTCTCTGGGAGAACCGACATGATCCGCCTCAACCAACAGCAACTCAACTTTTTCGACACCTTCGGCTACCTCGCGCTGCCGGGCTTGATGGCCGACTGTATCGACGAAATCATCGACGCCTTCGAGCAAGTCTGGACCGAGCGCGGCGGGGGCCACTACGGCCAACCGCACGACGGCGAACGGCGCTCCTGCATTGTGCCCTTCATCGATCAACACGAGCGCCTCTGCGCGCTGCTCGACGATCCGCGTATCGAGGGGTTGCTCGCCAGCCTGCTCGGCGACGACTTCAACTACAGCGGTTCCGACGGCAACTACTACGCCGGCGACACCCGGTGGCACTCCGACGGCTACCAGAAGGAAATCCGCCACGTCAAGATCGCCTTCTACCTCGACCACCTGACCCGCGACACCGGCTGCCTGCGCGTGATCCCGGGTAGCCACCGCCGCGGCGACCAGTACGCCGAGACGCTTGAAGCGAACGTCAAGCAATCGCAGGAGCAATGGGGCATCTCCGGCGACCAAGTCCCAGCCGTCGCGCTCGAAATCGTCCCCGGAGATCTAGTCGTCTTCCAGCACAACCTCAAACACGCGGCCTTCGGCGGCAGTGGCCGTCGCCGCATGTTCACCATCAACTGCATGGTGCGCGTGCCCGACGAGCAGATCGACCTCGTCAAACAGGACATCGCAGGACTCGCCCGCTTCTGGGCAGAGCGCGCGTACGGCGAGACCATGCTCGCCACGGCGAGCAAACGCCGCATGGTGCATCTCGAACAGCGCATGGCCAACGACGGCCACCTCAAAGAACTAGCGGCGAAGGCGCGGGCCGAGATGCCCGAACCTTCGCGGGGATAGGACAATCATGAGCGATCAATACGAATTCAAGATGGGGATGTACCTCGGCGAGTTGCAGCAGCCCTTCGAGCAATCGCTGGCCACAGCGCGCGACCTCGGCGCACGCTACGTCTGGTGCGGCACCCACTCCAACAACCGCAGCCTCTACGAGCTTTCTGACCCCGAGATAGATCAAGCCGCCGAACAGGTGGTCGCGCACGGTCTCGAGTTTTTCCTGCTCGACGGCGCGGGGTTGTTCAAGACCGTGCATCTCGCCGAGCTTGAGCCGGGCAAGATGCTCGAACACGCCCAGTTCAAGGAGCACTTCACCAAGTTAGAACGAGCGATGGAGGTTTCAGCCCGCTTGGGGATCGGCGCGGTCGGCTGCAGCAGCTTCGCTTGGCCGGCCGAGTACACCGGCGGCAAGCCCACTTGGCCCATGCGCTGGGCAACGCGCGGCGGCATCATCTCCGACGGCGACATGGCAAAGCTAGTCGAAGCGTTCTCCATGTTCGCCGACCTCGCCGAGCGATACGACGTCGATATCGCCTTCCTGATGATGCAGTGGAACTACGGCAACACCAGCCGCAACTTCCGCCGCATCGTCGAAGCCGTAGGCTCGCGGCGCTTCAAGGTGCTCTGGTGTCCGGCGGACAACTACAACTGCGGCGAAGTCGATAACGCCACCGCGGGCTTCGAAAACCTGCGCCCCTACCTGCACGGCGTCCACGCCAAGGACCTGCGCACCATCAACGGCGCAACGCTCGAATTCGAGTACACCCCCATTGGCGAGGGCCACGTCGATTACCCTGCGATCCTGCGCAACCTGCGCGACAACCGCTGCGACGTCGTCCTATCAATCGCCACCCACTTCCTACCGGCAAGCGGCTCGCGGCTCGAAGCCATGCAGACGAACTACGCCAACATCCGCAGGCTGATTGGAGAGTTGGCGTAGTTCTGCCGCTTCATTAGAAATGTGCCCCTACCGCCTCGACGAGACGCTCATAACAAGATGGACAGCTTGGGCCGTCCCGCCGCCGTATGAGGTTCCTTAAGCAGTAGAATTAGGAACCTCTTTTTACGACCTAAACGCGCTACGCGCCTTTAATCACTTTCACCGAGCAGTCGATGGAAAAAGACTTCGTACAACTTCCCGGCAAACAGGTAGCGCTGGCGATGTTGGGCGTGATGCTGGCAATGTTTATGGCCGCGCTGGGTCAGACCGTCGTCGCCACCGCAATGCCCGTCATTATAGCGGACCTCGGCGGTTTCGATCGCTACACATGGGCTGCGACCGCATACCTAGTTGCGGCCACGATAGCGATTCCGATTGTGGGGCGGCTAACCGATTTGTACGGGCGCAAGGTTTTCTTAGTCCTAGGCATAGTGGTCTTCATCGGCGGCTCTATACCGGCAGGCATGAGTCAGACCATGAACCAGCTCATTGCCTTCCGCGCCGTACAGGGCATCGGCGGCGGAGCTATCATGGCCTACGGATTCTTGGTAACTGCCGATCTGTTCCCACCCGAAGTTCGGGGTAGATATCAAGGATTAATAAGCCTCGTGTACGGTGTAGCCTCGGTTATCGGACCGACGCTGGGCGGCATCCTTACGGATGTGCTTTCATGGAACTGGATATTCTTCATCAATATTCCAATCGGGATTCCGATTCTACTGCTGATCATTCGGACTTTTCCGCCGATCCGGCCCGAGATCCAAAACCGCAGTCTGGATTATCTTGGCATGGTAACTCTGGTATTCTCCGTAGTGCCCATAATGCTCTCGTTGTCCATAGTGGGCGTTCACTATGCGTGGGATACACCGCAGGTTATCGGCTTACTGGCCTTCGGCTTGGCGATGACGGCGATATTCGCAATCGCAGAATCGAAGGCGGTTGCTCCCATTATGCCTTTCGAGATATACAGATTCAGAGTGGTTGCCGTCGCAACAGTAGTTGCATTTCTCGCTGGCTTTGGACTGTATGGAACGATTGTTTTTCTACCGCTCTTCTTCCAAGGCGTTCTGGGTGCCTCGCCTACCAGCAGCGGCGGTTTCCTGACCCCCTTGATACTTGGAATTGTCGTTGGTGCGATCGCGTCGGGGCGAATGCTCGCCAAAAGGGATGGACGTTTCCGACGGCAGGCGCTGATCAGTACGGGATTGATGGCACTCGGTATGCACCTCATTTCTACTATGAACGCGAATACCAGTTCCTTCATGGCCGTGGGATGCGTTGTGGTCATGGCGCTTGGGCTTGGCGGCGTACTGGCCACATTCAACCTCGCCGTTCAGAACACGGTGCCGTTTAGGCTCGTGGGTGCTGCTACTGCGGCGCTTCAGTTCTACAGGCTGATCGGCGGTACGCTGGGACTAGCCGTGCTAGGCGTTGTGATGACGCATAGATTTTCTGCAAGAGTGGAAGAGACTGTTGCCGATGCGGTCAGAGCGACACTTGGCCCGGGTCGGTTGGACGCCATCAAGGACAATCCGAGGGCACTTATCGATCCGGTCGCCTTGGACTTGCTGAGAGCCGAATTCACGGAAGCTCAGATGGCGGACGCATTGCTGGGTACACTCCACTCGGCGCTGGCCGAGGCCGTGGGAGATGTGTTTGTGATCGGCGTAGTGGTCACAGCGTTGTCGGTGGTTTTGTCGCTGTTTTTGAGGGTGTCGAAAGACGACTCGGAGAACGGTAATACCCGTTGAGAGCTTTAGTTGATCGAGGCGGAAAAACCGTGGTGACAGAGGAAGGCATCTTGACGCGCAAACTCACTCTCCTACGTTGAGTGTACCGTGCGCTAAGGTTCAAGTGCTAGCGGCCCAAGCCCAGCCATCTTTCTAATAGGAGGACATACATGACTGATTCAGCGCAAGGCGACAGCGTCGTCATTCTGTTCCGAGGTGGACGCTTACCTCAGTGGCATCAACTCGACGACGAGCAGCGGCTCGACTACGAGCGCCAGCACGTGGACCTGATGCTGTCCGTCTCCGAGCGCCACGGCCTGATCGGCATACACGGGTACCGCCTGCTGACATCCCGCAACAGTTGGGAACGCTTCTGGACCATCGAATTCCCAGACCTAGCCGGTGCCGAAGCCTGGATGGCGGCTGAGACGGAACCTCCGTACGGACACTACGGCTTCTACGACTACTCCCTCGCCAGACGCTGGCAACCAGAGAGCCTTGCTTGGCTACCCCGCAAGCCCGAGCCTTCCGTGGCTCCCGACGCGGACCCGCACGTAATCCCACCCCTGACCGTCGATCCCTCCTCGATCGTCGTGCTCGCCTTCGGCGGCTGGCGTCGCGGCTCCGACCAAGTTGACCCGCAGACGCGCGGCGACGAGGATCGCCAGCAACGACTGCAAGAGGTGGCCCGAGAGCACGACCTCATCCACGGGGAGGTCTTCCGCCTCCTCGGGACCAACACCGAAGGCGAGTTCCTCGGGATCTTAGAGTTTCCCCAGCTAGCCGGTGCCGAAGCCTGGATCGAAGCCGAGAAGGCACCACCCGCCGGGTCCTATCACAAACGCAACTACCACCTCGCCAGACGCTGGGCACCCGAGTACTTCGCTACTTGGCCGCCAGAGGAAACAAGACAAGAGTGATGACGCGACTCCAACTCCTCTGCACCGGCACGCCTGCCCCGAGCGGCTGAGACCCCAGCGTGAGCCTGCGCCCGCCAGCGCCCGACTACGGGATCATCCTCAACAACGACGGCGGCTACCTGAAGCACGCCGAGTTCCCAATGTCCGTCGAGGATCTGCTGGAGCGGATCTACAGGCCCCTAGCGGGGACCCAGGTCGGCGCCCTAGCGTGGTGTGTGGGAGTCGAGGAGGCACACTGGCCCTCGGACCGGCTGTCGATGATCGGCGAGGCAGAGGGCCGCCGGTACTTATCCGTCCGCGACATGCGCCGGGCCGAGAGCCTGCGAGCGATGTTCGATGCCAACGTCGATCTGTACGGCCAGCTCGTACGCCGCGGCCACCAGATGGGACTCGCCGTGTACGCCTCAGTGCGCATGAACGACAACCACTTCTGGTCCGATGCCGAGCGCCGAGCCAAGCCGCTGCGGCCAGAGGAAATGGCAGCGACAGAGCGCCCCCATCTCACGGCGTTCCGCAAGCGCCACCCGGAGTGGGTGCTCGGCGAGGGGGCACCGGCTTGGGCGGCCACGTCGTGGAACATGGCGGTGCCGGAGGTCCGCGAGTACACCCTGCAACGCATCACCGAGGCCTGCGAGCTAGCGGACTGGGACGGCGTCGAACTCGACTGGCAGCGCCATGCCTTCCACCTGCCCGAAGAGGACGCCTACCGCCTGCGCTACACCCTCACCGATCTGCAGCGCGCTGTGCGCCGCCTCACCGACGCGATTGCCCAGCGGCGCGGCCGGCCCTTCCACGTGATCGTGCGCGTCGGTGCCTCCCGGGAGACGAATCGGCGCGTCGGCTACGACCTAGAGACCTGGATCGAGGAGGGCCTGTGCGACATCGTCGTCACCGGGGCGAACTCGGGGACCGACCCAGGCGTGGAGGTGGAGACCTACGTGGAGATGATGCGAGGCAGCCAAGTGCGGCTGTATCCCGGGTTCGACAGCCACGGCGAGTGGGGGCGCGAGCACCTGCTGTCCGCCGAACGATGGCGAGAGGCTTGGTTCCGCGGCCTAGCCACCGGCTTCTACGAGCGCGGTGCCACGGGCGTGCATCTGTTCAACTGGCACAACCACGTACACGCGGCCCGACCGCTGCTGCAAAGCCTCGGCGCACCCGACAGTCTGCGGCGCACGGCCAAGGTGTACGCCGCGGTCAAGCGCCACATCCGCGACCGGCGCGAACTGCGCTACGGTGCCGAGCGAGACGACCGGCTGCGCGGCGAGGTGCCCGTCGATCTGCGGCGCACGCTAGTGGAGGGCGGTCCGCGATTCCACATCGGCGTGTACGAGGACGTGTCGGAGGACGCGACGCTGGAGCTACAGGTCGATCTCGACCACCTGTCGCCCCGGGACCGGGTCGCCGTGGAGCTCGACGGGCAGCGGCTGGGAGATCCAGTGCGTCGCAGCCCTGCGGCCGAGGAAACGGCGAATCCGGCGGACGTGTCCGAGAACACGTGGCTCGTCTGGCCCCTGGTCCCGGCACAGGTCGGCAAAGGCGTCCACGTCGTCGGCATCGCCTTGCGCGAACGCGACCCGCGTCTGCGACCGCCGGTCGTGGTGCAAAACGTGGAGATCCACGTCAGCTACCCGTCGAGATGACGAAATAAGGCGTCTGGATGCGCCAGTCCGGCCAGCGAGTCGCCTGCCCATCGTCGAAGAGGAACTCGAAAAACACCATCAGGTCCCAAGCGAGATCAATGGAATCGCCGGGAATCACCGCTCGATGCCCATCGCCCTCGGAGCGCATATCGACGCGGTCGAAGTCCAGGGCTTGATGAGCGATCCGGTGATAGCAGCGGACGGCGGACGGAGCGGGTGATTCGCACCAGATGCGAAGCTCTAGGTCGCGTCCCGCCGTAGCACAAGCCGGAGGAACGAAGGTCACCGTCGGCGGATCGAGATGGACATCACCACCGGGAAAAAATCCGAGGTCGGCGGACGGAATCTCTGGCTGTTCCGCAATGAGTGCGTCAATGGCCGCCAAGTCGCGCTCGATAACAACCAAGTCGTCTTTCCAGTGCCCCACGTGGCCCTTCTCGCGAAACCCAAAGACCAGATCGTCGAAGTAGGCATCCTGAGCCGCCGCAGACAGGGCCGACCAATGGTCTCGTGCCCGGAGCAAGTGTTGGCGGACGGTGGACAGACGATGAACCTCGTCAGCCTGACGGTGAAAGGCGAGATGGACGGCGGCCAGTTGGCGGCAGGCATGGTACTCGGCCAGATGGGCGAGCAAGGTAAAGTCGAGGAGGGTATGGCGCAGCTCCGGCTCTGTCGAATCTCCGCCGAGGCCGGTTAGCAGCCCGCGCACCTGAGCGGCTAGCTGGAGCAGGTGATGAGCCACGTGGGGCGGCGTCCATTTGCCGCAGAGCCGATTGCCCAAGGCGTCTTCCACGTACTCGTCGATGCCGTAAAACCGGGTCGGGTCGCTGGGCTCGACCTGCGCGTCCTCCGCCAAGCTGCGACCGGCGAAGCGCTCAGGCCAGAAGGTCCAGAGGCTGGCCGAATGCTGCAACACCACGGTGAGCAAAGGCAGTACCTGACCGCCAATGCGGTAAAGTTCTTCCACGGAAGCGGCGGCGGACCCAAAGCGATGGCGCAACTCCCGCTGCCAAACTTCAGAAGAAGCGTCCGGGTCGTAACCCAAGCGGCCGAACAGCAGGTAGAACATCCAGTGACGCCGATGCTCCTCAGCGTGAGACCGAAAGGCGGGATCGGCGCTAACTGACCACAGCGACTGCTCGTCACGGACCCCTTTGTTCGTCAGCGGCGCCATCACCTCAAAGCCATCGCCGCCAAAGGTGCAGGAGCCAGCGAAGCGCCGCACCCATTCGGGATCGGCCCACAGGAGCACGCGCTGACTTCCCGCGCTCCACAGACGCTGGATCAGCGCAAAGGAGCGAGGCTTGCGCAGTAGATCCCAAGTGCCGTAGCGGCGGTAGTTTTTCTGGTCGAACTGCTGAATGGCCGGCATAGGATAGGGCATACCCAAATGCTCGCACCAGTGCTTGGTAGAAATCACCGTATCCGGGACGAGTTTCTGGGCAAGCTGAATGGTGTCGTCGGTAAGCCCCTTGGCGCGCAAGTCTAGACGAATGGGACGACCGCACTCGGCAATGGCGCGAAACTGCGGCTCGTAGTACTCGGCTTGGCGATCCTCGGCGACGCCAGATTCGTAGTTCATGCGAAACTGAACCCCGTCGATCCCTAGACATGAGGCAAGCAGACGCGCAAGTCCAGCCGCATTGTATTGAGCTCGAATCTCAGGCGTAAGCCCTTCCACCATAGAATCCCCGTAGTTCTGGGCGTGCTGAGACCAGACGCCGAAAGTGAAGTGCAGGCCGCGCTGCCGAGTCCACTCGGCGATGCGAATCAGCATATCCAGATGCCGGGCGCACTGCTCTGCGGTAAAACCGATGGGACGGACTTGGGGGAATTCGGGAACTTCCAACAGAAAGGGGTACGGTGGCGACAAGTAGGCGATCTGGTGGCCGAAGGTGAGACTCAGGTTGTTGTAGCGGCAGCGCGCTAGCCGCTCCAAGTACTCGTCCCAAAACTCTTCGTCGTAGAACCAAACCTCTTCGAGACGACGGTTGCAGAGAAACAGTTGCATGCTGCGCCAAGCCAAGTGCGGCGATTGGATCGCAGGAGCGATTGCCGCGCAAACGTCGGCTCCCAGTGCAGCCAACTCGATGGCGCGCGCGGCTTCGAGCAAGGCGTACATTAGGCCGCGCTCGTCCCTGCCACAAATGAGGAATCCGCCAGCAGCAAGAGGATGGAGGACCAAGGACTCGGGTGCGTCAGGACAGCGCACGCCAGCGCGCGTAAGGGCATCCTCCACGGCTGGCGACTGACCGGCTAGGCCGATGATGAAATCGGGATCTGGTCTGGGCGCAGCAACGACCTCGACGGATGTTCCGCGTGTGCTGAGCGTATAAGTCAACTCGTCCAGCGCCCAGCGAGCGGCTCGGGGTAGCTCTGTGTCAACGACGAGATTCATACGGCGATCATTATCCTTTGTGTGACTATATGTGTGTCCAGATACTTTGCCCATTTAAGTTATCGAATATTAGATTGATGGTCATGGCGGACTCCAAGTACGACGGCATCATCCTCGGAACCGGCCACAACAGCCTGATCCTACAGGCCTACCTGTGCCGGGCCGGCCTACGCGTCGTCAGCCTAGAGCGAAACGCCGTGCCCGGCGGCGGACTGCGCACCGAAGAGTGGCCAGCCAGCTCCGGCTTCCTGCACAACACCCACTCGTTCTACCACCGAGGTGTAACCCGGATGCCGTGGTACGCCGAACTTGAACTCGAGCGGCACGGTGCCCGCTACCTCGAACCCGATCTGAACGTGGCCATGCTGCTCCCGGACGGGCACTCCCTAACTTGGTGGACGGACTTCGAGCGCACCGCCGACTCCTTCGCCCAGTTCAGCCGCCGGGACGCCGCTAGCCTGCGCCGTTGGCGCGAAGCGTTCCTGCCGATTGTGACGCATACTCTGGAACCCGAAGCACAGGCACCCCCGCTGCCAGCCCCAGAGCGCCGCCGTCGCTTGGAAGCCACGGCCGAGGGTCGCCTGCTGCTAGAAACGAGCGCCTGCTCGCCACGCGAATTCGTGCTGCGCGAGTTCGAAAACCCAGCGGTGCAGGCCGGTCTCCTGTTCTTCAACGGCCTGCGCGAAGTCGACCCGCGCGCCCCCGGCTTCGGCCACCACATCCCAGCGCTGTTGGCCGCCCGCGGCAAGGCGCAAATGTGCGTCGGCGGCTCGGCCCGGCTGGCCGAAGCCCTCGTCGCCGCCGTCGCCGAAGCCGGAGGCGAGGTGCGCACCAACGTCGAACTCGCGCAGATCGCGGTGCAACCTATCGCCAACGAGCCAGGCCGGGCCGCCGGAGTCGTCACGACCGAGGGAGAGCGGATTGACGCCCGCCACTTCATCGCCTCGGGCCTCAACCCGCAGCAGACCTTCCTCGACCTAATTGATCCCGCGCACTTGCCAGCTTCCTGGCGCGACCAGGCCGCCGCATTCCGCTACAACCTGCTGGCACCCCTGTTCGGCCTCTACCTCAACCTCGACGAAGCCCCAGCCTACTCGGCGGCCGAGGCCAACCCCGAGCTAGACGACGCCTTCATGGTCCTCCTCGGCCTGCAGTCGGTAACCGACTTCGACGACATAGTTCGGGCGCACGAGCAGGGCCAGTTGCCGCCGACGGTAATGTGGGGATCCTGTCCCAGCCGCTTCGACGCCACCCAAGCACCCGACAATGCCCATACCGCCTTCATGTGGGAGAAGGTGCCCTTCCGCCTGCGCGGCCACCCCGCTAACTGGGACGCAGAAGCCGCGACCCACGGCCACCGCATGCTCGACGCTTGGGCCGATTACGCACCGAACCTGCGGGATGGCGCGCGCGAGCACATGATCCGCCCGGTCCACCACATCCCCAAGCTGCTGCCGAACATGCGCGACGGCGACCTACTAGTAGGCTCCCTCGGCCACGGCCAGGTCGGCTACAACCGGCCCTTCTTAGGCGCTGGCCACTACCGGGGCTATTTGGCAGGTCTATACCTGTGCGGTTCGTGCTGCCACCCGTCCGGGAACATCACCGGGCTGCCGGGTTACAACGCGTGGCAGGTGATCGCCGCGGACCTGGGGTTGAATTGACGGGGCCGGCGGTCTCCACCTGACCCTGCTAAAAACCGCAGGCCCTTAAAACCGGATGTTCCAAAACAGACGCGACTTCCGCCCAAGCCTGTTGGCTATTCTCTCGCTCAAGGTCTGGGTAAAATCCGAAATCGAGATACACTTTGATGGCGGGAATCCGCCCGCTTGAGGTGCCGAGAAAACTGCGCTCGTGGAATCGCTTTAGATACGCCATCGCCACGGACATCATCGGCTTGGCAAGCCCGCGTCCCTGATAGGCCGGGTGAATCGCAACCCAGTGAATCTGGCCCCAATCCTCGCCGTTTAAATCGGGCTGCCACCACGCCGTGATGGTCCCGATCTCTTCGCCGACATCGGTGGTCAAATAAAAACTTCGCTCCTCCAGCGCCCCAAAATCGCGTCTGAATTCGCGCGCAAAAAGCTGGTCGTCAACGTCGAAGTACGGCTCTGCCGCTCGCTGAATCCGCGTCCAGATAGCCCCTTCATCCGGCCGGTAATTCCGCATGGCAAACCCCTTGGGGATCGGGAATTGCGGAATATTTTCCATATGCTCGCGAATCATCCTGACACTGTAGTTTTTCATCGGCACCTGCTATTTTTTGTCCCATATTATAGACATCCTATCGCCAGCCGACATTCTTGCATTTCGAGGGAGGTGAACATGCAAGCGAATCTCGTGACGTTGATCCGAATATTCCTAGTGTTCCTAGTAATTGGGTTGTACAAGGTCAACACCATCGCCTGCGGTATAGCGGTCTTGCTGACCATCGCCACCCTCTACATGGACGCGCTCGACGGCATCATTGCCCGCCGCCTCGGCATCGAATCCGATCTGGGCGCAATGTTCGACATCGCTGGGGACCGCATCGTCGAGAACGTGTTCTGGGTCTATTTTGCGTCGATCGGTATGGCCAGCTTTTGGGCTGCGGCCATCGTCGTCGCCCGGAGTTTCCTCATCGACTGGCTGCGGACGCTCGCCTTTGTAGAAGCGGGTCAAACCGCATTCGGCAGTAAGACGATGATGCAGAGCCGATGGGCAAAAGCACTCGTGAGCTCGCGCTTCAGTCGGGCGCTGTACGGCTTTACCAAGGCCGTCGTGTTTGTCTATTTGGGCGCAGTGCTGCTGATTCAGTCCGGCCAAGCCGAGTA
This sequence comes from Candidatus Latescibacterota bacterium, assembly GCA_965219735.1. Lineage (GTDB taxonomy): Bacteria > Latescibacterota > UBA2968 > UBA8231 > UBA8231. Next base: position 5,162,902 of record OZ244790.1, read on the forward strand.
TGGTTGGTCAATCGGAGTATCCACGGAGTTGCTAGTGCTGGTCGGAGAGGCAATCGTCTGGTTGACGGTGGTGATGTGCCTAGTGCGGGGCGTCCCGGTAATATGGGACAGCCAAGACGTTCTCTTTCGCAAAATGTTTCCCGGTCTGCTGCGAGATTAGCCAGTACCGTGCAAGCCGCGATATTCGATCTAGACGGGACGCTGCTGCCCGGCACCAGCGCCGAAAGGGAGTTCATCCGCTTCGCGCTGAAGACCGGCACGCAGACCACCTCAGAGGCGATTCGCGCGTTCCTGTCTTGGGCCGTCCGCATCCCTACCCGAGGCGTCCAGTCCAACAAGACCCACTTCGGCGACGTCGAGATGGATCTACTCGCGGAAACGGCAGAAACCTTCTGTCAACAGCAACTAACTCACCACATCCCAGATCAGGCCCAGCGCCTGATTGCCGCCCATCGCGCCGCTGGGGATTGTCTCGGCATTGTGTCGGGGGCACCGGAGATCCTGATCGCACCCCTGAAGGATCTTCTCGATCTGGATTTTGTCGTTGGCACCAAGCTAGCCTGCGAGCAGGGACGCTTGACGGGCGACTTAGACGGCCCGCGCGTATCCGGCTCTGAGAAGGTCCGCCAGTCGGAAGAAGTAGCGCGCGCATGCGAATTCGACCTGCGCGAATCCACGGCCTACGGAAACGCCTTCGACGATCGCTTCTTGCTGTCGGAGGTCGCTCGTCCCGTCGTGGTCAATCCAGACATCCGGCTAGCGCGTCTGGCTCGCAAGAAGGGCTGGCCGATCTGTATCTTCTCTTGAAGGACAACCTAGAACCTCGATTCCGAAGGAATACTATGGCAAACGCGAGAACCCGATACGTCAACCCCTCCAGAGTCATGCTAGGAGAGTGTACCCGCAAGGAAATTCGCCAAGCGCTGCAGCGCGGCAATCTGAAAGCCGCCATCATCCCTATCGGCGCAACCGAACAGCACAACGAACACCTGAGCTTGGATCTGGACATTGTCCTGTCCACGTTTGTCTCCCAGCAGGCCGCCTTGCAACTCTACCCGCAGGTCACGGTCGCTCCGCCTTGTCCGGTGGGCTATTCTCCTTATCACATGGCGCGCCAGGGAACGCTGACATTGCGCAAGGAAACGCTGCGAGCCTACATCTTCGACGTAGTGGAGAGCCTGAAAACCCACGGCATTCGCACGATTCTGGTCGTAAACGGTCACGGCGGCAATCACGGCTTGCTACGGGATGTGCTACCGGCGTGGCGGCGAGACTTGGGTATCACACTCGATGAGGATTCGTATTGGATGGGGCTTACCGACGAAGACCGGGAAACCATCCTCCAGGGCTATCGAGATCTGAAAGCGGGCAAGCTAGACACGGTGGCGCGGCAAACCGCGCTGAACCACGCCTCAGAGGACGAGACATCCGTAATGTTGGCGGCTTGCCCACAGCGGGTCCGCGCTTTTACCATGGAGGAATATGACGCCGCCGGCTTGGACTACGCCCACAACCTATCGCCTGAAGTCGAGGCGTATCTCGAACCCTTTTCCAAGGAAGGTTGGCCGCAGGGCGGACCGAACCCAGAAAACCCGCGCGACCGCGCCCGCCAAGAAAACGCATTGCTTGCCAGCGCAGAAAAAGGAGAAGCGCTCATCGCCATTCACACCCAATTCATCGCCGACAAGTTGCAGCAAATGATCGACGCCACAGAAAAGGGGCATCCCTATCCTACACCCGAATGAAAATTTACGCTGAATTCGCGGAAGACGCGCCCGGCGGCACGCGGGAAAATTCCACCTCTAGATGCGTCTCAGGCACGTGCATATTGCTTTCGACAAGAGGCTGCCAAGTCCATAAAACCTGCCGCTGACTAGCACGCTGATCGACGATCTGACGCCGCACCAGCCCAACCCGCCAGACATCGCCGGCGGCCGGGGGCAGACTCTGCGCATCCGCCAGCCTTTTCAACCCCTCCCAAGGAAAGGCCAGTTCCACGCTCCAGCCTTGGTCGATATCATCCCGTTTGTTCAGGGTGCCCTCGACCTGCACCCCAACCTGTAATCCGGGAAAACGCCAGTGCGAAAAAGCCCAGCGCATGGCGCGATAGTCGGAGTTCGATCCCCCACCCAGGACTTCGGGCCTATGCACCGCCAAATCGAACTCCGGCACGTCGTAGCGACCACCGCGCTGATAGGCTTCCTTCCAGATGTGGAACATCTCCGAGGTCGCGCCCAGCGGATTGACCGCCAGTTCGTAATACACTTCCCGACCGACGAGGAGCACCCCCGCGTTGTTGTCCTGCCGGACTGACAGCGGATCCTCCCCCTGCGCCCCGCACACATCGCGATCTTCCATCCAGAAGCCCACGTAGAGGTACTCGTCGTCCCACAGCATGGCCGCCCGAGTGTCGAAAAGCGATCGCCGTCCGGTGTGGTCCCCAAAGCGCGGAGAGCGCGGTGCCCGAGACCACGCTTCCTCTCGCAGATGACCGTCCACATCAATGGCGTCTTCGGTCCTATGGCAGATATAGCGCACGGTCTTATTCATTCTTCGCCCACTACCTTTGCGGAAAAGTGTATCACACTGAAGCGATCCGGGATGTGCGAATCATAAGTTCCGTGACTGGTCCAAGCCCACCCCGGACACACCCGTGCGCCGCCCTCCTCAATCCACTGGAAACGCGAAAAATCCATCCGCCATATATCCCCTTCCCGAGCCGGCAGCGAGCGCCCGTCCGCCAAGTGCTTCAACCCCTGCCACGGAAAGGCGATTTCCGCGGTCCAGCCCCGGTCGGTATCGCTGGAATCATTGATGGTGCCATCTACCTGCACCGCCCATTGCAAACCCGGCATGTCCCATTCGCGGAAGGCCCAACGCCGCCCGCGCGGATGCCGGTGTCCCGACTGCGGCCCTCCGAGGGTATCCACCAACCGAGTGCCCAGCAGATCGAATTCAGGCAGCTTGGCGTACCCAGCTTCGATATAGGCGTCCTGCCAGACGTAGAACCGCTCCATAATGGTGCCCAAGGCATTCAGCTCGAATTCGTAATAGCTATCCTCGCCGGCAATGAAGACCTCCACGTCGTTTTCCTCGCAGATCATGGAATCGCGCGTGGTATAGGTCGCCCGCACATCCGGCTCTTCCAGCCAGAAGCCCACGTACAGGTACTCGTCGTCCCACAATACCGCAGCCCGAGTGTCGAAAAGAGCCGGTCGGCCCGGTTCCTCCAAATCCTCGAAACGCGGCGATTTGGGCACCAGTTGCCACGATTCCTCGTCGAGATGCCCATCCACCACAATCGGGCCCTTTGCCCGGTAGCTGGTATAGTGCTTCAAACCCTCTTCCGAATAGCCGTATTTGCTCGTCATGTTTTGTACCCCCACTTTAACTTTAACCAAGAAATCCCTATCGACAACTCCTATTTACAATTAAGGAAAACACATGACCCCACCATTCGAACACATCCTCTACGAGAAAAAGGGCCGCATCGCCTATGTGACGATAAATCGCCCGCAAGTGATGAACGCCCTGCATCCCCCGGCCCACGCCGAGCTGACTAGGGCTTGGGACGACTTCATTGCCGACGACCAAGTCTGGGTCGCCATTCTCACCGGTGCTGGCGAGCGCGCTTTCTCGGCTGGCACGGACCTGAAATACCGCGTCGAACAAACAGACGACGATCAGCTCCGCAACCCGGTCCACTCCCCGGTCCACATCCTCGACCGCTGCTACAAGCCGATCATCGCCGCAGTCAACGGTTATGCCATCGGCGGCGGTCTGGAACTGGCGCTGCACTGCGACCTGATCGTGGCAGCCGCAAGCGCCCGCTTTGGTTTTCCCGAGGCCCGGCGCGGCCTGCTAGCCGATGCCGGCGGCGTGCTCAAACTGCCGCGCCGCATCCCCTACCACTTGGCTATGGGCATGCTCCTGACCGGCAAGCTATTCTCGGCACAGGAAGCCCTAGCCATGGGCTTGGTCAATGAAGTAGCCGACGACGAACCCGTGATGGCCACGGCCGAACGCTGGGCCGCCGAGATCCTAGCGTGCGGCCCCCTCGCCGTCCAAGCCGCCAAGCAGGTGGCACTCCACACCATCGAGTCCCCCATCTCCCAGGCGCAGTGCCAACTGGAGGACCTGACAGCAGTGCGCCGCCTGCGGCTGTCGGAGGACTACGCCGAAGGGCCGCAGGCATTCGCCGAGAAACGCAAACCACAATGGAAGGGAAGATGATATTCTTGAGGTGTCGAAATTGACGAAGAAAAGCTATTCAGGTATGCTTTTACAGAATAATTCTTAACGAGGGCTGATATGACCAACAAACTCAAAAATGCTTTCGACAAAATCTCAACTCTGAGCGAAAAAGAGCAGGACGCTATCGCGGAAGCTCTCCTAGCGGTAGTAGATGATACTTGGGGGCCAGAGGACGATAAGGACGAAGCCGAATGGGACGCCCTAGTGGGATCAAAAAGATCTCATGCTTGGTTGGACAACATGGTAAAGCAAGTTCGGCAAGATATTCAAGAAGGGAAGGTCTATGATTTTGATCCCAGCGACTCGAATCCATCAAGTCCATGAGATCAAAGACTCACCCCGGTTTCTGGGATGCCTATTATCAGCTTCCCAAGACCATTCAAACTAGGGCGGCAGTCGTCTATAAGAGATGGCGCAAAAATCCGGATCAACCAGGGCTTTCCTTTAAACCAGTAAAAGGAAAGCCCTTTGTCTATTCAGTGCGTATCGGACGGCAGTGGAGAGCATTGGGACTCAAAGAGGGGGATACGATCACTTGGTTTTGGATCGGCCCACATTCTGAGTATGACCGACTCATCTCTTAACCAATCGCCCCTCAAATACATCCATTATAGTTGTACTGGATTTTCCACTGTAACTTTAACGCGACTAATCCTTGCTGATCAGGAAACCATCCGCAGCGGCATGAGCACGGCAGTGTGGTGTTCCTCCCCCGCCTTGAAGTGAAGGGCTGCCTCGCTATGCCTGAGATATATCCGTATCTCCTCTGCCGCGTCTTTCAGTGCCTCCACAATCGTCTTAAGAGAATCGTGATTGAGATCGACGCGGAATGATCCTCCATCCTCGGTATTCGCTACATCAGCAGGGCAGCTCACGGAATGTTCCCAGTCTGGGAAGTCGTCGCCGTGCAAATCGTCCGCACTTTCTTCGGTCCGACTAAACCCCTGATCCCGCGTCGTGCGCAACGCCAGTCTCCCCTCTGTGCTCGACACCCGCATCTGTACGCGGGGCATGTATTCCCAGCCGCTTTTCACTAGTTCGTGACACTCTCTGAGGAACGGCTCAATCGCCTCCAAGCAGGCCATCAGACTCTCGCTGCGCACGACCGCTGAGATCGGACCGGGAGCGCCAACGGCCTCTTGGTACTTGAGGTACGGTCCCGGAGTTGCAGGGAACGTCATCCTGCGGCCGTCCGCAGTTTGCAACGTGGCTGATTCCTCTTCGAGAATCAGCGTCGCCGAGTCAGTCTCCGGGATCATTTCAGGGCGCAGCGAATCTAAGATCATCGGGGCCGGCAGCGACGCTAGGCCCTTACTCGACCAGTTGAGCAGCCGCGAGCCGTCCGTTGCGACGACTCTGCCACCGGCGTCGAGACAGACGCAGTGCATAATGGGCCGCTTGGGATCGTCGCTTGTAAAGCGAGCTACGTGACGCAGTCCGGCTAGATCGTCCGGGCCGAGTTCGAATGTCTGTGCAGTGTTGGATTCCGCCATCGCCATGATCTCCTTTTGCAGGCGTTTCCGGGCCTTTTGCAGACGGCTCTTTACCACTCCGGTTTGGAGGTGCAGCAATTTTGCTGTCTGCTGGTATGAATAGCCCTTGAGGTAGTGGTGGACGATCACGTCTCGGTGGGGGTCACTCAATCGCCCGATCGCCTTCCGCACCAGCGCCCTGATCTCCTGCTGCTCCTGCTCGGGCGGTGCCGCCAAGTCGAGTTGATCCAGCAGATTGAGTTGCGTGATACGACGCCGCTGCCACATGCGCGCTTTGTTATCCGCGATCGAGCACAGCCAAGCGCCGAATCGCTCGGGAGCGCGCAATTCCGCTAGCTGCTGGTACGCGGCCATAAACGCCTCCTGCAGGACGTCCTCTGCCGCCTCTTGCGCGCCCAGCCTGCGGGTGAGTCGCACCAGCAGCCACGGCGTGTGTTCCTCAACGAGCAAACCAAATGCCGCAGAGTCGCCAGCAGCAGCCTTCTGCACGCAGCTTTCTCCATTCCGTTCCATGATCACCCTTATAGTTGCTTCCTAGGCGACAAAGGTATCCGCAAAAAGGAGCCGTCGGGACAATCTACACGAACTTCGGCCCGCCGCAGCCGTCGTTGACCACGTGGCTGCGCACTGGAATCGCCGTTTGGTCGGGAATGACTAATTCGAGCGGTGAATCATTCTCAATGACAGTGCCAGCCCCCACGCGCACCCCGGCCCCCAATTTAATCGCTCCGGGCCGCACAGCCCTCGCAATGATCGTGCCGATAGATACCGACACGCCGATCCGGCAATCTGGGCCAATCGCGACGATGCCGTTGATTTCGGTGTTGGCTCCAATCGCCGTGCGGTCGTCCACCTGCACGGGACCGAAAATCCCGGCGTCCGTGCCAATGAACACGTAATCGCCAATGATGGGATGGCGCTGCTGCACCTTGCCGCTAAGGCCGCCCAAAGTACACGGATAAATGTGGCACCCGCTGCCGATAATACCCGTCTGTCCAGTGGTTATGCCGCGATGAGGGTGGTCGAGGAAGTTGGCATCGCCCATCTGCGTTTCGGGATGGATGTCCGCTTGGTAATAGCGCCCCCCCAACTCGGAAATGGCCCGTGGCAGCAAGGGCACCGGCCGCCGCGTCAGCCCGGATTCGCCGGCCACCGATCCGGAGCGCGTTAGGGCGTGGGCAATGTCGTGGTAGAACAGCACCCGCCAGCCCGGATAGGTGCTCATCACGAGCTGCATCTGATAGTCGAAAATGGAGTCGCACTCCAGCTCGCTGAGGAAGCGACGATAGTGGTCGAAGTCGCGGCGGCGAATGGTCTCTTCTAAGGCGGCCCGGAAGTCGATCTTGAGTAGCTGCTCCTGCGTCAACCCGCAGTTGTCGAGCAAATAGGCGTCCCAAACGGCCGGATCCCTAAGCGCGGCAAAGCGGTTCCAGTGAGCGCGCACCTTGTAGGCGGGCAATTCCCACAGCAAGCAGATGGTGTTCATCAGGGCCTTCTCTTCAGCGCCCTCGCTTTCGCCGGCCGCCAAGAACGACTGCGCGATCATCGCGTAGAGCTGGTCGGCAATCTCGCCGATGGCCTCGTCGAGCGACGGCTTTTGGTGCCCCGGCCCGAGGGCATTGTGCGAGCCAGGGGCGACGCATTCGAGCAAGTTGCCCAAAACCGTTTCCAGCAAATCGCGATTGACAAACCCGCGCCCAGAGCGCTGCGAGAGAATGTCCCGGTCAACCGCGTCGATGCGCAGCGCGGCGACCTCCTCTGCGGTGTAGATCGGCACCAACTGCTCTAACAGCCGCTCTAGCAATGCCCACTTGCGGCGTTGATACGCAGTGTCAAAAAGCGTGGAATTGTTCATCGTTTGCTCCCCATTCTGCCTCCTTATAACTTTTACCGAAACTTACAGAACGCACGCCGGGTTGCAACCCGGCTTCACTCTTGCAGGGAGAAACCATGCACCCATTTGAATCGCTGGTAGTACGCGAAGACGCAGTCGGCATCCATTGGTTTGGCCAGAGCACGTTTGGCCTCAAGGACGCGCAGGGAACCATCGTCCAAGTCGATCCCTACTACCCCCACGAGCGGCCAGCCGACCGCTTCATCCACGCCCGCCCCCCACTCCACGAGGCGTCGCTGCACACTGACTTCGTTCTCCTGACCCACGATCACGGCGACCACACTTGCACCGAGTCCATTGCGCGCATTGCCACAGCCTATCCAGCCGTGCAGATCGTCGGCCCGGCAGAGAGCATCCAGCGCATCCGCGCCGCTGGCATTACTGTCACAGCAACGACAATTGCCGCCGGTGACGCCGCCAAACTGGGTACCATGACGGCCCACGCGGTGTACGCCAAACCCCCAGAGGGCCTACCCAGCGACGACATCGCCCCGCCCGATGTAACCCACCTCGGCTACGTGGTGGAGGCCGGCGGGGTGCGCGTGTACATCTCCGGCGATCCGGTCAACACGTTTGCCGAGCACGAAGCATTACTCGCGCCCATCCGCGACTTCGCGCCCGATATCGGGCTGCTGACCAATCACCCCAGCGAAGGAGAATTCCCCTTCTTTGCCGGCTCGGCCAAGATGGCCTCGGCACTCGGCCTCAAGGCCGCGGTGCCAGCGCACTACGCCTGCTTTGTCAGCCGAAATTACGATCCCCAAGAATGGGCGGCTGCGCTCGTCGAAGTCGAGCCGATAATTATTCCGTACAATCAATCCACAGTCTATTCGCCCCGCTAGCACTCTAAGACAGACGTGTTGATTTTATCATCTTTGTTTGCTTATAATTATGAACATCGTCCAACGCGCCGAGGATTTCCACCTAGGCGTTCACTTCAAACGCAAGGAGTATATATATGCGGCGATTCACAATCGCAGGCATTTTCAGCCTCGCCCTTGTAGCGGCGGCAAATGCCCAGTTTTTCGATCCACCCGCCCTAGCAGATCGCAACGGCAGTCAGGGATTTTGGTTTTACATGCTTGAAGTCCCCGATCCCGGTGCTATCACCATCGACGCCCATGGCGACGACTGGGGTTGGTTTGACCCTGAGTACACCCTGACCATGGACGAGTGGCGCGACGAAGGCGACCGCCCGGCCCCCGACCGCGACGACCTGTTCATCACCACCTTCATGGGTTGGAAGGGCGGCGACGACAATCGTTGGTATTGCTTCTTGGAAGCGGTTGACGACGTGTTGGCGCACGCCGGCACGAATGTCGCCCGCTGGGACGGCGACATGCTGCAGGTCGGCCTCGATCCGCAGGATCACGGGCGCGAGCGCAGCCCGGCCTCGGGCTACACCATGGAGTGGCTGATGGCACCGGGCGATCTCAGCCCGCCGACCAACGTCGCTTTCCGCTACACCGAGCAAGAAGCGTGGGCCGAGTACGGCGAATCGCCGTGGATCGAAATGGCCGTGCGCGTCGACCCGCCCGAAGCTTGGGCCGCCGACCTGTGGGCCGAGGGCGGCACCACGTACTACGAGTGGAGCGTCAAAGTTCTCGCCTTCCAAGAGGACGCTGGTCCGTCGGCGAGCGAAGTATGGCAGTTAGACGCAGTGGCCGGTGAAGACGGTTCGGGCCTGCCTTTCGCCATGTGGTACGAAGACGGCGAAGGCCCGGATTCGAGCTTCTCGCCCAGCGAAGACGGTACCCCGGGCGGTCGCAACGACTGGACCACCCGCGGTCCCGAGGCCTCGTCGCGGCAGTACTACTCCATTGCCAAGCTGCTGCGCATTGGCGAGTACTCCAGCCCCACCGCAGTAGAGTCATCGACCTGGGGCAAGATCAAGGACTCGTTCTAAACGCAAGGCGACCGGTCGGTCGTAATCGTAGGGGCGACCGACTGGTCGCCCCTACGTTATTTTTAGGGGGTTGCACTGTGCACAAACTCTGGGCTTGGTCCTTATTGTTGACCTTGCTGCTGGGGGCTTGCGGCCGCTACTTCCACACACCACTCCAGCCCGCCAGCCACCAAGTCGAGGGCATGACCGTCAACGACGACGGCTCCATCACCTACGCCCTCGACCGCCTGTCTATCAACCTCAAGCCCATGACGGATGCGGAATTAAACCGCCTCGCCCCTGGGCCAGACCTGTCCAACAACCCCTATACCTTTGGCGAGTGGACCGCTCCGGGCGACGAGTGGACGCCGCCGCGATTTACCGTCTTTCGACTCAAGGTCAACAACTATCAATTTCCCAAGGTCAAAATCGACCCGCTCAACGCGCGCATTACCACCGCCAACACTCGGCAGTACGAGGTGCTGAGCTACGCCCAGTTATACCAGTATTTCCGCTCGTTTTGGCTGGGCCGCACCGGCCAAGGGCGCAAGACCTTTCAAGCCCGCACCGATGCGCTCAAGCGGACGCTGTACAGCGGGGCCATGGTCTTCAGCGGCAGCGAAGAACAAGGCTATTTGGTCTTCCCCGTCCTCGACGACGATGTCCGCGTGATCCAAGTGCACATCGAGAACATCGTCTTGCGCTTCGACTATGCCGACGACCCCATAGAGGCGATTGACCTGAGCTTCTCCTTCCAGCGCGACACCCTGCAAGGGTATGATCCCTCGGCCGCGGCGCGGATCAACTGATGGCCGCGCCCGCGCCCAGATCCCTCGTCGGCACTCTCCTAGCGGTGCTTGGGGGGCTAGCGCCAAGCGACGCGCAAATCGAGGTGTGGCACATCGGCAAGGGGGGGCTTACGTGGGTCTCGCAGGCCGAGACGCAGATCGGTGCCCTAGATGTCGATGGGGCCCTACAGCCCCTAAAGCTCCAAGCCGGCGAAAACCTCATCGAGCTGCTCCGCGCTTCGGGCCAGCGCTTTCTCAACGGCCAGCCCCGCGACTTCACGCTCGGCGGCCAGCCCCGAGCGTGGTCCAACGACGGCTTCTTCAACCAAATCTCCGGCTCCCTCGACCTGATCGACGGCGATCCGGCGACCTCCTCGTCGGGCGTGTTCAAGACCGCCCAAAGCCAAGCCGGGGCGACGTTCTTCTGGGATTTGGGCGCGCCCTTCCCAGTCAACCGCGTCCGCTTCTTTCCCGCGCCCGACGACGACGCCTTTATCAAAGCCTTTGAACTGCGGGTCAACGACGGCGAAAACTTCAACGACATCAACCGGCCGCAATACGAGGTTTTGCGGCGGGTAGAAGTCAACCGCGAATCCACCGTCGATATTGAATTTGCTCCCTTGCAGGGCCGCTTCCTCCAGTTACTCGTGTTGTCGAAGACGGTGTTCAACATCGCAGAGTTTGAAATCTACGGGCAGGGATTCGTGCCGGTCGCTAGCTACGAGTCGGCGCTGCACTCCTTTGGCGGTCCGGTCAACTACGGTCGTCTGCGCGTGCACGCGACAAAACTCGGAACGACCGGGGACGCGACCGCGGCCATCCAAATGCGAACCGGAGCCGACGACAATCCGCTGGCGTACTTTCGCCGCAATCGCGACACCGGTCGCCAAGAGGAAGTGACTGCGGCCGAGTACAACACCAACCTACCGAGGCGTTCCCTGTTCCGCCAAGACCCTGACACCGGCGAGCTGTTAGAGGAGCTGGACCGGGCCGACTATCTCAAGCTGCCGATCGAGGAGCAAGGACCGGTGCGCGATTTCGTCAAGGGCGACATCCGCGACGACGTGAACAACTGGAGCGCGTGGTCGCCGAGCACGCACATCACTGGCACGGGCACAATTGAGGTGCCCATAGGGCTGCCCAGCCCGCGGGAATTCATGCAGTTCCGCATCTTCTTCGACGGCGACGCTGAAAACGCCGTGCGCATCGACACCTTTCAGGTCGAGTTTTCGCCCGGACTGGTCAGCGAGGCCGTCGGCGAGGTAGCCCTCGTCACCGATCCCTTTCCCGCCAGCGGCCTGCTCGAAGTCGCAGGGGGTATCGACACGACCTTTACCTACGACATCCGCACCGAGTTCGCAGAGGGCGTGGCCGGATATCACGGCGTCCGCATTGAGGCGTTTCCACCGCCGGTATTCGAAAGCCTGCAAATGGGCGATCCCCTCGCGGCCGTAGCAGACTTTGAATGGGCGGCAACCGAGAACGGCTTCGACGTGTTCTTTGCGCCCGTCGCCGCCGACAACAACCAGCCCCTGCGGATCACCTTCCGCCTGCGGCTGCTGGCGCACAACACCCCGATTAACGCCTATCTCCTCGGCGCGGGAAGCGTCCCGCCGCATCCCATCGCCCCGGGCAATGCCAGTGAATTAGTGGGTACAAACGCGACCAACGCCTTTGTAACGCAGGCACAGCCCGAGTTACAAGTAGCGCTTTCAACGGCCATCATCTCGCCCAACGGGGACGACCGCAACGATGCCGTCGCCATTGACCTCGTGTTGTCCCAGTTCGCCGCGGATATAGCCGTGGCAGTCGAGATTTTCGATCTCAGCGGACGCCGAGTGCGCCAGCTAGTCTCCGAGCTGCGGCCAGCCGGCTTTTACTCCGAAATTTGGGACGGTCGCGACGAACAGGGCGCGCTAGTGCCCCCAGGACTATACCTCTGCCGCGTCGGCGTGGACGCCGACTTCGACGTGTTTGCCGCCGTAGAGCCGATAGGGGTGGTCTATTGACTGCTGCGAGCAACATGCGGTGGCTGGTGCTGCTCCTCGCCATCAGCGGCCAAGTAGCGGCGCAGACGCCCTCGGCTTGGGTCGTAGGGGGCGCGAGTGGCGAACCTTGGGCTGCGGCCGTGGAGCGCTGGATCGCCCTTGACGACTCTGTGCGCGCTGGGGCGATTCAGCCGCGGGCGATTCCCTTGGGCCACACGGTTACTCGCCAAATCGTGCGCACGGGCATTGCCACGACTCAGCGCAACCTCTTTGGCTATCGCTGGAGCTTGCACAAGGGGCCGCGCCAAATCGAGGCCGACACCTTGGAGGTTGGCTGGCATCCGCGCCTGTGGCAGGGGGGCGGAACCAACGCCATCGCCGCAGAGGTCATGCGCGGGCTCGTCGATGGCGACAAACTAACCGCGGCCTTTGCTCACCGAGCGCGGGCCGATGGCCGCCCCAACAGCGCGCAGTTCATCACGCTCGACTTGGGCGTGCCCGTGCCCGTTGACAGCATCGTGTTCTTTCCGCCGCAGACCGGGCTGACCAGCGACAACCAGCGCCAGCGCGAGCTGTTCGCCCGCGCCTATGAAGTCAGCCGGACGAACGTGCCGGTCGAATGGCTGATCTTTGAGGACGAAACCACGTCAACCGGATCGTCGGGATACCACCCCCTCGACGAGATTCTCGCCAGCACCTTTGCCAATAACATCAGCGTCGTCTCCGTTCAAACGGATCTGCGCTTTACCCGCTTTCTCCGCTTCAAGTTCGGCGAGACCTCCACCACGACCTTGCTGGCCGAAATCGAAATTTTTGGCCGCGGCTACCCCCAAGAGGCTCGCTACATCTCCGCGCCCCATTCCTTCGGCCAAGCCGTGAGCTTGGGACAGGTCTCGTGGAAATTCACCCGCTATCGCCTACTGCCTTCTGGCGCGATCACAGCCGATCCCAGCGCACCGGTGCGACTGAACTTGCAGACTCGCGCTGGCTTTGACGACAATCCCAAGACGTATTTCATCTTCGACGACCTCGGCCGCCTAGTCGAAGTAGATGAGAAGACGTACTTCGACTCGCCGCGAGTGGTAGAGCGATTTTCCGAGGGCATCGCCGGCTTCCGCGCCAAGCGCGACGACGACATCGAAAACTGGAACAACTGGTCGGTCAATTACCAAGCGTCGGGCGACGAAATCCGCTCCTCTGACGGAGCCGAGTTCCTCCAGTTTCGCTTTACCATCACCACCGAAGACCCGCTGGCCTTTGGCGTGCTCGACAGCTTGGCCTTTGAGGTCTCGCCGCTGTTGGCCGACCGCGCCCTAGCGGAAATTGCCGTCGACGGACGCCCTGGTGCGGACGGTGCCGTCGAGGTGCCGCTCGGGGTTGCCCAGCGCTTTGCCTATCACATTCGCACGGAGGCCGGCAACCGCGCGGGATTCGACGGCATCGAGTTGGAGGTCCCTCCGGGCACTAGCTTCCTCGACCTGACCATCGACGACCAGCCGGCGACCGAGGGCGAGGATTTTTCCCTAGCTACCGACGACAGGCGGTTGCGCTTTACCTTTCCCACGGCATTTCAAGAAGACAAGGCGTTTCGCGTGCGCTTTCAAAGCGCGGTCTTCCAACCCTCGGTCTTTTTGGCCAGCCGCCTATTTAACACCTCGGCGGCTAGCTTGCCGCAGTCCATTGAAGCTGGAGACGCCCACGCCGACGTGGCCAGCAACAGCATCCAAGTAGTATCCAGCGACGAAGCCTTGGGCATTCTCGGGGCGATTGGACTGTCTTCTCCCGTGGTCACGCCCAACGGCGATAGGGTCAACGAACAGGTCGCCATTGGCTTCGACTTGTTCGGCGTCGCTGGAGGCGCGTTGCGAGTGGAGGTGCGCGACCTGAGCGGTCGTCGCTGCGCCGCGATTTTGGACGCGCAGGCCGCAGCCGGGCCGTACGCGCTGCGATGGGATGCGCGAGATGAACAGGGGAAACTCGTGCCCCCAGGACTGTATCTAATCCGCGTCGCAGTCGAGGTCGATCACGGCACGTTCACCCGCGTGGAAGCGGTCGGAGTCGCGTACTGATGGAGGCACCATGAAAATGCTACCACTAGCGATTGCTTTCCTCCTATTCACGGTCGCAGCGAGCGGCCAAAACCTGCGCTTTGCCGGGTCCGACTTCGCTTCTTGGGCCCATCCGCAGGGGCTCGTGGAAGTTCTACCGCAAGGCATCAAAGTGAAGCGCTTTGACCAACGGTTCAACGCAGTGGCCAACGCCCGCGAGTTTTCCGGCAAGCCCATCGGCGAATACGGAAAGCGCTTTGCGCGCACGCCGTCCAACCAGCAGCAGGCCGACCTAGCCAGCGACCAAGACCCAAACACCTATTGGAAACCCGACCCGGACACCCCGGTGCAGTCGTGGTGGCTGGAGCTAGATTTGGGACGCTCCGTCGTAGCGGACAAGGTGCGCGTTCGCTTTCCCAACCGCGAGGGAGCCAAGCCCTTTAACTTTTTCTCGGTGTACGTCAGCCCGGGCATTCCGGTCTTCGGCGGTCGGGCCAAGCGCATCGTCTATCGCCGGCTGGGCCGGCCAATCAACAACAACACCGAATCCCTAGTCGAGTTCGACCTCACCACAACTGGCCTCGCCTCGGCCACGGGCGATCACCTGAGCGCGGACGAGGTCCTCGACTTCGACATCGTGCGCTTCGTGCGCTTTGAAGCGGCCGGCGCAACGCCCGATGCCGCGCTCGCCGAAATAGAGGTGGACGGCATTGGCTTCAACCTCTCCTCCATGGTGCAGATCGAGGATCGCACCGAGCACTGGGGAGGCCGGACGTGGACGTCCAAGCACCGCGACTGTCCGGGTTGCGGCAAGGGTAGCGGAGCCGAGGCTCTCATCGACCAAGATGTGGGATTTCGCGGGTGGAATATCGAGGGATCCGACAAGGGCAACTGGCGCGATTCAGGCGTCTGGTCCGTCGTCGATTTCGGCAACGTCTTTCGCGTCGATCGCATCATTTGGCTGCCGATCGTCTCCGGCCGCGGCCCGTTTCTCTACGGCTTCCAGCGCGACAAGCAGGGCAGTTGGCCCAGCTTCGATTTCTTCGCCTCCGACGGCACTCCCAGCAACAGCGCCGATCCAGTCGTCGAAGGCCCCTTCCACTACGACTTGCTGTCGTCCGTGGCCAACTCCGGCCGCTATTTGTTCGACTTCCAGTTCGAGCCGCGCGCGCTGCGGCTGCTGCTGTGGCGCGTGACGCGGCCCCAGCAATTCCACCGCGCCGCCCAACTCTTCGTCTTCCACAGCGAGGGCTATCCCGCGCAAGTCGAACTGGAGTCCGAGGATATTTCCCTCGGCGGCGCCCGCAGCATGCGCTTTGTCGAATGGGACGCCGATCTGCCGCCCGGAACGCGCATCGAAGTGGAAACCCAAACCGGCAATGGCTTCCAGACCCTCAAACGCTACTTCCTCGCCAACGGCAAAGAAGTGACCAAACAAGCCTACGAGTCGGCCAAGTCCCGCAACCGCGGCGACATCGTCGAGGAAAAGGTGCGCGACGACACCTGGAGCGCGTACAGCCAACCCCATCGGTTCTCCGGGCAGGCGTTTCTCTCGCCGTCGCCGCGACAGTGGCTACGGGCGCGGGTGCGGCTCATCAGCGACGACCCAGCGGTCTTTCCCACCCTGCGCTCCCTCACATTTGTGGCCAACGCGCCGGTCATCACTGCGGGGCTGACGGGCCGCGTCTTCCCCCGCGAAGCCGTCATGGACTCCTTGCAGGCATTTCGCTACACCATCGCGCCGGTGGGCTTCAGCAGCCGAGACGCTGGATTCGACCGCGTGCTCATCCTACTCCCGCCCGGCAGCGGTCGCGACGCCGCATTCATCAGCGCATCCGTGGGCGGAGCCGAGGTCGCGGCCACCGGTCTGTTGCAGGGAGATTCGCTTTTGGTGGAACTGCCGCCGCCGCTGGTCCGGCGCGATTCGGTCGCGATCGCCTTTTCCGCGCGCCTGTCCCATAGCCCCACGGTCTTCAACGCGTTCGTCTCTAACTCGGCCGCAGAAGACAACCTCCAAGGCGTCGTCCCCGCCGAGTTCGGTGCCGATATAGTCTTTGTGCCCGAGGCAGTCGCCGGCGGCTCGCTGATCCGCAACGTCGAGTACACCCGCTCGATAACCCCCAACGGCGATGGCGCAAACGATCAATGCGAACTGAATTTCACCGTCGTCAAGACCGAGCAAGCACCGCAAGTACAGGTTTTCACCCTAGACGGCCGGCCCATAGTCGAGCTCGCAAGCCAAGGCGCACCAGGGCGGCGCGTCCGCTACGTCTGGGACGGACGGAACGCCGACCGCGCGGTGCCGCCCGGTATCTACGTCCTGCGCATTGCCATAGAAGCAGATGCCCGCGCCGACCGCGTTTATAGGCTTGTACATGTCGTTTATTAAGAGGGAGCGCACTGTGAGACGTCGAATCTTCACACTACTAATCTGCCTATTTGCCTGGACGCCGCTGCAAGAGGCGAGCGCCCAACGCGCCACCGGGTACGACAACCCCTATTACACCACAGGCACTGAAGTCTCTCCGGGGACCCTTGTACCCTCGGTGCGCAAGTGGTATCTGCCACAGCGCCTGTACTCGCTATACGACTGGCGGCAAGAGCAATACTCCAACTACGCCCGCGACCACTACGAGCGCTACACCGATGTCTTTTTGGAAGGCTCGCCGTTCTACGACGTGTACGGCAATTACATCACCCAGGGTTGGCTGGTGTACGACTGGACCGAAGACTACCCAGAAGACAACGGCAGCATCATCACCAAAAATCCGCGCTTTCGTTCGTGGTTCAACAACCTGCTCGTATCGTCGAGCCATTCCGGGCAGTTCTACTCGGCTCTGATGGTGGGCGACGGCATCCGCACTACCCTGACCCCCCTGACGTTTTCCAAGCCGCGCTTCGACGGCATTCAGTGGGACCTGATAACCGACAAGTACGCCCTGACCATGCTGTCGTCGCGAGTCAGCAACACCGGAGAAATTTCCTCCAGTGAAGTCGGCGGTGGCGTCCAGGCCAATACCTTCACCACCCTGATGGCGGCCAGAGGGCGGGTGCAGGTCGGGGATTTTGCCGCCCTCGGCGCGACCTTTGTCAATGCCGCGCATCGCAACTCCAATCTGCCGTTTGGCGACAACTCGCTCAGCGGTCTGCTCAGCGGTCCGATGAACGCGGACTTTGTGCGCTCCATCGTCGTGCGCATTTCCGACGATTCGCCTGAAGACGGCGAGGGCGGCGCGCTGCTGTCGCGCTGGCGCATCTTCATCGATGGCGTCGAGCACACCGGAGACATCGTCCCGGTAGTCGAAGGCGGCATTCGTCGCGGCGGCGCGGTTGTGGCCAGCGGCACGGATGTCATCACCCTGACCTACAACATCGAAGACTTCTCCCCGAGCACAGAAGACGCCATCGACGATTTCCGCGAGATCGAGCGCATTGAAATCGGCCTCGTACTGGCCAACGACTACAAGGTCGAAGTGACCTCCAACAAGCAGACCAACAATCTCGGCACGCCCGTATTCCTGCCGGTGTTGCGCGCGGCCGGCAACGTTAAGGACGGCTCGAATCAGGCATTTCACCGGTTCAGCTACGGCCTGCCGACCGGGACCCGCATGTTGGGCTTTGACCTCGCCGTTGCCGATCTGCAAGGCTTTGACTTCCGCGGCGAGTTCGTCCGCAACTTTCAGTACCGCCGCTTTCCCAACGAGAACGTGGCCACAAACCAGACGCTGGCCACCAACGAGGCCCAAGCCCTGTACGCGACCGCGCAGAAGCGCAGCTATCCCTATACGTTTTTCGCCGAGGTTTTCAGCATCGACGCCGATTACTCCACCCGCGCCTTCATGCCCAACGCCGAGGGACACGTGTATTACGACAACGAGCAGCGGCACCTGTACGAATTCGTCGATGACAACGACGATCAGGACGAGCTACCGGACTGGACGCGGCGCACGTTCGGCACCCGCGTCAACACGCGGCAGGGGCAGCAGTTGCTGACCGACGCCGCGGTCTTCCCAGGCATTGACGAGGACAACGACGACATCTCGGATTTCAACCGCAACTTCAACACCCAGCCCGACTACGAGGAGCCGTTTTTGCGCTTTGATGTGGATCCGCCGGAGTTTTTGTTTGGCATGGACATGAACAGCAACGGCGTCATCGACCGCTTCGAAGACGACGGGGAAGCCGATTACCCCTACAAGCTGGGCCGCCAAGGATTCAACACCTATGCCGCCGTTGAAATCCTGCCCCGCACAACCGTCATGGTCGGCTATCTCGACCAGCGACTGCTAGACACGGCCCGGGAAAACCAAGCCGCCTATCTGCTGCTGACCGCGAAAAAGGAATTCCCCGCAAAGGACTTCAGCGCGTGGCTGATCGCCAATCCGCGCCGGGTTAAAGACGACATTCCCGACGATGTGCTGTTGTGGCGCGACCTGCCCGGCACGCGCGGCCGCTCGGTCTTTACCCGCGACCTCCTGCCCGCGCGCAACGCCTTTGTCAACACCGCGTACCTCGAAGTACACTACGACCGCTTTCTGCCCTTGACGGCCAAGGTCAAACACGAATTCTATCAGCAATTGGGCGATCAGGAAGACGAGTTGCGCGACCAGCGCTTCTTGGGCATCGTGACCAAAGGCGAATACTCCACCCACATTCGCAGCTGGACCCTAGTGCCCAAGTGGAAACAGCTTTACAACAGCCGGGTGCCGGCGCAACGCAGTGCGCTCAAAATCCGCGAGCTAACGGAAATTTTCTCGCTGCAAGCCGTGCGCAGCATCAACCGCAACATGCGCTTCATCGTCGGAGCCGAATACGAGCTGTTCAACAATCTCCGCCCCGCACCAGACCCCCTGCCCTCGGGCTACCTCCTCGACGGCACAACGTGGGTGCTCGCCAGCCAAGTCGCCAACGACTCCGCGTACCTAGGCTACGCCCTGACGACGAACGTCGGCGTGCGCTGGATTCGCAACAATCTCGATGGGTCGCCCGCTTCGTCCGAGCTACTTTCCTTCATCACGGTGTACGCGGGCTTGGGCACGGATCGCTAGGTTAGCTACGACCCGGACCAACGAGTGCTGTTGCTCGTCAGCAAAAACCCCAAAACCCCTAGGCAGGCGGGCCTGATCGCGATATATCGCTGGTCCGTCGATACCAAACAGCTCGTCGAGGTTGGCCGTATCCTCCTAGAGGCCTCCGCGCTGGCGCGCCGCATTGACAGCAAACGATTCCAACCTTCGGGCATCGAGCGGCACCCGCTATCGGGGAATTACTTTCTCGTGGCTGCCCGCCAGCGCGCCGTTGCCGAGATTACCCCACAGGGACAGGTCCTCGCCGTCGCCGAACTGGCATCCGGTCGGCATCCACAGGCCGAGGGCATTGCCTTTGCTTCCGACAATACACTGGTCATAGCCGACGAAGGGGTGAATAAACGCGCGCGCCTGAGTTTTTACTCCGTTGCAAAGGGCCGCTAGCGGTGCGCAAAAGAGCGACAATCTGCCGGCGGATTGGACGGGCCGGCACTTCAAAGACCCCAAGTCCGCCCTACTCGTAACCTGCATGTACGACAATCCCGCAAGCGAAGGAGTTTCCATGATGACGCCTCCGAAGCGGCGCGCCATGTTCCTCTCATTGGTGCTCGTTCTCTCTGTTCCGGCGGCATCGGCGTCCCGTGAAAACCCAGCGGCTCCCGGGGCCATGATCCACCGGTCCATTCCTCCTCCGGGCGCGACGACCCACCTCGTGATTCCCGGGGAGCGGTTCCGGATCTCCCCGTTCAACCGCTGGTTCTACGGCAGCAACTACCGCGACCTCTGGACCACGCCGATCGAGGTTCAGGTCCTTGACCTCGATCAGGTAGGAGGCGGCCTGACGCCGCTTCGCACCGGCGGCTTCGGACAGTCCATCTCGCTCCACTTCACCGGGCAGGATGGCCGCCGCTATACGGTCCGTTCGCTGGACAAGGACGCCACCCGACGGGTGCCGGACATCGTCAGGCAAACGGTCGTGGCCGACGTCCTTCAGGACCTGATTAGCGCGATGCTACCCACCGGGGCGCTCGTGGTCGATCCCCTGATGGAAGCCACCGGCATTCTCCATTCTAGGCACACGCTGGTCGTGATTCCAGACGATCCCCGGCTCGGAGAGTACCGCGCTTCCTTTGCGGGCTTGATCGGACTGTTGCAGGAACATCCTTCCGAAGGCCCGGACGATACCCCCGGCTTCGCGGGTTCGCGGAAAGTGAGCGGCACGGAGAACATGTTGGACGACCTCGAAGACGGCCCCTGCGACCGCGTCGATGCCCGAGCCTTTCTCAAGGCGCGACTCATGGACTTTCTCATCGGCGACAAGGACCGTCATCACGGCCAGTGGCGATGGGCGCGGTTCCCCGCCGGGAATTGCCATACCTGGCTCCCGATACCCGAAGATCGCGATCAGGCCTTCATCGACTTCGACGGGGTTGCGATGGCGTTAGCGCGCCGAGCAATACCTATCCAGATCCGGTTTGAGGACAGCTATCCGAATCCGGTTGGCCTGACCATGACCGGTTGGGAGCTAGATCGAGAGCTCCTAGCCGAACTCGACCGGATGGCGTGGGATGCGGTGGTAGCGGAATTTCGTGAGGATCTGCCGGATCCCGTCATCGAAGAGGCGGTCCGCCGCCTCCCACCACCGTACTACGAGGGCGTCGGCGAAACTCTTACCAAGACCCTCAAGTCGCGGCGCGACGCGCTGCCTGATTTTGCCGACCAATACTACGAGTTGATCACTCGCCAAGCCGAAGTCAAGGCGACCGACCAGGACGAGTACCTCCACTGCGAGCACCTGCAGAACGGTGATCTCGTCGTCCGTATCGGTCTCGCAGAAGGACCTGGGGGAGAAAGAACGGCACCCTACTTCGAGCGGACATTCCACGCCGAAGAAACGCGGGAGGTCCGCATAGCCCTCCGAGGGGGAGACGACAGCGCAGAGGTATCGGGGACCAAGGGACGGATTTCCGTTCGCATCAATGGTGGCGGCGGGGATGACACCTTCGTCAACGCCTCTAGGGCTGGCGCTTCCAGAACGGCGTTCTACGACTCTCGCGGCAAGAATCGGTTCGTCGAGGGCAACGGAGCGCGAATCGACGAGCGTCCCTACCGACGCCCGCCCGCCACCCACACGCCCAACGCCAGGTACGCGCTAGATTGGGGCATGCAGCCGTCCACCATCCCGATCATTGAGGTAGATCGGGATCTGGGTGCATTCCTCAGCGTGTATCACAGCCGGCAGTACTTCGGCTATCGCCGAGACCCGTTCGCTGCACGGCATTCCTTCAGCCTCGGGTTCGCCAGCAGCGGTCTCAAGCCCTTTGCCTCCTATACCGGCACCTTTCGCCGCCTTCTCCGCGACCTAGACGCCACCGTTCACGTCGAGTACTCCGGTGTCGAGACGGTCCGTTTCACCGGCTTCGGCAACGACACGCAGCTTCTGGGTTCGTCCGACTTCTACAAGGTGGAACAGAGATACTTTGTTTTCGCGCCCGCCATCGAGTTTCGCCGGGAACAGCGTCATGGTGAGGCGCACGCCGAGGGTACGGAACCACGGCGCTCGGAAACAGCGATCAGTCTGGGGCCGATCGTCAAGTACTCCAGTACGCCACTATCTGCCAACGAGGACAAGTACATAGCTTCTCTGGATCACCCGGTGTACGGCATGGGTTCCTTCGGCCAAGTAGGAGTGCAGACGCGGGTCCTGTACGACACCCGCAGCAATCCGGCGTACCCCACGCACGGTCTCCTGATCCGAGGTGCCGGAGCCATCTACCCCGGCGTCTGGGACGCGACGTCGGCCTTCGGCACCGCAGAGGGAGCAGTGCATACCTACCTGACGGCTCGTATTCCGACCACCCCCACCCTCGCCCTGAGAGCGGGCGGCAAAAAGGTGTGGGGGACCTTCCCCTTCCACGAGAGCGCCTTCCTCGGCGGGCCCGGCTTTGCTGGTGTCGGCACCTCTGGCGGTCAGGTCCGCGGTGTTCGCAAAGACCGGTTTGCGGGAGACGCCTCGGTGTATGCAAATGCCGAACTGCGCTTCGCGGTTGCCGCCTTCCACCTCTTGATGCCGGGAGAGTTCGGCGTGTTCCTTGGCGCTGATACCGGCCGGGTATTCTTCGCCGGGGATCCGGCCGACGCCGGCGCATGGCACACCGGCGTCGGGGGTGGATTCTGGCTGTCGTTTCTCCAACGTCGGCGGTCCGCAAGCGTTGCGGTCATGGATGGTGCTGAAATGACGGGCCTGTACGTGCGCGCCGGTTTCCTGTTCTAGCCGCGGGAAGCGGCGATGCTCATGTTCAATAACATGTTTCGTTCACGGAACAGTACTTGACCCTTTAAGCTCCTATTCAAACGCCTTCTCCAACGCCTCTAAGAACACCTGTATCTGACCTACATACGCCTCGCGCAACTCGGCCAATAACGCATCCATGACCTCAGTTTCGGCCCGTTGCCGCAGAGCCGCGCGAATGCTATCCCGCACAAAAGCAAAATCCACTACCCGGCCATCGGTGCGGGTAAACTGATCGAGGTGCTGGTCGTAAAAGGCCCGCACGGATTCGTCGCCAATTTCCCCGACCCGTTCGGCCTCAGCTTGGTAGAGCCGTTTGACCAACAGAGCGTCTCGTTCCCTTTCGACGTTGGCGCGAATACCCGCATCGTCGGCGACCCCCAGTTTGCGCGCTTCCGCTACCATGATCTGCTTGCCAGCGAGATTATCCACGGCCTTGTACAGGCGCGCACTGTCGAGTTCGGCCGGGTGCGGCGCACGACCCTGCTCGACTAAGGCGAGGTACTCCTGCGCCATGAGCTGGCCGCCGCGCCAAGTAAGCAGCGGCGCGTCCCCTCCATCCCACCGCGCCGCTTGCCGCGGAAGGGCGAGCAGCGCGGCAAAAACCTCCGCGTCCAGCGCCAACTGATACCGCTGGCGCAGGGTGACGACGTAGCGCTCCATATCGTCGGCCCGGCTCTGCACGAGGGCCTGTTTCTCCACCCACTCGCGGACCGCGGCAAAATCGACGGGGCGTCGTTCCCCAAGCCTGAAGACGTGGTAGCCGCTCACCGTCTTCACGGGATCGGGATACACGCTGCCGATGGACATGGTAGCGAGAGGCACCTTCAGCCCCTCGTACACCTCGCCGATCTTGAACCAGCCGACCCAACCGCCGGGGCCAAAGCGCTGCTGAATGTTCGGCAGAGAATAGGGTCTGATCAGCGACTCAAAAGGCGTCCCTTCCTCAAGCAACTCGAGGACCAGACGAGCCTCTTCCTCGGTAGCGCAGACGATGTGCTGGCTGAGTACTTCCACGTCGTACTGCTGTTGGGCAAAAAACGCCCGCAGGTCCGCGTCCGAAAACGCATACGACGCCTGCACAGCTTCCTGCTCGTAGAGCTTGTTCATCAGTGCCCTGCGCTCGCTCTTGGCCACGGCCTGGGCGATAGCCGAATCGCGGTCGTATCCGCGCCGGAGCGCCTCGGCAATGAGCAATTCCCGTGCGATGACGCCGTCGAGCAGTTCCTGCTTGCCCTGCTGATCCAGTTCCCCGACGTGGCTGTAGCCAGTCTCCCGCAGCTTTTGCGCTGTTTTCGCAAACTCCTCTACTGATATGCTCTTGCCGCCAATGCGCAGAACCGTTTCTTCCGCGCATAGGGGTGCGCTGCATAAGACGAGGAGCGCGCAGGTGCTAACTAGTGAGTATTTCAACTATCTCCTCTCTTCGTTTGCTTCCCGAATCACAATACTCTGATCGGCCTCCACGCCCAACAGCGTCTGCACCACACCACTGGGCCAATGAACTCGCAGCGTATCTACCTGCGCGTGGTCCCCCAAGCCGAGTATCAAACGCACGTCGTTAGAACCCATATAGCCGTAGCTACGACGGATCTCCCGCGTCTGTACCAAGTCGCCAGCCACCGCGCGGACGCGCGCGCCAATGCCATCCCGATTGCTCGCAGTGCCAACGACCTCGACCGTCAGATAGTGATTCGCATTGCCGCCATCGTTGCGCAGCAGGGTGCAGTGCGGGGCGGCCGAGTCCGAAACGAATATATCCACGTCCCCGTCGTTGTCGCAGTCGCCGAACACCGCGCCGTGGCTGACGCGCTCGACCAGCATCCCCGGCCCGCTGTGCTCGGTCACCTCGGTGAACGAACCGTCGCCTTGGTTGCGGAAGAGTTGGTTGCGCTGCGGATACGTGGTGGCCGGGTCGTATTCTTCCACGTTCTCGTCGAGGTGCCCATTGCTGACGAACACGTCGAGAAAGCCGTCGTTGTCGTAGTCGAAAAAGGCAGACGTCATGCCTAAATACGGCACGCTGGACACGCCTAAGTTGGCCACAAATGTAACATCCGTGAAAAACCCATCGCCGTCGTTGTGGTAGAGCGTGTTGGGCAACCACTGGAAGGTCGCCACAATAATGTCGAGGAATCCATCGTTGTCGTAGTCACCCCAATCGGCCCCCATAGCCGACTCGGCCAACCCTTCTTCGTTGTACGCTACCCCGACCTCAGCGCCATTTTCGCTAAACGTTCCATCCCCGTTGTTGAGAAAGAGAAAGTTGGGCCGCTTGTCGTTGGCGACGAACAAATCGGCGTCCCCATCGTTGTCGAAATCGCCGAATACCGCGGCGAGCTGGCGGCCCGAATCGTCAGCAAGGCCAACTTCTGTGGTCACATCAACAAAGCGGCTGCCCCCGTCGTTGCGGTAGAGTACGCCAGCCTGTCCGGGATACGTATTGGGGCCACAGTAAATTCGCACCGTGCCGGCAAAGCACTCCTCGTTGTGGTCCGGGTCGAATTCCATGTAATTGGCCGCGTACAAATCCAAGTCGCCATCGCGGTCGTAATCGACAAAAGCCGCGTGCGTGCCCCATCCTACATCCCCGACCGCAGCCGCGGCCGTGACGTCGGCGAAGACGCCACCACCTTCGTTCCGGTACAACACATTCGGCCCGTAGTTAGTTACATACAAATCCGCATCGCCGTCGTTGTCGTAGTCTCCGACAGCCGCGCCCATGCCAAAGCCGGCGTCGCCCGTGCCAGCCGCGGCCGTGACCTCGGCAAAGGTTCCGTCTCGTTGGTTGCGATAGTGCGCATTGGGGCTGCTCGGGCCGCGATAACCGGGCATGGGCGCACCATTGACAATGTACAAGTCGAGCCACCCGTCGCCATCGTCGTCGAAAAAGGCCGCGCCCGAGCCGACGGCTTCCACCATGTACTTATGGCCGCTGGCCCCATTGACATAGCGAAAATATAGGCCCGCTTCCTCGGTGATCTCGACAAATTGCGGGGCTGGCTCGGCGAACGCGAACGCAGCGAATACAACGCTAGCCCATAAGGTGCGCAGCATCATCGGCCAACCTGCGCGGCGATTTGCTCGGCGGCCGCGAGGTTGCGGCGGAGCTTGGGATGGTCGGGCTGGTAGCGCAGACCGCGGCGGAAGGAGGCAATGGCGCGGTCGTACTCTTTGCGCAACATCTGGACATTGCCCAAGCCCAAGTGCGCGAGGGCGTACGTGGAATCGGCCTGCAATGCCTGACGAAACCGCTGCTCGGCCGCGGCCATTTCCCCCCGGCGGAAGTGGATGTTGCCGAGGTTGTGGTGCGCAGGCGCGAATGCAGGGTCTCGATCGAGGGCCTGGAGGTAGCGGATGCGCGCTTCTCGGTATTGGCCGCGCCGCCCGTACACAACGGCCAAGTCGTGGTACGCGCCAGCGTCATCTGGGTGCGTCGCCAAGGTGTTTTTCAGTATGGCGATCCGCTCTTCCTCTTCGTCGAGCCGCTTGTACAGTGCGAGCTGGCGTCGCCCCTCTTCCTTCTGACCGGAACGCAGCAAGGCGTTGCCGAGATTGAAGCGGGCTTGGGCAAACAGTGAATCCAGCCGTACGGCGTGGCTAAATTCGGCCACAGCCGCGGCGTAGTCGCGCCGGAGGTAATAGCTGCGCCCTAGGCCATTGCGGAATTGGGCCGAGGTCGTGTCCGCAGCTACGGCACTGCTAAAGGCTTGCTCGGCGGCCGCATAGTCGTTTTGCTTGATATGGGCTTCGCCGAGGTTGAACCACGCTTCCTCGTACTTGGGCACGGCGGCAATCGCGCGCTGATAGGCGGCAATCGCGGCTGGGTAGCGCCCCTCGCGGGCGTGCAGCAAGCCCAGCACCATGTGCGCTTGGGCGCGGTCGGGCTGCTCCCGCACCGTCTGTTCGAGCAGGGCTAAGGCATCGTCGTAGCGGTCGAGGCGCGTAAACAGGATCGCCAATTCGGTCCGCGTCTTGGCGTGGCTCGGCGCTAGGGCAATGGCCTGCTCGTACGCGCTAACGGCCGCGGGCAGGGCCTCGTTTTTCGCATGGGCCTCGGCCAACTTGCGGTAGAGCACCGGCGATTTTTCGTTCTGGTCAACGGCGTGCTGGTAGTGGGCGGCGGCTTCTCCGTAGTGCCCAATGCGCATCGAGCGGTCGCCGTTTACTTCGTGCGCAGATTCGGTTGCTTCCGCACAGCCAACAATCGCCAGCAGAAGCAAAAAGGGTTTGTACCAAAACATACAAAAAGTATAGACCGGGTAGGGGTCGGTTTGCAAACCGACCCCTACATCGCAACAAACCGCTTCCTACCCACAGGACCAATCCATGGAACGAAGAGCATTCTTCAAGGGAATCGCCGCAGCCGCGGCCGCAGTCCCGCTCCTTCCTGATCTAGTCGAAGGGCTTGCCGAGCGGCTAGGCACCCTCGGTCGAGACGTAGCAGCCGCTAGCAACGAGGGCGCACTATGGCAGCGAGTGCGGCGAGAGTTTCGCCTACACCCAGGCCTAGTCCATCTCAACTGCGGCAGCATTGGCGCGACGCCCCGCGTGGTGACCGACGCCCTGACCGCGTACCTCGCCGAACTGGAGGGCAATCCGCTGGCCAATACTTGGGGCGGCCTCGGCAGCGAGATGGAAACGGTGCGAGCCAAGGGAGCGGAGTTTATTGGGGCCGAGCTGGACGAAATCGCGCTGACGCGCAACACGACCGAAGGCATGAACCACGTAGCCAGCGGCCTCGACCTCCAGCCGGGCGACGAAGTACTGACGACCAATCACGAGCACGGTGGCGGCATGGTCTGCTGGCAGCACTTGGCGCGCACTCGCGGCGCGGTGGTTCGCTACATCAAAATGCCCAATCCCGTGCGCAATGCCGCCGAGATCCTGCAACTAGTGGAGGATCACCTGACGCCGCGCACCCGCGTGTGCAGCTTCTGCCACATCGACACTATCACCGGGCTGCAAATGCCACTAACGGCCATCGCCGCCCTCACCCGCCCCCGCGACATCCTGCTGGTCTGCGACGGTGCGCAAGCCCCAGGCATGATCGACGTCGACGTCAAAGCGCTCGACGTAGATACCTATGCCTCCAGCAGCCACAAGTGGATGCTCGCGCCCAAGGGCACGGGGCTGCTCTACATCCGCAAGGACGTGCAAGATCGCGTCCGGCCCGTGTTCACCTATTCCGGTTACAACGCCTATTCCGCCTCGTCCGGCACCCGCAACGTGCCGCAGATCGTCGCGCACGGAGTGGCGATGGAATTCCACAACACCATCGGCCGCCCCCGCATCGAAGCGCGCTGTCGCCAACTCTCCACCTACGCGCGCCAGCGTCTAGCAGAAATCCCCCAACTCACACCAATCACCCCACCCCAACGCGAACTCTCCTCGGGCATCGTCAGCTTCTCGCTCACCAGCGGCAGCCACAGCGAAGTCGTCTCCGCGCTGCAAAAGCGCAACATCTTCCTCAAACCAGCGCAGGGCACGTACGCCTATGTAGAGGATGCCGACGTGCCCAAGGAAAACTACAACGCCATCCGCATCTCCACGCACATCTTCAACGACGAGACCGACATCGACCACGCCGTCGAGGCGTTGCAGCTAGTCCTCGGCTAGTACGAGACGCCCACGGTCCCAACCTAGCCCGTTCATCGCCACTGTGAACGAAATCGCGGCCCCATCCGTATAAATAGATGTGAACAATCTCAGAGCCGCAGACTAAAACTCGTCTGGATTCTCATGGGCCGGAGCGACGAAACATTGATGGTAAATCTCCGCCAAGGGGATATGCAGGCTTTTGACGAACTCTACACGCGCCATCGCCAGTCCCTTTTCAATTTTATCTTGCGGCTCTTGCAGGACGCGGCCTTGGCAGAAGATGTATTTCAGGAGACCTACATGCGCGTATTGGAAAACGCCGACCGCTTTAATCCCCGGGGCAAATTTTCGACTTGGCTCTATACCATAGCCCACAACCTGTGCATGGACGAACTGCGCCGCCAAAGCACGAGTATCCCAGCCGAGCAAATGGCCGAGCCGCCAGTTCGCGACCCCCACGACCATTTGCTCAAGCGAGAAGACGAAGAAGCCGCCCACCAACTGCTCGCGGCCCTGCAACCCCACTTGCGCGCCGTCGTCGTCCTCCGCGTCCTGCACGATTACTCGCAGGAAGAGACCGCGAAAATCGTCGGCGCACCCATCGGAACCGTCAAAAGCCGCTTGCACCACGCCCTAAAACAACTGCGCCAAATGGCACCGAACCCATGAACCAAGACCACCGCACCATACAAGAGATTCGAGCGCTGTTGGGCTCTGTACCCGAAGTGCAGGTGCCACCTAGACTAGACGAGGAAGTGCGGTCTAAAGCCGTGAGTTGGGCCAAGAAAAGGCGGGCCGAGGAAGCGAGGATTCACATCCCGCTCTACGGTAAAATCGCCCTAGGACTAGTCGCCTTGGAATTGTTCGCCCTGCTCTACGCCGTAGGCCCAAGGCTCGACATTGACCAAATCATACAAGCCTCTGTCATCGGCTTAGTCGGCTTAAACATCGCCGCGCTATTGACGAGTCCAATCATTCTCTTGCGCCGCCAAAGAAGGGAGTTATCCCATGAATGAACGTTTGAAAGATGCGCTGCATAGATGGCTACCCAAGCTGACCATCTTGAGCGTGCTGGTTCTTTTCACATCTTTCCTGATCAACGAATACTACGTGGCTCCAAGGTCCGACGCCGCTGCAAAGGAAGATCGCGACAAACGGGACCAGCACCTTCAGGAATACAAGCAGAAAAAGGAGGCAAAGGCAGTCGAGCTCAAAGCCGCCCTAGAGCGGATCGTGGGCCTCATAGATACACTCGACGGCAACAAGCAAACCCAAGAGGCTTTGAGCAAAGCAGTGGCCCAAGAAGAAGCCATCGGCGAGGTGTGGGTGACCAATGCCCAGGGTCTCATTGTGTATTACGGCCGGCATATCCCCCCGGTGCGCAACGTCGCAGATTTTCCCCTCGGGTCCCTGACTAAGATATTGAATATGGCCCCCGAAGATGTGATTTCACCCATACAGCGGACCGCTATCCTATTGCCTACGATAATCGGGGGTCATTGGTCTAGAGTCTCACATTCTTTTTCCTCTTTAACTGTCGGCCTCGACATGATCCCAAAGCACCTAATCATTTCAACGGAAGAACCCATTTCAAGATACGGTGGTGAGCTTGTAGAAATGAACCGCGTCAAAGGTGGCTTAATCGCCGCGACGGTCTCGCGGTCGCAGTATAACCCCCCGCCTCAGGAGAGAAGCGAGGAAAGCGAAAGACTCAGTCTTTTGCGCAATACGACCGGAATTACGGCCCTAGCCGGCTTTATCCTCTTCTGGCTCTTCATCCCTGCGTGGATCGCCTTAGACGCCCAAAAAAGACGGGAGAAAGCCGCGGTTTGGGGCCTCTTCGGTCTCTTGGGCAATATGATCGCCTTGGTCGTCTATTTGCTAGTGCGCGAAAACGGGCAGCCGTCTGAAAATTCCTAGCGATCCAACGCGGCAGTCATCGGGAATTTGTCACGCCTAAAAGCGCGGTGAAGCAGACGGCTCCTAAACCTCAGCGCCGGTTCCCCCCCTCGGGTCCGATCTCACCCGTACCCACCCCAACGCCCGTGAGCACTTCGCTGTACCCTGGATAGGTGACGGCGTATTGGAAGCCCTCGTTGGTGCCCGCCGCGCCAAAGCGACCTTGCTTGTCGAGCGCGACGAAATTGAGGTGCAATTCCTCGACCGGACGTGGGTCGAGCGCGATGATGCGGCGGATGGTCTCGACGCAGGCTTCCTCCGGGTGCAGCCCCTGGCGCATGTATTCGACAGCGAGGAAGGTGGCGCAGTAGCGCATGACATTTTCGCCCAGCCCCGTAGCGCCAGCCGCGCCCACGCCTCCATCGACGTATAGCCCGCTGCCAATGATCGGCGAGTCGCCGACGCGGCCCGGCAGCTTGTAGCCCCAGCCACTGGTCGAGCAGCCGCCAGCAATCCGCCCCTCACCGTCGAGTCCAAGCAGGGCGATAGTGTCGTGATTGTCGGCATCACCCTGCTTTTCCCGCCATTCCTCCCACGCCTTGCGCCTTTCTTCCGTGAGCAAATCAACGCTGGCAAAACCCTGCTCCAGAGCGAACTGCCGCGCGCCTTCGCCAACGAGCATGACGTGCTTGGTCTCGTCCATCACCCGGCGCGCTACAGAGATCGGGTGTAGGATCCCCTCGATCGCGGCGACGCTCCCGGCGCGCTGCCCCTCGCCGTCCATAATGCAGGCGTCGAGCTGCACCACGCCTTGGGCGTTGGGTATGCCCCCCAATCCCACGGATGCATTGGAGGCGTCGGCTTCGGCAACGTGGATGCCGCGCTCGACGGCGTCGAGAACCGAGCCGCCCTGTTCGGCGGTTCGCAGCGATTGTTCGTTGGCGACTTTACCAAAGGCCCAAGTGGAGACGAAGAGAGGGCGATCCGTGCTCATGGGTATATCCTTTTCTGCGCGCGCCGTCCCGGCAAGGGCGAGACCGCCGGCGGCCAACGCGGTCTCGCGCATGAAGCGTCGACGACTCAGCGGCATGGCCTAGTCCTCGTCGCCATTGTGATGTTCGCCATCGTCATCCGTATCCTTATAGGCAATGGCGGCGATCTCGACGCGAAAATCAAAGACAATCTGCGCCCCACCGGTGCAAGCCCGCGCCGGGAATTGCTCCTTAAAGTACGAAGCATAAGCCTTGTTCATCTCGTGGTAATCTTCAATGTCCGAGAGCCAGACGGTGACACTGACGAGGTCGTCGAACGCATACCCGTGCTCTTCGAGTATCCGCCCGATGTTTTTCATGGTCTGATGAGTCTCAGCCGCGACCGACTCCTTGACGTCGGCACCTTCGGCCGTGCGGGCGATCTGGCCACTGATAAAGAGGAGACCGCCGGCTTGGCGGGCCGGGCTAAAGGGCAGGGTCTTGAGCGGCACGGCCTCTTGGGCAAGGGCTGGCGAAACGGCGAGCGCACACGCGAGCGCGGCGCGGATACAGCTTTTCATAAGGTATCTCCTAGTTCGAGTTGAAGTCTGTTAATAAGCTCAATAGGCCATGCGGCGACAACCGGCGCTGATTGCCGATATAGGCCGGGGACAGTATTTTCTTGTGAAACGATGAAAAAATATCGCGATTACCTAATCGAAAGGCTTTCTGACCGTGAGGAGGCCAGTGCCTATCTTCAAACGGCACTGGAAGAATACCAAGCCGATGGAGACATGGCCGCATTTATGCTCGCCCTCCGTAGCGTCGTCGAAGCGCAAGGTGGTATTCAGGAAGTTGAGAGGAGAGCCCATGCTGACCTGCAAGACCTCTTGAATATCTTGTCGAGCGAGGATGATAAGCAGATCGGTTCTCAATTAGTACTCATAGTGTCAAAGGCTATGGTCATGCTGAAAGAGCCGAATGCGCGTCTTCAAAACCAAGTCGTTCAATCGCTTTGCTAATAGAGAAGGGATAGCCGAAGAAGAACTTTGTAAGGCTGTTCGACATGCCGAAGAGGGGCTTATTGATGCCAATCTGGGTGGTGGCGTGATCAAGCAGCGTCTGGCACGGAAAGGACAAGGTAAGTCGGGTGGGTATCGGAGCATTGTGCTCTTCCGGCGGGGCGAAAAGGCATTCTTCGTTTATGGCTTCGCCAAGAGCGACCGAGATAACATTCGGCAGGACGAGTTGCCGGTTTTCCGGAAATTGGCCAGCGAGATGCTTGCCTACGACGATGAGGCACTGACAGCAGCGATGGAGAACGGAACAATCACGGAGATTGTATATGATGAATGAACAGTATAAGAGTGAGGCACTAGCAGCCGTACACGAGACTGCGCTAGGGCTGAGCGAGGCAGGCGTCATGGACAAAATGACTATGAAGATATTTGACGAGATGTGCCTGATACCGGCTATGGAAATGGAAACAGACATTTCGACTCACATCGATAGTATAAGAAGCCGTTTTACATTCCTCGTGTCGCCCCCTACGCCGAGGAAAGAACTACCCACTATAACTATCCCGTTGAGAGTACCGCCGCGATTAACTGCGGAGCCGAAACCTTAGAGACTCAGGTGGAGAGATTAGGCCTATTGCTCCAGCCGCAGAGTACTGGACTATTACTCGTCAGAAAGGGTGGCCAACTGCAGCCAACCCGGCTGCTTGGCGTCGATATATCTTAGCGGTGCAAACGGCAACACTGGACATGACGGACGTGATTGTCGCGTCGGCGAATGTAAAGCATCTGTCTCTTTTCGTTCTGGAAGATTTTTGGTACAACTTCACTTTGGGAAGTGGCGAATAAGAAATCAGCGTGTAGGGTGATGAGTATGACTAAACTACGACGAAACTATTCACAGAAGACATTAAAAATTCTGTTCGGCTTGAGCGGAAATCAATGCGCCCATCCAAAATGTACGAATAATGTGATCGAACCAGCTACTGAAGAATCTAACGCTGCTGTCATAGCTCAAATATGCCATATTTATGCTATTAGTGAAGATGGACCAAGAGGTAAGGCTGAACTTACCAATAAAGAATTGAATTCTCCAGATAATTTGATTTTGCTTTGTCCGACTCACCATACGGTGGTAGATAATCAATATGAAACCTATCCGGCTGAAATGCTTAAACAATGGAAGTGGGATCATGAAGCCAAAGTTATGGAGAATCGGCGCTCCGACAGCCTAGATAATGTTCCGTCGGATGTGTTTCATCGTTCTGATTTTCCAACGGAGCTCGTTGACCAGAAAATTAAGGATGAGACCGATATACTCCGTAAATCTCGTTTTTTCGCAGATTTCAACAGAGCCGGAATTTCATTAGCACTTGCAAGAAAGCTAGTAGAAGGAGAACTATCAGGTGGTACTGATACGATAAGGTGCCAAGCATTAGCTTGGTGCGTTCGAGTCCTTTCGCATACTGAAGAATTAGACAAAGCAGAGAAATATCTCAAGTACGCTAAGGAATTAGGAGATTGTCAGGAAGTATATATAGCAGAAGCCTGTATAGCGTCACAGAGGGGTGATAAAAACGCTGCTCTAAGTATCTTAGCGAACATCAATTCTCCTATATCTCGGTCCGCAGCGCTTATAATCGTTGCAAATCATGATGGCCCACAGGAAGCTATTGACTGGTCAAATACAGTCGGTATCGACACCACGAATATAGACCCTGATGGTAAATACCTCCTATTGGCGTATCGGCTTGAACTCGCCGATTGGGAAACAGCTCAGAAAAATCTTGATGCGTTGACAGATGACGATCTGCACGATGCCCCTGTTCTCCATCACATGGTAGCAATTACACATCTTCTTCAGGCAGTGCCTGCCGAATTGCGAGCTAGTGTGCGCGATCAGCCACCGTTTGAAGTGGCGGAATTTCACCTTGACTCGGGGCCTGCTGGAATTGAAGCCCGCCGGTTAGCTCACCGTATCTTTATCGACGCTGCGGAGGCTGCACGTCAACTAGGTTGTCCCCTTGCAGAGAAAATAGACGATGAGTATGCACTTTGGCTTGAGCTCACGGATCCAAATCCCGATAAATGCGCCGAAGGAAAAGTGCGGCTGGAATCCAAACTTCGCGATCCCAAGATAGATCTATGTCTTGTTCGTTTTGGTCTTCAATTCGGAATAGAATTAGATAATAGGCTGGTCGAACAGGAGATCGAACGACAAATCGCTCTCAATGGCGAAATCACTTTTGATGCTGCACTTGCGCGCTTTGCTCTTGCCTTCAAACAGAAGACCCCAGAGCATGCTTTGAACTATATCATCCGGTATCACAACGAGCTTACCGGCCATATTGATAAGAAGATGATACTATCTCTTCAAGTCGAACTTTTTTCGCAGATAGGACAGCTTGATAATGCAAATAAGTGCTTGGAAATTCTTTTGAAAGGAGGACTTTCTGAAGCAGAGGAGGGTCGGCTTCGGGGAAGAATTGCCGAAGCAGAAGGGACTGATCCTGTCGAGGGCCTCAAAGAACGGTTCAAAAAAACAGATTCCCTGCTTGATTTGGAAAACCTTGCTAACGAACTTGAAGCCAGAGGCGATTTGGAAGACCTTTGCGAGTATAGCGAGATTCTATTTGAAAGAACCCGTGCTTTGCCTGCTGCAGAAAAGTTTGCCAGTAGTCTTCATAAAGCACAGAAAAATGAACGGCTTATAGAATTTCTGGATTCAAACAAGACGATTGTAGGACAATCTGATAAACTGCAAATGCTCTATTGCTGGACTCTGTACCTCGAAGGCGATTTACTGAAAACTCGCTCCGAATTGGCCAAGCTAAGTAATGATTGGGATGATGAAACCTACCGCACATTACAGGTTAATCTTGCGGTCTCTTTGGGAGCTTGGAACTCTCTTTCTGAGTTTGTCGCTAAAGAATGTAATAAGAAAGTCGAAAGGGACGCCAAAGAACTGATATATGCTGCTCGACTAGCCCTTCATTCAGACGCTATCCCTCATGCAAAAGAGTTGATACTTGAAGCGGTAGAGAAGGGACAAGACGATGCTGATATATTAGGAACAGCCTATTTTCTTGCAACAAACGCTGGCTGGGAGGATCAAGAAACCACTCAGTGGATGTACAAAGCTGCCGCACTCTCTGGCAACGATGGTCCAATCTGGCAGATGTCCCTGAAAGAAATCTGGGATCAGAAACAGGAATGGGATCGTCGAGAATCTGAAATATCTCAGCAGTTACGCCGTGGCGAGATTCCGATGTTTCTTGCAGCACATTCCCTCAATAGGTCTCTTAGTGATTTGATGCTCTTCCCGGCTTTGGTAAACTTGGCAGAAAACGATCTACGAAGGAAAGGTGCTATCCCCGCATATAGCGGCAAGCGACAACCGCTATCTCTTGACACTAGTATGCAGATTGGAATAGATGCAACCGCATTACTCACCTTAAGCTTTCTGGATCTGCTTGATGAAGCATTGGACGCTTTTGATATGGTTCACATACCACATTCAACTCTCGGGTGGCTTTTTGACGAAAAATGGAGAGTTGCATTCCATCAGCCAAGCCGGATCAAAGAAGCACACCAGATACGTGACTTGCTAGCTACAGATGCATTAGAAAAGTTCTCGCCAAGTACTGAGCCGGATAGTGATCTGTCCGATCAGATTGGGGAAGAGTTAGCACAGTTTATAGCAGAGGCAGAAAAAGGGAACAGTGAAGATGGTCTACGGCACATCGTTGTTCAACCGTCTCCGGTTCATCGGATTAGCTCTCTGATGGAAGAAGAAGCTGACTTAACGGCACATGCACCTGTGCTGAGTAGCTGCCAATCTGTTGTGAATAAGTTGCAGCAAAAGGGACTGATTACGGCGAGTGAATACCAGAAAGCGCAAGCCTATTTGCAACTTCAGGAGAAACCGTGGCCAAATCAGCCGGAAATCGCTGAGGGGACAATACTGTACTTAGACGACGTGGCTGTAAAATACTTCCTTCATCTTGGGATACTGGAAAAACTAAAAGCCGCAGGCTTCAAATCAGTTGTTTCGCCAAGAGTGGTATCTGAAATAGACCAACTAATTTCTTATGAACGTATTTCTGGCGAAGTCAAGAACGCTATAGAACGAATACGGTCTGCCGTTAATTCGCGGATAGAATTAGGAAAAATAGAGGTAGGCAGACTAACCAATACGGATCCGTTAGTAGATCGCTCAATATCTGAACATCCAACCGCTACTCTTTTCCATTCGGCAATATATTGCGGTGCAATCATTACAGACGACAGGTTTTTCAATCAACATGACCATTTTAGCGATGGAGACATGTCCAAATATATATTCTCAACACTGGATCTTATAGATACACTGGCCTCTACTGGTGCTAAAACGACTGGAGAACGACTAGGGTACAGGACTCAGCTCAGGACTCAGCTCCGTCAGGCCGGATACTTCTTTGTACCCGTAAGTGAGGATGAACTGGCACATCATCTTGAGGCCTCTCCTATTAAGGATGGCAGAATTGGTGAGACAGCCGAACTAAAGGCTATTCGGGAAAATCTTCTTTGTGTCCGAATGACAACTTGGCTTCAGATTCCAAAAGAATTTCCTTGGCTGAATACGTCGCTAATAGAGTTTAGCCGAGTAATAAAAGGCTTGTGGAAAGCCGATGCTGATTTTTCGAGTACAAGAGCTCGTTCCGATTGGCTTATGAATCAGATTGACATTCGAGGCTGGGCACACAGCTTTGATAAAGAAAACGGTGATAACATTGCCAAGACTGGACGCGGCGGCTATCTCCTATTGTTACTTACGCCTCTGGTTAACGTGTCATGGGAAGTTCAAGACGAATATTGGAATTGGGTCCAAGAGAAGATTTTGGATCCAATAAAAAAACAATATCCTGATTTGTATTCTTGGATTATTGAAGAGCAACGAGACCTGATTGCAAAAATAGCTAATACAGACATAACCGAAAGAGAGACGACTTGATGAATGATCTTTATGTCAGATATGCATTGGCACAGAAGGCTTTAGAACTCGTTCCTCCGCTCATACGTAAGACTTTGCTTGAAGATCCAGATTTTCGGGAGGAGTACGGTTTTGTGAGGGATGGCACTATTACCTTTCCTGATTTTGGTATTGAAGTTCACACTTCTACTCTGTTCGGTGCTGCTCGAAAAGTTCTTTCAGGTGTATCAGAGAAGACAGTGATTGATAAGAAGGATCAAAAGTGGAGGCTAAAGGATATACACAAGAAAGGAGAGTTGCCGAATCTTTTCCTTTCTCACGACGAAAAAAGTTTTCCTTTGCCTAATTTTCTTACGGGACTTTCCTCAGATAAGGACACACGTCTGCGCTTTCTTGACGAAGCTGCCTCTGATTTCAATCTCCCTAACAGTGCATCAGATTCATGGCGCAAAATTCTCACAGAACGTGCTCTCAAAGATGACGAAGTAGGTACATTTTATAGAGATTTTCTCGATACGCCGGTCGAAAAGGCAGACTCCATAAGAAATGAGATGGTAAACGGACATATTAGCACATCCTCTCTCGTTCCTCCTTCTCGTAGATATTTTGAAAGACTTGTAGGTATATATAGTGAGAGTACCTCTATTCACGATTATGCCCCCAAGAGTGGTAAAAAGCTCTTTGAGCAACTGTCTGCATGGCGACCCTATGAAGGCTTCCTGTTTAGCCTCTTTCTTTCATCCCATGCTGCGCTAACAGACGAAATCAATGTCGATCAATTGAATAATGAGGATCTTGTACGCGCCTTTGACTTTTTAGATAATCATGGAGATAGAATCTCGCAATTGGGTGCCATTGAAGTCGGTTTGCGCATTCTTCCGTCAAGATCTGATATAGAGCCGATTCTTATCCGTCTCATTAAGCAAATTCGAGACGACGGTGTTGATGGACAAGCGAGAGGGTTCAAATTTCTCTCGGCATTGTTCTATCTCGTGGATGGAGAGTTATCAAGTACCCGACTGTTGTCAACAGAGCCACCCTTCTACAGACGATTAGCGGCCCTGTCACAAGCGGCCTTAATTCAACGTCAGCTTGTGAATGTAGATATTGATATTGATCAATTCAGTGAAGACATGTCTCGCGATCGCAGAGGACAACATTATCCGCAATCGCTCGTCGATATGCGTTTAGAGCCGCGCTGGATTCCCGAGCTCGCAACGGCTTCGCAAATGAAGGCTGATTTCTTCGGCCGTATCCTAATCGCAGCAAAGAAATACGAGCAGAATATAACAGATAGCCCAATACATGACTTGGTATTTGGAGATGCGGCCGGAAGCCTTGAATCTCTTAGTAATTCCCTTGATCCATGGTATCCTGGTCCATTAGAAGGAACTGAAGACCTGCAGCGTGCTTTGCCTATCCAACTCGCAGAAGCGATTGAGACACAACTTAGCGCAAAAGAAGTAAGTCCATCGTCGTTTCCTGCTCTTGTAAATTTCGCCTTGATTTACCGCATTAGTACCGACCAAGCTGAACTGGCGGCAAAAGCACTGAAGCGTGCGAACCATCGAATCCTAAATATAGATAGCAGCCCTCAGCTCGTCGGTCTATTGAGTGGATTAGCTACGGTTGCCGCCGTTGCGAGGAGTACCATGCTTGCGGACGAACTGCGTATCCTTGTACGTAAATACAGACGTGATGCTGAGTATGTGCTGTCTATCCAAGAAGCTATAAACATTTGTCTCGTAGCCGCTGCAAGCCATTCGGAATTGAGTGAGTGGACAGAATTTGTTGGCGAGTGGTTGACGGAATTCGCATTTGACGACTTAGAAGTTGATGACGCCCAAGTATTCCATGCGTGGTTGACGTACCTTTGTCATATTGTTCCTGAGCTATGGGTCTCCTGTGGTAGAGCCGACGCTGCCCTATTAGCTTTGATCGGCAAATGACTCCTAGAAGCCGTCTGGGCACCGATGGGGAAAAAAGTCAAAGACCGTAAACGCCACATCGCCACCGATACCTTGGGAAACCTGCTCACCGTCCAAGTACATGCGGCCAATATCGCCGATACGAGCCAAGGATGGGATGTCTGCGACCAAGTTGCGGAAAAGTATGATTCAATGGCTGCCGCCCGCAGTTTTTCGCCGTCGATATCGGCGATGGCGACCTAGGCACCTTGGGCGAGCAGGGTCTTGGCGGTGCCCAGACCGAAGCCGCTGGCCCCGCCGGTGCTCAGCGCACGTCTAGGTTTCAAAGTGATATTTCTCAACGGAAGTCTGCGCCTCTATTCGGGCAACGCGATTTGGGGGTCGTCGGGATCGGGGCGGTAGAGGAGCAGCGTGTTGCCCAATACTTGCACTAGGTGTGACTCGGTAGCGGCGGCAAGCTGCTCGCCGGCTTCGCGGCGGTCGAGTGGGCTGTTGCGCTCGCAGCGCACCTTGACCAACTCGCTATTGGCATAGGCTTCGTTGAGCGAGCGGATAACGGCGGCGGAAAGCCCCTCTTTGCCCAAGTACACGGTCGGGCGCAGTGCGTTGCCTAAACCGCGCAAATAGCGGCGGTCTTTGCCTCGGAGCTTAGCTGTGGGATTAGTCATCTAATTTTCCTTCGTCAAAACTTTCTCTTTTTCTCTTCGCCTTAGCATACAGACTCGCTAACGCCCTGTCGAGTTGGAACGATTTTTGCCGTTGGACTTGGTATGTCTGCTAGCAAAAAGACGCTCCGGCGACCCGCGCTGTGGACGGCCCTCGGATTCGGAATCGGCATTTTCCTGGGGCGGACTGTGGAGATAGGCTTGACCGCAGCGGCGGTTCTGAGCGGCTTGGCCCTCGTCGGCGCGGCCGCAGGCTTCTATCGCAAGGCGCGTTGGACGGGTTGGATGGTGTGGGCGGTCGTCGTCCTGCTAGGTGCGCTGCGTTACCACATCGACACAACCCTGTCCCCTTTGCCCCACCTAGTCGCGCTCGAGGTCTTTGGCCAGCGCGGCGTGATCACCGGGCGCATCGTCCAAGAGCCAGAGCGTAGCGACGAGCGAGTACACTTTGCCATAGAACTGGAACAGGTAGTCACCGACAGCGCCATCTACCACTTGAGCGGGCAAGTGCTGATCACAGTAAAAGACGCATACCTGCCAGCCGATTACGGCGACCGCGTATCCCTGCGCGGGAAGCTACAACGGCCCCGTGCGATGCGGAATCCTGGTGCCTTCGACTACCGAGCCTTTTTGGCTCAGCAAGACATCTACGGCACGCTCTTCGTCGGCAAATCTGAGCAGATCGTTTCCGTGGAGCGCTTGCCCGGACACTGGCTGTACGAAGGCGTGGTGCTACCCCTCAGACGAGCCGTGCGCCAGAGCATTGAGCGCAACCTTTCAGGAGCGCCAGCCGGACTGTTGTTGGGCGTACTCTTGGGAGAGAAGCAGCGGATTCCCGAGGAAGTGCGCACGGCGTTTCGCAGCACCGGGCTGGCGCACGCGCTCGTAGTCAGCGGACTCCACGTCGGGATGGTCGGTGGATTTTTCTTCTTCGGCTTCCGGCTCCTGCGGCTCGCCGACCGGTCGAGTTCCGCAGCCACCATCGTCTCTCTGGCACTCTATGCCCTCGCAACCGGAGCGCAGGTGCCGGTGGTGCGAGCGGTGGTAATGGGAGCGGTGGTGCTGTTGGGACGGGTGCTTAGGCGGCAGGGCGACATCTACAACACCCTTGGGCTGGCGGCGCTGGCGATCTTAGTGATATGGCCGGAGAGTCCGTGGAGCCTGAGCTTTCAACTCTCCTTTGGCGCGACATGGGCCATCATCGCCTTGCACGGACCACTCACCTCGCTTTTCCCCGTAGCCTGTCAACGCGCCGATAGCTGGGTCGGCCGCTGGATCATCACTCCACTGTGCGCCTCGCTGGCAGCCCAACTCGGCACCGGACCTTTGATCGCCTATTCCTTTCAGCAGCTAGCACTGGGGGCCGTGGTGGCCAATTTAGTGGTAGTGCCGCTCTTGGCACTCGCCGTGGGCTTGGGTCTGCTGGCCGCGTTGACGGGGTGGATTTTGCCCTGGGTCGCCACCGCGTTCAACGCCACCAATTACCTAGTCCTCGTGGGGCTGATTGAACTAGTCTCGTGGTGGGCCTCGCTACCTTTTGCGTCTGTGGCCGTACCGCGGCCGGGGGTACTCTTCGTCGCAGTGGCCGCTGCCCTCTGCCTGCTCGGCCCGCTGCTGCCCCATAGGCATAGGCCGTGGGCGTGTAAAGCCGCCATTTTCGCGGCGCTCGTCTGGCTCAACGTCGCAGTGTGGACCTACGCGCTCCGCTCCCGCGACTTGGAGATCGTCTTTTTGGACGTGGGCCAAGGCGACGCGGCGTTTGTGCGCTTCCCCAACGGCAAAACCATGATCGTCGATGGCGGCGAGCGCAGTGCATACTTCGACTGCGGCGAACAGATACTGTTGCCTTTCTTGCGCTACATGGGCGTCCGGCGGGTCGATGTCGTCGTGGCCTCGCATTCGCACAACGACCACATCGGCGGACTGGTAGCCCTGTTGGAGCAAATGGAAGTCGGCCACTTTCTCGACAGCGGGCAAGTCTATGACTCGTGGACTGCGCGGCGTTTGCAAGAACTCATCGCCGAGCGGGACGTGCGCTACCACCGGGTCGCAGCGGGCGACAGCTTGGCGGGCTTGGGCGGGGTCGCGGGACTCGTCCTGCATCCAACTGCGGACTTTGTCGATGCAGACGGCAATGTCCCCTTTGGCCTCAACAACGGCTCGGTAGCCTTTAGCTTGCAGCACGGAGCCGTGCGCGTGCTCTTTACCGGCGACGTAGAGCAAGAGACCGATCCGGCGATTCTCGCTTGGGGCCCGCGGCTGCAGGCGCGCTTGCTCAAGGTGGCTCACCACGGCTCGCGCACCTCGTCGCAGCCACTTTTTATCGAAGCAGTCGCGCCCGCAGTGGCGGTGATGTCGCTGGGGGAGGGCAACAAGTTCAAGCACCCGGCCCCAGAGATCGTCGCGCGCTACACAGCACACGGAGCGCGAGTGCTGCGCACCGACCACACCGGCGCGGTACAAGTGCGGATTAACGGCACAGGCATGGTCTTGCAGACGATGCTGGAGTGAGGGATACGTCTAGTCTTGCAGCCCCAATTCGGGCCGCTCGATCAAAGACCGCAGGCGGTCGAGGAAACGAGCCGCTGCGCCGTTTTCGAGCAGTTCACTCTCAACCGTCAGGCTCAAAGAGATCAACGCCCGTGGCACCACTCGGCCCTCGCGCACGGCCGGCCGTTCGGCAATGCGCCCCAGTCCCAAAGCAGCGCGGTAGGGAGGGCGGAGGATGGGAGTAAAGGCGTCGATCCCGTACATGCCGAGGTTGGCGATGGCAAAGGTGCCACCCTGCACGGCCTCCGGCTCCAAGACGCGCCGCCGCGCCTGCAGCGCTAGGAAGCGGGCCTCGGCCGCGAGTTCGGCCCAGTTTTTGGTATGCGCGTCGCGGATAACCGGACTCGCCAAACCATCGCCCGTATCTACGGCGAGACTGAGGTGGACAGCCTCGGTCCCCGCGGCATTCAACTGGGGATAATCGGCCAAGGCGACGATCGCTAGCTTGGCAATCAGGTGGTGATAGGCAGGTGCTGGTGCATCCTCCACCTTGAGCCGCGGGCGCAACATCACTAACTCGGTTGCATCTGCTTCGGTCGTCAGGATCGCGGGAACCGCTTGGCCGCTGCGGGCGGCAGCCGCGCGAACATCACGCTCGACGATCCGACCCGTGCGCCCACTGCCCGTAAGCGCGCGCCATTCCACCCCAAGCTCCGAGGCCACGCGCCGAGCGCGGGGGCTAATGGTCGGCCCTGCGGAGCGGGCCGGCGCAGGAGTTGGGGCTAGTTTTGGTTTTGCTACGGGCGCGGGTTCCGCAGGCGTTGGAACCGGCTCTGCAGTGGGAGTTGGAGGCGGTGCAGTCGGCATTTCCTCGCCGGGCTGCAACAGATAGCCCAACAGGGTACCCACCGGCACGGTATCGCCGGGTTGGGGCGCGTCCGAGGGGATGCGCAGGATGCCGCCGGAAAAAGTCTCGATCTCGTTGAGGGCCTTGTCGCTTTCCACCGTAAAGAGGATTTCGCCAGCCTCGACTGTATCGCCATCGGCTTTGCGCCACTCGACGAGCGTGCCCTCCTCCATGGTCCACCCTAGGCGGGGCATTGCGATTGCCTCGGCCATGCGCTTGCTCCTACTCGGCCATCAAGTCGCGGATGGCCCGTTCTAGGTCCTCCCTGTTGGGCGCGACCGCGGCCTCTAAGGGCGCGCTGTACGGCGTGGGCACGTGCGCACCGTTGAGGCGACGCACCGGCGCGTCGAGGTCGTCGAAGGCCCGGTCAACCACTTCGGCGGCGATTTCCGCGCCCATGCCGCAGGGGGCAAAGGTCTCATCGGCGATCAGCAGGCGGCCCGTCCGGTGGACGGATTCGAGTACTGTGTCGATGTCGAGGGGGGACGTAGTGCGGGGGTCGATGACTTCGACCGAGATGCCCTCGCCGGATAGGGCTTCGGCGACGTGCAGCGTCTCGGGCACCATAGTCGTCAAAGCCACGACCGTCAGGTGCTCACCGCGACGACACACGGCCGCTTGGCCAAAGGGAATGGAGTACTCTTCTTCCGGCACTTCACCACGGGTGTTGAGCAAGGACTTGTGTTCGAGGAAAAGCACTGGGTCGTCGCCGCGCAGGGCCGTCTTAAATAGACCCTTGGCGTCGTACGGATTGGATGGCACCGCGACCTTGAAACCGGGCAGATGCGTAAAGATTGGATAGTAATTGCCCGAGTGATGAGTGGCAGCCGCACCGCCGACGCCAATGCAGCCGCGCAGGACGATGGGCATTTTCAGACGGCCGCTGCTCATGTACTGCATCTTGGCGATCTGGTTGATCAGTTCGCCGAACGCATCGAGGATGAAGTCCAAGAACATGAAATCCACCACCGGCCGCGTACCGGTCATGGCCGCACCAGCGCACAAACCGACAAAGCCGCGCTCGCATATCGGAGTGTCGCGCAGGCGCTCAG
The DNA here is from genome assembly GCA_965219735.1 of Candidatus Latescibacterota bacterium. Lineage (GTDB taxonomy): Bacteria > Latescibacterota > UBA2968 > UBA8231 > UBA8231. The sequence continues at coordinate 5,207,072 of OZ244790.1, forward strand.
GGCCATACAGATCGAATAGTCCGGTGGTAGTGTTGAAGTTACCGCCGCGCGGCCCAATGCCCTCGCCGACGACGAAAATGGTCTCGTCTCGCGCCATCTCTTCGGCCAAGGCTTGGCGCGCCGCTTCTACATATGTGAGTTCGGGCATTACGCGCCGCCCCTTTGGCTAAAGACGTGATCGGCCACGGTGGCTGGGTCGGGCCACGGGCTATCGTGGGCAAATTGCAGGGCCTCGGCGATCAGCGCGGTAACGTCCGCTGTGATCGCGTCGAGGTCTTCTTGGCGGGCATGGCCTGCCTCTAGCAGCCTGCGGGCAAAGGCCGGGATGGGGTCGCGCTCTTTCCACTCGTCGATTTCCTCGGTGGAGCGATAGCCTCCGTCGCGCATTCCCTCGGCGTGCGGCCGGGTGCGGTAGGTCTTGCACTCAATGAGGGTCGGGCCGCCGCCCTGGCGCGCGCGGGTTATCGCTTCGCCCGCTACCGCGTACACCTCAGCTACGTCGTTGCCATCAACGGCGATGCCGGGCAGTCCGTAGGCTGCGGCGCGGTTGGCCACCTGCGGATTGCGAGTGGTATCGACAAAGGCGACTTCCGTGGCGTAGAGATTGTTTTCGCAGACGAAGAGCACCGGCAACTGCCAGTTGGTCGCCAGGTTGATGCCCTCGTGGAAGGCACCATTAGCTACCGCCCCATCGCCAAAGAACGCCACGCCGACCTTGGGGACGCCCAAGAGCTTAAAGGAGTAGCCAGCGCCGGCAGCTTGGAGGATGCAGGGACCAACGATGCCGCTGGTGCCCATCATCCCCACTTGCGGCGAGAAAAGGTGCATGGAGCCACCGCGCCCCTGCGAGCAGCCCGTGGCTTTGCCAAAAAGCTCGGCGATCAGCTCCTTGGGCGGTACGCCTTTGGCGAGAGCGTGGCCGTGGCCGCGATGCGTGCTAAAAACCGCGTCGTCGTCGTTGAGATGGGCGCAAACACCGGTGGCGATAGCTTCTTCGCCGACGTACGTGTGGCAGGCACCGGGGATCAGACCAGCTTGGTAGGAACGAGCGAGCTGCTCTTCGCAGCGGCGGATGACCAGCATCTGGCGATAGAGCGCCAGACAGGTATCCTTGTCGGGCAGAACTGCTTCAATTGAGGTAAGCATGGTGGCGAATATAGCGATTTTTTTGTCTTTGAAAAACTACCCGCGCGGTTCGCTGCCATTGTCAGCTTCTTCATCGATTCTGTCAAGGAGCGCTGGGGGTTCAACGACCTCAATCCCGCGTTCAAATAGGGCTTGTCTGAGGGAGTCATCTAAGAAGTAAAACGCGCCACCGACGTTCAGGTTCGCTCACGTCTCACCGCTGCAAGGGCCGCATCGAGGTCACGCTCCGCCTCGTCTTCTTGTGCATCGGCAAAGGCATGGTGGAAATGCGCGGCAACACCTTCCCATTCTTCCCGCCAAGTCGTCGAATCCGTCTCAAGGGATTTACGCAGTTGTTCGCGCTCGACTTGCGGAAGTTGCTCAATTAGCGGCAACAGCTTTTCAAGCGTTATTGGCTCGGAAATTTGGATCATTGCGCTAGGCTCCTCGCGTCTGGCAGGGGAATAGGCATGGCGGCGAATATAGTAATTGTCCGCCGCCCTGCCAAAGACATCCGTGGGACCTGCCGTTACAGTTCCTCCATTGCTAAAGAAACGCCCGCGACCAAGATCTCTACTGCGTTTCCCACACCGCCTTTTTGCGGAAGCCGTCGAGGTCCAAGTCGCCGCGAGCGTAGGCGTCAATGGCGGACTTGGGCACCTTGAGCAGTGCGCTGCGGGCGGAGAACGGGGAGCGATATTCGACGATGACGTGCTCATCGGCCTGGACTTGGTGGAGGGGCGCGCCGTAGTCGGCGACGGCTTCGACGATGTTGGCTTTGACGGTGGCGCGGGGCAAAGGGTTGGCAACACGCAGCGGGTCACTAAGAAAAAATAGAGCACCTACGTCCGGCTGATACATCCCCAAAGTGCGTTGGATGCGTGACCAAGGAGGATACGAGTCCTGCCTAAAGACTTGGTCGAGGATGCCAGCCATGATGTCGATTTTCCTCAAGTCCTTGTACTCGGCAAAGGCGATGCGCTGGCGGAAGGTAGCCGAGTCGATCCGCCCCTCGCGAAAGGCATCAATAGCAAATTTTTTGACGGTGGCCGCGATTGCAGCGGGGTGTACGTTATAGTAGCGGACGTGAACTTTGACTGGAGAATCTGCTTCTCCGACTGCCTCCGCTAGCGACTTATCGATTTGGCCCCTCGCCACCAGCTTCTCTAGGGACTCCTGTAGGTACTCCCGCGCTTTAGCTGTCGTTGCGATTTGCTCGTCGTTAATTGGAAAAAGGAACTTCTTTAAAGTATCAGGAACAGCCACGACTACGACTAATTCTTTAAAATCGAAGCGGCTCCCCCTAAGTTCAGGTATCGCTTCGACTTGTTTGAAAAGGTCGAAAGACACAGTATCTGCGACGGCCAGTGCTGCGCGAAAAGAGCGCATCATTCTATCGTGCTTGAAAGGGTCGAAAGACATGGTATCTGCGACGGCGGGACGTGGGGGCCACTTAGGCTGATAGCAGACCGTTATCCGGTCGTCTTTGGCGAGTTGGCCGATGGTGCCGGCATAGTCGCCCAGAAATTCGGCGAGCAGGTCGCGGGTTGCAGCCAGTAATTCCTTCTGAGATAGCTTTTTGTCCCATCTCTCCACCCCGGATGCTGGCCCAGACGCCACAAAGAGCACCCCATAGCCTTCGAGGTACAGGCCGCGGGCACGGAAGTTAGCACCATTAGGCACGTCGTAATACAGGTTCTCGTTGGAGAGCACCCCCTCCATGATGCGGATGTCGCGCTGTATGCGCTGGGGGTCAATGTCAGCGAGGCTGGCCGTGGCCATAAAGCCAGCGACTAGGATGTAGAGTGTAGTCATGGCAATCTCCTATGGGTTGGTATAGCGCGCTGCCGGCAGCACTTCCAGCACGGGTGCTTCGTTGCGGCGCAAATGGATGTAGATCTCGCGGTCGAACTGTTCGAACTGGCGGTTGATGAGTTGCAAGTCTCGGTAACGCTGGGCTTGGATCTCGGTCAGCAAATGATCGAAGACGCGCTGCTGGCGCACCTCAGAGTCCCGCAGAAGCTGGTTCACTGACGCGAGCGTGCCTTCCTGTGTGGCCAGTACTTCCGCCCGAGTCAGCGGTTCGTCCGCCAGCGCCTCTCCCCACTTGAGATCGAGTTCGCCGGCGCGGTAGCTGAGTTCAAACTCCGGCCACGCGAAAAAGAGGACCACAGCGGCGGCAGCAGCAGCAGCCAAGCTCGCCATCAGCCGGAAGCGCCGACGCGGCACCTCGGCCTCGACAAACGTCAAGTCGAGGCGCGGAGATTCGTCCGGCCAAGCCCACAGCAATGCCTGCGTGCTGGCAAGCGCGTCGAGTTCGCGGCGACACGTCGCACAGGCGGCCACGTGTTCTTTCATGCGCTCCTGTTCACCTTCTTCACATTCGCCGTAGAAAAAGGTGAGCAAGTCTTCTTTCCTTACGTTACAGTCCATCTCTGTCAATGTCCCACTGGTTAAAGGTTTTGCGCAGTGCCTTGAGGCCGTAGTAGAGGCGCGATTTAATCGTGTTGATCGGAGCGTCGAGCACTTCGGCGATCTCCCGAAACTTCAGCCCCTCGTATTCCTTGAGCACCACCACGACGCGCTGTTCTTCGGGCAGGGTCTGCAAGGCGCGGTTGAGCAGATCGCGTAGCTCGACCTTGTCCATATCGGCGGCTCGGCACAGCACCGGATGAGGCCGGTCGCTTGCTTCCTCGTACGCGTCGAACGAAACGTGCTGCACTCGCTGGCGCAGATGGTCGCGGCACAGATTGGCGGCGATCTGGTAGAGCCACGTAGAAAAGCGCTCGGGATCGCGCAGCCGGTGCAACTGGCGATATGCGCGGATAAAGCTCTGCTGGCAGAGGTCTCGCGCGTCTTCGGAATCGCCGCTGTAGCGGAGTGCAAAGCGGTAGAGGCGTCCCTGCCAGCGCCAGACCAAGGTATTGAACGCTTGGTGTTGGCCAGCCCTGAAGCGCAGGATGAGATCGGCGTCGCTCATACCTCTCTAAGACGAGAGACGAGCACAAAAAGTTTTACGCGAGGAGAATGTCAGTGAAAAAAGTAGCGGGAAGATTAAGACCACTAGCGCCCCAGCCGCTCCACCAAGTGTACCCCAATCGCGTCGGCGGCCTCGTCCCAGAAGGGGGCCAACTCGCGGGAGGTAGCCGAGCCGTGCTGTTCGCTACAGAAGGAGAAAGATTCCTCCATCAAGCGGACTTGGGATTCCCACTGCGTCACTTCGAGGGTGGTTTCAATACAGGGCTTGAGATCGAGGTTTGAGCCAACGAAGCGAAGCTCGTCGATTCCAATCCGCAGTCGATAGTCGGGGATTACGAGGGCGTTAGACTCGCGTTCGCGCACGACCCAGCCAATGGCGTCCAATTCGGGTAGCCGCCGGACCAATGCCGGCACGAGAAATCGCTGGACTTCGCGGACCTCTTCGCGCACGAAGGCTTCGTCCTCGGTACCGAAAAACAGGAAAAGGGGATCGAGCGCGACCTCAAAGGGGTTGGTATGGCCGACGACCAAGAAGTGTAGCGGCTGCTTTTCCCGCTCTTGGGGTGCGCTGCTGGCGACCGCCCATGCGAGGGTTTTGAGAATATAGTCGCGGCTCTGGAAAAACGGCACCTTGGCCTTGCGCGCCACCTTTTTGATCCTCTTTTCGAGCAGGACGTTGTTTTCGTTGGCGAGCACACTGCGGCTTTCCTTGGCCAAATAGGCGATTAGCTTGTCGGCGCGCTCGGGCGCAATGTCTGGCCCACCCTGCAAAAGCAACATTTCCCAAGCGTCTGTCTCGGCTTTGCGCTGGGCCATCAGTGAATCGAGCAGTCCCTGAAGCCGGGGGCGCAGCTCTTCTACGGGAACGCCACTTTCTTGCGCGATCCTACTTAAGAGGTCTTGCGAATAGCTGGCCTGTTGTGCGAGCTGTTCTTGCAGGGTGGCATAGATTATGCGACGCAACGCTGCGTCCCCTTGGTCCGCTAGAGTCAAGCCAGCGGTGGATAGCAATAAGGCGATAGCTAGGGCAATCATAGGTCAATCCAGTAGCGCAACTTCTCAATAAGCTGTGCGGGTTTGCGGCCCTCGGCGCGAAATGTTTGGCTGGGCATGGTCATCGCACTCTCGAATTGGCCGCCGTTGTGTTCGATGATCTTGCGCGAGCCAATGTTGTCCGAGTCGCAGGTGACCAGCACGCGGCGCAGCCCGATTTCCCGCGATACCTCCAGTGTCAGAGCGAGGATCGCCTTGCCGTAGCCGCGGCACCGCCGCGAAGGTCGGATGCTGTAGCCAATGTGCCCCCCGTAGGTGAGCAAATACGGAGTGCAGAGCTTGGGTCTTATGGAGGTTTGGCCGATGTACTCGCCATCGTGTACGAGCCAGAGCACTCGGTCTGGGTACCGCACTCGCGAACGCGTCGAGTCGGCGAGGGCCTTGAGGTCGCGCACGAATTGCGGGAACTGGTCGGCGAGGGAGTCTCTGCCGTAGCCGAGGGATCGGGCGTACGTCGAGTCGAAACGGCCTTCGGCTAAGAACTCGACCGCGCCCTCTAGGAAGCTATCCCGGTACAGGACGGAGGGGGAAACGAGGGATTGCATGATAGGTTGGATATAGCGCGATAGGCAGGATTGTGGGGATGGGGGCAAGGTAGGGTGTGAGAGCTAGACCGTCAACTTGGCGGTGCGCTTCCCATTCGCAAGCGTATATCTTATTAATTGCCTAATATATAAATAGCTCCTCCCTTGAGAGAATAGGCAGGTCAACGGCGCACCGATGGGGCCAACGTGTTTGAATTAACTTTTATACAACGAAACAAAAAATCATGAGCGAAACCATCCAGTTCGACGAGATCTCAGTCGGCGCGATTCTCCGCAACGTGGCACCGGCCAGACTCTACGAAGAAGCACTGCGCCACGAGCGCGGATCCATCATTTCCGACCAAGGCGCGCTCGTGGTTTCCTCGGGCAACAAGACCGGGCGCAGTCCCAGCGACAAGCGCATCGTCTTCGACCCACAAAGCAGCGCCGACATCTGGTGGGGCGCGGTCAACATCAAGCTCCAAGAGCACACCTTTATGATCAACCTAGAGCGCGCCATCGACTATCTCAACACCTGCGAGCAGTTGTACGTGATCGATGGATTCGCCGGCTGGGATCCCCAATATCGGCTCAAAATCCGCGTGATTTGCTCCCGCGCATACCACGCGCTCTTCATGCACAACATGCTCATCCGCCCGTCCGAAGCCGAACTGGACCAATTCGAGACACCGGATTTTACCATCTACAACGCTGGCCGCTTTCCAGCCAACCGCTACACTTCGGAGATGACCTCCACGACCAGCATCGACCTGAGCTTCGAGCGCCGGGAAATGGTGATTTTGGGAACCGAGTACGCGGGCGAAATGAAAAAGGGCGTGTTCACCGTGATGAACTTCCTCATGCCCAAAGCTGGCCTGCTGCCCATGCACTGTTCGGCTAATGCGGGAACCAGCGGCGATACTGCGCTGTTCTTTGGTTTGTCGGGTACGGGCAAAACCACGCTTTCAACCGATCCACAGCGGCAGTTAATCGGCGACGACGAGCACGTCTGGAGCGCAGAGGGAATCTTCAACATCGAGGGCGGCTGCTATGCCAAGTGCATCGACCTGACCCCAGAGCAAGAGCCAGAGATTTTTCGCGCCATCCGCTTTGGCACGGTCTTGGAAAACGTCGTCTGCGACGAGGAGAATCGCCGCGTCAATTACGCCGCCGACGCGATCACCGAAAACACCCGCGCGGCCTATCCCATCGACTACATCCCCAACGCGATGATCCCCTGCACCGGTCGCCATCCTCGCGACATCATCTTCCTCACCTGCGATGCCTTTGGCGTGCTGCCGCCGGTCAGCCACCTGACGCCCGACCAAGCTATGTATCACTTTATGAGCGGGTACACGGCCAAAGTCGCCGGTACCGAAATGGGCATCACCGAGCCAGAAGCCACGTTTTCGGCTTGCTTTGGCGCGGCCTTCATAGTCTGGCATCCGCACAAGTACGCCGCCCTACTGGCGGACAAAATTCGCGCCCACAACGCGCAGGTCTGGCTGGTCAACACGGGCTGGACGGGCGGGCCGTACGGCGTGGGCACACGCCTTTCGCTCCAGCACACTCGGGCGATTATCCACGCGATTCACGCCGGAGCCCTTGCCGACGCGCCCGTGGAACGGGATCCGCGCTTCGGCTTTGACGTGGTGTGCACATGTCCAGACGTGCCCAGCGCGCAGATGGTGCCTCGGCAAACTTGGGCCGATGGAGCAGCCTACGACGAGCGCGCCGGCCAACTCGCCGAGCTGTTCAAGGCGAACTTCGCCGCCTTTGCGGACGGGGCTTCGGTGGCCGTAAAGCAGGCCGGACCAGCATGAGAAATTTGCCACACAACAAAACTACTCATCACCCATAAGGAGAAATCAATGGAAATCGCGGCACAAAAGACCGCTGACCTAGACTACAAGGTCGCCGACCTAGCGCTGGCCGAATGGGGCCGACAGGAAATCATTCTCGCCGAGCAAGAGATGCCCGGGCTGATGGCCCTGCGTGAAGAGTACGGAGTCGCCCAACCACTCGCGGGTGCGCGAATTGCCGGCTCCTTGCACGCGACGATCCAGACCGCGGTACTCATCGAGACGCTCACCGCGCTCGGGGCACAGGTGCGCTGGTGCTCGTGCAACATCTTCTCGACCCAAGACCACGCGGCCGCGGCCCTTGCCACCACCGGCATCCCGATCTTCGCTTGGAAGGGCGAGACCGAGGACGAGTATTGGTGGTGTACCGAGCAAACCCTGCGCTGGCCCGACGGCGACGGCCCCAACCTGATTCTCGACGACGGTGGCGATCTGACTAAGTGGATCCACGAGAAGCACCCAGAGCTTTTGCCGGGTCTCCGCGGCATCTCCGAGGAAACGACCACTGGCGTCCACCACCTCTACCAGATGCTCGAAGCCGGGACGCTTGCCGTGCCAGCCATCAACGTCAACGACAGCGTCACCAAGTCGAAGTTCGACAACCTCTATGGCTGCCGCGAGTCCCTCGCCGATGGCATCAAGCGTGCGACCGACATAATGATCGCCGGCAAGGTCGTGGTGGTAGCTGGTTACGGCGATGTCGGCAAAGGGTGCGCCGACGCCATGCGGGGCTTGGGGGCGCGGGTGATCGTCACCGAGATCGATCCCATCTGCGCATTGCAGGCGGCGATGGAAGGCTACGAGGTCAAGAAGATGGACGACACCATTGCCGAAGGCGATATCTTCGTCACGGCGACGGGGTGCCGCGACATCATTCGCATCGACCAAATGGAGCGGATGAAAGACGGAGCCATCATCTGCAACATCGGCCACTTCGACATCGAAATCCAAGTGGCCGAACTAGTGGGCTATCGCGGAATCGAGCGCATTGAGATCAAACCGCAAGTCGATAAGTTCATCTTTCCCGATGGCCGCAGCGTCATCCTGTTGGCCGAGGGCCGCTTGGTCAACCTCGGCTGCGCCACCGGGCATCCCTCTTTTGTCATGTCCAACTCATTTACCAACCAAGTCCTGGCGCAGATTGAATTGCACACCCGTCACGAGCAGTATCCAGTCGGCGTATACATGTTGCCCAAGCACCTCGACGAGAAAGTGGCGCGTCTCCACCTGCAAAAGTTAGGGGTCGAAATCGACGAGCTAGACGCCGACCAAGCTGCGTACTTGGGTATCCCGATGGAAGGCCCCTACAAGCCAGAGCACTATCGCTACTAGCATCCCATGAACGTCGCCGTCCTGCTCTCCGGTGGGGTCGATAGCTCGTTGGCCCTCGCGCTGCTCCAGCGCGAAAAGCGGCTCGCCCTCAAAGCCTACTACCTCAAGATCTGGCTAGAGGACGAGCTGTTTTCGCTCGGCGACTGCCCGTGGGAAACGGATTTGACCTACGCCCGCGCCACCTGCGAACAGCTCGGGGTGCCGCTCGAAGTCGTGCCGCTGCAAAGTGAGTACCGCGACCACATCGTCGAGTACGCATTGGCCGAGCTGCGCTTGGGGCGCACGCCCAGCCCAGACATCTGGTGCAACCAGCGCGTCAAATTCGGAGCCTTTTATCAGCGAGTAGCCGGCGAGTGCGAGCAAATTGCCTCCGGGCACTACGCCCGCGTCGAAGAGACCGCGGGTGGCGGCTATCGGCTCCGGCGCGCCGCCGACCCGGTCAAGGACCAGACCTATTTCCTCTCCAACCTGAGCCAAGCGCAACTCGCTCGACTCTGCTTGCCCATCGGCCACCTGCCCAAGCACCAAGTGCGCGCACTCGCCGCGGAATTCGACTTGCCGGCCAAGGACCGCCCCGACAGCCAGGGCATGTGCTTCTTGGGCAAGATCAACTACCGGGACTTCGTCCGCTTCCACTTGGGAGAGGCCCAAGGCGACATCGTCGAGCAAGCGAGCGGACAAAAGAAGGGCGAGCACCCCGGCTATTGGTTCTACACCATTGGCCAGCGGCACGGCCTGCAACTCGGCGGCGGTCCTTGGTATGTGATTGACAAAGACGTCGCTAACAACATCGTGTACATCGCCCACGGCAGCGCACCGACGCGAGCCGGACGCCGCGAGTTGATTGCCGAACAGATCCATTGGATCGCCGGAGCACCGGAGCACGACGCGCTCCACGTCAAGCTCCGGCATGGGCTGGCCCTGATTCCATGTCAGGTGCAGATGCTCGCGCCGGATAGCGCCCACGTCGCTTTATCCACACCCGACCCCGGCATTGCTCCAGGCCAGCACGCCGTGTTCTACGACGGTGAAATTTGCCTCGGCGGCGGCATCATCGCCTAGCTTAGCGCCCCTATAAACTCCTTTCCGCACTACGGCGCATCATTATTTTCTTGATGCGCGTCCGATAATACCGTATCTCTCTACATTATCCATCCGAACTATTGGTGCGGCGCTGCATGGTTCGGCTATTCCTATACCAAGTTAACCAAGCTGCACCAAGCTACAGATTCGATCCCGGCGGAACGACATATAGGCATATAATCGATTTTTTCTGAGACAGTTTTTTCTCCATTGGCGGTGTGGTTCCTGCGACCGCGTTATACCTTCGGTGACCGTCACGGGAGGTTGAGGACGCTGGTCGTTACCAACTTACTCCAGGAGGGAGAAATGGCAGTCAGGATTATCGTTGGCTTGGTGGCCCTTGTGGCCATCATTCAGGGTGCGGCAGGTGCCCCGATCGGAGGAGGCATCCTGACGCTCGCGCTAGTCGTTCTGGGCCTGATATACGGGGCGATAGCGATCGACGCCGAGGACGCGACGGCCTACTTGGCAGTCACCATTGCGGTTGGCGCTGCTGCAAGTGCGAACGTGCTGGACCAAGAACTTCTCGATACGCTTGGCGATCGCTTGGACGCCATCGTCGATCAGGTCAGCATCGCTCTATACGCCGCCGTCATAAGCATCCTCGTCAGAAGGGCGATCAACCGGCTCAAGGGTTAGCAATGACAGGCGGATGAGTGGCTGCAAGCGCAAGTCCGCCTCAATACCCAGCCAGCCACGCACGATGCGCGTTGCATCTACGCAAGTAGGTGCAACGCGGCGTGGCTCGGTGCGTCTACACCGCTAGACGGCTCGACATCGCAGCCGACGATCATCCACGTCCCTCGCCATCTCAACCATCACCTTAAGCGCCTCTTGCGAACTCGCCTCGTGCTCATCGAGCTTCTGTTGCAATCCCCATGATGAACCCATGATCTTGTCGCAGAAGGCACCCGCAAACATCCGCTCTTCATTTTCTCCCAATACATCACTGAAAACCGTTACCGCTTCAATCAAGATCTCCCACTTCTCCGCAGCAGTCTCGCCGAATCCCATCGCGTTGTTGATAAACCGACCGACGTCCAGGCACGAGGCCCCGATGACGCCCTTGGGATCAATCGCCATCCAGCCGCGATCTGCGTCGGACAGAATGTTCCAGTGATGGAGGTCGCCGTGTAGCAGTATCTGGGGTTCATCCGCCTCCATCAGGATTCCCATCATAGATTCCACGCGCGGAATCTGCTCGATATAGCCCCGCGCCCTTTCAGGATCCGTGCAGCTTCTGGCGTCCGCGAATGCACTTCGCATCCAATCCATAAAGTGCGGCAGTGTGTGGTTCGACGGCGGCGGAGTCTCGTGTAACTCCCGGAGGATACGCGCCGCAATCTCGCTTTGCTCATGCGCGTCCTCAACAGAATCTAGCATCTTGCCCGGACGCAATCGTTCGAGCAGCATGGCGTTAAGCGCTTTGTCGCAGTCGATGAGCCGGTTGATCCCACGGCCCTCGTAGATCGCCAACGCTTCCATCTCCGCGCTGAAATCGCCGTGTGGGACGCCCACCTTGAGCACGGCCTCTTCCCCATTGCCCATCTCGACGTAGGCGATATAGTTGACCTTGATCTCCTCAGTCGGCTGGCCAAGTGTCAGACCCCACTTATCGCAGCACCGCGCAAGAATGGACGGCAGTTCCGCAAGCCACGCCTCGCCTGCTATGCCAAATTCTCTAGTCGCGTATCGCAGGAATCGCTCGGGGAACTGCGGTGCGTCTGTCGTTCTTTTTCTCAACGCGCTAGAAACATCTCTCCGGTGAAGGGCAAAGGCTTGTTTGGACGCTCGTAGTGAATCTGTTTAGGCGTCTCTTCAAGCGCGGCGGCCCACTGGTCGCGCCAGTCTTCATAGGCGGTTTCCGCAGTGGGATCGCGCCGACTGCGGGCGACGAGACTGGGCCATTCGGGCCGCGGGGAAGGCTCGCCCGTTTTCTGGTAGCGCAGATCCATGCTCCAGCGCACGGCGTTGGTGCTGTTGGGCCCTGAGCCGTGGGGCGTCAGTTTGTGTACGAACAGAACGTCCCCCTTCTGCATGGGCAAGCTAACCCGCTCGGTCTGGGGCAGATCCTGCCCGTACCTCCAATAGACCATGCGCCGCTGATGGACCCGAGGTTGGACCTGCAAGCAGCCGTTTTCTTCGGTTGACTCGACGAGGGGAATCCAAACGGTCACCTGCAGGATACCTTGGGCTTCTTGCGTGGTAAACACGGCATCCTGATGAAAAATTACATCTGTTGACGGCATCTTTGGCCGGACGTGCGACACGGCATTGCAGGTAATCTCTGGACCGATGAAAGGCTCAATCAGATCGACGAGGTTTTGATTGCGCAAAAACTCAAAGGTGCCGCGCCGGCGGGTTTCCCCGATGTCGGGACAGCCATCGACCTCGTCGCACTCTTCGGCCAGACGCGCCAAGCGGCGCGCAAAAGGCTCGTGTTCGTAGAGGTTGGCAATCTTGCCTTGGCCGTGTAGATCGCGAGCGATTTCATCGACGATGATATTGTGATCCTCAATGAGCGGCGCGAGATCGTCGTCGGTAAGTCCTCCTTTGATGATGACGTACCCTTCTTCCGCAAAAAAGTCGAGCTGTTGGCTGGTTACTTTCACGGTTGGTCTCCTTCTGTTCAACTTTCTTCCCTGTCTCCAACTCCTTTAATAACGACTCGACCGACGAGAGACAAGACCCGTCGGCCAGCGCACCTCGACTTGTAAAGGTCTTGGCTTGCCTCTACAATAAAAGGCCGCACTTCCTCTCAAACAAAGACCACGGCATGTTTGCGCTAATTTTTTTATCGCTGCTCGGCTCGGTCTACGGCTATTCGGGCTGGCGGCTCATTCCCTATCTCCCTCCGTCCACACAGATCGCTGCCGCATTGGCGCTGGTGCTCCTACTATTGACGCCCTTGTTGCTCTTTCGCCTGCGCTCCCGTCCACATCTGGCTTGGCTGACGGATCCTCTTTCCTGGGTGGCCTATCTCGGCATGGGCTTTTTTACCGTCTGTTCAACCCTGCTGGTCCTGCGCGATATCGGAGGACTGCTCTTGGGCCTGATCTATCCCATCGACGCGGCGCTCAATGCCGACATCGACTTGGCGACCTTCGTCTTAGCAGTAGTCTTGGTGAGCTATGGCTACTACCAAGCCCGCCGCACGCCAGCAGTCCGCCGCGTCGATGTCCCTATCGCGAACCTTCCGCCCGCGCTAGTCGGACTGCGCATCGTCCAGATCAGCGACCTCCACATCGGCCCGACCATCAAGGCCCCTTTTGTCGAGCGCGTCGTTGCCCGCGTCAACGAATTGCAACCCGACCTAATCGCCTTTACCGGCGACCTCGCCGACGGGCCGGTCGAACGACTCGCCACACACACGGCCGCTCTAGCCGAACTCACCGCGCCACTCGGGATCTATTTCTGCACTGGCAACCACGAATACTACTCGGGCGTGGAAAGCTGGACTGAGCAGGCGCGCCGCCTCGGCTTCGACGTCCTGATCAACGAGCTGCGCCAGATCGACTGCGGCGGCGGACGGATCGCCTTGGCCGGCACGACCGACTTCAGCGCCGGCGAGCTAGTCCCCGACCACGCATCGGACCCGGCCAAAGCCCTTGCCGCGAGCGACGGAGCCGATGTGCGCATCCTGCTCGCGCATCAGCCGCGCAGCATAGAGGCCGCCAGCCAAGCCGATTGCCACCTGCAACTATCGGGCCACACCCACGGCGGCCAGTTCGTACCTTGGAAGTACGCAATTCCCCTGCAACAGCCCTATGTCGCGGGCCTGCACAAATTTCGCAACACTTGGATCTACGTCCACCGAGGCACCGGCTACTGGGGGCCGCCACTGCGTCTCGGTGCCCCTTCCGAAATCGCGGTACTTACGTTGAGCCGGGACGCGTCCGCATGAAGCCGCCTTTAAATCCCCTTGACACACTACGGATGACGCTCCTTATCTACACTATCCATCCGCGCCCATCCCCGGGAGATAATCCATGACTGCCAATGCCCAACCCGTCTCAGCCACAAACGGCCGCGCGGCCACCCAATTCCGCCTCATCGACTGCGACGTGCATCACACCTTGCCCAACGACAAAGCCCTCTTTCCCTACTTGCCGCGCCACTATGTCGAGCGCATTGAGGACTTCGGCTCCATGATGCCGCAGTTGGGCCATACCAATATGCCCAAACACGGCAACCGCCAGGAATTGTGGGAGGACCAAGAGACCAATCCAGCGGCCAATGTCGAAGTAGCGCGCCAGAGACATCTCGACGAGTACGACATCGACGTAGCCGTGTTGACGGGCGGGCCGTACAGCGCGGCTGTGCATTCGGATTGCGATTATGCGGCGGCCTATTGCCGGGCCTTCAACGATTGGACCCTAGAGCACTGGGTGGGCGCGGACTCGCGCTTTAGATCCTCCATCCACATCGCCCCCCAAGACCCGCAGTTAGCCGTGGCGGAAATAGACCGCCTAGGCCCCAAGCCCGAGTGCGTCCAAGTGATGATGCCGGCTGGCTCGCGCCAGCCTTTTGGCCACCGCTTTTACCATCCCATCTACGAGGCATGCCAGCGCCACGGCCTGCCGCTGAGCGTCCACTTCGGAGCCGAGGGATCCGGCATCGCCGCGCCGCCCACAGCCGCAGGATATCCCTCGCACTACCTAGAAATGCGCATGGCCCGGCCACAGATCGCCATGGCGCATACAGTCAGCTTCATCTGCGAGGGCGTCTTTGAAAAATTCCCCGATTTTCGCGTCCTCTTCGTCGAGCACGATGTATTCTGGGTCCCGGGATTGATGTGGCACATGGATTCCGACTGGAAGGGCCTGCGCGATTATACGCCGTGGGTCAAGCGCCTGCCCAGCGAGTACTTGCGGCAGCACATCCGCTTTGGCACCCAGCCCATGATCCAGCCACCCACGCGCGACGATATGAAGCGCTTCTTGGAGTGGCTGCACGCCGATGAGGTCCTCGTTTTCGCCAGCGACTACCCGCACTGGGACTGGGACGAGCCAACGGGTTTCCTCGCCGATTTTGACGCGGACTACCGCCACCGCATCATGGCGCAAAACGCCGCGGAACTCTATGGCTTCTAAGCGCTATGTGGTTGCCCGAGCCGAGGAACTACCCGCTGGAGCGCGCAAGATTGTCAGCGTGGCCAACAGAGAAATCGGTGTCTTCAACATTGAGGGCCGCTACTACGCCCTACGCAATAGCTGTCCGCACAAAAGCGGGCCCTTGTGCCAAGGCCGGTTGCGGCCCTTGGTCATATCGCCGGGCGTGTACCAGATCGACTATCAGCAAGAGGGCTTGGTCCTCAAGTGCCCTTGGCACCAGTGGGAATTCGACTTGGCCACCGGGCAGGCGCTGTACGACGAGACCATGCGGGTGAAGACGTACGAGGTAGAACGCGAAGGCGAGGAAGTGGTGGTGTACGTGGAGTGATGACGGCCCATCAGCCGGTTGTGATCCGTCGCCGCCCTTGTTACTTTGCACGCCTCACCAGGAGGATACAGATGACCACAGCCCCGTCCGCTACCCAAATCCACAAAGCACTAGACCAAGAGCAAATTGACCAATTCCGCCGCCGCGGCTTCATCATCATCGGCAAGCTGCTCGACGACGACCTCGTCACCTCGTTGCGCGATGAATACGACCGCCTCTTTGCCGAGGCGCGCCAAAACGGGCGCTTCCGCAACCTGTCCATCAGCGACACCGACGACCTCGACGAAAAGAACAACGCCGACGAGCAGATGTTGCAGATCATGCAAATGTGCGAGCGCAGTATCCACTTCCGACAACTACTCTACGACACCCGCATCCTCGACATTGCCGAAGACCTCATCGGCCCGAATATCCAACTCTTCCACGACCAAGCCCTGTACAAACCCGCCCACCACGGCGGCCCCGTCTTTTGGCACCAAGACAACGCCTATTGGAAATGTATGCCGGCCAACTTGGTTAGCTGCTGGATGACGCTCGACGACGTCGATGAGACCAACGGGGCTATGCACCTGCTGCCCGAATCGCACCTGACGCCCGTCGGACACGAGCGCTCAGGGCAGACCAGTGCCTTGCTCGACTACGGCGATCAAGTCGATGCAACCCAAGCTGCTGTCATAGACCTACCCGCAGGCGGCGCGCTCTTCCACCACTGCCAAACCCTCCACTACACCCCACCAAACCAAACCGACCGCCAGCGCCGCGCCTTTGTCATCCACTTCATGCCCCCCGGCACGCGCTCGGCGCACACCGGACAATTCCTCGAAGTGTCTTTTGGCCGCCCCATGCTGCGGATGCGAGTCTGATCACAGCCGTTAGAATCAGGCCAAATAGCACTCGGGGTTCGCCAAAACCTCGGCTAGCAGCGTATCCACGTACACATCTATGGCAAAAAGCCGACACGGAGACGCGCCGACGAGGCCCCGTGTCAGCAGACCGGTAGCGTCCCAGTACGCCCCCAGACGCGGGCGGTCCAAGGCGAGATAGGCAACTTGAGGATCAGTCTGGCGCAAGTGATGCCAGTAGAGCACTTCGACCAGATGGATGTAGGTAGAAGTCTGATAATCGACCCCCAGCATGAGAATTTTGCCGCCGCGTCGATAGGCGCGGAACATGGGCGAGTGAGTGCCGTAGGTCCGTCCCCAAGGGGCCAGATCCCAAGGCGACGTATGGCCCTCCTGGCGTAAGTGATCCGCGACAAAATCCGCAGCCCCGCGCCCTCGGGCCGCTACCGAGTGAGAGTAGTGATCCGAGCGATAAGTATCAGGTAAGCAGCGAAAGAACTCGGTCAGCCACCCCACGGTCGAAGGGGTAGTCGCCCAGTCCCAGCGGCGCGCTCGTTCGCTCCGCTCTATCAGATGGAACGAGGGCATCAGAATAAGTCCGTCGGGGCCGACTGCAGCCTGGAGCGCATCAACCACAGTCTGCGCTCCACCGGCGACAGGCCCTAGGCTTTTGAACGAGGAATGGATAAAGAGCGTATCCCCCGCTTCGACGCCGAGGGCTTCTAAATGACTCTGTAGTTCGGCTTGGGTATAGGCGTCCATCGCAGTGCGCGGTTAGACTTTGTCCAGACGTATCTTAGTCAACCCCAGTTCACGAATGGTCCTCTTCTAACACGAATTGGCGGTCGCCTTCCGAGTAGGCCACGATCATATCCGCGTCTTCGGGGCCGAGGCTAATTCCGTTGTGGAAGACGCCGGCTGGGATGGCGAGCGTATCGCCAGCCTCTAGGGTAAAAGACTCGTCGCCCAAGCTGTGCTCTACGCGACCGGCGAGCAAATAGAGCACTTCTTCGCAATTGGGGTGAGCGTGGCGCGGGTTGGCTTGACCGGCTTTGAGGACGACGCGGCCCAAGGTGAGGCCCTCGACATTGCCCTGCGGAAGGCCCGCCAACCAAGTCAAGTGGCCCCATGATTCATCTACGCGATTCTGGCGGCTTTCGGCGGCGCTGAGAAGGGGGTTCGACATTTTGTTTAGGCTCCGATTAAAGGTGAAAAACGAAAAGAAAACGATAATGCAAAGGCCTTATCCTTCCCACCGAGGATCAAGGCTCGGCCACCAAGGTATCAATCGTCGTGCCAAGCGCATGGGCGATCCGGGCCAGCGTTGCCGCAGAGCCGGGCTTGAGCCCACGCTCGATTTCGGACAGGTAGCTCGCGGTGACCCCCGTCCTTTCGGACAGGTAGCGCAACGTAATGCCGAGATGATTGCGGAACGCGGCCACGGGATTCTCACCGCGCATGATGGCAAGCGCCACGTCGTGGGGGACGCGACTGCCGTCGTCCGCATCGAGAGCAGCTAGCCTGTCTTCGAGCTCTTCATTGCGGGCGACCAGAGCATCGTATTCCGCCCGAGGCAAGGTAATGGTTCCAGTGTCAGTCATAGACTTCCCTCCTATGCCGAACTCTCAGGACCACCATGACAGTGGTCTTGTTGTATTCAATACCGAAGATGACGCGATAGTCTCCAACTCTCATACGCCTATACTCACTGTCGGTCAGCATAATCACTTGATTGGCCAAAGAGGCCGGATCTGTGGCATACTGCTCGACCTTGGCAATGATTCTCTCGCGATCCTGTGCAGCGAGGCGGCGCATATCCCTGATCGCCTTGGGCGTCCATTCAATCGTCAAATCTTTCCCCGCATTCATATCGGTCATGTTCGCAAATAGCGAACAATTTGTCAAGAGCTATTCCTCTTTTGACGCCTCCCCAGCCGTTGGACATATTACCCGCCCATGAACCCCATAGCTCCCCAAGCCCTGTCGGCCCTGACCGCTCTCCTCGGCTCGCGTCTGAATGAGACCTCTGAAGTGCGCCGCGCCCACGCCGCCGACGCCTCCTACCACACCCCGCAACCGCCGCAGGCCGTAGCCTTTCCCGCAAGCGTCGAAGAAGTAGCCCAAATCGCCCAGATCTGCACCGCGCACCAAGTGCCAATCGTGCCCTTTGGCACCGGCACAGCCGTCGAAGGCGGCATTGTAGCCGTCCACGGCGGTCTGTGCGTCGATCTCTCGCGCATGAACCGCATCCTCCGCGTCAGCGCCGCCGACATGGACGCCACGGTCGAAGCCGGCGTCACCCGCCAGCAACTCAACGAACACCTCCGGGCACAAGATACCGGCCTGCACTTTCCGGTCGATCCCGGTGCCGACGCCTCCTTGGGCGGCATGGCCGCCACCCGCGCCTCGGGCAGCGCCGCGGTCGGCTATGGCACCATGCGCGACAATGTCTTGGGCCTCAAGGCCGTCTTTGCCGACGGCACCATCGTCGAAGCGGGCGGACGGGCGCGCAAATCCTCGGCAGGTTACGACCTGACCGCCCTGCTCGTCGGCACCGAAGGCACGCTGGCCCTCATCACCGAAGTAACCCTGCGCCTAGCCAAGCTGCCAGCGGCCATCTCCGCCGCCGTCTGTCCCTTCGCCGACCTCGACACCGCCGTCGCCGCGGCTATCGACGTCCTAAGCGCGGGGATCCCCGTCGCGCGGCTCGAATTGCTCGACGAAGTGCAAATGCAGGCCTGCAACCAATACGCGGGCCTTGATTACGAAGTGGCACCAACGCTCTTTTTTGAATTCCACGGCACGGAAAAGGGAGTCGTCGAACAAGCTGAAACCGCTGGCGAATACGTAGCTCAACGGGGCGGCGGCCCCTTCCGCTGGGCCACGGCCGAAGGCGAGCGCGACCGCTTGTGGCAGGCGCGCTACGATGCCTATTACGCCTCGCGCGCGCTCCGCCCCGGCTCAGTCGGCTATGTAACCGATGTCTGCGTGCCGGTCACGGCCCTCGCGCGCTGCATCCACCAGACGAGGGCTGCGCTGGCCGACCTCGACTTTCCCGCGCCGCTCTTCGGCCACGTCGGCGACGGCAACTTCCACGTCGTCTGTCTCATCGAGCCGGACAACGCCGCAGAACTGGCGCAGGTCCAGCGGCTAGGCGAGCAAATCGTCGAATGGGCACTCCAAGCCGGGGGAACCTGCACCGGCGAACACGGCATCGGCCTAGGCAAAATCGCCGCGCTCGAAGCCGAGTGCGGCCCGGGCGTCGAGGTCATGCGCCGCATCAAAAAAGCACTCGACCCGGACAACCTGATGAACCCAGGCAAAATCCTGCGCATCTAAAGCCACCATTCCCTCAACTTAGAGAGATCGCCATGAAAATCACCAACGTCGAATTTTTTCACATCAACCCGCGCCTCTGCGACCGCTACCAAGGCCACGAGGTCCGCTTCTCCGGCATCGACACCCAGACGGTCTTCCGCGTAACCCTCGACAACGGCGTCGTCGGCTACGGCGACGAGCGCGGCCACACCTCGCTCTCCGAGGGGCAAATCGCGGGCATGATCGACCAATCGCCGTTCAACTACGTCGCTGGCGCGCTCAGCACCGGCCTGATGGGCGCGTTGTACGACGCCATGGGCAAAGCCATCGAAGAACCAGCGTACAAGCTGTTGGGCCAAAAAGTCCGCGATCGCGTGCCCGTGGCGGCGTGGACCCGACCCGCAGCCCCCGAGGACTTTGCCAGCGAAATCCAGCGCGCCGCCGGAGAAGGCTACACCATCTTCAAGATGCACTCGGCCGAACAGCACGACGTAGTCGAACAGACGCGCGCCGCCCAAGAAGTCGCGCCGGATGGCTTTAAGGTCCACTGGGACTTCAACCACAATCGGCCCTCTACCGCCGTGCTGCGCATCGTCGATGAGTTGGAGAAATTTCCGGTCGTCGGCTTCTTGGAAGATCCGCTCTATCCCTATGACATCGAAGGCTGGCGCTTGTTGCGTTCCAAGACGAGCCTGCCGCTTTTGATGCACGTGCCGCAACTCGGCGGCGGCCCGGAGATCCAGCGGGATGTGGCCGACCTCTACATGATCGGCGAAATGGGCATTGGCCAGTCCATCCGCCGGGGCTTGGCCGCGGCCGCCGCCGGCCTTTCGACCGTGGTCCAGCTCACTGGCGGCACCCTGTGCAAGGCCATGGCCATGCACTTGGGCGCGGTCATTCCCAATGTCTCGCATTCGACGAACTTAGACGACCAATACGCCGAGGATGTGACCGGCGGCCGCCTCGAAGTCAGCGAGGGCAGCACGCCGGTACCCGAGGGACCGGGGTTAGGCATAGAGGTCGATGAGCAGATATTGGCAGAGCTAGCCGCGCGGCCCAAGAGCGAACTGCCGCGCCACGTCGGCGTCTTGCACCTGCCCGGCGGCACCACGTACTACACCCCGAGCATCCCGTCAGTTGAGCGGCTGACCGGCTTTGTCGAGGGCAACGTGCGCGGCGTGCGCACTGAGGTCTGGAACGACGACGGGTCCGAGGAATTCGCCCAGATTTACGAACAGGTCCAACAACAAGGCAAACTCAAGGCTTAGAAAGGGACACCTATGCTCGACCAACTCGCCTACCTCCGCGACGCCCAGACCGGGCGCGCCTCGTCCTATGAGGAAACCGGCCGCAACAGCGACGCCTGGTGGATCGAACCCGGCGAGAGAGCAGTCCTCGCCGACATCAAAGGCCCCGGTCGCATCACCCACCTGTGGCTGACCCAATCCAATCACTACCGAGAGTGCTTACTCAAGATCACTTGGGACGACGCGGACTATCCCAGCGTGGTGTGCCCTTTGGGCGATTTCTTCGGCCTCGGTCACGGCATCGTCAACTCCTACCAGTCCCTGCTCTTTTCGGCCTCGACGCGCAGCAACAATGTTTTTAACACCGGCTGCGCCCTCAACGCGTACGCGCAAATGCCCTTCCGCCAGCGGGCCGTCGTCGAGCTGGTCAACGAAAGCAGCGAACGGCACCGCCAGTACTTCTACGTCGATTACGAGACCGGTGCTGTGCCGAGCGAGGCCGGGTACTTCCACGCGGAGTTCCGCCGCGAAAACCCCTTTGGCGGCTGGGGCCACGAAATCCGCGTCAACTCGCCGGAGGCCAACATCGTCAACAAGGAACAGATGGCTTGGGACAACAACTACGTCATCTTGGAAACCCAAGGCCGCGGCCACTACATCGGCTGCAACATCAGCGTCACCAACTTCCAAGGCACTTGGTGGGGCGAAGGCGACGACATGATCTGGGTCGATGGCTACAAGTGGCCCCCCGAGCTGCACGGTACCGGCAGTGAAGATTATCTCAACCAAGCGTGGGGCATGCAGGACAACGCCTTTTTGCGCAACGGCTCCTCCATCCACGAAAACAACACCAACGGCTACCAAACTTCGTACGTCCACCACCTCGAAAACCCCGTCCATTTCCAGCGAGAAATCAAGGCCACCATCGAACACGGCCACGGCAATCACCTCTGCAACGAGATGAGCAGCGTCGCCTACTGGTACGCCGCCGAACCCACCCGCGTGGCCGAACCCCCCGCCGTCGCCCAGCGCCTGCCCGTCCTGCGCGACGACCAAGGCCAGTGGTTGTACGATCCAGAGAATCAAATCACCAGTCGGAAAATTCACCCCAACGCGGAAATGGAGCAGATGAAAACGCAGTGGGCGGCCAAAGAATCATCCACGTAGGGCGATTCGCGAATCGCCCCTACACCCGTCCATGTAGGAAATAATGTGCTAACGAAAGCGACCAAAGCTCAGATCGTCCTCGACGTACTCCAGCGGCTCTATCCCAATCCCTCAGTCCCGCTCAAGCGTCGAGACCCGTACACGCATCTGATTGCCGTGTTGCTTTCGGCGCAGTGCACGGATGCGCGCGTCAACCAGGTAACGCCCGCGCTCTTTGCCCGCGCCGACCGGCCCGAGCGCATGATCGAGCTGGACGTGGCAGAGATCGAGCAGATCATCCGCCCTTGCGGACTGGCCCCGCGCAAGTCCAAGGCCATCTGGGAGCTGTCGCAAATCCTGCTCGCCGAACACGACGGGCAAGTCCCGCCCGACCTAGCCGCACTCGAACGCCTGCCGGGGGTGGGGCACAAGACCGCGCAAGTCGTGCTCGCGCAGAACTTCGGCGTGCCGACCTTTCCCGTGGATACCCACATCCATCGGCTGATCTACCGCTGGGGGCTGTCCAACGGCAAGAACGTCGAGCAGACGGAACGGGACTGTAAGCGCCTCTTCCCCGAGGAGCGCTGGAATGACCTGCACCTGCAAATCATCTACTTTGGCCGCGAGCACTGCCCAGCGCGCGGGCACCAACCGGCCGAGTGCCTGTTGTGCAGCAGGATAGGCCGCAAGAGCCTGTTCAAGTAATTAGAGCAAAAGAGGTCGTCATGCCTGAATCGAATTACAAACAAAGCTATTTGCCAGCGAAAAACGGAACGCATACGGACGAATTGGCACACCTCGACCGAATCACCTCGCGGCGGCACTTCCTAGCGACCGTAGGCAAGGGAGCAGCGCTAGCAGGTCTAGGCGTCTTTGGCGCTGGCCCAAGCTACAGCGAGGGACCCGTTCAGCCAGCGACCGATGGGATTGGGCTGCCCAAGCCGGACATGATCGTCCACTCGCAACACCCATTCAACGGCGAGTTCCCCCCGCATCTACTCGCCGCGGACGTCACGCCGACTGCGCGCCATTTCGTGCGCAACAACGGCAGCATCCCCAAGCGCGCCCTAAGCCAAGACGCCCAAGGCTGGAGCCTGACCGTTGACGGCGAGGTCCGCAACCAATGCGCCTTCTCACTAGACGATTTGCACAGCCTACCGCAAGTCACCCTAAAGGTCGTATTGGAGTGCGCCGGAAACGGTCGTAGCTCATTCGTCCCCATGGTAGGCGGTACGCAGTGGATTCGCGGGGCCGTGGCCTGTAGCGAGTGGACGGGCGTGCGCTTGCGCGATGTATTGCAAGCGGCCGAAGTAACCGAGAAGGCCGTGTACCTCGCCAACTACGGCGAGGACGATCCTCCGTTTTCGCGCGGCATTCCCATCGAGAAAGCCATGGACGAGCACACCTTAATCGCGCTCAAAATGAACGGCGAGCCGCTACCGGCAGCCCACGGATTCCCCACCCGGTTGCTCGTTCCAGGTTGGATCGGCAGTTCCATGCAGAAGTGGCTCAACCGTATATGGGTGCGCGACACCGTCCACGACTCCGATAAAATGAGCGGCTATTCCTACCGCGTCCCAGCCTATCCAATCGCCCCCGGCGACCAACCGCCGGAAGCCGACATGGCCATTGCCACCTCATGGGTCGTCAAGTCGCTCATCACCGCGCCGCAAGCCAACGCAACCGTCCAAGCGGGCGTTCCGCTCAGCGCTAGCGGGCACGCTTGGGCCGGCGAGCGCAGCGTGGTCAAGGTGCTCGTCTCCACCGACCTTGGCATCCAATGGCAAGAGGCCCAATTAACTCCGCCAGCCAATAAATACGCTTGGTATAGTTGGAGCGCCGACCTGACCTTTGCGAGCAAGGGCTACTACGAAATCTGGGCGCGGGCGTTTGACGATGCGGGCAACGCCCAGCCTTTCCGCCAGCCTTGGAACCCCAAAGGCTACCTCGGCAACGTCATTCACCGAGTGCCAGTCGTAGTCTCGGCGTGAGTGCAGACAAAACGCGAAAGGAAACAAACATGAGCGATAACCTGCGGCTATTATCCATCGGCGCACATCCAGCCGACATCTTCGACCAATCGGGCGGCACCATGGCCCATCACGTCGCCCGCGGCGACTGGGTCGGCTGCGTGGTGCTCACGCACGGCGCAAGAGTCCACGACAAGGTGATCAGCGACGAGATGTTCCACCGGGCAGAAGTCCCGCAAGCAGACCAACTAACGGAGCTGATGGCCGAGCGCGCCGACGTCAAGGCCGACGAAGTGCGGCGGGCCTGTGCCCTGCTCGGCGTCGAGGAAATCCACTTTTTCGGAGCCGACGACGCCGTGTTGCGAGTTACCGAGGAGGCCGTGCGCCGCCTAGCGCGACTAGTGCGCGAACTGCGGCCGGATGTAGTACTGACTCACTTTCCCAAGGAAGGCGACGGGCTGACCAACGCCCATGCCGTCTGTGGGCAAATCGTCCTCCACGCGCTCGCGTTAGCCTATGGGGTAGATCCCGGCGACAGCCGTCCACCGCACCGAGTCGCCCAAGTTTTTTATTTTGGCACTGGAGCTGCGTCAATTCCGCGCAGCGTCTGGGATTCGGAAGGCGGCTACTACAACGACGTCTTTATTGACATTACCGACGTGGTCGCCAAAAAGCTGGCGGCGTTGGATTGCCTAGAGAGCCAAGGCTACGGCGGAGCGTATGCGCGCAAGCGAATCGAGACCAGCGACGGAGCCTTCGGCACAGCCGCCGGGTGCGCTTACGCCGAGGGCTTTATCAAAGCTAATGCCGAGACTCATTACTACCTGCCGCTAACCGAGCACGCCCTAAAGAAAGCGCGGATGTCGGATCACGAACACATCGTCGAACAGTCGTTCAAGATCCAGGCCGATTGATCTGGCGTCCGATATGGCGGGGCGAAACTCAACAGCTTCTTAGGGTCTCCGGCTAGCAGAACAACCTGAAAGAGCCTTACCTAAATCCGCGACTGACATCTCTACCCAGCGAGCGTTCAATCTCGCGGTCGTAGAGTGACGTAAATGCCTCGTCTATCGGGCTGTGTTGCAGTTCAAACGGGAAGCTGGCTGACTCACACTTTAGCTCGCCAGCCAACTCGTCGCGGTACAGCGCATGGAAGCGAACTTGGTCGCCCGCTGTCATTTGCAACTCCAACTCTTTCAGGATCGCGTAGTCGTGGGTGGCGATCAGCACTTGAACGCCCAATCGTTGCAGTTGTAACAAAACATCGATGAGTACGGAGAAGAGTTCTGGGTTGAGATTCGTTTCCGGCTCGTCCCAGAAGAGGACAGACCCGTTGAGCAGCGTTCCGTTCTGGACGAGGAGCCAAAGGAGTCCCAGTTTGCGTAGGCCCTCTGCAAGCAATGTGAACTCTAGGTCGCCGTGTTCGTTCTGGAGGAAGAACTCCTCGTTTTTGATCGTTACAGTGCCTTCAATCGCCTTTTGTAGGTCTCGCAAAATTTGCTTTTGGGCACTGCCCACTGGGCCGCGCAACGGGGGGCGATAGGCCCGGTCGAGAATGTCGGCGTAAACTTCCTCAAAATGGACCTCTCGTTGCGTGTAGAGGGAACGGAAACCAGGACCATGTGAAAGCATCTCTTTGACGGGAATAAAGACGCTCTCAATGGTCTTTTCCGACCATTCACTCTGGCCAGTGACCACGACCTTTGAAGTTCTCTCGGCGTCGTTGTGAAAAAGTGCGCGAAGATGAGAAGCTCCGCGCTTGAGTTCAGCGAATCCCATCGCCCTTCCCTGCTGACGCTTGACTAGCCGACCGATGACACGTCCCGAGGGCAAAAAGACCCTCGTTAGCTTCTCGGCAAAGTCCATTCCCGTCTTGGTAATGTCGCACGCGGCGTACGCGACCTTCAAGAGGTGGGTCTTGCCCGTGCCGTTGGCTCCAATGAAGACGTTAATTCCCGGATTCAGCTCTAGATCGAGCTGCTCAAAGGCTGTGAACCGCTCAAGGCGGATGTGTGTCAACATGCGGTTTTCTCGCTCTGAAGGATGGGTATTTGGGTACGTTTCACGCTAGATGTGCCGATTTTTCGGGGTTTCCTAGATCGGTTCGCCGAACCTTCACATGCCCCACACGTTGACTTTCGCCGTGCTTCTGCTCGATCAGCAGCAGGACTTCGTCGAGATCAATCCGTCCCAACGGCGAGATGTGGTAGTGATCCTCTGCGATGATGGGACCGGCTGTGTTGAAAAAACGCATGGTTTCTAACTCCTATTCACCGCATCCGTTCCAGTCGCTCGGCGAACTCCTCCCGCGTCGTCACAATGTCGAGCGAGCTAATGTTTCGCCCGTCTAAGAGGCTGGCTAATTCGCTGAAATTGGCGTGCGTTGTCCGTTTAGCCGCTACGCCCGCTCGTCTGAGCAACTCGTGGATTTTGTCGGCGCGGATGCCGAAGCCGAGGGATCCCTGTGTGATTCGGGGCCAATCTCCCTCTATACTGAATTGAGCCTCCATGCCCGCGTTGTTTATGGCTACCACGCGGCCCGAAGTATCGAAAATGGGGCTACCGCTGGTGCCGCCAGTGGTATCGAAATTGTGCTGGACGATGTAGGTATCGCGTGGCGCAGAGTACGATTGATCTTCATCGCGTGGACGCAAGGCACTGATCGTGCCACTCTTGAAGGTGGCAATCGGGTAAAGATTGGACAGATTACCGCCTTGGAGTTCCCCAGGGAACCCTAACGTTGCGATTGGAGCACCTACTCTCAGTCGGCGAGCCGCGCTGCTCGTCGCCAAGGTAACGCGCCGCGAAATATACCCCTCCCAGATATGCAGCGTACCTACATCGGGTGACTTGGTATTACCGTTCCATTCGGGGTGTGTCCAATAGGTGCTAATCAAAAAGAAATTCGATTGGCTGACGAGATTAGTTGTCAGGTTTTGTACCACTATCCACGTACTATACCATTCAGTTCTATTTCTCCGATTGAAGTCTTTTATATAGTCGTCCCAATCGACCAAACCATCTATGACGTGCCCATTGGTGACTATTGTCTCGCTTTCCACGGCAAAGCCTGTGCCGGCAAATGAGAAGATCGAATCGTCTTCGCTGTATGGTTCTCTCCATATAAGGACGAGCACAGCATACACCGATCGCTGCAACGAACTGACAACCCCGCTCCAATCCGCCATTTGGCTTTCAAGTGCTGCCACGCGGTTTGCTAACCGCGTAAACTCCGACCGCGTAACATTCGTCTGGTTCAACTTGGCGCGCACTGCGCCGATTTCCTCGGCATTATCCGCCGTCACCGCGAGGGCATCGAGCCGTGCCAACAGGCTCAGCCGGTCCTCCTCTTGGGCGGCTTCAACTTCGTCGAGACGCTGCTCTAATTCATCCACTCGCTCGGCGAGCGGATTATCCCCGCAGGCGAAAAAGACCGTACTGATTAAGGCGGAGAAAAACAAACGCATGAAAAGCTCCTTTCGGGGTTGGCGCATTGCTTGAGAATGCGGGTAGTGGGCTACTTTGAATGTTCTTGGGAATTTGCTTAAGTACTCGAAACAACTAAACTACGTGCCTGGACCGCTCTATCCAAATCGTACGTTGACTGCATATTCATCCAGAGCTTCGCCGATGTCCCGAGGGCCTCAGCGAGATCGAGTGCTGCATCGGCCGTTACGTCGCGCTCGCCTCGAATGAATGCATCGAGTCGAGCTTGGGACCAGCCGATTTTCTCTGCAAATGCAGTCAGACCCAGACCCATAGGTTCGAGAAATTCCTCAAGAAGCATCTCGCCTGGGTGAAAGGGGTTCTTAGATTGTCGCTCCATAGTCTTCACCTTGCCTCTTTATGCAGTGAGCACTTTTAGCAGGTCGGGCTGACATTCACTCACTCCATCCCGGCCAGTCGCTCCGCCAAATCCCCTCGCGTCGTCCCAATATCGAGTGAGCCAATATCCCGTCCGTCCAAGCTGTTGGCCAATCCGCTCGCGGCATTCGTAGTCGGCTTGGCCACTACGCCCACTTGGTCAAGCACTTCGTGAATTTTGTCGGCGCGAATGCCGAAGCCCAAGGCGGCTTGTGAGATGCGCGCAGGGGTACCGACTATGCTGAGCACCACATTCTCAATACCCGCGTTGTTGATGGCCACCACCTGACCCGAAGCGTCGAAAATGGGGCTACCGCTAGTGCCGCCGGACAGGTCGAGATTGTGCTGGACGACATAGGTGTCTGACGTGGTGTACATCTCGCCGCGGAAGGGCGGACGCAAGGCACTGATCGTGCCGTTCTTAAAGGTGCCGATCGGGAAAAGGTGAGACAGCTCGCCGCCCTGGAGTTCGCCGGGAAATCCCAACGTCGCGATCGGGGCACCAACTCGCAAGCGATAAACCGCATTGCTCGTCGCCAAGCGGGCGCGTCGCCCAATGAAGCCTTCGGAGATGTGCAGCGTACCCACGTCGGGCGAGCTCAGATCGTCGGGGTCCCATTGCGGGTGCGACCAAGAAGTACCAATGAAGAAATAATTCCCCTGGTATGAGAGGTCGGTCGTCAGGTTTTGCACCACGATCCACGCACCCTGTAAATCGGTTCCATACCTGCTGTTGAATGCCGCTACTTGGCCGTCCAATTCAATCAGTCCATCTATGATGTGCCCATTGGTAACAAGCGTACCGCTTTCCACGGCAAAGCTGGTGCCGATAAACGTAATAGTCCAATCCTCTATGTTTTCGTTATACACGCCGTGAAGCACAGCGTACACGGAGTACTGCAAAGAGTGGACGATCCCACTCCAATCCCCAATTTGACCTTCTAGCTCGTCCACGCGCTCTTCTAGCTCCTCAAATTCCGACCGCGTAATACTCGTCTGGTTCAGCTTGGCGCGCACTTGGCCGATCTCCTCGGCATTGTCCGCTGTCTCAGCGAGAGCATCGAGCCGCGCCAACAGGCTCTGCCGGTCCTCCTCTTGAGTGGCTTCAACTTCGTCGAGCCGCTGTTCTAAGAGCGGATTATCCGCGCAGGCGAAAAAGACCGCGCTTATCAAGGCAAAGAAAAACAGACGCATAGAATGTCCTTTCGGGATTGGCGCATTGCTTGCAGATGCACCTAAACGTAGTTTGTCAACAGCACGAGCCGTGCGATAATGACCAATTCTATTTTTGTGAACAAGGCCCTGTACCCTTTTCATGCCATTAGTCCTTTCGCTCCTCCTCGTCCTTTCGTCCTGTAGTCCTGAGCCACGCCAAGACGCCACCGTCACCCTCGAGTTTTGGACCATTGCCCTCGGCGATGCATTCGCCGACTACATCTTAGGCATGATCGACGAGTACGAGCAGGCGCATCCCGGCGTAAAGGTCAAGTGGGTCGATGTCAGCGGCGGCGAAGTGGCCGAGAAATTCCTCGCTGCCTTGGTCGGCGACGCCCCCCCAGACTTGGCCAACATCTACGATCTACCCCGCTTCCTGCAATACGACATCCTCGTCAACATGGACGAGGCAGTCGCACCCGCCGAAAAGGCCAAACGGCTCGAAAACTTCTGGCGCGGCATCGGCTACTTCCAAGGCAGCAACTACGCCATCCCTTGGTACGTCGGCGTCACCATGCTCTGGTACAACAAGGACCTCTTCGCCCAAGCTGGCCTCGACCCCGAGCGCCCGCCCGCCACCATCGACGAGATGCTCGCCATGGGCCGCCAAATCCGCGAGCGCACCGGCAAATACGGCGTTTCTTGGCGGCTGCATCCCTCGCTCGTAGCCCCACCTTGGGCCCTGTTACGCCTAGACGGGTTTTGGCCGCTCTTCGTTCCCAACGCCCGCCGCACCCGCATCAACCACCCCGAGGCCAAGGCCATCTTTCAGCAGTGGATCGACGCCTATCAGCAGGAGATCGTGCCACCCGAGGCCCTCGCCGCCTCCCACCGCGACGAAGTCAATTGGTTCATCGAGGGACGCGCGGCCATGCTGCCCTTTTCCGGCGGCTGGATCACCCGCTACTTCGACGACTCCTTTGCCAAAAAGGCGGTCCCAGCACCCATGCCACGCGGCCGCCTCGGCCAAGTGCCAGCCACCAACCAAGTCTTGGTCGTGCCCAAAGCCTCGCCCCACGCAGAGCAAGCCGTTGACTTCGGGCTGTTTGTCACCAACGACGCCAACCAACTCGAATTCTGCCGCCGCGTCGCCATCTTGCCCTCAACCGTAGAAGCGGCCGCCGACCCCTACTTCCGCCGCCAACCAGCCACGCTGGCCGACGCCGCCAACCAGCTTTCCGCGGCCGACATCGCCCACTCCTTTGTCATGGCCCCGCCCGACGTCAAAGGCTGGAGCCGGATGGAGGACATCCTCCACGAGGAATTCGCCAAGGCACTAGCCGGTCAACAAAGCGCAGACGCAGCCCTGAGTCGCATCGAATCCAAGTGGAACCACCTGTCGCGCTTCCATTGAGACCAAACCATGACCTTATTACTGAGTCGCCAAACCAATCCAATTCGCAATTCCTAATTCCTAATTCGCAATTGACCATGTACGGACGCTACGCACCTTACTTTTTCGTCGCCCCTGGGCTGTTGCTCCTAGTCGTGTTTTTCGCCTATCCCTTGCTCGACACGCTCTATCTCAGCCTACACCGCTACAACATCTTCTCGCCGCCCACCTTCGTCGGCCTCGACAACTTCCGCCGCGCTTGGGGCGACGAGCTGTTCTGGCGGGTCTTGGCCAATACCCTGCTCTACGCAATCATCGTCGTGCCCGCGCTCGTCGTGCTCTCGTTTTTCATGGCGCTCCTGCTCGACAACTCGCTGCGGCTGATCAAGGTGTTTCGCACCCTGTACTACATTCCGGTCGTCACCTCCATCGTCGTCGCTGGCATCGTCTGGAAGTGGCTGTACAATGCCGATGGCCTGCTCAACGCCTTCCTCAAGGGGCTAGGCGTCAGCGGCCCATCGTGGCTGGCCGATGTGCGCGGCGTCCCCGAGGCGTTCTTGGGCCTGCTGGGCGTGGAGACCCAAGCTGCGTGGTTGACCGAGCCGGCGATTGCCCTGTTTGCCGTGGCCATGGTCACCGTGTGGAAGGCCGCGCCGTACTACATGATCATCTATCTGGCCGGCTTGCAGGGCATCCCAGCCCAACTCAAAGAAGCCGCCCGCGTCGATGGCGCTGGTTGGTGGCAGGTCGTACGCCACGTCATCATCCCGACGATCAAGCCCTACACGCTCGTGGTCTCCATCATCGCCACCATCGCCGCCTTGCGCACCTTCGGCGAAGTGTACGTGATGACCGGCGGCGGCCCCTTCCACCGCACCAACCTGTTGGCCTATTACATCTACACGCTCGGGTTCAAATACCTCGAAGTAGGGTACGCCGCAGCCGTTTCGCTGTGCTTGCTGGTCGTCATCTTGATCTTTGCCCTACTCAACTTTCGCATCGCCGGAGGCGACAATACCGGGGGCGGGGTGTAATGGTCCAGCGCATTCTGCTCTACGCAATCCTGTGCGCGGTCGGCGCGGTCTTACTGGCTCCTTTCGCCTGGCTGCTATCCACTGCGCTCAAAGCCGAGTCGGCCGATCTGTTCGCCCATCCGCCGCAGTGGATTCCCGACCCCATCGTCTGGGGCAACTTCGCCAAGGCTTGGAACATCCTCCCGTTTATGCGCTACCTCTTCAATACCTTCTACATTGCCATCGCCACGGTCCTGCTCAACTTGACGTGCTGCTCGCTGGCCGGCTACGCCCTCGCCCGCATGAATTTCCGCGGCCGCCAAGCCATTTTCTACTGCATCTTAGCCACGACCATGGTGCCGTTTCAAGTCCTCTTAATCCCGCTCTTCATCGTCACCTTGAAGCTCGGCCTCGTGGATTCGTACGCCGGCGTTATCCTGCCGGTGGCAGTCAACGCCTTTGGCATCTTCCTCCTGCGCCAAGCCTTCACCACCATTCCCACCGACTTAGAAGACGCCGCACGCATCGACGGCTGCGGCCCGTGGACCATCTATGCGCGCATTATGATGCCCCTCGTCAAACCAGCCCTTGCCGCGCAGGCAGCCTTTACATTCGTAGCCCAGTGGAACGACTTCCTGTGGCCGCTGGTGGTACTCAAAAGCCGCGAGCTGTACACCCTGCAATTGGGGCTGGCCAGCCTCCAAGGCGTCTTTGGCGTCAACTGGCGCTACATTTCAGCAGCCTCAATCATCGCCTTGGTGCCGACGGTGCTGTTCTTTCTCTTCACCCAGCGATTTTTCACGCAGGGGCTGACGGCTGGTGCGGTGAAGGAATAGAGGTACTGTTGAAGCCTACTGGCCTGAAGAACGGATTGCACGAATCAGGCTTATAGGGGAAATTGTGAGGATGCTGGAGGCATTGAAGGAACGGGAAGGAAAATCAGTGAAAAAACAAGTGCTTGATCAGAAGACCCTAGATGACATCATCCGGCGCGTCGTTGAGGTTGCACAGCCGGAGCGAATTATCCTCTTCGGCTCCGCCGCCCGAGGTGACATGACGCGGAACAGCGACGTAGATCTTCTCATCATCCGCCGGATGATCCACGCGAATGGCTGAACCGCGCCAGAAGCAATTTCTCTAGTCCACCGGAGGAAAGCTGATGATTAAGTCGATTCGCCTCGTGAATTTCAAGAACTTCGCCGACGAAACCCTGCGCGTCGGCCCGTTCACCGTAATCGTGGGTGCGAACGCCAGCGGCAAAAGCAACATCCGCGACGCCTTCCGCTTCCTGAACGGTATTGGCCGTGGCTATACGCTGGCGGAGATCATCGGTGGCAAATACGGAGCGGACTGGAAGCCTATTCGCGGTGCGGCGAATGAGATTGTCCGGTTTGGGCAGGCCGCGTTTTCTATTGAGGTCCGCATGGAACTAGAAGATGCGGACGTATGTTATCTGATTGAGGTCAGCAACGACAGAGAAAGACCCAATGAATTCCGGTTTACCAAGGAAGAACTTACAGGCGTACTCAAACCCGGACACGCTGAGGACTTCGCCTCCTTCAGAGTTACGAGAGATCCCGACCGAAACGATTCTGTCCGAACACAATCCGACGCCTTCCCCTTACTTCTCAACATATTTTTGGCCATTAAAGAGGGAGATCCCAGAATCCGGGTCGAGTTTGGACGGACGTTGGAGAAGATTGGAGAGCCCATATTAATGTCTCCCTCCTCTAAAAAACACCTTGAACCATACATCCAACAGATAATCGACACCTTCGCTAATATGCGCTTTTTAGAACTGTCACCAGACCGAATGCGGGAGCCTAGTTTCCCCGGCGCGAACATATTGGGAGACTCCGGCGAGAATTTACCGACGGTGCTAGAAGAAATATGTGCTGACCCCGAACGCCGAGAGATTTTGACAAGTTGGGTACACGAACTCACACCCATGGATGTGGCCGACTTCGAGTTCCCGCGTGACCCCAGCGGTCGGGTCCATCTTATGCTCTGCGAGACAAACGGCAGAAAGGTATCGGCCTATAGCGCGTCGGACGGCACGCTGCGTTTTCTCGCCATGCTGGCTGTGCTGCTCGGCGAAAACTCTGAGGGCCTGTATTTCTTTGAAGAAATCGACACCGGCATTCACCCGGCGCGACAATGGCTCTTGCTTGAACTGATCGAAAAGCAGGCTGCCAAGAACAACATTCAGGTACTCACCACGACCCATGCGCCAACCCTGTTGACCGTAATGAACGATAATACCTTCGAGAACACCTCTGTCGTCTGCCGCCTAGAAGACACTTCCGAGGCAATCATCCGCCCGGTTGCCGAACTGCCTAACGTGCGGGAATTACGGCAAGATCAAGGGCTAGGACGACTCCATGAATCCGGCTGGATGGAGAACGCACTTTTCTTTACCGAAGACTACGATGAAGTGGAGGACGGCTCGTGAGAGTCCTCATTATCCCGGAAGACGACCGCAAAGATCAATACATTCTGAATCCGATTTTCAGCCAGCTTCTTAGATCCATCGGTAAGCCAAGGGCACGTATTCGGGTTTGCCAAGACCCACGGCTTGGCGGCATTGTTGAAGCAACGAAATCAGACCGGATTTCGGAGATCGTAGAGCGCTATAAAGGAATGATGGACATCTTCATTCTGTGCGTTGATCGCGATGGCGAAGAAGGACGACGTCAGAGACTCGACCAGATCGAAGCGGAGTTTGGGGATGTTCGGGTATTCTTGGCCGAGAACGCTTGGGAAGAAATTGAAACTTGGCTCCTCGCGGGCTTAGATTTGCCCGAAAATTGGAATTGGAGGACCATTCGAGCGGAAGTACAAGTCAAGGAAGTTTACTTCGGGCCGCTCGCCTCCCAGCGCGGACTATCGGACGCGCTAGGCGGTGGTCGAAAGCATCTGGGAGAAGAAGCGTCCCGCCGGATTGACGCGATTCGGCAGAAATGTCCCGATGATTTCGATAACCTCGCTCAGCGTCTCGAAGCCGCTGTCCGCACCGCATGAGAAGAATGATGAGTTCCTCGGGAAAGACGACTCAAAACAAGGAAACCACGCCCATGCGAGCGACCATATACACATACCCCTGGGACTTGACCGACGAGGGCATTGACTCGGCCCTAGACACCATCGCCCACACAGCCGGCCTCAACAGCATCAGCCTAGCCCAAAGCTACCACGTATCGACGTACTTTTTACCGCACAATCCCCGGCGGCCCCTCTACTGGGGCGAAGAAGG
The DNA here is from genome assembly GCA_965219735.1 of Candidatus Latescibacterota bacterium. Taxonomy (GTDB): domain Bacteria; phylum Latescibacterota; class UBA2968; order UBA8231; family UBA8231. The sequence goes on from OZ244790.1 coordinate 5,241,673, forward strand.
CGCTCTCTACTTCCAGCCGTCCACCACCTTTTACGAAGAGAGCCACATCGCGCCCCTGATCAGCAACGTCGTCGATGGCCCGGATTACATGCGCCGGATCGCGGATAACATCAAAGAGCGCGGCCTCGACCTAACGAGTTGGCTGGTCTTCAACTACAACCACTACCTCCCCCAGCGCTATCCAGACGCGGCCAAGCGCGATCCCTTTGGCCACATCAACTTCGCCCAGCTATGCCCAGCCAGCCCCTTAGTGCGCAACTACGCCCGCGCACTCTGCCGCGATATAGCCGCGCAGTTCCAGCCCGACGAATTCCACCTCGAATCGCTGGGCTACCTGCACTTCAGCTACGGCTTCCGCAATCCCAAGGTCGGCGTAAAAATCACGCCCTTCTGCGAACTGCTGATGGGATTGTGCTACTGTCAGCACTGCTTGCAACGGGCTGGTGCTCTCGGCTTGGACGGAGAGGGCTTCCGTGCAGATGTCGCCGAATATCTCGCCCGCGAACTCGCCTCCGAGCCTACCCCAGAAGACATGCAGCCCCCAAGCGCCGAATTCCTCGCCACCGCCTTTTCCGGCCGCTTGCAGACCTTCCTCGACGCCCGCGTCGAAGCGGCAACTTCGCTAGTGGAGGAAGCCATTGCCATCGCCAACCAATCCGGCGCACGCGCCTCATTTTTCGGGGGCCGCGACCGAACCGTCAACGGGCTTGACTCGGATCGCGTCCTCCGCAACGTGTACATGGTCAACGCCGGCGTGGGCGGCGAGCCGGACGCCCTAGCTGATAGCGTCCGCACCCTGCGCGGCGAATTCCCAACCGACACCGACCTCAGCGCCATCGTCAACCCTGGGGGATTCGCCGATAGCGACTCACTCGGCGCACATCTGACCGCGCTGCACCAAGCGGGCGTCAATGGCTACGCCTTCTACAACTACGGACTCATCCGCCGCGCCCACCTCGAATGGATTGGCACCCACTGCCATCTGTGGAAATAAATGGCATGTAGGGGCGACTCTTAGAGTCGCCCCTACATACATGTACAACGCACCCAAAGGGATAATCACCATGGACATCCAAACGATCCAACGCGCCATCGACGCACTGCCCCGCCACCGCCTGACGCATTTGCCAACGCCCTTACAGCACTGTCCGCGGCTATCGGCCGCCCTCGGGGGGCCGCAGATATGGATCAAGCGCGACGATCTAACCGGCCTCGCCTTTGGCGGCAACAAGTCCCGCTACCTCGAATTCACGCTTGCCGAGGGCACGGCCCAAGGCTGCGATGCGGCCGTAATGAGCGCAGTCGTCCAGTCCAATCACTGCCGCCAATTCGCCGCAGCTTGCGCCCAGCTTGGTCTCAAAGGCGTCGTCGTCCTGCGCGAGAACGATTCCATCATGGGGCGCCAGTCGCCAGTCCAAGGCAACCACCTTTTAGACCAGCTATGCGGGGCGCGCATCCGCTTTGCTCCGCCCGAGGGCGTCGGCGCAACCATAGCCGAGGAAGTGGAGCGGCTCAAAGAAGAGGGGTACAAACCTTTCTCCGGGCTGTCCGGGCTATTGTCGCGCGTTGCCTACATCCAATGTGCCTTGGAAATCGAAACCCAAGTGAGCGCCGCGGGCATCCAAGCCGATGATGTAGTAATCGGGTCAGGAGGTACCAGCTTGGCCGGGCTGGTGGCTGGCTTTGCTCTCTTAGGACGTTCGGCACGATTCCTCGGCACACCCCAGAGCAAGATGGGCCAGCGCGAAGGAGTGTCTGAGCGCCTTGCGCAATCCGCTGCGGAAGCCGCGGCCCACCTCGGCCTCGAATGCGCGCCCGACCCAGAGCGCATCGCCGTAACCGATGAGTACGTCGGCCCGGGCTTCGGCCATCTGGACCGCGCCACGCTCGACAGCATCCGCCTCCTCGCCCAAAACGAGGGCATCCTCGTCGATCCCACCTATTCGGGCAAGGGCTTGGCCTGCCTAATCGATCAGGTGCGCCAAGGGCGTTTCCGCGACAGCGAAAACATCGTCTTCGTCCACACCGGCGGAACGCCGCTGCTATTCGCCTACGGAGAAGCCCTGCTCGACTAGGGCGTATTCTGGGTTCGTAGGGGCGGTTCGCGAACCGCCCCTACACCTAACCCCAACGGCCCCACCAATTCGTCCAGCGCGTCAGTTAGCGGCTGTGGGTCGGCGAGGTCAGCAATGACAGCCGCCAAGAAGGTCACGCCGCCGCGATGGGCAAAATCCGCAATCTGTGCGTAGCTCATCTTGGGCAGGTCGGCTAGCTGCTCGCCGACTAAGTGCGCAAGCCGCTGCTCTAAGATCGGCGGCCGCTCGGCGTACGGCATGTTCTTCAGCAGCAGAATCAGGTCGTTGCGCGCTAGCACGCGCTCGCGGACTCCGTAGCCCAAGCGGCGGCAATATCCGGCAAAATCGTCCAAGGCATCCGCACGACCCTCCGCCAAACCCAGCGCATCCTCCCGCGCAAACAGGCTCGTCATTACGGTCTGCGCGATCAGGTAGTGGCCCCAAACCGTAGGGTGCAAATACTCGGTGATTAGCTCGTCGCCGACCAAACCAGCCGGCGCATGGGCGGCAAACGCCTGCTCCACATCGATCAAGATCGCACCCGACTCAGCGGCCAAGGCGCGAATGGTGCGGTTGAAGGGCGAGGAAGCCCGCAGGCGAATGCCGTCTAAATCGCGGGCGCGCACAAACGCGGCTAGTGCCTGCGCTGAATCCCCAGCCGCCTGGTGCGCCAAGCCCGCGTCAAAGTGCAGAGCCGCGTGCTGCGGATAATCCGCGGATGTGGCGTCCGGCGGGACCGGTCCCTGCGAGCGCAGGGGATAAAATCCGGCCAAATTGGAAACCAGCGTACAGAGCGCGACCGGCACCTCGCGCTCGCGCAGCATCTCGACTATCTCGGCCATATTGCGCCGGTAATGGGCCTCAGTCTGCCGGTGCGCCTCGTCCTCCAAGTAAATCTCGCGCTGCACCAAGTGGACGCCAAAGGACTCGGCGGGTGCGGCGGGACGCAGCGCAGACGCAGCGTAATGCAGCAGACTGTCGAGCAAGTAATAGGTCTTGGTCCGCTGCAAGAACATCTGCAACCGGATGAAGGACCAGTTGCCACTCAGGCGCACAAACGGAGTCGCGGCCCCGTACGGCCCCACGAACTCGTTGTGGCCGGTGTAGATCAAAACCAGATCCGGCTCGTGCTCAACCACTTCTTCGACAAATTCGCGCACCACGAAGGAATTGATGGCCGTGACGCCGCAGTTGACGACCTCGACCTCGCGCGCTGGGTACGCATCAACGAGCATCTGTTGCAAGAAATTGGGAAACGAGGTATAGGCGGGGTTGGGGAAGCCGAGCAGAGTCGAAGCTCCCAGCGCGAACACGCGAAACGCGCGCGCGTCCTTGTCGCGGGCAAAGCGATCCTGCCCAGGAGCCAAGCGCACGTACTGGCGGGGAAAGAAGCGCCGCGCAGCTTGCGGGTTGATGCGATAGGACGAGTCGCTGGCCACAAAAAGGGCGTCGTCCGGCCCGACGCCCACCAGCCACAAGCCCGCCTCAAAGAGCGCGACCAACGACAAACCAACTAGTAGAGCAACGACCTGGCCTTTTGCCTTATTTGTTGTTTTTACTTTGTTTTGCGCGTCCATCAACACCTAAAAATCATGGCTGAAATCGACTCTTCTGACAAGGCACCGGCCGCCATTACGGGCCGGAGCATCCTCGTCGGCGCCGCACTGAGCTTGGCCATTGCCATCGGCATTCCCTATGGCAGCATGGTCATCCAAGGCTCGCGCCTTGGGCTAAGTTCGGCCACGCCAGCGGCGTTCTTCCTACTGTTCGTCCTGCTGCTGACTATCCAAATCGCCTTGGGACGCTGGGGTTTTCGGCGCGGCGAGTTGGTCGTCATCTTCGCCATGATGGCCGTCGCCACGGCCATCCCCACGCGCGGCGTGGTGGGCATGCTGCTGCCCATGATCACCGGCACCTTCTACTACGCCACTCCCGAAAACCAATGGGCCGACTTAGTCCACCCGTTTCTCTCCGATTGGATGGTGGTGTACGACCCGGTCGCAGTAAAGGCATTTTACGAGGGCACTAAAGGCTCGGCCATCCCCTATGACGTCTGGCTCAAGCCACTCGGGCGCTGGTTTGTCTTCTACGCGGCGTTTTACGCAACCATCATCGCGGCCATAAGCATCTTGCGTCGCCAATGGGTTGACAACGAGCGCCTCGTCTTTCCGCTGGCCCAAGTCCCCCTCGCCATGATCCAAGACGACGAGGGCGAGCAAAAAAGCCTCAAACCCTTTTTTCGCAACCCCATCATGTGGTGCGGCTTGCTGCTGCCCTTCTTGTTCAACAGCACTAACGCCCTGCACCACTACTTCAACTTCGTCCCCTCCCTCTCCCTCCAGACCGGCGTCGAGCTTTTCAACCGCACGGCCTCGCTCAACATCCGCATCAACTTCCTGATGTTCGGCTTTGCGTACTTCATCAACTCCAATATCGCCTTCAGCCTGTGGTTTTTCTACCTGCTGCACGTTATCCAAGAAAGCATCTTCCGCTACATCGGCATCTTCAGCCCCGAAGAACTGGGGCCTTGGACTGGGTCTGGACCAGTGGGCGCGATCATGGGTCATCAGATGATGGGCGCGCTCATCATCTTGGTGTTCTACGGACTGTGGACGGCGCGGCCCCACCTCAAAAACGTCCTGCGCAAGGCCCTGTGGGGCGACGACCGGATCGACGACTCTGCGGAGATCCTCTCCTATCGGGCCGCGTTTTGGCTCTTCGTCGGCGGTGCCAGCGCGATGGGCCTCTGGCTGTGGAAGAGCGGGGTTCCGGCTTGGATCGTGCCCTTCTTCCTGTTCTCGTCGCTGGTCATATTCATCGGCCTAGCGCGCGTCATCGCCGAGGCAGGCATGCCCACCGTAACCCCGGAAATGGTCCCAGCCGGCTTTGTCGTCTCCGGCGTTGGAGTCCCGGCACTCGGCGCGCAGGGCATGGTCGCCACGGGCTACTCTTTGGTCTGGGCGGGGGACCTGTTAGTCTTTATGACCGCGCCCCTCGCCAACAGCCTGCGCTTGGGCAGCGCGATCAGCGGCACCCGCCGCCGACTCTTTTGGGCCATTGTCGCGGCCATGCTCATCAGCCTCGTGGTCTCCTGCTGGTTCATGCTCTACCTCGCGTACCGCGACGGCGCGCTCAATCTGCATCCCCAGTACTTCACGGGCTTTGCCAGATACCCCTCGGACTTTGCCGCGAAAAAGCTCGCCAATCCCACGGGGCCGAGCCTCGTCGGGTGGCTGTGGACGGGTTTTGGCGCCCTGATCATGGGCGGTTTGATGACCGCCCGCCACTTCTTCGTGTGGTGGCCCTTTCACCCGCTCGGCTTTGCCGTTAGCACTGGCTGGGTAATGAACAGCATCTGGTTTTCGATCTTCTTAGCTTGGCTCATCAAGATCACCGTCCTCAAATACGGCGGTCCCCGCACGTATCTCCTCACCCGCCCCTTTTTCGTTGGGATCGTGCTCGGCCAGTTCGTTGCCGCTGGCCTGTGGCTGGTGGTGGATGGATTCACCGGCATGGTTGGCAACCGAACACCTGTATATTAGAAGGAAAAATATCTATGCGTCCTCTGTACATACTCGCTATCGCCCTCGCGGCCTGCTCGCAGGAAACGAACGCGCCCGTAGCGCGAGTCGATGAAGTGCCCATCTCAGGAGAGAGCCTGCGGTCCTTTGTCGAAAAGCTGCCTTCAGGCTTGCGCAACCCCGAAGGCGGCGACGCAGCGCGGCGGCAATACGTGCAATCGCTCATCGACCGCCAACTCATCCTCAAAGAGGCCCTCGCCCACGGACTAGATACGCTGCAATCGGTAAAACGCACCGTGGACGAGGCCGTGGATGCGCGCGTCATCGCCCTCTATCGGGCGCGCAACCTAACCGCTCAGGTGCAAGTGCCCGAAGAAGATGTGCGCCGCGTCTTTACTGAAGAAGGCTACCACCGCGAGCGCAAGCTCAACGCGATCTTGGTCCACACCCGCGCTAAAATCGAAGCGGCCGTGGCGGCCCTCGATGCCGGTCAGCCCTTTGCCGAGGTAGCCCGCGCCCACTCGCTCGATAAGCGCTCGGCTGAGCAGGGCGGCGAACTGGGCTTTATTGGCCGCGAGGCCGCGCCCAGTCTGCACATCCCGGCCGAGGTCTTCAATACGCTGCCCTTGGAAGAAATATCCGCTCCTTTGCGCGCCGGCCTCAGTTGGCACATCGTCCGCTTTACCGAAGACCGCGACACGCCCTATGAGCGCTACCGACCCCTCATTGAGGAGCAGTTGTTCAGCGAGCGCTTAGCCCAAATTGAGGCCGAGCACTTTGAGTCTCTCCGCGCGACGATGGGAGCGGCCCTCGACCGCGACGGACTGCACCTCATGCTCAGCGCAGCCCAGCGGGAAGACAGCGCGCTGCTCGACACATGCACTGCGCCGCTCTACACCTTTGCCGAGGGCCAAGCCACAGTCGCCGCGGCTTATAAGGCCCTGCGACGGCTCAATGCCCAACTCAGCCTCAAAGACAGCACGCGCGCGCGCACCGCGCTAGACAGGCTCGTGCTGCGACCCCTCCTCCAGCGCCGCGCCGCCCGCGAACAGGACCTATACGACGACCCAGACGTCCAACGACTGGCCAAACGAGCCTACCAAGACGCGCTGCTCAACGCCGTGCGCAACCGCTTCGCAGCCGTCGAAATGCTCTCCGACGCCGAGGTGTGGGAGTACTACGACAGCCATCCCGACATGTTTTATCACGAAGAATCCGTCGAGGTCGAAGAATTGCTCGCGTCCAGCCCGGCCGAGGCCCAATGGCTCAGCGATCAACTCGCTGCTGGCGCGAGTTTTGCCGATCTCGCCGACCGCAGCGTGCGCGCCCAAGCCGTCCAGTCGCAAGCGCGCTTCCACTTCCATCCGCGCGACGAGAAGCTCTATCCGCGCCTAGTCCCGGCCATCTATGCGGCGGAACCCGGCCAGCTCGTCGGGCCGATTCGGGTGCGCGACGGGTACTCCATTTTCCGCATCCAAGGACGCAACCCCGGTCGGGTCGAACCGTACGAGCAAGTCCAGCGCCGCGCCCGCGCTCTGTTGCGCCGCGAGCGGGAAAACGCGGCCTTTACCAGCTTCGTCCAAGACTTGCGCCAGCGCTATCAGAGCCGGGTCGAGATCGACGAGCACGCCCTCAAAGCCGCCCTGCCGGATTCGCTGGTCCAGGGTACCTGAGCGATGACCGCGCGCCTGTTGCTGATTTTGGGCGCACTCGCCTGCGCCGACCAACCCCACCCGCAAGATGCGGCGCGCCCCGAAGAAGCCCGCCGCTTGCTCCAGCGCGGTACGCTCTTCTTGCAACAGGATCGGCCTGAACGCGCCTTAGCGGCACTTAAGCAGGCCGTAGCACTCGATTCCGCGGCGAGCACCGCCCATTTTCATAAGGGGCTAGCCCACGCTCGGCTCGACCAGCCCGCACTCGCCATTGCGGCCTTTGAACGCGCCTTGGCCCTACAGCCCGACCAGCCCCGCGCGCACTTTGCCCTCGCCGCGGTGCTGCGCGACCAGCACCGCTACCTAGAGGCCGCAGGCCATCTAGAGCAGGCCATCGCCCTCGCGCCCGAACGCGCCAAATACCACTTCTATCTAGGCGAGGTGCGCCGCGCCACGGGTGATTTTGCGGGCGCGCTCGCGGCCTTCAAACGAACTATCGAGCTCGCGCCCGACCACCTTGAAGCCCGCTACTACCACAGCGACCTCCTCGTGCGCAACCAGCAATTGTCCCAAGCGCGCACCGGTTTTGCCGACCTACTCGCCCGCGATCCCGACCACGTTCAAGGCGGCCTCGGCTTGGGCGGCTTACTCATCCGCCTCGAAGAACCCGCAGCGGCCATTCCCGTACTCGAGCACGTCGCTGCCACTGACCCGCACAATCCCGCTCCCCACTACCTGTTGGCCCAAGCCTACGCCGAGAGCGACCAGCCCGACGACGCCCGCAGCGCACAGGGCCGCTTCCAGCAGTTGAGCGCAGCCGAGCGCCACCTCAATCAGGGCAATATTTACATTCGCCAACGCGCGTGGAACAAGGCAATCGACTCCCTAAAGCGCGCCCTCGCCAGCGACACTACTTCCGTGGACATTCGCCTGCGCCTCGCCACCGTGTACGCGCAGCAAAAGCGCTTCGCCGACGCCCGCGCCGTGCTGGCGCAAGTCCTCGCCCGCAACCCCGACCACCGCGACGCCTACGTCATGCTGGGCGATCTGTACTTGCACGAGGGTATGCCCAAAGAAGCGGACGCGCACTTCGTCCGCGCCGTGGCGATCGATCCCGACTCCTTTGCCGCGGCCTATGGCTTGGGCCGCGCGCGTTTCAAAAGCGGCGACTTTGCCGGGGCCGTTGCCGCGTTGCGCCAAGCCCTCGCCCGCGACCCAGACCACCGCGATGCCCACTACGTCCTCGGACTGGCCTACGTTCGCCAAGCTAACTACCGCGATGCCCGCGCCCATTTCGCCCGCAGCATTGCCCTCGACCCAGACCACGCGGAATCGCACTACGGGCTGGCGCTGATCCTCATGCAGCAAGGACAGCGGGAACAAGCGCGGCAAGCCCTGCAAAAGGTGCTCGCCCTCGCCCCAGATCACCAGCGCGCCCGGGCCAAGCTAGGCGAACTGGGCCAAGGGCCGTAAGTCGCCGCTTCCGCGTCCTGTGCTTGGCGGCCTTTGCCGATGTACCTGACGCGCTGGAGTCCTTTTCCCGGTGGAAGGCGGGCATGTGGCTTCTCTTTAAACCTTGACAACGACGGTCATCTCGACCTATTTGCTTCAACTATGACTGGATCCTCAGGAGGCCACCATGAGACTCTTAGCGTTTCTCGTCATCTGCTTGGCACCGCTGGTCGCAGCCGACGCCCAAAAGGGCCACCGCGTCACTAGCCGCTCCGTAGTAGTAAACAGGGCCGCGCACTGGCACAACTGGCAGCTCCCAACCCACGCCGTGAAGGTGTCGCCAGACGGCACAGTCGAGCCGCACTTTTTTCGCGAGCACTTTAATCTGCTCGACGATTTAGAGACCTTTACCCGCCCCATTCCCGAGCTGCGTCGCCGCAGCAACCAGACCGCCATCCTCAACATCGATAGCACCCAGACCCGCGACGTGAAAGGCGAGATCATCGCCGACCGCAAGGGCAACCCCATTTACTCTTATTTCTTTCGCCCGGGCATCAGCCGCGTCGGCTCGAATGCGGTCACGGCCGCCAACATCCTCGACGACGATCCAACCACCTTCTGGGAGCCCGACCCGCAGGCACCGCTCGACGACTGGTGGATCGAAATAGACTTGGGTCGCGTCGTGGCGGTTGATTCCCTCGTCCTCCACTTCGTCGAAGAAGAACTAGGCGACCCCTTCTTCCAGTTCCGCGTCCTCGCCGCACCCGATCAAGAGCCGGTGCAGGAAAACGCCGACAAAATCACCTTTGAACGAGTCGCCAGCACCAAGGCTCCCAACCGCGACCAGCGCACCTTCCGCATCGGCCTCGAACAACTCGACGCCGACCCCGACTGGCAGGGCAAGCTGGTGCAGACCATCCGCATCGTGGTCAGCGATACCCGCGGCGAGCGCGGCGAGCGCATCAGCGAAGAGGAATGGCAGGCCCTGCTAGCCGACGAGCGCGGCGCGATCGTCCATTTCATCCGCGACGAACAGGGCTTTGAAGAGCCGGTCGAGCGCGCAGTCTATGAAAGCCTCGACCCCCAGCGCCAGGGCCGCTTGGATTACTACCGGCGCGAGCGGCCGCGCCTAGCCGGAATCGAGGTGTACGGATTCGGCGACAACATCAGTAACGGCTTGGTGGCTGGCGGCGGCCATCTTGCCCTGACCGGCGATGGCTTCCTGCCGGGGCCGGCTTTTGACGCGGATTTCAACACCAATTTCCTGCACCTCGTTTGGTCGCCGACCATCGACCGCGGCGTGCTCACCGTTGACATGGGCGCGTCGTTTTGGCTCGACGCCATGCGCATTTCCTCGACCCGGCCCCGGCCCTTTATCGATGGCTACCTTATCCGCGGCTCCGACGGCTCGCGCGACACGCGCGGCAAGATCAAGTGGGCGCGCCTCAGCCCCCGCTCCCGCGAGGACAATAGCACCGATCGCTTTGAACACATCCTCGACACCTATGATCCCAGCCCCAAGCTCCGCTTTCTCGAAATAAGCATCATCTCGGCGGACCCGCGCCGTCGAGGCGGGTACAACACCGGACCGAACATTGCCGAGTACCAGCTTTTTTCCACCGGCTACCCAGCGCAAGTAGTGCTGACCTCCGATCTGATTGCGCTGCCTGGGGCGCGCAACTTCGGAGCCATTACCTGGGAGGCCGAGACCCCCCCGGGCACGACCGTCGCAATCCGCACTCGCACCGGCGACCTGCTCGGCAAGGTCATTCGCTACTTCGACAAAACGGGCAACGAAATCGCCTATGACGCTTGGAAAAACCTCTTGGGCAGCTTTAAAGGGCCAGCCGACACCACCTTCGTGCCCACTAGCGGCTGGAGCTCTTGGAGCCGCGCCTACCAGCAGCCTGGCGACATAGTCACTTCCCCGGGCCTGCGCAAGTTCATGCAGTTCCAAGTCGAGATGATTACCACCGACCGCGAGGCCGCGGCTTCGATCCGCTCGCTCGCGGTCGAACTACTCAATCCCGTGGCCGAGCGCATCGCGGCCGAGCTATGGCCGGCCTCGGTGGAGGTCTCCGGTGTGCGGGAAACCTTTGACGTCTTTGCCCAGCCCTACTTCATCGAGTCGCCCGCGGCCTCGCGCAGCTCTGGCTTCAATGAGATTCTGCTGACCATGCCGGCCTCGGAAAAGCTCGAACTCTTGGAGCTTGGCATCAGCGGCCCAGACGGCGAAAAGGTCTTTCGCCTTGGGACCGAGCACGGCGTGTTCACGGCTGACGACCAAACGCAAGCCGTGCTTTTGGCCAACGGCGGCGACTCGATCTGGGTGCGCCTAGACGACGCGCTCAATATCCTGCCCGAGTCCGGCCGCACGTACAATCGCATTACCCTTGAAGGCGAGGAGGTGCCGGTGACCCAAGATGGCTTGCCGCTTACGGCCGCGGCGTACGGCACCCTCGACGAAGACGAACGAGGAGCCATCCGCTACTTCCGTCGCAACGGCGAGCGGCTCAGCGAGATCGACCAAACCAGCTACCGCGACCTGCCCGGCGAGGAGCAAGGCCCCGTCCGCTACTTCCGCATTCTGCGCGGCGACGGAGCCCAATTCCCCTTTGACGCGCTCGGCGACTCGCTCGACTCGCGCGCGTACAACCGCCTTTCCGCGACCGAGCGCGGCATGGTAACCGGGCCGGGCCAGCGCTTCCGCTTGCGCCTTTCAGCACCGGTCTTTCTCAACGGCACAACCTTGCGCCTGTTCGTGCGCAATGCCGCAAGTGCCGACGCCGAGGTAGCGTGGCAGGCGGTTGAAGCGGGCGACGCCGACGAAGGCGTTGCCAGCAACACGCTGTCGATCAACGTCCCGATCGACAGCGATCTCGTTCATGGTCTCGCAGTCGGCCCCAACCCCTTTACTCCCAACGGCGACGGGATCAACGACGCGGCTGAAATCTCGCTGGATATCTTCAAGCTCACTTCCAGCCGCCGTCTCCAAGTGCGAATTTACACGCTCGATGGGCGACAGGTCTGGCAGCGCGAGGAAATGGTACTGAGCGGCCGTACCACCGTGCGTTGGGATGGCGTCGATGACCACGGTCGCCGTGCACCGCCTGGGCTGTATCTGTGCCAAGTCCAACTCGACGCCGACGCCACAGGGCAGCCTACTACTCAAGCGCGGATTATCGCCGTGGCCTACTAGTTATTGCTGGAACGCCCGGGGCCGATTATCATTGAGAATTACGAATTAGGAATTGAGAATTACGAATTAGAGTTTGCCAAGCAGCGCGAGGTGGGAAGCGGTTGGGTCCATTCGTAATTCCTAATTCTTAGTTCCTAATTGAAGGAGGGATTGCAGTGAACCGGAGATGGATGTTCTGGACGGCAATAGCCATGCTGTGGCTCGGCAGTGCTGCTGCCGAAGCCCAAGAATACGGCGCTCGCCTCGGCACGGTCAAAAGGGGTGGGGTGGTTTCCTTTGAACCGCAAGGGGCCGGCGTCCTGTTCGGTGCCCTCGATCCGGCCAAGCGCAGGTGGTACGTGCCGCAGGAGCTTTTTAACGAATACCAGTGGCGGCAGTGGGAATACTCCAACTACGCCCGCGATCACTACCAGCGCTACGTCAGCGCCATCCGCGAAGGCGATTACTACTACGACCTCTACGGCAACCTCATCACCCGAGGCTGGCTGGTTTTCAACAACTCGCAAACCCAGCCCCGGCAGTTTGGCTCTTCCGTGCTGAAGTCCAGAAATTTTGAGGGTTGGTTTAGCGGTCTGGTCATCTCGGCCGACTCCAAGGGCCAGCACCACTACGCCCTGACGGCCGGCACTAAGATTCGCTCGACCCTGACGCCGATGACCTTCTCCAAGCCGCGCTGGGACGGCATTCAATTCGACTATGCGGCCGACAAATACCAAGGCACCCTGATCTACTCGCGCATCAGCCGCCCCGGCGGCACGTCAACCAACGATCAAGAAAGCTTGGTCACCAACGCCACATCCATGTTCGGCAGCCGCGCCACCGCGCAGGTGGGCGATTTCGCCACCCTCGGGCTAACCATGGTCAACGCCCACCAGTCCAACACCCTCATCGACGGCTTTACCGGCAACCCCTTCACCGGCGAGCTATCGGTCGATCAAAACCAGACCGTCTCGATCATCGAAATCGTCTTGCGCGACGACAGCCCCGAGGACGGCGTCGGCGGCGCGGCCTTCTTCAGCGCCGGTTCGGACATCATCATCACCTATCTCGACGGAACCCAAGACAACGGCAAGGCCATTCGCTTTGAACCGATCATCGAGGGCGGCCTCGTGGGAGAGGGCTTCCTCTCGGCCGATGGCGTCGAGGAGATCCGCCTGCGCTACGACTTTGACAGCCCGGCCTTTGTCAACCGCGCCTCGGGCACCAAAGAAGAAATCAAAAAGGTTGAGTTCCGCCTCGTGCTGGGCAACGACTATCAAGTATGGGTCACCTCCGACAGCCAGCTCAACGCCGGCGGCGAGTCCGTGCTCTTGCTCGTCGCCCAAGCCGAGGGCAACGTCCAAGACAACACCAATTTGCAGATCGTCAGTTTCGACTATGGCCTGCCGACCTCCACCCAGATCTGGGGAGGAACCCTAGAGCTGCAACAGGTCCTCGGCTTCGACTTCTACGGCGAGTACGACCTTAGCTATAGCTACACCAAGTATCCCAATGTCGTCGCCAAAACCCACACCACCTTCTCGGGCATCCGCGGCGACCGCGCCGCGGCCGCGTGGATGATGAATCTCTCGCGGGTCGCGTATCCCTTCTTCTTCTTCGGCGAGGCCTACAGCATGGATCCTCGCTACTCCACCCGCACGTTCACCGCCCAAGGCGATGGCTTTATCGACTACGAGGACGAACGCATCCACGTCGTCGAGCTAGTCGAGGACAACGACGACCAAGACGAATTTCCCGACACCGTGCGCAAGGACTGGCAAGTCGGCGACCCAAGCGTCTTCCCCGGCTGGGACGAGAACAACGATTTCATCTCGGACTTCAACCAGAACGACAACCGCTTCTTGAGCAACCTCATCCCGGACTACGAGGAGCCGTTCCTGCGCCACAACGTCGATCGGCCCGAATTCCTCTTCGGCATCGACCTGAACAACAACCTATGGGTCGATCGCTTTGAAAACGACGAACTGCCCGACTACCCCTACAAGAAGGATCACCGAGGGTACAACGTCTATGGCGGCGTCCACTTCACCCCGGAATTGCGGCTGATGGTCGGCGTCTTGCGCGAGGGCCTCATTTCTTCCAACCAGAAAAACCACGCCAATTACGTCTTGCTGACCCTGGACCGCGACACCCCTGATTGGGGCCGTTTCCGCGTCTTCGAGATGCTCAAATCCACCACCGACGACATTCCCGACGACCTCTTGCAGTGGCTGCCCAACGCCAATATCCGCACCGGCGAACCCACCAAAGTCGAAGATCCCCTCATCGCTCTCGACGCTTGGATCAACAGCCTGTGGATCGGCCACGACTATAAGCTGCGCGGCCTGCTGACGTCCAATTACCTCAAATACGACCTGTATCACCAGCGGCTCAGCGCCAATGAGCGCGCGCTGTTGGGCCTGCGCGAGCGCGACTTTTTCTTTGGCCTAATCAACAAAATCAGCTACCGCTTCGACTTTGGACACCTGTGGCTAGAACCGCGCTGGAAAAGCGAGTACCGCCGTCAGAGCCGCGACTTAACTTCGGCTGACGAACGGACCGAACTGGCCGAGATCGGCGGCTTCATCCTCGGCTTTCCCCTGCTCAGCCACACGACCCTGATGAGCGGGCTGGAGATGACCTTCCTCAACGACCTGAAGCGCGACTCCAACGACTTCAACGGCCTAGTCTGGGCCTTGCAGTTGGCCAATATCTCCGATTATCTCGGCTACAAGGTCACGACCCATGCGGGCATGAAAATCGACCGTCGCCAGCCTCGCGGCGAGGACGCCGTGATTATCAATCAGATCTTTATTTCGATCTACGCGGGCTTGCAATAAGAGCGCAGCGCCAATGGCTAGACGCTGGATGTTCATGGGGGTGGTGGCCGTCTTTGCGCTCGCCCTCTCAGCGCGCCTGTACTACCTCCACGAAATACGCGCCAGCCCGCTTTTCACCGCGCCCGTCGTCGATGCCCGCACCTATACCGAGGAAGCGCGCTATCTAAGCGATGTCTCCTTTGCGGGTCGGCCCGCACCCTTTTGGCAACCACCGCTCTACCCCGTGCTCCTCGGCGGACTCTTTGCCCTCGCCGGGGACGACCTCTACCTGCCGCGACTCATCCAAGCCGTCATCGGCGCACTCGTCTGCGTCCTCATCTGCCTGCTGGGACACCGGGTCTTTGGCGCGGGAGTCGGGCTAGGCGCGGGTTTTGCCGCGGCGTTGTACGGTCCCCTTATCTATTTTGGCGGAGAGTTGCTGCCAACCCTACTGGCCTGTTGCCTCAACTTGCTCGTGTTGTTGCTCGCAGTCGGCGAAGGCGGTTGGGCGCGCTGGCTAGCAGCCGGCGTGCTGCTGGGCCTGTCCGCGCTCGCCGTGGCCAACGTGTTGCTCTTCGCGCCCGCGCTGTTGGGCTATCTCTACTGGCGGCAGCGGCGGCTGCGCCCGCCAGCTCTCCTGCTCTTGGGTTGTGCACTGGTCATCGCGCCGGTCGCGTATCGCAACTGGGCAGTCGGTGGCGATCTAGTGCTCATCTCGCACAACGCGGGCATCAACTTTTACATCGGCAACAACGCCGACTACGAGCAAACGACCCGCATCCGCCCGGGGCGGGATTGGGTCGAGTTGGTGGAAATGCCCGAACGCCGCGCCGGCATTGAACAGCCTTCGGCTAAGTCGCGCTATTTTTTTGCCCAATCTTGGCAATACATGACATCTGAGCCGCTCGATTTCTTGCGCTTGCTGGCCTACAAGGGCTATCTGTTCCTGCGCGGCGACGAAATTCCGCGCAACCGCGACCTCTACTTCGCCCGCAACGACTCATCGCTTTTGTCGATCCTGCTGTGGAAAAAGGGGCTGGCGTTTCCCTTCGGCTTGGTCGCCCCATTGGCCCTATTGGGACTTTTTGCCTTTCTGCGCTCCCCCGAGCCTCCCGAAGGGCGCTTGCTGGCGCTCTTTGTGGCTTGCTATGCGCTTTCCGTGGTCCTGTTTTTCGTCACCGGGCGCTATCGCCTGCCAGCCGTGCCGGTGCTGCTGCTCTTTGCGGCTTGTGGGGTGCGCACCCTGTGGCACCGGCCTTGGCCTGCGCTGCCCGCCCTTGCCGCCCTCCTGATCTTTTGCAATGTGGCCACGGGCGCGATGGACCGCGAAGGCGATGCCCACGAGCACTACTATCTCGGCTACGCGTACGAGGAACGGGACATGCCAGCCCACGCTGCCCGCCACTACCGCCATGCTGTTGCTCGCGACCCCAACTTCGCCGAGCCACTCCTCGCACTCGCCGCGCTCCACGCCGAAGCCGAGCGCTACGGCAAGGCCATCGACCTCTATCGACGCTACCTTAAAACGCAGCCCAATGACGCGGACATGCGCTTTCTCCTTGGCCACACCGCGTTGCTCGCTCGGCGCTACGACGAGGCCGCGGCCGCGTACTCCGAGGTCGCAGCCGCGCGTCCCAACTGGGCGGCCGCGCACGGCGGCCTCGGTTACGCCCTCCTAATGACGGATCAACCCCAGCGTGCTACCCGAGCTTATAGCCGCACGCTCGAATTGAACCCAGACTCGACGCTCGTGCGCTATCAACTAGCCCGCCTGTACGCGGCCCAGGGACAGAACCGCGAGGCCATCGCCGAGTTTGAGCAACTCGTGCAACGCGAACCACACGTGCCCGAATACCCAACCCGCCTCGCCGATCTGCTCATCCAATTCGAACAAGGGACGAGCATGGCCCTCGGGCAGACGGACCGGCTAGCGGAGGCCGAAAAACTCTTGCGCCACTCCATCGCGCTTGATCCCAAAGTCGCGCATCCCCATTGGAGCCTAGGGATGCTCTACGCCCGCCAAGGACGCTATGCAGAGGCCGTGCCCCTGTTTGAGCATCTGCTCCAGATCGCTCCGCGCGACTACCAAGCTCACCTATTCCTCGGGCACCTCTATCAACGCACCGGACGCCAAGCCGACGCGGACGCCCAATTCGCGGCCTTTAGCCGCAGCCAACGCGCCCACCGCATAGAAAAGGTGGCGCGCCGGGAAATGGAAGCCCAGATCGAACAAATTTTCGGAGGTTGATCCAGCGACTTCTCGCTGCACAACGCGAGCTGCTGGGCCGTTTGTGGGCCTGTGCTACTCGGCGACCCACGGAGCGCAAAATCGGTTGGAGAGATTGATGCGTTAGTACGCGACGGCTACGACGCGGCTCTGCTCGGCGTCGCCCGAATCCCCGGAGACAAAGACGCGGGCCACGTATAGGCCCGGAGGAACTGCTTGGCCTTGGTCGTCGCGGCCGTCCCACACTTTGTCTGTATAGCGGCCGTTGGCTTCTTCGCCGGCGAAGAGGACGCGCACGCGCCGACCGTTCAAGTCGTAGAGCGCGACCTCGACCGGCCGAGGGGTGCTCAACGCCAGTAGGTTGTAGTAGATGACCGCCTCGTCGTTGATGCCGTCGCCATTGGGAGTAAAGGGGTTGGGCGCAGCCTGCACTTGGCCCAATAGCTGCCCCTCGGCCAATACGGATGGGCTGAGTACAGTGGTCCCGGAAAACGCGTCTTCATCGCCTGCGCCCAAAAAGGCCACATTGCCTGGGTCGATGACTTGGGCGGCACCCGGCTCGGTCGTGAGGCGCGCCGCCGCGGTGAAGTTGGTGCTGTACGTCAGCACGTTGGTCTGAAAGCGAACAAGCACCTGAGTCTGGTCGTCGGTCACCACGGGGAAGCGCACCGCAAAGCGGTCGTCGGCAACCTCGGCAATGGCGAACTCCTCGCCGGTCGCGTCGAGGCTGTCGAACTGGTGCTCGGCTACAACCGCGCCAGCGCCATCAATAATCTGCACCGCGTCGATGCTCGACACCCGCGCGGGCGTGTTGATATCGATGGTGTCGAAGCCGCGCAGGCCGTCCGTGCCCATAGTGGCGCGCAGGGCAAAGGTAAAGGCCACTTCCTCAGACACCTGTACCTCGCGCGGAAAAACCTCGCCGACCAAGGCATCGGCAAACGGCGGCGTCAACAAGTCGAAGCTCAGCGACTTGATCACCCGCGCTGCCTCTAGGTCGCTGCTACTAAAAACCACCTCGAACTGCATGTAGCGGCGCGGGCTGGGCGAGACAATGGGCAAGCCCGCGCCGTTGGCCGCGTCCGCCGGATAAGGCGTACTGAAAGGACTCCAATTGATCAGGTCATCGGTCACGGCCCCGGCCATCCACTCGCGACCCGCAGCATCGGTAATGGGCGTCTGACCCGCCTTTTGGGGAAATTTCCGATACTCGGCTAGGCCCATCTCCTCCCCGGGGTTCTCCAGCGAAAAAGGAATGTCCTCGGCGTCTGGCTTGCCGCGCAGACGGCGGGTGTACACAAAGGGCGAGGTGTCCGTACCCGTGCGCGTGCGGATTTGCGCGCTGGAGAAGCGCGGATCGCCCAACACCTCTTCCACCCAGCGCAGGGTGCCCCACACGGCTGGTTGCCCAGCGTCAAAAATGTCCGACACGTACTGGGCCCGCGACAGGAAGCCCTTGCCGAAAATCTCGATCTCGTCGATCTCAAAGTCCACCGGCGAAGTCGCCCGCAAGCGCAGGTGCTGGACGTAGCGCGGCGGGTCGAGCGGCACGTCGATAACCGCGACTTGGTTGTCGGTTTCGGCGATCAGCGGCCTCCAGATAGGCGTGTTCTCGCTGGTCAGATTCAGGCCGTCGTTGGTAAAAAGCTCATACGCCCGTAGGTAGTCGTTTTGGAAGGGGGTCGAGGGCGAGGGCACGACCGTATTGCGCGGATAGATGCGTATCCGCTCCACCCCAAAGCGCGCTCCTAAGTTGAGCAGCACTAGGATGCCGAGGGAATTCTGATTCTTGCGCTCGAAGGCCAATAACTCACCGCCCGGCTCATCCGAGATCAACTCCTTTAACATCATCTCCAAATCGAGCGGCTTGAACGTGCCGCTGAAGTCGAAGACATTGGGCGACTCGATGTCGCCGCCGCGCTCGACGGTGCCCACAGCCACGTTCTCCCCCTCGGCAATGCGCAGAGGCAGAATGCTGCTGGGAAAGTCATCGCGTGAGAATTCGATTAAATCGCCGGGCGCGTTGCCCACCAGCAAGTTGTTGGGGTCTAAGGGCGAGCGGTGCTCGGCGTCAATGGTGGTGACGACTGCGTCGCCTTCACCCCGCCAGTCCAAGTCGCCACCCTCTCCAATCGAGACCGCGTCGAGAGCCAAACTTCCGCTCGGCAGCCAGAGCACTAAGACGAGGCCAACGGCCGCAGCACAATGCGCTTTCATGTCTATCCTCCGTGCGATTTGCTGCATAAAACAACCAAAGTACAGGCATAAATCAAGTTAAACACAATGCGCCATGCATACATATAAACTTGCTAAACTGCCCGCTTCTTTCTTTATATTACCGGCATCTCAAGGAAAAAGTGCCATGCAGTACATCATCATTTCGTGTTTCTTAATCATCCTTTCGATTGTGCCAGCGCACAGCCGCGGGGAGTTTCGCGTCGGGGGGGACGACGGCAACCTCTGGACTAACCTGCTGTCTGAAGAAGGAGCCGGCGAGTACTGGCTCTTTGATGCCGAGGGCCAACTCGTGAGCACCGAACCTGTGGGCATCACGCCCCACGGCGTGGCGGCTGACACCCTCATCGATTTTGCCGACAACGCCATCGGACCGCGTTTTATCGACCCATCGGTCAACCTAACCCTAATCGACCCCAATGCCTCGGACATCAACACGCTGCTGCCGTACACTGGAGGCCAGATCCAGACGACCGACGGCTGCTCAGCCCGCGATGATCAGATCCGCGCTGTGAAGAAGCAATTCGACGGCGATTTCACCACAGCCCACTTCCGCCGTTTCACCCCAGGCCAAGGCATCTTTAGCGGCGGTACAATTATCGCCGGGGTCACCGGCGAAGGCTGGAAAAACTCCGTGGTCATAGATTTTCGCGCCGCTGTGCCGGTCAACCGCATCCGCTTTCTTCCCCGCCTCGGACAGGAAGACGACATCCTGCTCATTGAGGAACTCACTGAACCCAAGCCGCCGCTAGAGGCATTCGGCGAAGACAGCTTCGCCGCCAATTTCCTCGCCTGGTACGAGCTGCGCAAAGGCGACAACACTGTGCGCTTTGCCAACAGTCCCTGTGACCGAGTCAGCCGCGTCACAAAGGGCCTGCGCTGGGTCCGCAACCAAGACTCCGAACTTACTGTGATCGAATCCAACCGCGAAAATCTCGATCCCGTAGTCGAACTGCGCTTCCCCACCGAGTCAATTCGCTGGATCACAGCTCAAGCCTTCCCTTTGCGCGACTGGGAGGTCGCCGAATTCGAGGTGTACGGCGAGGGTTTTGTTGAAGAGACCGTCCTCGTCACACAGATCCTCGACTTTGGCCAGTCGATCAACTGGGGCAAAATTCGCTGGGACGCCGACGTGACCGAGGGCACCCGCATCGAGGTCCGCACCCGCACCGGCAACTCGCCCGACCCCAGCCTCTACTTCGACGAGAACATCAACGGCGACATCCGCCCGATCACCTTAAAAGAATACGAAAAACTCGACCCGTCCGGCCGCCTGCCCACTGTGTACGACACTGACAACTGGAGCTTCTGGTCGCCGCCCTACGACTTTGCCGCCGGCTTGCGCGACAGCGACGCACCGGCTGAGGCGTGGCGCGACGGCACGCCGCTTTTGTCGCCTGGGCCGAGCCGCTACATCCAGTTCGCCTTTCGCCTATTCTCCACCTTTACCACCGCACCCCGCATCCGCTCATTCACGCTCCAGTTCGGCAATGCACCGGCTGCTAGCCAAATCCTCGGCGAGGTGTGGCCCATTGCCGTCGATTCCTTTGCACCCACGGAATTTACCTACGTCGTCCGGCCGGAATTCAGCACCGACGACACCGGTTTCGACCGGCTGGAGATTCGCACCCACGCCCAAGTCCAGTCCGTCTCTGCGGTTAAACGCGACGGCACCGAACTCGACTTGAACGAATTTGTCCCAGATATCCAAGCCGACCGCCTCGTGGTGTCCTTCCCCCGCCTACAAGGCGAAGACGACAGCTTCAAACAACTCGAAGTGAGCTTTGTGGTGCCGGTCTTGCGCTTTGGCACTGAGTTTTCGGGCTGGGTCTTCGACAGCAACGACCCCGACCAGATCAAACAGCAAATTCGTCCGGGCAACGCCACCTTTCGCTTTTCGGGCGACGCCCTCGCCGTCAACACGCCCGTCGGCGGCCGGCTCCTCGTCGATATTGCAGTGACTTCCAACCCGCTCACGCCAAATGGCGACGGAGTGAACGAGACCTTGGAAATCGCCTATAAGCTGCGCGAAGTTACGGCTAGCCGTCCGGTGCGGCTGGCGATCTACGATCTCGCCGGCCAACTCGTAGTCGAGCTGCCGCCCATCACCGCGCGCAGCGGCGAATTTGCCCATCGCTGGGACGGCCGCGACGCCGCTCAGGAACTCGTGCCCCCAGGCACTTATATCTGGCGACTACAACTAGAAGAAAAAGAAGAACGCGCTGGCATCCTCTCGGTCGCTTATTGACAAATGGCGTTAAGTTGATTATTCATTGGCATTAAGTGCGTGCTGAGCGCGCTGTATTTTTGGTACAAGTTTTACACAGCATTTTTCACTTCTCCTAAGGAGGGAGGGTTTTCGCTATGAAAGAGCGGACCAAATTCGTTTTAGCGGCAGTTCTGGTCATGGGCTTGTGCGGTACGTCCTTTGGCCACGCGCCTCCCGGCGAGCTCTATTTCGCCGTGCAGTTCCCCGACAATCTCGTCCCCACCATGGACGGCGACCTGTCGGACTGGGACGTCGTGCCGATCGATCCGTACACGATCCGCAACGACCGTCTCTATTCGCCGGTGGCCGACATCCAGCCCGTGGGCCGTGGCGAGATCGATGTTAGCGACATTAACATCCGCCACCTCATCGGCTGGAACGACAACGCCAACAAGCTCTACTACATGACCGAGGTCTTCGACAATGTCCACAACCTGGACCGCGAAAACCCCTCGGCCTTCTGGCAGGACGACGCCTGGGAAGTAGAGGTCAACCCCGACCACACGCCGACCGAGGAGCACAACCTCGAAGGCGAGCCGGCCAATAACTTTAGCTACAAGTGGGCCGTGCCTCCGGTGGAAGGAGCCTATCAGTTCTACCGTCCGGTGCGGGCGTTGGAGTGGTTCGTGGATGGCAGCGACTTTATCACTTTCGGCTGGGGCTACGACGGCGAGCAGTTCGGCGAGAGCACCTATTACTACGAACTGGCCATCACGCCGATCATCGGGATGCCCAACGACGAGTCGGCCACCCCAGAGCAAGCCGTGGTCTTCGACCTCGCGGAAAACGAGATCATCCACACGTCCGTGACTGTGGGTGACTTCGACGAGCCGTGCACCGAGTGCGCACTCGAAAGCTATCAGGGCTTCTGGACCATGTCGCCGGAAAGCTGCTGCACGGCCACCAACGACGTGGTGCTGGCAGAGATGGAGCCTTCGCTGGAGGCCATGACCGCTGTCGAGGACGTGAGCTGGGGCCAGATCAAGGCCGCTCATTAGTATCCTTTTTTTAACAACCGCACAAAAAAGCCGATGCCCCTCGGGGTACCGGCTTTTTTGCGTTTAGGTCGGCGGCGCGCTCACTCGCCGATCATCCCCTGCATCTTAGCGGCGACCCAGTCAATGGCTACATCGGCCATCACCCGGCCTTTCTTGGGCGTGGCCAAGTCGCGACCCGCCTCGAAGTATCTCGGGTCGCGCGGCGCATAGCTCTCGCTTTGTATTTGGAGATTGGCCCCCTCGTAATCGACCCCCTTCCAGTGCACGTTTTCGGGGAATGCCGCCATGGCAAACGAGGTCTCAAACTCGGCCGCGTGCGCCGGGCAATCCCCCGACTCCAGCACTTCGGCGACCAACTCCTCCGAATACGCTGCCCAATACGAATAAAACTGCACATCCATGTCCAGCCGCTGGCTGAACTCCTCAACTTGGCCGCCCAACGGGCCATTGCCAGCGTGGCCATTGCATATCAGGACGTGCTCAACCCCGTGCCGCTTGAGCGACTCGCACACGTCGTAGGCCACAGAAAAGAAGGTCTCTGGCCGCAGGCTCAAGGTGCCGGGGAACTCCATCCAGTGCTCGGATATGCCTATGGACAAAGGCGTGGCCACCACTACTTGCGGATAGAGCTGCAAGGCCGCTTGGTGCGCCACATGCGCCGCACTGGCGGTATCGTGCTCCATCGCCAAGTGCTCGTTGTGCTGCTCCGTGCTGCCAGTGGGCAAAATCGCCCCCTTGATCAGGCCCTGTTCCAGCCGCTCGCGCACGTGGCGACGAGTCAACTTCCACAGCCGTACTTCTTCGACGATCATTAGCTTCTCTCCTTTGTTGCGTTGACGAGTATATTCGGAGGCCCTATCATGCACAATTAATTGGCCGCCGACAACTCCCTGACTGTCTCCTACCCTTAAAGCAGAGGAATCCCATGCGCATCGCCTGTTGTGTTCTACTCTTGACCGCCCTGCCCCTAGCCGCTCAAACCGACCAGTACGAAGGCTTTACTGGTTTTTGGCTCAAAAACGACCGCGCCGAGGCTTTTGCCATTGCCACGCCCTATCCTCGGGTCCTCGCTTTCCGCCTCAAAGGCGGCGAAAACCCCCTCCACGTCTCCCGCGAATACGAATACATCGGCGTGCGCTCGTGGTTTTTCGAGCCGACCCAGATTCCCGAATCCGGGCTGCCGGCCCTGCAACCAGCCACCGCTGAGCTGACCGACGCGCGCTCCGTGCGCCTCACTGCCGCCCCAGACGACAGCTCGGGTTTGCGCTTGACTATGGAGATTGCGCTCGACGCCGAACGACCAATGCTCCACATCCGCCACGGCTTCAAAAACATGCGCGATAAACCGCGCCGCATCGCCTGCTGGGCCCTCAACGTCATCCGCCCCGATGCGGGCGTCGGCGTCACTCCCTGGCGTAGCACAGGCCGCCGCAGCTTGTTGTTCTGGCCGAGTACCGACCCCAACGAAGTCGGCATCCACCTAGGCCCCCGCGCGCTCGCGCTCGACTATCGGATCGAGCCGCAAAACGGCTGGCACAAGGTCGGCACCAACGGCGACGCGGGCTGGATCGCCTTCGTCTGGAACGGAACCGCGCTCAAATCCACCGTCGCCCACGTCGCCGAAGCCGAATACCCCGAAGACGGCGGCACGGTGACGATGTTCAATTCCACGTCTGAAGTGTTCGACGGCAAGCCGCGCTTCGGTGAAATCGAAAACGTCGGCCCGCTGAGCGAACTGATGCCGGGGGACACTTTGTGGATGGAACAAACCTTGGAATTGATCGTTGGAATTGACGGCGATAATCCCGAAAGCTGGGTCGAAATGCTGGGCGAGTAGTGTCCCAACCCAAGAAAAGGAGTAGGGAGATGAAAGGGTTTTGCGCGGAGCGGGCAGGTATTGCTGTCGTACCCAAACTACTCATCATCCTGTTGTCTCTCGGCCCTGTGGACAGTCGTGCAGAAAGCGCCCCAGTCGCACTGCGCTGCGGCACCCCCTACGTGCTCCAAGCTATGAGCGCAGCCTCGGAGCTGAGCACCGAGCACCAGCGTCTAAAACTCGTACAGCGCCGACCTAGCACTCAGCACAGCTTGCTAACGCCCTCGGGTCATTTCCGCGTCCACTACGACACCGAAGGTAGCGACGCGGTTGATCCTACCGACGACGATGCCAACGGCATCCCAGACTACATTGACCTAGCCGCAACCGTCCTCGACAGCACTTGGGAGTTGGAAGTAGAACAGCTTGGCTACAACCCGCCGCCTTCGGACAACGGCTTGGGCGGAGGGGAGGAATACGACGTTTACTTTGTCGAGCTAGGGGGCGAAGTATATGGGTGGGCCTATCCCGGACCGTCCAACGCGGTCACGCACAGCCACCTCGAAATCGACAACAATTTCACCGATCTTGGCTATCGGCAGACTCGCGGGCTAGACGCCCTGCGCGTGACCATCGCCCACGAGTTCCACCACGCCATTCAGTTTGGCTACTACGCGGGGGCCGACGGCTGTTGGTGGCAGGAATCGACCGCGACGTGGATGGAGGAAGTGGCCTATCCACACATCGACGACTATCTCCAGTACTTACCCCATTTCCTTGATGAACCCTACCGCGCCCTCAACTCCGGTGCTTGTGACAGCCCTCACATCTATGGCACCGCCATCTTTTCCCACTTTCTCGACCAGCACTATAGCCGCGATATCAACCGCCTAATCTGGGAGGAGCTCGCGGAGCGTCAAAGCGCCAATCTCGATCACTTCGACCGCGTCATCCGCCGCGTTGAGCCGGGCGGCTTGGGCGTTGCCATTGGCGAATTTGCCGTCTGGAATTACTTCACTGGCCGCCGCCATCGCCGCGGATTTTACGCCGAAGGAGACAAATATCCGCTCGTCCCCACCCACGATCTCGCAGTCGCTGCCAAGGCAGTAGTCCGCGATTCGAGCCGGCTCGACGCCACCGGCAGCAACTATCTGCGCCTTGCACCGCAACTCCGTCCCGGCGGCGTCACTCTTGCCTTCGAAGCGTCCCTTGGTGCTTGGCGTCGCCATCTGCTGTTAATCGCTCCCGACAGCATCGCGGTGCGGCCGGTTGCCGAGCCGACGGTTCGCGTCGTTGACTGGGACCAATACGAAGAGATCGTGTTGGTAATCTCCTCGGCCGAAGATCACGGCGTGGCCTATCCCTACCAAGTGTCCGTGGAATTCGACCCCGATCTGACCGACGCGCGAGCGGCCCTCGCCACGCTATTCGAACCCAGCTACCCCAACCCCTTTCGCCTCGGCCAACACCAGCAGACCCACTTGGTCTTCGACTTGGCCTCCCCTAGCACCCAGACCCGCCTGTCGATCTTTTCGACCAACGGCGACTTGGTCTGGTGGAAAGACTTAGGCCCCCGCGCCGCCCGCGAAAACCACATGGTGCCGTGGGACGGGCGCAATGCCGCTGGCAAGTTCGTCGCCAGCGGCATCTATCACCTCTTCCTAGAAGCCGACGGCCAGACGGCGTTGCATAGTCTGGCCGTCGTACGGGACTAGCAGGCCAACTTTCCACAAAAAAATACGGGCGAGGGAATCACCCCCGCCCGCTCTGCTACACAAATTGTCTCTCTGTCAAGCCCGCCACAAGTCGAGCTGGGGCCTGTCGCCGATTTGGATCAGCGATCCGGCCGCTTCAAGGGGCATGCGCCCGCCAATGCAGTACGTACACAAGTCGCGCTCGGGCAGGCCGGCGCGCGCAAAGGCATCTAGCATCCCCTGCTGCGACAAATAAATCACCGGCATCCCCATCGCCTCGCCGATGGCCTCGGCCGTGCGCCCACGCGCGATAAACTCGTCGCCCGGCGGCGGGTCCGGCGGCATATCCACCCCAAAGGTGCATCCCCTCGGCACGCCATCGTCGCCAATGATGCCAATCGGCGGCGTGTAGCTCACCAAATAGGCCTGCTCGACGCCAGCTTCCTCGTAGAGCAAGTCGCAGGCGCGCTTGGAGTTGTTGCCGCGCACGATGCTGTCGTCGATCAGGATCACGGTCTTGCCCTTGAGCTTTTGCGCCATCCCAGGCAAGAGGTGCAGGTTCTGGCCAATCGAGTTTTTGCGCTCGCCAGCGGTCGAACCTTGGAACGAGCGCTCGCCGCGCATCTTGTAAAACACGGGCTCAAAGGGCAGTTCCGCCTGCTTGGCGTAGGCGCGAGCCGCCACCTCGGGACAGCGAGGTAGGTACGTAACTAGATCGACGTCGGGCGGCAGAAATTCCTCGCTGAGCATCTCTCCCAGCGATTCTCGGATGCGGCGCACGCTGACACCGTTGATGATCGAATCGAGGTCGGTGATGTAGTTCCATTCAAAAAAGCAATAGGCGAGGTTGGTCGAGACCACGACTTCCTTGTGGTAGTTCCCTTCGGGCGTGAGAGAATAGATCGCTCCCGGCTCCAAATCTTCGACGTATTCGCCGCCGTTCTTGCGGAAGGCAATGTCTTCCGAAGCCATCACGTACTTGCCGTCCTTCCAGCCGAGTACTCCAGGTTTGATTCCAGTGCGATCGCGGATTGCGATCACGTCGCGCTCGCGCTTGTCGGCAATGGCCAAAGTATAGGCCCCAGGCACTTCCTTGAGGAAGTTGTGCGCGCCGCGCTCGCGGTAGAGGTAGAGCAAAGCCTCAGTATCACAGCTCGAATACAGGTCCAAGGGAGCCAAGTCTTGGAAGAAGGCCCGGTCAACTTGGCCGTTGTGGACGGCCGCCATGTCGCAATCCCAGATCAGGATGTGATTGTCGCGGTGTTCGACCGTGCCGCCGATGACGTGCGGATGCGCCTCCTCGAGGATTTTGTCCTTCGAGCCTCGGGTGGCGTAGCGCACGTGGGCCATGTAGGTGTGGTAATTGGGGCTGAGGAAAATTTTGTGGAGGTCGGTTACGTCGAAGCGCGAGACCCCGCCCTTCCACTTAATCACGTCGATGCGGCCATCGCCTACTGCAGCAATACCGGCCGCCTCTCGGCCCCGATGCTGTAGCGAATGAATAAAGCGGTAGGCGTCGTGCAGAGAGTGGGCTACGGTCAAACCACAATTGTGGCGAACGACTTCGGCCATAGACGTTCCTCGCGGCAAAATGTAAAGGGATTGTAACCAAAAGTACGAGTGACTGCGCCATACGGCAAGGCCGCAGTTCTACAACGCCAAAATCAGCCCTTGCGCCAACAGTGAATCAACCGTCTGGGCAAACGCCGCGGTCGCCTCCTCGACATCTTGGGCCGTGTGCGCCGACGAGAGCACGCCGCCGGTGGAACTCATGTTATCGACCCCGTAAAAGCGCAGATGGCGCTGGTACTCTTCGATCAGCTTCCCCGGCATCCCCTTGAGCCGCTCGGCCTCGGTCGTGTGCAAATCCGCCCGGCTCTGGGCCTTTTGCACGCGCTGGCGATCAGTTTCAAAATAGACGTGGAACGTCGAACACACTCCGTACACGTATCCGGCAATACCTCGGCGCTCCAGTACTTCGTCCCAAGCGGTGCGCAGTTCAGCGGCGCGGGCGTTGGCTTGGTCTATCGGCTCGCCCGTGGCCACGCGCTTGAGCACGGCGATTCCCGCTGCGGCCGAAAGCGGTGCCCCGTTAAAAGTCCCTTGGTGCGTCACCCGCGGGCGGGCATCGTCCGTTACGTCGAAGAGTTCCATAACGTCCGCTCGTCCCACCACGGCCCCGCCGGGCATGCCGCCGGCGACCACCTTGGCAAAACAAGACAGGTCCGGCCGCAGCCCGTAGAGCACTTGCGCACCGCCCGGACTAAAGCGGAAGCCGGTGACCACTTCGTCGAAAATCAGCACCACCCCGCGCGCTCTGGTCATCGTTTGCAAATCGCGCAAAAACTCCGGTGCCAAAGGCACTCTTCCCCACGACCCTCCCGATGGCTCGATAATCGCCGCCGCAATGTCGCTGTCGGCATCGAGGACATCGGCGACGTGGTCCGCATCCCCCGCTGGCACGCAGACCACGTGCTCGCGCACCTGCGGCGGGATGCCCAACGAGCCGTCCGCGTCAAAGGGCGGCTGCACGCCGCGCATCACGTCGTCGTGCCAGCCGTGGAAGTGGCCAGCAAAGCGCAGGATCTTGCGGCGGCCGGTAAACGCCCGCGCCAAACGCAGCGCCAGCAGGGTGGCCTCCGTCCCCGAATTGACCAAGCGCACGCGCTCGGCCGAGGGAACCAGCGCTTGTATGCGTTCGGCCCACTCGATGTGCAGTGGATGATCGTTGCCAAAGTGCGTCCCGCGCCCCACCGCTTCAGCGATGGCTTCTACAACTTCGGCGGGTGCGTGCCCCAAGAGCAGGGCCCCATTGCCGAGCAGGAAGTCGATGTACTCGTTGCCATCGACATCCCACTTGCGCCCCCCGGCCCCTCGCTCAATGTAGAGCGGCATCGGCGTTGCGTAGCGCAGGTCGTGTCCCACCTTGCCGCCGAGCGCCTTGCAGGCGCGGACAAAGTACTCCTGCGACCGGGGGCGTGCCGCGCCGTATTGCTTGTATATCTGGTTGCTCATGGACCATTGCCTTTCTTCAATACACGACACCCAGATTTCCGTTAGGTGTACGGGTCGGAGCTTGGGCAACCACAAGGGTTGCCCCTACGTTACGACCGTCCGCCGCAGGCGGTAATCGTCTGTCCGGTGACAAAACTGGACTCCTCGGACAATAAAAAACGAACCACCGACGCCATCTCCGCCGGATCGGCCATCCGCCCCAGCGGGGTGCTGGCGATAAGCTCGGCAACTTGACCGGGGTTGGCCGAGCGCGCCAACTCGGTATCTGTCAGCCCCGGCGCTAAGCAATTGATCCGCACGTTGTGCTCGGCAAACGCTTGGGCGCATTGCCGGGTGAAGGCAATGACGGCCGCCTTCGTAGTGGCGTAGTGGATCATGTTCGGCTTGAGCAGCCAAGCGGCCAGCGAGGAGATATTGACGATCCGCCCAAAGCGCCGCGCAATCATCTCGTCCTTGACGGCCCAAGTGGTCAAAAACGGTCCGTGGACGTTGACCGCAAACATCCTTTCCCACTCGGCAAAGCCGAACCCGCCGTGCTCTTGGGTATAGGCGATCCCGGCGTTGTTGACCAACAGTTCGACCGGCCCGAGTGCCGCGCGCACTTGGGCGATCATCTGCTCGACTTCTGTCTGCTGCGACACGTCGGCTTGGACGGCCATGCCCTCGGTGCCGCATGACTCGACCTGCGTTAGGATTTCCTGCGCGGCCTCGGCGTTGTGTTGGTAGTTGATGGCGACCTTGGCTCCGTGTTCGGCCAGCATTCGGACGATGGCGCGGCCGATGCCGCGACTGCCGCCCGTTACCAAGGCGGTGCGCCCGGCAAATATCGCGGTGGTCATGTGCGTTGGCTTTCGTTAAACGAGTATAGAGGATTTATTCAACCATTCGTACAAGGTAACTCAAAAAGTATTATGATTCACCGCCTTTTCGAGTCCCTCCAGATAAGTCCTCGTCCTGCGATTGCGTACGGCAGCGCAAATTTCTTCGCTATGTGCAAAGGAGATTTGGGCCAGATCGTCTTCCTCGATCCGCAGGGACTCGGTACAATAACTCAGACCATCTCGCTTCCAGCTAATTTCTCGGCGGAGGTACACGGCGTCGGCAATGGCGCGCAACGGTGAGGCAATAAATGCCCACTCGCCTCCCTCTAGCGGGGTCGCCTCAACGCCGGCCCGGGGATGGAGCGATGGAACTCGATCAAAGGAGAAGACGCCTAGGGGGGTTGAAACGGTCCGACTCCGCGCAGTGGTAACGCTGCTGATTTGATAAACAGCTTCGGGAATGAGACCGTGGTGCCAAAGGGCGGTTTCGAGGCTGATATGCGAAGGGGCATACAGCACGGCTGCAAGGGCAAAGGGGTGGAGTTCGGACTTGCGGAATACTTTGTCCAAAATAAAAAGCCCCCGTTTGAGGCGCAGAATCTCGCCGGCGCGAGTAGCCCGGTGAATCAACTGCTTTCTGGCCCCTATGGACGCATCGGCGAACAGATTGCCTACGACAGTCTGGTCAAAGAGGCCTCCTGGGGGAGATAATCGGATAATCTGTTCGGTTAATTGTTGCATTTTGTCCTTAAGTTACGAAATAAGTAACTTAAGAGCAAAAAGGGGCCGGGAGCAATCCCGACCCCTTTGCTTGAACTTCGGCTAGTCTGGCGATCAGCCGCCCGCTGCTTTGGTGCTCTCCGCGATTATGGCGACGATCCCTTGAGTATCGTACACTCCGCGTAGCCGTTCCGCGATTCGCCCTTGTGCATCCACCACGTAATACGAAGGCAAACTACTGATGCTATAGGCTTTTGCTACGTCCGCACTCCAGCCAGCCGCCCGCAAATGGACGCCTTTGATCTCGTGTTTGGCAACCGCCTTCCTCCAAGCTTCCTCATCGTCGTCCAAAGAGATGTTGAGGAAGACGACCGGCTGCTCGGCCATCTCGGCCTTGATTTTCTGTATATAGGGCAGATCGACGATACACGGCCCGCACCAACTCGCCCAGAAATCAATGAATATCGCCTTCCCTTTGAATTGGTTCAGCGATACCGGCTGGCCATCGAGGTCGTCGAGCGTGAAGTCGGGTGCGGGTTGCCCCGGTTGTAGAACCAACGCCTTGGTCAATGCCGCCTCGATGGCCTCGTTGTACTCTGGATAGGGGTTGGTTTCTTTAAATTCCTCCCACCTTTCATGGACCAAGGCAAAGTCCGTGTGGCCGCGCTCAAATCCATTGACTAACTCGCCGGCCAGAAACCAGTAGAGCACTCTCCCGTCCAGTTTTTGCTTAGCTAGATCGTATAGTTTCCCACCAAAACTAATCCGCCTCATCCAAGGCGCGGCATAGATGGAGTCGAGCTGGGATTGAGCCGCTTCCGACAGACCAAATTCCGACAAGTCGAGTTTCTCGGACAGCTTGAGCGCGCGGCGATGTTCGTACAGGGAGTCGAGGCGAGCCACGCCCGCGGCCGATAGACTCAACGCCGACCAATCGAGTAGCTCAGATAGCGGGACTCTCTTACTCGCTCCCTCAACCTCTTCCTCCGTTGGCAGGCGAAACACCACTTTCGTGCCCAGCGTATCAATGCTAGGTGAGTCGTACTCGCTCGAACGGGCAAAGCTAAAGGATTTATCCGACCTCTCGTAGAAAGAGTCCATCTGGGCTATGGCGGCGTCCGACAGCTCGAATTTCGACAAATCGAATCTTTCGGACAGCCTGAGTGAGCGGCGATTTGCATATAGGGAGTCGAGTTGAGTCTGTTCCGAATCGGACAAATCCAACGCCGACAAATCGACCATTTTTGACAGGCTGGGTCTTCGGCCATCCTTTTCGTATAGGGAGTCGAGTTGAGTCTGGGCGGCGTCCGACAATTCCAAATCCGAAAAATCGTACATCTCAGACAGCGTGGGAGGGGTAAACCTCTCCTTGTCTAATTCCCAATCCAAGGTACGCGTCAGAAACGTGCGATATTCGCTCGTGCCGATGGCATTCTCATCGACCAAGGGAATGTCTTGTAGAAATTCGTAGTACTCCGGGGTGATGTCCCTGTTATCGTGGCCATTGGCAAAGCTGTAATTCGTCGGGTAGGAAATCATCTCATTGGCCCACTCGTAGTTGAAGCGGGCTGTCACATAGTCGATAAACCCCGCAGAAAGCGCGTATTTCTCACGCCCCTTAGCGAGCCACTCGAATTCATCCTGCCGCCGCTGCTCCACTTGGCGAATGAAATCCTCCAACGCCAGCCCCTCGTAGTCGGGGCGGTAGTCGAGATAGTCGGGCAGAATCTCGGCTATGAAGCGGTTGTTGTCCGCGCCTTGGCCGCTGAACTCAAGGGAGGAGGAGAAACGGCCTTCATTCATCTCGATGTGCAGACTGTCCCCCGGTTCGACAAAGAAGATCAACTGAGCGCGCGGCCCAAAGACGGAAGATCGCAGCCCCTCCAGCCATTTCCACTTGGGGGGTTGTGGATCTTTGTAGCCTCCCATGACGAGCGTCCCTTGGGGAACCGGAAAGGTGAGGGCGAATCGATTTTCGCTGTCGAGCACGACGAGGTGTTCGGACGTTGTTGGCGACAGCGAGGATCGGTAGCCAAACTCGATTTCCCGTGATGGGGGGTTGTGGATCGTTCCCGTGAGGGTCGCGGCGTGTGGTGCTTGGGCCAGCCCTACGCTCGCTGTGCTGAGCAGGGCGACGAGGATGCTAAGGTATAGTTTCATCAGACTTCTCCTTGGTCGAAAATCTGCTTGAAATAGGAACTCCGTCGTCCCCACGGCCTCCCTTTAGTCCAAACGGTACGCCAGTAGCCCACCACCACTCGTCGCGTAGAGATACCCATTGGCCACGGATAGGGCACCAATGCTCCGGTCGGATTTGAAGGAAAAGCTTTCGATCAGTGCCTCGTACTCGGCTATAGTCCACGCTTTTACTCTAAGATCTGACGACCATCTCCCTAGGCCGTATCCTCGGCTGTAGGCTACTCCATCGACAATCTGCAAAGAGTGGATGTTGTCGCTCCGAGGCAGCGGCAAGTATCCTACTTCGCGCGGTTGATCAGGATTGAAGATATCGAATTCGACCAACTCGTGCGGCCAAAAGCGCTCAACATAGAGCTTGTCACCATCGGTAGCTACCAGTCTAGGATCGTAGTAAGACTGAGGCCGGAAGGACTCTAGCGTCTGTCGCCCGGTCTCGCGCAAAGCGTGCGCATCGGTCACATCGATGACCACCAATTCGCGCTCAGCCCCGATGTAGGCGCGACTTCCACGCACACTCACATGGCACCGGTGCTTCCACCTGTGGGGATCGTCCACAGGGTCGGGAATGGACATTATAACCTGCTCGCCACCCACCACCGGCATTCCTTCTGCGTCGAGAGCGAAAGCCTCGGCAACCAAGGCATAGCCCCGCTCCCGGACGAGGAGCAAACCGCCGTCTGTAGCTCCCCAATACTGGTGGTAGCGAAACCTTTTCCTTTTAATGGCGGCGAACATACGGTACCCCTTGAGCGCGGGCGCGGCCGGATCGCTAAGGTCGAAGACGACCACCCCGAGGCTATCGCTAGGCAGTCCTTTGCGCCACCCGACGAGATATGCCAGCGAATCGACTACGCATATTGCGTTGCCACCCTTCCACAACTCGTGGGACTCTGGTCTAGCACTGCCGAGCAGGCGCATTTGCTGCGGGTTGCTCAAGTCGGCGATGGCAATACCAATTTGTCCGGTGGTCATATAGGCGAGTCCGTCTTGGACAGCGAGATCCCCATAGTACTGCTTATCAGGGGCTTTGAGTACCCCATCAGGCATCCGTTGGTTGACGAGAGGTCCCCCGTAGAAAATCGCAAAGACGACGGCAATGACCGCACCCCACCCTATCGCCACCATGCGCCACGAGAGCATTGCCTCGCGGTAACGGCGCAACAGCACCACCGCCACCGCCAGTGCCGCCGCTGTCAAACCCAGACTGGCCAAGACCGTTACCCAAAACCGAGCCGAGTCCGTCGCCAAGCGCACCAAATGCCCTTGGCCATCCAAGCCGATTGCGACGAGTGGATAGCGATTGAGAATCGGAAAGATGGTCGTTGCCGGGCCGGTGAGGAAAACCCCTAACACCATGGCCAGCGCAACGCCTATGGCGACGCCCTTGAACGGATGGTCCGTCACCATCGAGCCGATAAAAATCAGGGCGTAGAGCAGCGAGAATTGAGTAAACGACAGGGCGACCATTGAGGCATAGTCAATGCTCTGCACGGTGACCAGTTTATATGCCAGGTACTCGCGTTCCACCTCAAGACTGGCCAAGTCTATGTACACCGTCGCCCAAGCCATTAGCGCGACCAACAGCAATCCGCCAAGTCCTAGCAAGAACTTGACAGCCAACACTGTCGCACCCGCCACCGGCTTGTCTAGGAGGAAGGATAGAGTGCCCGTGCTGCGCTCGCGGGCGATGGCGTCCATAGCCAGCACAATCGTCACCACCGCCAGACCGCCTATAATCAACTCTTCGAAACTTGCTACGTAGCTGCGGCTGAAATCAGCATTGTTCCGCATCAGACAAACCACTGCGGCGAGCGCGACGGCTACTAGCACCTTGGGTAGGATTTCGCGGCCCTCTTTCCACAGTAACGCGTATAAAGTGCTCATGGCCGACCTCCTTTGATCTGCTCCGGCGAGAACACCATGAGCGAACGCCCGATCAGGGTGTAGAAGTGGCCGTGGATGAGATGGAGCCGTTTCCAATTACGGCTGATAGAAGAAGAAGACTGTAGCTCGTCGGGCACTTGCCAATAGCCCACGTCCTCATAGGCGTGATAATCAGTCAACCGATCGACAGACAACCCATTCCCTGACGTGCTGTACACCCAGTCGTCGATTACTTTTATGGTATTTCTAGCAGTAAAAAACCAGTACTCGATCTCACGTGGCCTATTTGGATCGGCGATGTCGAAGGCGACCAAGTTTCCGGGCCAGTACCGGTGGACGTAGAGCGTGTCGCCCTCGCGGGTTATTGGGCGGCTCTTGTGTAAGTCGTACTCACTATTGTAGTCGCCCATTTCCACCCGCACAGTCTCTTGCAGCGCTCCTAAATTCTGGGCATCCACCGCGAGAAAGCCACCCCTGTATCCTACCCATATCCGCTCGTTGTGTACGTGCACGGACAGTTTGTGTTCCCACCAGCCTCTATGGTCATCCCTGTAGCCTTCTGGTAGCTTCTCGACGACCAGTTCGTCCGCCCGGGCTGGCAGCCCTTCCGCATCCAAAGCAAACGACACTATTCCCAACTTGTCGCCCCAACGCCCACTGAGGGTCAGCCCCACGCCGCAGCGATCCCAGTTCCAAAATTCCTCTATATCGTTGCCAATTATCCGGTATCCTTTGAAGACTGGGTGGGCTGGGTCTCCGACGCTGAAGACGGCGATGCCGAGGCTATCGGCGGGTAATCCCTTGCGCCGACCAAGGAGATACGCTAGCGAATCCACAACCGCGACTCGGCTCATCAACCACAGCGGCACCTCCGCGGCGGCTAGTAGCTCAGGCTTGGTAGGATCGCGCAAATCCACGACCGCCAAGCCCCCTTCAGTCGCTACATACCCCCGATCTCCGACGACGGCCAAGTCGAGATAGGCCCCTTCCTCGGGCGTTAGCACACTCAGCGGTCCCGGTTTAGGCGGCGAGGGCTCATGGGTTAAATTCATCAGATTTATGAGAGCGATCAGGGCCAGCCAGCCGATGACAATGGGCTTCCAGCCGATGCTGACCCCACGAAAGCGACGCAAAAGCGCTATGGAAACCGCCACACCCGCTGCCATCACTGCCGCTGTCGCTCCCACTCGCACCAAATAGCCCCAAGGGTCTTCTACCATGCGGACTACTGTACCCCGGAAGCTGATTCCTGGATTGAAGGAGAAGAATGGTTTGAGCGCGGGGAAATACTTGAGCACATTGTCGGCCGACGGAACCAAGACGATCAGCAGCAAAGTGCCCAAGGCCGCCCCCTTGAGCGGGTGGTCGGCCATTGTCGAGCAGGCGAAAATCACGCTATAGGCAATCAAGCCCGGCGTAAGGGAGAACAGCAACATGTTGACATAGCCTACCTCCTCGGCGACCCGCTTTATAGAAGGGTACCAAGCGCCGCTATGGCTGTAGATGCTAAAGCCCCTAGACGCCAGCCCCTCCAAGTCCACATACACCGTCACCCAAGCCCCAGCAGCCAGCACCGACAGGGCTGCCGCGCCGACGACGTACTTGGGCAGCAACACCTCCACGGCCGACAGGGGTTTGCCCAACAAAAACGACAAGGTGCCCCTGCTGCTTTCCTTGGCGACCAAGCTCATGCCCAGTACGCCGCCGCAGACCATAGTAAAAATCGTAATCCACGCCCCGAAGTTCCGAGCGAATTCCTCGTTGAACTCCGCGTTCTGCCGCAGCGCCACCACCACCGCGCACAGCCCCAACCCCACCAGCACCTTCGGCAGTTCCTCGCGGCCTTCCTTCCACAGCAATGCGCGCCAAGCCCTCACGATGGCAGCTCCCCTTGCGGTGTCACGTGTTCGACGAAACTCTCCTCTAAGCTCAAGTCGATCACCTCGACGACTTGTCCGCCCACCTGTTCGATCTGCGCTTTGGCCTCGTCGCTGTAGTCGAAAATCGTCAACAGCCGCTGGCGGCCCTCGCCCTGCACACCGCGCAGCCCGGCCACCCCGGCAAAATCCACCGCGTCCTCGGCCCGCACCAGCACCCGTTTAACCTGTTGCCGCACCGCGTCCAACTCGCCGCAGACTAGGAGCTTGCCCTGCTCGATAATGGCGACTTGGTCGGCCACCCGCTCGACCTCGTGCACCAAATGCGACGAGAAAAACACCGTCCGGCCTTCCGCACTGATGACTTGGATGATGCTTTCGAGCACATCGCGGCGCACGATCACGTCCAGCCCCGAAGCCGGCTCGTCGAGGATCAACAGCTCCGGGGCGTGGCCCAGCACCAAGGCCAGATTGAGTTGGGCGTTCATGCCCCGCGACAGATGCTTGACCTTCTGCTTGGGGTCCAGCCCGAAGTGCT
This sequence comes from Candidatus Latescibacterota bacterium, assembly GCA_965219735.1. Taxonomy (GTDB): domain Bacteria; phylum Latescibacterota; class UBA2968; order UBA8231; family UBA8231. The sequence goes on from OZ244790.1 coordinate 5,278,663, forward strand.
CGATCAGCGCGGCAACCTTCTGATCATCCCAACGCGGATACAACTGCCCGGCAAACCACGCCACCTCCTCGACCTTCATCCAGTCGTACAGCACCGGATTGTCCGAAATGTAGCCCACCCGCTCCTTGAGTTCCTTTTCGTGGACGTGTGGATCTTGACCCAGCACCTCCACCGCGCCGGCCGTGGGTTTGAGCATATTCATCAGTATTTTGATGGTCGTGGTCTTGCCGGCCCCGTTGCGCCCCAGAAAGCCAAAGATGCTGCCCTCGGGCACCTCCAAGTCCAGTCCATCTACCGCCCGGTGGTTGCCAAAGGTTTTAACCAGGCCTGTGATGCCAATCGCCGCTGCTGCCATCGTTGCTTCTCCTATTGGCTACTGAATTTTTTTAGGGTTTCCTCAAACACTCGGCGCAGGCTCGCCGCGTCTAACCCAAGCTGCGCCCCTTCTACCAGTGCTTTTTTCATTAGGTTGCGAACGATGTTCAGCCGCTCTTCGGTACTCATAGAAACCCCCTTTTCGGCGACATACGTTCCCATGCCGCGCCTTTTGTAGATGACGCCCTCGCGCTCCAATTCGAGGTAAGCGCGGGCGACGGTATTCGGGTTGATTAGCTGGGCGCTGGCCACGGCCCGCACCGAAGGCAGCTCGTCGTCGGCTTTGAGGGTGCCGGTGGCGATGTGGTACTTGATCTGCTCGATCAGTTGCAGGTAGATCGGCACCCCTCCAGCGGTATCGAGACGCAGATGCAGCGCGTCCCCTCTCCGTGCGATCTCGCGTTTAGCCATAAGCGTCTTTCCAGATTATACAAGTGATTTACTGTCTTAAATCATTAATACAGTACCAAAAAATTTTGTCAAGCACTTTTTGCAAAAAAAATCGGGCGAGGGAACCACGTCCCTCGCCCGCATTGGGGTTAGTTGTTGTTTTTCTACTTGGTCGTCCCGCCCGCTAAATAGCCGCGTCGCCGGTCTCTCCAGTGCGGATCCGCACCACCTCATCCACCGACAGCATGAAAATTTTGCCATCGCCGATCTGACCCGTGCGCGCCGCCCCGCACACAGCGTCCACGCACTGCTCGGCGAGGTCGTCTTTCACTACCACCTCGACCTTGATTTTGGGCGTAAAGTCGACGACGTACTCGGCACCGCGATAGATCTCCTTGTGGCCCTTCTGGCGGCCAAAGCCCTTGACTTCGCTGACTGTTATGCCTTGGATGCCCAACTTGCTCAGCGCCTCTTTGATCGAGTCCAGTGCATTGGGCCGCACTACGCACATTAGCATTTTCATATCGCCATCTCCTCGCGTGTTGATGCCTGAAAAAAGTAGGTCGTCGCGCCCTCTGGCGCAATGGTCGGAATCGCTTTAGACTTTTTGGCCTTTGATTATTAGTCGCTCTCAGGCGGCGCGTCTCTTTTGCATGGTGTAGTTTTAATGAATGTAGTGCAAGCCGGGTTCCTGCTAATGCTCTTAGCCCTAGCAGGATGCGGCCGAGAAAGTCGTGCGGCATCCCCAGCGACCGAGGGCGATATTCCGCGCACCGCGTGGCCCGAAAGCTGGTTCCTCCCGCCGCGCACGGCCTCAGAAGTCGGCTTAACTACCTTCCGCCAGTCGCCCATGCTCGACGAACTCGTGGCCTCCGGCGAGTTGCCGCCAGTGGAGGAGCGGCTCCCCGACGACCCGATTGTCGTCGAGCCAATCGACGGGATTGGAACCTACGGGGGCACCGCTCGGCTCTTCCTCGCCGGCGAACAACTCCTCAACGTACCCGAGGGAACCCTGCGCCCGGGGCCGCAGCTCCAGCTAACCCTGCCCAACTTTGCCGCGCGGGTCGAGTACCACAACGACGCGAAGACCCTGACGGTCTTCCTCCGGCCCGGTCACAAGTGGTCCGACGGCCACCCAGTCACGGCCGACGACTTTGTCTTTTGGTTCGATCGCGTCCATCAGAACAAAAACCTCACGCCCGTGGTGTCACCCCGTTTTAAGGGGGCCCGCATCGAAAAACACGGCCCCCACGTCTTTAGCTATCACTTTCCCCAGCCGATGCCGCTCTTTGTCAAGCACCTCGCCCACAACAGCTCGCACTTATCGGCACCGGCGCACTTTATGCGCCGCTATCATCCCGACTTTACCGACGCAGATCAGCTAGAGCGCGAAGCAGTGGAACTCGGCGTGCAAGATTGGCGCACCTACTTCCAAGCCGTTGTCAGCACGCGCGATCTAATGGTCTTTTACAAGCCAGTGCAGACCGCTTACGTGGTGGTCAGTAAGACTTCGACGCGCGTCCGCTACCGCCGCAACCCTTACTACCCCAAAGTAGATCCTGCCGGAAACCAACTGCCCTATATCGATTACCTCGAAGTCCAGCGAGTTGACAGCCCCGAGATCATGGCAGCCAAGGCCGCCACCGGGCAGGTCGATTTTGCCGGGCGGCAGTTTAAGACCGCGGACATCCCGCTGTTTAAGCGCTTCGAGCAGGACAACGGCTACGAGACGTACCTCTGGCCTCGTCCCTATGGCTCGGACGTGACCTTTATGCTCAATATGACCCACCCCGACGAGCGGCTCAGGCAGATTTTTCAGGACGTGCGCTTTCGCCGCGCCCTTTCGCTAGCCATCAACCGCGCCGAGATCAACGACATTGCCTATTACGGGCAGGGGGTCCCACGCCAGTTGACGGTCGTATCTTCAAGCCGCTACTTTGAGCCTTCCTTTGCCGCAGCTTGGGCTGAGCACGATCCGCAACGCGCCCGCGCCCTACTCGACGAGGTGGGGCTGATCGACCGCAACGGCGACGGTCGGCGCGAGCATCCCGATGGCCGACCGCTCGAAATTACGCTGGAGTACACAATCGGGGAGACGCCGAAGCAAGTTACGGTGGACTTGGTAACCGCCCACTGGCGCGAAGTAGGGCTGCACATCAACCGCAAGCAAATAAGCGGCGCGCTGCAAGGCATCCGCACCCGGGGCGGGGTTATGGACATGAGCATCTGGCACGCCGACCGCAATGCCGACATCCTCTTTCCCATCGAGCCTTTTTGGTACGTGCCCATGCACGTGGGGCAGGAGGTGACCCAGTGGCCAGAATGGTCGCGGTGGTACCGGTCGGACGGAGTGCGCGGCTGGATGCCGCCCGGCAAGGTCCGGGAACTAATCGCCTATTGGGAGGTGCTGCGCCGTACATCCGACCTCCAAGAGCGCATCGCCATGGGCAAGAAAATTCTCCAGAGCCAAGCCGAAAACCTGTGGGCGCTCGGCGTCATCGGCCTAGGGCCACATCCCGTCATCGTTAGCAACCGGCTGCGCAATGTCCCGCGCCAGGGCTATTGGGGGTGGGACTCGCGCTGGTCTTGGCCCTACTATCCAGAGACTTGGTATCTACAACAAGACTGAGCCATGATCAACTACATCATCCGCCGCGTCCTAATTATGATCCCCACGCTGCTGGCCGTCTCGGTGCTGGTCTTCGTCGTCATCCAGTTGCCGCCCGGGGACATCATCACGTCGCGCCTGCAAGAGCTACAGGCCGAGGGCCAAGACATCTCCGAGGAACAGATCGCCGCCCTGCGCGCCCGCTACCACCTCGACGACCCGATGGTTATCCAATACTTCAAGTGGATGGGCGGCTTCCTCCAAGGCGACATGGGCTATTCCGTGATGTACGGCCAGTCGGTCAACAATCTCATCTGGGAGCGGCTTGGCTACACCTTGCTGATCACTTCGACCGCGACCTTGTTGACTTGGCTGGTCGCCTTCCCGGTAGGCATCTATTCGGCTCTGCGCCAGTACTCAGCGCTCGACTACACAGCAACTCTTGCGGCCTTCGTCGGCTTGGCGACGCCCAACTTCCTGCTGGCGCTGGTTTTGATGTACTTGGGCTACGAGTGGTTTGGAATCGCCGTGGGCGGACTGTTTTCTCCCGAGTACGCGAGTGCGCCGTGGAGCTTGGCCAAGTTCGGCGATTTGCTCGGGCATCTGTGGATCCCGGCCGTGGTCGTTGGCACGGCCGGCATGGCCGGGCTGATGCGGATCATGCGCGCCAATCTCCTCGACGAGCTAGGCAAGCCCTACGTGACCACGGCGCTGGCCAAGGGCCTTGGCCCGGTCCGCTTGGTGATTAAGTACCCATTGCGCATTGCCATCAATCCCTTTATCAGCACGGTCGGCTGGATGCTCCCGCACTTGATCTCCGGCTCGGCCATCACCAGCGTGGTGTTGAGCCTGCCGACGACTGGCCCCTTGCTGCTCGACTCCCTGCGCAACCAAGACATGTATTTGGCGGGCAGTTTCCTGCTCATGCTCAGCGTCCTGACGGTGATCGGTACCCTGCTGTCGGACATTCTCTTGGCCATTGCCGACCCGCGCATCCGCTATGAGTGAAGACCGCCCCACAACCCAACTAGCCGACGCCTCGCAGTGGCGTTTGATGTGGATGCGCTTCCGCCGCCATCGGCTGGCTCTAGCCGGCAGTGCAGTGCTGATTGCGCTCTACGGCCTCGCGGCCCTGTGCGAATTTGTCTCGCCTTACCAGCCCGACCAGCGCCACGCGCAATACGTCCTCTGCCCGCCGCAGGAGATCCGCTTTTTCGACGGCGAGGGGCGCTTTCATTGGCGGCCCTTTGTCCACGGCGTGCGGCAAGACACGGCCGCTGGCCCGTGGCAGCGCGAATATCTCGTCGATACCGAGTCCGTGTATCCGATCCGCTTTTTCGCGCGCGGCCCGGCCTACGAGTTTTGGGGGCTTTTCAACGCGGACTTGCACCTGTTCAGTGCGGGCAGCGGGCCGTTGTTCCTCTTTGGCACCGACGACTTGGGCCGCGATCTGTTCAGCCGAATCATACATGGGGCGCGCATTTCGCTCACCATTGGGCTAATCGGCGTGGCCCTGACCTTCCTCATCGGCATCTTGCTCGGAGGATTGGCGGGTTATTACAGCGGCTGGGTCGATGTGGTGGTGCAGCGGATGATCGAGGTCCTGATGGCCGTGCCACAGCTACCGCTGTGGATGGCGCTAAGCGCGGCGCTGCCAGCGCACTGGCCGCCGCTGCATATTTACTTCGGCGTCACCATCATCCTCTCGCTGATGGGCTGGACTGGGTTGGCGCGGGTGGTGCGCGGTCGCTTTCTGTCGCTGCGCGACGAGGATTTCGTGGTCGCCGCCCGCCTGTCGGGTACCAACGAGTTGAAGATCATCTTCAAACATCTGCTGCCGTCGTTCCTCAGCCACGTGATCACCTCGGCCACCCTAGCGGTGCCGGGCATGATTCTCGGCGAGACCGCGCTGAGTTTTTTGGGGATTGGGCTGCGGGCACCTGTGGTTAGCTGGGGGGTGCTGCTGCAAAAGGCGCAGAACTTTCAGGCCGTGGCCATGGCACCGTGGCTATTGCTACCCGGACTTTTCGTGGTCATCGCGGTCTTGGCCTTCAACTTGGTCGGCGATGGGATGCGCGACGCAGCCGATCCGTATGCGAGCCATTAGTTGTCGGCAAAAGGCATAGAAAAGGCCATGCAAAGGCGAGCGGCAAGAGAACTCCGGCCCACCGAATCCTCGTAGCCATTTTCTTGGCGGTTCTTTGTGGTGTATATTAGGTGTATGTCCCGCACCAACGTAAATATCGACGATCAGGCGTGCGCAGAAGTAATGCGCCGCTATCGGCTGACGACCAAGAGAGCGGCGATCAACTTCGCGCTACGCTCACTCGCGGCCGAGCCCCTGTCCATTGACGAGGCTCGTCAGCTTCGCGGGTCGGGTTGGGAAGGCGATCTCGACGCGTTGCGCTCTAGTCGGACGACGTGATTCTAATCGACACTTCAGCTTGGGTCGAATTTCTGCGCGACACCGGCTCGGCAGTCTGCATTCGCGTCGATGCCCTATTGGCGCACGAGATTGCCATCTGTGATGCCGTGCGGATGGAGGTCTGCGCCGGTGCGCGGGACGAATCTCATCTGCAAAGTCTGCGCCGGCTGCTCGCACGAGCAGTCACCATCCCGACGCTGCCGACGGACTACGATGATGCCGCAACTCTCTACCGCCGTTGTCGGCAGGAAGGGGAAACCGTGCGCAAACTAATTGACTGTCTCATCTCCTCTGTAGCCATACGCGCGGGTATTCCCATTCTGCACAACGATTCCGACTTCAACGCGATCGCACGCCATACGGAGTTGCAGATCGACGTGTGATATGGGTTGCAGTTCACGAGTCTCTGCTTGACCTTAGAAGCACAACTCACGAGTTCGGAAAGAAGTAACCACTTATGACCTCTCCCCTACTCGACGTCCACGACCTAAGCGTGCGCATCACTCGCGACGAAGGCGTGGTGCGGCCGCTCAACGGCGTCAGCTTCCGCATCAACACCGGCCAAGCCGTAGGCATCGTCGGCGAAAGCGGCTGCGGCAAAACCATGACCTCCAACGCCCTGCTGCAAATTCTGCCGCCAGCAGCCGAGATTACCAGCGGCCACATCCGCTACCGCCGCAAGCTGGACGAGCGCGAAATCGACCTCGCCGCACTCGACGCGCACAGCGACGAAATGCATCAGATCCGAGGCGGCGACATCTCCATGATCTTCCAAGAGCCAATGACCGCGTTCTCGCCGGTACACACCATTGGCAACCAAATCGCCGAGATGATCCAACTTCACGACTCGCTATCCTCAGAAGCAACGCGGCAGCGAGTCGTCGAGCTGTTGCACTTAGTCGGCATCCCCGATCCACAGGACCGCGCCGACGACTATCCCTTCCAGCTTTCGGGCGGAATGCGCCAGCGGGCGATGATTGCCATGGCGCTGGCGAGCAATCCGCGACTCCTGATCGCCGACGAGCCAACCACAGCACTCGACGTGACCGTCCAAGCGCGGGTGCTCAAGCTAATCCAGCGGCTCCAGCGCGAGCTAGGACTGGCGCTCATGCTGATTACCCACGATCTAGGCGTGATCGCGCACACGGTCGAATACGTCTATGTGATGTACATGGGACGGATCGTCGAAGAGGGGCCGGTAGCTGCAATTTTCGACAGCCCGGCGCATCCCTATACCGCAGCTCTACTGCAATCCATCCCCAGCTTGACGGGCAAACGCCGGCACATCGAGCCGATTGAGGGCAGCGTCCCCAGCGCGTACGCCCTGCCCGAAGGGTGCCCCTTCCACACCCGCTGCACGCAAAAGGTCGGCCCCATTTGCGAGCAGCAAATGCCCGCGTCCGCAGAAGTGGGGCCACATCACCACACCCGTTGTTTCATCCACACCGAAGAAGGAGGGGACTAGCCCAATGTCCAATGGGGCCACAGACGCCCTCCTGCAAGTGCGAGGGTTAAAAAAGCACTTTCCCGTACACCGGGGGCTTTTACAGCGACAGACAGGTTGGGTAAAGGCCGTGGATGGCGTGAGCTTCTCGCTCGCCCAAGGCAAAATTTTGGGGCTGGTCGGCGAGAGCGGTTGCGGCAAGACCACCACCGGGCGAATGATTCTCCGCGCCCTAGACCCGACTGCCGGGGAAATTCTCTTTCGGCAACAGGACGGGCAGGTCGTCGATATGGCCCAACTCGGCCGCCGCGAAGTCGTCCAAGCTCGCCGACAGATGCAGATGATCTTCCAAGACCCGTACTCGTCCCTAAATCCGCGCATGCCTGTGCGCGACCTAATCGCTGAGCCGCTCCGGTCTTATGGCTGGTCGGCGCGCGACAGCCACGAACGCGTGGGCGAGCTGATGGAGCGCGTAGGACTCGACCCCAGATATGCGCGCCGCTATCCGCACGCCTTCTCCGGCGGCCAGCGGCAGCGCATCGGCATTGCCCGCGCCTTGGCCTTGAGCCCGTCGCTCATCGTCGCCGACGAGCCAGTCTCCGCGCTCGACGTCAGCGTGCAAGCACAAATTCTCAACTTGCTCCGCCAATTGCAGACCGACCTCGACCTCACCTTGCTCTTTATCGCCCACGACCTGAGCGTGGTGCGCTATCTCTGCGACGAAGTGGCCGTCATGTACCAAGGCCGGATCGTGGAACAGGCCGCAACTGAAACCCTCTTTACCCAACCGCAGCACCCCTATACGGCCATGTTGCTAGAGGCCGCGCCCGCACCCGACCCCCACGCCTCGTGGATGGAGGACGACGAAGACGCCAGCGAGGCGGGCGAGCCAACGCCAGCCGACGACCAAGGATGCGCGTTCGCGCCGCGCTGCCGCTACAAAAGCGACCTGTGCAGCCAGCAGATGCCCGCGCTGGAAGGCGAAGCGCATCTGGCCGCCTGCCACCACAAAGACGAGTTAGACCTGCACGGCGTGTAGCTCTTATCTCGCCGCGTAATACGGTTCCGCGTCAAATCCCGGATACCGCGTCGCCATCCCCGCGATAAACTCTTCCGTCCACAGCGAATCGCCCGGCGGCGGGAAGCCCAGCAGTTCGCGCTGGCGCGGGGTGGCTTCAGCCATGAAGCGATTCATGGCGGCACCTTGGGCACCGCTCTTATACGTGAAGGTGCGACCGCCGTCCCAAGGGCGGTCCTTGCGAGTGAAGCCCACCCACATAACCGGGCGGTGTCCCGCTGGCGCGGTAAAATCTGAGGCAGCGTGGCGGGTAAAGACGCTGTAGAGGCACACCGAGCCGCCGGGGACGATCATCGGCACAGCTTCCGCGTCGGAGTGGCCCTTGGGCACCATGCGGATTGGGGCCATCCCTTCCTCCACGTCGTCGAAGCAGTAGAAACACACCAAATTCATAAAGTCGTCTGGCTCAATGATCGGCCCCAGCGTGTTGTTACCGTAGTCGATGTGAAAATTGGTCCCGTATTCCTCGCCAGCGTATTTCATGCCTAGGTGTCCCTCGCAGAGCCGAATCTCGCGCGTGCCCAAGACGCGTTCGGCCGCGTCAATCAGATCGGGATGGACGGTGACGTGATTGAGGCCGGAATGGTCCCAAGGGAAGAGTATTTGCCTGGGAGTGTCGTTGCGCCGGTCGTTAGCCAGATACTGGTCATAGGGCGGGGCAAAATGGGTGAAGAAGCCATCGAGCGCGGCTTGCTGCTCGTCTTTAGTAAGGAAGTTCTCGACGATCAGGAAGCCCTGTTCTTTGTACGTAGCGAGTTGGGCGTCGGTGATGTGCATTTGCTATTGCTCGTCGGCGTAGATCCCCACAATGCGTTGCAATAGGTCCAACGCCTGCCCGCGCTCGCGCTGAAAGGCATTGCGGCCGATGATGGAGCCAAAGCCGCCGCCATCGCGGATGCCGGTAATTTCCTCGATAATTTCCTCTTCGCCCTTGGCCGGGCCGCCAGAAAAGATCACCACGCGCCGCCCGTTGAACGCCGATTGCACCACGTGGCTCACGCACTCGGCCAAGGTGCCAGCCGACACATCCGCATACGCCTTGCGGGCCTCGTCCTGCTCAATGTGGGCCGTAGGCGGTTTGACCTTGATGACATGGGCGCCTAGCTGGGCGGCGATTTGAGCGGCGTACGCAGTGACGTCGAGCGCGGTCTCCCCTTCCTTGCTCAAGTCCGTGCCGCGCGGATAGGACCAGACTACCACGATCAAACCGTACCGCTTGGCCTCTTCGGCCAGGGCTTGCAGCTTCTCGTACATCTCCTGCCGTAGCGCTGAACCCGGATAGACCGTGTAGCCGATGCCAACGCAACCCAAGCGCAGGGCGGCGGAGATGGAGCCGGTGAGCGACTGAGTGGGGTCTGCGTCGGAGTGGAGATTTTCGCGGTTGTTGAGCTTGAGGATCAGCGGCAGATCGCCGGCGTAATCGCGCGCACCCGCTTCGAGGAACCCGAGCGGGGCGGCGTATGCACTGAGGCCGGCGTCAATGGCCAACTCAAAGTGATAGCGCGGATCATACGCGGGCGGGTTGGGGGCAAAGCTGCGTCCGGGGCCGTGCTCGACGCCCTGATCTACGGGGAGAATGACCAGCTTACCCGTGCCGCCGAGCGCGCCATGATTGAGCAGGCGCGCCAAGTTGGTCAACGTGCCGGGGTTGTCGCTGCCATACCAGCTTAGAATTTCGCGGATGCGATCTTGCATTTTGTACCTTTCTCGCATGTTATGAGTAGGAATTGACAAAAGAAAAGCTCCTCAATCGCGCAAAGCGCGCTCAAGGAGCTTAACAAAATGGCGGGGACGACGAGACTCGAACTCGCGACCTTCGGCGTGACAGGCCGACGTTCTAACCAACTGAACTACGCCCCCGTTTGCTTAAAGAAGGTAAAAGCCAGATCAAATGCTGTCAATGTACAGCCGAGGCTTTGGCCTGTGCAGCGCTCTCTTTTCTCAACCGCTTGAGCGCGCCGCGCATGAGCTGGCGCTTGAGCGGGCTGAGGTGGTCGATGAAGAGCTTGCCGTCGAGGTGGTCGATTTCGTGCTGGAGAGCGCGGGCGTAAAAACCTTCGCCCTCAGTCTTGAAGGGCTGACCATTCAAGCCAATGGCTTCAACTTCGACCCAAGCATAGCGTTTGACATCGCCGTACAGGTCGGGAAAGCTCAGACAACCCTCCTCGTCGATTTGCTCGCCCTCGTGGCCCGTAATCTTGGGATTGATTAAGACCACGGGTTGGCAGTTTGGCTGATGGACGGTCACATCGACGACGCAGACCCGCTTGAGGACGCCAATTTGCGGAGCGGCAAGCCCAACCCCCTCCGCGGCGCGCATGGAGTCGAAGAGGTCGGCGACAAGGGCACGAATGGCGTCGTCCACCTCGACAACCCGCGCACACGTCTGGCGGAGGCACTGCGCCCCGAACAGTGCGATTTCGCGTTTCATGTGTCCAAGGGGTCTAATTCGAGGGCAATATAGCGCAGGCCCAAATCGGCGAACGCGGCCACTAGGGCCGAGCGCAACGGGGACTCAGCAAGGCGAGCAATGGCTGCTGTGGGCAAGCGCAGGATGAGCATCTGGTCGCGCTGCTCGTACGCGGCCGGCAGCAGTGAATGGGCTGCGAGCAGCGGATTGACCCGCGCAAACAGCGGCTCGTCGGCACCGGAGTCGGCGATGGAGAGCAGCGCCTCGTTCATGCTGCCGGAGCGGAAGCCGCACAGATCGACGGTAGTTTGCAGATAGCCAATTTCGCGCAAGTATTCCATCAAAGACCGACGCGCATCCGGGTCGCCCAGCAGGCGCGTCAAGTCCTCAGCCGGCAACTCGATGCGCGACAGCGTCTCGTGGTGGCGGGCGCGGACCTGGTCGAAGCCACAGACCTCGCGTAGATAGCGTTCAGCATGGTCAATTTGGCGTAGGCCCTCGGCGGTAACTGGCGTGCCGTAGGGAAAGCGCGACGAGAGGCAGGCCATGGCTGGGCGGTCCCACACCGTCAGCCCCCAGCGCTTGGCTAGGGCGCGCACGTCGTCCTTGGTCAGGCCCGCCTCGGCTAAGGGCGCGTGTACGCCGCGCTCGCGGGCAGCCGCAGCCCCGGGGCGGAAATCGCCGATGTCGTCGGCGTTTTGGCCGTAGAGGATGTAATGGACGTTGAGCGTACGCGCGAGCTGCTCCATGTGGGTGAACAGCTCTTGTTTGCAGTAGTAGCAGCGGTTGGGCGCGTTTTTGGCGTAGTCGGGGTTGTCCAACTCGCGGGTTTTGACCACCTCGTGGCGGATGCCGAACTCGCGGGTGATCTCGGCGGCCTTCTCCAACTCGCCGGTGGCATAGCTCTCAGAGTCCGCGGTGACGCAGATGGCTCCCTCGCCCAAGACCCGCTGGGCTGCTACCGCCAGCGTGGCACTATCGACCCCGCCCGAATAGCCGACCAGTACCTGCTCCATGGGGCGCAGAATTTCTTCGAGATGCGCTAGTTTTTCGTCTAGGGAAAGCATGGCAATCAGAAGGAGGATTTTTCCGCGGACGCAGCACAGGGCATGATCGCGGCGTCAACCATGCCGTGCAAGATCTTCTTGTCGGCCGGGAACACAAGGGCTTGGATGCCACACAGACGCGGCACATCGCCGATTACGTAGTAATAAGGACGCAACATCACCCGGCCCCGCATGGGCACGATTTCGTCGCGGTCAAAGTCGTAGTAGCGCACGGTGCGGCGTGCGGCCTTGTGGAATTCCTGCAAGATATAGGGCTGGTGATCAAAGCGGTCCAGCGCCTCTTGCACGCGCTCGGCCCATTCGGCTTCGGACAGATCGTGGCCAATGGACACGCCCTTGCTCTCATACGCTATGTTGGAAAAACCCGAGGGCTTGAGCACCAATTCGCGCTGCTTCTTGGTTAGGTGCTTCAACTGCTGCCAGTCGCCGACGGGCTGGCCGCCAATGTCGAGGCCGGGAATGATGGCGTGAGGCGGCAGCGGCCGCGCATCGACAATCCACGAGCGCGGGATCAAGCTGTCCAAGGCGGCAAAAGGCTCCTTGCCCAAGGCGCGACGCCAATAGGATTTGAGCGCGGGGTGGTGGTAAAACGCCAGCCAGAGCTTTTCTTCGAGATAGGCCTTCGGCGGCGGGGTCAAGCACAGGGCGTTTTTCTTGGTGAAATAGGTAAAAAGCTCGGCCTTGGGGATGTTTTTGAGGTCGAATAGTTCAAAGAATCGATAGGCCGCGTCAATGCGCCAAGGGGTTTGCTCGTCAGCGCCTTGGAGGAAGAGGCCATTTTCGTCAAAGCGGGCCTCGCGCGGGTGGGCACTGCGGGCCGGTTTGCCAGCCGCCTGCAAGCACTCGACCAGCCATTCCATTTCGCGGCGATAGGCCTCGGACTCGTCTGAGACAAAGAGGGCGAAATGCGGCTCATCCACCTTGGCGGCCGCGGCAATGGCTTCGTAGAATGGATCGATCAGGCCGCGGGCACCGCCGATGATGTCGTAGCCGAGATCCGCATAGACCTCCGAGACTTGGGCGGTGAAGCCCATGCCGCCGGGGATGGCGTCCAGCTCAACTAACTTGAAGCCGTCCTCAGTCAGCAGGAGGTCCGGCCGGATGACCAAAGGCAACTGGGACTTTATGCGATTCCAGAGGCCCATTTCGCGCACGGCACTGGGCTTACCCAAGTCCAAGTACTCGTGAATCCAAGGCGGCTCGACGCCTTTGACGCTCTGGTGGTAGAGCTGGTTGGAGGCCCTGTAAAACTGATGCAGGACGCCGCCGAGTTGGTCTAGGTAGCGGTGTTGCGCCGGCGAAAGCCAGAACGGCTCCGGGGCAATGCGCCACGGCAAATTGCTGTCCGGGTGTAAATGGGTGCGGTCGCCTTCAAAAAGGCCACCGGCGGGACAGTGGGCGTTGATGTGGAGACAGAGCGCTTTGAGATCGGATGCGGTACTCGGGAGGGACATCGAATAGGCTCGCTAAAATATGTATGCACACCAATTTAGGATAAATGATATGCTAGGTCAACGCCGCTTGGCTTTTGGCAAGACCAAACCCGCACCGCATATTTGCTCGGGCGACGAAGGAGCGAGATATGGAGCTGATAGGCAGGCGTTGCCTAGTAACCGGCGGCGGGCGCGGCATTGGCCGGGCCATTACTTTGGCCTTGGCGCGGGAAGGGGCACACGTGGCGATCTTGGCCCGCACCGGATCGGAGCTGGACGAGACAGCCGCGCTTTTGGCAGACCAAGGCCAAACAGCGTTAAAACTACAGGCGGATGTGGGGCGGCGCGAGGAAGTAGATGCGGCCATTGAGCGCGTGCTCGCAGCTTGGGGTGGAATTGATGTGCTAGTCAACAACGCGGGAATTCAGGGGCCCATAGGGCGGGTGGAAGAGGTCGATCCAGACGCTTGGATACAGGTGGTGCAGGTCAACCTCGGCGGCTGTTTCTACTGCACCCGCAAGGTCTTGCCAGCCATGATCGCCCAGCACTACGGCAAGATCATCAACCTCTCGGGCGGCGGTGCAGTGGGACCGCGGCCCTTCTTTAGCGCGTACAGCGCCTCCAAGGCCGCAGTCGTGCGCTTTAGCGAAAACTTGGCTGGAGAAGTGGCCGAACACGGCATTGACGTCAATGCCATTGCCCCCGGAGCGGTCCACACGCGGATGCTCGACCAACGGCTAGCGGCCGGCGCGGCCGTGAGTCCCCAAGAACGGGAGCAGGACCAGCGCCTGCTGCGCGAGGGCGACGCTACGGGCGGGCGAGCGGCCGCGCTGGCCGTCTATCTGGCCTCGGCGCGCTCAGACGGGCTGACGGGGCGGCTGCTGTCCGCAGTTTGGGATCCGTGGGAAACCTTCGATGTCGAGGCGATTATGGCCACGGAGGCCTTTGCCGTGCGGCGCGTCCAACAGCAGGAGGACTGAGTGTACAAAGTGGGGATCGTCGGAGCGGGTCGCATGGGGCGGCAGCGGGCGGCCACGGCCCACGCCCATCCCGCGTCCGCAGTAACCCTGATCTACGACGAGTACGCGCCCGCCGCGGTCGAATTGGCCGCCGAATGCGGAGCCGCAGTGGCGGCTTCTTGGGAGGAGCTAATCGCGGCCGATCTCGACATCGCGGTGCTCGCGACGACGCACGACGCATTGGCCCCCATCAGCACCGCCGCCCTCTTGGCCGACAAACACGTCTTGTGCGAAAAGCCGCTAGGGCGCAACCCCCAAGAAGCCCGGCAGGCCGTCGCCGCGGCCGAGCAGAGCGGGCGCGTGCTCAAGGTCGGCTATAACCACCGCTATCATCCCGCCATCCAAAAGCTGCACGAGGTCTGCACGGCGGGCGAGATCGGCCCGCTGCTGAGCATCCGGGCGCGCTATGGCCACGGCGGGCGGCCCGGTTACGACCGCGAGTGGCGGACAAACCCCGCGAAGGCGGGCGGTGGCGAGCTTTTAGACCAAGGAGCGCATCTAATCGACTTGGCCAAGTGGCTCTTGGGGGACTTTGCCGAAGTCACAGGCTATGCCGAGACCCACTTCTGGGACTCGCCTGTAGAGGACAACGCCTACGGACTCTTTCGCACGGCCACCGGTCAGGTTGCCTCGCTGCACGCGAGTTGGACGCAGTGGAAAAACCTCTTCAGCTTCGAGGTTTTCGGACGCGACGGCTATGTTTCCGCCGAGGGCTTGGGGGGAGCCTACGGGCCGGAACGCGCCGTCGTGGGGCGGCGCAACCCCCAAGGCGGCGCACCGGACAGCGAGTGCTTTGACTACCCGGGCGAGGACTGCTCGTGGGAGCTGGAGTGGGCCGATTTTTTGCGCGGCCTAGCCGGTGCGGGTACTCCCTATTCGCTTGGACGGGAGGCTTTGGAGACTATCGAGTGGATTTACCGACTCTACCGGGCTGCTGCCGAGGGGCACGCCGTGCGGCGGGAAGAGTCTCTAACTATATAGAAAAAAAAGAGTTGCGAAGAGTATAGCCGCTGTGCCACTAGGTGCGACGGTTATTTTTTTTTCGCGCATGTTATTTTTTTAAAAATTTTGTGCAAAAATTTCTTACCATATAGATAGCTAGACGATAAACACTATTCTTTATGTTTATAGAAAGGAAGGAACGCCTTTAGACGAAGTGAAGCACCCTAAATCCATTATTTACCGCATCTCAGATACCCTTTAACCCCGCAGGAAGTGCTATGAGAACAGATCAGGATATCGCCCAAGTGGAACGTATTGCAATGGCTTATCGACGCCTTGCTAACGCTATGATTCTCAGTACTTTACGCGAAATATCCAAGATGGATGAGGTCGTGGAAACGCCCGATGGTACCCCGGAGATGGCCTTTGTCGAAAGCTCTAGGATCGATCCTTGGTGCGAGTTAGCCGGCCTCGAACCCGAAGTCGTGCGCAAGGCCGCTAAACGGCTGATTGCGGAACGACCTTTTTAGCACAGCACAGCACAACCTAACTAAAAAAAGCTCCGGGACGAACGTTCCCGGAGCTTTTTGCGTTTAGTGGCTAGCGCGGAGCGAGGCACGCGCTGCGTGGTCGAGAAGGCCGCGTACCACCTTTTCGGCATCGCGGTGGCGCAGATCCTCAAAGCGCAAGGCCCAGACGTGATCCCGGTACGCCATGTTGCGCACTTCGATCAGGACCTTGACATCAGCGGGGTTGTTGCGCAAGACCCCTAGGTTCTGCCCGCGGAAGCGAGCTCCAGCCCCTAAGGTCGGGAGCAGGGAGCGGGCGAACTGGCGCGAGACGCGATCTACGCGTCCGCTCTTGCTGTTTTTGTAGTATAGAACCAGCGGCGCTTCTGGGGCCTTGGGCTCAATATCGGCGTGGACGGAAAGAAAGATGCGCCGGCCCCGTGGCGCTTTGGCAAAGGCCTGCCGGGCGATGCGCACGCGAGTCGAAAGATTGCTGCCGCGCGGCCAAGCGCTGAGCTTGTTGGTCTGGTTGTAAGCGGCCGAGTTGTACACTTCGTTTTTTTCGTGGACAAAGGTCTGAGTCGGCTGCTCGCTTTGACGGATTAGGTGGTTGGGGCTGAGTAGGGTCATTGTGACTTGGGCCCCGTGCAAGCGCGTCAAAACATAGACCCGCAGCGCGATGTCGAAGACGTACTCGTCCTCTACTACATAGAGCCTTTTGCCGTTGCCGTCGCGAGCAGAAGCTATTGCGCCCGGGTCCAGCCCGCCGTGCCCCGGGTCGAGGACGATGTGCCAGCCTTCTAATCGAGAACTCAAGCGCCCCATGTTCCCGACCTTGCGCTCGAATTCCCGCCACAGGCGCGCTGCTTGGCGATACGTCTGGCGCGGCGAGCTTGGATGGTCTTCGTAATATTTCTTGCTCGGCTGGCGCGCCTTGCGGGGCCGGGAGAAGTAATACGGGCCATTGTCTAATGCAATTTTTGGCGTGTCAGCGCGGCGGATCTGCAGGTCGTTCCAATTGATCTCAGACAATTCCACCCAGCGCATCGGCCGCACCTTGAGCCGGTCTCCCGGATGGATGACGGCGTTTCTCTTCAATTTGTTGATGCGGGTGATTTCAGCTACGCTCATCTGGTGCAGGCGGGCGATCTGCCCGAGATAATCACCCCGCTTCACCACGTATGTGGCCAGCCGCGGGCCGCTCGCAGGCGCGGCACTCGGTTCGAGCTTCCGGTCGGAGTAGAGCTTGAGCTCTTGGCCTGGGTAGATGCGGTTTGACCGGAGGCCGTTGAGCATCTTGAGGCGATAGACGCTGATGCCGTACGCGCGGGCGATTTCCCACAGCGCGTCCCCGCGCTCCACGATGTGTACCGTGCTCGACGCGTCTTTGAGACGCAGCTTCTGGCCGCTGAGAATCCGGTCGCCGACGAGAGCGTTGAGGCTCTGCAACTGGCTGACCGAGACTCGATAGCGCCGGGCAATCTCGGTCAGGGTTTCGCCCTCTTTTACCACGTGGACGGCTTCCTCCAACCGCGAAGCGCGCAGGCGGAGCTTTTGCCCGGGCCGAATAAGATCGCTTTTGAGCTTGTTGATCTGGCGCAGGAAACTCAAGCCCATGTCAAATCGCAGGGCGATTTTCGATAGGGTGTCGCCCCGGCGAACCGTGTACTCGCTCGGCTCTTCGTCGTGGTCGTCGATCGAGGCACTCCGAGCGGCCGCGGCCGTCTTCTGCAAGTAGAGCTTCTGCCCGACGTGGATGACGCTCCCATTGAGGCGGTTGAGCGCCTTGAGCTTATAGACCGGGACGGCAAACTGCCGAGCTATTTTCGAAAGCGTGTCACCCCGCCGGACGCGATACCAATCGCCGCTTCGCGCTGGCAGCCCAACTTTGAGACTCTGACCAGTGTATATCCTACTGCTGCGGAGCTTGTTCCAGCGCTTGATTTGCTTCTGTGAAACTCGGTAGCGCGCGGCAATCTCAGACAGAGTATCCCCTCGTTTGACCACGTGGACGATAGGACTCCTGCGCTCGGCGGCGTCCAGTGCAAAAGCACACAGGAGCAGCGTCGCGAGGATATAGACCAAGCGCGACATAGACTAATATTTGGAATTGGACAACAGGGGAAGGGGTCTTGCAAGTATAAGTCTATTAAGGTCATAGCGCAAAGGCTACTTGCTGGCGACAGAGGGGCAACCTATACTTCGCCCCCATGAATGAAGCCAAGCTGCCCTCGGTAGATCAGATGCTCAAACAGGTCGCCGACCTCTTGCAAGAGTACGACCGCGCCTATGTCGTCGAACAGGTGCGCCGCTGCATTGCGGACGTGCGTCGCCAAGTGCGGATGGGCACTGTAGATGAGGAGCGGGCGGCCTTGGATGTGCGAATCGAGCGAGCCGTACGCCGCTGTATCGAAAAAGAGGCCGAGCCTCGGCTGCACCGAGTCGTCAACGCCACCGGCGTGGTGCTGCACACTGGATTGGGCCGTGCGCCCCTGCCTCAAGAGGCCCAAGAGGCCGTCGCGCGGGCAGCCACCGGCTATTGCAACCTCGAATTTGAGCTGGAGTCGGGCAAACGCGGCGAGCGCGTCGCGCACGTTGAGAGCCTGATATGCTCAATGACCGCTGCGGAAGCTGCCGTCGTGGTCAACAACAACGCCGCGGCCGTGCTCCTGCTGCTCGACACTTTGGCGCACGGACGGGAAGTGGTGGTCTCGCGGGGACAACAGGTCGAAATCGGCGGCTCATTCCGCCTGCCCGACATCATCGCGGCCAGCGGAGCCAAGCTGCGCGAGGTCGGCACGACGAACCGCACGCACTTGCGCGACTACGAGCGCGCCGTCGGCCCGGAGACCGGCGCTATTCTAGTAGTTCATCCGAGCAATTACAGGGTGCAGGGCTTTACCGCCGAGGTGGACCTAAAGGACTTGGCCGCTCTGAGCCAGCGGGAGGGAGTACCGCTGGTCCACGATTTAGGCAGCGGTGCCCTAGTTGATTTGGAGCAGTGGGGGCTGCCGCCCGAGCCGGTAGTCGCCTCCAGTCTCAAGGCCGGGGCGGCTGTAGTCAGCTTCAGCGGCGACAAAGTGCTGGGCGGGCCACAAGCCGGTATCATCGCCGGCCAGCGCCCCTATGTGGAGCAAGTGCGCCAAAATCCGCTGATGCGCGCCCTGCGCTGCGACAAGCTGATCTACGCCGCGCTCGAAGCAGTGTTGTCGCTCTATCGCCTGCCGCCGGACAGGCTAACGCAGGCCCTGCCGGCGCTGGCCATGCTGCGGGCAACCGTTGAGACGCTGGAGAAGCGCGCCCAAAGGCTATTGTCCTTCTTGCCCGAGCCGAGCTGCCGCGCCCTCCGCCTCGAAGTGGTCGAATCGCTGGCCCAAGCCGGCAGTGGGTCCCTGCCCCTAGCCGAGATCCCCAGCCGGGCCATAGCCCTCCAGCCAGACGCGGTCCGGGTCGAGCAGCTAGGTCGCCAACTCAGACGGCAGGGCGTAGTCGGTCGCATCACCCGCGAGCGGCTCCTGCTCGACATGCGCACCGTACACGACGACGAGGTGGAATGGATCGCCCAAGCATTGATCCACGTCGCGGCGCAGTAAGAGCCGCGCTATTGCTAGCCGCTTGGCTGCTCAGCGGCTGCGGCGGCAAAGCACCCACCGCACCCCCTGCGCCTACGCCCCCCGAACCCGCCGGACGGGAGGGGACTGTTTTGGTCGCTAACCACACAGCTTACGATCTTGAGGTCGCATACCTTAACGAGATCGATGCAGACGCGCCGCGGATCGTGCGCACCCGCGTGCCAACTGGCCAGCGAGTGGAGGTTTCGGGCGGGGTCCTGCCAGCCGGTATAGAAGTGGAATTCGACGTGGTCCTCTTGCCACATACGACCGACGGGATTCGGGTGCGGCGCAAGATCTGGGTCGCGATTGACGGCGACTGGGTCTTAAATGTGCGCTTGGCGGACGAATCCGACCCCTTTAGCCTAGAGGTAGCCAGCACGTCCCCCTAGATTTCAAAGAGGGAGCAATATTTTTGCTTGCTTTATCGCGGAGTGAGTTTTACGTTTGAAAACCCCACGACAAATTTTAGCACCTTCCCCTTACTTTATTCGTCACTCGCATAACGCAGAGCCGTTTCCGTTTCGGCTTAAATTAGCTAGCTGTGCCGGTTGCTTGCTTTAGCATAGCTAAGAGATCAAAAACCTATGGTGTTGGACATCCGCGACTTGCGCGAAGAGGCTGCGCCGGTCGCCGAAACATCGCTGGACCAGTTGCTCCACGGCGAACAGGCCCAACCACTGGTGCTCAGCGCAGACGAGTTGGAGCAGCTCTTGGCCATCGCCGAGGACTCGGACGACAGCCGACGGCTAGCGGCCATTGATACCTTGAGCCATCACCGCTCTTGGCTGTCTTCGCTGCGCATGCTGCGCCGGATCGTGCGACTGGCGCACAAAGAGCACGATCCCCGCCCGGCTGCGGCCTTGGTGCAAGCGCTGCGCCAGTGCGACGAGGTCTCCCAGTTCCTAACCAGCAAAGAGCGCGCGGTCGCCCGCGAAGCGGCGCAGGGCGTGCCGATCAGCCGCCAGACTCTCACGCCGATCACCGCGTCATTAGCCGCGGGCCTTCCAACGGATATCGCGGCCGTGCTCCTAGACAAAATTCACCGCACCCATCCCTCTATGGTGCCCTATGCAGTCGATTGCCTCCTCAAGTGCGACCCCAACGAGGACCTAGTGCGCACGTTCTTGGCGCACTTGCCGCAGATACCGCTCTTCTCGCTCTTCGTCGAGGCTGGACTGCCCCAAACCATGGTTTCGACTGCACAAACCCGCGTCTGGCAACAGGCGGCGCGGATAGCCATTGAGGTTCTCCAAGAGATTCCATCGGCCAAGCTGCTGCGCCACTTGCTCAGCAAGTGCAGCGTGGATGCGGCCTTCGCCCGCAGCCACGCCCGCTTTCTGCACGGGATCGCCCAGCGAGCCGACACCTCATTGGACGCCGATTTAATCGATCACTTCGAGCGGCTCACCTCCGGTGCTTCCGAGGACAAGGTCGCTCGTCTGGCACCACTATTAGTCGGATTAAGTGGGAGACTCGACGGCCAAGCAGGGCAGCAGGCGGTAGCCCTTCTAGAAAATTGGAAATCCCGCTCGGCCTCGCTCAAGCTCAAGATTTACCATCTAGAGCAAGGCATCCGCTGAGCACCTGTCCAATTCGGGTCTCCCCAAGGGCCGTTCGCCGACGGGCGAACGGCCTTTTTATTTGTGCACGCGCCACAGCAGCACTAAGGCCAAGACGGCAAACAGCAGGTTGGCTATCCACGCACCCAACCAAGGCGCAAGCAACTGATTCCAACCGAGGGCTTGGCCGGCTTTGACGCAACTGTAATAAGCAAAGCAGAGCAGGACTCCCAAGCCGAAGCTATCGGCCAAGCCGGCGCGGCGGGCATTGGCGCCGAGGGTCGCGCCGAGGGCGATCATGATGAAGCTGGTCAGGGGAAAGGCTATTTTCAGGTGCAAATCGACGCGCTGGCGCGTGGCGTCCTCCCCGTTGAGCGTGGCGCGAGCGATGTAGTCGGCCAGCTCGGCGTAGTTCATTTCCTCGGGGTCCTTCTGCTGACGAGCAAAGTCACTGGGAAGCAACGACAAGCTCGATAGGGACAGGGTATCGAAGGAAGAAGTCGCCACGGCTTCACCTGCGGCGAAGCGAAAGCGGCGGCCTTCGAAAAGCACCCAAGTGCCCTCCCGCCATTCCATGCGCCGGGCCACGGCGCGCTCCAGCGGGACATAGTCGTGCAGCCGCTCCCAAGACACTTCGTCGGCGCGTTGCCGCCCCGCGTCGTAGCTGCGGGCGTACACGAACTGGTTGCCCGCGTCTTGGAGCAGGACCTGGCGGCGGGAGCCATCGCTGCGGTGATAGGACTTAATCTCGTCGCTGATTTGATTGTACCGATAGGTCGCAGACGGGACCACCCAATCGGTAAAGAAAAAAGCCGCGACCGAAACGGCGAGGGCACACGCGAAAACCGGGGCCAGCAGGCGATACAGGCTAATGCCGGTGGCCTTCATAGCGGTGATTTCGTTTTGGCGCGCCAAGCTGGTCAGGGCAAAAAGCGCGCCGAGTAGCGCGGCGATGGGCAGGGTTAGGATGAGCCAGTACGGCAACCGATAGACGTAGTAGAGCAAGGTTTGCTCGGGACGAGCTTTAAAGTCGATAAAGGTATCGATGTTTTCGGTGAGGTCGATAATCACCGCAATGGGCAATAGGCTGACCACGGCGATCCCCAGACACAACAGGAAGCGACGCATCAAATAGAGGTCGAGGATGCGCATCTCAGGTCTCTTTCGTCCCTCGGCGGCCAGCGCGGTCGTACGCGACCACCCGCAACAGCCCCCATCCGGCGAGGACGAAGACCAAATTGGGCACCCACATCGCCAAAGGCGGCGGAATATAGCCTCGGTCGGCCAGCGCCTCCCCGCCGATGAGGAACATCCAGTAGATCCAAAAGAAGAACAAACTGATGCCGACGGAGACGGCGGCACCGCGGCGGCGAATCAGCGCGCCCAATGGAGCGCCGACCAGCGCGAAAACCAAGCAGGCGGCCGGGATGGATAGCTTCTTGTGAATCTCGACCAAATACTCGTTGATCCGCCCCGCGCGGCGATCTATGTGCCGCCACTGTCGGCTCAGGGCTTCGGCCGTCTGTTCCCCTTCTCGCGCTAGCTGATTGGCCGTGGAGTCGGCAAAATGGCTTTGGTGCAATTCGAGGTAGCGTGCGGCAATCGAATCGAGGCGTCCGTAAGCGCGCTCCTGCTCGCGGCGGCGCTCTAGCACCAAGCGGTGCATGGCCGCGATGTCTAGCTCGCGGTCGCTGCGATAGGACGAGGGACGGTGCTCGTAGCGGCGGCGCTCGTCCTTGATGTGCAGCACTTGGCGGGCGAAGGTGCCGTAGAAAAAACGCTCTTCCTCGCTGGATTCGACGCGCTGGACATGGCCTTTTTCTAACTCCAAGCGGATGTACGCTCCATCTCCCAACAGCGCGATGCGGCCCCTAGGGGCGTGGAGAATCACCGGCGGCCCGGGGCGCGAGGCGTCGTAGAGCGCGATGCCGGCTAGCTCGTTAGTCTCCGGGTCAATCTGGCGGATGAGCAGGTGGTAATCGCCCAAGTTGGGTATGAAGACCCCTTCCTTTTCCCGCAGCACCAAGGCGGCCTTCGTCCGTTGCAAGCTCGACGACAGGACGCGGGCTTGGTGATTCCAGTCCGGGAGGATCTGGTCGTTGAAAAAGACCATCAGCAGAGTGAGTAAAAAAGCGGCTACCAGCACCGGCCGCAAAAGCGACCAAAAGCTCACTCCGCAGGCTTTGGCTGCGATGATTTCCCCGTCGGCGGCGAGGCGGGCAAAGGCCATGAGTACGGCGATGAGCACGGCCATGGGCACGGCCAGCGCCACGATCCAAGCTAAGTTGAAGAGCAAAAGCTGGAGAGCGGCCAGCAGGGTCAGTCCCTTGCTCAGCACTTGGTCCATCGTCTGCAAAACGACGTCGATCAGCAGGATGAAAAGGATCAGCGCAAAGCCGAGCGCAAAGGGCCAACCGTGCTCTTTAAGCACGTAGCGAGACAGGGTCGTCATGGGTCGAAAGGGATACGGGGCTGTAGTACGCGGCACTCAGGGCACCCTATCGCAAGCGGGGATACCCAGACGGGCCACGGACCTAGTTCCCTCAAATATAATGACTTAAGCCGCCGTTTAAAAAACGCGGGCCGCGCCGTGCAACGGGAACGGTTTTTGCAAGGGCTTCCTTGAAATAATCGCAGCCGCGTGCTATGTTTTCAGGTAGCTGCTTACTTTGTCTGGGCAGCATCCTCCTGTTCTTGGGTTTGGAGACCGCCTATTGCGTTTGGTTAATACAGAAGCCGTCCGGTGCATTGCTTTTGCCAGCCGAGCCACAAGTGAAGGCTTCTGAGTCGCTTCCGCTAACCTCAATGGAAAGACCACTTTCTTAATTGAGAATGGCGAACAGCACGCCGAGAGCATTCGGTGATAGCTCGCTGTTTGGCATCTCAAATTCCCGTCCCTTGGGGGTTTGGAGCATGTCAAACGATAGACGTCGATAGGTGTGAATTTAGAGGTGTTTCTCCGCTTCTTTCTCCAAGCGTGTCCCTGGTATCAGTGGCTGTGTGTTTGCTTGCTCGCGGCGGTGGCGCACGCCGAGCCTGGCCTGCATTTCGAGCCGCTGTACGGCCCGCTTTCCCAGCGCTTTGCGGTCCCTCGCCAAGCCGCCTTTGGGGCTGGCCGACCGCTCTTACCCGCCCCCAGTCGCGCGCCAATCTCGTACCAAGCCGCGGTGGACTCATTGGGAATGGCCAACTACGGCCGCCGCGTCAGCGGATTCGCCGAAGGGCCAGCGGTCGCCGTGGATCTAAACGACTATTTTCGCATGGAATACCAAGCCAAGCACCGTCAGCTTTGGCACCAGCAAATCCGCCGCGACTTCCGCAGCACAGCCTCCGAGCAGCGTCGGCGCAGGGGGAACCGCTTTGAGTGGACTGTGCCCTTTTCCGCGCCCAAGCCCCTGCGGCGTTTTATCGGCGACGAAGGCCCCAGTCTCGCGCTCAATGGTTCGCGCACCATTATCATTTCTGGCAAGAGCGAGTGGACCGATGGCGAAGTGCAGACCTCATACGGACGAAGCTCCAAGTTCCCCTCGCTGGGCATCGAACAGGAATCCGATTTCACAGTGGAAGGCAAAGTCGGCGAGCTGATCAACATACGCATCGACCAAGACACCCAAGACTTCGGCTCGGCCGTTGGCTCCGGTTTGGGCGATCAGCTATCCAACCAGATCAAGCTCGACTACGAAGGCGAAGAGGACTCCATATTCCAAGAGGTGCAGGCCGGCAACACCACCCTAGAGCTACCCAATACCCGCTTCGTCGGCTTCCGGCAGAAGAACAAGGGCCTCTTCGGCATCCGCACTAAGGGGCACGTCGGCCCGCTGGCCTTTACGACCGTCGCCAGCCACGAAAAGAGCAAATCCAACCGCCAGACCTTTAAGGGCGGAGCGGCCATCGATACGCTCCAACTCAAAGACTATCAATACATCCGCAACACGTATTTCTTTCTACACGAGTTCTACCGCGCCCACCTCCCCAACTTCCGCCGGCTGTTGGATGGACCGCAGTTTGGCTCAGAAAACTTCGTCGATATCAGCCGCCTTGAAGTCTATATCAACGACTTCAATACGAGAAATGACGCTGAGCTGTTCGCCAAGCCCGGCGTTGCTTGGATCGATCCGTCCGATTCCCTTTCCACCATCGAGTGCTTTGACTCAGCGGGCAATCGCCTGCGCAACAGTGGCTGCTTTGAGGAGGGAACCTGGCACCGGCTCGACCCGGACGAAGACTATGATATCTTAGCTGAGGCTGGTTACATCATCCTCAACAGAGCCGTATCCGATCCCTATGCCATGGCCGTGCATTTCAAAACTCGTGCGCCGGACTTTGATGGCACCCTCCAACGCGAGACGGCTCGGCTCAACGCCGGCGCAGAATCCGACTCCCTGCACCTGAAGCTGATCAAGGCCCGCAATGCCCGACCCGGTTTTCCCACTTGGAACCTAGAGTGGAAAAACGTGTACCGCATTGCTTCCGGGTATTCCACCGGCCGCCGCTTCGATCCCAAGACTTTGCAGGTCGATATCGCCAAGGAAGTCCCCGGTCAAGAGGATCAACTTTCGCAACAGGGCCGCTCCTACTTGCAGCTGCTGGGTTTGGACGAGCGCGGCAAAGACCCCGGTAGCGCGCCTGACCGCGTCATCGACGCCGACTACATCGGGCTGGACGACATCCGCGGGCACTTGATTTTCCCTGACCAGCGCCCCTTTGATCCGCGCTCCAACAAATACCGCGGCCTGCTCGACGAACCCGTCCCCGCCATCTACAACGAGCAGCAGCAGCGCGCCCAGATCGAGGCTAGCCGCTATAAAATCCTCGTCCGCGCGGCCTCCTCGGAGCAGCGCATTCGGTTGGGTGGCATCTTCGGCGGCGTCCGGCCCCAAACCGTGGAAGTCCAGCTAAACGGCCGCCCACTGACGCGGGATACCGACTACCGAGTCGATTTCATGGGCAGTGTGACGTTTATCGGCTCGGTCGCTCAGGAAGTGGCCGATCCCGGTGCCGACTTGGAAATTACCTTTGAGTCCGAGGACGTCTTCAACATCGGCAGCCAGCAAAAAACCCTGTTGGGACTGCGCACTGAGTACGAATTCTGGGAGGGCGACGGGCGCGTGGGCAGCACCATGATCTACAACAACGAACGTTCGAGCGACCGGCGGGTACGGGTGGGCAACGAGCCGAAGCGCACAGTGATATGGAACTTCGACTTGCGCGTCCGGAGAGAATTGCCGCTCCTCACCCGCGTCGTCGATATGCTACCGCTGATCAAGACGGCCGTTCCCTCAGAAGTGACCTTAGATGCCGAAGTCGCGCAAAGCCGTCCCAATCTCAACACCAAGGGGCGCGGGTACATCGACGACTTTGAAGACAGCGAACGGCCCACCTCGCTGGTCGTCAACCGCCCGCGCTGGGCACCGGCCAGCGCACCGGTTGGCGCGCGCTTCGGCGCGGAAAATCGCGCACACTTCACCTGGTATAATCCCTACGATGGGGTGCTGCGCACCGACATTTGGCCCAATCAAGAAGAGCAAATCGAAGCCCAAAACCGGCGCACCGACATCCTGTCGATGGAGCTGACGCCACGCCCCGAAATTCCCGAGTCCTGGGGAGGAATCTCCCTAGCATTCTCAACCGTCAACGACTTCTCCGAGTCCAAGTTCCTCGAGATCTGGGTCCGGGGTCGGGAAGGCACCTTGCACGTGAACTTGGGCGACCAAATCAACGAGGACTACATCGCCAACGGCCGCCTCGATACCGAAGACGAACCCTTCCCCGGGCAAGCCGCAGGCGACGGATTGGTGTCGCGGGAGGAGGATGTGGGCATCGACGGCCGCGACGACGAGGCCGAGTTGAACTTCTACTTGCGCCTGCAAGACGCCGCCTTCGACACCACCCGCTCCCTAGCCGAGCGGAAGCAGGCCTTCACCGCGCTTTACCCAGACCCCGATCCCCTGCGCCCCAATCGCTCGGCCGACGACCCCGAGGGAGACAACTGGAAATACGACTCCCAGCGCAGCAAGAACGATTACAGCCACATCAACGGAACCGAAAATAACAAAAAGGACGTCGAAAGCGGCGACCGCCCAGACACGGAAGACCTCAACGGCAACGGCGTACTCGACCGACGTAACAATTACTATCACTACGAGATCGACTTATCCTCAATCCACTACGAGGTCGCCGGTACCGAGAATAAGGGCTGGCGTCAGCTCCGAGTGCCTCTGTTCGGCCCCCACGTCGAACGCGTGGGCTTGCCCGACTCCACCCGCATCGAATACGCGCGCCTGATGCTTTCGAGCGGGCCGCGCTCGGATGTAGCAGACACTGTGCGAGCCGATATCGCGCTCGTGGAGATCGTGGGCAACAAATGGCAGGAAGACGACGTGGTGCGGCTCGACGAGCGCTTCCCGATCGGCGATCGCGAGGTCCTCGACGTCACGGTCATCGGCACCGACAAGAGCCAGAGCTACCGGCCGCCGCCCGGCGTGAAGATTCGCCGCAATGTGCAGTCGCGCACCCGCGAACGCGAGCAGTCGCTGGTGCTGGCCTACGAAAACTTAGAACCTGGGCACCAGATGTCGGCGACCAGAATCCTGACCCGTGCGTCCAACTACACCAGCTACGAGCGGCTGCGCATGTACGTCTATGGCGATTCGAGCGGGACCATTGAATACGCACACGGCGATTCGAGCGACTTGGTGCTCTTCGTGCGCTTTGGCGTGGATTCGACCAACTACTACGAGGCCATCAGCCCCATCTTCCCAGGTTGGGAGGGCGGGCGCAAGGGCTGGAAGGGCAACCAAGTAGATGTGGACCTGCCCGTCATCTCCCAGCTCAAGGCCCTCCTGCAATCTGGACAGGCCGACACCACCACGGGAGAGTTCTACTACACCTACCGGATAATTGATCCGCGTGGGGCACCGCTAGACGGCAAGACCTTGATCGCTCAACGCGAACTGGAAGCGCTGCACGCGGCCGGCTACGACCCCCAGGTCGAGCGCTTTTCCCTAGACCAAGTTTTTGCGCGGTCGGGCCTGCGCAGCGGCGAGCAAGCCACTTACCGGGTGCGCGGCACTCCGTCGATGCAGTCGATCAAGCAACTGAGCGTCGGCCTGCGCAACCGAGCGGAAAACCGCGCGTACAGCGGCCGGGTCTTGCTCGACGAACTTCGCCTCGACGAGGCGCGCAACGACCCTGGGCTGGCCGCGTACGCTCAGCTCAACACCAAGCTGGCCGACGTTGCCAGTTTCGGTGGCAATGTGCTCTGGCGACAGGAAAATTTTCGCAGCTTTACCGGCCAAGGAGGCAACAGCACGGACCGCGAAGCCGCGCTAGCGGTCACTACCAACGCGCAAAAGCTCCTGCCGAGTAGCTGGGGATTTTTGATTCCACTCAAGGTAAATCTCAGCCGCACGACTAGCTTGCCGCGCTTCGGACCCGGCTCGGATGTGGAGTTGACCGCCGAAGAGAAGCTAGAGCAACAGGCCGTCCGCTCCAAGGAGTTCTACGACGTGTCCATCAGCCGACGCCAAGGCAAAAACCTCTTCTTGCGCTGGACCCTCGACCAGATGAACCTGCGGCTGTCGCATTCGCGCGAACACAGCTCGGACCCAGTGCGCCCGATCAACGAGCGCGAGGCTCAGACGATGAACTTCAACTACAGCATGCCCCTGCCCAAGCCAGCGCTGCGAATCATGGGCTGGCTGCCGTCGTTCATGCCCAATAGCTGGACGCGGATGGAGTTCCGTCCGCTACCTTCGAGCCTGACTTACTCGGTCAACGGCAGCCGGCGCACCTCGCGGCTTTTGCGCCGCGGCGACGACGAGCCGACCGAGCAGGAGGACTTCACGCTCGTCGAAACCTATGCCTCTAAGCTCAGTCCACTCACCGGTCTATCGACCAACTACAATCTCAAAATCGACCGAGATTTGCGGAAAAAATTCGCCCTCGACAAGCGGAGTTTTGGGCGCGAAGTCGGGCGCAGACAAACGGCCGACCTCAGTCTTTCGCTACGCTTAGTCTCGTGGCTGGACCAAAATTACACCTTCAAGACCACTTACGAGGAGCAGAACGACCCAGCGCAACGGCGCGGGGTAGCCCCGATCGATTCGATCAGCGGTCTGACGTTCAAGACCCTCGACATCCGCAATCAAAACGACCTTTCCGCACGCCTCAATCTCAAAATCCCGACCTTGCTCAAGAACTTGGGTGAGTCCCCAGGGCAACGCCGCAGGGCACAGCGGCCCGACGACCGCAACCGAAACCGGAATCGAGACGCAGACGAGGACGAGCCAATCTCAAAGAAAGGCCAAGCCGAGCAGAAAAAAGACCAAACCGAGGAAAAGAAAAACCAAGCCGAACAGCAAAAAGGCCCCAATATCTTCCGCCGTTTCGCCGGGTGGACCGGCCGCATCGTCGAGCCGGTCAACGCCAGTTGGCGGCACAACGCCAATGCGCGCCACTTCAACTTGCTGCATCGGCCCTCGTTCTCCTATCAACTCGGTCTCGAAGACACCCTGCGGGTGCGACAAGTTTCCCAAGGGTTGACCCTCCGAGACACTTGGTCGCAGACGGCCTCGTTTGAGGCCGGCTCGGGGATGCGCTTGCCCTTTGGTATCAGCATCAAGGTCAACTCCAAGGAGCAGACCTCAGAGAATACCGGTGCTTCGCAGCAACGGCTGCGCCTGCGCAACGACCGGACCTTCCCGCGCTTGAGCCTCAGTTGGGGGCGAGCCGACCGGCTTCCCTTGATAAAGAGAGTGATCAACAGCGCACAGGTAAATGCCAGTTTCGAGACCTCGGCGGCCAGCGAGGGAGCGGGCAGCCTCACGCCCGGCCACCTAGTCTCTGAGGAAACCAAAACCGAGTTCAGAGCGTCGTGGAACGGCCGCTGGCGCTGGGGACCGACGACGACCATCGAGCGGGTGATCTCCACCTCGGAGAGTCGAGATTTTGAACTAGGTGAACAGAGCGGCGGCACCCAGGCTCTGCGCGGCACCCGAGACAGAGAGCGAGTGACTACCACGTTCAAGATAACTCATAATCTCAAGCCGCGGCGGTTACCCCTGCTAGGCCGCCTCAAAAGCGACGTCACCCTCAACTTGGAACAGAAGTTTGAAGCAGAAACGCGTTCCATCGCCACGGGAGACGAAGAGCGCGTCCCCAACGGCAAAGAGAACATCTGGCGCACGCAGTTGACCATGACTTACAACTTCAGCGCGAACTTCCGCGGCGAGGGGCGAATTCGCATCGAGAACAACAAAGACCACCTCAGAGACAAGACGCGGAAAATCCGCGAGGTGCGGCTTTCTGGCACGTTCTTCCTCCGCTGAGCATATTGCTTGGCGCGGTTGTGGGAGATATTTTTGTTTAATGAACGCGAGCAACGCGCGCTCATCGGCCTGACAGCGGCCCTAATCATAGGGATGCTCGTCGCCGTAAGCGATTGGTATCGCCCATCGCGCCTAGAGGAATTCAGCGTCGTGCCGCGAGCGGTAGCTCCGCCGCCACCGCTCGAAGAAGTAGTAGCCAAACAAGGGCCGCTCTCGCTAAATTCGGCTACAATCGCCGAGCTAGTCGCACTGCCGGCAGTCGGCCCCAAGATCGCCGAGCGGATCGTCGCCTTCCGCCGCGAGCGAGGTCCTTTCAAACGGCTGGAGCAACTAACTGAAGTCAATGGCATCGGCGCGAAGACGCTAGAAAAGCTCCGTCCTTTGCTCATAGTGAAGTAGAGGCTCACTTCGCAGGAGAGGGGGTTGGATTGTTTGGATTTGGCAGAACAAAAGCCACTGGGATCCACATCAGTGGTCAAACCGTGCGCGTCGCCGCCCTAGACGCTGGACGCACCGACGTCCGGCCACTGGTTTTGGTGACCGATGAGTTGGAACGGCCCTTCGACTCGGCAGCCCTGAACGACAAGCAGCAGCGGCAAGGGCTAGCCGCCCAGCTCGCCACGCTCGCGAAGGCGTACGATTTTGACTACAGCAACACTTGTTTCTCGTTGGACCGGCGCTTGGGCCGCATTCAACGCCGGCCCCTCGTGGCGGAGACTGTGCAGGAAAACCGCGAACAACTCCTGTGGGAGTCCGAGCAGATTTTGGCCGGAGAGGCGAAGGCGTTTCGCTGCGATTTTGTGCTGACCTCTCAGTGGGGTTTTGTGGTCGCGGCTCGCCGCCACGCCCTTGACTGTTACCGCACCCTAGGCAAGGAGACAGCGGTCGGTCAGCTCGACGTGGATCTAGCGCCGTTTGCCCTGTACAACGCCAGCGAATGCGCCAACCTGCTCGGCAAAGATAAGTTCTCGCTCCTGCTTTATGCGGATATGGGCGAGGCTTGGCTCCTGCTGACAGAGGAAGGCGAACTGGCCGCGCTAACCAGTTGCGTCTGGGAGGAAGAGGACGATGCGGCCGCAGCCTTAGAAGGCGCGGCACGCAAGCTGCTGAGCGAGGGCGGCAACAGCCTCCAACGCCTGTGGGGTGCCGGCGTCGTGTATTGGAGCGAGGGCTTGGCCACGCATTTGCAGGTGCCGCATTCAATCCTCGATCCACTCGCCGCAGTCAATCCGAGGCTGCTCGGCAACGCCACGCCCGAGCAGCGGTCCGCGTATGCCATTGCCGTCGGGCTAGCTCAGCGGGGGTTAATGCGATGATCCGCGTCGATCTTCTCGACCGCCAGCGGCGGTGGTCTTGGTCAAAAGCTTTGCTTTTGATCTTGGTCGTCTGTGGAGGACTATACGGAATCCACCAGTTCTCCCCCGCGCTAGTGAGACCGCTTTTCAACACGGGTTCTGACCTCATTTCCAAGGCGCAGCAAGAATTCACACCCAAGCCCACGCCGAGTCCCGCAGTCGAGCAAGAAACCACACCTGAACCCACGGCACAGCAAGAAACCACACCTGAACCCACAGCACAGCAAGAAACCACGCCTGAACCCACGGCACAGCAAGAAACCACACCTGAACCCACAGCACAGCAAGAAACCACACCTGAACCCACAGCACAGCAAGAAACCACACCTGAACCCACAGCACAGCAAGAAACCACACCTGAACCCACAGCACAGCAAGAAACCACACCTAGCTCCATAGTTCAGCGAGAAACCACACCCCAGCGCAGCACGGCCTGCCACCAAGTCATGCGGATCAACGAAAAGGTTCCCGCCGGGATTCGCGTGGCTTCGCTGAACTGCAACTCGAGCGGGGAGTACTGGCTGGAGGGAACCACCCCCTCGCACAAAGTACTGCGCGAGTTCAGGCTTAGCTTGAAGGCATTGTCATCGCGGGTTTCGTATTCGACTTGGCGGGAAGAGCGCACGCTGCGCTTTGCATTCCAAGGCCGCTTTGCCGATCAGGACACCCCTCCACTGGACGCCCTCTCATCCGATCAAGCGAAGCAGTTCTTCGGCAAGGTGGCCCGCTGGGCCAACGCGAGCGGCCTAGACAGCCTGTCAATCCACGAGCCTACCCATAGGCCCTTGTCGCCGACGCGCACCCTCCAGCGGCAAAAACTGCAGGGCATTGGCTCCCCTCAGCAGATCGGTGCCTTCTTGCATCATTTTCAACAAGCCGAGTCAGTAGCAACCCTCGGCGAGGTTTTGCTCATGCCCGTTGCAAGCGACGAAAACGGCTGGGTTCAAGCGCGGCTCTACGCGGCCGTGGACATCATTGTGGACGGACCCTGATGAACCGCTTTGCAGACGCAGCCATCTATCCCGGCAGCTTCGACCCCATCACCTTTGGCCACCTAAACATCCTAGAGCGGGCTTTGGGCATCTTCTCCCAAGTCACCCTGCTGGTGGCGATCAATCCCAACAAAAAGCCGCTCTTTTCGCTGGCGGAGAGTCGGGCGATGATCTCCGAGGCCATTAGCGACTGGCCCCAAGCCAAGGTCGATTTCCACGACGGCCTGACCGTTGACTATGCGCAGCAGCACAACATCCGCACGGCCGTGCGGGGCCTGCGGGCAGTGACTGACTTCGAGCACGAGTTTGCCATGGCCTTGACCAATCGCTCGCTGTGGCCGGAGTTCGACACGGTCTTTCTAATGACCAAGGCCGAGTACATGTATCTCAGTTCGTCGGTCGTGCGCGAAGTGGCGCAAATGGGCGGGCAGTTGAACCAGTTCGTGCCGCCTTGTATCGAGCGACGACTGCGGGAGAAATTCCAAAATGCCTGAGTCCCAGCGCGAAGTACAGGCACTCCTTGCGCTGACCCAAGCAGAGCCGCCTAGGCGCGTGCGCCGCCTACTCGACCATTTCGGCTCGGCGCAAGAGGCCCTCGCCGCCGCGAATTGGACTGCGGCCGTGGGAGCCCGTGCGCCCGAGCAGCGACCGACGCCGGCCGACTTTGCTTGGGCCGCCGAGCAGTGGCAACGGCTTTGCGCGGCGGGCGGACGCTGCTTAGCCCCAGCAGACGCGGACTATCCCCAACTACTGGCCCAAATCGCCGCACCACCACCCGTGCTATTTGCGCTGGGACCGGACGATTTGTCCCCTCCTACCGTGGCCATCGTTGGCTCGCGCAAGGCATCGGACAGTGGCAAGCTGATCGCCGCCGAGCTAGCCCGCGGGTTAGTGGCCCAAGGCATCTGCATCGTCAGCGGCATGGCTTTCGGCATCGACGCGGCTGCCCACGAGGCCGCGCTCGCGGCCGGGGGACGCACCATCGCCGTGTTGGGCTGCGGGGCCGACGTGCCCTATCCCCGCACTCACACCCCACTCTACCGCCAAATCCGCGAACGGGGGGCCATCGTCTCCGAGTTTGCTTGGGGGGCGCAGCCAGAGCGGGGGGCCTTCCCGCGCCGCAACCGCATCATCAGCGGGCTGAGCCTAGGAGTGGTCATCGTCGAGGCCCCGCAAAAGAGCGGCGCACTGATTACGGTCCAACACGCCCTCGATCAAAACCGCGAAGTCTTCGCCGTGCCCGGAGACGTGCGCTCGGGCCGCAACGCAGGCTGCCATCAACTCATCAAAGACGGGGCAAAGCTGGTCGAGAATGTGGAGGACGTGCTAGAGGAATTGACCATGTGGGCGTCACCGCGCCCGCAAAGCGCGCCCATGCCCGCGCCCACTCTCCCCCCAGAAGACGAGAGCGTCTATGCCCTACTCTCGCGCCAACCCCGGCACATCGACGAACTCGCCCAAGACAGCGCCCTGCCGCCCGCGACCCTGCTCGACGTGCTGCTGAGATTGGAACTCGACGGGCTAGTAGATCAGCTCGCGGGCAAGCGATTTTTGCGCCGCGCAGGGTAGTCCCACCCAGTCGCTAGCACACAGTTCGCGCAGCTAGTCGTCCGAGTCCCCTATCTGCAAAGGTTCGTCGCGGTGGGATTTGTCTTGAAAAAAAGGTCGCGCCAAACGCCACAACACGTACGCTCCGGCGATCGCGGCAACGGCGATGGCCACTGGCGTTTGCCAGTCCATTTCAAAATCCCAGAGCCGTGCCGGCTTGGTAGGTCGCCAACGCGCCGATATAAGCGAGGGCCGTCATATAGCCAAAGCTGAACAGGGCCCAGCGATAGGAGCCGGTCTCTTTTTTGATGACGACCAGTGTCGATAGGCACTGGGCGCAGAGGGCAAAGAAAACCATGATCGACAGCGCCACTGCCAAGGTGTAAATCGGGCGACCATCCGGCCACGTAGCAGCGGCCAAGGTCTCGCGCAGGCTCTCGGAGCCTTCGTCCTCGCCCGCGCCGAGGCTGTAGATGGTGCCCAAGGCCGAGATGATGACTTCGCGAGCCGGGAAAGAGGCGATAACTGCCATGCCAATGCGCCAATCCCATCCCAAAGGACGCACGACCGGCGCGACCCAGTGTCCGGCTTGGCCGAGATAGCTGTTTTCTACCAGTTCAGCCGCCTGACGCTTTTCCAAGGCGTCGAGAGCTTCAGGCGCGACCGCTTGGCGCTCGACTTGGTGGCGCTCTACCACGGCTTCCGAGCGCGGAAAATACGCCAGCGCCCACATCGCAATCGTCGTCGCCAAGATGAGGCTGCCTGCGCGGACGACAAAGGCCCGGCTACTGTGGTACACGCGCAGCAACACCGTGCGCAGGTCGGGCGTCTTGTACGAAGGCAGCTCCAGCAGAAAGGGCGGGGGATCGCCCTTGAGCAAGGTCCGCTTGAGCAACCAAGCCACCGGGATGGCAACGAATGCGCCGAGGCAATAGAAGGCGAACAGAGTCAGCGCCTGCAAGCCGATGACCCCACCCCACAGCGAGCGGTCTGGGACAAAGGTCCCGATAAAGAGCACGTACACCGGCAGACGGGCCGAGCAACTCATCAGCGGCGCGACCAAGATGGTGGCAAAGCGGTCGCGCCGGTCTTCAATGGTGCGAGCGGCCATAATGCCCGGGACGGCGCAAGCAAAGCTGGACAGCAAGGGCATGAAGGCCGTGCCAGACAGCCCCACGCGGGTGAGCAGCCGATCCATCAACAGTGCAGCCCGCGCCATGTAGCCGCTGTCTTCGAGCAGGGCAATAAAAAAGAACAGGATGGCAATCTGCGGCAGGAAGATGAGCACGCCGCCGACGCCAGCGATGAGGCCATCGACGATGAGGCTTTGCAGGGCCCCGGGGGGAATGAGCGCCGCGGCGCGGTCGCCGCAGGCGGCAAAGAGCGCGTCAATGCCGTCCATCAGCGGCCCCGACCAAGTGTAAATGGCTTCGAACACCAACACGTTGACCAACACAAAAATCGCCACGCCGAAGAGGCGGTGCGCGAGAATGCGGTCGGCCCGATCCGAGCGGCGGCCCTCTAAGCGGCTGGGCTGGTCAATCGCCTGCGCGAGCAGACCGTCGATCCAAGCATAGCGGGCGTTGCTTTCCAGCTCGGACAGGGACTCCGCACCGGCTGTGCGCAGGCCGCGCAAGCGGTCCGCGACTCCATCACCAGCAGACGCCAACAAGCGGCGCTCGGCATACCCGTCTTCATCGACTAAGGCGCGCAAGGCTTCTACTGAGGAGAGCGGTCCGGAGACCGCAGCTTGCAGCTCGGCAGTGGCGCGCTGGAGCTCGTCGGGCAGTTCCACCCGCTGCGGCCGCGCGGGCGCTGGATCCGCATTCAAGGCCACCAAGGCACTCCGCAATTCGTCCAACCCCTGTCGCCGGTGGGCGAGGACGGGCACCACCGGAGCGCCGAGCGCCTCAGACAAAGCGCTGGCGTCGATACTAATACCCCGCCGGATTGCTATGTCCCCCATGTTGAGGACCACGACCAAAGGCACATCTATTTCCGCGAGCTGGGAGACTAAGTAGAGATTGCGCCGCAGGTTGCTGGCATCGACGACCGCCAAGATGCCATCTATGGGCGGCGCGTCTTGCTGTTGGCCCAAGAGCACGTCAATGGCCAGCATCTCGTCGGGCGAGTGCGCGGCGAGGCTATAGGTACCGGGTAAATCAATCAGGTCTAGCGCATCTTCCCCATCGAGCGTCACGGTCCCTACCTTGTGTTCCACAGTGACACCTGGGTAATTGCCAGCGCGCTGGGTAAGGCCGGTCAGGGCATTAAAAAGCGTGGTCTTACCCGTGTTGGGATTGCCAATAAGTGCGAAGGTCCGCACAGAGAGTCTACTGAACAGGAAAAACTAGGCTTCGACCTGAGCTCAGCCGAAGGGAACTAGGCGAACGGCAGCAGCATCCTTGCGCCGGAGCGCGAGGCGGGTTTGTCCTATCTGGACGATGAGCGCGGTCCCAGAGCGCAGCACGCGCAGGTGTTCACCGGGCAAAAAGCCCAATTCGCGCAGGCGGGCGGCCAAGCGCGCCGGAGCCGAGACTTCGGCGATAACGGCTTCGCTATGTCGAGGCAGTTGCGACAAGTCGAGGGGGACAGGGGAGTCTGAGGTGCAAGGTGTTTTGCGAAGGTCCACGCGATAGCTCCGGCTAGATTGGGGAAATTAGATTGACTAAATAATTGTTTAAGCCATCAATGGGCTGTTCTGTATGCCAAACTTCTGTGAATATAGTCAATCGGCGAGCAATACGTCAATGTATTTTTCATATTAAATTTCAATCTACGAGAAAGAGAGGTAGCCATGACAAAATGGATCATAGGGGCAATGTTGCTCGGCGCAGCCCCAACAGGTGCAGTGGATTTTTACGCACATTGGGCCGACGGGAAGGCCGAGATCTCTAGCTACGAGGTGGTTCAGCCGCGCTACGGCGAGCTGCGGCAGGGGTACGGAGTGATGATCTTCGTGACCGAGAGCCTGCACCGGCAGACCTTTATCAAGGCCGATCCGCCGACGCCAGAGGCCGACCAATTCTACGCGCTCAAGCTCAACCACATCCTCAACTTTACGACCGGGATATACGACTATTCGGTGATGACCTCGGTTTTCAGCCAAGTGGCGGGCGAGCGGCATCCCTTTGAGCTGCGGCGCATTTCGTTCAGCGCGCAAGAGTGGTGCGGGCAGGTCTTTGACGAGGCCCTGTTCCGCAACGGGCAGATCGACGGGCACATCAGCAGCTATTTTGCCAGCGAGGGCCGTGGGTCCTATCGGCTAAAGCAGCCCGAGCACTTTGCCAGCGAGGACCACTTACTGATCCGCATCAGGGAACTGCAAGGGCCGTTTATGGATCTAGGCGAGGTGCGAGAATTGGAGATGCTGCCGAGCTTTTGGCAGCTTCGGCAGGCACATCAGCCCCATGCGACCGTGGCCGGGCGGATTCACAAGGCCGCCGAGGAGCAGATCGAGACGGCAACCGGCACGCTAGCCAGCGTGCGATGGGACCTGCACATCGGCCAGCGGCAACGGACGCTGTGGACGGAAAAAGCCTATCCGCATCGGATTCTGCGCTGGGAGGACAGCGATGGAGGACGCGGCGAGCTGATGCGGACGATACGAGTGCCCTATTGGCAGTTGCAGGCCGACGCAGACGAAGTGTACCGGCGGGAATTGGGCATTCCCTGAGAAGTAGCTAGCGCGACCACCTCTCACTCGACATTTCCTTCCATCGCCTTTAGCACCGCCTTGCGGTTGGCCTGCGCGCTTTCCAAGGTCGGATCGAGAGAGAGTGCATGGTCGAAGCTTCCCAACGCCTCGTCGTTTCTGCCTAAGTAGAGAAGGACGATGCCCATGTTGCCATAGGCCACTGCGTCGCTCGGATCGCTGTCGGTGAGACGTTGAAAAAGTTCCAGCGCCTCGTCGTAGCGCTGCTGCTCTAACCTCAGATGGGCTAGCCTACGGATAGCCTGCGTATGATGTGGGTCTATATCGAAGGCGCGCATGTAGTATTCTGCCGCTACCTCGGGTTGCCCATTGTCCTGTGCTGTCTGCCCCATGAGAAAATGCAATTCGGCGGCCTGCGACGAGGCCGGGTCCAACGCCACCGCCTGCGCTATGAGGTCAAGGGCTTCTTCGTAGCGTCCCTGTGGCATGAGTATCTCGGCCAACCTCCGCACAAGGTCAATATTTTGCGGGTTGAGCTCGATGGCGCGACGCAGGTGAGTTTCCGCCTCGTCGGAACGTCCCAGCGCATTGAGAATCGCGCCGAGATTGATATGGGCCTCAAGGAAATCCGAGTCCTGTTCTATAACGAAGCGGATTGCGTCGAGAGCTTCCTCGTAGCGTCCCTGATTATACAGGACGTCGCTCAAGTTGAAGTGGGCAATTTTTGCCTGCGGGTTGAGCGCGATGGAGCGACGCAGGTGATTCTCGGCTTCCTCAAAGCGTCCCAACTCATTGAGAATTGCGCCAAGTTTGCCATGAGTCTCAGAAGAATCTGGGGCTTGTTCTGCTGCGATGCGGACGGCGATGAGGGCTGCTTCGTACTGTCCCTTTTTGTACAGGATGTTACCTAAGGGGAGGAGGGCATTCCGCTTCTGCGGGTTGAGCGCGATGGAGCGACGCAGGTGGTCCTCGGCTTCCTCAAAGTGTCCCAGTTTGTTGAGCACTAGGCTGAGATTGAAATGTAACTCAGCGTCGTCCGAACGTTGTGCGACGGCGACGCGGTACGCGGCGAGGGCTTCCTCGTCGCGGCCCTGATCATACAAGGCATTGCCTAAGTAATGGTGGGCATTCCGGGCCTGCGGGTTGAGCGCGATGGCGCGACGCAGATGTTTCTCTGCTTCCTCATACCGGCCCAGCGCAGTGAGGACCTTACCGAGGGTGGTATGAGTCATAAAGTAATCCGGGCGTTGATCCACCGCGACGCGGGCGGCATCGAGAGCCTCCTCATACCGGCCCTGATTATACAAGGCATTGCTTAAGTGACGGTGGGCATTCCGGGCCTGCGGATTAAGAGTGACGATGTGGCGATTGAACGTTTCTTCGTCCCGATAGATGCTTGCCTGACGCCAAGTCAGCATCCCCAGCGCAACGAGAGCCACCGCCGCAACACCTAGCACACCTTTTTGCCACAAACCAGGGAAGCAACGGACGCCATGAGTAACTGCGCCAATGACGACAGACATGACCCCGATGCCAGCAAGATACTGAAAGCGATCAGCTACAAAAGAATACTTCATATAGCCGTAATCGACGAAGCCCAACGCCGGCGATAGCGTTACCACAAAAAACAACACTCCACCTAGCGGCCCACGCCCAATCCGCGGCCGGAAGTGCCAGAGGGCCACTACCAGTGCAACAGCAGCGCCGAGATATCCCCAAGCCAGCGGATCGGCGACGCGGATGTCCCAACGCGGATAAATGACGGCTAGGTCCGTCGGCCACAGCAACTTACCTGCGTAAAACCACAGGGCACGGGCGGCGATGAGCATCCGCTCAATTAATGAATAATCGAAAGACGTTGTTCTCACAGACCAGTAAAACGACAAATCACCGATCGTGATGGCTAGCCCTACCGCGAAAAACGGCGCTAGCCGCAACAGATCGGTCGAGGTCACTCGGCCTTGTTTCCACCAATGCCAGATCAAAAGTGTCGCTGGCAGCGTAACCACGATGGACTTACTGAGCATACCCGCCGCATACAACACAAGCGACCCCGCATACCGCCCTCGGCTCGGCTGCTCCATAAAGCGCATCCACGCCAGTACCGCCGCAAGGAAAAACAGACCCGACAGCACATCTTTGCGCTCAATGACCCAAGCCACCGACTCCACGTGCAATGGATGCACGGCAAACACCGCAGCCACCATCCACGCGCCGGGCACCGCCAAGCGACGTAGGAGATGCCACAATAGCAGCGTATTTGCTAAGTGCAGCATCACATTGATGATGTGATAGCCCGTCGGGGCAAATCCCCATAGTTTGTGCTCCAACCAGAAGGTCGTATAGACCAAAGGCCAATAGTGGCCCTCGTTTTCAATAGCGCTGGGGGAAAACCAGATTTGCCACAGACCCGATACCTCCCGCACCGGATCAGTCTTGATGCATAGATAGTCATCCCAGACGAAGCCACCCCACAACATCGCCGGTAAGTAGCTGACAACCACCAGCAAGCCGAGTGCAACAAGGGCCAGCAGATCCTGCCTCGTATAGGATGTCGCCACTGTTAGGGGCGATGCCATATCAACCGTTTGCCGGGCTCTTTCGTCGTTGCGAGACGCCTGTCTGCGCTCCTGCCGCGTGGGCTTGGATGGGGCTGGGCGTTGGTGTGCCGTCTTCTCTGTCGGTCTTCTTTTAGCCACTTATCTACTTCTTTTGGCACCGGAGGATGAACACGTCCCTGCCGCTAGGGTCCAGTGAGGAAAAGGCATGAAAGTTCAGTTCGAAAAGCCGGCACGGACACGAGGTCATCTTTTCCGGCGTTCTGCAATAAGTAGCTGGACACTACCGACTGTCGCGACGCTCCAATCGCCTGCTTCCGGTGGGGCATCCTTCCCTGCACTGTGTGGACGGGCTCAGGTGTGTGTTGGTCTAGCCCTTGTGGGTATTGTGCGTCCTGCTACCGACTTCCAAGGCACCGGCTATAGCCGCGAAAATGCTATCGGGATCGAGACCGCCGCGTGTCCGCAAATAGTGTTGATCGCCAGATACGCCTTTTGTGCTGCCCTCCAACAAGCTGAATGGCAACAGCACGGCGCGATTTCCAAACAGTTGCGCGAGACAAGACGCCACTGCTTCGCCTAGTCCACCGATGGGTGTATGCTCTTCGATTGTACACAACAGTGCCGACCGTTGTGCGGCAGCGGTGACGTAAGCTGTATCCAGCGGCTTGAGAAATGGCACGCTCGTTACCCCTGCAACAACTCCCTGTTGCCGAAGCCGTTCGGCGACTTGCAATGCGGTTTCCAGCATTCCTCCCGTGCTGAGCAGGACGACGTCGTCGCCATCTCGCATCGGCAACACCTGCCCCACCTCGAGCGATGGAACTGCATCGTGTAAGACCTCTTCGCCTGCCTTGTTCAAGCGCAAAAACCCCGGCCCGGAATGGCTGGTTAGCGCACAGGTCAACGAGCGAACTTCCAATGGATCACCCGGTGCGGCCACCACCATATTCGGTAACGCCCGCATCACCGCCAGGTCTTCAAGCGCGTGATGGCTGTAGCCCTGAGCACCATAAGCCACGCCGCCCCCGACGGATACAATGTTCACATTGAAGTCGTGGTAGCAGACATCATTTCTGATTTGCTCAAGACAACGCAGAGTCGGAAAATTTGCGATGGAGTAGCAGAACACAACATGACCGCTCTGCGCCAGCCCGGCCGCGATGCCGATCATGTTTTGTTCTGCAACCCCCACATTGATGAACCGGTTGGGAAACCGTTCAAAAAATGGTTCCAGTACAGAGTAACCCA
Source organism: Candidatus Latescibacterota bacterium (assembly GCA_965219735.1). Classification (GTDB taxonomy): domain Bacteria; phylum Latescibacterota; class UBA2968; order UBA8231; family UBA8231. Next base: position 5,320,224 of record OZ244790.1, read on the forward strand.
AGTCGCCGCACAACAACCAGATTCGGGCGTCCTCATCCGCCAATTCGAGCAGCGTGTTAATAAATGTTGTCCGCATCACTCAACTTCCACTTCTCGTAGTGCTGCGGCGAGTTGCTCGGCATCGGGATTGCGGTAGTGCCAGAGAAGATCGTCTTCCATAAAGCTCACTCCCTTGCCTTTCACCGTGTGGGCAATCAATGCCAAGGGGCGGTCGGCACTGGCATCGGCACTGCGCAAGGCGGAATTGACAGCGACCAGATCGTGTCCGTCAATCTCCAAAACACGCCAGCCGAAGGCCCGCCACTTGTCCACGAGTGGCTCTAAGTTGAGGACTTCTGCAACCGTGCCAAAGCTCTGAATTTTATTATAGTCAATGATAACCGTCAGATTGCCGAGCCGGTGGTGCGGTGCAAAAAGGGCCGCCTCCCAGATTGCCCCTTCGTCGCATTCTCCGTCGCTCAGCAGCACGAAGCAACGGTACGGATCAGACGCGGCGCGCCCGGCCAATGCCATGCCGCAGCCGATGGACAGCCCGTGTCCAAGCGATCCAGTCGATACTTCCACTCCCGGCACGCCCAAGTGGTTGATATGGCCGGTCAAGGGAGAACCGTCAGCGCAGTATCGGTCTAACCATTTGACAGGGAAAAACCCACGTTCGGCCAGTGCCGCATACAGGATCGCGGTGCCGTGCCCCTTGCTCAAAACAAATCGGTCGCGGCCCGGCCAATTGGGTCGCTGTGGGTCAATCCTCAGCGTACGACAGTACAGCACCGCCAGCACATCGGCCATAGACAAGCAGGTGCCGATGTGCGAGGCCCCTGCGTGATGTACCATGCACAAAGCATGGCGACGAATCCTCGCGGCGAATGTGGCGATGTCTTCAACGGTTTCGTTCATAAAAATCCTTCACTGTTTCCACAAGCTCTTTGGGCAGCGGCCCGTGGGAAAACCTCTGGTCGACTCCTACCCCAGTTTCCCAGTGCTTCATTCTTCCCAGTCGGTCGGAGTGCGTTTTTCCGGCTATATCTGTTCAGGCTGTGGGTTAGCCATTGGAAAATTTACGCGCTCTCGTTCAATCACCAATGGGCGGCGGCGCACCTGGGCATGGATGGCGAGAACATACTCGCCGAGAAGACCGATAAAGAAAAGCTGGACACCACTAAAAAAAAACAAAGAGACGGTTAGCAAAGGAATCCCGGGCGGTGCCAACTCTCTATAGTAGATCAGGTTGATGATCAGCATTATCAAGGCGGTCAGTATGCTGAGTACCGCCATAGAAAATCCGGCGAACAGCGCGAACCGGATGGGCATCATGCTGAAGGAAATGAGGCCGTTCAACCCGTCTTCGACGAGCGAAGACACTGTTGATTTAGACAAGCCGCGTCCGCGCTTCTTCCAGGTGTAGGGCACACCGATTGAATCAAATCCACAATAGGCGATCATCCCTCTCAGGTAGGGAAAGTGGTCGTCAAAGGCTCGGAGGTTCTCCACCACGACGCGGTCAATCAACTGAAATTCTCCGGCGTTTTGGGGAATTTTAAAAGGAGACCAGTGGTTGACTAGCTTGTAGAACCACTGGCGCATGGTACGCATGAGCCAAAATTCTTCCCGATTGGCACGAATACCATAGACGACCTTGTATCCCGCCTCCCAATGCTGGACAAATGTGGGCAAGAGGTCAGGGGGGTCTTGTAGATCGGCCGGTAGAAACGGCACGATAGCATCCCCGCCAACTGCCAGAGTGCCATTGAACATATTGCGAAAGGCCCCGAAATTCCGCGAGTTGGCAATCACCCGCACGTTGGGGTCAGCTTCGGCAATGACTCGCAATCGTTCAAGCGTGGCGTCTGTGGAACAGTTATCGCAGAAAAGGTGTTCGTAGTCGTAGCTGGCTAGTGGGCCTGCAAACAGGGCTTTCACCGTCGCATGGCACTCTGCGACGGTATCTTCCTCATTATAGCAAGGTGTGACAATGCCAATTTTTTTGCGCGAAGTCATAGTATATTTCCTCGATCATGCACGAAATCGGTAATCACTTCGAGCATGTAATCAATGTGGGCATTGTCCAGACCGGGATAAACGCCTATCCAGAAAGTTCGATTCATGACGATATCCGCGTTATCGAGATCGCCGACGATCCGGTATTTCTGACCACTCATGTAGGGTTGATGCACCAAGTTACCTCCGAAGAGAAAGCGGGTGCCTATGCGCCGCTCGTTTAGATGCCTCACCAGTTCGTCGCGGGTGAAGGGCACGCCATCGCGCACTGTAAGGGGCAGTCCGAACCAGGACGGTTCGCTGCCTGGAGTCGCTTCGGGCAAAATAAAATACTCCTGAAGCGGGGTGAGGCCGCACAAGAGTCGCTCCGCGTTATGCCGACGTTTCTCGATAAACCCATCGAGGCGAGCGAGCTGTGCGACACCGACAGCGGCCTGCATGTCGGTGATCTTCAGGTTAAAGCCGAGATGTGAATAGGTGTATTTGTGGTCGAATCCGGTCGGGAGACCACCGAGTTGCCAATTAAACCGGCGACCACAGGTATTATCCTTGCCCGGGGCGCAAAAGCAATCCCTGCCCCAGTCGCGAATCGATTCCATGGCTCGACGCAATATGGCTCTATTGGTGAATACGGCACCGCCTTCACCCATAGTGATGTGATGCGCCGGATAAAAGCTCAGCGTTCCGATATCACCGAAGGTGCCGACGAGTTGGCCGTTGTAGCGCGTACCGAGCGCATCGCAACAATCTTCGATCACGAACAAGTCATGGCGCTTGGCGACCTCCATGACGAGACTCAGGTCAAATGGGTTGCCGAGCGTATGCGCCAACATGATCGCTCGGGTCTTGTCGGTGACGGCTTCTTCCAGCCATGAGGTGTCGATGTTGTAGGTCGGGACATGGACATCGACAAAAACCGGCACCATGCCATACAGCATGATGGGATTCACCGTCGTCGGAAATCCGGTTGCACAGGTAATGACCTCGTCGCCTGCCCCTATGGCCCGCTCTTTGAGCAGATGCGATGTCAGGGAAGCGAGCGCGACCAGATTGGCAGAGGACCCAGAATTGACGGTACGCACGTGCTTGCAGCCCAAGTAACCGCCAAGCCGCCTCTCGAATTCCTCATTAAACCGCCCCGTAGTAAGCCAGAAATCGAGTGCAGAATCGACGAGCGATACCACTTCTTCTGCGCCGTACACCCGTCCCGAAACCGGCACCGGACTGCGCTGGGCATCAAATTCCCTTGGGGCATTGACGAGCGAAGCATATTCTGCTGTGAGCCGCAGAATCTCGGCTCGCAGTACGTCCGATTTGGATTCAAGGTTCTTTAATGAAGACATATTTGCCCCTCATCACCCCTCAATCAGCTCGGTGTCGCGATTAGGTTGTACAAATAAAAAGTTCGTCTCAACAGTGTCGTCCGCAATCTTTTTACAGCGCCGAAGTTGATTTTCACCAATCGCCCAGCAGTCATAGCCGAGTGCTTCCGTCCATGCGATCACCTCGTTGGGATGATAGCCGAACGCAGCCGACCACTTGCGGAGAAGCTCGAGAAAAAGGACTGGCCGGTCGCGCTCTATGACCGTCACCCCCCCTTTCAGTACCATCAGCTCTGCACCTTCTACGTCGCACTTCAAAAGATCGAGCGGTGCCGCTGGGTTGACGGACAGAGATTCGTCGAGCGTCGTCAGGCGGATGGCCAATTTGCGGCTGATTTCCTTGGGGTGCAACTCCCGCAGCGATGCACCGACGTGCCCCGTATCCCGCGGCAGAAAAATTTCGCCACGCCCCGGACGGGCGGCGAGGCCCTGGGATATGACGGTTATTCGATCAGAAAGCCCATTGAGCGCAATATTCGCCTTCAGCATTTTGGCGGTTTTCCTCACCGGCTCATAGGCGATGACCCGTCCGCTCGCCATTGCCGTTGCCATGCGAACAGCATACCAGCCGATGTTCGCGCCCGCGTCGACCGCGAGCGATGCGCCCTTTGCACACCGGTCGAGCACGCGACCCGCAAACAGTTCATAGGCCCCGTGATTGACGGCCTCAGAAACGGGTTCGCGAAGATTTTCGGGATTCCAGAAAAATTTCAACCCCGATTTAAGTTGTGCGATCAAACCTGTCGCGCTGATCTGTATTGACTCGACCTCGCCCTGCGCCAAAAGCGGCGGATAGGCACGCAATTGAAGATGGTGATCCCGCATCAATTGCCAGAATTTCTGCCGGTCGAGATCGCTTCGCTCATAAGCCCGCCGCAGATTACACAGAGCCTCAGTTTCCAAATCTTTCATGGCAAAGCACCACAGGACAGACTGTCGATGGTACGCCGAAAGCCTGTCCTGATATCGATTGAGGGTTTCCAGCCAAGCGATCTGAGCCGGCCAATATCTGGACATGATCGCTCGACCTTACTCGGCATATAGGGGTCCCCTGCCTTCCGGGCGGCACGGATCACCTGCAAGCCTTTCTCGGGATAAAGCGCAGTCAGTATCTCGGCCAGCTCTGCGATCGATATTTCGCAATCGGGATTACCAAGATTATATGCCGTCCCAGACTCGCCGCTCAGCAAGATGCGGAAAAACCCCTCGGTGGCGTCCGCCAAGTAGCAAAATGATCGGCTCGCCGTACCCGTGCTCAGCAGTGAGATGTCGCGGCCATGCACGACAGCGGCGGCAAAATCCGCGAATACACGCCCGTCATCCAACCGCATGCCTGGTCCATATACATGGAAGGGCCGGACGATCGAGGCCGCAACTCCGAACTGGTGGTGCCAGGCGATGCATAGTGCCTCACCTAAACGTTTCGATTCGGCGTAACAGTTGCGCGGGTCGGTCGGATCCAGTACCCCGGCATCGGACTCTCTGGTCGGGATCATGCTCTCCGGCAGGTCGCCATATATCTCCGCTGAACTGAAGAACAGAAAGCCCTTTGCATCTACATCTGCAGCGCACTCAAGGAGGTGTTGGGTACCCACCGTATTGGGACCTATGGTGCCGACCGGATCGTCCCGGTAGTACTTGGGGCTTGCTGGACTCGCCGCGTGTACAATGAAGTCAGGTCGGATTTCGGCCGGCAAGCGCGTACAAACGTCCTGCACCAAAAGAGTAAAGCCGGGATTCTGCAAATGATGGGCAAACTTGGCCCGCGCACGGTCTTCCGATCGCACCAAGGCGATGACCCGCGGCGGATCGTTTCCTGTAAGTGCCGGACGGTGCCAGAGGGCCATCACGACCTCGACGAGATAGGCGGGCAAGAACCCAGCGGCACCCGCGACAAGGACCGAGCACCCGGCCAAACGGCTCCACTCAATGTCGGAAGATATAATCCGGGTTATATCCCCCGCAATGATGGGGTTCGGGTGGATCGCTATGCTGGAGCCGCTGGCCTTCATGGCAAAAGTGGACGATGACGAGCGCATTTCATAATCGCGACACTCCATGTAAAACTCTGAGTCGGCTTGGGCCTATTGCCAAGCGGAATGCCGTTACGGCAGGTTTTCGTCCGCAAAGCGGATTCCCCATTTGGCCGGAAAAGGAGGCATGTCTGGATTTGCCTTGACCATGAGCTTCGCGTTGCCGCTACCCCAGACAGGGGTGTAGTGCCGCCATTGACGGATTGGCGGCTGATTTGCGTCGCGACGATAAATCCGGGTATTGCCGAATTTTCGGTCCAGTGTATAGCCAGATGGCGGATCAATGTCCCGCTGAACTACGATGTGACTGACCGTAGCCTGTAACGTCGCCAGATTATCATCTACGATCTCTGCGCCTGCCTGATGGTTATAAAGTGGCACTTTTCGGTGCAGATAGTAATAGGAAGGCATGCCTACATAATCGCGATCTACCTGCCATACCCCGGATACGCCCGGTGCCTCGGCGAGATAACGATAGGCCTCAAAATGGGAGGCCCCGTAAGAAAGACGTTCGCGTATAAAGCCGATTGTCCAGCCGCCGTGCCCGAAGAATGGCAGATAGATCCGGGACTGATACGGCAAAACCTCCAGAATTCCACCGAGTGAAACCATCGTAAAAACCACCGCAGCCGATCCCAGCAACCAGCGCGGCTTGCTGGTACGCGTTGCGAATTGCGCCAGAACATCAGCACCCATCATAAGGATAAGGGGAACGACCAAGAAGATGTAGCGATATTCTTTGTGGCCCGGTATAGAATGTACCAGCAGGGTTACTAAAATGAGACTAAGCAGGAATCCGTAGCGGCGCACATTGCGCAGGGACAGCGCAACGGTCAGCAGACCCAACCCCATGCTGGCAAGTGCCAGCCAGATCAAGTGCTGGTAGAGGGGATGATGGGCGCGATCAAGACCTTGCCAAGCTTGGTGGTAGCGCAAATAGTTAGTATACGAGTGAAAAAACCCGCTGTTCCAACTGACTGCGTCAAAGACGCCGACCGCTGCCACGAAGGCGACTGTGACTAGCGCGAACTGCATTTTCTTTTCAGTGTGCAGAAAGAACAGGCCGAGCAGTATGAATGCCACCGGTGCGTACTGAATTCGCAGGGCCATGACCATGACCAACAGAAATACAGCCAGCCAGATTTCTCCCCGTGGCTTGTCCGGCATCGGACGCATCCTGAGAGCGAGCGCGGCCAATAGCAGAGCGGTGATTACTAATTCGGCCAGCGGCTTATGGGCAAAGCCGGCGAGTTCGTACCAAAACGCTCCAGCCACTAACGATATCCTGCCCGTGGTTTCGCCGAAATGCCGCCTCGCGAAAAAGTACATTCCCGAGGGAATCAACAGGGAAATGGCGCAGAACAGCAACTTGACACCGCCGATATACCAGAACGGAGAACCCAAGCCAAGGCCATCGAACAGTAGCAGTGTACCGGCGATCAGCCAAGGCAGCATTAATGAGCGGACGCCGTAGAAATGCTCCCAAGGGACGACCCCGTTGCCGAAGGCGAGCCGGTGCCCTTGCTCCAAGTATTGAAAAATTTCGTCCACATGCAGAATGGAATCGGTGTAAAGTGCAAGGGCCGCTCGCACTGCAAACGCCAAGACCAGCACCGGGATAAAATACTTCCAAACACGTCCATCATGCTTTTGCGGGTGTAGCAACACCTCCGGCAAGGTTTCGAGTGACAAATCTGTCCAAGCGGACCGGGACTGCCTTGAGGCGCGTGTTCGGTTTCGCCTGTTCCGCCGCTGCTTACGCTTGCCCATATGCGCTCTCTTTATAAGCGCAGATCTGTTCACGGGTCACGCGGCTCATGTCCTCGCTCCCTAAGTGCGCCTTGTACCAATCAACCGCCATCTTCAGAGTTGTTACCCAATCCAGTCGCGGACGCCAGTCCAAAGCCGTCAGGGCCTTTGTGCTGTCGATGGACAATAACCGCGTTTCATGCGGATGAACCCCGGAGTCAATCTTGTACTGCGCCCCATTCCCCCATAGCGCTGTTATCGCATTGACGACCTCTTGCACGGACCGCGTGTTGACCGAAGCCGGACCAAAGTTGAACGCATCGGCCAGTGCCTCCTCGCCGTTCAGCAATCGTTCCGCCAGTGCGACGTAACCGCCAATAGGTTCGAGCACATGCTGCCACGGACGCACCGCACAGGGTTGGCGAATGATCAGCACCTCCCCCGCACAAAAGGCGCGCACGGCGTCGGGGATCAACCGATCTCGTGCCCAATCACCCCCGCCGATGACATTGCCCGCCCGCGCCGTGGCGATCAGCAGGTCCCGCTTGCCCTGTCCGGTGAAAGCCCGTCGATAAGCGTGCGTCAGCAACTCAGCACATGCCTTGCTGCTGCTGTACGGATCATCTCCACCGAGACGGTCGTTTTCCCGGTATCCCCAAACCCATTCCCGGCTCTCGTAACACTTGTCCGTTGTCACCACCACCACCGCACGTACGCTCTCGCACTGGCGCGCCGCTTCCAAAACGCACGCCGTACCCATAACATTCGTCTCATAGGTCTCAATGGGGGCGGTATAGCCGCGACGCACCAGCGGCTGTGCTGCAAGGTGAAAGACGACCTCTGCTTCGCTACGGGACAGGGCTTCGCCCAGTGTGGCAAGGTCTCGAATATCGGCTATTGTGCCATCCACGATGCGATCGATGCCGGCAGCCGCAAACAGGTTTGGATCGGATTCGGGTGGCAGGGCATAGCCAAAGACGCACGCTCCAGCCTCGTGCAACCACAAACTCAACCATCCACCCTTGAACCCCGTGTGCCCAGTCACTAAGACGCGCCTTCCCTGCCACGATGTCATGAAACCGCCCCCTTCCAAGTCGCCCAAGGCGGATTGCTGCTGTGCCACAACTGTTCCAAGTTGAGCTTGTCCCGAGGCGTATCCATGCAGTGCCAGAATCCGTCGTGAAGATAGGCGGCCAATTCCCCTTCCTGAACCAAGCGCTGCATGGGGGCGTGCTCCCATACAACGTCATCGCCGTCAATGAGATCGAAAACGTCGGGAGACAAGACGAAATAACCGCCGCTGACCCAACCGCCTTCTTCCGGCGATTTCTCTTCAAAGTGCGATACTAGGTTTCCGTCCAACTCGATGGATCCGAAGCGTGCAATAGGTCGCACCGAGGTGACCGTTGCCATTTTCCCGTGCGATAAATGGAAGTCAATAACCCGCCTGATGTCTAGGTTCGTGACTGCATCGCCATAGGTCATGCAGAAGGTCTCGTCTCCGATATAGTCGCGTACGCGTCTGATCCGCCCCCCTGTCTGGGTTTCCGTCCCAGTATCGGCAAGCGTCACGCGCCAAGGCTCGACCTGTTCTTTACCGTATTCAATTTTGCCGCTAGCGAGATCGACGAAGACATCGGAAACATAATCGCGGTAATTGATGAAGTATTGTTTGATAACCTCACCTTTATAACCTAGGCAAACGATAAAATCGGTCACCCCGTACTGTTGATAGGTCTTCATGATGTGCCACAGTATAGGCCGCCCGCCAATTTCGACCATCGGCTTTGGCTTGGTCGTCGTTTCTTCAGCTAGGCGCGTACCCAGACCGCCCGCGAGAATCACCGCCTTCATGTTTATTTAGTCCATTACTTGTTGTGTCTATTGCCGAACCGCTCCCGTCGCTTCGTCGGCAAAGCGGATGTCCGCATTGGGCAGCGGAATGGGCGGGTTGGAATAGAGTTTGCCCAGATGGATCATTCGATTAAGGAGGGCACAGCCGAGGCGACTTTCGACCTATTGGTTGGCTTCGCTACGCGCCTTCAGCTTGTCGCCGATGAGATGATTATAGCGATAGATCTGCGTTTCGGCCAACGAGCGTCGATGATAGCCGCCGGGCAAAATCTCTCGGCGTGCGGCCGCGCCGCGACCATGCGTTTGAGACCGATTGCGCTTCGACAAAAGCTATCTCCTAGGCATATCTGTCCATCTCAGAAAGCAAGACCGATCAACTCCCCCCTTCTCGAAACGTCCAGTACGAGTTCAAGACGTAGTTGACCAACGTCCCCGGCGCGATCCCACACCCTTGCAGCCACACCGGATTAACTTGCGGCAACAGTTCCGACAACACGACAAACGTCGAATAACTCACCCCAAGGGCCAGCAGCGACACAATGTGAAACCGCAAACCCCGGATCCGCTTGCGGCCGCTCAGGGCGCGGTCGGCAAAGGTCCAATAGTTGTTAATGAAAAAGTTCGAAAAGACCGAGATTTCAATCGCAATGGGCGAGGCCAGATACTTGTGGACGCCGAGTTCGAGCAGGATATGGAACGAACCTAAATTGACGACCACCCCGCTGAGGCCAGTCAGGCAGAATTTTACAAAAGTGCGGGATGTGCCAAACGCAGCGACCATGTTGCGCGGGCCTCGCTTTTTTACGCCGCGTCGTATTCGGCCATCAAGCCGCGCAAGTAGCGCACGGCTTTGGGTATGGCCGTTGCCTCTGCTTCCACGTCCTGCCCTTCGTACACCACCGATAGCCAGCCATTGTAGTTGACCCCCTTCAAAATCTCGAAAATGCGCGGATAGTTGAGCCACTCTTCAACGCCGCTTTCGATGCGGTAGATCTTGCAGCGGACGTGGACGGCCAACGGCGCGGTCTCCTCAATGCTGCCGTAAAAGTTGAGCGCCGGATCCTCGTGCCCGCGCTGGCCCGAGGCCCCGGGCGAGCCGACGTACTGACCTGTGTCGAGGATGTGCGAGAAATAGGGATTATTGACGCCCTCGATAATCCGGCGCACATCTTTGCCCGTGCGCGTGACGCAGCCGTGGTTGTGGTTGTGCAAGCCGACCACCACGCCCTTTTCCTCGCCGTGGGCTGCCACTTCCTCCAAGCAGGGCATCATCCGCGCCCACACGTCTTCTTCGCGGTCGCCTTCGGGAATCCACGCGGCAAAAACCCGCACCAGCGGAATGCCCATGAACGCGGCCACATCGATCCACTCCTTGGCGGTGGCAACCTCCTCGTCTAGCTCTTCTTGGGGTTTGCCGAAGTTGGAGCTGACGCCGATATAGGAAAGCGCCAACCCGCGTCTGAAGGCCTGCATGCGAATGCTGCGCAGATAGGCCGGATCGAGCGAGGTAAAGGCGCGCGTGTGGATGTCGATGCCGTCGAGACCGAGCTGGTAGGCGCGTTCAATAAACTGCTCCAAGTCGAGCTTGTTCGCGGCAAATTCGTCTTTGTAGCTGAGGGACATGCAGCCTAGTTTGAGCATTAGAGGCTTCCTTTAGATGAGGGTGATAGGAGAATTGCGCATCGTAATCTAACGCACCAAAACGCGCCGGCCAATTTGTCCACCACCGGGGCTTGTGCTATCTTCCGCGCTCCACCTCAAACGGAAAGCAAAGCTGTGATCGAAGTAGGAGAATACAAAGTCGCCGAGCCGGACGGCATTGAGACGCCAGCCATGCTGATCTTTGCCGACCAACTCGACTACAATATAAAAGCAGTCGGCGAACTGGCCGGCGGCAGCGAGCATCTGTTCGTCCACGTCAAGACCCACAAGTCCATCGACGTAACGCGCAAACAACTCGCGTCCGGCGTCGCCGGGTTCAAATGCGCCACGCTCAAGGAACTGGAAATGGTCCTCGACGCCGGCGCACAGGAAGCCATTTTGTCCTATCCACTGGTGCAAAAAAGCAAAGTGCAGCGCTTCGCCAAATTGGCGCAAAGAGAGGCGACCGTCAGCGCGATTGCCAGCGCCCCCGCGCACGTGCAGGTCTTGGGCGACGTGGCGCAAGAGCGGCAGCAGACCCTGCGGGTGATGATCGACCTCAACGTAGGCATGTTCCGCACCGGCGTCCCCTTGGACGGGGCCATTGACCTCTACCGCCAAGTCGCACAACACCCCCACCTGTCGCCGGGCGGCCTGCACTTGTACGACGGGCACGATAACCTCTCTGATCCCAAGGCGCGCCAAGCAGCGGCCGAGCGGCACATCCGCGATATCCAACGCCTAAAAGCAGCCCTCGAAGGCGAGGGCTTGGCCGTGCCTTGGGTCGGCGGCGGCGGCTCCTTTTCCTCTTTGTACTACGCCGGCACTGAGGGAATGTACGGCTCTCCAGGCACCTGCGTGTACTGGGATGCTGGGTACGGCAGCAAAATGGCCGAGCTGCCCTTCAAGTGGGCGGCCCTCGTCCTGACGCAAGTGATCGATCGCTATCCCGAGCACCAGACGCTCACCACGGACTTGGGCACCAAGGCCATCAGCGACGATGGCCCTCTAGCGACCCGGGCCAAGCTCTTGCAGAACCCACAGGCCGAGCTGACCAGACAAAACGAGGAACACGGCGTCTTCGCCTGGTCCGGTCCTCAGCCCGAAGTCGGCGACTACCTCCTCGCCGTGCCTTGGCACGTGTGTCCGACGACGATTCGCTACCCGGGCGCACACGTCATCGACAGTCAGGGGCAGGTCGCCGATTACTACCTGCACTCGGCCCGCGACCGGGACTGATAAGATAATCCGCAGATGGACGCAGATGGACGCAGAATCGTAGAAACAAGACGATCTGCATCTCGAATCGTTCAAGTCATTTAGGGCTGCTATAGGATGAACAACGCGACTATTGGCCGAGCTTGGGTTCGCCGCTATGCGTCGGCTAGCTGAACTGGCCGCCAAAGAGCGGCGGCGGGTCGTGGGCCTAATGTCCGGCACCTCGGCCGACGGGATTGACGCCGTGCTCGTCGATCTGTGGGGCAGCGGCGAATCCACGCGCTACGAAGTTTTGTCCTTTAACACCACGCCACTGCCCAGCGACTTGCGGCGCGAGGTGTTCGCCCTCTTCGCCGAGGATGCGTCACTCGACGCGCTGTGCCGGGTCAACTTCGCCCTCGGCGAAGCTTTTGCAACAGCGGCCCTAGCCGCAGTCGAGCAGGCCAAGCTCAGTCCCGAATCCATCGACCTGATTGGCTCGCACGGGCAGACCGTGCGCCATCTGCCCGCTAGCGGGGCCACCTTGCAGATTGGCGAGCCAGCCGTCATTGCCGCGCACACGGGCGCGGTGACCATTGCGGACTTTCGCGCGGCCGACATGGCCGTTGGCGGCGAGGGCGCACCGCTGGTGCCCTTAGTGGATCACCTGCTCTTTGCCCATCTGCACGAAGGGCGTCTGTTGCTCAATATCGGCGGGGTCGCCAACATCACGGCCCTGCCGCCCAACGCCGATACCAGCGCAGTACGGGCCTTTGACCTAGGGCCGGGCAACATGCTTATCGACGCGGCCGTGGCGCACTGCACCAACGGTCGCGAGCACTTCGACCGCGGGGGCGAGCGAGCGGCGCGGGGGCGCATCAATGAAGCCCTGTTGGCCGAGCTGATGCGCCATAGCTTCTTGCAGCGCGAGCCGCCCAAATCCACGGGGCGCGAGGAATTTGGCGAGCCTTTCCTCGCGAAAATTCTCCGGCGCGGCACGTGGAGCGACTCCGACCTGATCGCCACGCTGACCGCCTTTACCGTGCAATCCATTGCCGAGGGCATTCGTCGCTTCTGCCCGGGAGAGTTCGCCAAGCTCTGGGTCGGCGGCGGCGGCGTCCACAATCCGCGCATTATGGCTGGGTTGCAACACGCTCTGCCGGAGCTAGCGGTGCAGTCGCTAGCCGACCTAGGCGTCGATCCAGACGCGCGCGAAGCACTCTCCTTCGCAGTCCTCGCCAACGAGACGCTGATGGGCCGCACCGGCAATATCCCAGCCGTCACCCGCGCACAGCGCCCAGTCGTCCTCGGCAAAATCGCCCTGCCGTGAACGTGCTGCGTTTCCCTTGATAAAAATCCGCGTCGCCAATATGTTTGCCCGCTAGCTTTTTCGACATACACCACAAAGGATACCCAATGGCCCACCGCGATTTTGAACTGCTGCGCGACGAAGAAATTCCCGAACTCAATACCCGCGCTTTGCTCTATCGGCACCGCACCGGCTGCGAGATCGTCTCGCTGATCAACGACGACGAAAACAAGGTCTTTGGCATCAACTTCCGCACCCCGCCGGCCGATTCGACCGGCATTGCCCACATCCTCGAACACTCCGTGCTGTGCGGCTCGCGCAAGTACCCGGTCAAGGAGCCGTTTGTCGAGCTGATCAAAGGCTCGCTCAACACCTTCCTCAACGCCTTCACCTATCCAGACAAAACCTGCTACCCGGTCGCCAGCACCAACGTGCAGGATTTCTACAACCTGATCGACGTGTATCTCGACGCCGTCTTTTATCCGAGGCTGACGCCGGAAGTCCTGCAACAGGAAGGCTGGCACTACGAGTTAGAAGATCCCGGCGACCCGCTGCGCTACAAAGGCGTGGTATTTAACGAAATGAAAGGCGCGTATTCCGATCCCGAGAGCATCCTAGGCGAGCGCATCCAGCAATCCATCTTCCCCGACACCACCTACGGCGTGGATTCCGGCGGCGACCCGCGCCACATCCCGGCCCTCACCTTCGACCAGTTCAAGCGCTTCCACGACGACTTTTACCACCCGTCCAATGCCCGCATCTACTTCTACGGCGACGACGACCCCGAGCAGCGCCTCGCGCTGTTGCACGACTATCTAAGCTCCTACGAGGCGCATTCCGTTGACTCGACCATCGGCACCCAGCCGCGCTTTGCCGCGCCCAAGCGGCAGCAATTTCCCTATGCAGTCAATCCAGACGCGGTCGAAGAGCCAAAGTGCTTTGTCGCGCTCACTTGGCTGCTGCAAGACGACTCGACTGAGCTTGCCGAAGTCGCGATTGATGCCGACGAGCGCCGCGCCCTCCAAGTGCTCGAACACGCGCTGCTTGGCACTCCGGGATCCCCGCTGCGCAAGGCCCTGATCGACTCCGGGCTAGGCGAGGATTTGACCGGCAGCGGGCTAGAGGTCGAGTTGGCGGAGATGTTCTTTAGCGTGGGCCTGAAGGGCGTGCAACAGGCCGATGTCGATGCGGTCGAGGCTCTGATCTTGCAATACCTCGGCGAGCTAGCGGACGGCGGGATCGACCAAGGGATGGTCGCGGCCGCGCTGCACACGGCGGAGTTTCGCTTCCGGGAAAACAACACCGGGTCCTTTCCGCGCGGCCTGGGGCTGATGCTGCGGCTGTTGACCGACTGGCTCTACGACCGCGACCCCTTCACACCCTTGCGCTTTGCCGACTCCTTCGCCGCACTCAAAGCCAAGCTGGCGGCGGACGACCGCTATTTAGAGGGCCTGATCCAACGCCACCTCTTAGACAACGCGCACCGTACGACCGTAGTCCTCCAGCCCGACGCCGAGTTGGGGACGCGACAGGAGGAGGAAGAGACCGCACGCCTAGCAGCGGCTCGGGCGGACATGAGCCACGCGGATTTAGAAGAACTGGTCGCATCTACCGCAAAGCTCAAGCATCTACAAGAAAAACCCGACGCACCCGAGGACTTGGCCAAATTGCCCCGCCTGCAATTGAGCGACCTCGACAAAGCGATCAAGACCGTGCCTCGGCAAGAGGACCAAATCGCTGGAGTACCAGTGCTCCACCACGACCTTTTCACCAATGGCATCGCCTATCTCGACATAGGCTGCGATCTGCGGGTGTTGCCCCAAGAGCTTGTGCCCTATATCCCGCTCTTTGGGCGCACCCTGCTGGAGATGGGTACCAAGCGCATGAGCTTCGTCGAGCTGCAACAGCGGATCGGCAGCCAAACCGGCGGCCTGAGTGCCCACTCAATGGTGGGCGCGCGCCCCGACGGCGGGCCAGCCGCGGCGTACCTCTTTTTGCGCGGCAAGGCCATGGCCGAACGGGTCGCCGACCTAACGGCGATTGTGCGCGATGTGCTGTTAGAGGGCCGCCTCGACGATCAGGAGCGCTTCTTGCAGATGGCCTTAGAAGAGCGAGCCAGCGCCGAGGCCGGGCTAGTGCCGGGCGGTCACCGAGTAGTATTAACGCGGCTGCGCGCGCAATTCGACGAGACCGGCTGGCTCGCCGAGCAGATGCGCGGCTTGAGCTATCTGTTCTTCTTGCGCCAGCTCATCGACGACATCCGCAGCGACTGGCCGGCCGTGCAGGCGCGGCTGGAGCAGATCCGCGCCCTGCTGGTCAACCGGCCGGGCATGCTGTGCAACGCAACCGTGGCCGGCGGCGATCGCGCTGCATGCGACCAGAGCCTAGCAGACCTGTTGCGCGAGTTGCCACAAGAAGCGCACTCGCCCGCGACTTGGACGCCGCACCTAACCGCGGCCGACGAGGGCCTGACCGTCCCCGCCCAAGTCAACTACGTGGGCAAGGCGGCCAACCTCTTCGCGCTCGGCTACGAATTGGACGGGTCGTCGGTCGTCATCACGCGCTACTTGGCCACCACTTGGCTCTGGGATCGGGTGCGAGTCCAAGGCGGGGCCTACGGGGCCTTTTGCTCCCTCGATCCATTTACCGGCGTGTTCGCGTACGGGTCGTATCGCGACCCCAACCTGCTGGAGACGCTGGACGTGTACGACCAGAGCGGATCCTTCCTGCGCGACTATCCGATCAGCCGCGACGAACTGACCAAGGCCATCATCGGCACCATCGGCGACATCGACGCGTACCAGCTCCCCGACGCCAAGGGCTACGCCTCGCTAACGCGCTACTTGACCGGCATCGACGACGACTATCGCCAGCAAATGCGCGATCAAGTCTTGGGCACCAAGGCCGAGCACTTTGCGGAGTTTGCTGCCGTGCTGGATCAAGTCGGCGCAGCGGGCCGGGTCGCAGTGCTGGGATCGGTCGATGCGATTGAACGCGCAAGTTGGCTGACGCCAGTCAAGGTGCTGTGAGTACCGCCGCGATAGCGATTGCCAATTCAACAACTTTTTAAAGCTGACACGGGCGTGGCTAACACGGAAAGTCGTGGAAGTCCACGAAAAAACGTGGGTTTTCCACGATTTTCCGTGGAAACTCTTGCCTGATAGCTGAGGCGACGCTTTGTGGTAGCCGCTCCACATTATTTTTAAGCATTTATTTTTCAATCCTTTAGGTCAATCCTAAAGGATTTTTTTATTCGATATATAGTACGTGGCACGAAATGTGCAAGTATCTTGATCGGCCAGAGCATCAAAACGTCCAAAAACCCTATAGGTGATCTTATGCGCTGTTTTCTCTTTGCAGTTCTACTGTTGGCGACTCCACTCGGCTCCTTTGCCCTAACGTGGGACTTCGACGACGGCTCCACTTGGGGCTGGGTCGCCCGGGAAAGTTATCAGTATAGCAGTAAACCGGGCAGTAGAGACCCATTGCAAAGCGAAATCGTCGATGGAGTCTGGCGCATTGCGCCCGTGCCGGGTCGCAGACCCACCGTTCAATTGCGCTCGCCGTTGATCGGCAAAGACTCGGCCCTGTTTGACCGCATCACCCTACGCCTGCGCCTCATACACCACACCCCCACCGAGGGGCCACTCTGGATATACTGGTCCAATGCCGAGGAGAGACGCCACTCTGAAGCACTGCCTAGTAGCACGGGGAGAAGTCTGCAACCCTATCCCATCGAATGGGAAAACCTCACCATAGATCTACGAGCTTTGACAGCAGAAGACATAGAGCGAAAGATCATCTGGCAGGATACCCTCTTTAACATCCATATAGACATGATGTTATTCCGCGACTCGCAGGACCTAAAAAACCATCCAAAGTTTTTAGAAATAGACTGGATCCAGCTCACGGGAGCCGAAGAACTAGCGCAGGGAGAATTGTCACCTCGGGAGCTCGCGGTGGAGTTGGAGCCGCCCGGCACGCTGTTCGCCGAACCCGACTTTTTCCCACTCGGAGAGGGCATCGGCACCTCAGCCCCTTGGCAAGGCTATCGGCAAGAATCGCACGGCGCGGTGGGCGACGTAGATGGCGATGGCGATGCGGATCTCGTGGTGGCCTATAACCGCCTCGTGGACCGCGAAAGCCAGCTAGGCTGGACTATGGCGTCCAACGATGGGCTAGGCCGCTTTGAACTCACCCAAGAAGTTACCCTCTCAACCGCATCCCTTCGCGACTATACTCCACGCATGTACCTCGAGGGAAACGACTTCGATGGCGATGGACTCCTCGATCTGATAGTTGCCGAAGGCGGGACTGTCGAAGTGTGGTACAACTGGGGCGGCGGCTTTGATCCCACCCAGCAACTGTCCGGCGTTCTGCCCCTTGGATTGGCCGATGGCGACGGGGACGGCGATGTGGACTTGTTGGTCGCGGATTATGACCATGACGACGAATCGTATTACGCGATCCTGTGGATCAACGATGGCTACGACTTTGTCCACAGCGAGGAATTTGCCCTCGACAGCGAGAGAATGTTCCCCTACCTACCGGCCGTACAACCCCTAGGCGAAGCTGCCAGCCTGTTGTGGTACCACTCCCCAGACTTCTGGCCCCGCTCCCAAGGCTCCTGGCAATTAACTCGACCGTGGGCAGCCATTGAGGAACCGCCGCTCGCTGTCGAGGCCATGACTCATCCCGACGCCCTGCACCTGATCGCCGACCTCGATGGAAACGGCACAGTGGACATGCTCTATTCCCCCGAGCGCATAGATACGTTCCTTGACACCGACTACTACGGCTTGGCTCTATGGCGTCTGGACGCCTCGGGCGTGTTGGCACGCCATTCCTTGCTCGACTGGAAGGTGTTCCCGTCAGTGGCTACCGCTAGCGATGTCAACGGCGATGGACTTCTAGATGTAGCCCTAGTCGCTAGCAACTTGACCGTCGGTTCGGCACTAGTGGTGTTATTCGGCCAGCCCAACGGCGCACCCATCCTCGAAGGCTACTACCCCCTGCCCGGCGAAGGCAGTCAAGTGCTCGCCGGCGATGTCAACGGCGATGGCGACACCGATCTGGTCGTGCTGGGAACGAGTCCCGCAAACGGCCTCGGCGGCGTCTTCGTCTTGATCAATCAAGGCACTCCGGCCACCGCCGTAGCCAGCGAGACGGCAACTACGCCGACAGCCTTTACCCTCGGAGCCAACTATCCCAACCCATTCAACCCCGCCACAACCATTCCCTTGGTTGTGCCCGTTGGAGCCAAGAATGTGGACTTAACCATCTACAATGTCTTGGGACAGCCGCTGCGTCAGGTATGGACGGGGCCGCTACCCGCTGGCGAGCACGAGCTGACGTGGGATGGCCGCGACGCGCAGAGTCAACCCGTCGCCGCCGGAGTCTATGTGTATCGCTTGCAGGTGGACGGGCAGACGCACGCCCGCAAAATGGTCAAACTCGAATAGGCGATAGAGCTTGGAGAAGAGGAAGCTAAACCGCACGACTACAAACTCTGGAGGTAAACAATGCGTCGCGTTCTCTTTGCAATGTTGTTGTTGGTCACTCCACACGGAGTCTCGGACTTCGCCGAGGGCTGGGCGGCACAGGCTACCATGGTGAGCAGCGAAAGCATGGTGTCGAGTGTTCGTCTGGACGCAGACAGTACTCAGAGTCAGCCATCGGTTGCGATCATCACCGGCGAAGTCCAGAATCCGCGCTCGCGGGAAATCACATTTCACTACGAATCGCCGTCGGCGGTAGAAAGCTCCGAGCAGCGCGTCGCGCTCGACAGCCTGAACCGCTTCACCTTCGAGGTGCCCGTTGTCCGGGGGACCCTCGTCAGGGGGTATTTTGAAGGCGGGCAGCCGAGATGGAAATGGGTAGACTGGTTGGGATCGTTTCTTTTCGACCAGTGGTTGGGATCGTTTCTTTTCGATCACAGATTCCTGACTCCCTTCGTCGAACCCGGCGACAGCCTGCACGTGGCCGTGGAGGAGGGCTTTTTCGTTCGTTCCTACTCGTTCAGCGGCTCCAACGCAGACAACAGCCGCTTTACTTCCGAGTGGATCCCGCGACGCTACTTACGCCTCGAATACGAGGGTTTAGAAGTCGAGGAGTTCTCGCGCCAGATGGAACAGTGGCGGCGGGAGCAGTTCGAGTTCTTGGCCGAGGGGCGCGAGCGATATGCGCTGTCTTTAGGGTGCATCGACTATGTGACAGCCTACGTCAACTACTCTTGGGCTGTTAGGATGCTTGATTACCCGATGCGTTACGAGTTTGCCAACAAACGCAAGAACAAAGACATCACCTTGGAGTACTACGACTTTCTACGAGAACTCCCCTTAGTGGACGAAAAGGCCGTAGGCGTCGGGCATTATCGCGAGTTTGTGGCGCGCACCTTGAGCTGGGAATACGATAACGAGTTTGAAGAAAGACCCCTCACGCTATCCGTGCGGTACGATCTATCGGGTTTGGAATTGTCGGAGGCGACCCACGCGCAACTCGACTCCCTGTACGAAAAGTCCGGCCGCCAGCCCGTGCTGTCGAAAATGGTCGATTTGTCGGTGGTTGGTCTTTCGGAGCGTGCTCACACGCAACTCGACTCCCTGTACGAAAAGTCCGGCCGCTGGCTCAAGCTGTCCGAGCAGTTCGATTTGTCGGTGTTTGGCCTTTCGACGAGTGCTCAAGCGCAACTCGACTCCCTGTACGAAAAATCCGATAGGGCCCTCAACATGTACCCAAGTGAGGAAGAAAAGCCTAGGGTGGATACGACGGGCGGCGAGTTGGTGTTCCATATCCCTCGCTCAGTCTCATTACAGTTGGGTAAAGAGCCTCCCAAGCTGTCGGCGAAGCTCGACCTATCGAGCTTGGGGTTGTCGGAAGCCGCTCAAGCCCAACTCGACTCCCTGTACGAACATCGTCAACTGCTCGGGCTGTCGGCGAAGATTGATCTATCGGGCTTGGGGCTGTCGGAAGCCGTTCAAGCGCAACTCGACTCGATCTATGCAGCCGAAAGAGAGTGGCATAGTTATACATACAATTTAGCTAAGAAAAAGCTGGAAGGGAGAGTGCTCTATTGGTTTTTAGCCGGAGAGACGATCAATACCCTCAAGCATGGTGGCAGCGATGCCTTTGCGTGGGCCCAGCGCCAGTGGGAAGAGTTCCAGCAGATCAACCCTCACCCGGAATACAATGAGGCCGTCCTAGTGGCTCTATCTGCCGCCCTGAAGCTACAACCCGGACAACCCGCGCCCGAATTCACCCTCGACGACCTCGACGGTCAGCCCGTATCGCTGAGCCAGTTCAAGGGGCAGGTGGTTCTGCTCGATTTCTGGGCGAGTTGGTGCGTGCCGTGTATCGGCGACCTGCCCTATCTCCGAGAAGCCAAGAAAAAGATGGATGGATGGCCGGTCGTCTTCCTCAACATCTCGCTAGATGAGGCTGAGGCTGATTGGCGAGAGGCGATTGATAAACACAAAATCGAAGGCGTCCATGTGCGCACGGATGGCTTTGGCTCGGACGCGGCCAAGTCCTACCAAGTGATGGGCATCCCTTCGTATTACTTGGTCGATACACAAGGGCTGATCGTGGAGCATGAGGGCTTCAGGGGGAATGCAGACGCACTGGTAGCGATAATCGAGGAGAGCTTGTGAGCAAGCCAGCACGACGCGCACTCGCAAAATGGTCAGACCCGAATTCTCAGGAGAAAAACCATGCGCTACATACTCTTTGCAATTCTATTGTTGGCGGCTCCACACGGAGCCTTTGCCCTAACATGGGATTTCGCCGACGGCTCCACTTGGGGCTGGACCGCCTGGGAAGGTGATTATAGCAGAAGAAGAGGTGATAAAGAGCCATTGAAGAGCGAAATCGTCGATGGCGTTTGGCGCATTGCGCCCGTGTCTGGGTTTGGTATCAGACCCGCCGTTCAGTTGCGCTCGCCGTTGATCGGCAAAGACTCCGACCTGTTCGACCGCCTCACCGTACGGCTGCGTATCATCCACCACAGCCCCACTGAGGGACAACAATTCTCGATGCGCTGGGCCAACGCCGTGAGCCGCCTCCCTGATTCTGGCAGAAACGGGTTGTTTGTTACGGGCCATACTCAATCCTATCCCCTCGAATGGGAAGAAATTACCATCGATCTACGCGCCTTGACAACAGATCCAAACAGGGCGATCACCTGGCAGGATACCCTCTTCAACTTTCAGGTAGAGATGCTGTTATATCGGGACTCGCAGGATGTGGACAATCATCCCGAGTTTTTAGAACTAGACTGGATCCAGCTCACCGGGGCCGAAGAGTTGGCGCAGGGAGAATTGTCGCCTAGAGACATAGGTGTGGAGTTGGGGCCGCCCGGCACGTTGTTCGCCGAACCCGACTTTTTCCCGCTCGGCGCGGGCATCGGCTCAAGTCCTCTGGATGCATCGCACGGCGCGGTGGGCGACGTGGACGGCGATGGCGATGCGGATCTAGTGGTGCTCTGGAACCGCCTAGTGGACCGCGAAATACAACGGGGCTGGACCGTGGCGTCCAACGACGGGTTAGGCCGCTTTGAACCCACCCAAGAGGCCCCCCTCTCAACTGTACCTTGGGACAGCCATCCAAGCATGGACCTGTGGGGAAGCGACTTCGATGGCGATGGACTCCTCGATCTGGTCGTTGCCGAAGGCGAGATCGTCGAGTTGTGGTACAACTGGGGTGGCGGCTTTGATCCCGCCCTGCAACTGTTCAATGTCTGGTTCGTTGGCTTGGCCGATGGCGACGGCGACGGCGACATGGACCTGTTGGTCCATGAGTTCGACGACTCCGCTCACTTGGTCCCATCCCAAGTGAGCCTGTGGATCAACGACGGCTACGACTTTGTCGATAGCGATACCTTCGTCCTCGACAGCGAGGAGGCGCGCTGGCCCTTGCTGCCCGCTGGGCAACCCCTCGGCGAAGCCGCCAGCCTGTTGTGGCACCAATCCTGCCATCAGTTCCAAAAATCTGACTCTTGGCCACTGACCCGGCCGTGGGCTGCCATTGAGGAACCGCCGCTCGTTGTCGAGGTCCCAGCAGATCACTGCAACCTGAACCTGCACCTGATCGCCGACCTCGATGACAATGGAACGATGGACCTACTCGGCTCCTCCGAGCGCATAGATGGGTTCTATCATGGCTTGGCCCTGTGGCGTCTAAGCGCCTCCGGCGAGTGGACACGCGATTCCTTGCTCGACTGGAAGGTGCGCCCGTCAGACGCCACCGCCAGCGACCTCAACGGCGATGGCGTCCTCGATGTGGTCGTGGTCGCGAGCAACTCGACCGTCGGTCCGGCACTGATGGTATGGCTCGGCCAGCGCAACGGCGCACCCGTCCTCGAAGGCTACTATCCCCTGCCCGGCGAAGGCAATCAAGCGCTCACCGGCGATGTCAACGGCGATGGCGACACCGATCTAGTCGTGCTGGGAACGAGTCCCGCAAGCGACCTCGGCGGCGTCTCCGTCTTTATAAACCAAGGCACCCGGGCCACGGCCGTGGCCAGCGAGACGGCAGCCACGCCAACGGCCTTTGCTTTAGGGGCCAATTACCCCAATCCGTTCAATCCCGTCACGACCATCCCCTTGGTCGTGCCCGCCGGAGCCAAAGATGTGGACTTAACCATCTACAACGTCCTAGGACAGCCGCTGCGCCAAGTGTGGAATGGTCCGCTACCCGCTGGCGAGCACGAGCTAACTTGGGATGGCCGCGACGCGCAAGGCCGACCCGTCGCCGCCGGAGTCTATATATATCGCTTGCAAGTGGACGAGCAGACGCACGCCCGCAAAATGGTTAAGATCGAATAGACGAGCCGACTTCTGGAGGAACATTATGCGCTACACGCTCTTTGCCATTTTGTTGTTGATCGCTCCACGCGGCGTGGTTGCCCTGACGTGGGATTTTGACGATGGCTCCACCTATGGCTGGACCGCCCGGGCAACTACTCTTTATATCAATGTAGAAGGCATCAACGCCCCATTACACAGCGAAGTCGTCGATGGCGTCTGGCGCATGGCGCTAGTACCTGGGCAAAGACCCATGGTTCAATTGATCTCGCCGGTAATCGGCGAAGACTCGGCCTTGTTCGACCGCCTCACCCTGCGAATGCGCCTCATTCACCATAGCCCCATCGAGGGGTTCCTCTGGATGCACTGGTCCAATGTCAAATACAACCGCCGCACGGACTTTAACGTAAATGAAGCGAGGTTTCGCGAGGAACGCCCTCAGCTCTATCCCATCGAATGGGAAGACATCACCGTCGATCTACGCGCCTTGGCAGAAGCAGGTCCAACAGTCCGAGATTATCCGGCCACTTGGCAGGATACCCTCTTCAATTTCCATCTAACCATGTGGGGCTCTCGGGACGTGGACAACTATCCAACGTTTTTAGAAATAGACAGTATCCAGCTCACCGGGGCCGAAGAGTTGGCGCAGGGAGAATTGTCCCCTAGAGATATCGCGGTGGAAGTGGGACCACCCGGCACGTTGTTTGCCGCGCCCGACTTTTTCTCCCTCGGAGGGCCTATCGACCCCCCATTCGCGTCGGGTTTCCCGCGCGGCGCAGTGGGCGACGTGGACGGCGATGGCGATGCAGATCTCGTGGTGGCTTGGGGCCGCTACATAGATCTCAAAACAGAAAAAGTACAAGTGGGCTGGATCGTGGCGTCCAACGACGGGCTAGGCCGCTTTGAACCTACTCAAGAGATCTCCCTCTCAACCATATCCACATACCCTAGTGTCTCCGTCCCACTTATTGACCTACGGGGAAGCGACTTCGACGGCGATGGACTCCTCGATCTGGTCGTTAATGAAGGCCGGAGTGTCGAAGCATGGTACAACTGGGGCGACGAATTTGATCCCATCCTACAACTGTCCGATGTCTGGCTCCTTGGCTTGGCCGATGGCGACGGCGATGGCGATGCGGATCTCGTAGTCATGGAGCATGACGGCGAATCGTATTACGTGACCCTGTGGATCAACGACGGCTACAGCTTTGTCAGTAGCGATAGATTCGCCCTCGACGGCGAGGAGGATCACTTTCCCATTCTGCGCGCCGGACAACCCCTCGGCGAAGCCGCCATCCTGTTTTGGTTTCTACCCTGCCGTCAGCGACTCTGCAAGCCCCAATTCTGGCAATTGACCCGGCCGTGGGCAGCCGTCCAAGAACCGCCGCTCGCTGTCGAGGCTCCGATCCGTCCCTCCGCCCTGCACCTGATCGCCGACTTCGATGGCGATGGGACAGTGGACCTACTCGGCTCACCCGAGCGCATAGAGGCGTACTTCGGTAACGACGATTACGGCTTGGCTCTGTGGCGCATGGACGCCTCCGGCGGGTGGACGCGCGATTCCTTGCTCGACTGGAAGGCGCTCCCGTCGCACGACGCCATCGCTAGCGACCTCAACGGCGATGGCCTCCTTGATGTGGCCATGGTCGCTGGCAACTTGCCCGTCGGTCCGGCACTGATGGTGTGGCTCGGCCAGCCCAACGACATACCCGTCCTCGAAGGCTACTACCCCCTGATCGGCGAGGGCGGTCAGATCCTCACTGGCGATGTCAACGGCGATGGCGACACCGATCTGGTCGTGCTGGGAAAGAGCCCCGGAAGCGACCACGGCGGCGTCTTCGTCTTGATCAACCAAGGCACCCCGGCCACCGCCGTAGCCAGCGAGGTAGCCACGCCAACGGCCTTTGCTTTAGGGGCCAACTATCCCAACCCATTCAACCCTGCCACGACGATTCCCTTGGTCGTGCCCGACGGGGCCAAAGACGTGAATTTGACCATCTACAACGTCCTAGGACAGCCGATGCGCCAAGTGTGGAATGGTCCGCTGGCGGCTGGCGAGCACGAGCTAACTTGGGATGGCGGCGACGCGCAAGGCCACCCCGTCGCCGCCGGAGTCTATGTGTATCGCTTGCAGGTGGACGAGCAGATGCGCACCCGCAAAATGGTCAAACTCGAATAAGCGAGCCGAGCAAATTGAATAAAGTCATGCACTACGCCCTGTTAATCGGCTTCCTCTGCCGCGCCACTGCCGCGCTGGCCGTTGACTCCCTCGACGTGGGCCAAGGCGGTCGCCTAGGCCGCTGGGATAGCATTGTCGAAGAGGCTCAGTTCTTAGGGGTAGCGCGCGACTCCATCTGGATGTGGCCGGCAGAAGCTGGCGAAAACCTGTCGCTGCGCTTGGCCGAGCGCGGAGGCACGGCAGTGGGGCTGGTGGCAGACCTCGATGGCACCCTCCGCGTGCCCATAGGCGCTCTGCTATACGACGGCGATGCCTCTACGGCCTTCGATCCAGATCAGTTTGACGCTATCAACCGCAATACGCCCGTAGAGATCGACCTCGGTGCCGTCTTCCGCGTCGATCGCGTCCGCCTCTTCCCGCGCCTTGACCGCCAGAACAGACGCCGCTTCCTCCAAGTTTTTCGCCTCTACACTAAGGCCGCAAGCCAAGCGGAGTACGACTCGGCCATCAGCTTTTTCCCCTCCACACCCAATGTCGAGCCTGTGGTGGAAAAGCGCCTCGATAGCCGCGACGTGCGCTACGTACTCATAGAGCCTAGCACGGAGCGCGAGTGGGAACTGGCGGAAGTGGAAATCTACGGCGCGGCCAACGCGCCCGTGGGCACCTATGTCTCTAGGCCGATCAGGGCGCGCTATAACAACATCGTCTGGGGCAAAGTGCGCTACGAGGGCGGCTCCATAGAAAACGCCCCTGCCGTGGTGCAAACGCGCACCGGTCCCGACCGCTACCCCGAGCACTACTTCAGCATAGACCTCCAAGCGGAGGACGGGCTGCAGCAGGTGAGTAGAGAGGATTACCAAGCATTGCCCGATGAGGAAAGGGGGCCGGTCAAACCCAACCCGACGTGGAGTAGCTGGCAGACAGTCAGCGGCGGTCTGGTGCGCTCGCCGGGGTTGCGCCGCTTCTTGCAGTTCAAGGTGCGCCTGACCTCACCGGGAGCCGTGCTCAGGCGGCTGGTCTTCGAAATTGCACGGCCGCCGCTGGTCAGCAGCCTGCTGGCCGAGATCAGCCCCGGCGTCGTGCAACCGGGCGTTGAGACGCGCTTTACCCTGTCTATGGAAGTGCGCCTGCGCCCCGACAAGGGCCCAGACCCGCGCGCTACGGGCTTCCGCTTCCTACAGGTGCGCACACCCGCGCAGGTAGCGGAAATCGAGCGGATACTCGTCGATGACGAGGAGATATCCTTTTCCGCTACGTACGAATCAGGCGAGGGCTTCGACGTCAACTTGTGGCGGCACATTGAGCAGACGGGGACCTTCGTGCAGATCGTCTTTCGCGGCACTGTGTTCCGCGACTACACGCGCTTTGAGGTGCGGGCATTCGACCGCCGGGACGCCGATGGCCAGCTCGAAGAGGCGTACCAAGCGGCTGACGAGCGCGATGTGGATCCCTCGCTAGCAGGGACCAATCTGGTCGTGCGCTTCGCGGACGGCACCGTGCCGCTGGTGGCGCAGTTGGCGGGGACCCGGCTGTTTACGCCCAACGGCGATGGGGCCAACGACGCCTTCGCACTGCGTTATGCGCTGTTGAAGCTCGTTACCGAGGCGGCGGTGACGCTGGAGCTGTACGACTTGGCCGGTCGTCGGGTGCGGCGAGCCTATGAGGGAATGGACGACAACGGGGCTTATGCGCTGGAGTGGGATGGGACGGATGACCGAGGTTTATTGGTGCCACCGGGGCTGTATCTGTACGAGTTGCGCGTAGAAGCCGACGAGGGATCGGAGCGTCGCTGGGGCTCGGTGGGAGTGGTGTACTGATATGAACAGAGTGTTTCCCAGCCGGACTGACGGCGTGAATCCAAAGGCATTTATCGGACGGGCCTGGCCGGCGGTACTCTGTCTATTGTTGACGCATCCCCCCACCCTCACCGCTCAAACCGGCTACCGGCTGACGCGCAACGAGGTCGTCGTCGATCAAGCGGCGGACTGGGCCGCTTGGGAGGCACCTGCGGGGACCCACGTAGTTGCAGCGGAAGGGGTGGTATTGCCTCGCTTCCTGCGCCGCGACATCAACGCCGCGCTCAACGCCGCGGAGTTCGAGACTGCGCAGGCCAATGAAGACACATTGGTGGGGGGGATCTACAGGGCGGGCAGCAACCCAGTGCAGGCCCCGCTCATAATAGATGGGGACCAAGCCACCTACTGGGAGCCCGATCCGACCGACCCACTGAAAGACTGGTTTGTAGATGTGGAATTGGGGCGAACGGTGATCGCCAAAAGGGTGGTCGTGCGCTTCGCCGAGGATGGCGATCCCTTCCTCAAATTCAGGGTGCTGCTCTCGGACGGGCGGGGATATCCAGATCGGCCGCTAAAATTCTTCCGCGTCGGGCAGGTGACGTTCCCCAACAAGACGGAGCGGGAGTTCAGCTTTGAGGTTCGTCCCCAACGCCCCTTGCCTGCTGGCGTCGAGGGAGAAGTGGCGCAGATCGTGCGCTTTCAGGCGTTGGCTTCGGACAGTACGCGGGGCGCGGAAGTAGATAGGGCCACCTACGAGGCGCTGGCACCCGAATATCAAGGAACGGTCGAGTACTTCCGCCAGACGGTCATCGGTCGCCAAATCCTAATCGACGAGCAGACGCATCGGGATTTGCCCGCAGAAGAGCGGGGCCAAGTGCGCTATTTCCGCCGCGAGCGGCCGCGCTTGGCCGAGCTGGAGGTCTATACCATAGGGGACAATGTCGTCAATCTGACCCAGCGGATCCGCAACCGCGACGCGTCCATCTTCGACAATCTCCTGCTCTCGCTGGTGACCGATGGCTTCTTCCGCTCCTTCTTCCCTTTGCGGGTTTACGACCGAGTGCGCGATCGCAATCAGCTTTTGGTTGACCTAGGAGCCCGGTTCTGGCTGGACCGGGTGCGCCTAGTCAGCGCCGAGGGGCCTTTAAGCGCCTATCAGCTCCGGCTCTCGGATGGCCGTTTCGACCCCGATGGCTCGCTGTTGTGGGAAGCGCTGGAGGAGCGGCAGAATCGAGAGTCCTTTCTCCAGCTAGAAGAGCAGTTCCCCTTGCGCGAGGTGCGCTATTTGGAACTGAGGCGGCTGGAATTGGTGGGGCGGCTGAGCGAGGCGGGCAACTTGAGCGAGATCCAAGCTTATGGCGAAGGCTACGTGTCCGAGGTCGAGCTCGAATCGCCCATTATCCGCCTAGGCCGCTCGCGGATCCTCTCTACGGTGGAATGGGACGGCGACCAGCCCCCAGGCACTCAGCTAGAGATCCGCACCCGTAGCGGTGACGACATAATTGAAGAGCGGCATTACTTCGACGCGGTGGGGCAGGAGATCAGCCAAGAAGAGTGGGAATCCATCCGCTACGAGCAAAACCGCGGCGAGGTGGTAGTCGAGGAAATACCCGGGCCGGGATGGAGCAATTGGAGCGCGGTTTATCTAACGTCGGGGGAGCCATTCAAATCGCCCAGCCCCCGGCGCTTCGCCCAAGCACAACTCCGGCTTTTGACCCAGGAACCGCTGCGCACGGCGCGGATGCGGAGCTTGCGGCTCAAGTTGGCACCGCCGTTGGTGGACCAGACCTTTGCCGAAGTGTGGCCGATAGATGGAGTGGAGCCGGGGGCAGATCAGCTATTCTCCATGTACATCCGCTCGGTTTTTAGCCCCGGCAACTCCGGCTTCGACCGGATCCGACTGCACTCGTCGTCCTCGGTTCCGCTTGAGCTCGTCTCGTTCCGGGAGGGCACTGAGGCGCAGTTGCGCGCCGGCACCGGGCGGGAGCTATGGCCGGGTCCGTTGGATCTAGCGCGGTTAGAGGACGGGTCCGTGGAATTGGCTTTCCCCGCGCCGGTCACCGGGGGACGGTCGCTGTACGAGGCGCGTTTCCGCACGCGGGTATTTTTGAGTGGCACCACCTTTGGTGCCGAACTGAAACGCGCGACCCGACCCGAGATCGTCCAAGCGGTGAGCGAAGGCGACGCCGGGTCGCTAGCGGCGAGCCAGTCGCTAGTGGTGGTGGCCGATGTGGAAAACTTCCCGCTGCTGGACCGGGTGAGCTTGGTGCCCCGGGTCTTCACCCCCAACGACGACGGCATAAACGACCAAGCCGAGATCCGCTTTACCATCTATCGCCTCATCCGGGAACGGCGGATTGAGGTCGGGATCTACGACTTGGCTGGCCGGAAGGTGCGCGAGCTTTCGCTGCGCCGGGAAAACCCCAGCGGCGACCACTCGGTGGTTTGGGATGGTCGCGACGACGCAGGAGCACTGGTGCGGCCGGGAACCTATCTGGCGCACGTCGCTTTCGCCGCGGATGTGGGTGCGGGAAAAACCCAAGCCGCGAGCTTGGTGGGGGTGGTCTATTGACTGGGCGAATAACAGTTTGGTTGGCGGGCGTTTTGGTCTGCTGTGCGTTGCGCGCGCCAGCGGTCGAGGCGCAAAACGTGGACGCGAGCCAGTGGGGGTTGCAGAGCCTGTCGGCAAACGAGCGAGAGGTGCCGCACCTCAAGCTGGAATACGTCACGCCGCGAATGCACCGCTGGTACGCGCCCCGGCATCTGGCCGAAAGCTATACGCGGCCCTGGTACGACGCTGGCACCTCGTACGCGCGAGAATACTACCGGGACTACTTGGAATCTGGCCTAGAGGGCCAAGTGTGGTACGACACCTTCGGCCATCGCCTAGGGCACGGCTGGTTGGTCTATACTTGGCAACAGGAGCAAGCCAAGCGCCAAGGTAGCCTAATCCGCAAAGGGGCCTACGAGACCTTCTTCGATAGGCTGGTGATCGCCTCAGACGAGAGCAAGGGAGCCGGCGCGCGGTTGATGGTGGGCAACGAGATTTTCACCGCCTTCACGCCCTTGACCTTCAACAAGACCGCCTTCAATGGACTCCGCCTCGACTGGGCCAACGAGTACCTCCTAGGGAGCCTGCTGCTGTCGCGGCCGAGCCAGCCGGACAACGGCCCCCGCACCGATACTACGCACCTGTTGGGGGGCCACGCCGAGTTCAAGGCCGGCGACGCAGCACTCCTCGGCGTTACGTATATCAACGCCCACAACGCGCAAAGCCAAGTGAAAATTACGTACGGCAACCCCCTGTACGGAACGCTGACCACCGGCCAGAACAAGCCGCTGAGCAAACTGTGGGTGCGGCTCAGGGATGATTCGCCGGCCGACGAGGTGAGTGGCACGTCGCTGTTCAGGTACGACATCGTGCTGGAAGACACCAGCGGCACCCAAGTGCGCGGGCGGGAAATCGGCTTTTTGCCGCGCATCGAGGGAGGTCGAACGCGAGCCGGGGCGCTGGTGGCCGACGGTTCGGAGACGATCCTACTCGAATACGATCTCGCCGCCCTCGACCACCAAGGGTTGCGCTCGGCCACCTTGCGCCGGGCCGCGGTCGAACTGGTGGTTGCCGACGACTATCGGGTCGAGGTGGCCTCAAACTTGCAGACCGACGGAGAGCGGTTCGACCCACAGATCGTGTTTCTCCCTTTCGCGCGCTCGCCGGGCAATGTTCAAGACAACAGCAACAGCCAAGTGCTGCGCCTAGACTACGGATTGCCCACCGCCAACGAACTGCTGGGGATCAATTGGGACTTGGTCGAGTGGCATGGGATCTCATTCCAAGGCGAGGCCGTGGTCAACCGGCAGCACGGCATGTACCCCAGCCCAGACCCCAAGAACCTGCACCACTTCGTTAAAAGCGCCCACGCCGCGTACGCCGAAGTGGCCTACAAACGCTATCCCTATGATTTTGCCGGAGAGTTGTTCTCGCTGGCCGACGGCTATTCAACCAACTACTGGCTCGTGCAGGGCAACGGCGATATCCATTATCAAGCGCCGACTCCCCAGCTCTACGAATTCGTCGATGATGACGACGACTACAACGGCATCCCAGAATGGGAACGGCCCTTCCAGCGTTACTCGCCGAGGGCCTTTCCCGGCTACGACGAAAACCGCGATTTCGTCTATGACTACAACCAGAACCGCAATCTCATACCCGATTACGAGGAACCTTTCCTGCGGTTCCGCTCGGACCGGCCGCAGTATCTCTTCGGCCTCGATCTCAACCACAATGGCGTGATCGACCGTTTCGAGAACGACCTCTTGCCCGACTACCCCTACAAGCGCGACCATCGCGGTTTCAATCTATACGCCCGCGGGCATCTAGGCCCGGATGCGAGTTTGGCGCTCGGACACCAGCGGATGCGGCTGATTTCCGGGGACGGTCGGACCCATGCGGTGTACGCGCTGGCCGCGGCGCGCTGGCGGCAACTGCGGCTTTTCGATTTCGCAGCCCGCGTCAAGGACGACATCCCGGACGATTTGGAGCAATGGGTGCAGCCGGTGGGTGCCGTGGGGCGGATGCAGACTTTTGTGGACCGACGGCCGGGGAACGACGCTTGGCGCAACACCTTGTACGCCGACTGGGAGCAGGCTTTTAGCTGGGGGCTGCGCCATATGCACCGCTTCAAGTGGGAGGGCTGGTGGCAGCGCCGGGATAGGGAAGCGCTCCGCAGCAGCGAAGGGCGCGCTAGCTCGGGTTTTCTCGGCGTGATCAACAAAGCCGAGTGGACGGTGCCTTTGGGGCTGGGCCGACTGGAGCCGCGCTGGAAGAGCGAGTACCGCCGCGACCGGCCTTTCCACAGCCGTGCGCCCGTGGCGGAGAGTCTAGAGCAGACCTTGTTCCTGCTGTGGGTGCAGCCGATCCTAGCCGAACAGGTCTCAGTCAGCTACTATGCCCGGCACGGTCGCCAGATTTTCGACACCCAACTCCAGTTCGGGTTGGAGTGGAGCCGATTCTGGATGCTGGAAGGTAGGCACCCAGAGGTGGCGGAGGACTTCATGGGCCGGACGCTAGTCGTCCAGCTAACAAACAGAGTGGGCTATCTCGGCTATCAAGTGGTAACGCGGGTGGGAGCGCAGTGGCTGTGGCGCGATTTCGACCACAGCGAAGCCCTGCGGTCCAGCATGCTTTTCATGAATATCAACGCGGGGTTGAAGCTATGAACTGGGCTTTCGCGGCGCTATTATTGCTGGCGCTGGACGCCAGCGGCCAAGTCCGCACCTTCGCGCTCGGCGGGGTTGAGCACGATTGGGAAGGCGGCGGCGACGGCATGGACCCCGAATTCCTGTTCGGACCTCGGTACCGGCCGCAGGTGGATACGAGCAACGTGCTGGTAGGCGCGGTCGAGTTCGTTCACCGACCCGGTTCGATCAGCCCGCGTTTTTTCGTCGGCGAGGAAAACATCGCCTCCCTAGTGCTCGAAGGCCAAGGGTCGGTTAAAGTGCCCAACGCGGCGACGAAGTACACTGATTTGCGCAAGGCCCAGCTCCGCGGCATCGTCAACGGCGATCACGCCATCGCCTTTGAGCGCAAACCCTCCCCCTTCAACCCAGTGGTTCCGGCCTTCGGAATCTGGATCATCCTCGACTTTGCCCAACAGATAGGCGTCCAGCGGGTGCGCTTCTATCCGCGCAACACCGTGGCCGCCACACCGCGTCAGCCCTACCAAGACGATTTCCTGCGCGCGTACGAACTGTGGGTCAACCCGCGGATGACCAGCCGCGTCGGGGGCGCGCCGGACATTTTAGTGATTCGCGAATTGGAGAACGAGGAACCGGTGGTCGATGTGGCGGTCAAGCCCCAGTACGTGCGGCTGGTAAAGTTGCGTTCGCTGTCGGAGATGCCCTTTGAGATCGACGAAATCGAGGTCTATGGCACGGGCTACATGAACCGAGCGACCTATCAGACGGACCTGCTCGACCTAGGGGGGCCTGCCACCGTCGGCGAAGTGCGCTGGATAGAGGAGGTAGTTGGCGAAGCGCCCTTTTCCCGCTTGACGGCGCGAGTGCGCACCGGGCTGGACGATACGCCGATCATCTATCGGCAGCGCGTCGAAGCCGAAGACCTGTTCGCACTGTCCACGGACGTCGAGGTAAGCGCCGCTGAGTACTGGTCGCTCGACCGCCGCAAGCGCTTGCCGCCGAAGGACGACGCGGAAAACTGGAGCTCGTGGCAGCGCGTGCTGAGCGGTGGCCTAGCAACAGCACCGGGACCGCGGCGCTTTATCCAGTTGCAACTTGCCTTTGAAGGCCGGCTCTTTGATACGCGCCTCGTCGATCGCCTCGAATTCGACTACTTGCGTCCGCCAATCGCCGACACCCTCCGGGCCGAGGTCTTTCCGCGGCTGGCCGAGGCGGAAAAGCCGGCCACGTTCCACTACGCAGTGTTGCTGCGGGCTAATGGGGAAGTACACGGGTACGACGCATTAGTAGTCGATTCCAACGCGCCGGTGGCGAATATCCGCAACGTGCGCTTAGACGGGCAGGAGGTGGATTTTGCCGTAGAATACGCGCACCAAGACGGCTTCCGGCTGAGTTTTGAGTTGGTACACACCGACAAGGCCGTGCTGGAATTCACCTATGACCTGCCAATCTTTCGCTTCGGTACCACGTTCTCCAGCCGCGCCTACAACAGCCAATTCCCGACGGTACCGCAGATCATCGCGCCAGGACAGGTCGTGGATTTTGGGCCAGCGGACCAGGACGAGCTTTCGGGGCTGGCCGTGGAAATCCCCAAACCGCAGATCGGCAAGCTAGTCGGCGAGATCGCGATCAACGCGCGGGTGTTCACGCCCAACGGGGACGGAGTCAACGACCAGTTTGAGATGTTTTTCAACCTGTTGCAGCTAGTCGAGCCAGCGCCGGTGGCACTAGACGTGTTCGACTTGGCGGGGCGGCGGCTGCACAGGGTGTTTGCGGAGGAGCGGGGGATCGGGCCAACGCGCTACCGTTGGGATGGCAGGACCGCGAATGGCAAGTTGCTGGCACCGGGGACTT
Source organism: Candidatus Latescibacterota bacterium (assembly GCA_965219735.1). Classification (GTDB taxonomy): domain Bacteria; phylum Latescibacterota; class UBA2968; order UBA8231; family UBA8231. Next base: position 5,354,215 of record OZ244790.1, read on the forward strand.
ATGTATGGGTATTGCGGGTGCAGGCGGACGCGTTTGAGGAGCGTCATCTGGGAACTATGGGAGTGGCGTACTAATGCTCGTTCTACTATTAAAAACGAAAGTGCCAGCGCGATTGACAAAATACAGCCTACTTGCCGCGCTTTTGGTTAATGCCGCCCAAGCCCAGGACTACGGTGCCCGCTTGGGCACGGTCCAGCGCGGTGGCCGGGTCACCTACGAGCCCCAAGGCCCCGGCGTGCTTTTCGACGCGCTCGACCCCTCCATCCGCAAGTGGTACGTGCCGCAGGAGCTCTACACCGAATTCCGTTGGAAACAGTGGGAATACTCCAACTATGCGCGCGAAAACTACCAGCGCTACGTCCCCACCGCACGGGAAGGCAGTTATTTCTACGACGCCTATGGAAACTTCCTGACCCGGGGATGGCCGATCTACGACTGGCGGCAGGAAAATCCCCAGCCCTTCGGCAGTGCGGTGCAGAAGACCGGGTGGTTCGGCAGTTTCTTCAGCAACCTCGTGGTCGCCTCCGACCACAAGGGGGAGTACCACTACGCCATCACCGTCGGCAACCGCATCCGCACCACCCTGACGCCGATGACGTTCTCCAAGCCGAACTTCAACGGCCTGCAGATCGACTACGCCTCCGACAAGTACCAAGCGACGCTGTTGATGTCGCGGATTTCGCAACCCGACGTGATCTCAAATGTCTTCGGGACGCAGCTCGAGCAGCGCACCAACGCTACCAACCTGTTTGGCGGCAGGGTGCAGGTCCAAGTCGGCGACTTCGTCAAGGTTGGAGGTACACTAGTCAACGCGCATCACTCGCAGACCCTGCGGCAGGCAGTCAACGGCGATATCTTCAAAGGGCAGCTAACCGAGGCGCTGAATTTCACGCCCGTGACGATGATAGAAATCCGCATCCGCGACGATTCTCCCGAGGACGGCAAAGGAGGGGGAGCGCTCTTCGCCAGCGACCTGCTGGTGTACGATCTGGAGGGAAACGAGACGCGCGCCAGCGAGATTGGCTTCCGGCCGCTCATCGAGGGCGGCCTCCAGCGCCACGGTTTTTTGGCCGCGGACGGGTTGGAGGAGATCTTGCTGCGCTACGACCTAGCCGACGCCGGCTACATCGGCGTTGACCCGACCGAGATTACCCGGATCGCAGTAGAACTGGTGGTGGCCAACGACTACCTGATTGAAGTCGCCTCTGACAACCAAGTCAACGCCGACGACAATATCGTCTTCCTGCCAGTGGCACGGGCACGGGGCAACGTCCACGACGGTTCCAACCAGCGGGTGTTGGCCTTCGACTATGGGCTGCCGACAGCTAACCAGATCGCCGGCTTCACCTTCGAGTTGACCGACCTAGGCGGGTTCGCCGGATACGCGGAGATCGACATCAACAGCCGCTACCGGCAGTTTCCCAATCCCAACCGCAAACAGCACCATGCCACCGGCGACCAAGCCCTAGCCTATTTAGCCAATCTCTCCAGCACGCCCTACCCGTTCTTCTTTTTCGCCGAGGCATTCAGCGTTGATCCGACGTACCAGACCTCAATGATAACCGCCGAGAAGGAGGGCACGCTCGACTACGGCAACAACTTTGCGCTCTACGAGTTCGTCGATGACAATGACGATCAGGATCGCCGTCCCGACTGGCGGCGCAAGGGCTGGGGACCGGGGGACCCCGATGTCTTCCCCGGCTGGGACGAGAACAACGACTTTATTTCCGATTTCAACCAAAACGACAACGAGTTTAGACCGGACTTTATCCCCGACTACGAGGAACCCTTTCTGCGCTTCTACTCGGACCGGCCCGAATTCCTCTACGGGATCGACATGAACCACAACGGCACCATCGATCGCTTTGAAAACGACGAGGAGGCCGATCTGCCCTACCGCCGCGACCGGGAGGGCTACAACGTCTTTGTCGGTGCCCATCTGCTGCCGGGTGCGCGGCTAATGCTGGGCAGGACCGACATCCACCGCCTAGCGGCTGCGGAGCGCAGCGAGGCCCTCTATGGAGTGTTGACGTTCGACCGCGACTTCAACCGCTGGGGTCGAGTGCGGCTCTTCCAAGATCTGCGCAAAGTGCGGGACAATATCGCCGACCCCGTCCTCCAGTGGAGGCAGCGGCCCAATACGCGGGGGGCGCTATACGGAGTGGAGGATCCCCTCGCAGCGCGCAATACCGTCCTGAACACGTCGTGGTTTGGCTGGGAGCAGCGGCCTTTTGCCGGGCTGCGTCTGGAGCACAAGGCCAAGTGGCAGTTCTACCGCCAATTGGATGACCGGATCGAGCTGGAGCTGCGAGGTTTGCGCGAGACAGCCTCGTTTTTGGGCGTAATCAACAAGGCCGAGTACCGCTTGAGCGCGGGGGGATTCACCTTGATGCCGCGTTGGAAGAGCGAATTCTCGCGCCGCCGGCCCGTGCTTGCGGGGACGCCAGCGCGCCTAGAACTCGACGAACTGCTGATGCTGGTATTCCGCTTCCCACTGCTGCGCCGAAGCACTGTCGCGGTTGGCGTGGAATACGAGATCTTCTCGCAGTTGCAAAATCCCACGCCACCCGGTGCAGAAGATAGCTTCCGCGGGCTGACCACCACGGCACAACTGATCAATTTCTCGGATTACCTAGGCTACCGGTTGACTACGACCTTGGGCTTTGAGCTAACGCGGACCAGCTTTGAGGGTCGGCGGAGCGAATTGACGACGCGGAGCTTTATCACGATTTACTCGGGAGTCGAGCGGTAGAGAACATGCCGCAAAAGCTATTTGCGCTGCCGCTACTAAAGGGTAAATTATCGAAATAGAACGGTTATTTGCCCACCCTAGTGTAACCAAAGGAAATACCCCATGGCATTAACAGATGAGTTCCAGTACTACTTGGACCACCAAACAGAGTTGGCCGAACAGTACGAGGGCAAGGTGATCGTCATCAAGGCTCACCGCGTCATCGGGGCGTACTCCAGCGAGATAGAGGCGATACGACAGACCACAAAGGAACATGCCTTGGGCACTTTCTTGGTACAACCGTGCTCTGCCGATCCAGAAAGTACGGTACAGACCTACCACTCGCGGGTATGTTTCTCATAGATGACGGAGCATATCGCGCAGGGTGCGTTCACCTATGTAACCCGAGGCATTGCATCCGTTATCATCACCCCGGTCTTCATCTGGGCCGCCTATGATCCCCAAGAAGAGGGCGAATCGACCTTCCGAGAGTATAGTGCTATCTGGGATACGGGCGCGACAAAGACGATGATCACGCAGCACGTAGCGGAGGACTGTGGATTGATGCCTACAGCCCAATCCCGCGTACGAGGGGTATTCGGAGCAAAGACGGTCAACGGCTATCTGGTGAATATCGCACTCCCCACACAACATTCAAACCGCCCTCAGGAGAATGTTGCTATACATAACCTCTCAGTCCTTGAGGCCCCTGCCCTAACAGGAGGCCACAACGTACTGATCGGTATGGATGTCATCGGCAAAGGCGATTTTGCGATCAGCAACTACCGAGGGCGTACTATGTTCACCTTCCGCATACCATCACAGGGCGATATCGACTTCGGGCGATCAGCGCCGAGTTAATCACTTGCAAACCACCACGGCGCAACTGATCAATTTCTCGGACTACCTAGGCTACCGGTTGATTACGACCTTGGACTTTGAGCTAACGCAGACCAGTTTCGAGGCTCGGTGGAGCGAATTGACGACGCGGAGCTTTATCACGATTTACTCGGGAGTCGAGCGGTAGAGAACACGCCGCAAAAGCTATGTGCGCTACCGCCTAGGTAACTAGGCGGTTTTTTTATTTTCGTGGTTCACATAATCGCGCCTTGTGGGTCATATAGGGCAAACGCGCTACCGGCCAACCCGCCCTCTTCCGCAAAGGAGGGATTCATGCAATCCTTAGCCATTCGCATCCTGTACGTCGCCCTAATCGACATCCATACAGAGAGGAAGTTTTGCGCCGACCAGCCGATATAAGCGCCGAGGCCGTAGAGCACTACGGACGCTTGGTGCTCAAGGTGGCCTATAAGATCGTCGCCAATGCCGATGAGGCGCAGGAGGTCTTCCAAGAGACCTTCCTGCGCTTCCACGCTGCCTGTGTGCGCGGCGAGATCATCGCCCACCCCAAGGCATGGCTTTGCCGGGTGGCAACCAACGCGGCCTTCAAAATCCGGCGGTATCAACATCGGGCGCTGCTTTGCGAAGATGAAGATATCGCAGTAGAAGCCGATGCCGATAAAGAAGCCGAGCACCGCTTGCTCATGAACCGGGTGCGCGACTTGGCCGCTGAGTTGCCCGAGCGCCAGCGCATGGTCTTCGCCCTGCGCAACTTCGAGGGCTGGCCCTTTGCCGAAATCGCCGCGCGGCTGGGGTGCAGCGAGGAGTCGGCCAGAGCCAGCGAGTACAAAGCACTTAAAAAGATCCGCGCCCACTTGGGTGCCGACTGCAAGGACTAAGTGCCATGAATAGAGCCGAATTTGAAGGCAAACTGAGCGACTACGTGCGCGGCGAGCTATCGGCTGCGGAAGCGCAACAGATCGAAACCTATCTGGCCGAGCATCCAGAAGCGGCCGACGACTTGGAGGCGGTGCGTACCGTGTTGGAACTGAGCGCTGACATCGGCACCTCCGAACCATCGGACGCGCTTTTTGCGGCGGCTCGCGCCAACGCGCTGGAGGCGATCCGCGCGGAGGATGAGCGCAAAGCCCAGCAGGCGGGATTTTGGCAGCGACTACCGCGGCCGGTGTACTTGTCGGGGCTAGCTGCCGTGCTGGCCGCGGTAGTGGTGGGGGTACTCTGGCAGGATGCATCAGTTCCGGCGTGGGCAGAGGTAGTCGCCGAGGTGCGCAAGCTTCATTCAGTGCACATAGTGGGCTGGTTCCGTGGAGAAAAAGGAGAACAGGTGCCAGTGAAGCAGTGGCTAAAGGCTCCGCACCTTTTCCGCGCCGAAGTGGATACTAGTGCGGCGCGGCGCGTGCTCGTGGTGGGTGACGAAATACTTTTTTACGCAGACGGCGTCTGGTATGGGACAGACATCCCGGGAGAGGAATGGTGGTCCATAGATGAAGTCGCCGACCAACTGGCCCTGCCCGAGCGCGGGCAACTCGAGCCTTGGAGCTATCAGATTGAGCGCGAGAATCTGGGGCAGACAGTACTTTTTTCTATCTGGCGACGTTCCTCGCTGGGCATTAAGACCCCGTCGGACATCCGCTTTGAAATCGAAGTAGATGCCCAGACGCGGTTGCCTAGCCACGCTCAAGTTTATCTCGATTTGGGCCAAGAGGACTGGGAGTTGGTCAGCGAATTGAACTATCTGGACTACGATGCGCCGCTGGCGGACGAACTTTTCACTGTCGCCGTTGATACGCTCCAGCCGTTCCGCCCTTTGGAGTACGAATCACATCCGTTCGACGATGTGCCGCTAGACCCGTTTGTGCCTTGGAACAGGATGTTTTACATGCCGCTAGACGGGATGGACATCGCCGTCTATTCCGCTTCGACTGACAGGAGCATGCCTGACGAAAGCATGTCTTATAAGAGCGAAGGCTGGATCATTCGCTACGAATTCGTCCGCAAACCGCTGACCGAGATCGTCCAGAGCCTTGGGAACAGGCCAGTGGAGACCTCGGATTCAGTGCTGGCTGAACGGCGTTACTCCTTGCGGATTGTCCACAACCAAGACATAGGCCCCGTTGAGCGCGTGAAGCGCCTCGGCCGCCGCTTTGATTTTATTACCTCTATAGAAGAACGGCAGGGTATTAGGACGCGTTGGGTTTTCACCCAAGACGGCTCCGAGTTTCCGATCAGTGTGGAGGAGCCGCAAAGTGGAGGATTTAGAATTAGTGGCTGCAACGTCCAAGGCATGGGCTCGCTCAGGGACGTGATACGGAACATACTCACAAACGCCGCGCTCAACGACCTCGTCAAAGGCTACGACCAAGACCTCGACGAAATCGAGCTGCAATGGGACGACGACGCAGACAATCCCTTTGAGCGCCACGTAGATGTAGATGTAGATTTCTCCGAAGGCTGGGACGTGGCTCTCGATTATTTGCGCGAGCACTTCGGAGTGGCGATGGAGCGCGTATCCGAGCCGATTACCTACGAAGTATTGGTGATGCGTCCGCACAGCGAAGGCGCAAAGTAAGCGGTTTATAACTAACGCCATCGCGGGCGTCCCTTTCGCGTACGGACCTTTATTGAGGTCTGCAAAAATAAAGGAATACTTTACAGTTTAAGTTGTGCGTATTTGAAGAAGCCTCGAATCAGGTCGTTATCATGATGCTGGGCGGAGATCGACATGCAGACGGCCTCGGCTACGTCGTCGATGTGGTCTGGCATGAAGTTGGCTAGCTGGCCATACTTGGTATGATTCCAGACCTGTTCGACCGGATTCAATTCGGGCGCATAGGCGGGTAACCATTCGATCGTGAGTCGATCTGGATACCTTTTGTGCAAGATCGCCACCGCGGCGCGATGGACACTCCACCGATCCAAAATGAGCACGACCTTGCGCCGTATCATACGCAGCAGATGACCGACAAAGGACACCACATCCTGCGTATTAATATTATGCTCATACATCTGGAAATACACCCCCAACCGCTTCCGTCGAGGCGGCAGGGTAACGGCAGCTTGAACCGACAAGCGATCATGGCGATCCCACACGGGGTGTATGGGCGTGTGGCCCCGCAACGCCCAGGTCCTACGCCGGGTCGGTTGCAGCATGAAGCCGCTCTGATCCATCAAGGCGATGGTCGCCTCTTGGTGCCGGGCTTTTTTTTAATCCGCGGCCATGCCACCAACCGCCATTGGCGCACGGCGTCCTCATCCTGTTCCCGCGCCCGGTGCTGGGGATACTGGCACGAAAAACCCAACCCATGCAGCAGACGACCCACATGATCGGGATGATAGGACACCCCAAACGTTTGGGCAATCACCTGGGCTACCCGCTTACAGGTCCACAGCGCGCTATCAAAGCCGGCCGCTTGCGGGCCTTGGAGCAGAAGCTCTTTCAACTGCTCCTTGTCTTGGGCACTCAACTGACAGCCCCGACCCGGATGCGGTTTGGCTTTCAGCCCGGCCTCACCCGCTTGGGCTTTCATCGCCTTCCAACGAGACACCGAGGACGGGGAAGCTTTGACCAAGCGAGCCACTTCGTTGACCCCTTTGCCTTCATCAAGCAACGCAGCCGCCCATTGACGACGATATTCTAGCCGATCGGCACTACCTTTAGGTCGCATATAAATGAATATAAACTATTCCTTTAAAAATGCAGAAGACAATAGTAGGGGTCGCGTATGCGGGCGGGACGCCCTTATTTATGCAACCATCATGGCCTCTGTCCCGAACATCCTCTTCCTCCTGACCGACAACCAGCGCAACGACCTACTCGGCTGCGCCGGCAACCCAATCATCCAAACCCCGAACCTCGACCGGCTTGCCGCAAGCGGCGTCCGCTTCGCAAACGCATTCTGTACCAGTCCAATCTGCGCCGCCAGCCGGGCGAGCTATCTCACCGGCGTCTATGAAAGCCGCCACCGCTTCACCTTCCTCACACCGCCCCTCCAACGCACCTTCACCGACAGTTCCTATCCGGCAGCTCTCAAAAGGGCCGGATGCCGCACGGGGCTGATCGGCAAGTTCGGCATTGCCGCAAAAGGAATCGACCCCTCCCTCGCAGACGAGGGCGCGCTAGGCAAGATGTTTGACGCGTTCGACAACTACGAACACTGGACTGAAGACGGATATGAAATCAGACAGCCCGACGGCCATGTGCGCCACCTGACCGACATTACCGGCGACAAAACAATCGACTTCCTCCGCACCCATTCCAGCCAGCCGTTTTGTCTCTCTGTCAGTTTCAACGCGCCGCACGCGCAGGACAACGACCCGCGCCACTACATCTGGCCGGCGACTGAAGATCCACTCTACGCGAATGCGAAAATGCCAGAGCCACTCAACGCCCATCCCGACTTCTTCAGGCGGCTGCCGAAATTCCTGCGCGAGACGGAAAGCCGCGTGCGCTGGCGGGACCGCTATGCGACGCCTGCGGACTACCAGCAGAACATGCGCGGACTGTACCGAATGGTCAGCGGCGTCGATCGCAACATCGGCAGAATTCTCACGGTCTTGGATCAGCTATCATTAGCCGCCAACACAATCGTGATCTTCGCCTCGGATCACGGAATGTACTACGGCGATCGCGGGCTTAGCGATTGCTGGCAGTTGAACGAACAATCGATCCGCATCCCCCTAATCGTCTTCGATCCACGAGCTGACGAAAGCAAGCGAGGGATCGTGCGCGAAGAAATGGCGCTCAACATCGATGTTGCACCAACCATCCTAGCACTAGCCGGTTTAGACACCGCAAACGAAATACAGGGAAAATCCCTCGTCCCCTTATTGCGCGGCAAAAAAGCCGAATGGCGCAAGGCCTTCTTCTGCGAGCACCGATTCGACCGCGCCGACATTCCCAAGAGCGAAGGCGTGCGCACGCAGCGCTGGAAATACATTCGCTACTACGAGCAACAGCCCGTCTATGAAGAGCTGTACGACCTCCTCGCAGATCCTCACGAATCCTGCAATCTCGCAGCAAACCCCAAGTTCTCAGCTCAGCTCGCACGACTGAGACGACGATGCGACGCAATGCGCGTTGAATGCGCTTAATACCTACGCGCCCTCGTCTGTCAGGCGTTTGGCGTACTCGCCGCGCGGAATGCGGAAGTACCCCTGAAAGCAAAGTACGCCCGCAGCCGTAATCACAGCACTGCACAAAAACAACGCCCGATACCCCAGCGCGTCGATCATCCAGCCGCCGCCGAGCGAAACGCCGGCAATGCTGATGCCGTAGGCCATAGTCAGCGCCGAACTCATTGTCACCCGCCAGTGCTCGGGGACCAGTTCCTGCTGAAAGACGATATAGACCGAGCGGCGGATCGAACTGAGAGCGACCAAGGCCATACAGGCGGCTCCGGCCACTGCCCAATGGGCGACCAAGGCCATCGGTATGAGGCACAGCACCATCGCCCCAGCCCCTCCGGTAATCACCGGCACCCGGCCAAAACGCCGACTGAGCGCAGGAGCGGCCAGCGCAGTACAGGCAGCTAGGAGCTGGCCGCCGGCAGTCAAGCTGCCGATCAGCGCCGTAGAGACTCCGAGGCCGTCGTCCATATAGACATTGAAGAAGACGCGGAGACTGTTTTCCGCAGCCATCTGCAGGAAGGTGACCAAGCTCAAGGCGAGGACGATAGCCAAGGGAAAGGGCGTCGCTTCGCCGCGTTCCCTAGCGGGCGGTTTGGGCGGACGGGAGCGTGTTGCGGCGATAGCACCGGCGCTGATAAATAGCACGCCAGCGGCCAGCAGCAGCGGATAGCGATAGGGGGCCGGGTGGTCTTCGGGCAGGCTGAGGAGCGCGGAGAACAGGCCGGGCAGCAGGCCGCCGCACAGACTACCAGCAAAACCCGCCAGCGGCCACAGCGCCACCTGAGTCGAGAACACGTGATTGCGCAGCCGCGGCGGGCAGATCAGCGTCAGGAAGGGAATCGAGCAGACGAGGAAAAGCGTATTGCCGAGGACGCCGAGGGCATAAGCCCCCATGATCCAAGTTAGCTGCGCGGAGGAGGGAGCGAACTCGCCGAGGGGCAACAAACCAAAACCGAGAGCGGCGACCACCATGCCGACGATCATGCTCCGGCGCGCGCCCCAGCGGTTGGCCAACATACCCGCGGGCATGCTCAACAGGGCAAACGACAGCGCGCCAACGGCATTGACTTGGCCGATCAATTGGGGACCATAGCCTAGGCGCAAGAGATAGAGATTGAGCAGGACCGTATAGACGCCGCCGAAAATCGTAAAGCCAATCAGAGCTTGGCTGAAAAGCACTAGGCGCACGTCGCGGTTAAAAAGCGACAGCGCCTCGCGATGAGTGGAAACCAATTTCTTCTTTGCTGGAACGGGGGATGGCAATTATGTATGTAGGAAAGTAAATCAACAACTCGCGGCGAAAAAGGCCACGTAGCGGAGGCAGTATGGCGCGCAGCAGCGCATTCTGGTGCTTTTTGATATGGACACCGAGTGTCCTAGCCCAAGAGATTGTCCAAGTGCAGACGCCAGCCAGCACCATGCACGAGTTGGCCCGCGTCCCCGCCGGTTATTTTACAATGGGATCGGCCGAGGGGCGGGCGGACGAGCAGCCGGTCCACCAAGTCTATCTCGACGATTTCTACATCGACCGCTTTGAGGTCAACAACGACCAGTACGCGGCCTTTTTGAACGACATTGACCGCAACGCAGACGCGGAAGGACACCTGCTGATCGATGTGCGCGACTTCGACGTGCAGATTCTCTACAACGACGCGGGATACGCGCCGATTCCCGGCACCGAGCAGCGGCCAGTTGCCGAAGTCTCGTGGTACGGTGCCCGCGCCTATTGCACTTGGGCCGGCATGCAGTTGCCGACCGAGGCCATGTGGGAAAAAGCCGCCCGCGGCACCGACAACCGCATCTATCCCTGGGGCAATTCCATCGACCGCAGCCGGGCCAACTACGGCAAAGAGGGCTGCTGCCGCGGCGACGACAGCGACGGCTTTTTCGACTCGGCCCCGGTCGGCTCTTATCAGCGCGGGATTTCGCCCTATGGGGCCTACGACATGGGTGGTAATGTCTGGGAATGGGTGGTGGATTGGTACGGCGAGGAGTACTACGCGCAAAGCCCCGGGCGCGATCCGCAGGGGCCGGATGCAGGCATTAGCCGAGTGCTTCGCGGCGGGTCAATGAGCAGCGACCCGTATCGCCTGCGCACCACCGACCGCAGCGGGCTGCCGCCTTCGGCTACCTACATCATCGTCGGATTTCGCTGCGCAGCGCGCGAACTTCCCGCCACGGCAGTGCAGTCCGCAAGTTGGGGACAAATCAAACGCAGGGCAGAGGAAGACAATGCGCGATGATCCGCACAAATGCAACAGCCCCTCAGCTTGTGCAAGCTGAGGGGCTGGTTATAATAGTGGTGGCGCCTCGCGGAATCGAACCGCGGACACAGAGATTTTCAGTCTCCTGCTCTACCTACTGAGCTAAAGCGCCACCAAAAGAAAGACTAAAATTAAAGACCCCTCATTTGCATTGTCAAGGATGCGCCATGCCAGTCTCGATCATCCCGTTCAACATGCCTGAACCCGCTGAAATTCCTCCCCACATCGTCGCATCGCTTGAGGCCATGTCTCCAGATGAAGCCGTGATTCAAGGCATGGACTTGCTGCTGGGCATTGAAGCGGCAGATACCATCGTATACGAGCGCGTCGGCCAAGGGGTAGTCCACACGGCTGGGGCAGGAGCCGAGGTCCTGCAGCGGGTGCTGGAACAAGACGGCGTGCGCTCCTTCGCCGATCAGGACGGAGTTGGTCACTCCGCGTTGTTGCTAGTGGGACAGGCCAGCGCCGACGAAGAAAGCCCCCTGCCAGCAGGAGTGGTGCGCTTCCTCCTGGAGGGGGCTGAAGGCGGGTCCATCGGCTTTAGCTACGTGTTGCCTCTCAAGGCCAGCGACGGCCAGCTATGGGGTGCGTTGACGCTGATTCGCCGCGCGGCGAGCGGGCCGCTCAATCACGAGCAGCCCAATCTGTGCGAGGGTATGCGGCACGTGTTGGGCCGGATGGGCGACTAGGCCGAAACCGGCTCTACTACTCCGTTTGCAAGCATCCACGCCTCGACCTCATCGCCATCGACATCGGCCAGCATCTGGCCGTTGATCTCGACGCAGGGCGAGAGGGGCTGGCCGCTTTTCTGCACCATCTCAGCGTAAATATCTGGGTTGTTGATAATGTCTTTGTCTTCGTATGCCAAGCTGTATTTGGCGAAGGTGGTGCGCACGCTATTGCTCCAGCCGCAAACCGGCTTCAGATAGGCGACGATATGAGGGCTTTCAGCCATGATTGGGATTCCTTTCTGGCGTGATAGAAACGATTTTGCGTTTGGTGGAATATAGAGATGCGCCCCTCTCTGTCAAGCAAAGCATTGAGCGATTGACGAACTGAATACCCAATGTTACATTTGAATTATTCCCCCCCCACTTGATGTCTTTCCTCGCCCTCTTAACTCAGGATAGGTAATGAGTTCTACAGAAGTTCTTTTCGTGCGCGGCGGTCGTTCCCTCCAGGGGGAGGTCGAGGTCCAAGGGTCCAAAAACGCCGCTTTGCCCATGTTGGCCGCTTCGCTGTTGGCCACTGAAGGACAAACCGTTTTGCACCGGGTACCCCCGGTCAACGACGTATTGGTGGCCCTAGAAGTGTTGCGTCGGCTCGGCGCGCGCGTCGATTACGATGCGACCGAAGAAGTGGCCGTCCTAGACACCCGCGATGTCAAAGAGCACCGGCTGCCCGCGGATTTGACCAATCGCTTCCGCGCCTCGCTGCTTTTTGTCGGTCCGCTGTTGGCCCGCTTTGGCCGCGCCTGGATCCAAGAGGTCGGCGGCTGCACGATTGGCTCGCGACCGACCGACTATCACTATCGCGGCTTTGCCCGGCTCGGGGCCGAGGTCCAAGGCGTCAACGGCGGCGGCATCGACGTGGTGGCCAAGCAGCTAGCCGGTGCCTTTATGTACTGCGATCTGCCCAGTCATACCGGCGTGGAAAACCTCGTTATGGCGTCCTGCCTAGCAGAGGGCGAGTCCGCAATCGAAAACGCGGCCTCCGACCCAGAGATCGTCGATTTCGCATCGCTCCTGCAAAAGATGGGTGCCCAAGTCGAAGGGGTCGGTACGCGGCAGGTGTATATCAAGGGAGTCGATGAGTTAGTAGGTGCCGAGCACACGATCATGTACGACCGCCTCGACGCCGGTCTCCTGATGATGGCGGGCGCGATTACCGGCGGCGACATCGCCCTCAAAGGCGTGGTGCGCGATCACCTGTACGTTTTTGAAGCCAAGCTCCAGCAGATGGGCGTCGAGATGACAGAGGAAGGGGCGTGGATGCGGGTGCGCGGGCCAGAAACCTTGTCGCCGATCAACGTAGTGACCACCTTTTACCCTGGCTTCCCAACGGACCTGCAGCCTGGGATGACGGCCTTGGCGTGCATGGCCAAAGGCGACAGCTACATCCGCGAGACCGTATTCGAAGATCGCCTCGGCCACGTCAAGGCCCTGCGCTCCTTCGGCGCTCGCCTTGCGCCGGAAAAGGACCACTTGGTGTTGGTGCACGGGCCAGCTCAGCTCAAAGGGGCCAAGGTCAAGGCCATGGACATTCGCGCCGGAGCCGCCTGCGTACTCGCCGGTCTAGCGGCCGAAGGTTGCACCGAGATTGGCAATCTCTACCAACTCGACCGCGGGCACGCCCACCTCGAGCACCGCCTGCGGGCCTTGGGCGCTGACATCGAAAGACACTAAGGCGCGTTGCGTCCAACGCTAATAAGCGGTCGGGAGCTTGCGGCTCTCGGCCGCTTTTTTTTGCTTGTCTATCACTACATAGGAGAGCACCATGATCGTACAACCCGACGCCGTATATCTAGCGCGCTCGCCCATCGACCGCGCCGACGCTCCTTTTGCGACCTACCGAGAGTTGGCCCATCGCACTCTCGCCGCCCTTGAGGTGCCGCTACCTGACGCCGGCACCATCTTACTCAAGCCCAACGCCACTGTGCTCTATCCGCCGGAAAAGCGCGTCATTACCCACCCCGGATTTGTCGGTGGCCTACTCGACGCCCTGCGCGACCGCGGCGTACCCGCTGAGCGCATGGTGGTTGCCGATGGCCAGTCCGGGGAAAACCCCACGGCCGGTCACACTTGGGCACTATGCGGCTATCGCGCCATGACCGAGGCGCGGGGCGTGCGGCTCGCAGAAATGAACACCGACGAGGATTCTCGCGTCGTCGAGGTCGCCGACGGCGTGGTGTATGAGCGCTATCCCCTGTACCGGGAAGTAACCGATTGCGCCTTCTTTTTTAACGTCCCCCTCGCCAAATGCCACAACTTGGGCTGCACGACCTTGTCGATAAAAAACCTAATGGGCATCATCGCCAAGCCCGAGCGACACCTGTGCGCGACCCAAGCCGTGGACGAGCCATTCGCAGAGGACCTGTGGCGGCTGACCGAGAGCGGCTTCAGCCTCTTTGAAGACCGCTTCTATCACAAGCTCTGCGATCTATTAGTCGCGCTACGCGGTTTGGGGATGCCGCGGCTTTCAGTGGTAGATGGCCTTGTCGGCCGCGACGGCACGGCGTTTAACGAAGGGGTTAACTACCCCCTCGGCTGGGCTGTGGCTGGCGTCAATGAGGTACACGTAGATACAATCGCCACTTACCTGATGGGCCTCGATCCACAGGCCACCCCCTATCTGCAATTCGCCCACACCCGCGGCTTGGGGACCATTGACCCCGAGGAAATCGAGGTCGTCGATCTCACCAGCGGCACGGCGCTCACGGGCGCGGCCCTAGCCGAGCTGCGGCCCGCCGCGCCGCTGATGCCCATCTCCCGCTGCAAAGGCGGCTACTACAAGCGCTTTCGCACCGACGGATCGGCTGTGCCCTGGCGCTTAGACGAGGTCAATGCCCAACGCCAGCAAGACGGTCTGGCACCTGTTCCCTATGAGCCAGCCCGCGCCTGAGCACACCCTTCGCGCCTGCCAGCGCGCCGTAGATGAGTGGATCGCCGATGTCGGCGTGCGCTACTTTTCCGAGCTGACCAATACGGCCGTGCTGATGGAGGAAGTCGGCGAGCTAGCGCGGATTATGGCCCGCACCTTTGGCGAGCAGAGTTTTAAGGAGGGCGAGGAAGCCGATCTCGGCATGGAGATGGCCGACGTGCTCTTCGTCCTCCTATGCCTCGCCAATCAAACCGGAGTTGACTTAGAGGAATCCTTCCAGCGTGCGCTGGCCAAGAAGACCCGACGCGACCGCCGGCGTCACGCGGAAAATCCCAAACTCCAATCTTGATTTGGCAAACAGCCAGCAAATTGTGCTGCGCTCTGCATCCACTTACTTTGGCGCAACTTCCTGCATCCTCTTTGCGAAAGGTCGGCCCATGAGTTCCCGCAACGGTTTTATCGAAACGCATATTTACGACTACATCCTCGCCAACTCGCTGCGCGACCGAGACGAGCTCAAGCGGCTGCGGCAGGAAACCCGGGCCATGCCCATGGGCGGAATGCAGATCTCGCCCGATCAGGGGCAATTCATGGGGCTGCTCGTCGAGCTAATCGACGCCAAGCGGATCGTTGAGGTAGGGACTTTTACTGGCTATAGTAGCATCGCCATGGCACTGGCCCTGCCAGCGGACGGGCGTCTAATCGCCTGCGACGTCAGCGACGAGTTTACCAGCATCGCCCGACGCTATTGGCAAGAGGCCGGCGTGGCCGACAAAATTGAATTGCGGTTGGGGCCAGCGGTAGCAACTCTCGACGGAATGCTAGCGGCTGGGGAAGCCGGTTGCTTCGACATGGCCTTTATCGACGCGGACAAGGAAAATTACGACGCCTACTACGAGCGCTGTCTGCAACTCTTGCGCCCAGGCGGCTTGATCCTAATCGACAACGTGCTGTGGGGCGGACGGCCCGCCGATGCCAACGAGCAGGACGAGAGCACCGTGGCGATCCGAGCACTCAACGCCAAAATCCACGCCGACGAGCGCGTGACTGCATCCCTGCTGTCGATTGGCGACGGGTTGACGCTGGCGCGGAAGCGGTGATTTGTGCAGCTACAACGAAATAGCGGAGAAAACTCGACGATGAACAAAATATGGGTCCTGCAAAACATACAGCCAGAAAATTTGGGGATCGCCGGCCAAGTATTCCAAGGCTGCGGTCTCGAGCCTGACTACATCCATACCTTTGCCGACGAAGAGATCCCCCGCTATATGGACGAGGCTACTGGCTTAGTAGTCTTAGGCGGCCCGATGGGCGTGTACGAACACGACCGCTACCCGTTTATAGACGCGGCCATGCGCCTTATCGACCAAGCCTTGAAAGAAGACAAACCCGTGCTCGGCATCTGCTTGGGCAGTCAGCTTTTGGCCACGGCTCTCGGTGCTCGGGTCACCCGCGGTCCGCAGAAAGAAATCGGCTGGTATCCAATTGAGCTGAAGCCCGCCGCCAGTGAAGACCCGCTAATGGGCGGGCTGCAACGATCCTTTATGGGCTTTCACTGGCACGGCGACATCTTCGATTTGCCCAAGGGCGCTACTGCGCTGGCCTCTTCTGCTCGCACTACCTACCAAGCATTTTCTTATGGCCGGGCGGCGTATGGCGTCCTCTTCCACATGGAAATTACCACGCAAATCATCGCCGACATGGTGCGGGCTTTTGCCGACGAGGTGCGCGAAGAAGGATTAGACGGCGAGCAAATCAAAACCGACGCGACCCAACACTTGCCCGCTCTCCACGCTAACGGACGAACCTTCTTTCAGAACTGGGCCACTCTCTGCTTGGAGGCGGGTTCCTAGCAGTAGTTCCGTGATTGCGAAAGAATTCCGCTTTGCGACCTTGAGCATGGATTTTTAGGGCTGCCTAGCAGTAGCGTCCCGACGGTACACGCTCTCCCCACTCAGGTCGAAACCCCCAACAAACCCCGCGTCAGTTGAAAATCGACGTTGCGCTGCTGCAAGGCACCGGGAACGTGCTCTCCTCGCGCCACTTGGGCCAACAAAGCGGCCAACTGCTCCGCCCAATCGTCGGCCACACCCGTCAGAGCCAAATCAATATCATCGCCGTAGAGCGCCGCTACCGTCGGATCCGCACTCACCTGCACCACCGGCATCAGGGGATGTCCCTGTAGAGGATGTTCCCCAATATGAGCCAAGATCAGGTCCACGCCCGTGGCCCCTAGCCCGGTAGCCGTCTCCACCCAGTGATCGGTAGGCGTCTCCATGATGTAAAAACCCGGCTCTACTACCGCCTGTCCATAGGGCAATGTCGCCGCATCCGACGGCTCGACTAGCACAGAGTCCAGATACGCCGATTCCCGCAGCAGAGCCGCGTTGTGCGGCACGACCACAGTGCCGCCCGCAGTCACGACCCAGCGCGTCAACTGGGCAAAACATTGCGCCGCATCCTCCCCCAGCTCACCAGTCGCCTGCATCCCCAAGCGCAAGGCACCCAAGTCACCTTCCACGGCGACAGGTGCCTCCGTCTCGGCCAACGCTTGGCGGAACCACCCCTCGACCCTGTCCATGGCCTTGACAATGCCGCCGTCTAACTGCACCGACGCCCAGCCAAAAACAGCCGGGTCCAAACCCCATTCCTCAAGGCCATTGCGCATGTAGTCGTTGTGCGTCTTTTCGCAGCCGTGCTCCAGCAGCAACACTCGCCGGGCCAGCGGATGCGCTGCGTACCCCATCATGGTGCGCAAGTGCATTTGCTCGGTGGCACCGCTCGACGACAGCCCACAGCCCTCGGTGTGGACCAAGGCGACAAAGTGCGACAGACCCTGCTCGCGGCCCACTTGCCGGGTATTGAGCCGCTCGGCGCACATGCGGGCGATCTGGCCAGCGCACAGGCTGGTGGGCAATACCAACCCTACCTGATCAATAGCCCCGTCCAGCATGGGGAACGCCACTGCTGGGCCGACTTCAGGCCGCACCGGCACAGGCCGACCCTCGGGCACGGGAGCAGCCAACAGTTCCTCCAGCCGGCTGATATCGGTCTGTTGCCAGTTGCGCCAGATGGACACTTGGGCGTGACCAGCCCGCTCGCCCAGCGAACGCTCGCCCGAGGCTACCCGCAAGGTGCGCTCGAACAGCTCCTGACCTAACTCGTCCATCGGCGTGCCATCCAAGTAGGCCCCGGCATTGACATCGAGATCCGCGGCCAGCAACTGGTAGCGCTCCGAGGTAGTGACGATTTTGACTGTCGGCACAAAGGGAAAATTGGTAATGGAGCCATTACCAGTAACAAAGAAGATAGCATTGCAGCCGCTGGCCACCTGTCCGGCAATGCTTTCCAAGTCATTACCCGGACTGTCCATAAAGTAGAAACCAGTCCCTTTGAGCGGCTCGCCGTAGTCAATGGCGTAGTCCAAGCGCACGTCTGGGTCGCGCTTGCGCGCCGCGCCAATGGACTTGAGCGCGATATTGTATAGACCGCGAAATTTGTTGCCCCCGGAGGGATTGCCCTCGGCTGAGGCACCATGCCACGACACCCGCTCCTTGAAGCGCTCGACCATGTGCAAAAAGGTGCGCGCAGTCTCCACATCCTTGACGTTTTGCAGCACGTACGGTTCAGCACCGATCAGCTCGTCGGTCTCGGCGAGGTTGGCCGCGCCGCCGTAGCGAATCAACTCGCGCGCCACCCAAGCGGCCAGCGGGTTCCCCGAAATGCCCGAAAAGGCGTCCGAGCCGCCGCACTGCAAGGCGATCTTGAGATGGCTTAGGTCGTGCTCGCCCCGCTCCTCGCCCGCCATTTCCTCGGCCCAAGCCGCCACTTGCCGATCACCCTCTGCCAAACGCGCCGCAAAGGAACCGTCCAAGCTCATAAAGCAGTGCCGGACGTGGTCGAGGGCATAGCCGTGCGCCACCATGTATTCCCGCAGCATTTCGTTGGTCACGGCTTCGCTGCCGTAGTCCACCGCCAGCACAGCGCCGACGTTGGGGTGGACGACAAAGCCAGCCAGCGTGCGCAATAAAAGTTCGCGGTTATTGGGATCGGCCCCACCGCCGCCTTCGGTGTGGGCAATCGGCACCACGCCATCGCCAGCCACTCGGCCGCTCCAGCGCTCGGCCAACAGCCGGGCATAACTAGCCGTGCGCGAGGACGTGCCCAAGACGACGATGTAATTGCGCGTGCCCACGCCCCGTCCCCCAGCGCGACCATAGCCTAAGAAGGTCCGCCGGTCCTCATGCGGACCGAGCGCAACCCCAGGCTGAAAATTCGCCGGGTCCAATTGATACGGCTCAATGCGATCGACAAAATTGGCCTGCTCGGGCAAGTCGAAGTCCAACTGCCGGATGCCCAAGGCGTCGAGCATACTCTCGTTGCAGGCGTAATCGCCCGGCTCCAAGGCGCGCTCGGCCACGCCAAAGGGCAGTTGCCACGACAGCAAAAACTGGCCGGGTTCAATCGGCTCGACGGCAAAGCGATGGCCTTCCATCACCGTGTGAGACAAAGTGAACGACCCACCCTCGTAGTCGATCCCCGCGCCCGCTTCCAAGCGCCGGGTGGCAATCGCCACATTGTCCCCGGGCATGGGCAGCCGGGCTACTTCGCTAAACGCAAAAACCGAGTTCATTCATAGCTCCTCCTAAAAGCGGCGGTCCAACGCCCATTCGGCCCAGGATCGCACGTATTCGTTGCCCTGCTGACGCGCCCGTTGCAAGGCGGTTACCGCCGCCGCTGGCGCGCGCCATTTGGCCAGCGCCATGGCCGCATTTTCGCACAGCGGCGCATCAGACAGAGACCAAGGCGTCATCGCGCGGCTATCGTCCAGCGCCTGTGTCAAAGCTGGTACTGCCGCCGACACCTGGCCCATGTTGCTCAAGGCATCGGCGGCATTGCGGCAGACCCATTCGCTGTCGTCCTGCAATGCTGCGGCAAGGGCCGTGGCCGCCTCCTGAGCCTCGGCACCCATGCAGCCTAGGGCATTAGCCGCCCCGGCGCGCAGCCACCAATCCCGATCCTGCAACGCCTCAATGAGCGCAGGCACCGCAACGGCACCGGCCGCAGCCAGCCCGTAGGGGCTTTCCAACTGGCTGGGATTGGTAAAATCGCCGCGCTCGAGATTGGCTTGCCAACGCCGGGCAGACTCGTCTTTTAACGCCGCCATCAATACCGGCACCCCTTCAGCTCCCAGCGCCCCCAAGTCGTAATAGGCATCCAGTCGCACCCGTTCATCGGGATCGCGCAAAGCCGCCTGCAGGGCAGCTACCGTCCGCTCCGGCCTCAAGGCGGGGGCCTCCCCCCCGTACCAACGCCACAGCGTGCGGTACAAAGCTGCGTGGCGTCCTGTGGGCATCCACTTACTACGTCGTTCTGGCGTGCTCTCTTGGGTGCGGGCAAAGAGGAACTTCAGCATGTAGCGCGTCTGGGTCGAGCGATTGGCCGTGGCCCGGTGCCACAATTCGTAGTGGGTGATGACCACAGTGCCCGCCGCGCAGGTCAGGGGCAACCCTTCGACCTCAGCGTCGGGGTCATCCATATAGTACTGCGTCCCGGGCACCAGCGCCGTAGGCCCCATATCCGGCGTTACCTCATGTGGATAGTACAGCAGCAGGAGATAGCGCGGGCGGTGGTAGCGCACATTGCCGCCGAAGGGATAATCCTTGTGCCAATTCTGGGCTTGATTGCCCGGCGCGAGATCGTGGCAGTGGCAATGGCGACAGAGGGCGTACCCCGGCCCCAGAATGCCAGTCAAAGCCGCATCTACTGCCGGATCGGCGAACAACTGGTGCAATAGGGGAATGCGATCTATCAGGCCGTTGCCCGGATTGCCCGTAGCGAGTACGCGCTCGACCTCGCGGTGCAATTCGTCGTGCAGGTCCGCGGGCGCAGTCGGTTGCACCACGCGGTATCCCTGGACGATAAAATCCTGCAGGGCCGCATCGCTTAGGTAGGTCATCAGCCTATCCTCACTTCCCCACCCTCGGCGGCCGAGCGATACAGCCCATTGAGGGCGGCCATGACGTTGAGCACTTCCTCTTTTTTCACCATCAACTCGGCTCGTCCCTCAAGTACTTCGACGAAGTGGGCCGCGGCTTTCCAGTGGCCCGAGAAGGGCACCGAGGGATCGGACGGCACGTTGAGCCGGGAGTCGGCCTGATAGCGGCCCAAAGTGCCGATAAAGGTGAGCGGATTAAAAGTGAGTCCGCCCTTGGTGCCCATGATGAGGGTGCCGCCGGTGCCATCGGGCAAATTGGCCGCCCAACTGGCCCGAATGCTAATGGTGGCGTCGTTTTCCAAGCGCAAAAAGCCAGCGGCCATATCCTCGACATCGTACTCGCCAATGTCGTAGTCTCGGGGCGCAAACACGCCCTCTGGCGCGCCGCTGTCGGCCAACGACGTAACCACGTCTTCGCGCTGGTCGGCCAGCTTGGTGTACGTCGCGCCCGAGGCGGCCACCACTTTGGGATTGCCCATAATCCACAGCAGGGCGTCGAGCGCGTGGACGCCAATGTCGTAGAGAGGACCGCCGCCCGAGGCTTCTTTCATGTGGAAGCGGCCCCAAGTGGGCACGCCACGGCGGCGGAAGGCCGAGGTTTCAGCGTAGTACATCTCGCCCAAGTGCCCGCTGTCGGCCAGTTGCTTGGCAGCGGTATTGCTGCCGGAGAAACGGCTCGTCTGGGTGACAAATAAATGGCGGTCGGCGGTCTCGGCCGCTGCGTACATGATTACTGCATCGGCGAGGCTGGCAGCTACAGGTTTTTCGCAAAAGACGTGAGCACCAGCCTGAAGAGCGGCTTCGGTGTAGGCGCGGTGCGAGACGTTGGGAGTGCAGACGGAGACGATATCGGGACGCAGTTCATCCATCATGCGTCCACAGTCGTCGTACGCGCGGGGGATGCCGTGGCGGTCCGCGGTCTGTTGGGCCTTGTCCAAGGTGTGATTGAACACGCCGACCATTTCTACGACCGGGGCCAACTCCAGCCAAGCGGGGATGTGCCCGACGTTGGCGACCATGCCCGTGCCGACGATGGCTACTTTGTATGAGGCCATATTCTTTATACCTCCCACTCCTCTTCCTGCTGCAGCGCGTACAAAGACGTATATCCTCCCGACCAATCCGGCGGAATGAGACAAGGCCGCGGATCGTGATAGGCCCAGCGCGCCTCTTTGCCCCGCACAATAGATCCCGAGTACTGCGGGCTGTTCAAAGGGTTGGCCGTATAGGGAAAGGCATCGGCCGCCGAATAGATATTGAGCAACAAGGGCCGTCCCTTGGGCGATAAATTTTTCTTAGACCCATGCACGGTACGGCAATTGTGGATGGTGATGGACCCAGCCGGCCCCGTCATAAATTCAACGCGACTGAGGTCAACCTGGGGCAGATCCTGATCGGCGATACAGCCGACCCATTGTCCCGAGGCATTGTACTGATCGAACAACGGCCCGTTGTGGCTGCCAGCGACCCCAGCCAAAGGCCCTTGGTCGTCATCGACGTCGTAGAGGTACGTGCCGATGGTCAAGGGGCTATAATTGGTATGCGGCCAGTACGTAATATCCTGATGCCACTTGACTTCTTCGCCGCCCTCGGACCACTTGAAATTCAATTTGGAGTGGTGAAACTTAATGTCCGGGCCGACCAAATCGGCGGCCACGTCAGCCAGAATCGACTGAGAGGCGAACTCCCAATAGACCGGGTGCTGGTCCACCGGACTGGTTAGACGCCGCAGGCGGGGGTCGTCGGCCGTGTGGTCGGGCTCCAGATCGAAGACCTCGTCAGATTGCGTCAGGCCGCGACTGCGCTCGACCATTTCGTCGGTGACGGCCAACAAGCGCTCAATCCACTCTGGCCCGATGAGGTTTTCGACCAAGAGGAAACCCTTGTCGAAATAGGATTGCCGCTGATCCGGGGTGAGGATCTTGGGCGGGTGTTCCAGAATTTGTTCGGGCGTCATGATTCTGTCTCCTCTGCTTTGTAGTTCGGTCAGCGCTACTATGCTAGCGAATTCACGTGTACCGCTCAAGTCGCGTCTCCTCCTATGGTGGCGGTCGCACTGCGGAAACGCTAGTTTCAACAGGCTAATTTTTCGCTTTCACCTTTTAACCCACAAGATAATGAACCCAGAACACCACACCGTTATAATCGTCGGCGGCGGACCGGCGGGCCTGCCGTTGGCCGTGGTCTTGGGCGGCTGGCATCCTTTCTTCCGCAACAGCCGCATGTTTGCCACGCGCTACGCACCCTTAGCCGGATACTTACAGCAGTTCGACCGCACGCTGCTAGGGCTGGATATGCAGTATTTCGTGCAGAGCGGTATCAGGCCCGTCGATCTGTTCCGCACCTTGCACCATCCGCGCCAGCTCTTTGAGGAACTGGACCAAGTCGCCATGGACTTTCGGCGCGGCGAGCCGTTGGACGCGCTGCTGATCAGCCGCGAGCCGGTCGGCGGGCTATGGAACCGCGCGCCGCACAACCTGCTGACCTTGTCGCCGGGTCAGTGGATGGAGTTTGCCTTCTATCCGCTGGCGCAGCACGCCGCAGAAATCGGAAGCTCCTTAGACGTCAACGCCCTGATCCTCAAGACCGATCTGATCGAGTACTATCACCGCGTGCCCGAGCGCTTTGAGATGACAGAGCGCATTCGCACCTCTGAGGAAGTCGAGCGGATTGAGCCGCACGAAAGGGGCTTTCAGCTCACCAGTCGGCACGTGCAAACGGGCGTTGAGCAGCACTACACCTGTAAGTACTTGGTCCTCGCAACCGGCCAGCGCGGTCAGTTGCGCTCCCTCGGCGTGGAGGGGGAGGACTGGCCTTTTGTCACGGCTCACTACGACAAGCCCACAGACTTTCCCGGCGAGCGAGTGCTCGTCGTCGGTGGCGGGCGCTCGGGCGATTGGGCCGCGACCGAATTGCACGACGCCGGCAAGCAAGTGTACTACGCCATGCGCCAAGGGCCAGCGGTCCATTGGCAGCTCATCAACGACAGCCGCCACGGGCTACCCTATTACCATCGCATCGCCGAAATCCTCGAAAGCCGCTCGTCCCGGCTCCAAACCTTATACCACGCCTATGTGACGCAGATCGCCGAGGATGGACAGGTCGAGCTAAAAACGCCCGAAGGAAACCAAGTGGTGGAAGTCGATCACGTAATCAAAGAAATCGGCGGCACGGCCGACTATTCGATCTTACAGGGCTTTGCGCCGCTGACCCTCGCGCCCATGCGCGACAACTACCGCTTCCAAGTCGATCAAGTACAAACCCACGCCCACAACTACGAGTCGATTGACATCCCCAACTTGTACCTCGGCGGCTATCTCGCGGCCGGAATCGGACTCGTCGTCATTGCCATGCACGGGACGACCTACGCGATTGCCGGGGATATTTTGCAAAAAGAAGGGCGGCTCTTGTAACCGCCAAGTAGAGTGGACCCTAGCCTATCTAAGTGACCTGAACAGCCGCATGGGCACCACAGTACGCGACGACGTGATCCAGCCGCACCTAGTCCAGCCGTTGCGTCTCAACCTAGACACTATCCTACCCGTCCAAACCATGTGAGGAGTTTTGCCATGTTCTTTTTTTACGCTCTGCTTCTCTTTGTCGTCGCCGTCGGTCCCACTAGCGCGTGGGCCTCCCCGTCGCTAGAAAAGCAACCCGGGTACATCGATTTCTCCTCCTTGGATTTATTCGGTGGCCCCGAGCCGGAAACCTCCATCGAGATCTACCTGAAAGACCCGCTCCTCGAGTTGGTGGCTGCGGCTACTCGCTTTGAAGACCCAGACCTAGCCGATATGCTAGAGTCCCTGTACCTCATCCGAGTCCAAGCTTACCAAAAGGCGGAGGGTCGAGACCTAGACGCGTCGTACGATTACGAGAACATCGCCGCACGGCTTAGCATCCTCACCTTGCCCGACTGGGAGCGGGTGGTGCAGGTGCGCGAACCAGATCAGCGAGTGCAGTTTTACGTGCGCACCGAGGATGAGACCATCGTCGGGCTTTTGGTATTGGTTGGCAATCCTGACGAATTTGTCTGCATCAATATCGTCGGCCCCCTCGACATAGCCCAGGTGGGGCGCATTGGCCGCAAGTTCGACATAGAGCCTTTGGACAGCATTGACTTTGGGGCGGTTCCCCCTAAAGCGCCGCGGAAAGACTAGCCATGACCAAATTGACCTTGTATGCGATCATTGCGCTGAGTCTGACCAGTTGCTTTCGCGCTGCGGACTTGGGCCAGTTGCGCCGGGACATAGAGCGGGAACTACCCGAGGTCCAATACGAGCGGGAAATTGAAATGAGTTTTGGCCCTATGAGTGTGGGTTTTGCTCGCTTGGTCACCTTTTTTGTGCCTCCGAGCTGGAGAGTGCGCGGTATGCTGAGCGAAATCCGCGCGGTCAAAGTGGGTGTGTACACGGCCCACCACACTCCTTTCCGGCAGGATTGGAGAGTATCGCCTCGGGTCCAAGAATTGTTGACGCGCAAAAATTGGGAAGTAGCCCTCAAAGTACGCGAAGGACGGGAAGTAGCTTGGCTGCTCTACCACATTCGCGGTCAGACAGTAGATCAAATGCACCTCGTCGTCCTCAGCGACGCGGACCTAATCTTGGTGCGTTTTGAGGGCCGCTTGGAGCGCTTGATCGCCCGTGCTCTGCAATATCCCCGCGACTTAGAAACCGGCGGTTTCGTCGGCTGGCAGGACCCCCACGACTTAGAGACTAGCGGTTTCGCCGGCTGGCAGGGCCAGTGGAACAGAGGCCACAAGTTGCTGGAATGGAAGCCAGAGGGCTTGGTCGCCCAGTACAACAAAGTTGACGGCCTCTATCTGGGCTGGCGTCCCCGGATTCCGTTCAACGACTTTTCCCGGCTGGTGCAATACGGCGAGTTGGGGCGGGGCTTGGGCAGCGACTACTGGCATTGCCAGTTGGGGGCCGAGTGGCTGGCGGTGGAGCGGAACTCGGGGCCGTACGTCGCGCGTTTAGGTGTCGAGTTACACGATCTGACTGATACCCAAGATCACTGGCTATTATCGACCGAGGAAAATTCGCTGGATGCCGTGCTGTTCCGGCGCGATTTCCGCGATTACTATCGCCGCACGGGTTTCAGCGCATATGCGGTGCAGAGCTTGGGCCCCGACCTGCGCTTGACCGTCCGCTATACTCAAGACGATTTCGCCTCCCTAGAAAACAGCGTCCAGTGGGCTTTGTTGGGTCGCCTAGGCCGGAACCGCTTCCGCCCCAATCCAGCCATTGACGAGGAACGCTACAAAAGCCTGCGGGCCGAACTGCGCTGGGACAGCCGCGACAGCCCCCACAGTCCTCGGCGCGGCTGGTTTGTCAATGGCTTTGGCGAACGGGCCGGAGGAACTTGGGGCGGGGACCGAGACTTTGCGCGCTATATCCTCGATGTGCGGCGCTACCAGCCCGTGAGCCAAGGCAGTCGCCTTGATCTGCGCATGCGTCTAGGACGAGCCACCGGGTCAGTACCGCGGCAGTACCACTTTGACTTAGGCGGTTTTTCTTCCCTGCGCGGCTATGGTTTCAAGGAGTTCAGCGGCGATAGAATGGCGCTGTTCAACGCCGAGCACTGGATGCAAGGGAATCGGGTAAATGTGGGCTTTTTCGCCGATGCTGGTTCGGCTTGGCTGGCAGATGAGGCCGACTTCGATCTGCAAGTTAGCGGCGGCCTAGGGCTGCACAGGGATTATTTCCGCCTCTACATTGCCCGCCCTGTCTCCAACCAGACGCGCGACCTCGATGTGTCCCTGCGCTTCAGCCGGGCGTTTTGAATAATGAAACCCATCGGCCAACTCCAGTACTTTCGCTCGTCCGTCGACGGCCAACTCCACCCTTGCGCCGTCTGCGCCACTGATACTGGTCCCGACCCCAAACCCCTGATTATCGAGGTCAGTCCCGGTGCCCTGCACCACCTGCCGGGTGCCGTTGCCCTGACCGAGGAAATGGCCGCCATTGCCGCGGCCGGGGGCCACTCCTGTGTGGTTCTACGACCCACCGGGCGCGGCCCCGGCTCCGTGTACCAGAACTACGGCGTGCTCGATGTCCTAGAGGCCATCGAGCACGTGGCCGCTCACTATGCCATTGACCGGGCGCGCATCAGTATCACTGGCTCGTCCATGGGCGGTGCCGCCGTCTGGTACTTGACTTCCCATTACCCCGACCTTTTCGCCGCCGCCGCGCCCTTCTGCGGCTATTGCGACTATCGCCTGTGGGAGAAGCCCGGCGGCCTGACCTTCCACATGCACCCTTGGGAGGAACCCTCCTGGCAATCGCGCTCGGCCGCCTTCCTAGTGGAGAACCTGCGGCACACGCCCCTGTGGATCGTCCACGGAGAATGGGACCGGGCCGTGGGCGGCGGCGTGCCCGTGGCGCACTCGCGTCAGATGGCCGACCTGCTGGCGGAAAAAGGCATTGCCCACATCTACACCGAAGTGCCCCGCACCGGCCACGGCTGCCGCACGCCGGATATCTGGAAGCAAGTGATTCCCTGGCTGCTGAACCAGCGCAAACAGG
Source organism: Candidatus Latescibacterota bacterium (assembly GCA_965219735.1). Lineage (GTDB taxonomy): Bacteria > Latescibacterota > UBA2968 > UBA8231 > UBA8231. The sequence continues at coordinate 5,381,320 of OZ244790.1, forward strand.
ATTCCCCCTCCCATGTATCTCTGGTCACTTGGGGCCTGCGCCACAATCGCTCGTATTGGGTGGAAATAGACCAACTCGTCCACTACGGAGCATCCGGGAAGGTGGATGCCCGCCGGGAAGGAGAACGCCTGACCGTGCGGACAGAGGGCGTCCACACTCTTTCCCTAGGCCCGATCAAAGAGGGTGCTACCCTAGAAGTAATCCTCGACGGCCAGACTCTAGGCCGCCTCGACTTGGGCCGCCGCCAATCCTTTCGTCGCCACCAGAGCGGCACCTGGGAAACGGGCACTTTCGACCTCAGAGCCGAGAAACGGCACCAAGCCTCCGGCCCCATCGGCGATCTGTTTTACGACGGCCTGCTGCTGGTGCCCGGGACATCTGGCTCGGATGAGGAATGTTTCTACAACGACTGGGTGGCTGGCCATGCTACAGGGTACTTCAGCAGTCGCAACGGCGGCGTTCACCGCGGCGGCATCATGGGCGAGAATACCGTGGAGCTGCCCGTCGTCAGAGATGTGGATCTGAGGGACGACGACCGCGACGGCAACAACCTGTTGCTCTACGGCACCTCATCCACCAACGCCGTGTTGAGGCAGTTCGAAGGTCAGCTACCACTGGCCTTCGAAGGCGACACCATCCGCTTGGCCGACAACCTCTACCGCGGCGAGCGCACCGCTGTCTGCGCCGTTTTCCCCCACCCCCACAACCCGCAGCGCTACGTCGCCGTCCACGGCGGCATTGCGCCAGACGCCATTTGCTGGGGCAGTCACCTCGACATGCAATTGCTGCCGGACTACTTGGTGTATTCAGAAGGCAAGGTTCTGGACTGGGGCTTCTGGGGCAACAACTGGCAATCGCCGGCCTGATACAGGATGAATTCTATGCAAAACACCGCATGGGCGAGCGTTGAAGAGAGCGACCTTGCAATCAAAATCGAAACCGACAAACTTGCAGCTATCATTCCCAAGAAGAACCCTAAACACTGGATGACCGGAATCGAAAAGGGATCGTTTCTCGACAAAGCTACCGGCTTCCGAGAAATCGGCGATGGCTTGATGGTCATTGACTGGCTCATGGAAGCGGGCAGCGACGAGGACTACGGCGATCAGGTGATTGCGCCGGACGGGGACGGTGTTGGCAGATACTCTTGGTACGAAAACGAGACCGAGCTGGACCGGCGGTACTATACGCGCATGTCTCACGGCAGCAGCCATCGCAAGCGCATGGTCGAGGGACCACAACTCTGCCACAGAATGAAACCCGTCCACCCGGAAGTAATCCACGGGACAGATTTTATCGCAGTCACAACCACATATCAGTACGAATACGCCGCCCCTAGTCGCAAAACCGGATCGCGCTGGACCCAGCGGATTGTATTCCCCAGAGGTGAACGCTTCTTTGTTTTGATGGACAAAATCGACAGTGCCAACGATTCGCCGGAGATGTTCCTTCGCAGCGACATGCCGGGCTGTATTCGCCATGAAAAAGGGGATACGTTCAGCGAGATTTATCTCAGCTATTTGAGCGGTCCCAACGGGGTGCGCATCCCGTCCAGTGAATTCTTCACCCCATTTCCACCGGATCTAAAGTTCGGCTATCGCCGCGACTTGAACAGAACCCCGACGCATTTTATCCGCGCATACCATTTGCGAGACAAGCAGACGGATGAAGAAGGTCCTTGGCTGGCGGGGCTAACACTCGAACCATCTGTAGTTTATGAAGCGTGGTGCAGCCAGCGGCCCGGAGACATCATCGTCATGATTGAAGAAATCCACGGCAAGCCTGTGAAAGCGGGAGACTCCTTCAGTGCTGCCCACATCGTGGGTTACTTCGACGTGATCGAAGAGATGCACGAGGTATACGACCAGTATAAGGGGCACGCCGCACTGACCGCTGATGCATCGGGTTGGCAGCTAGTGAGATAGAGATATCTGCTGCAATGTGCATTTCCTGAAACGGGAGGATCATCTCCGCCCGGACCAATCCGGGCTCAAGCCGACGCTATTTGATAGGGCAATGGTTTTGGATCGAGCCATTCTACAATTCGATCTTTTATCGCCCAAGCAAAGAAGAAATTCCCGCGCGGCGTGTGATGCCCTATGTAATACGGTGCCAAAAATGTCTGTACATCCCCTCGATATGTCGCGTATTCTTCCCGAAACGCATCGCGCAAATCGATCGTCGGTATGTCCTTTGTCGCCAACCAATCCAAAAACGTCTGGTCAAAAAGCGGCTCACCCTTCAGGGCATTTGCTACATTGAGCGAACCAAATGACAAAATCACCAGCAGCTTTTTTCCATTGGCCTTTGTAAACGCCTCGGCCTTTTCAATCACAAACTGCGTTGCAAACAGAGCCGCTTCAGTATGCAGGCTGTAAACCTCGGCATCTGACCCCGCATTCTCGAGCTCTCCCCCCATACTTTGCGCCATCGCCGACGCATCTTCCACACTGCCTTTGCGCGCCATAACCGCGTGCAAAATCGGATCGTCGCCAAAAGTCTCCCACACCCAATCCGCATCGCATAGCCGATAGAGTTCTTCGGGAGTCTTACACAAATTCTCGCGCTCTTCCACGGTTCCGCTTTCCAGATTCACGCACAAATGCGGCAGCGTAAACCGCCCCTGTCGTCCCATGCGAATGGACCGCCACGCATCCAAATTGCGAAAGTGGTCGTCGTCCCACACGTTCAAAACTACGTATTCGGCGGGATATTCCCTCTCCACAATTAACATCCGCCGATACGCCTGATACACACTGTGCCCGCCAATGCCGTAATTGCGAACAGGTTCTAGCAGATGCGCGGCCAAGTACTCCTGCCATGTCTCCCCATTGCTGACCTGATCGCAATGCGTAAAGCTATTCCCATACGTATGGATGCGACACGGGCGATCCGCGTAATTGACTACCCGCCGCGCACCGTCTTTCTCGTACGCGTAAAACCCGTGCGAATCATCCACCCCACCACCGCGAAACCCATCGCAAACCACCCATCCGATCTCGGGATCAAATGCCGACTGTGCATTATTACACATAATCCTCGCCAACTCTACCGGCACATCGGCCTTCACAGGTGTCACAAAATGATCCACCATCGCGCGCGTTGGCATAATCGATTCCAAATATTCGCGTCTTGTCATCGCGGGATCCTTTCGAGGTTTGGTTCCCGCCAAAACCGCTTCCGGAGTCGCGCCAACAAAATTGCGATAAACCTCTGGATCGGTCGCCCCCTCGGTTGCAATAATGACGATGCGGCTGTTGCAATCGAGGCCAAACTGCTGGCGCAAATTTTCGTCCCGGGTCATCGCCAGAAATCCCGCCCACGCTGCAATCCCCGTTTCACCAATGACCATTGGGGGATCACCAGTCGCCGCTTGTTGCATGGCATCAACAGCCGCTTCGTCGGGGATAGTAAGAAAGGCGAAAGCACCAGCCTTTAGAATATCCCACGCTTGGGGCGACGCAGATTCAACGACCAGTCCGTCCATGACCGATTGACCGTCCCCGCTGACGGTTACTGCGCTGTTTGCAATCGCGCTTTGGTACAGGCAGGCCGATGCGGTGGGTTCAACAACAACTACCCGCGGATGGTTGCTCTCATAGCGCTCCCACAAATGCCCGCAGGTCGCCGCGGCCAATCGACCGCCGCCGCCGGGGACGAAGACATGAGTGGGCGGCTGGCCGTCGCTGAACTGGCGAACGATTTCATCTGCGACCATGGCGTACCCCTGCATAATCTCACGGGAGATGTGGGGATACTCCGCGGATTTTTCATCCGATATGGCAAAGTAACCGAACATCTCAGCGTCCGCGTACGAGCGTTGCACCGCTTGATCATAGTTTCCCGCTACCCGCACCACCTCTGCGCCATAGGCAGCAATCGCTTCCTCTCTACCGGCGCTGACACCGTCGTTCATGTAAATCGCGCATCGACAACCAAACATGCGGGCACCCCACGCCAACGCTCGCCCGTGATTGCCCGAGGTTGCCGCCGAGACGACGAGATCTCTCGTCACCGATTCGTACTGCCGATTTATCAGCTCCTGTGTTGTGACTGTCTCCACACCAGTGGCTTTTTTGATCTCACCCTTCAACACGGACAGCATGGCGTAAACGGGTCCCGTCGGCTTAAAACTCCCTACCTCGAATCGATATCCTTCATGCTTGCACCACAGACCGTCAACACCGCTCGCCGCCGCAAGACCGTTCAATGCAATCAGCGGCGTCGGTTGATAGCCGGGCAAGCGCGTCACTTCTGCTTCCACATCGGCGAAGGCATCTCGATTTAGCAACGCCTGCTGCGTGGGACCGTAGTCCGGCGGCGAGTGGGCTTGCGCATTAATAAAGACATTCGTTTGGTAGGGGTTCATAGCTTTCACCTTGCGGGTGTTTGTTCACTTCTCGAAAGGAGATCCTCACTTCCATGAATAATCTCAGGCATTATCTCGCAGTCTTCTGCACACTTGCCCTGTTGCCCACTCTCGGTTCCGCCGACGAAGATAGCGTACGGTCTGCCGTGATGGATCATTATCGAGCTTTTGCTGCCAAAGATCACGAAGGGCTGGGGCGCAATTTTGCGCCGGGCTATACTATTTTCTCCTCATCTGGCGGTCTGCTCCGCGAAGGGTTCGATCGAGGCCGCATGAAGTCCGGGTTCAAGGCCGGACTCACGTTCAACCTCAAACCCCGACATATCGAGGTGCAACTCTTTGAGAATACCGCTGTGGTGACAGGATATCTGGATGCCAGAATCTCTATGAAAAAACAGCGCAGTCGGATGCATACACTTCGTCTCTCCAGCGTGTGGGTTGAGCAGGAAGGAGGATGGCACCTCGTCCACGAGCACTTGTCCAGGTTAGTACTGCGTTCCCAATCTCCACCTGCTCAGCGATCAGAAACAGCGATTCAACAGGACAAGCAAGGTATTGACTTCGAGGCTTGGCTACTGACGTTTGCTGACATTCTGTTCTGATGCAGGCCCAATGGGCTACGTGCCGCTCAATATGAGAACGGCATCCGCAGCGATGCCGTCCTTTCCGCCCTATCGTACCACCCCTGAGGTGCATAGTCGCTCATGTGGAGGTAACACCTGATATTGACCTCCGCCGCTCCTTCGGAAAACGTCAACAACCGGCTCATCGAAACATTCTTGTGGCCGTGATATTTCGAAATGGCCGCCACATTGACAAAGGTCACCCCCCACTTCCGCTCCACATGGGACCGTCCGCCGCATGTATCATCCGGGTTCGTATGGGTATGGCCCCCCAGCCAGAGATCGACCGCGCCCGGATTCGCCGCCAAATAAGACTCGAATGCCCCCGCATCCGGTTCTCCCCCCACAAAATAGAGATACGATGCCCCGATGGGTACCCCGTCTTCAAAGCGGCCATGATAGCCTCCGTCAACCCCTTCCCAAGGGCCGGACGCCACTGTCGTGTCCCTCAACATATGGTGGTGTGCCGTTACAATAATCCTGTCCTGGTTTTCCTCGACTTTCTCTTTCCACCACTCGAACGTCTCTCGCGTCACCGCGCCGGCGGGATATCCACCTCTCTCGCCCCGCCCAACCGGAGGTCCGCCGTCGTTGCGGTCGCCCATCGCCAGAAACAGGACATTCCCCACCTGAAACGAATACCGCTCCCAGGTCCCCTCGATCGGATAGGGCCGCCGGTCGGCATGAACGCCAGAATACTCGGAATGCTCCCCGGTGGGATCCACCCACTTCCGAAACCACCACTGGCACGGCTCGTCGGGGCCGCTGGCGTCGTGGTTGCCCACAATATTGTAGAAATCTTCCCGAGGATGTACGGTCGACGCGCTGTACTGCCGCACCACCTCTTCCCCTTCCTCGTCATCCGGCGGCGTCTGCGACCCGGACAAATCCCCGATGTCCAGCATAATATCCCACTCAAACGGTGGACCGCCATCGGCACCGCCCTGTTCGGCCTGCAGGATCGCATCCTCAAGACTGCGGCGATTGGCACGCGCCAAATCCGTGCCCACGTGCGCATCCCCACCCGCCCACAGCTTGAACGTTCTCATCCTCACACCTGCGGCCGCAAGTTCAACAGCACCAAAAGCCAAGTGCGGCTCCAGTAAGCACTGTTGATATAGGGATTTTTCGCGCTGGGCCAGTTGGTCCAATAGGTCTCGTTGTGCGGGATGCGGTGCGGCCATTGGACGAGGGGGATGGAGGGCAACTCGGCAAGCCAAAGGTCCATAGCCTTGCGGTAGAGCTCGTCCATCTCTGAGGCGTCAGTCGGGGTCTGGCCCATCTGATCGATCAGCGCGTCGTAGGCCGAGTTTTGCCAGCGCCAAGGCATGTCGGCTGGTTCGCCGGTGGGCTGGACAAAGCGGCTGTGGTACTGGCGCAGCACAAAATAGGGATCGCGCATAGAGCTGAAGTTGCCGATCAGGTACGCGCGGGCCGTGCCCTGGCGCAGGCGCGTGGTAAAATCCGAAGTCATGCGGAAGGAGGCATCGATGCCAGCCTTTTTGAGCTGAGCGATGAGCACCGGCGTCAGATCCTGAAAGTGGGAGAAGATGTCGATGACCATGTTCAGGTGCTGCCCGTCCTTTTCCCAGAACACCCCGTTGTGTTCGTAGCCTTTGCGGGTGAGAATCTCCGCGCTCTTTTCCAAGTCAAAAACGCCAACTTGGTGCTCGGCGACCAAGTCCTCGGCGAGGGTAAAATACCGATGCATCTGCGGGAGATCGGGCAAGGGCAGCAGGGTCCATGCACCTGAGTTTTGCCAGCCGATGGCGACGAGCTGTTCGCGGTCGATGGCGTAGTTGACCGCGCGGCGCATCTCCGGGTCGGACCAAGGGGCCTCCAGCCCGTTGAATCCCAGCGATATGGGCCACCAAGTAATGTAGCTGTACGGCGGCTCGCGGCCCGTCCAAGTCGTGATGTTGCGATTGCGCTCCAACAGGGAAACCATGTTGGCCGGACGCAGTTCTAAGCAGGTGTCGATGTTGTTGGCGATCAGGTTTTGCACGCGCTTGTGCTCCTCCATATAGGTCAGGTAGATCAGTCGCTCTACCTGGGGTAGTTCCTGAAAGCCGAGTTTCTCAGCCCACCAGCCCTCGCGCAGATCCCAGATTCGCTGGGCCGGTTCCGAGCGCGCAATGCTATAGGGGCCGGTCAGAACCGGCCAACCTTTTTGCAAGTCAAAGTTGGCAAAAGTCAGCGGGTCTTCCTTCTCCCAGATGTGCTTGGGCACGATGGGGACGCCCTGGTCGCCGCTGTGGACGAAGTAGCTAAAGAGAAAGCGCGGGTTGGGCGACTTGAGCGCGACGCGCGCCGTCAAGCTGTCGAGGGCAACTGCCTCTTCGACCCAAGTGGCCATATCCGTCGAGTACATGAGTTGCGGGGCGTGCTCCACGAGCATGTTGATGGTAAAGGCAAAGTCGTGCGCCGACCAAGGATGCCCGTCGCTCCACTCAACGCCCGGACGGATTTTGACCACAAGTTCGGTGTAATCCTCGTTGAAATGGTGGCTCTCGGCGATCCAAGGTACTAGCTCGGAATTTTCCTCGTAGGCATTGAAGAAGTAAAGCGGCTCGTAGAGGAAGTTGTATCCTATCCGCGAGATGCCGCCTGGGATGAAGGGATTGAAGGAGTTGTAATCTTGAATCTGGCCAGCGCAAGTATTGGCCTCGGCGCAGTCTATGATCAAGGTCCGATTGCGTGGTACCTTTTTGAGGGCACCCTCGTCGCCACTACAGGCGATGATGGATAAGGGGGCTAAAAGCAGGATATAAATAGGCATTGACTACTCTCTTTTAGCCGCTTGCAGGGCGTAAGCGCGGCTTTGGGTTAGGGCGGCTACAGGGTCGGAGAGTTGAGGGCTGAGTTCAATGCTCGCCGGGCCAGCGTATGGGCTTAGGGCGAGGGCGGAGAAAGTCGCGGCTAGCGCTTCTTCGGTCAGCACGCCTTCCAGCAAGGACCAGTGCAAATCGCCCTCCCCGTCGTTGTCATCTAGATGCACGTATCCGAGCCGGTCTCCAGCGGCGGCTATGACCGCGGCCGGATCTTCCTTGGACATCTGTAGGTGGCCGGTGTCGAGGAGCAAGTAGAGGTTGGGGTGGTTTAGACTGGATAAATACTCCAAGGTTCCGGCGGCCGTCGGCAGCGCCTTGCCGGGGAAATGCTCAACCCCGACGCGAATCGCGCGTGCAGCCGCGAAGTCCGCCACTTGCCCCAAGGCGTCACTAAACTGAGGTAGCGCGGCTGGGTCGGTCCCTGGGACTACGTACGCAGTGCTGGCACCGAGGGCCGCGGCATGGTCCAGGGCCTCCCGGCAGTGATTGAGGGCGGCTTGTCGAGCGGCGGCTGTCGCGCCGTCGAGGGCTGCGCCGTCTTCCATGTTAAAGCACAGCGCGAGGCAGGAGACCGACAGGCCGAGGTCGTCGATGCGCGCTCGCGACGCTGGGCTGACAAAGGTCTTTGCCTGCACGTCAATGGAGCGGAAGCCGATAGCAGCTAGCGCAGTAAGGGCATCTTCTTCCGATCCAGTCAAGGCCCAAGCACAACAGGATAGCTCCACGATTCGTTCCTTCCGGTAAGCGGATAAAACGTCTCTACCAAGCGGGTAGCACGCCGTAGCAGACGCGGCGGCCCTCCTCGACTTTGGCGAAACCGAGACGAGCGAGTGCGCGGCCGGGCCGGCGATCCTTCATCACCACTCGGCGACGGGCGACGCGACGGGCCTCACCCAAATCCGCAGGAGATGGGCTGCCCCCCCGGGCCAAGTAGCGGACCAGATCTAGGCCCTGAGCATCGGCAATAGTTTCGCCAAACATGGGATCGAAGTAAACGACATCCCAAGCGTTGTTGGCTTCGCGGCGCAGGTAGTCGGCATAGTCGGCGTTTAGGACTTCGACGCGGCGCATGGCAGGGGCCAAGTCGGGTGGATCATCGAGCGCATAGGAGGCCATGCCATGCTCGACCAGCAGGGCCAATAGCGGCGAGGCTTCGAGGGTGCGAACGCGACCTGTCGCGCCGACCTTGCAAGAGGCGACGATAGCGTCCGCACCCAAACCGCAGGTACAGTCGAGGACGCGGTCGCCTAATTTGAGTTGCAAGGCATCAACCAAAATGTCGTGCTTGCCTTGTTCCAAGGCGAGGATCCGCAATTTGGCCATGTTGGGATGGTAGCGGAGACACTGTCCGGCGACCCAGAGGTTGAGATTGCCGCGCTCGACGACGATCAGGCCCGTGAGTGCCTCGGCCTCGGCAATTTTAGAGAGCGAGCGGCGGGCGCGGGGTACATAGCGGTAGCCGGTTTCGTCGGCAAGGCAATGTGCATTCGCAAGCTCCCGAGGGCCGGGGCGCGCAGAGGTGGTTATGGCGAAGGCGAGTTGTGGTTCCGTTTCTCGGTCAGTTTGCATACGACGCCTTATCCGCTGGTGCAACGGCCTTCAATCGCGCTAGGAGGTCTGAGCCGTCGGGCTAGGTGGGGATGAAGCGCTCTAGCCGCCAGCGTTTGGCCCAAGTCTTTTCCAAGCGCACGCACAAGCAGACGTCATTGCCCTTGTAGGTCTCTGCGAGTACCTGACCCTGCTGATGCAAATAGGCCAAGAGTCGGCCTTCGGCTTGGGGAACCTGCAGCTCCAAGGTGACGTCCCCAGCGACGCTGTACGCGCGGATTTTGTCGCGCAGTGCGTCGAGGTTAATAGATCGACTGGCCGAGACGGCGATGGCGTCTTCGCGGTCTGCGTACGCGGCCACGATCCGCTCCTCTTCGCCGGGGGCGACTTGGTCGATTTTGTTGTACACCCTCAGGGTGGGGCTGTCCGCAAGCCCGAGGTCGTGGAGGACTTCCTCGACCGTGGCGATCTGCGACTCGTAGTACGGAAAGCTCAAGTCGATCACGTGGAGCAGCAAATCGGCCTCCACGGCCTCTTCGAGCGTGGCGCGGAAAGAGGCAAACAGGTGGTGGGGCAGGCGGTTGATGAAGCCGACCGTGTCGGTGAGCAGAATCTTGTGGTTGCGGTCGAGATCAACGGCGCGAGTGGTCGAGTCCAAGGTGGCAAAAAGCTGGTCCTCGACTAGAACATCTGCGCCAGAGAGTGCCCTCATCAGGGTGGACTTGCCAGCGTTGGTATAACCCACGAGAGCCACCTTAAAAACATCCGCGCGATTTTTGCGGTTGGTCGCCATCTGCACGCCGATCTTGTCGAGCTTAGCCTCTAGGGAGTTGATCTGACGGCGAATCAGGCGGCGGTCGATTTCCAATTGGGTTTCGCCCGGGCCGCGGACGCCGGCTGCTCCCATCCCGCGGATGGCTCCGCCGCCGGCTTGGCGCGACAGGTGGGTCCAGTAGCGAGTCAGGCGCGGCAGGAGGTAGTTGAGCTGGGCCAACTCGACTTGGAGCTGAGCCGTGTGGGTGCGAGCGTGGCGCGCGAAAATGTCCAAGATCACGGCGCTGCGGTCGATAATGCGGCGTTTGGTGATGCGCTCCAAGTTGCGCATCTGGGCCGGCGAGAGGTCGTTGTCAAAGACGATGACGTCGGCTTGGCACTGAGCTGCGAGCTGCTTGAGGGAGGCGGCCTTGCCTTTGCCGACGTAGTGGGCAGGGTCGATGCGGTCGCGCCCTTGGATCTGGCGCTCGGCTTCGACGAGGCCAGCGGTGGCGACTAAGCGGCCGAGTTCGTCGAGAGAATGTTCGGCCTCCCAAGCCGGCATCGTGGGCAGGGCAACGCCGACGAGGATGGCGCGTTCCTGGTACAGCGTGTGATTTGTTTCCATTCGGCCTTCTTTGGACTAGGTAGTACAGCGCATCAAACACAAATAGAGTGCATCACTTTGTCAACACCGCAAGGGCGAATTTGCGCTCCAATGCGCGGGCGAGCCGTTTGCGACGAGAGAGTTTTCATTTGCAGGAACATCGACAATTTTGCCGTCACTACGGGCAAACTCGTCTTTATTCTTGACTTTTGAAAAATTGAACTTGTGGTATTATTTTGTTGTTGCAAACGTTTGCCCAATATCGAAATACAAATCTTACCATGAGAAAACACAGCGGCGGCAATGCTAACGAAGACCTGTTGCGGGACTTGCGGCTCGCGGTTTGGCGGCACAAAGAACCAGAAGGCGAATTCATGGTCCTATCGCAAATCCGCCAGACTCTGGACTATGCCGGGATCGCTTACGACGGTTGCCGGTTGTACCGGGTGCAAGCTGACAACGGCGAGTACAAGATGCGCGTCCATCCCTTGACGTCCGCCGGGTATTGGTCTCCACTAACGGAAGGACAGCAGTGGGTGCTGGGGGCGTGGAAATCAGCCGCGACCTGCTATCGAGCGCCGAACCGTCACGGGGAATGCGAGTGGCTGGCCCAGCAGATGCGTTGCAATGTCAAGGCCATTCTCGAAACGACCTTTGATCAAGGCGTCCTAGCCGTCTATCGCAAAGAGGCCATCGCCTGTAGCGACGCGGACATCGGCTTATTCAAAGGCTTGGGCGAGGTCCTCAGCGGATTGTACTGCCGGCAAGAAGACCTAGCGCAGTTGCAGGCTACAGAAGCGCAGCTACGCCAAGAGCAGAAATTGCGGGTGATGGGGCCACTGACGGCCGCGTTCGCGGGCGAAATCAACCAATACTTAGAGGCGATCATCGGCGAGACCAGCCTGCTGCGCGAAGGCGACTTAGCACCGGCAGTCGGCAACGGCGTACAAGCCGTGTACGACGCCAGCCTACAGGCGCGCAGCACCAGCGAGCGGCTGTTGGCGTGTGCCCGCCAGCAGAAGCCCCGGAAAGAGTGGGTCAACTTCACCCACCTCGTACAGGAGACAGTCCTGCTGCTGCGTCGGACGCTCCTACAAGACCAAATCGAAATCGTTGAGGCCCTAGCCCCAGACCTGCCCTATATCAAAGCTCATGCCGGTCAACTCCAACAGGTCGTCCTCAATCTCATCCAAAATAGCCGCGAAGCCATCAAGCAGGTGCGAGACGCGGGGCAAATCGCGCTGCGGCTATCGACCCGCCAAGGCTGGATTGTGCTGGAGGTCGAGGACAATGGGCTGGGCATTCCCGAAGAAATCCGGACCGATATTTTTGCACCGTTCTTCACCACCAAGGCGTCGAGCCAGCACAGCGGCTTGGGGCTGAGCGTATGCGCGGGCATTGCCCGCGACCACCACGGCCGCCTATTCGTCGAAAACTGCGCCCAAGGAGCCTGTATAGTCTTGGAACTGCCAATCAATCCGCACGCCGCGTTAATGGATAACTGACCTTGTTGCAACGGACGCGCTCTTATATGTTCAGGCCCACAGCGCACAACGCGGGAGAGGCAGCGCATGGTCATCGTACTAATGGGCGTAACGGGCAGCGGCAAGACGACGGTGGGCGAACAACTCGCCCAACAGCTCGGATGGGATTATTACGACGCGGACGATTTCCACCCAGAAGCCAACGTGCGCAAAATGGCCAGCGGCACGCCGCTTACCGACGAGGATCGCTGGCCTTGGCTGGAGATCCTCTCTGCTGCCATCGGTCAGTGGCTCTGTACCGAGCAAGGCGCGATACTCGGCTGCTCCGCGCTCAAACAAAGCTACCGCGACATCTTGGTCAGTGGGAGGCCCAGCGTGCAGATCGTCTATCTCAAAGGCCCCAAGGCACTCATCGCCCAGCGGCTTGAGACGCGGCAGCATCGCTACATGCCGGCCAGCCTACTCGACAGCCAGTTTGCAACCCTCGAAGAGCCGCGCGACGCGCTGAGCGTAGATATCGGCCCTTCGCCTGCCGTCATTGCCGCGACCATCCGCACGGCCTTGCAGCTCTGATTGCGATAGTTCCCCAATGGAGGGTAGTGTACCCTCGTCCTTTTACTTTGGTCTATTCGCCCCACAGGATTCCCGCACGACTAGAGGCGTTTCCAAGGTTATTTGCCGAGGCGTCTCCTGCCCCTCAAGCTGTTCCAGCATCAGCTCCATCGCCGCTTGGGCAATCGCCTCACGGGGAGTTGCCAAAGTCGTCAGTGTCGGCGTCATATAAGCCCCCACTTCGATATTGCCGTACCCCACCACGGCCACATCCTCGGGCACGCGCAGCCCTGACTCCCGCAGCCCGTGACAAACGCCTATCGCCGCATAATCATTCCGGCACACAAGGGCCGTAAAAAGCCCACCGTCGAGTCTTTTGCCCAGTTGATATGCCGGTTCTAACGAAGCGGTTTTACCAGATATGTGTTGGGGAGTCAAGCCGTGCTTCTGCATCGCCATCAAATACCCCTTGCCCTTGTCTGAACCCAACTTGTTCGTGTTCCAGTTCGTTCCGATAAACCCGATCCGCTCATGCCCCAACCGAATCAAATGCTCTGTAGCCTTGCAAAAACTCGTTGTATTGTTCAGCACGACCCCACTCAGATTGGGAATCGGGTAGTGAAACGTCACCACCGGCACTAGTTCCCCCACAGCATGCATAATAACCCCTGACTCTCCTACGACGCCTCGCGCATCAATCAAGAGTCCGTCTACGCCCCGGGAAAGTAACTTCTTGATATCCTTTATCTGGTCGTCCTCTGCCCGAGGAAACCGGTCGGTGGGCACGCCCACCACAATTTCATAATCATGCCGTTTAGCCGCCCTCAGGATATGAGCAGTCTGATTTGCGGACATCTCCCGAGAAATATGGTGGGTTAGCAGACCTAGGGTATTTGTCTTCCCCGTCACAAACCCCAGCGCCAGCAAATTGGGCGTGTAGTCCAACTCGGCGGCTTTTTGCAGCACCCGTTTTCGGGTCTCCTCCGTCACTAGGGCCGACACCTTCTGATCCTTGGATAGGGCCCGAGAGATAGTTGCAATCGAAACCCCCAACTCTCGGGCAATATCTTTGATAGTAGCTCGCTTTTTTTTCATTGACGTGCGTTCGGGTTAAGGGAGATCTAATCGGTGAAATTTAGACGGAGGAAAAAGTAGCGTCATCCCAAGTACACAAACAAGTACACCGCCAAGAAAATCGTCACCAACAACACGCTGCTACTGATAGGCCACGCCCGCGCAAAAACGCCCGTCGGTCCGTGGTACTGGCGCACCTGTTCTATTAGAGCGAAGACCTGTCGCTTGCTCCAAGCGATCAGTCCATCCCACAGCGGCGCACCCACCTGCACACACAACCGCGCTGCGCCGGGCAGCAGCTTTCGGTAGGTCCAGTCCACGTCGATATTGGCCGAGCGCAGTTCCGGCGGGTAGATGCCCGTCAGCTTGAGCGCGACAAAGGCCAGTGCCGAAAAGAACAACAACTGAAGTTGTAAAACGATGTGGGTCGCATCGTACGGCTCGTAGGCAACCGGGTAGGGCAGGAGGCTGTACAAATAGTGCGGGAACGAACCAATGCCAATGCACAGCGCCGCCCCAATCCCCATCGCCAAGAGCATGTTGCGCGGTGCTTCGCGGCAGCGAATCCCCGCGTCATGGGCGAAGAAGGCAAAGAAGGGAATTTTGATGCCGGCGTGATGGAAGACGCCAGCCGAGGCAAACAGCAACAGCAGCCATACCACGAGGTGTCCTTCGTTGGCTGCGGCCTGCATGACCATTGACTTACTAACAAATCCACTAAAGAGCGGGAAGGCCGAAATCGACGCAGCTCCGATCATGCAAAAGCCGCAAGTCCAAGGCATGGATTTGTACAGCCCCCCGAGATCCGAGCCGTTGATCCTGCCGGTGCGGTAGAGCACGGCACCCATCGACATAAAGAGCAGGCCCTTGAAGAGCACATCGTTAAAGGCATGGGCAACTGCGCCGTTGACACCCATACCCGGCCCCAAGCCAACGCCAACTACCATAAAGCCGATCTGGTTGATCATGCTGTAGCCCAACACGCGGCGCAGATCGTTTTCAATCACCGCATAGAAGATGGGGAACATCGCCATAGCTGCGCCGATGTAGAGCAGGATTTCAGTGCCGGCAAAACTGCGCGCCAACACATAGACCGCGGTCTTGGTAGTAAAGGAACTCAAGAAGACCGCGCCAGTGGGCGTGGACTCTGGGTAGGCATCCACCAACCACGAGTGCAAGAATGGAAAGGCGCATTTAATGCCAACGCCGAGAAAAATCAGCCGCGTGGCCCAGCTATCGATGCCCAGATGGCCCAGCGCTAGCGAGCCGGTCTGCTGGTAGTGCCACGCCGTACCGACCAAGAGCAGCAAGCCAGAGCTGATGTGGATCAGCAGGTAGCGCGTACCAGCGGCGATGGCCCTGTCGCTCTGGCTGGCCCAGATCTGAAAGACCGAAGAAATCGCCAACAGCTCCCAGAAGATGAAAAGTACAATGAGATCGCCGGCAAAGACCGCACCCACGGCCGCACCCGCGTACAGGAAGCCTGTGGCCTGTTGCAAGCGGTCGCGCAAGTGCAGCGAGAACAGCGCGGCGAGAAAGGCGGCCACATGAAAGAGATAGCCAAAGAGCAGGCTGAGTTGGTCAACGCGCACCCAGTGCAGCTCGTACCCGGCTAGAGAGCCGACTTGGCCGTCGCCAACCTGATAGCCGAGGAGATTGTAGAATCCGGCCAACGGCAACAAGAGCAACGCCACCCGCCGCACGGCCAGCGGCAAAAGAGGCAACAGCAGCCCGCCTAAAAGCAGGAAGGCCGCCGGGTGCAGGCTAATCATAGTAATCCTCGCGGCGCATCAGCACCTTGCGCATCTGGGTGGCTATCAAAACCAACAGCACGCAAGCGACAAACCCGTATATCGCGTAAAAGCCGAACCAGCCCTCAACCGGGAAGACACCTTCGGCAAACATCAAGTGCCGATGGAAGAGTAGGTCCGCGCCCAAGAGCAAGACGCACAGAGCGAAGAAGACCCGTATCAAGCGGTAAACGTTCCTCGGCTGGTCGAATAGATGTTTTTTCTCTGAGTTCATGGCCTTATCCTCCGATCTGGCGGCAGAGGTCGAGGAGCGGGTCGGGATAGAGGAAGAGCACCAGCCCGCCCAGCGCCGTGCAAATCAGCGGCAGGACGCAGGCCAGTGGAGCTTCCTGTAGGCCGCTTTCTTCATCGGGCGCGGCATAGAAGAAGGCGTTGACGGCCACTGGCAACAGGTAGGCGATGTTGAGCAGTGAACTTACCAAGAGTACGCCAATGGCCACGTACTGCTCGGCGTCCAACCCAGCGAGGATGAGGTACCACTTGCTCCAAGCGCCTCCCAGCGGCGGCAAGCCAATGATGCTGAGCGAGCCGACGAGAAAAGCCCCCATCGTCCACGGCATTTGCCGACCAATTCCTTTCATCTCGCTAATCTCGGTCTTGTGCAGGGCAACCGCGATGGCTCCGGCGCAGAAGAAGAGGGTGATCTTGCCAAAGGCGTGCATGGCAATGTGCAGGCTGCCGCCGAGCACGCCCCAACTATTGGCCAGAGCTGCGCCGAGGACGATGTAGGAGAGCTGACTGACCGTGGAATACGCCAAGCGGGCCTTGAGGTTGTCCTTGGTCATGGCCACCAGTGAGCCAATGAGAATCGTGGCGCAGGCCGCGTAGGCCAAGTAAGTGCCCAAGCCCGTGTCGGCGAGCAGGTCGATGCCGAAGATATAGACGACCACCTTGAGGATGGTAAAAACGCCCGCCTTGACCACGGCGACTGCGTGTAGGAGTGCGCTGACTGGAGCCGGAGCCACCATAGCGGCGGGGAGCCAGCGGTGAAAGGGCATCAGCGCGGCTTTACCCGTGCCAAAGGCATAGAGAAAAAGCAGGACGCCGATAGTCCATGTCGGGGCCTTGCCAGCGAGAATCCCACCGGAAACGAAGTCAAGAGTCCCGGCGATGTAATAGGTGGCGACCAAGCCTGTGAGCAGGAAACCGATCGAGGTCGCAAGCAGTACCCCCATATAGACGCGGCCCCCCGCTTTAGCCTCCGCACTGCGGTGATGCGTAACCAGCGGATAGGTCGAAAGCGTCAGCGCCTCGTAGCAGAAAAACAGCGTCAGCATGTTGCCGGCAAATGCCGCGCCCAAGGCTCCGGCGATCGCCAAGGCGAAGAAGGCGAAGAAGCGGGTCTGATTTTCCTCGTGATGTCCCCGCATGTAGCCGATGGAGTACACCGAAGTCGCCATCCACAACCCAGCCGCGATCAGCGCAAAGAGCGCGCCGAGCGGCTCGACTTCAAAGGCTAGGGACAGACCTGGAAAAACCTCCACCAGATGAACCGCCGGCCGCGCACCTGCGGCGACTTTGGGCACCAAGGTGCAGACCGAGGCAAAAGTGCCTAGCCCGGCGAGCAGGGTCGCGGTCTCTCGTACATTGGGACGGCGGCCCAAAAGGGCTATCACCGGCGCGACACCCAAAGGCAGGAGCACAGCCGCGACAATGGCAGTCGAAGCACTCATGGCGCAGCTCCTAAGAGCCAATACGCCGCCTTACGAGCAACCCCAGCCGTCAGCGAGGTCTGCACCCCTAAGCCAATGGTAAGGGCTATGAGCAGCCATACGGGGATCTGCATCGAGAGGGGAGCTTCGGCCACAGGTTCGGCACCTTTGGGCACCGGGCGGAAATAGGCGATTTCGACAAAGCGCCAGATATAGACCAGCGCCAGCAGCGAGCTGATCACCACCAGCGCAGCCACTGGCCACCACCCGTGCTCCAGCGCACCCAAGATCAAGTACCACTTGCTGATAAAGCCCACGGTAAACGGCACGCCGACTAGCCCCAAGCCAGCGAGGACAAAGGCACACGAAGTCAGCGGCAGGCGCTTGCCCAACCCACTGAGGTCGGCCAATTGCAGGGAATTAATGCGGAGTAAGATGCAGCCAGCCACTAGGAAGAGCGCCGCCTTCATCAGCGCGTGATTGAACAGGTGGACGATGCCGGCTGTCAGTCCGGTGGCCGATCCTAAGCTAACGCCGAGCATCACATAGCCGATCTGCGCCACGCTCGAATAGGCCAACAGCCGCTTGAGATCGGCCTGGTAGATGGCCACGGCTGAGGCGATGAAAATGCCCAAGAGCACCAACGGCAAGAGCAAGACATCGAGGTGCATGGTGCCAAAGGCAAAGTCCGCGCCAAAAATCGTGAAGACAAAGCGCAGGAAGGCGTACGCGGCGACCTTAGTCGCCGTCGCCGAGATGAAGGCAGTAACGGCCGAAGGCGCGTACGTGTACGCGTTGGGCAACCAGATATGCAGCGGAAAAAGCGCCATCTTGAGCGTGAAGCCAACGCTTATAAAGGCAAAGGCCACGTGAATGGTGCGCGTGTCGGCGACAGCTTTGATGCGCCCGGCGAGATCGGCCATGTTGAGCGTGCCGGTCATCGCGTACATCAGGCCGATGCCGATGAGAATAAAGGTCGCGCCAATCGTGCCCAAGATCAGGTAGTTATACGTCGCCATAAGGGCGCGGCGATCCCGACCGAGACTAATCAGCCCATACGCCGAAAGCGACGAAATCTCCATAAACACGAAGACGTTAAAAGCGTCGCCGGTAATAGCAATGCCCAGCAAGCCAGCGAGACAAAGCAGAAAGATCGCGCAGAAATACGGGCGGCGCTCTGCTTCGACTTCGCGCGCTGCACTCGCCGGTGCGTAGGTCAGGACCACGGCACCGATTAGCGCCACCAGCAGAATCAAATACGCATTGAGGACATCTACCCGGAACTCAATGCCCCAAGGTGGGCTCCAGCCGCCCAAGGCGTAGGAGATGGGACCGTAGGAGAGGACTTGCTGCAACAGCAGCGCGGCCAGCGCCAGCGTGCCCCAGCCGACGGCCACGACAAACGGCCATAGCAAGCGCTGCGGACGCAGCAATAGGCAGAGCGGCGCGGCGACCAGCGGCAAGACGATCTGCAGGGCGGGTAGATGGGCAGCGATCACGACCCCTCTTCCCGGCGTTGGATTTCGTCTTCTTCGATGGTACCGTAGGCCGCGCGGATGCGCACCACTAGTGCCAACCCCACAGCGGTGGTGGCAATACCTACTACAATGGCAGTGAGAATGAGGACGTGGGGCAGAGGGTTGGAGTACGCCGTCACACCTTCGGAGAGGATGGGCGCGGTCCCTCCCTCGACTTTGCCCATGCTAATGTAGAGCAAAAAGACCGAGGTCTGGAAGATGTTGAGGCCGACCAGCTTCCTGATCAGATTGCCGCGGGCAATGACGTTGTAGAAGCCGGCCATCATCAGGAAAATGACGATCCAGTAGTTGTACAGACCGAGGAACGAACTCATGGCCGCTCCCGGCTGGCGAAGTGGCAGAAGACGCTGATTACGACGGCGGCGACGGTAATGCCAACCCCTAGCTCAATCAGCAAAATGCCATAGTGCTCGCCGTGGGTGGGATCGCTGGCCAGCACCTTGTATTCGAGGAAATTGCCCCCGGCCAACAGGCAGGCCACGCCCGTGCCAATGTAGAGCAGGAGCCCCAAGGCGAAAAAGACTTGGACGCGACCAGCAGGGGCCACCCGGCGCGCCTCCTCAATCCCGTAGATCAGGGCGTAGAGGATAAAGGCCGCGGCAAAGATCACACCCGCTTGGAAACCGCCACCCGGACCGAAGTCGCCGTGGAACTGCACGTAGAGCGCAAAGAGCAGAATCAGCGGGATGAAGAACTTGGAGACGACGCGGAGGATCATCGCGTGTCGCATTGCTTGGTCGGCGGCCGCATCCAGTCTAGTGCCGCTGCCGCGCAACAGCAAGAGCACGGCTAGCCCTGCGGTGAAAATAACCGTCACCTCGCCCAAGGTATCGTAGCCCCGGTAGCTGGCCAGCACGGAGGTGACCATGTTGGGAATGCCAATTTCCTCGGGGGACTCGGTGATATAGCGCGGAGCCACGTGCTGGTGAACCGGAGCGTTGGGGTCGCCCAAATGCGGCATATCCAGTGTGCCATAGATGAGCGCGCCGCCGGTCAGAAGGCAGACGCAGAGGCCGCTCCAAGAGTGTTGGTGTTGGGTCTTTTCTCTAGGCCCAGTCAAGGAGAGCGCGGCCAAGAAGAGGACCGTCGCCAGACCAGCACCCACCGCCGCTTCAGTGAAAGCCACATCGACGGCGTCGAGCGAGGTAAAAATACACGCAGAGAGCAAACTGAAGATGCCGGTGAGCACTACCGCGGCAAACAGGTCTCGCACCTGGATAATGGCCACGGCGATAATGGCGAGGAACGTCATCAACACGACGTCGATGTCAATTAGCGCAGTCACTGTTCCTCCCCAGCGCCTTGGGGCGCAAGCCCACTGTGCCGCGCCGCGCGAGCGATGGCGTGAGTAGCCACGGGACCGGCCAGCAGCAAGAACAGCGCAATCATCACCAGCTTGATAGTCGCCAGCGACAGGCCGCTCTGGAACATAAGCCCCAAGAGGATCAAACCCGCGCCCAGCGTATCGGTGATACCACCGCCGTGCATGCGGCTATAGAAGTCGGGCAGCCGCAGAAGACCCACGCCGCCGACGAAGCAAAAACCAGCCCCCAACAACAGGCAGGCCCAGCTAACGTAGTAGAGCACGGCTTCCATCAGGCGTGGGCCTCCTCTTCGCCAACGGTCGAGACGTATTTGAGGATGGCGATGGTGCCGATGAAGTTGATCAGCGCATAGACCAGCCCCAAGTCGAGAAAATCGGGCCGGCCGGTCAAAAAGCCGATGACCGACAACAGCAACACGGTCTTGGTCCCAAACATATTGACGGCGAGCACGCGATCGTACACGGTGGGGCCTTTGAGGGCGCGGACTAAAGCCAACAGCATGGTGGCCAGCACCCCAATCATCGCGGCGGCAAACATTAGCTCTCCCCCTCCATGTCAGTTGCGCGGCGATCCATATCCCCAGAACGCACGTCCTCGGCAGCTTCACCGGTCAGGGCGTGAACATCAATGGTACCTTCGTCGGTTTCAACGGCGACCGTGCCCGGCGTCAAGGTGATGGAGTTGGCGTAAATGACTTGTCCCAAGTGGGTCTTTTGGCTTGCCTCAACTCGGATTACGCGGGGTGCCATCGGCAGCCGAGGATGCAAGATCCGCCGCGCGACATCAATATTGGCTTTGGTTATCGCCCACAACAGCCAAGGTATATAGCGCATCATACCGGGGATCAGGTGGATGGGATGCCCTTCGGGATCGACGATCTTCATGCGGCGGCAGACGGCGACGACCACAAGGCACGAGAGCACGCCCAAGCCTAAGAGCAGACCCGTGTAAATGCCCGACAAAAGCAGCCAGATCAAAAACAGCAGGACGAAAAGACTGAGCGTTCTGCGCAGCGTGTTTGACAAAATAGGGCCTCAATTCTCCTTGCAATGAACGGACATAATTTCTGCATTTGCAGGTTTGGATGCAAGAACATAGCCGGGGCTTGGCGGCGTGCCTCGGCGACCAGCAACGAGCGGGCAGCAGCCGATTTCAGAGGCATTTATCGCTTCGACCCGCTCAGCGATCGACGATCCAGTACGTCGTCCCGATCTCTTTTGAACCTGCGTACGGCTGGCCGTCGTGAGTGCCAAAAAGCTGCCAGCGGCTAAATCCTGCTAGGCGCAGCAATAGCTGAAATTCTTCTTTGTAGATCCACCGCGCCGTCATGGACTCTACCGCTGTTTCTCCGTCGTAAATAAAAAACCACTGGTAGTACTCAGTCTGCTCGCCTAGATCAACGGTCTTTTTGAACCGGACGCTGATTTGATGGCCTGTTTGGGGGTGGGGAAATTCGCCGAATTCCTCCAGCGACGGGGACGGATCGACATGAGCCAGCAGATCGTCGGCAAGTGACGGGATGTAGAAGTTCATCAGCAGCCGCCCGTTAGGTGCCAGATGGGCGCGAATGCGTTCGAGACAGGCGATTTGGGCCGCCTGTGTGGGCAAGAGCATGAACGAGCTAGCCGGAATTAGGATGGCCGCAAAGGACTGGTCGTAGCAGAAGTCAACCATGTCCTGACAGCAGACGCGGCCGTCGATATCGTCCAGCCCCAGAGCCGCTGCCTTGCGGCGCAAAACGGCCAGCATCCCTGCGGCGCAATCGAAACCCCTGATGTCAATGCCCTGGCGCAAAAGGCGAAGCAGAATCGAACCAGTACCGCAAGCTGCTTCGAGGACTGGACCCGTCTCTCCGGCGAGCTGCACGCTGTAGAATTGGAACTCGCGCTCGTGCGTCTGCTGCCTGTCGCCTCGCTCGTTCCATTGGTCGTATATCAGCGGCCACCAGGGATTGTCGTAATTCGCGTCAGTCACAAGTGCAGGCCCTCCATTTGAGTGCGACCCGGTCGGCTGCTTGCCCCATCGTCCGGCAAGGAGCAATTTACCAACCGCCAGCACACATTCAAATAAAGGGATGCTAGGCAGCAATACCAGCAAAGGGAAACACATCATGGACGCTCAACAACAGTACCTCTTCGACTTACAGGGCTACATCGTACTCAAGGACGTCGTGCCCCCAGCGGTAGTCGCCGCCTGCAACCAAGTTTTGGACCACTTCGAGACCATGGACGAGGCCGATTACCCACCGCCGCTGTGTTTGGGCGACCAGCGCACGCAGCAGAACCTCTACATTTCAAACATTCTCGAAGGAGACGAAGTCTTCCGCGCGTTGATCGATATTCCCGCGGTCCTAGACGTCGTCGCCACAGTCACCGGGGGGCCGTACCGGCTCAACCACACCTATACCATCTATCGCTGGGGCGGCGGCTACACTGGCCTGCACATGCACGGCACGCCCATCATTCCCAAGTGTCAGTATCACTGCCGCAACGGGCAGATGGTCTCGACCCTGACCAAGGCGGTCTTTCCCCTGCTCGACTGCGCCGAGCAAGACGGCTGTTTCGCCGTGGTCCCCGGCGCTCATAAAAGCAACTTCCCTAGACCTTGGGGTCCCCACCCAGATGAAAATCCGGCGCTACAAGCAGTGCCAGCCGCTGCCGGAGACGCCATCATCTTTACTGAGGCATTGACCCACGGCTCGCTGGTCAATACTTCCGGTCGCCCGCGCCGGACCCTATATTATTGTTACAGCACAGGATACATGCCCGACTGGGGCGGACAGCACCTGCGCTTCAGCAACGAAATCTACGAGGCATTGCCCGAGCAACAGCGCGAAATACTCAAGCTAAAATGACGGAGCAAAGACCATGCTGACTCAAGAACAAATCGCCAGCTACCACGAAAAAGGCTACCTCGGCGTCGAGGGAGTACTAGACGCCGGAGAGGTAGAGGCGCTGCGGCAGACCACCGACGAGTTCGTCGAGCAGTCGCGCACCGCGACCGAAAGCGATACCGTATTCGACTTGGAGCCGGGACACGCGCCCGACAACCCCAAGCTACGACGGCTCAAAAGCCCAGTTGCCCAGCACGAGATCTACCGCAGCACCCTGCACCACAAGCGGATTCTGGACATCGTCGCCGAGTTAATCGGCCCGCGGATCCGCACCAACGGCGACAAGCTCAACATGAAATCCGGCGAGTTCGGCAGCCCAGTGGAGTGGCATCAAGACTGGGCTTTTTATCCGCACACCAACGACGACCTGCTCGCCGTGGGCGTGTGCATCGACGATATGAACGAGACCAACGGCTGCTTGCTGGTCATCCCCGGGTCGCACAAGGGGCCGATCTACAATCACCACCTCGACGGCCATTTCGCCGGTGCCGTGACCACAGCGGATTTCGACGACTCCGCCGCCGAAAAGATCGAGCTAAAAGCCGGCGGCATCTCCCTCCACCACGTCCGCGCCCTGCACGGCTCCCTGCCGAACACCTCCCCCCATCCACGTCGGCTCCTGCTCTTGCAGTATTGCGCTGGCGACTCCTGGCCCTTGGTGCCAGCGCCCGATTGGGAGGGCTATTGCCGGACCTTCGTGCGCGGCGAGCCAAGCCGGCACATCCGCGTCGCCGACGTGCCCGTGAGCATGCCGATGCCCGGAGCCAAGGTCGGCGGCTCCATCTACGCTACCCAGACCGTATTGCGCCACTCGACCTTCGGATCGGCGAAAGCCGCGCAGCCCACCTAATCGCACGGCGCGCTGCGCCCATGAACCTGCAACACCTGCGCTACTTCCTCGCCGTGGCGCGCACGGGCGGCTTTACCCAAGCGGCGCGCCAGATGAACGTAACCCAGCCGACAGTTTCCAGCGCGGTCTCGGAGCTGGAAAAGAGCATGGGAGTCCAGCTCTTCAACCGCGACAATCGGCACGTGGCCCTGACGACCGAGGGCCGCCTGCTGCTCAGCTATGCCGTCCAAGTCGAAGATTTACTAGAGGAGGCCAGCGAGCGGCTCCAGCGGAGCGACCTAGAGCCGGGGGGAGGCTTTCAGTTCGGGGCGGTAGATGCGGCTGTCATCTACCTCCTGCCGGAAATTCTCAAAGAGTACATGCGTCGCTATCCAGGCGTCGCGCTCAAGACCCAAGTGGCCCCCACGCGTTACCTCATCGACGATCTGCTGATGCAGCGCGCTGAATTCGCGCTGGTCCACCTGCCCTATACCCATCCCAAAATCGACGCCGTACCAATTTACCGCGACGACATGCCCTTGGTCGTTGGGCCAGCGCATCGCTTCGCCCAGTGCGAGTCCGTCGCCCTCGCCGAAGTGGTGGAAGAGCCGCTGATCCTCTTTCACGCCGACTCAATCTCGCGCAAGGTGATTGACGAGAAGCTCGCCGAAGCCGGCCTAGCCCCGGGCGCAGTGATGGAGCTGCGCAGCCCAGAGGCCATGCGCAAGTTAGTGGAGGCCGGAGTGGGCATCTCGTTTTTGCCGCGCCTGACCATCCGCGACTCGCTGGCCAGCGGCGCGCTCAAAACAGTAGAAGTGCGCGGCGTGGCCTTTGAACGCGAAATCGGCGTGGCGTGGCGGCGTGGCCGCTACTTTGGCCAAGCCGTGCGGCTCTTGCTCGAAGCCGTATTTGCCGCCTACGGCGGACAGGACGAGTGGCTGCAAAAGATCGCTCCAAAAAGCTGAGACCCCGCGATATTGCCACGATTCGCGCCAGCGGCGTTCTTATTTTCAATCCATTTTTGACCCAAAACTGAGAGCGAATACTATGATCGACCCAAAGGCCGTGCGCACCCATCCCGACGCCATGCGCGAAGCGATACGAGTGCGCAAGGTGGACCCGGCCAAAGCCAATGTGGATCGCTGGTTGGCCCTCGACGCAGCGCGGCAAAAGCTGCAACGGAATATCGACGCGCTCAACAGCGAGAAAAAGCAACTAGCGCAACTCGGTCGCAACGACCCGGATGCAGCGCGGGAAAAGGGGCGAGAGTTGCGCGAGCGCGGGCGGGTGCTAGAGCACGAGTTGGGAACCGTCGTCGCCGAGTGGCAGCAGATCATGGATTGGTTTCCCAACTGGCCGCATCCCGACATGCCCGCCGGTACTGGCGAGGAAGACAACGTCGAGGAGAATGCTTGGATTCCGGGGCAAGGCTATCTAGCCGCCGACAAGCTAGGCCGTGGGAACACCAGTGCCCAGTACATGCCCGCGCGACCTCTCCACGCCCCAGACGACGCCTTTGAGCCGCTGCACCACGCAGACCTCGGCGTCAAATTAGGCGGCATCAACACCTTGCAGGGCGGCCAAGTCTCCGGCTCGCGCTTCGCCTATCTGCGCGGCGATGTCGCGCGGATGCAATACGCCCTGAGCCAGCTCCTCATCGACGAGCTTTTAGCGCGTGGGTACGAGATGCTCGTGCCGCCGCTCCTCGTGCGGGAGCGCTCCCTGTACGGCACCTCGCACTTTCCCGAGGGACGCGACCAAGTCTATGCCATCAAGACCGATAACGTAGAAGAAGGGGCCGAGCTTTTCCTAGTCGGATCCTCCGAGCCAGCCAATTTCAGCTACTTCATGGACCAGACCTTGGATTCAGCCGAACTGCCCGTCAAGCTCTTCGCCTATACGGCCTGCTTTCGCTCGGAAGCCGGGTCTTGGGGCCAAGACGTCAAGGGCATCAAGCGCATGCACCAATTCGACAAAATCGAAATGAACGCCGTGTGCCTGCCCGATCAGTCCGAAGCCCTGTACGAAGAATTCGGCCAAATCAACGAATGGCTTCTGCAAGAGTTAGCCCTGCCCTACCGGGTCGTCGATAAGTGCCACGGCGACGCCGGCTATCTAGCCAGCCATCGGCAGCGGGACGTAGAAGTGTGGATGTCCGGGACGGGCGAGTTCATGGAGGTCATGACCGACACCAATGCCACGGACTATCAGGCCCGGCGCTTGAACATCCGCTACAAGGGCGCGAGCGGGCGGGGGTTTTGCCACCTAGTCAACGACACAGGTTGTGCAATGGGCCGACTGCTGATCGCCATTTTGGACAACTATCAGCAACCCGACGGAGCAGTACAAGTCCCCGAAGCCCTGCAACGGGTCGTACAGAAAAGCGTCCTGCAACCGAAAGGCGCGTGATGGGCGAGCGACTTGATGGCCGGACGATTGCGGCCCAAGTGCAAGAAGAGTTGCTAGTGGACATCGCGCGCCTGAAGCGGGAGCACGGTCTAGTGCCGGGCCTGGCAGTCGTGCTGGTGGGAGACGACCCGGCCTCGCAGTCCTACGTGCGCGCCAAAGGCCGCGCCTGCGAAGCCCTCGGCATTCACTCTGAGCAAATAGATCTACCGGCCAACGCTACAACCGAAGACGTGCTAGCCACCGTCGAGCGGCTCAACGCCGACGATGCCATCCACGGCATCTTGGTGCAACTACCGCTGCCGAGCCAAGACGAGCAACAGGTCCTCAACGCCATTGACTCAAATAAGGATGTCGATGGCTTGCACCCGGTCAATTTGGGCCGCCTCGTGCGGCAGGAGGAGTGCTTTTGGCCCTGTACGCCGCATGGGGTCTTGCAGATTCTCAGCCGCAGCGGGATCGAGGTAGAAGGCCAGCACGTGGTCGTAGTCGGCCGCAGCGCGCTCGTGGGGCGGCCCGTAGCCATCTTGCTGGGACACAAGGCGGCCGGAGCCAATGCCACGGTGACCCTGTGCCACACCGGCACCCGCGACCTCGGGCACTTTACGCGCCAAGCGGACATTCTAGTGGTGGCGGCTGGATTTCCCTGTGGCATCACGGCGGATATGGTCAAAGAGGGGGCGGTGGTAATCGACGTGGGTATCAACCAATTGGACGACCCCTCGCGCGAACGCGGCTGGCGGCTCGTCGGCGACGTGGACTACAAACAGGTGCGCCCAAAGGCTCGCGCAATCACGCCCGTGCCCAACGGAGTCGGGCCGATGACGATTGCGCTGTTGCTCTACAACACCGTGTGGGCGGCTAAGCGGCAGGTGGGATTGGCCGGGTGAACATCGCCCATCAATCTAGGGCCGTCGCTTCCAGAGTAGCATGCGGCTCTACCTCTCGCTCGATCTGGCGACGCGTCGTGCGCTCGGCGACATCGAGATCGTAGCGGGTCTGAAGATTGATCCAGAACTCAGGCGTCATGCCAAAGTAGCGCCCAAGGCGTAGCGCAGTATCGGTCGTGATACCGCGGCGTCCGAGCACAATATCATTTAGTCGCGGACGCGAAACCTTGATCGCTTGGGCAAGTCGGTACACACTGATTTCCATGGGCGTCAGGAATTCGTCGCGCAGAATCTCGCCGGGATGCACCGGCGGCAGCCGTCGTCCAGAGGCCACATCCGAGAAATCGACCTCCCACCTGTCCAGTTCTTCCCGCTTGATAGTCATATTCATTTGCCTCCTCAATGGTAGTCAACAATCTCAACCTCCCACGCTTCACCATCGCGCCAGACGAAGCAGATACGCCATCGGTCATTGACGCGAATACTGTATTGACCGCGACGGTCCGCCCGCAAAGTTTCGAGGCGATTGCCGGGCGGCGTGTGCAGATCGCCAAGCCGACCAGCCGCGTCAATCGCCAGCAGCTTCGCCCGCGCTCGTTGCTGGAGTTGCATGGGTATGCCGCGAACGGCATGACCTGCGAAGATCGCCGCAGTGCGCTTGTCCGCAAAGCTCTTGATCATGTATCAACGTAACGGCAAACGATACGCTCAGTCAAGCCCGTGTGGACAGCCAAGCGGCAGGAGGGGCTGGCGTAGCGTTGTAACTCTGATCTCGACCGATTATTTTCAAAATGACCCACTCCCCAAAAATTGGTGAAGAAAGATACCCATGCTACGCATTATCATAGCGGCAGTAGTGATCAGCATCGTCGGCACTTTGTGGTGTACCTCTCCCCCTCCACGGCCTCACGCCAAGGGTAAATTCGTCACTGCAACGGCACTAAACGTCAGAGATAAACCTTCTACGTCAGCAAACATCGTTGGCAAGCTAATCCGAGGAGCATCCGTCAACGCCCTGTCTGAGCAGGATGGCTGGTTTCAGATCCTTTATGGTCAAGATACGGCTTGGGTACATGGGGATTTTGTCGGAACAATTGAAGACGTTAAGAAAGCCGAAAGGGAGATAAAAAGAAAAGCGTCTCGTTTGGCCGACGCGGCGGGTACACCGGCTCCCAAGCCAAAATCGGCCATCGAGAAGAAGGCTGAGGCTGAGAAAGTAGCTATCAAGACAGAGAAGCAGAAAGAGGCCAAAAGAAATGATTTGTCACAAACCTCGGAGCCGAAAATCTCTAACTCCCCTGAGTTCTCAGAGAACACAA
This sequence comes from Candidatus Latescibacterota bacterium, assembly GCA_965219735.1. GTDB lineage: Bacteria > Latescibacterota > UBA2968 > UBA8231 > UBA8231. Next base: position 5,409,824 of record OZ244790.1, read on the forward strand.
AGCAGTTGCTTGCGTTGTACTTGGAGCTTCATTCGTTCAAGGATGACCCTGAGTTCCATCAGGTCGGATTTGGAGTCTGTTGTCGCTTTCACGACTGGCGGATACAAGTTGAAGAGCTTCAGAGGAAGACGAAGCTTGAAACCCTTCGGGAAATCGAATTGGTACCCGGGGATCTTCTTATACTTGGCTCGACATACAGGCAGAGCAAAGGCCAACCGACTGAATACACCCAAACAATAGAGCCTGTTTTTAGGAGTGGCCTTAAATCACTGAGAATTCTTGAATCTGATTCGCCATCGGCAGTCAAGGTCGTAGAGGAGGCCGCATCTGCGACCACTATCGTTGGATCAAGCAAGACACCGACGACGGAGGAGGCACTAGCTGCGGCGGAAACCTTAGCGGACAGCTTCAGAACGTTTGTCGGAAAGAAGATTCCGTACCACCTGTGGGGACGATTCGGGTTTCCCGAGACCTTAGAAGGCACGAATAATACCCATTGGATTGCCTATCTACCCAAAGCTGATGTGTCTTTCGTCTCAAGAAAGGACACCGATATAATTCTGTATGCCGACGATGGAAAGAAGGCCCAAGCTCAGTTTAAGCAGAAACAAAACTCACGAGATAAGTACATTAAAAGAGTCTTTAGCTCTCGGGATAGCTCACACGAAGGATTGACCAAGTGGGTAAAAGAAAACATGAACGAACCAGATAGCTACGAGCATGTTTCGACTTCGTATGTTGATATGGGCGACCACCTCGTAATAAATATGACCTTCCGAGGGAAAAATATGTCTGGAGATGTAGTGGAGAATTTTATAAAGGCGAAGGTTGATCTAGAGGGAATCGTCCTAGAATTATTAAGTGATGTTACGCAGTCTTTAGCTGCTGTAATTCGTCAAAGGCATGTCGAATGGCCTTGAGATAGAGTTTTGATCGGAGAGCAAACGGATTCATCCGCTGCTTGATGCGCAGCCACTCTAACGAGAACGCCGCATAGATGGCCATAAAGACGTGGTTGCTTTGGGTACGGACCCGTTTAGTCGGCGACTTGGCCAACGCGGCATGGGACTTGAGCGTTTTGTGAAAGACTTCGACTTTCCATCGTTTTTGATAGATCGTCTCAAGGGCGTCTCCGTGTTGGTCGAGATCACTACAGGCCAGATACAACATGCCGATGGAATCGTCTTTGTTTGTAAAGACTTGCCGATGCAGCAAGACCGGAAAAGGCAGTCCTTTGATCCAGGCGGTTATCGGCGTGGGGTCTGACCAGGCTAGGGTATCGATGCTCACGAAGCGGCCGTGGGCTTTGTCTTGTGAGCTCAAGGCGACCGTCCGGTTGGATTTGAGGGCGACGATAAAGTGTTTCTTCAGATCCTGGCGAATAAACAACAGGTTTTCCTTGGCCGAAAACCAACTATCGGCCAAGACATAGCGGTAACGCAAGCGATTGTGCTGGCAGGTTCGTAGCATCTGCCGCATTAATTGGTTTTTAGTCACCTCGCTTTTGCGTTTGACCCGCCGCGTTTGCCGATCGCAAAACCGAATCGGTTTACGCACTAACTCATAGGCCACCGGCACACTGACATCGCCGGCCTGATAGATGCAATTGAGCAGATTCAAGCCTTTGACGGAGCGGTTTTTACTGTGATCGAAGTGCCAACAGATCAACTCATTCTCATCCGTATACGGCTTTTCCTGAATCGTGTCATCGAAAATAAGCACCCCGTCTTCCCGCTCGATGGTGCGTACCACGGTTTTGACTTGATGCCATAGCTCTTTCGATGTGTACTCGGCTTGGGATAGAAAGCGCGTTACTTGGTCGTGGCTGATTTGGCCATCCAACAAAGACGAAAGACCGGTGGCGGTCGTCGCGCCAAAAGAACTCAACAGGTAATCGCTATAGAGAGCTAACAGTTTTTTATCCATGACAAAGAAGATAAACCAAAGCCTATCGCCTGCGTAACATCACTTAGTAAACTACCAATTAGACCCCGACTCCCAAGCCGATCTCCTAGAGCTATTAGACTCCCAAGCCGATTTTTAATGTTGTGAGACCCTCGGTAGGAGTACAGCCCACTTCCTTCGTTTATTTTTACTAGCCCACTTCCCCCAAACGCTAGCGCACATCCCCTCACCCCCTCGCCCAGTGCACCAACCCCATCTCCAAGGGATTTTGCAAGTCGGGATGCGAGGGCACCACGCGCAGGGTGTAGCCATGCGACCCAGCCGCCGCGCACGTGAAGTTGCCGACGAAGTGATAGGTGCCGTCGCCGTTGTGCCCGTCCAATTCCAGCGGATACACCTCGGCTTGCGCAAACTCGCGCTGGGCGTTGAGGCGGCCGGCGTAGATCTCGACGCGGACATCTTCTGGCGCTAGCTCGCCCAAGGCCACTGCGGCGCGCAACGGCACCTTCATCCCCACCTTGAGCAACCGAGGAAATTCAGCGTCCACCGCGCCGATCTCGACCTGCGACCACTTGGAGCGCACGTGCGACTTCCAATGCGTCAGCCGCTGAACCCGCTCGCGATCGTCCGCCAATTCCTCAAAGCGAGCTTGCCCAGGCAAGTAGAACCGCTCGGTGTACTCGCGCACCATGCGGTGCGTGTTGTACTGCGGCACAAGCTGGGCGATGGTCTCCTTCATGCGAGCGATCCAACCGCCGGGCAACCCCTCCGCATCGCGCTGGTAGAACAGCGGGATCACCTCCGTCTCTAGCAAATCGTAGAGTGAGTTGGACTCGACTGCGTCTTGATACTGTTCGTCGTCGTAGTCCTCGCCGCGGCCAATGGTCCAACCAGCGTGGTTGTCGCAGGCTTCGTCCCACCAGCCATCGCATACGCTGACGTTGAGCACGCCATTAACCGCAGCCTTCATGCCCGACGTGCCCGATGCCTCCAAAGGGCGGCGGGGATTGTTGAGCCAGACATCGCACCCTTGCACCAAGTAGCGGGCGAGATTCATGTCGTAGTCTTGCAAAAAGAAAATCCGGCCATTAAAGGGCGCTTGCCGCGCGAGGTGGACGATTTGGCGGATCAACTCCTTGCCCGCGTCATCGTGGGGATGGGCCTTGCCGGCGAAGAGAATCTGCACGGGCTGCTGCGAGTCGGAAAACAGGGCCTTGAGCCGCTCGATATTGCGGAAGATCAGATTGCCGCGCTTGTAAGTGGCAAAGCGGCGGGCAAAGCCAATGGTCAGCACCTCGGGGTCGAGCCGCGCTAAGGTCTGTTCAATTTTGGCCGCCGCCACACCTTGGCCCTGCATCTGCTGGCGTAAGTGATGGCGAGTTACGTCAATCAGCCGCTTGCGCCGCTGCTGGTGCGTGTCCCACAACTCGCGGTCGGGGATCTGATAGACCGGGTCCCAGTCCCGCTCGTCAGCCGATACCAACCGCCAAGTGTCGCCGAGATAGCGGTCGAACAACTCGGCCATTTCCAGCGAAATCCACGTGTGGAGATGGACGCCGTTGGTGACGTGGCCGATGGGGATTTCGTGCTCTGCAAAGTCGGGCCACAGGCCCTGCCACATGCGGCGGCTGACTGTGCCGTGCAGCCGACTGACGCCATTGGCTCGGCCCGAAAGCCGGAGCGCCAAAACCGTCATGCAGAAGTCGGCGTGGGGATCGCGGGGATCAACCCGGCCCAAGCCGATAAACTCCTCGTGCGACAGGCCGAGCCACTCGCGAAAATAGCCCAAGTGCGCCTCGACCAAGTGCGCGGGAAACCAGTCGTTGCCTGCCGCGACCGGGGTGTGCGTGGTGAACACATTGCCCACGATGCTAGCCTCGCGGGCCGTGGCAAACGAATAGCCGTGCTCGGCCATGAGCCGGCGAATCCGCTCTAGGGCCAAAAAGGCCGAGTGCCCCTCGTTCATGTGGCAGACAGTGGGTTCGATGCCCACGGCTTGCAGGGCGCGCAGACCGCCGATGCCGAGGAGGATCTCCTGCCGGATGCGCATGGCCGCGTCGCCGCCGTAGAGGCGGGCGGTAATATCGCGGTCCGCCGGGGCGTTTTCGTCGAGGTTCGTATCGAGCAAATAGAGCCGCACTCGGCCCACCTCTACCTGCCAAATCCGCGCTTGCACCATGCCGTGGGCAAAGGGAACCTCAATGGTCTGGTGTCCTCCATCGCCATCGTTGACCGGCTGCACGGGCATCTGGTAGAAGTCGTTTTCCGGATTGCGCTCTATCTGCCAGCCATCGGCGTTGAGGGCTTGGCGGAAATAGCCTTCGCGGTAGAGCAAACCGACTCCGACGAAGGGAATGCCTAGATCACTGGCAGCCTTGAGATGGTCGCCGGCGAGCACGCCTAAGCCCCCGGAATAGATGCGCAGGCTCTCGGTCAGGCCGAATTCCGCCGAAAAGTACGCAACCTGCATTTGGCTCTCGCCGTGCGTCTGGCCAAACCACGTCGGCTGCGACAAATAGCCCTCGAATTGCTCGACGACGCGCTCGATGCGACCCCGCAGTTGCTCGTCGTCGATTAGGGCGTCGAGCTGTTCCGGCTGCAGGAGAGTCCAAAAGCGCAGGGGATCGCGTTGGCTCTCAACCCACATTTCTGGGTCAATCTGGTAGAGGGTGCGGATAGTTTCCTTGCTCCAACTCCACCAGAGGTTGTGCCCCAGCTCCCACAGCGGCGTCAGTTGCTCGGGCAAGGACGGAATGATATTGAGGCGATATAGAGGTTTCATCCTTAGTTTCTTCTATAGGGTTGGGTTGTAAAAAGCTGCGGATTCAACTTGTAAGTGCAATTTCGCCCTGTTTAGGTTGGGTTCCCGTTTCCTTACATAAGATTTCATGTGGTGTTTGAAATGCCAATCCCTTTCGCGGTCGATGATTGAGCCGATCCCTGATATGGTGTATCTGTGCTTCCGACAGCGTATCCAAGGCCGTTCCTTTGGGCACATACTGGCGAATCAGCCCGTTGGTGTTCTCGTTGAGTCCCCGTTCCCAAGCATGGTAGGGATGGGCAAAATAGACGACCGCGTCCAACGCTTGGCTGATCGTGGTATGGTGGGCAAACTCCTTGCCGTTATCGGCGGTAATCGTCTGGGTATGCTCCTTATGGGGCGCGAGCAACGCAATGGTCGCCGCCGCTACGTGCTCGGCTTGTTTGGAGGCGACTTTGCCCAAGACGGTATAGCGCGAGCGCCGTTCGACCACCGAGACCAGTGCCCCAGTGCCCTGGCCGCCCATCACGAGGTCAATTTCCCAATCGCCGATGCGCCTTTTTTCTTCGACGATGGCCGGGCGCTGGTCAATGCTGACTCGATCTTTAATCTGGCCTCGGCCATCGGCTTGGCCATAGCGTTTCTTGCGTTTCTTCTGACTGTGGCGCAGATGGCGATACAACGTCCCGCCTGCCTGACGATCCGCTCGGATGTGCTGGTAGATGCGCTCGGCACTCAACCGAAGACCGTCGGTCGCCTGCAGCCGACCCGCAATCTGCTCGGGACTCCACTGCTGACACAACTCCGCTTCGATGCGCTCGATGACCGCCGGGGTCATCTTGGTCGCCTTCGCCTTGTGGCGACGACGCGCCAGCGCGTGCTGGTGGGCTTGATGGGGACGATAGCCGCGCTGCCCTCGATTGCGCTGCAACTCTCGACAAATCGTCGACGGCGATACCGACACCGTCGCCGCGATGGACTGCTGATCATGCCCGGCTTTCTTCAGCGCGTAAATTTGGTATCTTTGATACTCGGTCAACTGGTGATACGTTCCCATAAGCGCCTCCGTCGGGAGCTGCGTTTGAAATGGCCCGGGAAAATATACCAGTTGGCCGTTTCTATGCCAGCTACCCAAGCGATTGCACTTACAAGTTGAATTCAAGAGCCCTAAGACAGCAGTGAAGGTGAATTTTGTCAAGGTTTGTCCGAGCTTCTATACTTAGGAGAATTCTCAGGAGAATTTCATGCGCGAAACACCCAAAGTGATCATCAGCGGCTTTGCCGACGAGGGACCGGAGGACAAAAAGGCCGAAGCCCAGCTAGCCATGCTCGCGACGCTGGGCATGTCGCACTACAGTTTGCGCTTTGTCGATGTGGGACAGGGCGTCAAAAATGTGATGCAGCTAACGCAGCCCGAGATCGCGCGGCTGTGCCAATTGCACGGCGAATTCGGGATTGCCGTGGCCTCGATCGGCTCGCCGATTGGCAAGGTCAAGCTGCTCGATGTGGAAGACGGCTCGACCAATGCCTATATCCCATTCGACCAGTACTTGCAACAGGACGTGCAGCGGGCCGTGGATCTAGCCGGAGAGTTCGAGACGCGGCTGATTCGCGGGTTCTCGTTTTACCATCCCCAAGGCGAGAATCCAGCCAATTACTTGGAGCCGACAGCCGAGCGGCTGGCGCAAATCGCCGAAGTTTGCAGCCGGGGCGGGACCATTTTCGGCCTAGAGGTCGAAGCCAATCTCGTCGGCCAGAACGGGCAACTCCTGCAAAAACTCTACGAGATGGTGGCCCACCCCAACCTGTGCCTGATTTTCGACGGCGGCAACCTGTCGAGCCAAAACTTTACCCCGGTCGAAACCCTAGCCGAGTATCACGCAATGCGCGAGGGAATCGGCTGGATGCACATTAAGGACTACAAAATCGACCCGGCTCTCCAATGGGAGGGCGTCGTAGATGAGGAGCGGCTGAAAAACTTCGTGCCCGCCGACCGCGGCGACTCCGCGCACGAGGCCATCTTGCGCGACTTCCGCACCCGCATCCCGGCCCTAGAGCACGAGTTGAAGCAGCAGGGGGTCCCCGGCGTGTTCCTCGACCTAGAGCCGCACCTAAAGGGCGGCGGGCAGTTCGGCGGCTTCAGCGGCGTCGATGGGTTCGGGGTCGCGTTGCGGGCACTGCTCAACCTGCTCGACTACGTGGGCATCGGCTACGCGCTGACGGACTACGAGGCCATCGCTCGGCAGCGGGACTAACGCCCTTGCGCCAACAGAGCCTCGTGTCGCTTTTGGAAGGCCGCGCTGTTGTCGTCCTCAATCACTTCCAAATCGACGCCTTGCTCAAAACCGGGGATGTTGCCAGCATAGAAGGCCTGCTGATAGTGGCTTTCAGCAGTAAATTCCCACTCCCGCTCTTTGCCGTCCCCCGGCCAGTACACGCGGAGAATGCGCTTTTGGGCCATGTAGTGTTGCGTGGGCGTCGGCTCTGCGGGATCCACGCGGTACTTTGCAATCGCCTCTTCATCCACCGAGACGCCCAAGCCGGGCGCATCTGGAACCGGCATATAGCCGTCGCGGACTTCGATAGGCTCTTGCAACAGGTCGTCCTCCCACAGCTCGTGGCAGGTGATATAGGGCAGTTGGGCATGCGAGAGCACCGAGCCGAGATGCGCCGCATACGTAGTGGTCATGCCAGCGCCGACGAGCTGGAGCCAAAAGGGCTTGTTCTGAGCGGCCGCGAGGGTCCCCGCCCGCCGGGTATCGGTCGCGCCGCCGCCGATGACGAAGCCGTCGCAGCAGTTGTTGCGCAGATACTGATCTTGATAGTGCTCGACAATGGGTTTGCGCACGCGCTCGCGCAAAATCCGCGCGCCATCCACGTCCGAGTGCAGGTAAAACGGGCTTTCATACATGCCGACATTGGGATTTTCGTCGAGCTGTTGCAAGATGATCTCGGCCTTGGCTTGATTGAGCAAAAAGCCGTTGAAGTCAACGTCGAATTTGTAGTCGGCCGGAACGACCTTGGCGACCGCATCGGTTTGGGCGATGATGTCGCGCCACGGGCGGGCCTTCATCTTAAAGGTGGTGTACCCGCGCCTTAGCGATTCCTCGGCCTCGGCAACCCAGTCTTGGGGCGGCATATCTATGTCCCACCAGGATATGGGGCAGCGGTCGCGGAGCTTGACGCCGAGCAGTTCGTGTACGGGCACGCCGTTGTCTTGGCCCACTAGGTCGAGGCAGGCGACTTGTGCCCCAAAGCCAATATCGTCGCGGTTTATCAGGCTGGCCGGGTTTTGCCCGACGAGGCCATCCACCGATGGCTGGCCGTGGTTGTCGGCCCAGCCCACGAGGCCGTTGTCCGTCTCCAAGCGCACCACCCACACGCGCTCGTCGTGGGTTGAAGCGCGCTGCATGGCGCGAGTAACGTGATCGGCGTAAAAGGGAATGTTGAGGGCAATGGCTTCAGCGTGGGTGATCTTCATGGGGTCCTCCGCGGATGATGGGGTCTCAGGCGAATGGAGAGAAGACACGCAAAAATTCGCCTAGGAGCAACCGTTAATTTAATCTAACGCAAGGAAAGGCAACGCCATGAGCAATACGTATGAAACCTTTGTAGAACGCCTCCACGAGCTAGCCGACATAGGCCACGCACAGGGGTTGATGGGTTGGGACCAAGAGACCTATATGCCGCCGCGCGGCGCAGCCATGCGGGCCAGAGCGATGGGGACCCTAGCCGGTCTGTACCACGAACGGCTCACCGCCCCGGAGCTAGTCGCGCTCGTAGCCGATCTCAAGGACGCCGAGCTAACAGGCGACGCGGCCGTCAACATCCGCGAAATCGACCGCCAGCAGAGCCGGTCGCTCAAGCTCCCCAAGGAACTAGTCGTCGAGCTGAGCCAGACCGAATCCTTGGGGCACGAGGCTTGGATTGAGGCGCGCAAAAAATCGGACTTCGCCCTCTTCCAGCCTTGGCTGGAGAAAATCGTCGCGCTCAAAAAGGAGGTCGCCGAGCGGGTCGGCTACGAAGGCGCGATGTACAACGCGCTGCTCGACGAGTACGAGCCTTATGCGCGGGCCGAGGATATCGCCCCAGTTTTTGCCCAACTCAAAGCGCAACTCGTACCACTAGTCGAACAAATCACCGCCACCGGACGGTACCCAGCGCAGGGCGTACTCGACCAAGAGTACCCCATCGAGCAACAAGAGCTTTTGGGACAACAGGTGTTGACGGACATGGGCTTCGACATGGAGGCCGGACGGCTCGACTTGGCGGTGCATCCGTTTTGCGCGGGCACCTCCCGCGACGACGTGCGGCTGACCACGCGCTACAGCGCCGATTGGCTGCCCGGCTCGCTCTTTGGCACCATCCACGAGGCCGGGCACGGCCTGTACGAACAGGGCCTGCCCGCCGATGCGATCGGCACCCCGGCCGGCGCGAGCGTCTCGCTGGGGATCCACGAGTCGCAATCGCGGCTGTGGGAGAACATGGTCGGCCGCAGCAAAGCCTTCTGGACGCACTACCTACCCAAGCTGCAAGCGCTTTTTCCCCAGCAGCTCCGCGCGGTCGATTTAGACGCCTTTTACGCGGCAGTCAATCAAGTCGAGCCGTCGCTGATCCGGGTCGAGGCCGACGAGGTGACGTACAACCTCCACATCCTGCTGCGCTTTGAACTGGAGTGCGACCTGATCGAGGGACAAGTTGCCGTGGCCGATTTGCCCACGGTGTGGAACGAGCGGATGGAACAATACTTGGGCATCCGTCCTCCCGACGACGCCCTCGGCGTGCTCCAAGACACGCACTGGTCCTGCGGCCTACTGGGCTATTTCCCGACCTACACATTGGGCAACCTGTACGCAGCCCAGTTTTTTCACCAAGCTCACCAGGACTTACCCGACCTCGAAGCACAGATCGCGCAGGGCGAACTCGGGCCGCTCAAAACTTGGCTTAACGAGAAAATCCACGCGCGCGGCGCACGGGCGACGGCCAGTGAATTGGTCGAGGAGGTCACGGACGCGAAGCTAAGCGCCGATTACTTCATCGACTACTTGTGGGAGAAGTTCGGAGCGCTCTACGGACTCAGCCGATGACCTGTTGCAGGAACCGCAGTTGGTTCGCACCGAGAATTTTGCGGACATCGGCCTCGGCATAGCCGCGTTTGGCCAAGCCCACCGCAATGTCCGGGAGGCAGGTCGCGTCTTCCAACAGCAAGCCGCCGCCGTCAAAATCCGACCCCAAGCCGACGTGGTCGATGCCGGCGACGGCGACCGCGTGTTCAATGTGGTCGAGCAGGCCGTCGAAGGTGGGGTTGTGCGCGTCGATGAAGTCCAGGACAAACGTGATGGCCACGACCCCGCCCTTTTCGGCGAGGGCGCGCAACTGCTCGTCGCGGAGGTTGCGCGGGTGGTCGCAGAGGGCGCGGCAGCAGCTATGGGTGGCCATGAAGGGAGCTTGGGCCGCTTGAACCACGTCCCAAAAGCCCGGCTCGTTGAGATGGGACACATCGACGACCACGCCCAACTCGTTCATCTGCTCCAGTAGCTGGCGGCCAAAGCCGGTCAGGCCACCACCTCCTGCGACCTCGCAGCCATCTCCGGCCCAAGAGCGAGTGCTGTGGGTGAGGGTCATGGCGCGGACGCCCAACTGGTAGAGCAGCGGCAAGACGTGAGGGCTTTTCTCCAGTGCATCGCTGTTTTCCACTGCCAGTATGGCCGCTAGGCGACCCTCGGCACAGACGCGCTCAATGTCCGCCGCGCAACGCGCAATGGCAATGTCCCCGCTGTGTTCTTCCACCTCCTGCAAAAAATGGCCCAAGGCATCCATGCAGTAGAGCAAGTGGTTGCCCCACGGGCGGGTGCAGTCAACGGCGAAAAACGCCGCGTCCAGCCCGCCCTCGCGCGCCTTGGGCAAGTCGAGCTGAACGCCGTCGTCCGGCGACTGGTACTGGCGCAAATAAGCAACAGCCCCGTCGCGCTGGTGAAAATCAGCGCGCTGTGCGCCGTCAATGGACATGCCCCGACGAATCAGAGCGACGATACTATCGTTGTGCGAATCGATGACTAAGGAGTCTTGGTGCAGGCTGCGGGCGGTTTGTTCGTCCATTGCTTTATCCCGCCATGTACTCGTCAAAGTCGATTACAACGCCTTGCTCCGACGAGGCTCCCAAGGCGTTGATCAGGCCCACTGTAGCTAGGTTGCGCGGCCCGGAGAAGGGCGGCTCCACATCGTTAAGCACATAGTCGCGAAAGCCGTCCAAAAGGACTTCCTCGGGATGGGGATTTTCATCCATCGGTATGATCTCGTCGGCATCGGCTCCAGGCCGCCGGAGCGCCAAGCCGCCGGAGACCTCTTCGACCGTGCCCTTCTCGCAATCCAGCCGCCAGCTAGAGCCGCCTTTATGGGTAGCAAAGGTACACTGAAAATTGAACGTGGTGCCGTTGTGGAACTCGATCCAGCCGTCGATGGCCGAGCCGCCACTGTACGGACTCCAAGGCGGGTTGAAGCTGTTGCAGAACAGCCGTCGCGGCTCGGAGTCGAGCAGGTGGCGCAATTGGTCGAAGTCGTGGATGCCGCGCTCCCACAAATAGGCGTGCTGGTCCGCGCCCGAATGATGCACTCGTGGACGCCAGCCGTATTTGGTCATCAAGCCAAAGGAAGGATGGCCCAATTCGCCGCTTTGCAGCAAGCGGCGGATGGTTAAGACCGGCGGATAGTAGCGGGCATTTTGGGTGACGGCGACTTTAAGGCCGCGCTCGGACGCCTCGGCGACGATTTGCCGCGCTTCGCTGAGGTCTTTGGTGAAAGGCTTTTCCACCAGTACATGCTTGCCAGCGCGAACCGCTTCCAAGCACTGGCCAGCGTGCAGGTCGGGCGGCGTAATGACCACCACGGCGTCCGCGTCAACGGCTTGCAGGGCATCGACCGGCGTAGAAAAACACGCTTCTTGACCTAGGCCGGTAGTCTCCCGTGCCGTGGCGAGGTTCTCCTCATTGACATCGACTAAGGCGACGGCCTCAAAGTCGGTGCGGTCGCGGAAGCGGTTTAAGGGCCAGCGGCCGCGGCCACCAGCCCCTACGTGAATCGTGCGAATAGTCATGATGAGCTCCAATCGAGGGCAAGTTGAGTCAACAAGCGCACGCCGACGCCGACGCCGCCTCGCGGCACGTAGGGTTTGGCCTTTGTGCACCAAGCAGTGCCGGCAATGTCGAGGTGCGCCCAAGAGTAGTCGGCGAATTCGGCCAACAGCGCCGCAGCCGTACTGGCACCCGCTGGCCGACCGCCAGAGTTTTTCATGTCGGCGATGTCGCTGTCGATCTGCTCGCGGTACTCGGGCCACAGCGGCAAACGCCAGAGCCGCTCGCCAGTCTGCTCCCCGGCGGCGAGCAACCGATCCGCCAAGTTGTCGTCGTTGGCAAACAAGCCCGAAGCGTGGTGCCCCAGCGCGGTTACACAAGCGCCGGTGAGGGTCGCCAAATCGACGACCGCGGCTGGCTCGTACCGGATGGCGTAAGCGAGTGCATCGGCTAAGACGAGGCGGCCTTCGGCATCTGTGCTGACGATCTCGATAGTCTTGCCCGCGAGGGTGCGCAGCACATCGTCGGGGCGGAAGGCAGTGCTGGAAGGCATGTTTTCAGCAGCGGCAATCAGGCCGACAACCCGCCGCTTGAGGCCGAGCGCGGCCACCGCCTGCATCGCGCCCAAGACGGCAGCAGCGCCGGACATATCGGCCTTCATCGTGCGGATGCCTTCGACGCTCTTGAGCGAAAGGCCACCGCTATCGAAGGTGATACCCTTGCCGACAAACACCAGTGGTTTCCCTTGGCGAGGACCGTGTTCAAGGGCGATAAAACGCGGCTTATTGGCACTGCCTTGGCCAACGGCCACTAGGGCACCCATACCTAACTCGGCCAAGCCCTTTGCGCCGAAGACCCGGCAGCGCAGATCGTGGGTTTTGGCTAGGCGACGGGCCGTGCGGGCCAAGTAGGCCGGTGTAACTTCGTCGCCAGGGTGATTGACCAAGTCGCGAGCGAGACAGGTGGCCTCGGCGAGGGCGCGGCCCCGGCGAACACCGCGCCGCGCCTCTTTGAGCTTAGCCGCGTCGAATTCTACGATGCGCAGCTTAGCTAACGACCGCGATTGGGGACGCGAGCGGTACTCGTCAAAGCGATAGGCCGCCAACAACGAGGCTTCGGCTACAGCTTGCGCGGCCGGCTCGACGGGCAGGTTGCCCGCGCCCGTGCCGTGCAGAATGGTGGCTGCGCTCTTGGCTCCTAGGCGGCCGAGGGAGCCAATGGCCGTGCCTGCGGCGCGGCGCGCCCGTTCGAGATCAAAGCCCTCCTGCTCGCCCAAGCCGACGACGAGGACGCGCGGTGCTGGGATCTGGCCGTGCGTGTACAGCAGCAAGGTTTGGCCAGCCTTGCCCTCGAAGTCGCCGAGGTCAATCGCCGCCGAGATTTGGCCGGTGAGGGCTTGGTCAACCGCGCCCGTAGCCCCGCCTGGGCGCGCTCCAGCAAAAAGGTTGACCACGAGGACATCCGCGTCCTGTTTTTGAATAGCTCCTTGAATTACTTTAATATCCATAACGTTGGTGGTTCGGTAGTAGGTGGTTATTAACCACTAACCACTATCCATACTACTGTCAAGAATGCCATGGACCTGTTTCTGATTCGCCACGGCGAGTCCACCAACAACGCCCTCGATAACCATATCACTTTTGAGGATGCCATGGACCTATTTCTGATTCGCCACGGCGAGTCCACCAACAATGCGCTAGCCGATGTTAGCCAACGCGTCGCCGATCCCGAATTGACCGCTAAAGGCCGAGTACAGGCCGAGCGGGTAGCTGCGTATCTAGCAGAGGGGTTGCACCTCGCCCCGGCTGAGCGCGCAGAGGATCGACCCTTTTTCGATCAGCTTTATTGCAGTCCAATGATCCGCACCCTACACACGGCGCAAGCGATCGAACAGGCAATGGAATCGAAGTCGGAGATCTGGGTAGCTATCCACGAGATGGGCGGCATTTTCCTCGACCACGGCGGCGAGCGGGGAACCGTTGGCTATCCCGGCCTGACGCGAGCGGAAATTGCCGCGCGTTTTCCCACTAGCATCCCATCGGCGGAAGTCGGCGAAGACGGATGGTGGGACGCGGGCAAGGAAACAGATCAGCAGGCCCAGCACCGCGCTATCGGCGTAGCCGCAGACTTGCGAGCGCGGGCGGGGGAAAAGACGCGCATCGGATTCGTAACCCACGGCGGCTTTATGAGCCTGTTGCTTTCGGCCTTGGGCAACCAAGCACGGGACAACGGCTCCTATTACGAGCACGAGAACACGGCGATTACCCGCGTCGCGCTCGCGCCCGGCGGCACCACGGTTATCAGATATCTCAACCGCACCGAGCACCTGCCCGACGAGTTGCAGCGACTGCGGCATCCAAGTGCGTAAGAGGGCGCACCGCGATGGACCATGCCGCCCTGATAAGCGATCTCGGCACCTTCTTGCGCGAGGATCAGCTTTTGACTTCCGCCGAGGATTGCAGCGTCTATGCCTTCGACGGAACCGCCCTGCTGCACCAACGCCCCGATTGCGTGGCCCTGCCAGAAAGTCGGGAGGAGGTCGCCCAACTCTTGGCCCTGTGCAACCAGCGCGGAGTCCCCGTGATACCGCGCGGCTCGGGCACGGGGTTAGCCGGAGGATCGGTTCCCTCGCAAGGAGGAGTCGCGCTCTGTTTGATCCGACTCAACCAAATCCTAGAGCTAGACGCGGCCAACCTAGTCATGGTCGTCCAACCGGGAGTCCTCACTCAGCAAATCGCCGACGCGGCCCAAGCTGCTGGCCTATTTTATCCCCCTGATCCAGGCTCGATCAAGATCTCGACTATCGGCGGCAATGTCGCCAACAATTCCGGGGGACTGCGCGGATTAAAATACGGCGTGACGCGCGACTATGTGATGGGGCTGGAAGTGGTTTTAGCCGACGGGCAGGTCTTGGAAACCGGCAACAAATGCGTCAAAGACGTAGCCGGATTCACGCTCAAGGACCTCTTCATCGGCTCCGAGGGGATGCTCGGCGTCATTACCAAAATCACGCTGAAACTAGTCCCAGCACCCGCGAGCAAGAAGACCCTACTTGGCCTCTACGACGAGATGACGCAGGCCGCGGCCACAGTCTCGGCGATTATCGCGCAAAAAATCATCCCCTGCACCCTCGAATTCCTCGACCGCACTACCATCGAGTGCGTAGAGGCCCACGCCAACATCGGCCTGCCAACGGATTGCGAGGCCGTGCTGCTTGTGGAAGTAGATGGGCACCCAGCGCAGGTTGCCGAGCAGGCCGCTCAGATCGAGGCCATTGCCCGCGAAGGCGGTGCCCGCTCGGTGCGGCTGGCTGACTCAGAAGAAGAGGCCCAGCAACTCGCTGCGGCTCGGCGCACGGCCTTTAGCGCACTGGCGCGACTGGCACCGACGGTCGTGCTGGAGGACGTCACCGTGCCGCGCAGCAAACTAGCGGCCATGGTCGCCTACGTACAGGAGGTCGGCCAGCGGCACCAAGTGCGGGTGGGGACCTTCGGCCACTTCGGCGACGGCAACCTGCACCCCACCTTCCTGTGCGACGAGCGCGATGCCGGGGAAATGGCCCGCGTCGAAAAGGCCATGGCCGAGGTTTTTGCCCACGCCGTCGAATTGGGCGGGACCATCACGGGTGAGCACGGAGTCGGCTTGGCCAAAAAACCTTACTTGCCCGGGCAACTCGGGCCGGTGGGGCTGGAAATTCTCAAGCGGGTCAAGACCGCCTTCGACCCCAAGGGCATCCTAAACCGAGGGAACATGTTCGATTGAGCGACGACGGCCTGAACTTGCTCCAAGACTTGGATTACTCGGTCCTCCAGCAGTGCATGCACTGCGGCATGTGCCTGCCCACCTGCCCGACGTACGACGTGACCCTGAGTGAGCGCTCGTCACCGAGGGGGCGGATCGCCATGATGCGGGCCATCGCCGATGGCGAGCTGGAGGCGAGCAAGACCTTTGCCGAAGAGATGTACTTCTGCCTCGGCTGCCTCGCCTGTCAGACCGCGTGCCCGGCTGGCGTGGATTACGCCGCGCTATTTGAAAACGCCCGCGCCGAAGTGGAGCGGCAAGGTCTGCTCGACGGCGCAGTGCGGAATTTTGTGCGCCGTTGGGTCCTCGGCTGGCTCTTTGCCAAACAGACGCGCCTGCAGGCAATGGCGCGCTTGCTGCGTGCGTTCCAGCGCAGCGGCCTGCAAACACTGGCGCGCCGCAGCGGCCTCCTCAGACTGCTGCCCTTTGGCTTGGGGGATCTGGAGCCGCTGGCACCGCAGATTTCCCCGCGCTTTACCGACCAGTTGTATCGCCGAGATTTGCAGCAGTCCAATCCGCCCACACCGCGCTACCGGGTTGCGCTGTTGGCCGGCTGCGTCCAAGACATATCCTTTGCCGAGGTAAACGCCGATACAATATGCGTCTTACAGCACAACGGGTGCCACGTGCTACTGCCGGACGGCCAAGCGTGTTGCGGCTCGCTGCACGCGCACAACGGTGCAGTCGAACAAGCGCAGCAGCAGGCGCGACTCAACATCGACGCCTTTGACGCTGAAAACCTAGACGCAATCGTCGTCAACGCCGGCGGCTGCGGCTTGCACTGCAAGCACTACGACCGCTTGCTAGCCGACGATCCCACCTACGGGGAACGGGCCGCCACATGGAGCGCAAAAGTAAAAGACATCCACGAATGGCTCGCCGACATCGGCCTGCGCCAGCCCCGTGCCGCAATGCCCTCACAACAGGTCGCCTACCACGAGTCGTGCCACCTCAAGCACGGGCAGCGAGTTTCCGCAGCCCCCCAAGAGGTGCTCCAAGCCGTGCCCAATTTGGAACTCGTGCCGCTGGCAGAGGCCGACTGGTGTTGCGGCAGCGCCGGCATCTACAACATCACCCAGCCCGAACTATCCATGCAGCTACTCGACCGCAAGATGGCGCACGTATGCGCAACCGGCGCGACCGCAGTCGCCACGGGCAACACGGGCTGCGCCATCCAGCTCCAATACGGCGTCCGCCGCGCCCAAGCCGCCGTGGACATCGTCCACCCCGTGTCGCTTTTGGCCGCAGCCTATCGCGCTGAAAACCAAGGAGAAACGCAATGCAACACTTTGGCCTAACTCTTGAATTAAAGGACGATCCCGAACTGATCGCCCAGTACAAAGCATATCACGCCGATCCCTGGCCCGAGCCGCTTCAGGGCCTAGGCGAGGTCGGCATCACCGACATGAAAATTTTTCTCTTGGGCCAGCGGATGTTCATGTACATGACCGCCACCGACGAGTTCGATCCAGCCCGCGACTTCCCGCGCTACGTCGAGCAGAATCCCAAGGCACAGGAGTGGGACGAGCTGATGCGAACCTTTCAGCAGCAGGTGCCCGAGGCCAAAGAGGGCGAGTGGTGGGCCAATATGGAGCTAGTGTTTGATTTGCAATTGCACGTGTGAAGGCCATTCGGTAGCGTTGTGCTGCTGTGCCTCAAGCATGGCAATCCGACGACTAACGGCGCTGGAGCCGATGTTCAAGCGGCGAATGTTTGCGGAAATGAGGGAATAATGAGCAATATAATTGAAAAAATTGATCAGATGAAAAAGGGCCGCTTGGACGGACCTGAACTTCTATACCCTTATGTGAGCAACACCATTGAAGAAATCGACCGGATGAAAAAGGAGTTAGACGAATTGCGACCATTGCCTGCTGATGTCGTGGGGCAGATAGGGCAAAAGCTCAGGCTTGAATCGAATTATCACTCCAACGCCATAGAAGGTAACAGTCTGACCCTCGGAGAAACGAGAAACCTAATCCTGCATGGACTCACTGCCCGTGGGAAGCCAATGCGCGATCATCTGGATATCAAAGGGCATGATGAGGCGGTAAAGGCGATAGAGGGTGCGGTCAAAAGGAACGAAAAACTCAACGAGGTCTTCATCCGCAATCTCCATAAAGTGTTGTTGAAGGAACCTTATGAAATTGAGGCGATAACGCCAGAAGGACAGCCCACGAAGCGACTTATTTCCATTGGAGATTACAAGACACAGCCCAATAACGTGCGAACTTCTACCGGCGAGATTTACTATTTTACGCCGCCAGATCAAGTAAAACCGGCAATGAGCGATCTTATCGACTGGTATAGAAGAAACGAGAAAGAGGGTGAGCATCCCATTATCATTGCTTCCGCGCTTCACTATTGCTTTGTCCGTATCCATCCTTTTGACGATGGGAACGGCCGCATGGCGCGGCTTCTGATGAATATGATCTTAATTAAACACGGTTACACGGTGTCAATCATACCTATTCAGGAAAGAGATCAGTATATTAACTCACTGGAGCGAGCCGACAAGAACGAAGATTTGATCGAATTTATCGCCTACGTTGCACATTGTTGTGAATACGCCCTGAATCTACATCTGAAAGCTGCTCGTGGAGAGGATATTGAAGATGTGGAAGATATAGATAAAGAGATCGCAATCTTTTTGCAAAAAAGCATCGGCGACACAATCGAAGCTCAAGCGTATGCAGACAAAATTCTGTATCCATTTTTTCTTTATTGTAAAGAAAAGGTCGAACAATTTTCCGAGAGATTTGAAGAAATTGATGCTTCGGGTAATTCATCTGTGATAAGGACTGACAGTAAAAATTCTACTTTTTATTTAGAAAAGGAAAAGGGAACTTGGCCAGAAAACGCGTTTTCTATTTTTACTAACATCTTATGTAGGTTATATAACTTTCAGGGAAAACAGAGAAAACAGATTCGTTTGAGTATCCAAAATAAAGTAG
Organism: Candidatus Latescibacterota bacterium; assembly: GCA_965219735.1. Classification (GTDB taxonomy): domain Bacteria; phylum Latescibacterota; class UBA2968; order UBA8231; family UBA8231. The sequence goes on from OZ244790.1 coordinate 5,428,315, forward strand.
ACTCTAATGGTTACACCTGGAATTTTTCTGCCGATAGAGGCACAGGTAGTGCTTCTGGTGGGAGTTTTTCACACGAATATAATTTTTATAAAAAAAAATATACGGGGCGAGATCTGGAATCACTCAAGAAGACGTTCAACGAAATGATACGACGCATGATGAAAATGCTCTCGGAGAATCCTAGCGGCCAAGAAGTTGAGCGATGAAGAGAAAATAACGGAACTCACGTAAAGACGCGACGAGAATCCCCATGAACGCGAGAATAGACATCCCCAAAGAAGAGATCGCCGCCTTCTGCCAGCGCAACCACATCCGGTGCATGGCCCTATTCGGCTCAGTCCTGCGCGACGACTTTACGCCCGAAAGCGACGTGGATGTACTCGTGGACTTCGAGCTGGATTGGACGCCGGGACTAGAATTCATCACCATTCAGGATGAACTGTCGGAGATACTCGGTCGGCAAGTAGATCTGTACACCTTCAAGGGAGTCGAAAGCAGCCGCAACTGGCTGCTCCGAGAGGAAATACTTAGTTCGGCAGAGGTACAGTATGAGCAGACGTGATGACCGCGTAAGCCTCGCGGATATGCTCATCTACGCCAAGGAAGCTGTCGCTTTGTCCAGCGGGACGAGTCTAGATGACGTGGTAAAAGACCGAGTGATGCAGCTCGCACTGCAGAAATTGGTGGAGATTGTTGGCGAAGCAGCCAATCGCGTTTCTGAGGAGACGCAGCAAAAACATACGGCGATCCCTTGGCCCCAGATTATCGGTCTGCGCAACCGGCTAGTTCACGGTTATGATGACGTTAATCTCGACATTCTGTGGAAAATCATTCAAAGCGACTTGCCACCGCTCATCGAACAATTAAAAGCCATCGTCGGTGAAGAACCTTCTGAAACAGGAGATCAACTATGAACAAAGGTCGGGTCGCCGGTAAAGCGGCCATTGTAACAGGCGCAGCCTCGGGAATCGGGGAAGTCACCGCGCAAGTTTTGGCGCGCGAAGGCGCGTCCGTCTGCGTAGCAGATGTCAACGCCGATGGCGGCCAGCGGGTCGTCGATAAAATCAACGCCGACGGCGGCGAAGCCATTTTCGTCCGCACCGATGTGGGCGAATCCGCCCAAGTCATCGAGATGTTCGCGCGCACCGAAGAAGCCTTCGGCCGCGTAGATATCGTCCACAACAACGCAATCTGGTTCCGCCACGGTCCGGCGACCGAACTGGACGAAAAGGATTGGGACGGCACCTTAAACATCGGCCTGAAGGCGATTTTCCTCGCCGCCAAATACGGCATCCCAGTCATGCGCAAGACCGGGGGCGGCGTGATTATCAACACCGGTTCGGTCCATTCGCTGGTCAGCTTTGCCACGGCCACGGCCTACGACGCGGCCAAGGCCGGGGTTTTGGGCCTGACGCGGACTCTCGCCATTGACTACGGGCCAGACATCCGCGTCTGCGCCGTGCTGCCCGGGGCCATTCTGACGCCCCTGTGGGACGATCTACAAGTGCCGGAGGAGGAGCGCGTGCGCTACGCCAAGATGGTACCGTCCCAGCGCTTGGGCACGGGCGAAGACATCGCCAACGCCGTGTTGTTTCTCGCTTCGGACGAAGCGTCCTTCATCACCGGAACCTCATTGACCGTGGACGGCGGGATGCTGGCGCGGACCGAATAGATGACCAAACCAGCAGTCAAACCGCAAAATTCCTGTTTTTCTTCCGGCCCTTGCGCCAAGCGCCCCGGATGGAATCTTGCGGCCCTAAAAGACGCGGCCGTGGGACGCTCGCACCGCGCCGCAGTTGGGCGGGCCAAGCTGCAAGAAGTCATCGAGCGGTCGCGCGCGCTACTGGGCGTCCCAAACGATTATCGCGTCGGAGTAGTGCCGGGTTCAGATACAGGTGCCGTAGAAATGTGCCTGTGGTCCATGCTCGGAGCGCGCGGCGTCGATGTCCTGTCTTGGGAGAGCTTCAGCAAGGGGTGGGCGACGGACATTACTCGGCACCTGCGACTGGAGGACGTGCGCGTCTTCGACGCGGATTTCGGCGAGCTACCCGATCTGTCCCAAGTTAATTGCGACCGCGATGTGGTCTTTGCGTGGAACGGCACGACCTCTGGGGTGAAAGTGCCCGACGGCGAGTGGATCGCCGCCGACCATAAAGGTCTAACCATTTGCGACGCGACGTCCGCAGTCTTCGCCATGAACTTGCCCTGGGAAAAACTCGACGTAGTAACTTACTCTTGGCAAAAAGTCATGGGCGGCGAGGCCGCACACGGAATGCTCATCCTCAGCCCGCGCGCGGTCGAGCGGCTCGTCAGTTTCACGCCGCCTTGGCCCGTGCCCAAACTCTTCCGCATGACCCAAAGCGGCCAGCTCAACGAGACCCTGTTCAAGGGCGACACCATCAACACGCCCTCCCTGCTGTGCGTGGAAGACGCGCTCGACGGGCTGCGCTGGGCCGAAAGCATCGGCGGCTTGCCCGAACTCGTGCGGCGTACGCAGGCCAACCTCGCGGTGCTAGAGCAGTGGGAAGCCGCAAGCGAATGGATCGCGTTTTTGCCCGCGCGTCGAGCAATTCGCTCTAGTACGTCAATCTGCCTGCGGATCGCCGATCCGTGGTTTACCGGTTTAACTGAGGACGACCAGCGGGCAAAGGTCAAAGCACTCGTCGCTAAGCTGGAGAACGAGGGCGTCGCCTACGATATCAACGGCTACCGCGCCGCGCCGCCCGGCCTGCGGATCTGGGGCGGGGCGACGGTGGAAACCAGTGACATCGAAGCGCTAGTCCCGTGGTTGGATTGGGCGTGGAAAGAGGGAGCGTAACATCAACCCAACACGTCGGCAGCGGCCAATGCGAGCTGGGGGATCGTCGGCGAGGTGAGGGTAGCGTCGGCTGTGACTTCGACGCGCTGTTGGTACGCACCGCCTTGGGGGCGGGCGTACACTTCGATGCAGCCTTTTTGCAGGTCAATCAGCCACACTTCGGGAAGACCAGCTTGAGCGTAGAGGGGTAGCTTGACCTCGCGGTCGTAGTCGGCTGACGTATCGGCGACTTCAATGGCCAGCAGCACATCGGCTGCCGACGGATGGGCCGCCGCGTAGAAGTCGGCTGACGTATCGGCGACTTCAATGGCCAGCAGCACATCGGCTGCCGACGGATGGGCCGCCGCGTAGAAGTCGGCGCGGGGACGGAGTAGCACTAGGGCGGGTTCGGGGGCCGAGTACGCGTCGAGAGCGATGGGGTCTTGGACGCCGATCAACATGGAATCCCCGACCATTTTTCCCATCAACAAATTGAGGCGTTTTACACAAGCGGCATGGCGGCTGCCAATGGGGCTCATGGCGACGATCTGCCCGGCGATGAGTTCAACGCGATCCTCCTCGGTGAGAATGTCAGTCTCGGCCATGCGGTAGTATTCGCCGACCGTGAAGGGACGTCTTCGAGCGGCGATAAGCTCAACGCGGTCCTCCTCGGTGAGGATGGCGGCTGCGACCATGCGGTCGCACTCATCGACCGTAAAGGCGCGGTTCTGTGGCTGTGTGGTCATAGTGTATTTCCCTCTATAAGTTGCGCCCACTCCTAGAGAATATGGGAGCGGGCGCAACCTGCACAAGAACGCATGGCGCTGCTACTATTTCTTTTTGTTACCCGCCTGCAATTTGTCTGCCGCCCCCACCGAACCAATGTGCAGCGTGTCGTACGCCTGCTGCGAAGTCTCGAACGGCCCCTCGTGCGTCTTCGCGCCATGCCATTGCAAATTGGTGTACATCGGGTTAATCTCGCCCGTCTCCCGCTCGCGCTTGGCAATCCACGCTTCCATCCGCTCCTTCAGCGCGGCAACAATCCCCGGCTCTTTTTTGGCCAAGTTTTTCAACTCCAGCGGATCGGCGACCAAGTTGTAGAGCTCGACTTCGGGCTTGAAGTGAAAGTCCGGCTCTAGCGCGACCATCAGCTTCCACTCCGGGGTGCGCCAGCCGTGCTTGCGCATCCAAGTGCATTCCGTGATGTAAAAGTCCGAGTAGTTGGAGGCTTTCCGGCCCGCGACCAGCGGCAGCAGCGACTGGCCGTCGAATGCGATGTCCGTGCGAATGTTGAGCAGCTTGAGCACGGTGGGCACCAAGTCTTGGTGCAGCGCGGTGCCCGCAACGCGCTTGCCCGCAGGCAACTTGCCGGGCAGGCGGATGATCAGCGGCACATGCAGCGTGTTTTCGTACATGCCGTGGTGGTCATACCAGCACTCGTGCTCGTACAGAGTTTCGCCGTGGTCGCCGTTGATGACGATTAAGGTATTGTCGCCCAAGCCCAGCTCTTCGACGCGGGTGAGAATGCGCTGAATACAGGCGTCCATATAGGCGACGGCACCGTCGTACTGGGCGTCCACATAGTGGCGGTCGCGCACCCCAGGCGGCATCCAATCGGCGAAAAAGTCGCAGAAGGGCTTAAAGCTAAACACCGGCTCCATGCTCTTGTTTTTGGGGTCGAATTCGTTGCCGCTGTAAAACATCCGCTCAAAGGGAGCCGGCGGCAGATAGGGGGCGTGCGGATCCATGTGGCGCAAGAAGAGGAAGAAGGGCTTCTTTGAGCGCGCCAGCCGCTCCAGCTCGGGAATGGCGACTTGGTTGAGGTTTTCGGCCTTGGGACTGCGGCCTTCGGCAAAGGAGCCCCAACCTGGGTAGTCCAAATAGCGGTTAAAGCCGCGCGAACTGGGGTTGCCCGAAAATCCCACGCACGAAGTGTTGTAGCCGTTGCTGCGGAGGATCTCGGGCAGGGTGCGGATCTTTTTGGGCAAGCCGCCGCGATGGCGCAAGGCCACGACGCTGGTGCCGAAGCAGTCGAGGCCGGTGAGCATGGAGGCATAGGCCGAAGTCGTGGGAATGTGGGCTGAGTAGTTCTTTTCAAAGAGCACGGCATCGGTGGCAAAGCGGTCGATATGAGGCGTGGTCTGGCGGTGGTAGCCGTAGCAGCTCATGTGATCGGCGCGCAGGCTGTCGATGCCGAAGAGAATGACGTTGGTCTTTTTGGCTGGCATTAGATCCTCTCGATTCAGGGTAAGGATTGAGATGTAGTCGGGCTATTTGAGGACCGCACCAGGCCACTGATCGTCGCTGGCCGTCACATCTACGGTAATGCCGTCTGGGTCTTCGACCTTAAAGGCCCCTTCGCTGATGTTGTGGACATCGACCGGCTCTTTGCCGCCCAAGCCGTCGGAAAAAATTTCATAGCCCATGTCCAACAAGCGGCGACCGGTCGCTTCGAGGTCGGGCACCCGCACGCCGATGTGGAGGTAGTCGAGCATCCCGCTGACGTGGGATGGGCGGTCCGGGCCATTGTGTTGGAAGACTCGGAAGTTGTGGTGGCCGTCGCTGAGGTCGTAGCAGCTTCCGTGGGTCGAGACCACAGGCAGGCCAAGGCCATCGCGCCAAAAGCGGATGGTTTTTTCGAGGTCCGTGGCTCGGACGCCGATGTGGACGAGTACTGTACTCATGGCTTTTCTCCTTTCTCGTAGGCTCGTAGCCGTTGTGCCATTAGCGCCCATAATCTAACAAACGAAGCACTGCGAGGCACTACCGCGTTTGCAGACCGGGATATCTCTCGTTTTATTGCTCATTAATGGAAATTTATTAAGCTGAAAAAATTTTTTTATATCAATAAGTTATTGTTTTTTGGTTAGATGGGAAAAACCCCGTAAAAGGGGGCGAAAAAAGGGAGGGGATTTCTTGACTTATACACAAATGTTTACTATCTTTTTGTGCAGGTAATCGAAGTAAAAAAGGGCCTTTTTTGCGTTGGAAAACCGAGCACCACAGACCTCATCGCCAGGAGCAAAACCACATGCGACGCGAGATCATCAGCCAGGGCCTGATGTACGCCCTCGTCAGCCTCTTCGTATTCGCGGTGAAGCCGCTTCTCAACTAATAGCCGCTAGCCACAGGAGAGCACAATGAACCCGATTTTTGCATTTCACGCCTTGCGCGAGTTGAGCAAAAACAAGCGCACCCAGCGCCAAGTTGGCCGGCTGGGACCAATGTGCACAGGAGCAATCTTCGTCGTCTGGAGCTTCCCCGTTTTCCGCTACCTCACCTAACTGGCACAAAAGGAGAAACTCATGCCGCCTATCGCCAAAGACCGCATCGAACGCGCCGCGCGGATCTATGCCAGCAACCACGACGCCGGCTCGGCCTTGGGCATTGCCCCGGGCAGCTTCAGCCGCCTCTGTCGCCGCTACGGCATCGAGACGCCCCAAGCGCGCAAGCGCCGTCAGCGCAGCGAGTGGAAGCAGGCTCCTCTCAGCCTGCACAACCGAAAGGAGCAGTAATATGTCGAGTCTCAACAAAGTTTTACTCATCGGCAATTTAGGGTCTGATCCCGAGACCCGCTTTACCCCCAGCGGCGCTCAGGTTGCCAACTTCAGCTTGGCCACCAGCGAGTCGTGGAACGACAAGGACGGGCAGCGCCAAGAGCGCACCGAGTGGCACCGCATCGTCTTGTGGAGGCGCCTCGCCGAAATCGCTGGTCAGTACCTAAAAAAGGGCAGCAAGGTCTATATCGAGGGCAAGCTGCAAACGCGCTCTTGGGAAGATCAGCAGGGCCAGAAGCGCCAAACCACCGAGATCGTCGCCAGCACCATGAAAATGCTCGGCGCAGAGCGGGCTGCCGAGGCCGCCGAGGCCGTTGCAGCCAATGGCAACGGCAACAGCCATGAACTCGCCGCGGCCCCTGCGGCCGGTCCCAACCACGACGATCTGCCCTTTTAGCCATTCCACTCTTCCGCCGGGTTGACGCTCGGACGAGATGTATTAGCTTGGTCGCGGTCCGCAAAGGATGCGCGGCCATTTTTTTATTCTTTTCCAAGGAGCGACCATGGCGTTTGAACTCAACGCACCGAGCAAAATAAAAAGCATAACGAGCGCGTACACAGGCCCGCGCTTTCGCAACGGGCGGCCCAAAGTGGACGACGACATCGTCGAGCGGATGAAGTGGGTGACCGTCGAGGAAGCCTGGGGAGTGCTGATGGGCAAGGGACATTCGTTTCAGTTCGAAGGCGACTGGATCAACCTGCATCCAAGCCGCGTGCTAGTCGGCCGCGCGGTAACGGCCCGCTATATCCCGCACCGGCCTGACTTCAACGACGTCGTGCAGGCCGAAGGCGAGCGGCACGGTCGGATCGGCGGCCAAAATAGCTGGGTCATCGACACTTTAGTCGCCAACGACGTATTGGTCGTCGATCTGTTCGGCAAGGTCCTACGCGGGACCTTTATCGGCGACAATCTCGGCACGGCAATCGCGGCCAACACCGACGGTACGGGCCTAGTCGTCGATGGCGGCATCCGCGACGATCACCGCGTGCGCCAACTGCCGATCAACGTGCTCTGCAAGGGGCTGCATCCCTCGGCAATCGGCGAGGTGACCATGGCCGAGATCAACGGCCCAGTGCGGGTGGGTGAGGCGACCTGTATGCCGGGCGATATCGTGCTGGCGACCCCCACGGGCGTGATTTTTGTGCCGCCGCAATACGCCCGCGAGGTCGTGGAGTCATCCGAAAACACCCGCCTGCGCGACTATTGGGGCAAGCAGAGCATTGCCGACGGCCGCTACACGCCCGGGGAAGTGGATCGCAAGTGGTCGCCTAAGATGGACAAAGAATTCGCCAAGTGGAAGAAAACGGCTGACATAGAGGCGATTTTCGCCGAATTATAAAAAACGGGCCGCGGCAAAGACGCCCCGGCCCGCTGTCGAACAGCTTTTCTCGTTGTTAGCGCGCCAGCCAAGCGCTGAAGCGCTCGTTCATCTCATCCATGTTGTCGCTCCACCAGCGCCAGTCATTGCGCAGTGCGCCCGCCGCATTGGCTGGGTACGTGGGCATGTGCGGAGCCATTTCCTCGCCGGTCTCGGCGTGGACCGAGATTAGGTCCATGCCCGAACGACGCGCCGGCGCATAGGAGATGTGGCGGCCCACGCCGGCCATGGACGACGGCCGCGCCGCAAAGGTGAGGAACTTGCGCGCAGCCGCCAAATTCGGCGCACCTGCCGCAATGACGAGCTGGCCCGTGTCCAGCACCTGACCGTCCCAGACGATCGTAAACGGCTGCTTTTCCAAGACCTGCGCGTTGAATATGCGCCCGTTGTACGCCGTGGTCATCACCACTTCGCCATCGGCGAGCATCTGCGGCGGCTGCGCGCCCGCCTCCCACCAAACCACCTGATCCTTGATGGTGTCGAGCTTGCGGAATGCGCGACTGACCCCTTCGGGCGTGTCGAGCGTGGCGTACACCTCGTCCCGAGGCACTCCGTCGGCCATCAAGGCAAACTCCAAGTTTACGAGTGGTACGCGCCGCATCCCGCGTCGGCCTGGAAACGCCTCAAGATCGAAAAAATCGGCGATGGTCTCTGGTTTGCGCTCTTTAAAATGGTCCGTGCGGTACGCATAGACGGTCGAGTAGAACAACGTGCCAATGCCGCATTCGCCCATAGCTTCCGGGTAGAAGTCGTCCTCGGGCGATTCGCCATTCGCCCCGGGAGGCAACTCAAGATCCAACACTTCGAGGAGGCCCTCGTCGCAGCCGGTCATGGCATCGGCGAGCTCCATATCGATCACGTCCCAATGTACGGCCCCTGCATCCACTTGGGCGCGCAATTGGGCGAGGCCGCCGTTGTAGTCCTCCAAGCGAACTTCAATGCCCGTCTCTTCCGTGAATGCCTCGTGATAGCCTTTTACGCAGGCGCGCGCATACGAGCCGCCCCAAGACACCACAGTCAGGGATTCCGCATTGGCCGCCGCGCACCACACCAGCGCGGCTAATGCACCCGCCCCAACCAGCCTAGTTAAATTCATATCGCTTACTTGTTGGGCTGCGGCGTGACGCGCAGGTAGGGCTTAACCGCCGTAAAGCCCTGGGGAAATTTCTCAGTGGCTTCCTCGTCCGAAAGGGCCGGGACCACGATGCAGTCGTCGCCATCTTCCCAGTTGGCCGGGGTAGCGACCGAGTAATTGGCCGTCAGTTGCAGCGAGTCGATCACGCGCAAAATTTCGTCGAAATTGCGGCCGGTCGAAGCCGGGTACGTCAGCGTCAGCTTGACCTTTTTGTCCGCGCCGATGACGAATACCGAGCGCACGGTCATATTGTCGAGCGCGTTGGGGTGGATCATGTCGTAGAGTTCGGCGACCTTGCGGTCGGGGTCGGCGATCATCGGGAAGGCGACATTGGCGTTTTGGGTCTCGTTGATGTCGGAGATCCAGCCTTCGTGGTCGTCAACCGAGTTGACGCTCAAGGCGATGATCTTGACGCCGCGCTTTTTAAATTCCTCTTCGATATTGGCCACTACACCTAACTCCGTGGTGCAGACCGGGGTGAAGTCGGCCGGGTGGGAAAAGAGCACTCCCCAAGAATCGCCGAGCCATTCGTGAAAATTGATCGGGCCTGCGGTGGTTTCCGCGCTGAAATCCGGGGCTTCGTCGCCGAGTCGGATAGCCATGATGGTTCTCCTTTTTCCTACTTGTGAAAGGGTTTGCGAACAAACATTTAAATATCAAGATACGCCTAGCGGTCGTCAATTGGTTGCCAACAGCCGCTTGAGATAGCGGTCGCTTTCGCGGACCGCAGCTTCTGTGCCCAGATCGGCCGAGGCCTGATGAACCGTCACATAGCCCTCGTAGCCGACCGCGCGCAGTGCATCCATCAGCGGCGGGAAGCTAATCCCCCCTTCTTCCCACAAGGGGATCTGGCGGAACCGCACCTCGCCACGGCACCACGTCTCAAGCGCGTCTGGACCATCGGCGGTCAAGACGTGATTTTGCAGGTACACATTGAATAGGTGCGGCGCGAAACGGCGGATGGTATCCAGCCCATAAGGCTGGCCGCATAGCTCCAGGTTGGCCGGTTCGTAGATCAGGCCGAAATTGGCGCGGCCAATGCTCGCCAAAACTTGCAGCGAGCGGTCGATTTCCTCGAAGAGACTGCGGGTGTGGCACTGGTGCGCTAGGCGCAGATCGCGCTCGGCAGCTTCGTCCGCGGCTCGGCGCGCCCAAGCGATATCTTCGTCCTTCTTCAGGCAGACGCGCAGCAGCGGAGCGCCGAGCTGTTCGGCCAGATCTAGATAGGGCGTTATATTGCGGAGGGCATCTGGCCCTTGGTCGGAGTTTTCGGGGATGGGAAAGTCGCCGGTGAGCATGGAGGCGGCCAGCGAGTAGCGGTCAATCAGGGCGCGCGCAGCGGCAACCGTCTCTGGCGGGCTGTGGACGCCCACTTGCGAGGCGCGCATACACAGGCCGCTGTATCCGTTGTCGGTGGCGAGGGCGGCCAATTGCTCGAGCGTCATATTGGCTTCGCGCTTGGCGTGAAATTTTTCGGCTACGCGGACCGAGAGCGAGAGTTTCATGGGATCCTCGCGGTTGAGAGTTGTTGGACACTTGCATGTAATTTGCACAAAGAAAGGATAGCAAACCAATGAGAACAATCCGCGCAATATGGATTGCAGTCGTCACCAGCTTAATGGCCGTTCCGGCTCAGGCTTGGTGGGGAGATGGGCACGGGATTCTGACCGAGGCGGCGGTGCTGGCCCTGCCAGAGGAGATGCCGGCTTTCTTCCGCCAAGGCGACGACATTCCCAGCCACGTGGCCTTCGATCCAGATCTGTTTAAGAATCGTCGCACTCCTTTGCTGAGCCACGCTGAGAACGGAGAGCACTATTTCGATATAGAGTACCTCGGGGGACGCGCAATTCCGGCGAAGCGCTTTGACTTTATCGCCCTGTGCTTCGAGCTACAGCTAGACCCGCCACGGGTTGGGATGGCCCCGTATGCCATCGCCGAGTGGACCGAGCGGCTAGCCGTGGCCTTTGCCGAGCATCGCCAATGGCCGGAGAACGAGGCGATCCAGCAGAAGTCCTTCGTCTATGCGGGCATTCTCGCCCACTATGCCCAAGACATCTGCCAGCCCCTGCACGTGACCCTGAACTACGACGGCAAGAAGCAAGCGGACGGCACAGTTATCGGCAAGGGCATCCACGAACAGGTGGATTCAGCGGTGGAGCGACTCGACTTTGCACCCGAGGAGTTGGCAGCCGAGCAGGACGTTGCAGCCTTTGATTCGCTGATGAAGGCCATCACTGGCCAGATTAAAAAAAGCAACTGGCGGGTGGAAGAAGTGTACGCACTGTGGGGCCATTGGGAAGACGAGAACGACGCCCGCGTGCGCGCCTTGACCTTAGATTTGGCCCGCACCTCCGTGCGCTTTACGGCCTCGCTTTACCTGACGGCTTGGCAGCAGTCTGCTGAGATTCGCTTGCCGAGATGGTTGGAGCGCTGAGCGGGGCTATTTGTATGGCAGGAGTTCAGGTAGATTGATTTGACTAGGTATTATTGAAGGGCGTGATTTTTTAAGGTTGATCTCGTTCGATGCGTTAGGACTCTCAGATGGAGAAACCACGATGAAACTAGATCCCGAGACCGAGCGACGGCTCGACCTGCTGGTGTCCGAGACCGGGCGCAGCAAGGCTTTTTACCGGCGCAAGCTCACTGAACGCAGCCTTGAGGACATCGAAGATTACTACCTCGCCATGGCCGTGCTAGAACGCGTCCGCCAAGGAGAGGAAAAAGTCCATTCCGCCGCCGAGGTGAGAAAAGCACTTGGCTTGGACGATTGAGTACGCCGACACGGCCGAAAAACAGCTTGGCAAGCTCGATAAGCAGATGGCTCGACGCATCGTCGATTACATGAATGAGCGTGTCGCAGAGCTCGATGATCCACGGCACCTAGGCGAGGCACTGACTGGCCCGTTGCGTGGGCTATGGCGTTATCGGGTGGGAGACTATCGCGTGATTTGCGATATTCAGGATTGCGTCTTGGTGACGAGGATCAGCCGCCGCGATCAAGCGTACCGATAATTTGACTCCTCGCCGGAGACCTCAATACTGGCTTTCGAGTTTCGTCGCCAGAATCCGCCTCATATTCGGCTCTGCGAGCTTGAGGGTCGCCAACTCAGAAACAAGAGCGATCACTGGCTGACCAAATTCTCACCGCGTCTATTCTTAATTATTTATCCCCGAAGTTCGCACGGACGCGCGGACTCGGCCTCCGTGTTCCGCGAGCCAAGAGCGGAAGAATTGCAACACGGCTTCGCCGTCTCCCTGCTGCCGTTGCTTCCGCTGAATGAGCCATAGCTCAATCTCGACGCCCCGCAGATCCGGGTTTAGCCCTCGGGCTTGGGGACTGCCGTGGAAGCGCTGGAAATCCGGCTCATCCTTGTAGAACGAAATCGCGTCGCTGTTCTGCAGCAGGTCTGAAACGACGATGAGACGACGCGGCACATCGCGCCGCTTGGTGCCCTGGAAGTGCTTTATGGCAACCGACTGCACCGACTCCATGATCGGCGACGATTTCGCCTCTTTATTGGTGAGCAGCTTTCTAAGCTCCTCTTCTAAAGGAGCGCGAAATTTCTGCTGCCAGTTGCGCCGAATGATCGCTTCGGATTGCGTGAGGTGATCGACGTTTTTCGGGTCGCCAGGGCTACAGACCTTGATAATCGGATCGAGGCTCCCGCCATGCGTAGGGTCCACTGCAAAAAGACTGATCTCGTGATTTTCTTCGATCTCATCGAGCAGGTTCCAGATCCGCGTCTCCAGATCGGATTTGGTGGTGGGCATGAACGAATCCGTGCGATCGAGCAGGATCGCCGTAATCGCCGAGGGGCCCTCCGAGCGGCACAGGGTCTTTGGATCGCGCTCGACCGACGGCGGCTTTAGCACCACAACAACGAGCAAGATCGCGATGACCCCCGCGATCATCGCACCGCCTGCTATCGTTTTATTCGATAGCTTACCTACACTCATTACTCCTCGTCCTGATCGACCCTCGGGCTATCCGGCTGCCTCCGATGCGGGGCCAACGGTCGCAATTCTTCGCTGCCCATATCGTACTGATTGTGTAGGTCTGCGACGCCTTTGTCAATTTTTATCTCAGCCGCGCTGGTAATCTTCAAGATCTCCTCGCGCGTCAGCATGGCCTTCGGCAAGCTGGTGTCTATTGGCGTTCTCACTATGCTCCAGGGCTTCTTGAACCGCGCTGGCGCTTCGCCGTCTCGCATCGCCCGGTTGGTATCTCGGTAAAGCTGGAGCAGGTGGTTTCCCGCGTGCTCTAGGTGCTCTAGATGGTCGTCGAATGATTTGATAAGGCGTCGGTGGTCGTCGATGATAGAATCGTGTTGTCGGCCCGCGAGCAAAATGTTTTGCTTGATGTTCTCCAACGCCTGCACCGCCTCATCCGACGTCTTCTTCAATCCCTTTAGACAGGCCTGATAGAATTCGTTGTATGCGTCGTCGGCCTCCGCGAATACGCGCGCGCCCTTGGCGTAACCCGGATAGCGATCATCCCACAGGATGCCATCGATAAAGCTAATAATCGCAAAGAGGAATCCCATGAAGAACAGGATCCACGATTGGAAATCCCCTAGACCCAATGGATTCTCGCCAAAAGCAGCAATGGCGAGTTTGCCCCCTTCGTCGAGCACCGTGCCCGTTGTTTCCCGATAGTGCGCCACCATTAGGTTGAAAAATAACGCAAAGACTATAAACACCGCGGCGCTGATAATGCCCACGGACCGTCTGCCCCAGTGGATGTGGTTGAAATTGGTGACGAGGATGCCGAGCAAAAAGGCGAGACCGAGATTGACAAACGAGATGACAACTGCCTCCGTGTACGCGCCGAACAGCCCAAACTCGTTGCCCTTTGCCAGAAAGGAGGCATTGCCAAATGTCTCAACGAGAAAGAGTACGGCGATGATGCCGATGTTAAATATCTTATCGTCCCAACTGCGGGGCTGCGGCTCGCGGCTAAGGCCATTTTGTTCCTTAAACTGCTGCAAGTCTTCTTTTTTTCTGCGCAGATCCTGCTGCTCTCTACTCAACTCCACTATGGCCTTATCGACGTGCTGATCGAACTCCGCGCGTTGCTTGGCCGTTTCAATATCAATGGAACTTAGTTGCTCCCGGAAGTCTAGCGCGACCAGACGCTCTCTATACGCCTTTAGCTCGCTCTCGCACGTCTGCTGAGCCTGTGCTTGAGCACCCTCAATCAGCCCGATAACCTTGCGCTCTGTAGGGTCGAGGTCGTCTTCCGCGCTGTCTAGTGCCGGCCGTCCCCGCCTCGCGTTGCGCTGGCTATCTTCTACGATATGCAGCTCTTCCGCGACCTTATTGGTGTCGATCTTCTCAAACGGGTTGATATGAAGATCGTCTGTCATCGCACACTCCTCCTCATTTACAGCGTATTTAGGACAGAAAAACGGCAGGGGATAGAGGGGATTGTACAAAGATATGCATAACTGCGATTTTCGCCTCCCTATTCTTTATTTTTTCACCTCAAATCGCCACCCTAAATCCCTCTCGGTCCTCCATGCCCTGCGCGAAGATGCGCGGATCGATGTCGAGGCCCGCGCCGGGCGTGTCGGGCACGTGGAGGATGGAGTCGGCCAGCCGCCAGCCGTCGGTGATCAACCCGGGCATGGCAGCCGGCGCGGCTTCGAGCAGACAGAAGTTGGGGATGGAAGCGGCGAAATGGGCGTGGTGAAAGCGCTCGACGTACGACCCCCAGCAGTGGGGAGCACAGAGCGCATCCCACTGCTCTAGCCGCGCCGATGTGCTCCGCCACCACGTCAGCCCCATAGCGCGAAAATCGTGCTGCACCACGTCGATAAATCCCTGTTCTACTAGGTCAAAAAAGTACGGCGGCGGCGAAAATTCCCCGTCGGCCACCAGCGTGTCCCAGTCATTTTCGACGATGTGCTGCTTAAGCGCTTGGTTGAGCGGGGCGTCTTCGGCAAAAGGCTCTTCAAACCAGTAAATGCCCACGTCCGCGCAGGCATCTAACAGGGCGATAGCCGTGTTGAGCGTATTGCCCATGTTGGCGTCGATGAGCACCTTGGCCTGCGGGCCGGCGGCTTCGCGCACCGTGCGAATGACCAACTCGTCGCGCTTAAGGCCCGCATCCGTGGGCATCCAGCGCGCGCCGCGGCCGACCTTGATCTTGAAGTGCAAGTAGCCGTACTCGTGGCCAGTGGCGACTTCGCCGCGGAAGATGTCTTTGACCTGTTCCTCATCTGTAGCTTCCAAATCGTCGATATAGACCGAGCCGTCGTACACTTCGACCTCGCGTTTGCCGCGGGCACCGAGCAGGCGGTACAGCGGCAAATCCATCATCCGCGCCACCAAATCCCACAGCGGCAGGTCGAGGTTGCGGCCCGCGGGCAGGCAGCCGTCGGGGAGTTGGAAGAGATCGCCGATCTCCTTGCCGAGCAGCGCACGCGCCTCGTCTTCGCCAATGCGAGACCAACCCAAGCCCCACGCCCCGCCGTCCGTGCGAATCCGGACGACCGGATCCGAGAGCTGCGATCCGTGCGCGGGAATGCGGGCATTGAAGCCGATGTAGCGCGGCCGGGTGCCGCGCAAAACGCATTTTTCAATACAAGTAATCTTCCCTTTGGGGACTTCGTGCATGGCCAAGTTCCTTAGAAGCAAGCTATCTGGAAATTCCGGGTGTGCCCCGAGCGCGAGCGCACATACGCCGCCTTTAGGCGATGCAAGCGCGGCGGACAAGGCGGGCGAAGGGGATTTTCAGCTTCTTAATTAGAGCGAAGACAGGATGCCCTCGCCGTTCCACAAGCGGGTCTCCGGCCAGTAGGCCGACCACCCAAACCACATCGAATTATAGGCTGGAATCTGTTCTAACTGCGCTCCCTTGAGCGGGCCAGCAAGGGCCTCGCCGAGCATGTTCCACTCGCTGCCGGTCTCCACGTCGGCAAAGGCCAAAGGTAGATCGTCAGAGCGGCTGAGGATGCGAAAGGTCAAAAGCTGGCCGTCGACGACGCGGCTGTAGGGAATGGCGGTGGCAGTCGCTAAGTGGTAGAGCACGAGCACGGCGCGGTCGCCAATGCGATCATTGATGACTGCCTTATCGGGCATCCTAGTGAAGGGATAGGCCTTAGTCTCCCAAGCGACTCGCAACCCCAAGACTATTTCCTTAGCTGACAAGCGATCACTGGGCCGAGCGGTAGTAAGCGGAAAAATAATCATCCGGTGGTCGCTGCGATAGTTCCCATAAGGGTAGTGGCGGTACCCTTCGAGCGGATACAGGGCGCGGATATAATCCGGGTAGCGGTCGAGGCCGGTCGCCGCTTGGACGACCGTGGTGTGCGGATGCAGCGCGCGCCACAGGCCCCACGTCGTCTCGACTACGGGCAAGAGTTGGAGACGCCGCCCTCTGTATTCGCCGCTAATACCAACGTAGATCATCTGCGGGTACAGAGTTTTCTCGTCGCGGCGGTCGTACAGCACCAAGTTGCTGTTGAGCACCACGCCAGAGACGCCGAATTCGATTTGTGCTGAGTCTGGGGCCGTCGCGTTAAAAACTAGTCCAGTGCTGGTCAGCGGACAGAACGTGACGCTGATGTACTGGCCGCCGAGCTGGTCGTTGATGACTTCGTGCTTCCAACCGAGGCGATGCGGATAGGCCCGCGCTGCATCATTTGCGACCACGCCGAGGACTCGATCTGTATCCGCGAGATAGTGCGCATCCTCTGGCGCAACGCTCTGGGGATTGGTCATGGCCGGGATGCCGTCGCGGGGCACTCCGCCCGAGTGCAGGTGGTGGGTCAACTCGCCGAGGATGTTGTAGATGTCGGCGTGGAGGGGAACGGCGATGAAGAGAGCAAGCAGAATGCGGACCATGGCGTTGGATCCTAGGAAAGCGCGGTAGATTTAATTATACAAGAGAGCCGTTGGCTGTCAAACTTGCGGATGGCTGCGGACCGCAAGAAGTTGCGCTACTTTCTATGCGGTCACCTGCAAATTCACTGAGGAGGTTGCCATTGTGCCCCAAGCCTTCAATCCCCTACGAGCGAGTGCAGTGAACGCCCGCCAGACGGTCGAGGCCTACTTCGCCGCATTGACAACAGGCGATGCCGACCGACTCATCGAGCTCATCTCCCCAGCCGAGCACTTTGTCAAAATCGGCACGGAACCGGGGGAATACGTCGAGGGCGGTGGGCGCGCTGCCCAGTACTACCATCACCACGTCGCCAGTACCCAAGATTTCACCATCGACACAGAGCACCTCGACGTACAGGAGCGCGGTCCGGTGGCTTGGTTCTACACCCGGCAGCAGTGGCGGCTCAAATGGCAAGGCCGGTACGAGGAACTAGCCCTGCGTTTGACGGGCGTCTTGGAGCGGGAGGCGGGCGAATGGAAGTTCGCACAGATCCACGCTTCCATCGGAGTGGCCTAGCGCGGGGAATTATTTGTTGTTAGACTCCTTTTGCGCGTCCTATATTGGATTATAGGCTTGGCTCAACCGGATAAATCCCATGCGCAACGCCATCCTCATAAGTGCCCTGCTGCTCGCCACGCCCCTCGCTGGCGACCAACTTCGCATCGCCACCTCCAACGACTGGCGCCAATGGCAACTGCCCGGCGACGCCGTCGACGTCGCGCGCGGTACGCTCAAACCCTCCTTTGTCCGCCGCAACATCAACGCCGTCGCCAACGCCTCTGACTTTGCCAGCGGCGGCATCCGCAAAGTGGGTTCCAACCCCGGCGACGCCCGCCATTTCATCGACGGCGACCGGACGACCTATTGGGCTCCCGATCCAAACGCCAGCGTCGAGGATTGGTGGATTGAAGTCGATCTGGGGCGCGTGGTCTCGGCGCGCAACATCCAGCTCCACTTCGCCGCCGACAGCACCCCGCTGGAGTTTTTCAAGATCCTTACCTCCGATGGCGAGCCTTTCTTCAGCAATGCCAATTCCATCCTCCCCGGCACGCTGCGTTACAACAAGCGCTGGCGCTACAGCTTTAACGAAGCCCACGTCATCGAGATTGACTATGAGCTCAAGCCGCTCAAGAATATCCGCATCGAAGCCGACCTGCCCACGGAGAATATCCGCCTGAGCGAAGTGGTGGTCGAAAGCATCGGCGACAACCTTTCGCTGGGGATATGGGGTAGGGGAGGCAGCGTCGAAATCATCTCTGAGGCCACCTCTAAGTTGGGTCGCACCCTCATCGAGTCGAAGGGGATCAGCAATACTCTCGTCGATGGCGATATCACCACCTATTGGGGCACGGTGCATCGCGGCGGCTCCGGTACTCAGCCCGAACAGCAGATCGGTCAGTTCGAGATTGACCTAGGCGCGCTGTATTGGGTGGATCGGGTGCGGATGCTCGGCGATGACAGCGGCGTAGCCCCGGGCAAAGGCTCGGGTCGCCACCGGTCTGGCGTCTTCAATTATCTGTGGTATCAGTTTTTTGTCTCCGACGGCTCTCGGGCACCGGATGGCTCGCTGAGCTGGGAGTTGCTGGGCGAATTGCCCTCGGATCGCCGCAATCTAACGAAAGTCCGCCACTTCCAAGAGCGCTTCCCATTGCGCAAAGTCCGCCACGTGCGGCTGATCTTCCCCATGTCCGAGGGCTTTGAAGCCTTTAACGGCCGCATCGGCACCACGGCCGAGTGGCAGATATTTGGCGAGGGCTATCCAGCCGAAGTCAGGGCGCGTTCGCCGATTTACGACCTCGGTTCCATACAGCACATTGCGGAAATTGGCTGGGACCTCGACGCGCCGCCGGGGTCTCGCGTCGAAATTCGCAGCCGCACCGGCAACATCCTCGACAACCAGTACGTCTTCTACGACAAAAACGGCAAGCAAGTCACCCAGCGAAAATACGACAAGCTGATCCCCAGCTTCCGAGGAGCCATCGACACCATCCGCACCGCGGGAGCCGATTGGAGCAACTGGAGCCGCGCCTACGTCAACTCCGGCCAAGTTTTCCTCTCTCCCGGCCCTCGGCGCTACGTGCAGTTGGACATCCGCTTCCTCTCCGAAGACCCTTTTGCCGCCGCGACCTTAGACGATATCATCCTCGAATACGACAATCCGCTAGCTCAGGAGACGCGCGCCGAAGTCTTTCCCATTGAGGTCGTCCCCGGCGAAACGAGCCAGTTTACGTACTATCTTCGCTCCGACTTCGTCTCGTCGAGCCGTGGCTTTGATCAAATCCAACTGACCTCCACCGCTGGAACCACCTTCCGCGCGTTGCGCCTCGCCGGCGAGGCGGTCGCCCCCACGGTCGAAGAAACCGACAATGGCTTTAAGGTACTTCTCGCTGAGCCAGTGCGACGCTCGACCTTACTCGAAATCGACTTTGAAAGCACTCTCTATCTCAATCAGACCCGCTTCGAAGCCTTTCTCTTCAACAGCGCTCTGTCAACCACTTTGCGCCAACAGGTTGACCCAGGCGACGCCGAGACCGCCATCGCCAGCGACCGGACCTTTGTCTCCTTGCCCACTGACGGGCGACTTTTTGCAGACCTCTCACTATCGAACCGGGTAATAACTCCCAACGGCGACGGCATCTCAGACCGCTTGCAAATTGACCTCAACCTGTTCAAAGTGCTCGATCCTCGTCCGGTTATCATCAGCGTCTATACCTTGACCGGCCGCCGGGTCGCCCTCATCAGCGACGCAGCCACCACAGCCGGGCACCAGACCTATCAATGGGACGGACGCGACAGCCAAGGTCGCACGGTCGCACCCGGTATCTACATCCTCCGCGTCACCGCGGAAGGCGACGCCCTTACCCGCAGCGAGAACCACCTGATCTCGGTAGCCTACTGATGGACAAGCTCCTCATCATCCGCTCGGCCTTATTGCTATGGCTGACCGCCTCTTGGATCACCACCGCAGAAGCCGACATTGCCTTGTGGCAGATCGGCGGCAGCGGCTTGGAGTGGGCCGAACACGATTCGGTCGCCATTCTCATCGATGAGACGACCACGCCTGGGGCGATACAGCCCATCTACATACAGCCCGACCGCTCCATCTTCTCCTATCTGACCAACTGGGGTAGCTGGACTCCCCGCGAACTGGGCTACGTCGACGGCGAAAGACCGCGAGTGTCTGGCAATTTGCGCTTGGTGGACGGCGACAGCACGTCCTATCTCGCGCCTTCTTCGGGCGGCAGTCCCGACGGCCGCACCTTCACCTTCGATATAGCCGTGCCAGTGCCCGTCTTTGCCTTCGGGTTCTACACGCCCTCGCAGGGATACCGCTCGGACGGCAAGAGTCTGCGCGAAGATGTCGTACCCGCCTACGAACTCTACATCGCCGCCCATAACCCGAACGAATGGCGGCAGATCGCCGACGTGCAGGAGAATTTCCGCCCCGTCGTGCGGCACCAGTTTCCCCGCCAGTACGTGCGCTTCGCCCGCTATATCCGCCGGCTCTCGCGCTCGCTCGAAGCCGCCCAGATCGAGGCCCTGCAAATATCGTCCCAGGCAATCTTCGCCAAAGGCCAAGCCCACCGAGGTACCATTGGCGATTTCGAACTCTTCGGCGAGGGTGTTCCCCTGCGTGCGGTGTACAAGACGCGGATATTCGACTTGGGACAGAAGGTCAACTTCGGTCGCTTCTCTTGGTCGGCGACCCCGCTGCGAATGGTGGATGGCAAGCCGGTGGAAGCCCCCGACGCCCCCGTCTCAATCCAAGTCGAGGCGCGCACCGGCATTGACCCCAAACCGGACATCTACTACGAGTTCACCGACATGGGCACCCGCGTCCCAGTGTCGCAGCAACGCTACCAAGACGTGCTCAAAAATCCGAGCGGGGCGGTCAACGTCAACGATGGACAAGGGGGAGCCCTGACGCTGACGACGCACCCCAAACCGGGAATTCGCGCCGGCATCGAATACGACCAAGACAACTGGACCTTCTGGTCGGTCCCCGTGTTCGAGTCGGGCCAAACGCTCGGCCTGCGGTCCGGCTCCCATCTACAGCTAAAAATCTTGCTGAACAGCGAGGATTTCGACTCTTTCGTGCGGCTCGACTCTCTGTGGATAGAAACCTCGCCGACTCTGGCCACCTCAATCATCGGCGAAGTGGCCCGCTTGGACGACCCGCAGCCCCTGCGCGGCGTTGCCGAGGTGGAAATGGGCGCGACGACGGAGTTTGTTTACGATGTCAAAGCGGAAGTTTCCGCTGGCGACACCGGCTTCGACGCGCTGCGCATCCGCACCGGCGGACAGCCCGCGTTCAAGCACCTCGAAATGGGCACCCCTTTGCGACAGGTGGAAGCGAGCGAGATAGTCGAAAGCGCGGCCGGGTTGACAATACACTTGCCGGAGCGCCTGAGCGCCGGGCGCAACGAGTTGATCCGCGTCGTCTTCGCCGCCGAGGTCTTCGACTTTGCCTGGACCTTCGACGGCGAAGTACTCGACAGCCAGCGCCAGAGCCTGCCTCAGCCCGTGCAGGACGGCGACGTCGGCGACGATATTGCCACTAGTACTCTGCGCGTCCTTGCCTCCTCGACCACTCAGGCCGAAAAGATCCGCGACCTGCGCCTCTCTACTGCGGTCGTCACGCCCAACGGCGACGGCATCAACGACCTGCTGGAAATCGAGTACACTCTCTTAGGGCTGCCCCGTACCGTAGCAACCCGGCTGAATATCCACGCGCTCGACGGCCGCAAAGTCGCCACGCTGGCGATAGGCAGCCAGAAGTCGGGCCTACAGCGCATTCGTTGGGACGGCCGCGATGACAGCGGGGCACTTTTGCCGACGGGCCTCTACCTGCTCGGGCTAGAAGTCGAGGGGGAGGCCGAGGTGCTCAAGAGGCTCATCCCAGTGGGGTTGGCTTATTGATCCTCCCTACTATGTCGCGGTTGACCCGCTACAAGAGCGGTCGTACTATTCTCCGACCAACCCGCATTCCGCACCATTCGCACGAAATAGCTTAGGTGATTGAGCAATCATGTCGAGAGAGGGAAGCACTGTGTTCGAGCGGCCCGATTGGGACGAATGAGTATGCGGCGCGCTGCTTGGGCCGCGTGGGCGAGCCTGATGGCTGTGGGAGCCGACGGAGCCGAGCCGGTCGCCGTGATGCCGACGGCTGCCAAGCCTACCCTCGACGGCATATTGGTCGAGTGGGGCGCACCCGAGCGCATCGGCCTAGTTCCCGGCAGCGAGCGCGTGGGCGTGCGCGGGGCCTTTACCGGCCCGTCGGATCACGAGGCCGACCTCTACCTGATGTGGGACGCCGACTACGTGTATGTAGCAGCCGCGGTAGTTGACGATATCGTAGATGCCCAACAGATTCCCCCCGACAAAAGCGAATGGCGCGGCCCATCCGGGGAGCGCAA
The DNA here is from genome assembly GCA_965219735.1 of Candidatus Latescibacterota bacterium. Taxonomy (GTDB): domain Bacteria; phylum Latescibacterota; class UBA2968; order UBA8231; family UBA8231. Next base: position 5,450,488 of record OZ244790.1, read on the forward strand.
GGACGCGATGTTTTACTACGATCACCTGAAAATTTTCCTGCGCGGCCCCGAAAAGCCCTTGGGACATACCATCTGGCTGAGTCCGGCCAACGGCACGCCCTATCTGTGGGGGGGCATGCAGCGCAGGAAGCCTACAGCGCGCGCGCCCGTAAAAGCCGGCGCGGCACAGCGCGCACAGCTCTACACCTTTGAAGTGGGCATTCCCTGGCGCTGGCTGGGCTTCTATCCCCAGCCCGACATGGTGCTCGACGCGCTCTTTCTGCTGCCGGATTCCGACCTGCCCAACGAGGAATTGCGCGACAAAGTGCGACAGAGCAACAAGTGGATCTGGTGGCAGGGCAAGGTCCAGCTCAAGGGGCGACCACCGGGGTTGCGCCTACTGCCCCCCAAGCAGCAGGTCATCGCGGAGATCGCGGAGAAGAAGCGGGAGATTACCGTGCCGAAAGTGGTCCAGCAGAAACCGGATGTGCAAGACTCGGTTGTCGTAGAGAAAAGTCCGGTCGCCCAGCGAGAAATTCCAACTAAGGCAGCTAGCAGAGATTCTGGCACGGTAACGACCGCAAGAAAGCCACAAGAAGCTGTGCAAACTGCGTCGGCACCAGCCAAGTCGCGGAAGAACTGGTCATTGTTGGCCAAGAGAAAGCCAGCGCCGGATTGGGTGCGTGCGCTCAATGACGACGACGAGGTGTCGCTGGGCCAAGTCGATTCGCTCTATTATAGATTGACCCACTCGCTGGCGCGCCTGACCGCGGACCGCATTAATGCCCGCACCGACGGGATTGTCATGGACATCGCCGAATACGCGGGGACTTGGCGGGCGCAGGCTCAGCATTTCTTGCAGCAACTGCTGGCCAAGACGCTCGCCGACCTAGAGCAGGGGCAGCTACAGTCGCAGATCGAAACAGCCGCCGCCGAAGTCGGCATCGATGGCGACCAAGCCACCCGCTTAGTGCAATCGCTCTGCCGCGAAGCCCTAAAGATATACTCCGACGGCAAGGTCGCTAGTTCTGAAACCCTAATCGACAAAGCGCGACGGCGGGCCAAACTCTCCGAGGAGCAGGCGCAAGACCTGCTGGCCGTGCTGGCGTCGTCTATACCCCGATAAACTCCATGCCCGTATTCTCCATCGAACACTTGCGCCAAGTCGGCGCAGCCATCTTCGCCGCAGCCGGCGCACCACCCTCGGCAGCCGATGTCGTCGCCAAGCTGCTGGCCGACGCCAATGCCGTGGGACACGATTCGCACGGCGTCATCCGCATTCCCCAGTACATAAGCACCATTGAAAAGGGGGAGATCGTCCCCCACGCCGAGGTCGAAGTCGTGCGCCAGACCACCGCCGCAGTCGTGCTCGACGGACACTGGGGATTTGGCCAAGTCGTGATGAACCAAGCGGTGGAAATGGGCTTGGAACGCGCCGGCAACTGCGGAGTCGCAGCTATAACCGTCAAAAACTCCAACCACATCGGTCGCCTCGGCAGCTATGTGGAGCGCATCGCCGAAGCGAACATGATCGGCCTGCTCTGCGCCAACTCGCACGGCGGTGGTGCCAGCGTGGCCCCTTGGGGCGGTATCGCCGGGCGCTTGGCCACCAACCCGCTGGCGGGCGGCTGGCCCGACGGAGAAGGCGGCGCACTCGTGTTGGACATCACGACCAGCGTCGTCGCCGAGGGCAAGGTGCGAGTCAAGCGCAACCGAGGCGAGCCAGTCCCCGAGGGATGGATCATCGACGCGGCTGGCCAGCCATCGACAGATCCCGCAGACTTTTACGACGAGCCGCGCGGCAGCCTCTTGCCCTTTGGCGGCGTCATGGGCCACAAAGGCTACGGACTCGGGGTAGTGGTGGAACTGTTGGGCGGGGCACTGAGCGGGGCGGGCTGTGCACGGGGCCGGAAGGCGCGAATCGGCAACGGCTGCTTCTTGCTCGTCATCGACATTGGGCGCTTCCAGCCGTTCGCCGAATACGCGGCCCAAGTGCGGGCGTTCGCAGACTATTTGCGGTCTTCGCCCAAGGCCGAGGGCGTCGATGCCATCCTGCTGCCCGGAGAGCTGGAAAAGCAAGAGCGGCAGCGGCGGCAGGCCGGCGTGACGGTCGAGGAAGAAACTTGGCGGCAAATCCTCGATTGCGCTCAGCGGGTCGGAGCCGTCCTGCCGAGCATTTAGCACAAGGAGCACCATTTAATGAAAACGTCCGATCTCTTCATCCGCGCCTTGGAGCACGAGGGCGTGGAATTTCTCTTCGGCATCCCGGGCGAGGAAAACCTCGATCTGCTCGAATCGCTGCGCGGCTCCGAACAGATCCAATTGATTCTCAACCGTCACGAACAGGCCGCGGGTTTCATGGCCGCTACGTACGGCCGCCTCACCGGCAAGACCGGCGTCTGCCTAGCGACCTTGGGGCCGGGGGCGACCAACTTCGTCACCTCCGCAGCCTACGCCCAACTCGGCGCCATGCCCATGCTGATGATCACCGGCCAAAAGCCCATCAAGTCGAGCAAGCAGGGGCAATTCCAGATCGTCGATATCGTCGAAATGATGCAGCCTCTGACCAAGTACACCCACCAGATCGTCAGCGGCGACAGCGTGCCCTCCCGCGTCCGCGAGGCGTTCCGCTTAGCCGAGGAAGAGCGGCCCGGAGCCGTGCATTTAGAACTGCCCGAAGACATCGCCTGCGAAGAGACCGATACGCCGCTCTTTCCCAAGGACCGCGTGCGGCGACCCATCCCGGAGGAAAAGGCCATCGCCCAAGCCGCCACCCTGATAGAGGATGCACAAAGCCCCCTCTTGCTCATCGGGGCTGGGGCCAACCGCAAGCGCACCTCCAAGATGCTGTTTAACTTCATCCGCGACACCGGCATCCCGTTCTTTACTACCCAGATGGGCAAGGGCGTCGTCGATGAGCGCGACCCGCTCTTTTTGGGCAACGCCGCGCTGTCGGCCAACGACCCGTTGCACTGCGCCATTGACCGCGCCGACCTCATCATCAACGTCGGGCACGACGTAGTAGAGAAGCCGCCGTTTTTCATGGAGCCGGACGGCTTACAGGTCATTCACGTCAACTTCTCTTCGGCCGCGGTCGATCCGGTCTATTTCCCCCAGCTAGAGGTCATCGGCGACATTGGCAACAGCATCTGGCAGTTGCTGCTGCGGATCAACCGGCAAAAGACCTGGGACTTCAGCTATTTCGCCAAGGTCAAAGAATGGATCGACGAAATCCGCGCAGTCGGCAACGACGATCCCGGCTTTCCCATCGCGCCCCAACGCCTCGTCGCCGATGTGCGCCGCGTCATGGCCGACGACGGCATTATATGCCTCGACAACGGCGTCTATAAGATCTGGTTCGCCCTCAACTACCGCGCCCACGAGCCCAATACCGTCCTACTGGACAACGCGCTGGCAACGATGGGGGCGGGTCTGCCTTCGGCCATGGCGGCGCGGCTGGTGGAGCCGGACAAACAGGTCATGGCCATCTGCGGCGACGGCGGCTTTATGATGAATTCCCAAGAATTGGAGACCGCAGTGCGCCTCGGGATGAACCTCGTGGTCCTCATCCTGCGCGACGACGGCTACGGCATGATCAAGTGGAAGCAGGCCGACATGGGCTTTGCCGATTGGGGCCTCGACTACGGCAACCCGGATTTCGTGCAATACGCCGCCAGCTATGGGGCTTACGGGCACCGCGTCAGCGCAGCCGACGAGCTGCTGCCGACCATGCGCGAGTGCCTCGCCGCGCCGGGCGTCCATCTAATCGAGGTGCCGGTGAACTATGCGGTCAATCAAGACCTCCTCGAAAAGGAGTTGGTCTGTCCGGCGTGAGTGACCTCGACCTCAGCGGTACGCCGCCTGCATCGTCGCCCGAATAAAACCAATGGCATAGGCCCGGCCAGCCCAGGCCGCCGACGCATCCTGCAGACCCGGCGTGTGGTCGAGCATGAACGGCCCGTCGTACCCGACTTCGGCGTAAACCCGCATCATGGCGTACATATCCGCGTCGCCCTCGTCGAGGAACACCTCTTCAAAGCGCGCGGGTCCGCCGCGGATATTGCGGAAGTGCACGGTGCCGATTTTGCCAAGGCCGGCCATGCGGCGGATGGCCGCCGGGATGTCCTCGCCCATCTCGGCGACGCACCCCTGGCAGAACAACATCGCATTGGCCTCGCTCGGCACCATATCAAAGAGGCGCTCAAAGTCATCCAGCGACGACAGCACGCGCGCTGCCCCGCCCAGTGGATCGTGGCGCGGCGGGTCGTCGGGATGCATCATCAGACGCACCTCGCACTCCTCGGCCACCGGCGTGATGCGCTCCATGAAGTGGCGCAAATTGGCGCGCAGGTCGCCCTCCGCAATCTGCTGGTCTGGATGCAACTGGGGATTGGCCTGGAACTCGGCAAAGTCGAACGTGCTGTACCGGGCACCGCCGCGTCCCACGGCCGACTCCGTGCGGAAGTTGCCAATGCCGCGAAAATTGTACGTCAGGCTCGGCACACCCGCCGCGCCCAAGCTGCGGATGAGAGCGCACCACCTTTCGATGTGCTCGTCCCGGCCATCGCGGCCCAGCGTGATCAAGGGGTGCGGCCGCAGGCCAATGTTGAAAAACCGCATTCCGTGGGCCTCCACCGTGCGGCGCACATCGCGCCACAGCGGGGATTGGTCCTCTCCGGGCTCGGGCGGCGTTGGATGCATGATGGCAATGTCATCGACGCCGATCGCCTTCAGCGTGCTCAAGGTGCCTTCGGTGAGGGCGTCGAGAGCGATGTGGTCCTGAATCGTCGGCATATCACCTCCTGGTAGTCGAAAAGGAACTGGTCTGCCCAAAGTAACGGCTCTCTGCTCAGTGGACAATCTGCATCAACCGCTGCGTCATGGACCCTTCTTGGGTCAGTGCGTAGATCACGGTGTTGACCGCAAACTGGAGTATGCGGGTCGCATCGCGTTCGGCGGCAAAGCCCATATACCCCCCAATACCCGAGTTGGCCCGAGGCACCGCCACCAGTCGCCCCTTGACGAATAACCCCTTCACCACATTCCAGTAGTACGGGTCGTCAAAACGCGAGGCACCCTGCGCAACTCCGTCTCCCAAGTCAAAATAGGCCGTGAATATCGGATGATCTTCCCGCAGGCGTTCGGTATAAAAATCGCGCCCCTTGATCAGCCCCCCGTACTTTTCCAGAGCCTCCGTCCAAAACCCCTCAAAGTCGAATTGCTCGGCCATGACAAAGCCCCCCGCCAGCAGGTAGCGCGCCAGATTGTCCAACTCGTTTTCGTTGGGCTCGCCTTGAGGGATGACGATCGGCACCGTTAGAAAGCGATCGTCATCAAAGGTAAAGCTGCCGACGAACTCGGTACGCAAGCCGGTCCACTCGTTGAGCATATCGCACAGGACGTCGATTTCCCGCGTGTTGAGCCCGCCATCGACGACATTGGTCTGGGTTTCGGCCATATACGTGGCCGAGACCACGCGGGCAAATTTGACAAAGCCCTTGAGCCCTTGCTTGTCGTTGGGATCCTGTATCACCAAGGCGCGGTAGCGACCCGTATCCATAGCATCGACGTCCAGCATCTCCAAGCCCATGTCGATTTTGTGCTCGGGCGTGCGGCTGATTCCCAAGTTCACGGTTACCCCCACGACCGGTTCCAGCGCCGCTTGGAGCATCTGTGGATTGCTCTGGCCGACTTGCAGCATATTCGCTATGCCGGTAGAACGGGCGATGATGGCGCGCGTGGAGAATGCCGCAGTAGCTTGCACCTGATCCATGCGGGCAGCAGCAGCGCGCACTTGGCGGCGGATCATCGGGCGCTTGCGTTGGGGAATCTTGCGCAATTCCAGCGCCTTGGTCAGGCGCGGTTGGCGTTTGACGAATTTGGTGGTTAGCGGCCGGGGCGCTTTTTCAGCCTGCTGCTGGAAGGGATTGAGCAGAACCAAGACCGCGTTCAGAAGCACGGCGATCCCCAGCGACAGCCAAAAACATTTGCGCAGCGGGCTGAGCAGGGCATTGAGATCCAAGCCAGCGGTGGTGCGCGCAAAACGCGACAGTCGGTTCATAGGTCGTTATCCGGCCTGCTCATCCGCGCGAGACGGCCCGTTCGAGTCGCTCTGGACTGGTGCATCCATTAGGGTTTCCCATTATAGACGACATTCGGTAATATAGAAAATTCGCAACAGAGTATTATAGTTCGATCTAGCCGACTTCAGCTTCCCATCTTGATCTCCGCATCCTCTTCCCTTAGATTGTCATTGTACAATTGGACGCTCTCTTAACCGACAAATGGACGCTGCTCTAACCGACAAATGGACGCTACTCGTTCCCTGTTTCCCCGCTCGCTAACACCCGTCCTCCGAGAGGCTTTGGCCGACACGCCGGTGGTCTGTCTGCTCGGACCGCGGCAAAGCGGGAAAACTACGCTCGCGCAGCAGCTCGCGCCTGACCGTGCGTTCGTCAGCTTAGACGAGCACAACTACTACCAGACCGCCGGGGCCGATCCAGACGGTTTCGTCGCTAGCCTGCCGGAGGCGGTGACCTTGGACGAAGTGCAACGGGTACCAGCGCTGCTTTCGGCCATCAAACGCGCCGTGGATCAGGATCGCCGTCCCGGACGTTTCCTACTGACCGGCTCGGCTAATCTATTGCTGGTGCCGACCGTTACCGAATCCCTGGCGGGACGGATGGAAATGGCGCAGTTGCACCCATTGACCGAAGCGGAAAAAGAGCGCCAGCCCGGGCGTTTCCTCAGCGACCTACTGAACGGCGCACTCAAACCGGGTATCCAGCCCAAGGCGGAGCCTGCCGGGCCGTCGCTGCCAGAGCGACTAGTAGCCGGCGGCTATCCCGAGCCGCTGACCCGCACACCCAGCCGCGCCCGGCAATGGCACCGGCAGTATCTACGTAGCATCATCGAACGGGATGTGCAAGACGTGGCGCGGGTTAGGGATGCTCAGGAATTGGCGCGCCTGCTGGAGTTGTTGGCCCTACGCAACGCCGAACTATTGAACACCTGCAATCTGGCCAACAGCCTCGACCTACACCGGGCGACAGTAGATCACTACATTGCCGTGCTCGAACGGCTCTTTCTGGTGCGACGCCTACCCGCGTGGCACCGCAACCCGGCCAAACGGCTCGTCAAAACACCGAAAGTCCATCTGCTCGACAGCGGGCTGACAGCGACCCTCGCCGACCTGACTGCGGCCGATTGGCTCAACCATCGGGACCGCATGGGGCATCTGTTGGAGTCTTTCGTGGTGCAGCAACTCATAGCCCAAGCCACCTGGACAGAGCCGGATTTGCGTTTCTGGCACTATCGCGACAAGGATCAGGTAGAGGTCGATGTAGTCCTTACGCGAGGCCAGAAGACTTGGGGTATTGAGGTCAAAGCCGCCAGTGCGCTCACCTCCAAAGACGGGCAAGGGCTTGTTCGGCTGGCCGCTCGCTGCGGCGAGGACTTCGAGTCTGGGGTCCTGCTTTACACCGGCCGCGACCGGCTGCCGTTGGCCGACGAGCGCATACTCGCCGTGCCGCTGAGCGAATTGTGGGAGCGGTAGGGCGTGTATTGGACCAGCCGCCTCGTCCCGCACCCCACGACCAGATCGCGTAGCGATTGACGGGTCCCCCGGTTGAATATGTGGATCCAGTATCTGCCATCTTTGCGCTCCCTACCATTTGCGTTTGGACAAAGTCGGGCTAAGTGCGCAGTGCTCGCTCGAGGTCGAGGCGACCGGCCTCAAGGGCGGTGCGGAATACTTCGACCGTATCCCGGACTCCCTGGACCAGCGATCGGTACTGAAGAGGTCCGAGGGCTTGGTTTAGGGCGGTGTCATCGGCGCTTGAGGGATGTGGCAGCGGCGTTGGGTCGAATCCAATTTTGCTCGCTGACTCGGGGATAACCTCCTCGATTGCAGCGACGATTTGGGCCATGGAGACCGTGCTGCCCCCTAGGTTGTACACTGGGGCACTTTCCAGCTTGGTCCTAGCCGCGGCGATAAAGGCGGCGGCGACATCATCGGCGTGGTGATAGACGAGGGTGCCGCCATAGGTGATCTCGTACTCGCGGCCGAGCGCGGCGGCTAGCATGGCCTTGGTCGGGGTGGAGGTCCAGCCTTGGTCGCGACCCGGTCCGTACACTACGCACGGGCGCAGACCAATGCTGTGGACCGACTGCTCCCGCCAATAGACCTGAGCCGTGCCTTCGTTGCACTGCTTGAACACCCCGTAGAGAGTCGGAGGCAGCAACGGCGCGTCGTGGGCAATCGGCCCCGGAGGGTACGCTTCTGGATCGCCGTACACTCCAAACGAGCTTGCAAAGACCAAGTTCTGGATCTGATCGCGATGACGCGCGGCCGTTTCGAAGACGACGGTGCTGCCCACGACGTTTACATTGGCCCCGCGCACTGGATCGGCCCGAACTAGGGGCACCTGCATGGCTGCTAGGTGCAGGATATGAGTAATACCGCAGTCGATCACGACTCGCTCGAACTCGTCCAGATCCGCGATGTCACCTTCGAGCAGTCGCACCTGATCCAGTTCTTCGTCCGTCATGATCATCCGCAACCGATAGGGATCGCCGCCTAGGTCGTAGGTATGTACCGGCACCCCCTCGCGGACCAGCCGACGAACCGCCCATGCACCCACGCAGCCGAGTGCACCTGTCACTAAATACCGCTCATTCATATATCGCCTTTATGGAAAAATAAACCCGATTTTTTATTGCCCTGCAGATAACATATTGCGTTTCGCCTAGCGGTCAATCCACTAGTCGCTGAACGCGAAGTAGAAGTCGCAGGACAAAGCGGCTGGCTGCGCTCCTATGAAGTTGTAAGCTCGATTGGTCGGTAGATCCTCACAGCGAGGTGTCTCATTCGCATTGACTTCCGCTACGGGCAGCTAATGGTAAGGCAAGCGTCCGAATTTATATCCCCTTGTATTTGAAATATCCATCCCAGAAGGCAAGCGCTTCTTCAATCACGTCCTCAAACCATAATTGACGTCCATCTTGGACTGTCAACATCAAACAGTCTATATCAAAATCCCGACTGAATTCCTGTGAGAAATCTCCTGTGTGCTTGTCAGCGTTACGAAGAGAGGGAGCGTACTTGGTGATAGTCTTATGCTTCAGAGAATCGGCCAAATTTTGAAGGTATTCAAGCTCAGGACACTTTTTTCTTATGTCTTTTTGTAACTCGGTCAGCTTTTTATATCCTAGGCGAGAACCATGCTCTTTAAAAACCCAGTCACAGATCGACCAAGCAACGACGGCACCATACCTCGCTATTCGTGGGTTAAGAGGGTCTTTTTTGAAATCTGAGACTGTGCCTCGAAGATCTTCTAGACAATCCCTTGAATTCCGTAGATCAAAAGTAAGTGGCATTTTCACGTTGCCTATGGTGATATGTCGGCTCTTTGGCTCCGATCACTATTCGGCCCAGCGATAAATATAGGCGGCGTTTATCGTCTATATCCGAGTCCGACCGTTCAGCAGACTCTCCGTCCACCAGCGTCACACCAATGGCCGTTATAGGTGCGATATCGAGCGTCGTGATCATCGGGCTGCCATCAAACCAATCAGGTGGCTTTAATCTCAGCCGTGAGTTTCCTTATCTCATCCGATACAGCTAGGTGGAAGATCTTGCCAGTCAGTGTCCCCAGAGTGGACACGGCAAAGCGATACTCCTTCTGATCCGAGAACTTGGGTCTCTTCGTGAACCAAGCCCTTTGTGCCCCATGGGGATCGAAGAAATCTGTTTGCCTCTCGATGGTACCGGATTGATCCTCGTATTGAACAGGACCGTGGTACACGTTGACGATCTTGTCGATGTTGCGGGGACTTTCCCACAAGTTCACCATGTAGCTGCTGTTCAGGTTAATCAACTTCTCAAGGAATCCAAGCTTGATGTCCTTTTCCTTGTCAACGCTCAATGCGAAGTCGATTCCCAATTGCATGGCGAAGTCATCTGGGTTCTGGATCTCGGTCATTGCGTCGTACTTATACTTACCAAAGACTTTGTTCTTCATCTCTTTCATTTCCCGGTCGCTCTGCGGCTTTATAGATGTGCAGTAGATATAGGGTTCTTCCGAAGAGGAGAAGCTGGCATTTGCCTTCACGCTGCCCTCGAAAGCCGAAGTCTGCGTGATCACCCAAGGTGTAAGGTCTTTCTTCAGAACGCCGTCCCGCGGATCGCCGATTCCCGGATCTAAACCATCGTCTGTTCGATATTTCTCCGGGGTAGCTAGCTGGAGCTCTTTACTTTGGAAGGGTGCGTGGCATCGCTTCGAGAACTTCACAACCCCTTGGATTCTCGGAGAAGAGCTTGGCCTACAGTCGAGCCGTCGGACGAAGATTAGGTAGCATTCTTCTCTCTCGGTATCGAGGACGCTGACGCACTCTTCGATTTTTGGTGGGAAAAGAGAAATCGAACCTGTATTCGGTAAGCGGTCGAACTCCCTTCCCCTTTCGTTTGATTGTTCAACTGCGGAGCAACCATGTCGGCAGATCACGAATCGATTTCCGATCTGCCGTGATTCTGATTCTTCTCTCTCAACCATCTCTCGAATTTAGATTCCGCCTCCGTTTCCGTCCAGTTTTCCTGGTGATCGGCCCCGGGTTCTGAATCCCTACCGCAATCTCCAAGGGCCTTGACTCTAGAGTAGAGGATCCGGGGGCGCATGGATTGGACAAGTTGCAGCGTTGCCGCCGCATTCGAGTCAGATGTGGTAGCGAATCCGTATCATAGTACGTGTTTTGTTTACTCGATTCCGTTCCTCCAAGTCGAGAAGTCTGTCCGCAATGGAGATTAATTACTAATTTTGTTGAACACTACTCTGCATTTTTTATCCGATATCTGATATAAAGGAAAGACCTACCCCATGTCCGAGAGATCCGGCAGTCTTCACGCTACAGAGAATCCGATCGCTTTTTTTTGTAGAGCCAAACCACAGGATGCGGACGCTTTACGAATATGCATGGAGGCCAGACGCATATTCATAGGTTGGCCCCTCTTGCGAAGAGGGGAGAGGTACGACCCTAGTGCATTAGGGCGATGTATTGTCAACCCTACCTGTTCTGATGGGGAATGGAGGCGAGAGATTGCCAGACGTGGGAGTACTCGGTCTTTCAATCGAAACCGTAACTTTATTCCTCTCGTTACGCAAGGTTCCATTGTTGTCATCCCTCGACCGAAACATGGTGCTGTTTATGTCGGTCGTATCTGCGACTCATTCAAGATCGTCGACTCGCCCCCTTGGGCTGATGCGTATCTTGCTCTCCGAGCTGAGCAGAATGTTTGTACTGATGATGAAAGAAGCCACCATATCGCCGACGTAGCACAGGGCTGGCCCGTAGACGAGTACAAAAGAGTCGATCTGTCGCGCCTACCGGGTTGGCTACGGCATTCGATGTTCGGGCGGTCTACATTTGGCCAATTCAAGGATCATCCAATCTACCCGGACGCGGTGACGGCCCACCACGCGCTTTCTCAGATCTTAGACGGGCAGTCCATTATTCGGACATCGTGGACACTTGAGCCCGACGAAATCAAGCGTCGCCTTGTCGAAACCCTCAATCCAAGCACATTTGAGCATCTGGTTGTTTCATTGCTTCAATTGGAAAATCCAAACGAAATCTGGCATCAGACGGGGGGCCCCGGCGATGGTGGGATTGATGGGATTGGAAGCAACGAGGATGGTGAGATCGTCGGGCTCATGCAGGCAAAACTTACTGCTTGGTCGGCACCGGAACTAAGCGATCGTGGTCATTTTGGCCGCCCAGTCAGGCGCTACGCAGCAGTCCTGATTCCCGAGAGACCTGCATCGCCGACGGACGGAACGATACTGCTAGGTCGCGAGTGGATCGCAGATGCGGTACGGCGTCATTGGTGTGTTTTACCGCAAGCGTACGCCATGCGAATAGGTTCTGGGGAAGAATTTCGCAAATGCTGCAATTGACGCTGAGGAACGAATTTCAGGGACGCCGACTCAAAAGCATCGTGATATAACTGGCCAACTCCAGCAATACGGGAGCCACTCAGGTCGCAGCGAAGGATTTCTAGAAGATTATCTGCCCTTCGGGGGACGCGCAGGCCAGCAGCGGGTGCGTGGCCTGTAAACTCCACTACTGGCTCAGTCGGTCGAGGACGTTGCGGGTGATCTGGGCGACGGTCGCGTCCCCTTTAAGCCCGTGCGACCAGTCGGTTGTCCCAGCCGTGAACACTGTGCCGCCGCGAGTGTAGAGGCCCATGACCGCCGCGCCCTCCCGGCCCTTTTCCCAGCGCTCGTACCACACGCTGTCGTCTGGATGCCATCGCGCCGGGGCGGTGCACAAGATGGTGAAGTCCGCCGGGGTGCCATAGGTCCCCTTGGGCACCGGCAGCCCGTTTTCCAGCTCGTACTCGCAGCCGTCGCACTCGTAGCCGACGATGGTGTGCTCGCCGCCGAAGGTGTCGTCGCGCTGCAAGTCAGTTCCCGCGAAAACCCAGTGTTCTGGGCGATGGACTGTAAATGCTCCAGACCCGTCCATGTATTGCCCGTGACTTAGGTGATAGCCCCCGTAGAGGAAGCCGACGCCGGTCAGTTCGTTTTCCGGTCGGCCCACGAGGTGGTGGCTCCACAAGGTCGAAAGGTTCGCGTAGTCTCCGGCGGCGTAAGCTGGATCCATGTTGAACTGTTGCTTCCAGCACACCAGCGCCCGGCCCGCGTCCTCGCTGCGCACCCGCCAGCACACGGAGTTGCCGCTGAAAAACGCGGCGTTGCCCCCGGCGGCAATGTAGGCTTCGAGGTGGTCGCGCATGGGAGCCGACCAGTATTCATCGTGCCCCACGCTCAGCACGAGTCGGTAGTTGTCCAACAGTTCGGGATGCCATTCGAGGTCGGAATTGGCGCAGTAGTCGAGCGCGTATCCAGCGCCCTCCGCCCACTCGACAAAGTCGCGCTCCCAGCGGTCGAACAGCCCGGACATTGGACGGTCGAAGGAGACGCGATGTCCTTGCAAGCCGCCGCGACCGTGATAGCTGTAGAAGCTGTAGCCGCCCCAGTTGTTGTAGGCGCTGTAGGTATTGGTCGCTAATTGCAGAAGGATGCGGGCATCTGTGGGGCCAGCGGGACGGACGATGAAAAAGCCCCGGCTCTCGGCCGTGCGCCGCCCTCGCTGCACGAACTTGCCGCCTTGGTCTTCGACGCGTAGTACGAACTCGTAATACCCGCTGCGCCAGTCGGCCGGCACTTCCAAGGAGTGGGAAACCGGCCAGCCGCAGCCGTTGGACGAAGCGTCTTCGGGGATTGGATAGGCTGCTCCAGGTAGCTGGTCCTGATGCCATACTACTTCGCGCTCGGCACCGATTCGCGTTACTTCCAGCGCGTACTTGTCCGCACTCGTGGACACGTGAAAGCGCACCTGTTCGCCGGCTTGGTAGCTGAGTTGGTCGGTGTAGCCTTCGACGAACATCATCCATAACCTCCGATTTGCGTTGGGGGACGGGGGGGCAACTCCAAGAGTTGCCCCTACAGGTTGCGGAGGCAAACCTTATCCCTTGTACTCCACTTCTACTACTCGTTCGTCTAACTCGCGTTGTAACTTCTCCACTTGCTCTACTATGTACTCTACCGCTTGTTCTACCTGCGTGTCGCGCCGCTCTTTTTCGCGCCGCAGTTTGACCTCGACAATTCCCCGCTGCAAACCGCGATCCCCCACTGTCACTCGCACTGGTATTCCAATCAGGTCGGCGTCGTTGAATTTGACGCCTGGGTTTTCGCGGCGGTCGTCGAGGAGGACTTCAATGCCGCGTTCCGCGAGGTCGGCGTAGAGCTGTTCGCCCGCGTCTTGCGCTGCGCCTGCGCCCTTGGCGAGGAGGACGATGTGGACCTGATAGGGCGCGACGGCAATGGGCCACACTAAGCCGTCTTCGTCGTGGTACTCCTCGGCGATACAAGCCAGCAGCCGCCCCACGCCGATCCCGTAAGACCCCATGACGACTGGCTGCGCCTTGCCTTCGGCGTCGAGGAAATCGCCGCCCAGTGCCTCGGTGAATTTGGTGCCGAGTTGGAAGATGTTGCCCACTTCCACTCCGCGCGATTCGCGCAGTGCCGCCTCGCAGTTAGTGCAGCCATCGCCTTGCCGGGCGGAGGCGATATCGGCGACTACGTTGGCCGTGTAGTCGCGGCCGTGGTTTACGTTGGCGAGGTGGTAGCCCGGCTCGTTGGCACCGGCTACTAGATTGGGCGAAGACGCCACGGAGTCATCGACGACGACTAGTGCTCCCTCGACGCCGATGGGCGATCCATAGCCCGGCTCCGCGCCGATGGCGCGTATTTCCTCGTCCCGCGCCGGCCACATTTCGAGTGCGCCGACCGCGTTGGCCAGCTTGGTCTCGTTGACTTCCATGTCGCCGCGTATGACTGCCAGTACAAATGCGTCTTTCTTGTCCCGACCATCGCCGACCGTAGCCATCAGGAAGAGTGCCTTGGCGGTCTTGTGCGCAGGGATGTCGAGCAGCGCGGTTAGGTCCTCGATGGTCGTGGTATTGGGCGTGGCGATTTTCTCGGGCGCGGCGGGTTCTTCTTCGGGATTGGCCTGTTTGGCGAAGGTGGCGATTTGGCGGTTGGCCGAATATTCGCAGCCGTCGCACAACAGCAGGGTGTCTTCGCCGATCGGCGTCAGGTACATGTATTCGTGGGCCAGCTCGCCGCCCATCATCCCAGTGTCCGAGCGCACCGCGAGGACGTCGAGGCCGCAGCGATGGAAGATGTTGAAGTACTGCTGGTAATGGGCGCGGTATTGCTTTTCGAGGCCCTCCCAGTCGGCGTCGAGGCTGTAGGAGTCCTTCATGGTGAACTCGCGCACTCGGATAAGGCCCGAGCGGGGGCGGGGATCGTCGCGCCACTTGGTCTGGATGTGATAAACTAGCTGGGGTAGTTGCTTGTAGGATTTGATCTCGCGGCTGACTAAGTCTGCTACTACTTCCTCATGGGTCATAGCCAGCACCATGTCGCGCTCGTTTTTGTCTTGGAAACGGCCCATCTCCGTGCCGACTGCGTACCAACGCCCCGTCCGCTGCCAGAGTTCGGCCGGATGCACCACTGGCATGGTGATCTCCTGGCCGCCGATGGCGTCTATCTCGTCGCGGATAATGTCCTCGATCTTGCGCATGGACCGCTGCGCTAGGGGCAAGTAGCTGAAGATGCCGCTGGCTAGCGGGCGGATAAAGCCAGCCCGCAACAAGAGTTGGTGGCTGGCGACTTCCACGTCGGCGGTGACGTCGCGCAAGGTCTGGCTAAAAAGCCGACTCATTCGCATGTTGGGTTCCCTTTCTTCCTTGGTTTCGTTCCGGTGTGTCGGCACCTTCTCCATAAAATAACGCAGCACACAAATAATAAAAACCCATCAACCCCCTGAGGAACGCGCTAGGCTACAATTTGAATTTTCGCCGAATTGTGGGCTTGCTGTGGATAGTCATATTGACTATAATCTATTCACAATGAAATACATGAATCTCAATACCTTGGGCAAGCTCGCTAGAGAGGTCCGCGAAAAGGCAGGACTAAATCAAGCAGAAGCTGCCGAAAAAATCGGCTCAACCCAATCGAACGTAAGTGCCGCTGAACGGGGCAATGGCACGCGATATATAAGTGTTGCCATTGGTATTATAGAAAAAATCGGCAACCAACCTCTGGAGGGACCATTTTATGCCGTTCGTGAAGAGTCAGCAGAATATAATGCCCGAAAAGACAGTAGCTGACTTTTTTGCCGGAATTGGCTTAGTAGAATTGGGACTGGAAAAAGCTGGTTGGTCAACTATTTACTCCGTTGACTACAGTGATGAAAAACGCCAGCTCTACGAAGGACATTTTGGTCAAGGGAGCTACCATCTGCGCGATATTAGCACAGTTGATGGAGAGGAGCTACCTCCTGTTACCCTTGCCCATGCTTCATTTCCTTGCACTGATGTATCCGTTGCGGGCAGTAGAGAAGGTTTGTCTGGAAAAGAAACGTCTTCATTTTGGGAATTTGTAAGAATTCTGGGAGAAATGAAAGCAAAGCATCCTCCCCCATTTATCCTGCTTGAGAACGTGGAGGGTATGCTTACATCTAAGGGAGGACACGACCTTGAAATAGTCCTTTCTGCTTTGTGCGAACTAGGCTATGCGCTCGATATCTTGCTTATCAACGCCTCTCACTTTGTGCCCCAGAGCAGGGTCAGACTCTTTATTATTGGCAACCTTTTGGCCAGCCACCAAGATGTTTTAGAGCAAGAAATTATTCTTCAGCAAAAAAATACTGCTCGCCCTCCAAGAATTACTAACTTCATCCACTCACATTCAGACTTAACGTGGCATCTGTATTCTTTGCCTCCACTGCCTAGACGTTCCTGTGATCTCGCTGATATTGTCGATCCCAACGAAGAATGGTGGCCTGAAGATCGGTCGTCCTATTTGTACAATCAGATGTTTGAACGGCATCAAGAAAAAGTCCACGAAATGATGGACAAACCATTTTGGTCATACGGAACTGTATTTAGGCGTATGAGGATGCGCAATGGTAAGAAGCAGTCCACCGCTGAACTGAGGACAGACGGTATTGCGGGATGTCTTCGCACACCCAAGGGAGGTAGTGCAAGACAAATTTTGCTCAGAGCAGGGAAGGGTCGATTTGATGCTCGTCTGCTAAGTGGCAGAGAAAATGCACGCTTGATGGGGGCTGATGATTATGTTCTTGGCCCGCACCTTGAGTCTAATCAAATGCTGTTCGGATTCGGCGATGCGGTTTGTGTGCCCGTGATTGAGTGGATTACAAAAGAGATTTTTAATCCGGCCTTTGACGAAGCATTCATCACTGTTACTATGCCTACTTGCTATCAGGTATGATAGATGAGTGAGCGGTAGTTTATTTTTTTACCAATACACCGTCTTTGATCTGTACGACGATCTGCCCTAATTCTTTTATTAAACCAAAAGCAATGCTCTTACGATAACGCTGTCTAGGATCTTCTCCTGAATAGTTTTCAAGCAGACCTACACGCCAGCAAGGTATCGTCAAGAATCTGTTTGTAGCGGCCTATCTGCGTTTCGGGTACCGAGCGGCGATGATATGATAGCCGCTGGTTTTTTCGACGGACTTGTTTACGGATGGCTCGAATCGTCTCATCGCAGGGCAACGGCTCTGCCTTGGTATTATCATGACCATGTTTCTTAATCTTGGCCTTGCGGGATGATCTGCCGAATGGGGCCCCCGGTCCAGCGCAGCCAACGCGTCGGAGACCTCGCGTTGGTTATAGGCCCCATCGCTATCCAACGCCTTCACTGGGGCCTTGACTCGTGCCAGCAACGGCTAGACCTGCGAGACATAATCTTGGCTATTTCTCGCCGATGGCCTCATGGACGCCTATATGCGTCGCTTCGTCCCACCGTGCAGACTCACTTTCCACTCGTCTTCATCATATATACCTTCAGCCCCGTCGAATTCACCACCAAGTGGATCGATTGAGTCGCGCTCTGCTGCGACAGCGTCGAGTCGAGTGATTGATCATATACAGATCCAGCTCTATCAGGGCCAAAAGCGAACGAACAAACTCTCTCCCGGATTTTGATAGTGGTCTATTTTGAAAAATCTGGATGATTTTCTCTCTTCATTAGGGAGCTGAGAATTTCAAAATGGACCACTATCCGGATTTTCCTTGACTGAGGGCGACGAGGGCCATATTGTTGGACAGAAATTAGGCTTCTTGGAGGAGGGGGCAAATTGTAGGAAATCATTCCTTAAATATAACAAGGAGCCTATCTTCTCTACAACGAGAAACTCAAGCGGCGATCATGCGCCAAACCAGAACGTCTAATATTATTGAGGACTGCATAGCTAAAGGAGTACGGTCTGGGTAGAAGCAAGAATGAGGCACCATTCCATTAGAAATGCAGAGATCAATAGGAGAGCATTCAAGAGGAGGCTGCATGGGGGATGAAGAAACGTGGCGCATCCGTGACCCGGTCCATGGGCTTATCGTATTCGGGGACGGCAAAGATGAGTACCAGAACCATACAGACCGAATCGCATTGCGTTTACTCAACACGCCAGAGTTCCAGCGGCTGCGCCGAATCCGGCAGTTAGGTTTCTCCGATTTGGTATATCCCGGAGCGACGCATAGTCGTTTTTCACACTCGGTCGGGGTCTATCATATCGCACGCCAGCTTATTGACGTGATACGACGAACTGGGAAGAAACACGATGAAAGTTTCCGCTTTAATAAGAAGAAGGCGCGAGTTGCGCTCCTCGCCGCGTTGCTCCACGACATCGGGCACGGGCCACTCAGTCATGTCTTTGAGCAAGCGGGCAAAAGAATGTTTCGAGAGAGGGTAGTAGAGAGACCCCCCGTGCATTGGGAGGCAGGTCACGAGACTTGGAGCGCAAGGATCGTCCAAGCAGATACCCAAGTCCGTAAAGTACTGAAAGCAGTAGACAAGAATCTGCCGGAAGAGATTGGCAACCTCTTGAAGGCGGAACATCCCAAGGACATCTACGCCGCTGTTGTCTCCAGTCAGTTCGACGCTGACAGGCTTGATTATCTACAGAGAGACCGTCTGATGACCGGTGTCCAGTGTGGGCATTTCGACTACGAATGGCTGTTCAATTGCCTCGAAGTTGGAACAGCCTTTATGCAAAACGAGCAAAATGACGATGAGCCGATCGAAGTGCCGTGTCTATGTCTCAATTCCAAGGGTGTGCAAGTGGCGGAGGAGTACCTGGAGGCCCGTTTTCGGCTCTACAAGGCGGTCTATATGCACAAGACGACGAGAGCTGCCGAGATGATGCTCTGCCGTCTGTTGACCATCGCGGTTCGGGATTTGCAGAACGACAAATTGGTGGATCAGGAGCCAATTTTGAAATATTTCATGTCCGAATCTCCAGATTTGGATTTGTACCTTGGCCTCGACGATGTCTCGGTTTGGGCAACTCTAGCCGCCCTTGCTGCATCAGGATGCACCAAGTACGACCAAATTTCTAAGCTGGCACAAAGTATATGCGATCGCCTACTGTACAAGTGCTTCGACTACTCTTCCGGCAAAGGTCCGGACGACTTTGGCAAAAATCAGCTCGTCCTAAGGTTTGAAGCCAGCGTCAAAGATAATGAGGCCCTCATTTTTGAAGATGCAGAGATCACAATGTATTCTTGGTACGATTTCGATTCTCGCTCGGGGTTCAACAAAGTCCTTGTGAAAGATGACGATGGACAGCTAGAAGACATCGCCTCCAAATCAAGGACTGTTATCGAGGCACTACGTAAGGCGGAGCACATCTGGAGGGTGTATGCGTCGGACAGAGAACAAGTAGGACAAATCAGGCAATTATGGGAAGAATGCCGCGCCAAAGGACGTCTATGAGGAGTCAAACAACTGGACCGTGACCGCAGAAGATGTCGTAGTCAATTTACTTAAACTGAACTAAAGTATAGGAGGCCAATACATGACCGTGACCGCAGAAGATGTCGTAGTCAATTTACTTAAACTGAACGGTGACAAACTGAAAGGCCAGACTCGGTTGCAGAGGGAAGCTTACCTTCTGGATAGCTACGGGGCGCAGTTTGGGATCTCGTTCGTCTATCACCATTACGGCCCTTACTCCTTCGAGCTTGTCGATGGGTGGATGGAGGCACAAGCCAAAGAGCGAATTAAGATCGCCGAGAAGTCTGGGCGCTATGGTATGTATTCGATCTTCGAGTTGAACGAGTCGAAGCATAAAAAGGGAGAGTCTGGGGACCCAGAAAAATTGGGTGAACTGTCGGCTGACACTGCTAGCTCACTACTGACGGCGATGACGAATGCATCGGATATAGTTTTGGAACTCGCCGCCACCATCGTCTATCTGAAGCAACGAGGCTACGCCGCGCGGTCCATAGAAGAGTTAAAACTTCGCAAGCCTCTCGAGGCGACGGAAGGACGGATCAAGAAAGCCGAGGCTCTGCTGGCTTCTTTGAAGTGCGCGACGGATCCAAAAACGCCTACGAGACGATAACCCAAGATCCAGAGTCGGCCGCTCGGCTTGGGGTTATGCCGAATCTTAGTTGGTGTATGAAGTTTCTAAAGGCGGTTCAATACGACTTCGATTAGCCTCCAGCCACGTAGCGTCACGTTTTTTGGCGAGCCACCGCACGCATCGCCCGATACATGCACGACAGCGACACCAGCACCCAAATTAAGGCAATCAGATACGCCAGATAGGGCACCTGCAACGGATCTATTCCCCAGTAGGCCGACAATATCCCGGCGTCCGTCCGCTCTGGAAAATACCACAGGTCCGTGCGGAAGTCGTAGAGGCTGTACAGGCACAGCATCACCCCCATCCACACCGCGCCGATGCTCGCCATCCGCTTCGACTTGCAGGCCATGATGCACAGGATCAGCCCGCCGCCGATCCCCAACACGAAATCAACGCTTCCCTCTTCCAGTGGCGTGTAGATCAAGGTCATCCCCGCGCAGGCCGCGCCAATGCACAGCAACACCAACCGCTGCGCCTGCGGATAAAGCGAGGTGTACATCAGCAATGCTCCCCACAGCGCCGATCCCACGTATCCTGCCGCACTAATCAGCGGGAAGAATCCCCCCTTGATCAGGGCGTGCCCAGACTCATTCCAATGGGTGCGGATTTCGAGGACTTCGCCGCCGGTGATCAGGGCTGCTGCCGCGTGGTTGACCTCGTGGACTAGCACCACGAAGAAGCGGAACGGCTTAATCAGCGCGGTGTCCCAAAAGGCCAGCGCCAGCCCCGTGCAAAGGAGGTAGTAGCGAAATTGCCAGAAGACCTCGGCGATGTAGCGGGTGCGGCGGAACATCGCCGCTAGCTACTAATCTGAGCGCCGATCAGCTCGACGGCTTCAGCTAGCGGGAGCGGGTCGAGTTGTTCGCCGGATCGCTGCCGGATCGCCACCTTGCCCTCTTCGATTTCGCGGTCCCCGGCGATCAGCATATAGGGCACCTTCTGCGTCTGCGCTTGGCGGATGCGCTTGTTGAGGGTCTCGCTGGCCGCGTCGAGTTCGGCTCGGACTCCGGCGGCGAGAAGCTGCTGGTGAAGTTGGGTCCCGTACTCGGCGTGGCGCTCGGCAATGGGCAACACTACCGCTTGCACGGGTGCTAACCACACTGGGAAGGCCCCGGCGTAGTGTTCGATCAAGAAGCCGATAAAGCGCTCATGCGTGCCCAACGGCGCGCGGTGGATGCAGACGGGCGTCTCCTCTTCGCCTGCCGCGTTGGTGTACGTCAAGCCGAAGCGACCGGGCACGGCGAAATCGACTTGGTTGGTGGCGATTGTAAACTGCCGCCCGATGGCGCTCCAAACCTCGACGTCGATCTTGGGGCCGTAGAAGGCGGCCTCGTCGGGCACCTCCTCGTAGTTGATTCCGCCCCGCGCCATGGCACCGCGCACCATGTCCTCGGTGCGGACCCACCGCTCGGGGTCATCGACGTACTTGGCCCCTAGGCCCGAGGGCGCGTGGGTGCTCAAGCGCATCAGGTAATTCTCCAGGCCGAACATCTCAAAATAGCGCAGATACATCTGGCAGACAGCGAGGAATTCCTCCTCGAATTGGTCGAGCGTGCAGTAGATGTGCGCGTCGTTCATCTGCAACGAGCGCACCCGCATCAAGCCAAACAACTCGCCCGATTGCTCGTAGCGATAGCAGGTGCCATACTCGGCCAAGCGCAGGGGCAAGTCGCGGTACGAGCGCGGGATCGCGGCGAAAATTTTGTGGTGGTGGGGGCAGTTCATGGGCTTGAGGTAGTACTTGACCCCCTCCAACTCCATGGGTGGGAACATGGACTCGGCGTAGTACGGCAAGTGGCCGCTGCGCAGATATATGGACTCCTTGCAGATGTGCGGCGTGCGCACGCGCTGATAGCCGGCCTCTTGCTCGGTCTTGCGGGCCAAGTCCTCCAGCTCGTCGATGAGCACCGCTCCCTTGGGAAGCCACAGCGGCAACCCTGGCCCCACTTCGTCGTCAAAAGTGAACAGTTCCAGTTGCTTGCCCAGTGTGCGGTGGTCGCGCTTTTTGGCCTCCTCCAGCATTGCCAGATGGTGATCGAGAGCTTCGCGGGTGGCAAAGGCCGTGCCGTAGATCCGCTGCAACATCTTGCGGCTCTCGTCGCCGCGCCAATAGGCTCCAGCCACGCTCAGGAGCTTGAAGTGTTTGACTTGTCCGGTGCCGAGCATGTGCGGCCCCCGGCACAAGTCGACGAACTCGCCGTCTTTGTAAAAGGACAAGGTTTGGCCCTCTTCCAAGTCGGCGAGGATTTCCTGTTTGTAGGGAGCGTTGGCGACCATCTCTTCCGCTTCTGGGCGCGCAACATCGATCCGCTCGAACTTGTGGTTTTGCTTGACGACCCGCTTCATCTCGCGCTCGATCTTTTTCAAGTCCTCGGGCGTAAAAGGCTCGGCCACGTCGAAATCGTAGTAGAAGCCGTCGTCAATGGCCGGGCCGATGGCCAGTTGCGCGTCCGGGAAGAGGCGCAGCACGGCCTGCGCCAACACGTGCGACATGCTGTGGCGGTAGATCCAAGCGGCCTCGTCCGCGTCCCAGGGGATAAGCTCGACTTCGGCCTCAGTGGTGAGCTGGGTGTGGAAGTCGATGCGCTCGTCGCCGGTGCGGGCGGCAATGTATTGCTTTAACAGCTCCTTGTTCTCTTGGACGAGGATCTCCTTGAGCGTACCCTCGCCGGGGTATTCGATGTCCTGTCCTTGGGGGACTTTGATCAGCATGACGCGCTCCTTGGCATGAAAAAACCCGCTGTCATTGTAGCCGACAGCGGGGAGAGGTTAGAAAAGAAACTTTAGTCCGTCGCTATCCGGCGCATATGGTCGTAGTCGTAGTGGTAGTCGTAGTGGTAGCCGTCGGCCCCGACGGGAGACCGCTGAAGCTGTGTGCGGAAGCGACTGTAAGCATGGCAGAAATCATGGTGTATAAAATACCGGCAGAGTTCTGATTGTGCAAGAGCCGTTAGGCTAGCTCGTAGTGAGTGCGATCGGGCAGGGGCACTGGTTGGCCGTCCTCGGTGTTGATGCTCCAATCGGCTAGCCGCAGGCGCATGGCGGCGAGGGCGTCGCGGTGTTGCTCCTCGTCGACCACATTGACCAACTCGTTCGGATCGGCGACGAGGTCGTAGAGTTCGTCGCGGTCTCCCATGGGGTCGTGGACGTACTTCCATTCGCGGGTGCGAACCATCTTGCAGCGGCCAGCCGCCTCGCGCCATTGCAAGGTGTCGATGAGGGTTTTGCGGCCCCAAGGTTGAGGCAGTTTTTCCAAGTCGGCCATGGTGAAGAGCGGCCCCCCGCTGCCGTATTCGGAAAAGGTCGCGTCCCGGGGCGCGGCGTCGGTCGCGGTGGGCAGTGGCGTTCCGTGCATTGAGCGCGGCTGCGCCATTCCCTGCAAGTGCAACAGCGTCGGCACCACGTCGATTAGATTGGCCATGCTCTGGTCGCGCACTCCGGTGGCGACTTGTCCGGGCCAAGAGACGATCAGCGGCACGCGCGTCAAGCTGTCGTAGAAGACCCCGCCTTTGCACTGCATGGCGTGTTCGCCCATGAAGTCGCCGTGGTCCGAACAAAAGACCACAATCGTCTGTTCCCGCAGCCCGAGTTCGTCGAGCTTGTCGAGGATTTGACCGAGCGCGTCGTCGATAAAGCGCACCATGCCAAAGTACGAGGCCATGACGCCGTAGAGGTCTTCGGGCGGGTCGCGGCGCACTCCCAGCATTTGGTAGAGTGCTCGGTTGCGTTCGGGCGCTCGCTCGTCGTCGAATTCGTCGTCGCGCCAGGGAGGTAGGTCAATGGCCGTGGGTGGGAATAAGGATGCGTACTCGGCTGGGCACAGCCACGGCTCGTGCGGGTCGGGAAAGGAAACCCACAGGGCAAAGGGCTGGTCTTGGTATTTCTCGATGAAGCGTGTCGTCTGCCCGGCGATTAGGCCGGTGGAGTGGTCTTCCAGCGGCAGCTCGGAGGTGCCGTAGCTGAAGCGGGGGTTCTGGTGAGCGAGTTGGCGATGCTCGGCGGCGACTTTGCGGCGACCTTCTTCTGGTCGGAACCAGTCCATGCCCCGCGTCTGTGGTCCCTCGTTGCGCCCGCCGTGAGTAAAGGCATTCCACACGTCGAAGAGCGCCAAATCTTCCTCCCGCTGGAAGCAGTGGTTTTTGCCGATCAGGCCGGTGGCGTAGCCAGCCTCTTTCCAGAGTTGCCAGGCGTGCGTGGCACCGGCGGGCATCAGGGTCTGGTTGCGCCGGCCGCCGTGCGAGTGGGGGAATTGCGAGGTCCAAAATGAGATGCGCGCTGGCACGCAGAGCGGGTGTGGGGTGATTGCGTTTTCAAAGAGCACGCCGTCGGCGGCTAGGCGTTCCATGGACGGGGTTTGGCAGAAGGTGTTGCCGTAGAGATGGCTGGCCGTGGCGCGCTGTTGGTCGGTCATTATGACGAGGATGTTGGGACGGTCGGTCATGGGGGGTTCCTTTGGGTGGATTGGAGGCAGTGGAGGAGAAAGTTTACATCTAGCATGGATAAAGTCGAGATAAAGAATGCTGCAATGCGGACAGGCATCCTCAGCAGCGGCGATACGTCGCAAAGACCAATTCGTCTTCGCTGCGCCTTTCCACCACCTCCCATTCGCCTTCTTCCCACGCTGGAAAGTACGCGTCGCCCTCGACTTCGATGGGCAAGTGCGTCAGGATCATTTCGTCGGCCAAGGGCAGGGCCAACGCATAGATTTGGGCACCCCCGAGCACGAAGAGTTTTTCGCTGCCGTGGGCGCGGGCGCACTGCAAAACCTCGGCCAAGCTCGCGCATACAATCACGCCCTCGGCGACCGCGTAGTCCGGATTGCGGGTGAGGACGAAGTTGCGGCGCTGAGGCAAGGGACGCGTCTGAAAAGTCTCGTAGGTTTTGCGGCCGGCCACGACCGCGTGGCCCCGCGTGACGCGGCGGAAGTGCTTCATGTCGGCCGGATAGTGCCACGGGATGGCGTTGTCGCGGCCAATAACCCTGTTCTCGCTCAGGGCAGCGATGATGATGGTTTTCATGCAGACGAGTCGGATGGATGAAAGAAGGAGCGAACGACCGGATGGTCCGCGCGCTTGGCCTCGGCGACCGTGCCGGTAAATGCCACTTGGCCTTGGTCCAGCATGATGAGACGGCCGTCGAGCCGCTCGATGCTGAGTAGCTCATGGGTGATAATGGCGATAGTGATGCCCAACTCGCGGTTGAGCGTGAGGAGCAGCACGTCGATCTCAGCGGCGGTGACCGGGTCGAGGCCCGCACCCGGCTCGTCGCAAAAGAGAATCTCCGGGTCCATGACCATGGCCCGCGCGAGAGCAGCGCGCTTGCGCATCCCACCCGATAGCTCGCTGGGAAAGTGATCGCAGGCGTGCCCTAAGCCCACCGAAGCAAGGCGAGTGCGCGCAATTTCTCCAATCAAGGATCGCTCTAGGTCCGTGTGCATTTCCAAGGGCAGGGCGACGTTTTGCTCAACCGTCAAAGAATTGAGCAGCGCGCCATATTGAAACATCACGCCTAGCCGCTTGCGCAGGGCCGCCAACTCCTCCTCGCCGAGCGCCGTCGCGTCTTGACTGAGGATTTCAACGCGGCCCGAGGTGGGTTGCACCAAGCCAATGGTCGCCTTGAGCAAGGTGCTCTTGCCGCAGCCACTGCCACCGAGCACGACGGCGATTTCCCCCTCATCTACGTGCGCGTCAATCCCGCGCAGAACGGCCGTCTCGCCGTAGGATACGCAGAGATTTTGGATGTCGATAGCGCGAGTCACCATTTGAGGTAGAAGACAATGCCCCAGAAGGCGTCGAGGAGGATGATGCCAAACAGCGACGACACGACCGCGGCGGTCGTCGCCCGGCCAACGCCCTCGGCTCCGCCGCTGAAATGGAGGCCGTGGTAAACCGAGATGATCGTGATAAGCCACGCAAAGGACGCGCTTTTGACCAGCCCCGTGATCAAATCCTTGAGAAAGAGCGACGATGCGACTTGGTTGAGAAACACAGTAGCTGGGATATCCAGCGACACCGAGCCGATGAAGGTGCCGCCGAGGATGCCAACGAAGTTGGCCATGATCGTCAGAAGCGGCATGCAGACGACCATGGCCCACAGCTTGGGCACCACCACAAAGCGCAGCGGGTCGATTCCCATAGTCTGCAAGGCGTCCAATTCCTCGGTGAACTTCATGGTGGCGATCTCCGCGGCAATGGCCGACCCGGAGCGGCCAGACACCATGATCGCGGTCATCAGCGGCCCCAACTCGCGAGTCAGGCCAATGCCCAGCAGATTGGCGACGAAAATATCGGCCCCGAACTGGCGGAGTTGAGCTGCGGACTGGAGAGCCGAAACCGCGCCGACGAGAAAGAGGATCAGCCCGACGATCTGCAGAGCCTGCGCGCCAATCGCGTACGCTTGCTCGCCAAAGCTGCCCCGGCGAATCTGAGCGCGGCGGAACAGGGCGCTAATCGAGAAAATGCTCAGGTCGGCCATCAGGTAGAGAAAATCGGCCGCGCGCACGCCCTGAGCGCGGACCCACGCGCCGAGACGTTCAAGAGCAACGCGGGAAGGCGCGGTTGGCGCAGGCGGCGGCGCGGGCATGGCAAAGTCGAAAACGGGCTGCAAATGGGCAGGTAGTCCGTCGAGGTAAAGTTCCTTGTCCAAGGAGCTGGCGAGGTCGGGCAAGCCGCGCAGGAAGACGGCCCCTGCGGTGTCGAGGTGTTCGACTTGGCGCAGGTCAGCGCGGAGCGCAGAGCGCGGGTGTGCGGCGATGAGATCGCGCACTTGGGGGGCGAGCGCGCCAATGGTGTGTAGCGAAAGTGCGCCCCCGAGCGCGATCCCCTGTTCGTCGCTCTGCACCCACGGCTTCGACGAGCTCAGTCGAGTCGTCATAGCAAATAGTTGAGGCGCAGCAGGACCTGTTGCTCAGATTGCAACCGCTGGATCGGCTGCTTGCGCTCGAAGTCGAAGACGACGACCAAGTTGGCGAAGCGACTAAGCGGCAAGCGCAAGCGGTTTTCCCAAGTGAATTCCCAAGTGTCGGTGGCCGTCGCCGGGATGAGGAGGTCAAACTCCGAGTCCAAGCTGGGGAAGCGAGAGAAACGCGACCGGAGCAGTAGCATGGCCTCCAAGCCGGTGGTGGCCGTGTCCTGCAACTTGCGGGCGACAGTGCGGGAGGAGTTTAGGTCAAAGGTATCGGTAACATAGCTTTGCCACGCCCCAAAACCAACGCGCATGTCGAGGTTCAGGGGAAAGCTGCTGATGACTTGGGAGTTGATGCCAATGCCCTGGCGCAGTTCGAGAGGGCTGAAGGGCGGAGAGAGGGTAAATTCGCCAATGCCCGTCATGCTCTCGGTCTGGTCGCCATCGCGGATCAGAAGGTTGCGTGGCTGGTCGAAGCGATCCTCAGTAGCGAATAGCTTGGTGTTGAACACCCCGCGCAAATAGGGGCCAATCCGCTTGGAAAGCCGGTAGATATACGTCGCGCGGACCTCGAACTTGTCGATGGACTTGCGAAAGTCGTCGCCCTCCTCGCGGGTGAAGCCCTCTTCAAAGTCCAGCCACAGATTGGCGTAGTGGCGGTCCGTGTTATAGACGCTACTGCCGATGATCTCAGCGGCAAGCAAAAGGACCGAGCGATCGGCACCGGTAGTGTTCTGAGAGGTGGACAGCCGGGGCGAACCGCTGAGCTGCAAAGAGGTCTTCCAGCGCGAGTCAACTACTTGGGTGAGAAGGCCATGCTGAGCCGGAGGGTAGAAGCCGATGAACTCGTCACTGGTGTCCACTATTAGATTGCGCTGGACCAATTCGCCCGGCTCTAAGCGGACGCTGAACTTGCGGGTGGTGGATACGTTGTCGCCGACTTGCACTACCGAGTAAACGCCTGGGGGCAGGAGCCAAGTTTTGACCGCCTCGCCGCGCTCCTCCTCGACACCGAAACCGAGGCCGTAGTTTTCCTGCGAGGACTCCCGGTACAGTTCATAGGATTCGTTGATCGATGTTCGGTTCTCAGACATGACGTTGATGACTAGTCCGGCCCAGAAGGGCTTTATCAGGGTCGTCATGCCCTCTTGGACTCGCACGGAGCGGATCATCATCTGGAGGT
This sequence comes from Candidatus Latescibacterota bacterium, assembly GCA_965219735.1. Classification (GTDB taxonomy): domain Bacteria; phylum Latescibacterota; class UBA2968; order UBA8231; family UBA8231. The sequence continues at coordinate 5,478,578 of OZ244790.1, forward strand.
CCGTGCCCGAGCCGACCAGTAATTTGTAGTTGCCGGGCGAGAGCAACACGCCGGAGCCGGGAGCGGCTTCGCGGATGGGCTTGTTGCCCTGTAAGACGAGAAAGCTCGGCTCGTTGAGGGAGCCGGTCATCGTCGGCACGAAGAGAAAACCCTTGCCCTTGGGAATCAGCGTCGGATCCTGTTCGAGTTGGCCGCGGCCGGGTGGGACGATCCAAGTGTAGCTGTCGCCCAAGGCTGGGCCAGCGAGCAACGGCAAGGCGATCAGGATGTAGAATAGCTTGTCCATGCCAAGTCCTAGGGAGCCAGCTTTCCCGGTATGAGTTCGTAGTGATCGGCTTGGGTTTGCAGCACCGTATCTCGGGCCGCTGGGACGGTTTCCCCGTCCGGCGCGACAGGCGTGGGCCGCTGCTTACTGAGGAACTTGAAGTCGATCTCCTCGATCGCCTTTTGCATCCGCTGGGCCAAAATCCCGCTCAACGCGGCCACCGTGTGGATCATGGCCGAAAAAAACACCTGTTTCTCCTCGTCGAAATCGTCCTGCCATATAACTTTGCCATCGGCTTGCCTTACTAGTTCCATCGTCATGACGAGATGGGCCGCCCACAGGTCGCCGCTGTCGAAGCGCTCGATGGCTTTGACCGAGCCGCTGAACACGTAATCCGGGCGGTGTTCAAAAAAATCGCGATCCCCGCCGACATAGGTAAAGAGGTCGGCTTGGCGCAAGTACTGCTTGACCGCATCGGTAATCATGTCGCTGGGGCGCTCCATCCAGTAGTGGAGGTTGTCGCGCCGCAGTTCGTACTGGTCGCGGCGGCGGATGACGTGGGTGCGGTCATACGCTCGGGGCACCTCAAAGCCCTTGACCTGCACTCGGAAAGGGTACGGGCGCTCGGAACCTTCCACGCTACCGCGCAAGGGTTCGATATGCAGCTTAAAATAGCGCCGTTGCGGCAGCTTGGCGTCGCCGCCTAGCAATTGGGCACAACCGGATAGAGCTGCCGCCAAGACCAAGGCTTGGCCACAGCGGCGCACTCGGCTATTGGGCTTCACCACTGCGACCTCGGATGAGTACCGCGGGATTCTCGCGGATGAGTTCGGTAGTTTCGCGGATATTCTGCAAAGTTTCCTCCAGTTCCTGCATGGCGCGCAGGATATTCTGCCGGCTGGCTCCCACGGTCTGGTCAATGCCCACAAAGGTCTGGTCGATATGGCTTATCACGGTGTCCATCCGCGCGACCAGCAGGGGAACCGGGCCGTCCATTTGCTGGCGCAATTTGTGCATTGTCACTTGCAGGTCGTCAACCGTCTGTTGCAGCTTCGCGCCCATGAGCAAGGCGTGCAGGGAATCGACCGTCGTCGCCAAAGTCGCGCTGGTTTTGGCGAGCGAGCGACTAGTGGCAACCATGTTGGTCGCGGTCTCGTCGAATGCAGAGCGTTCGTCCGCGACTAGCGCATTGGCCGCAGCTACTAGGTTGCCCGCGTTGTTCAGCAGCTCAGTAAAGGCGTGCTGGTTTTCGCTGCTCAGCAGCGCGTTTAGGTTGTCGATGGTTTGTTCAACTTTGGCGCTGAGCACTTCGGCGCGCTCTTGCATGCTGCTAAAAAAGGTCTCGCCCGCGACAATGGTGGACCCTGGGGGGAGGACCGGGGCGTCGTCACTGCCCCCGAAAAGCTCGATGGACTTCAGGCCGGTGAGCCCCAGCGAGGACATTCGCGCCTGCGTGTCGGTGCGGATGGCGTTTTCGGCCAGCCGCCGCTCGACCGAAATCTCAATTACCACGGTAGCGAGATTATCCTGTGCGATCGCAATGTCCTCGACGCGGCCAATGCTAAAGCCCAAGTACTTGACGTCTGCGCCTTTGTTGAGGCCGCTGACCGGCGAGTTGGACTCGATGTAATAGGTATCGCGCTGGTACAGGAGATGGCTGCCAGCGACGACGATGAAGAACAGCGCGAGGACGGCGAGCGAAACCAAGAAGAAGATGCCAAGGCGTATCTGCTGTGCTCTGGTAGCCATAAAGACGCTGTGGAATAGGTCGTGATTGAAATCCGCCCCTTAGGGCAATATCAACAACGCACCCCCTGAGAGCAAGAATTCGGCACCACCACCCGCAAAGCTGCCGGACTAATTTCCAGCACGAGCGGCGTCTGGCCTAGATAGTCGCCGTCTGCATACACGCGGTGCGGCGCGTCGGTATGCAGCGCTAGGCGGGCCGTGCGCTCGACGCGCACGGCTGGATGGCGGACGTGTGTTCGCCAAAAGAGGCGAATCATCAGCGGCAGAATCGCCCGTCGGGACACCGCATCGACGACGACCACGTCAAAGAGACCATCGCCGAGGTCGGCATCTGGGGCAACGCGCAAATCGCCGCCATAGTTCCGCGCATTAGCAGTAGATACTAGCAGCACCTCTTGCTCTATCTCCCCGAAATCGCCGCAGAGGCGGACCCGGGTCGGCTGGTAGCTAACGACATGCCGCAATGCTTCCCAAATATAGCGAATCCGCCCAGACAGCGGCCCTTGGGCGCTTTCCATGCGACGGTTGACTTCGGCGTCAAAACCAAAGGCGGCGATCGTGGCGAAGAAGCGGTCGCCAGCCCGGCCCAAGTCGATGGCGCGCACCTCGCCGCAAAGCAGGTTGTCGATGGCCGCTTCCGCTCGGAGCGGCACATCGAGGGCGCGGGCCAAGTCGTTGCACGTGCCGCAGGGCAGCAGCCCCAAGGCCGTGTGCGAACCCGCGAGGGGCGCGAGCGTCTCGCCAATGGTGCCGTCGCCGCCGCAGACCACGAGCCGCTCAGCGCCCTCGGCCACGGCCTGCTGTGCCAGCTCGGTTGCGTGGCCCTTGGCCCGCGTGTAGCGCAATTCGACCGCTTGCCCGGCGGCTTGTATAGCCAAAGCGGCTTGCTCGGCGACGCTGCGGGCGCGGGCGTTGCCCGCCGTTGGATTGGCTATCAAAACCCAGTGTTTGGCCATAGCTTGGGTTGTCCTATGAGCGGCCCTGCGCGTAGATTAATTGTATAGAAAGATAACATCAAAGCATGGCCAAGCGAAAACGAGACATCGATTGGGCCGACCAGCGCCGCGAACTGGAAAAACAGGTCGAGCACCCCTATATCACCAAGCAAGGGCTAGACCAAAATCGGCGCGGCGGCAAGGGCCATAAGCCTAGGCGTCCAAAGCAGTAAGCCTCCTTGTGGCAGGGCATCCCGCCTTCTATATTACAACATTTTGATCCCCGTCCCGACGGGCGACTCGCTGCACGGGATGGGGCTTTCGTTCGTCTCCGCTATGATCAGAGAATTTTATCAAGACCGCACCGTGTTGCTGACCGGCGGCACCGGGTTTTACGGGCAGGGGCTGACAGCCAAGATCCTGCGCTATTTGCCCGGCGTGCGGCGCTTGTACCTCGTGTTGCGGCCCGGTCGGGGTCCTGGCGGAGCCACGCTGCCGGTAGAGGAGCGGCTGGACGAACTCTTCAAGCTGGTCGTCTTCGACCGCTTCCGCCAAGAGGAACCAGCCGCCTTTGCCGCAGCGCGCCAGAAGGTGCGCGCCCTCGCCTGCGACATGCAGCAGCCGGGCCTCGGGCTAGACGAAGCATCCCGCGACGAGTTGCTGGCGGAAGTGGACCTCATCATCGGCAACGCGGCCAGCGTCACCTTTGACGAGCCACTCGACTCGGCGATCCAATTCAACACCTTGGCACCCCAAGAGCTTTTGCGGCTGGCCCGCGAAGGCCGCAAAAATCCCGTCTTAGTCCACGTATCAACCGCGTACGTCAACGGTCGTCTCACCGGCGCGGTCCCCGAGCGCACCCTGCCGATCGACCGCACGATTCAGCACCTAATCGACGGCAGCGCACCGCCACAATCTTTCGTCCCCGAAAAAGAAATCGCCCAAGCACAAGCCCGCTGTCGTGCAATCCGCGACCGAGCGCAAAGCGACGAACAACAGCGTGCCTTCCGCCGCGAGATCGTCGAGCAAAGCCACCGTCGCACGCTCTCAGACAGCCGCTTGCAAAAACTGATTGACGACCGCTGTCGCCGCTGGATTGAGCGCGAGCTAGTCGAGGAGGGGATGCGGCGAGCGCGGCAGCATGGCTGGAATGACGTGTACACTTTTACCAAGGCCATGGGCGAACAGTTGCTCGTCAAGAACCGCGGCCAAGTGCCGCTGGCCATTGTGCGGCCCAGCGTCACCGAAGGCGCACTCGAAGACCCGCATCCAGGCTGGATCCACGGGCTCAAAGTGACCGATCCGCTGGTGGTGGCCTACGGGCGGGGGATCGTGCCGGACTTCCCGGCCGCGGTCGGCGCACCCATGGACTTGGTGCCCGTAGATATCGTCGTTAATACCGTGCTGGCCGCGGCCACGCAGGCTACGACCTCCACAGTGGAGGTCTTCCACGCGGCGACCAGCGGAGAAAACCCGCTGCCCAACACCCGGATGTTCAAGTACATCAAGGGCTACTTTGAGGAATATCCCCTCCTCAACAAGGATGGCTCGCGGCCCGAGCTAGTGGATTGGACCTTCCCGACGGTGGAGCGCTTCCAGCGCGCCTTCAACTGGAAGTACCTCTATCCTCTGGAGCTAAAGCAGAAGCTCTATGAGTGCCTGCCCGAGCGCTGGGCACCGGCCCAGAAGAAACGCCGCTTGGCCGCGCTCAAGACGCGACTCAAGCGCGTCCAGTACTTCATCGACCTGTTCAGCCCGTACACGACCCTCGACTGCCGCTATGAAGCCAAGCGCATGTTGGCTCTCTACGAATCGCTGTCCCCCGAGGAGCAGCGGATCTTCAACATGGACGTGCGGCGGATTGACTGGTATCAATACTATCAAAAGACTCACCTGCCCGGCCTCCGGCGTCACGAGTTGGGCGGGTCCGACGACGACCAAGAGCCATTGAGCGCGGCACCGAGCGAGGTGGGGGGCGAGGAGCAGCGTTGGCGCATTGAGGAAAGCATCCGCACCATCCCAGAACTGTTGCGCTGGGCCTGCGGTCGCTACGCTGCCAAGACGGCCTTGCAAATCGAGCGCCGGTCTGGCTGGACGCGAATCAGTTACGACGAGTTGCTCATCCGCGCCGAGCGAGTGGCGCGCAGTTGGCGCGCACAGGGCGTGTCGGCGGGTGAGCGGATCCTGCTGTGCGGGGACAACGGGCCGGAGTGGGTCGTTGCCTATATGGCGGCCAACCTGCTTGGCCTAGCGGTCGTGCCCATCGGCCCGCAGATGCGCGATGAAGACATCTGGAAGCTGTGCGACTTTGTCCAAGCCCGGGCGCTAGTTGCCGCGGAGAAGCGCTTTTCTCAGCTCTCGCCCGAGGGAGTGGCCGCCCACAAGGAAATGGCCTTTTTCAATGTAGATCACGACGGTCTGCCGTTCGGACACACCCCCGAGCCAGACGCGTCCGCCAAAAAAGGCCGTTGGAAGCGACCGAGGGTCAATCCAGATGCCACGGCGTCGATCATCTTTACCTCGGTCCTCGAGCCGCGCGGCGTGGTGTTGAGTCATCGCAACCTCATCTCCAACGTCCTCGCCCAAGGCGAGGTGCTGCGCATCTACGAATCCGATCGCATGCTCTCGACCCTGCCCCTGCACCAAGTCCTCGAATGCACCGGGGGCTTGCTGCTGCCGCTGCTCGGTGGGGCCACCATCACGTATTTAGAGTCCGTCAACAGCCGCGAGATGCTCCGCGCCCTGCGCGATACGGACGCGACCGTGCTGTTGACCGCGCCGCGCCTGTTGCGCGTCTTGGCCGACCGCGTCGAGCGCCTCGGGACCGAGGCCACGGCTGCGCTAGCCGCTCTGAGGCGAGTCGTCAGCGTCGGCGCAGCCCTATCCGACGACCTCATCAGCGCCTATGAGCGTCTCGGCGTGGCGATTTGCCAAGGCTATGGCTTGAGCGAAGCGGCTTCCATCGTGGCGGTCAACACACCCGACCAGTGCAGAGCGAGGTCGGTGGGGCAGGTGCTGCCCGGACAGCAAGTGCAAATCGCCACACCAGACGAGCGCGGCGTCGGCGAGGTCTTGGTGCGAGGCACCAACGTCATGGAGGGCTATTTCTCTCAAGAGGAGCTGACCCAAGCGGTGTTGCGCGATGGATGGCTACACACCGGCGATCTCGGCCGCTTCGACGACGACGCCTACCTCTTCGTCGAGGGGCGGAGCAAAGACTTGATCGTCAACGGAGCCGGCCACAACGTCTATCCACGTGAAGTCGAATCGCTCTACCACGACCTACCACACGTGGCTGAGCTGAGCGTGGTCGGCGTACCTTCGGCTCGCACCGGGGCTGAAGAAGTACACGGCGTGGCCGTACTCAACTGCGAGGCCGAGCAGGCCGAGGATTTGCACACGGCCATCCAAGCGCGCTCATACGAGATTTCGCGCACCTTGCCCAGCCATCACCAGATCCAGCGCCTGCACTTTTGGACCCAACCGTTGCCGAGGCTGGACGACGGCACCGTGGATCGCCATGCCTTAGCGTCTGCCATCGAGCGCGAGGACTACCCGGGTACGGCCCTGCCGGAATGGGAGCGGGCGATCCAGCGCCAAATCGGCCTGCTTGCGGGGCTGAGCACCGAGGAGGTAGCGGCTCACATAGACGCGCCGCTCGACACCTTGTTGGATTCGCTGATGGCCGTGGAGTTCGCCGCGTGGCTCGGCCAACGGCTGGGGACCGAAGTCGATGGACTTTTGCAGCCACAGGACACGCTCCGCAGCGTCTTGGCGCGGATAGAGGCCCACTTGCGCGACGGGATGGACTGGGAGGTGGAGCAGTCGCTCGCGTACTGGTCGGGCATCTTGCACGCCGAGCCGAGTGCCGAGCCAGAGAGCGAGGCCGGCAAAAATATGCTGCAAGAAATTCTGTGGGAAACCGGCGGCTCTTTGTTCCGCCGCTTTTTCGATTTCCGGGCCGGCGGCCTAGAGCACTTGCCCCAAGATCGGCCCTACCTGATTGCCGCCAATCACACCAGCCACCTCGACGGTGCCTGCGTGTACGCGGCCGTGTGCTCCCATGTCGATCACCTCAATATCGCCACCAGCGAGCACTACCTCGCCGACTCCGAGCTGCGCTGGTTTTTATACACCTTTGCCAACGCCGTTCCCTTCGACGGCCAAGGCAACTTTGCCGACGGCTTGGTGCGGGCGCGGCAATCGGTGGAAGTGCGCCGCCCACTGCTGGTCTTTCCCGAAGGCACGCGCTCAGTCAACGGCCAGCTACAGCCGTTTAAGGCGGGCGTGGGGCTTTTGGCCTACGAGCTAGGCGCTCCCGTAGTGCCTCTGCACATTGCCGGCACCCACGAAGCCCTGCCCAAGGGGACGCGCACACCATCGCGCCACCCCTTGCGCCTGCTCTTTGGCCCTCCTCTAGAAACCACATCTTTTAAGGAATCCGCCGAAGCATTGAGTCCCTATGAGATATACTACGAAATCGCCGCGGCGCTCAAGCGACAGATCGAGGCGCTCGGCCGCAAAAATATCTGATTATGTATCCCTACCTATTTGAGATCGGCCCCATTAGCGTCGGCACGTTTGGCCTCATGGTCGCCCTCGGTTTCCTATCGGCCCTGCACGTACTCAACCGCGAGTTCAAGCGCCAAGGACTACACAAAGATCTGGGATCGACGATTGTCACCACCTGTATGATCGGCGGGATAGTCGGGGCCAAGCTCTACTTCGTGCTCTTTGAAAACTCGCCTGAGACTTGGGACAAGGTATTCGACCTGCTGTTTTCCGGCTACGGCTTGACTTGGTACGGGGGGGTTGTCGTCGCCGCCGCAGGCATACTCTGGCAAATTCGCCGCCACAATGCGCCGCTGGGCCACGTCGCCGACGCGGTGGGCATCGCCCTTGCCGTGGGCTACGGGATCGGGCGGATCGGCTGCCAGCTCGCCGGCGATGGCTGCTACGGGGTGCCGACAGATCTTCCCTGGGGCATGGCCTATCCCGAGGGGGTGGTGGCAACCACCGAAAAGGTCCATCCCACGCCAGTGTACGAAACCCTCTCGCACTTGGGGATCGCGGCCTTCCTGTGGAAAATGCGCACCCGCTTCCAAATCCCAGGCTTGTCGTTCAGCTTCTATCTCATCCTCGCCGGGCTAGCGCGATTCTTGGTGGAGTTCATTCGGCTCAATCCGCCGGCGCGGTGGGGCCTGAGCCAAGCCCAACTTCTCAGCATCGTCATGATTGTCTTCGGCTTGGGGCTGATGCTGTATCTGCAACGCCGGCGGGAGGCCCCTTGATGGCCAAGACGCGCTATCCGCGCATCTCCAGCTTTAAGCAGGCCGCAGACTTCCGCGCCCATCTAGCCCGTTTGGGCGCGGAAATGCCCTGCGACGATCAAATCGAAACCGCTCCTTCCTCCCCGCTAGCCCAACCAGCCCACAGCAACGGCAACCGCATCGGCAATCGCTTTGCCATTCAGCCGATGGAAGGATGGGATGGGACCGAAGACGGCCAGCCAAGCGATTTGACGCGCCGCCGCTGGCAGAATTTCGGGCGCAGCGGGGCCAAGCTCATCTGGGGTGGAGAGGCATTTGCCGTGGTGCCCGAGGGCCGCGCCAACCCGAACCAGCTCATGGCGCGCGAGGAAAACCGCGCCGGCATGGCCGAGCTGCGCGACATCCTCCTGTCGGCGCACCACGAGCGGTTTGGCACCACCGACGATTTGCTCCTCGGGTTGCAACTGACGCATTCGGGTCGGTTCTGCCGTCCTTGGCGCAAGGACCAATCCGCGCCGACCATTCTCTATCACCACCCGATCTTGGATCGCAAATTCGGCCTTGATGCGGACCATCCGCTCCTGACGGACGACTATATCGAGGAGTTGATTGACCGCTACGTTGTCGGCGCGCAAATCGCCCATGAGTTGGGCTACCACTTCGTGGACATCAAGCATTGCCACGGCTACCTAGGACACGAATTCCTCAGCGCGTTTACGCGGCCCGGCCCCTTTGGCGGCTCCTTTGCCAATCGCACGCGCTTTGTCCGCTCCATCATCGAGGAGATCCGCAACCGAGCACCCGGTCTCGGCATTGGCGTGCGGCTGAGCGCCTTCGACTTCGTGCCCTTCCGGTCCGATCCAAACGAGGACAGGGGACGCGGAGTGCCCGAGCCGTACCAAAACTGCCTGCCCTACGAGTACGGCTTTGGCGTCGATCAGGACGACCCACAACAAATGGACTTAGGCGAGGCCGAGCAATTCATCGCCTTATTGGAGAGCTTGGGCGTGGACCTGATCAACCTGTCCTGCGGCAGCCCCTATTACAATCCGCACATCCAGCGGCCAGCGCTTTTTCCTCCTTCCGATGGCTACCTGCCGCCGGAAGACCCGCTATGCGGGGTGGCGCGGCAAGTGGCAATGGTCGCCCGGCTCAAGGCGCGCTTTCCGCACAGCCTGTTCGTCGGGTCGGGTTATTCCTACTTGCAGGAGTATCTGCCGCACGTGGGGCAGGCCCTCGTGCGGGCGGGCATGGTGGATTTTATCGGCTTGGGGCGGATGGTGCTGTCCTATCCCGACCTGCCCTGCGACGTGCTGCAAACCGGCCAACTGCAACGCCGCGTCATCTGCCGCACGTTTTCCGATTGCACGACCGCGCCGCGCAACGGCATGATTTCCGGCTGCTTTCCCCTCGACTCGTTTTACAAGCAGCGCGAGGAAGCTCAGCGCTTGCAGGCACTCAAAAAGGAAGCGGAATAATGGGACAATTCACCGATAAAGTTGTGGTAGTCACTGGCGCGGGCACGGGAATCGGCGCAGGCATAGCGCGCGGTTTTGCCGACGCAGGAGCGCGGGTGGCGTTTGTCGGGCGACGCCCCGAACCGCTCGCCGCTGCGGCCGCCGGCCTCGATGCCGATCGCGTCCTGCTCCACTCCTGCGATGTATCCAACCGTGAAGCTGTCGCGGCCCTAGCGTCCGCTGTCGAGGCCGAGTGGGGTGCCGTCGATGTGCTAGTCAACAACGCCGGCATCAACACCAATCCGCGCGCGGTCGGCGACGTGGCACCCGAGGACTGGGACCAGACCATTGCCATCAATCTCACTGGGGTGTACAACATGGTGCGGGCGGTGTTGCCGGGGATGCGTCAACAAAACGACGGCCACATCATCACCGTTTCGTCCATCGCCGGTCTGCGAGCCAGCAAGCTGGCTGGTGCCGCGTATTCGGCCTCTAAGCACGGGGCGGTGGCGCTGGCGAATTCGATCAACGAGGAAGAGGTCGAGTTCGGCATCCGCGCCTGCGCGATCTGTCCCGGCGAGGTAGAGACGCCGATTTTGGCCCAGCGGCCTGAACCCGTCAGCGCCGAACGCCGGGCCACCATGCTGCAACCTGAAGAGCTAGCCCAAGCCGCGCTCTTCGTCGCCGCGCTGCCGCCCCGCGCCTGCGTGCCCCTCTTGGTGATCAAGCCGACGGTGCAGTTGTTTCAATAGGGCGAGTGGGTGGCTTACTGTGGCATCGGGGAAGATGCGGACTAAAGAGCGATACTGTACTATAACTTGCTGAACGTTCTCTTGCATCTAGACGAATTCCGCAAGGTAAAATTTAGTTGTGAATAGCCCTATGACAACGCAGATAGAGCCGACTGATGATAACGCTAGTTGAAGCCTTGAATTATCGCTGTTTGCGGTATGTGCATAGGCCGCTGCGTCCTTTTCACGTCCTAGTCGGGCCGAATGCCTCTGGCAAAACAACCTTTTTGGACGTTATCGGTTTTCTCTGTGATTTGTTGTATGAAGGACTGGATATGGCGATCTCTGAACGCACCCAGAACCCCCAAGATCTCCTCTTCCGGCGTCAGGGAGATAGGCTAGAGATAGCGGTGGAGGCACGCATCCCCGACAACCTGCGTCCTCTGACGATAAAACCAGAGTTGGACACAGCGAGGTATCAGGTGGCGATTGGTTTTGACGAAACACATCGCCAGTTTGAGTTCAAGTCTGAGACGGTTTTACTAAAAAAATTCGAGGACTTTGCAATGCCACAACGCTCTTTATTCCCGGTGTTAGCAGATGCCCCGAATTCATTGTTGGAGCGCATTAGGCGGAAAGACAGCAAGGTCGTCATCAATAAGACCGCGGGAGGAAACGACAGCTTTTACAGCGAAACAGATAAAGGCTGGTCACCGTCGTTCAAGCTAGGGCCGCAGACATCGGCTTTTGGCAACCTACCTGCTGATATAGAGCGATTTCCCGTTGCCACATGGTTTCTAGAGTATCTGACCGGCGGCGTCCAAGAGTTCGTACTGAATAGTTATGCCATTAAGCGCCCCAGTTCTCCAATGAGGGGATCTGGCTTTTTGCCGGATGGTTCAAACCTTCCTTGGGTAGTCTCTCATTTGCGAGAAAAAACTCCCCAACGGCACCAAGACTGGATCGCACATTTGCGTACGGCCCTGACCGACTTGGTCAACATCGAGACATTCGAGCGTCCAGAGGACAGGCATTGCTACATGATCTACGAGTATGAAGGCGGGCTAAAGGTGCCTTCGTGGATGGTTTCTGACGGTACGTTGCGACTGACAGCACTCACTCTGCCCGCATATTTGGCTGATCTACGAGGTATCTACCTAATAGAGGAGCCAGAGAACGGGATACATCCTCGAGCAGTCGCCACTGTGTATGATTCGCTCTCTTCAATGTATGAGGCTCAGGTCTTGTTAGCGACGCATTCGCCGGTAGTGCTGAGTGCGGCCAGCATGGATGACGTATTGTGCTTTGCCAAAAACGACGACGGCTCGACCGACATTGTTCTAGGCACCGAGCACCCCACGCTACGGCAATGGCAAGGCCAAGCCGACCTTGGCACACTACTCGCCTCCGGGGTTTTGGGATGAACGAGAAAGACCTCGTTGTTCTCGCGGCTGACTCCAATATAGAACAGGCACTAATTGGGTTGTTTACGCGACCAGAGGCATTGGGTATTCGCCCGATTGATGCGAAAATTGAAGTTCATCCGCAGCGCGATCCCGGCTGTGCTCTACACGGCGTTGATTTCCTATCCAATCTATCGGAACTGTATCTCCACGGATTGCTCATTTTCGATCGCGAAGGCAGTGGCAGAGAACAGAAGCAGCCCCAAGAAATGCAGAAAGAACTCAACCGTGAGTTCAAGGATTCGGCGTGGGGCAAACGAGCGAGGGCCATCGTGCTTGACCCAGAACTGGAGGCGTGGGTCTGGAGCGATTCGCCTCATGTTGACGACGTAGCGGGATGGAAAAATCGACGCCCTTCGTTGCGTCGCTGGCTGATCAGTCAGGGCTATTTACAAGAGGGGGCAACCAAACCCGAGCAGCCCAAGGAGGCATTGGAAGCGGCTTTGCGCACGGTGCGAAAGCCTCGCAGTGCCTCCTTGTATCGGCAGCTTGCAGAAAAGGTTTCCCTGCGCCGCTGCAATGATCCATCGTTCTTGGAGCTCAAAACGGTCCTAACAGCTTGGTTTCCAGCAGGTAACCCAGTGCCCGACGAGGTGATCGAAGGAGCAAGGTAAAAGTGACAACACGGAAAATCGCAATTGATGTTCCAGAGAGTGTACTGCTGGCCGAGAAGACCGACGAGCGTGCCTTTGCACGTGAACTCCGTATGCTGGCCGCTGTCAAGCTCTACGAACTTGGCCGTCTTTCGTCTGGCCGGGCTGCGGAGCTTGCTGGGATGGCGCGCGTGGAATTTCTGTTGACGCTTGATCGCTACAAGGTCTTTCCGCTTGAGACGGAGTTGAATGACCTAGAACGCAAGCATGTCTGAGTTCGTCAGCAACACGTCACCGCTGCTGTATCTTTAGCAAGCCAGCGTAAAACCCATCGTCATGCGCCTTTCATGGAATGAAATCCGCTCTCGCGCCGCCCAATTCGCCGCAGAGTGGGCCAACGCGACCTATGAGAGCGGCGAAACCCAGAGCTTCTACAACGATTTCTTTGAGATTTTCGGCGTGCGTCGCCGCACGGTTGCGCGATATGAGGAGCACGTCCGCCGTTTGGATAACTCGCACGGCTTCATCGACCTGTTCTGGCCGGGCGTGTTGTTGGTCGAGCAAAAGAGTGCGGGCCGCGACCTTACTGCCGCACGTAAACAAGCCGGTACCTATTTCGACGCGCTGCCCGAGCGCGACCGCCCCCGCTACCAACTGCTCTGCGACTTTCAGACCTTTGAACTGCTCGACCGGGACGAGCGCGAGGAGACGCGCTTTGCCCTCGCCGACCTGCCGCAGCACGTCGAAAAATTCGGCTTCATCATCGGGGTGCAGCGGCGCACATTCCGCGACCAAGACCCGGTCAACATCGAGGCGTCCGAGCGCATTGCCCGCCTGCACGATGCGCTCGCGGAGTCTGGCTACGATGGCCACGACTTGGAGCTTTTCCTCGTGCGCATGGTGTTTTGCTTGTTTGCCGACGATACCGGCATCTTCGAGCCACGCGATATCTTCTTGCAGTTCATTGAGGAGCGCACTTCATCCGACGGTAGCGACCTCGGCCCCTATCTAGCGCGGCTGTTTCAAGTCTTGAACACGCCGGAAGAGCGGCGACAAACCAAGCTAGACGAGGACTTGGCGCGATTCCCGTATGTCAACGGCGAGTTGTTCGCCGAGCCGCTGCGCATCCCCGACTTCGACGCTGAAATGCGCCAGAGCCTGCTCGACGCTTGCTTGTTCGACTGGACTGCGATTTCCCCGGCCATCTTCGGCGCACTGTTCCAATCAGTGATGGAGCCAGCCGAGCGCCGCGCTCAGGGTGCCCATTACACTACCGAGCAGAACATCCGCAAGGTGATTGAGCCGCTGTTCTTAGACGACCTGCGGACCGAGTTCGCACGTCTGAAGGCTCGGCGAGACAATCGCCGCATCCCCGATCTATATACTTTCCAAAAAGAGCTAGGTCAGTTGACGTTTCTCGACCCGGCGTGTGGGTGTGGAAACTTCCTCATCATCGCGTACCGCGAGTTGCGGCAGCTTGAGATCGAGGTGTTGCGTGAATTACACCCATCCGGCCAGCTTTCTGCATTCGCCGAACTGCTCTCCGTGGTCAACGTCGATCAGTTCTATGGCATTGAGATTAGCGAGTTTCCGGTGCGTATCGCCGAGACTGCGCTATGGATGATGGACCACATTATGAACAACCGGCTGAGCTTAGAGTTCGGCCAGACCTATGCGCGCATTCCGCTGGAGAAGTCGCCGCACATCCACAACGCGGACGCGCTAACAATGGACTGGGCCGAACTGCTGCCGCCGGACGAATGTTCGTACGTGTTCGGGAATCCGCCGTTTGTGGGCTCAAAGTTCCAGTCCCCCGATCAGCGGAAGCAGGTACAACAAGTCGCCGCACTTGGCGGCAGCGGCGGTACTCTCGATTACGTAGCGGCTTGGTTCATACGCGCTGGTGAGTACGCGCAGAAAGGCAACCCGCGCGTTGGGTTCGTAGCCACCAACTCCATTACACAGGGCGAGCAGGTAGCGCAGCTTTGGCCGATCTTGTTCAACCGCTGCCGCCTCGACATTGCTTTTGCTCACCGCACGTTTGCTTGGGGTTCGGATGCGCGCGGCAAGGCGCATGTTCACGTGGTGATTATCGGACTGGACAAACGGGAAGCGACGCGCAAGGAAAAGCGGCTGTTTGCCTATCCCGACATCAACGGCGAGCCGGAGGAAACCAGCCTCGCGGCGATTACACCTTACTTGTTCGACGGCAGCGGGCTGGCCAATTCGCATTTGGTCGTGGGCACAGAGAGCCAGCCGATCAATGGGCTGGCGAAGCTCATCATTGGGTCGAAGCCGATTGATGGCGGCCATTACATCTTGGATGCGGACGAGCGCGATGCGTTGTTAGCGGAGTGCCCGGAGGCTGCGCCTTATGTCCGCCCGTTCATTGGTGCTTGGGAATACCTCAACGGTGGCGAGCGTTGGATTCTGTGGCTCGGCGAGGTACCGCCCGACCTGCTGCGGCAGGCACCAGCCCTACACGAGCGTGTGCGGGCCGTACGCGCCTTTCGGCAGCAAAGCAAAAGCGCACCGACTCGCAAGCTGGCGGAGACACCGACGCTTTACCACGTCAACGTCATTCCCAATGCCCCGTTCTTGGTCGTCCCGGAAGTGAGTTCCGAGCGACGCGAGTATGTGCCCATAGGCTGGCTAGAACCTCCGGTCGTTCCGAGCAATCTCGTCCGCGTCCTCGTCAATGCAACCAAGCCAACGTTCGCCCTGCTCACATCGGCTATGCACATGGCGTGGATGCGCTATTTCGGCGGACGCCTCAAAAGCGACTACCGCTATTCCATCGGCGTCGTCTATAACACCTTCCCGCTCCCACCTGTCCCCGGGAAAGATCTACAACGCCGCCTCACGCGCCACGCCGACGCGGTGCTCGCTGCCCGCGCCAACCATCCCGACGCCACGCTCGCCGATCTCTACGACCCAGACGCAATGCCGCCCGATTTGCGCCGAGCGCACTCAGCACTCGACCGCGCAGTAGATGGCCTCTATCGCCGCGCACGCTTCACCTCGGAACGGGAGCGCGTGGAGCATCTCTTTGCGCTGTACGAGCAGTTGCAAGCACCGTTGGCGGCGGAAGCGGCAGGGAAGCGGAAGAAGAAGCGGAGGGTGAAGAAGCGGTGAGCTTGCTGAGCTAGCGGGAATCCCATCGCCGCTTCAATTCGAGGAATTTCTCGTTGGTTCTCAAAGTGGGGTCGCCTTCGCTTATCGAATCAAGTATCTCTTCAATATCATAGGGCCAAGTTAAAGTCTCATCCGGTAGCACTTTATACAATAAATTCAGCATTTGATGGGGGTGTTTTTGAGCGATATTGTCAGACAATGATAAATAATGGCGATATAGGAGATCATCTGTCTTCGTCAGACACGGAAGAATAATATCTACTAAATTTGGAAATAGCTCTTCGTTAGAAAGCACCAATTCGCACAAGGACACGGACATGGCCGATGAGTTTGCTTTTATATGACGAGGCCATACATCTCTCAAGAACTCTGGCAACAATGATGTCCATTTGTCTCTAGTCTCTTTTCCATCATCGCGTGACCATGCCCCCAAGAGCCATAACACACGAGATCGAAATTCATCATCTGCCTGTAACAGTATATCCCTGAATTCTTCATCGGAAATACAACGTTCGTCCGTTCCTTCAATAAGACTCCTCCATTTGGACAAAATAATCCCTGCAAGCACTTCACCGTGCTTACGACGTGTCTCACCATCCTCCCTTGCAAGCTGGAGCAAGTGAGGCTTTAAGCGCATAAACAGCTCTTGGCTTACTGACGCACGGGAGCAAAAACCTCCCCAAAAGGCATCCCTATCGCCAAGGTCGCTGGAATCGAGAACCGCAAGCAGGTTCTTTTCTGACCATTCGCGTTTTTTTGCATAAAACCAATCCGTCCAATGGGCGAAAATTGCCACTGCCTGTCGGCGCAGATCGCTAGGCAAAGCAAGCAATTTATTCGCATACTCTAGAAAATCTGTTTGCTGAGCACGACATAGAACTGATCGTGCGATTTTTCCGGCTGGAGCGTTAAGTGCCGTAATCATCCAGTCCCGGACTCCGCCGACTTGCCCGATTCCCAAAGTGCCACTTTCCGGTTCTTTTGCTAGGGTCTGAATCAGCGCACTCGTCACCCGGTGAAAACTTGCTGGAAATTGGTCGGAGAGACGATTACTCACGTTCATAAGCCAGCTTGCTGCTGGTCTGATGAGTGTCGCCGCGCCGTTATCCAGATAACAGGCTAGCCGTTCGGCGATCAACACCATAAATCTAGGCTTATCGGTCTTTCGCTCCTCCGCATTCAGAAAGGTGCTCCACGCCCAATCTGGAAAATCTCCCTTCTCTGCCGCTACTCTGAGAGCAGAAAACGCTCTGATAGGACGGTCAGCCGACAATCCGCCGAAGGGATCGTATCGGACGAAAGGCTCATCTCGTATTTCGCTCAGACTGAGTGCCTCTGACAGCACTGAAGCAAGAGGTATGTCTAATAATGCTGAATGATCGGTTTCAGTTTCCACTGATCCGACTGTAGTTCCCCAATATCTCACAACTTCATCGGCATCTTCCGGCTTCCAATCCGGTACGAATCCCCGAAGCCGATCAGTTTCTTCTTCAAGATTGAGATGCAGTTTGCATCCTTTCCGAGACAACCAAGTTATCCGAGCTAGTATTGAGTAAACACACCGCTTCTTGAAATCCTCTTCTTTTTTTTCTTGCCAGCGCGGACGGCCTCTCAGAAGTCTATTTTCGATCTCGACACGAGTATCGGCACTCAGTCCATTCCATCGGGCCGATAGTGTATGCAGCAAATCCCATTCATGTTGATAATCCCAAAAGACGTCATCACTCATATCGACAAGCATAGAACCAAACTGATCATCCGACACCAAGTCGGGTTTGCCTGCCGCCCATATTCGCAGCCTTGCAAATATCGCATCGTCTTCAATCGGCCATTTTGAAAACTCGCGCCTCGCCGCTTTAAGGTCGATCTGTATGAGACGCTCAAAAACAGATGCAAATTCAATGACGGCTCCAGATAGTCTGCGTTTGTGATCGCTGTCCGAACTCTGGTCTGGAATAATAGAGCTTATATGACCAAGACCACCTCTGTCGATTTCGGTCTCAAGCTCTAGTGCAGTTTCGAGGTTCTTACGCAATACCACTATAGCAGGAGCAAGCCATTCATCAGGGAGGTCAATTCTTTCACTGTTATCTGCTGGATACACGACATCCAACCAAATAAGATCGCTGAGACCTATCTCGTCTTCCTGTTCGGGCGGCTTAGAATTGCCCCAAGGTGGTTCCGCCCGCAAGTAAGGGCGAAGACATGCAGCATAGGCGCGAACAACGCTTTTGCTCCAACCGTCCTTTGAGATTCGTCTTTTCAATTCACTCCAACCGACCACATCGGTGCGCCTATCTCTACCTTGTTCCCAGTATTCGAGCAGATAGTACCAAGCCTCACGAACAGCAGAAGGTATGGGCCGTTGTGAATCTGTAAGAGCTGGACGTATTTTGCGCCGAGTATCGGGATGAAGAGGGAGTTGTTGTGCTGCCCACCAAACCGCCGCAGGCTGGCCAGCGACATCCTTTATCCACTCACCCATTTGGCGAAGCCGCGAAGGAAGGGGCGGCACATTGTACGCCCAACGACCTGTTATCGACGGAAAATTTTCATCGCTCAAGTTGGTTTTATCGACGCGGCTCAGATTAAAAGCATCCCAAGCGTCGGCTGGCGGTTTACGGTCTATAGAACTGGCTTTGGCTGGTGGCACATCCGAGTCGATGCAGTAAAGGTCAAATGGATCGACGTCTGGGCCCTCCTCCAACCATCTACCTAGCTTTCCCGGTTCACCATAGCGTCTGTACTTATCGAAAACACACAGCCATTCTGCCGGAGGCGGTTCTTCTCCCTCCGAGAATTTTCTGACCCCCTCAACCGTCGAGACGATGTGGGCAACTTGCCCGCGCTCATGCGGCGAAAGGCTTTGAGGACCCTGCTTCGCTTTGTTGATGACCTCCGAATACCACTTATCGGGATCTCGCGCTCTTTGCGCCCACACCTCCAACGCGCACCAAAGCGCAGTATGGTCGGAATTTTTCGCATAGGGAATGGCCGTAACCCCTTTATCCCTCCATTTAGAGTCCGCCTCGTCCGCATCGCCCTGTTGAAAGGCATAAACTTGGCGTTCATTGAACTGTCTATTTAGTCCCTCTAGCAGATACTGAACGGGTGGATCATCCGCCGCATAGCCGACGAAGACAACGACGTATCTGTCAATGATTTCTCGAAAGAAGGAAGTAGCCCAGCCCTCCGAAAGATACGCCTGTCCAAACTGGGGACTAGACAGAACAAACCCATCGCCTTTAGCCCCTTGATAATCGGATGTAACCTTGCCGTGGAGATAGACGATGCCATCCATATCTTTTGGCCGCGACGGATCAGGCAAACGAGGTCGTTGCCACGATTTAAGGCGACGACAATCGTCAAACAGACGATCAAAGTTGGTCGTTACTATACGAACCAAGCCTTCTTTAGTGGTTGCGAGGTCGAGGATTGTACGATGGGCCGTCAAATCCGGTTCAGCACTCGGTCGCAGCGCGGAAGCGACCGCCGCTTCTATAGAGTTTGGGGGAAAGTCTCGCTCAATTAGGCCGAATATCCGGTCTGCCGCGATTACACCGGCAACACCGGTTTGGGCCTCAACATTATGTGCTTCCTCAAGTAGCTTCCGGGCGGGTCTATCAGCTTGAACCCCGAGTGTCTTCATAACTTTTTTTGCCAAACCAAAGAAGTCCGGCAGCTTTGCCTTAGCCCGTGAGACCCCGGCTCCACAGAAGAAAACCACCCGGCCCTCATCGCGGGCGTGGAGAAGCTCATCCGGAATCGCCGGGCCATTTTCAAAAAACCGCATTTACGCTCCTAGCTGATGATTAGATGTTCAAGAATATAATTGAGCCATTAAGCCACGGTAATCGGTAGCCTTGACTCATCTTTACTCTTCTTCTAAAATCTTGTCATTCGCCTTGTCAAAATCAATGACATTTTTTATCCTTATTTATCGAATAAAATTATATTAGTGATTTGAAAACAATTATTTATAACGAAAATAAATATGACAGAAAAGCGGTCATACGAAGCGTCACACCCTTGGCTTACCTTTGCCCTCAATCTATCGCCTCTAGACCACAAGACCTGGATTGCACTCGGTGCAACAGCGGCAAAATGCGATCACATCGCCAATGCGATGTTGGCACCCGAGGTAGCGCAGAGCGTCCATCGGCTGTATCTGGCAAAGGGCGCGTTGGCCACCACAGCCATCGAAGGCAATACGCTGTCCGAAGAAGAGGTCACAGGGCTACTCGCAGGCACGCTCAAACTGCCGCCGTCGAGGGAGTACCTCGGCCAAGAAATCGAAAACATCGTCAATGCCTGTAACGCGCTGACCAACGATATTGCCACAAGCGGCACCAAGCCGCTTACAGCCGCTATTATCAAAGAGATGAATCGGGCTGTACTAAACGAACTCGACGTCGAAGACCACGTCGCGCCTGGAGAAATCCGCACCACAGAAGTGGTCGTAGGTAGGTACAAATGCCCGCCACATCAGGATTGCGTCTTTTTACTGGATCGCCTGTGCGACGTGTTGAACAAATTTCCGCTCGCCGAGGACAACCCCATCGCCTATGCAGTCCTGAAAGCCATTTTCGCGCACCTCTATCTGGCCTGGATTCATCCCTTCGGCGATGGCAACGGCCGCACGGCGCGGTTGCTGGAGTTTTACATCCTAATTGGCGCTGGCCTACCGCAGCCAGCCTGCCACCTATTGAGCAACCACTACAACCAAACGCGGTCGGAATATTACCGCCAACTAGATCGCGCCCGCCAAATGGACGACGGCGTTGTGCGCTTCATCAGCTATGCCATTGCGGGCTTGGTAGATGGCCTAAGCGAACAAATCGACCTAATCCGCGAGCACCAGTGGGATGTCGCATGGATCAACTACGTGCACGAGACTTTCCGTACGGTCTCAGGCTCTGCGGCGAGCCGCCAACGCCAACGGACGCTAGCGTTGAGCCTATCTCGCGCAAAGGCACCGGTCCGCATCGCCGATATTCCTATGCTAGATGCCGATTTGGGCCGCGCCTATGCAACCGTCACGACCCGAACGCTACACCGAGACATCGAAGCTCTGATCGGTTTAGAACTTGTGGTGTACGAAGATAGAACGGTGCGGGCCCACCGCGAGCGTCTGTTGGCGTTCCTACCCTGGCGCAACCTAGCCAGCCGCTGAAGCTCGCAACGCCTGCCGCGTCCCAGCCAAGTCGAAACAGGCCTCTTGGTTGCCGCGCATAAAGCGGGTCGCCAACTCTATGGCTTCGGCCTCGGTCAGCAGGCCGTCGTCTATTTCGCCTTGGAGGGCGCGGTCGAGCCAGCGACGCGCCTGAATTGCGTAGGCCGCCGAGCTTGGTCGGCCAGCCAGTGTCGCCGCCAAAGGCAAAGAGCTTGGACGCGGGAGCCGCGTGGATAAAGCGGCGCACGAAATCGCACGAGCTGTACGGGTCAATCGACCACGCCCAGCAGAGGTCGGCGTACACGTTGCGGTAGTGCTTGGTCAGTGCGACCAATTCGTTGGAATAGGGATAGGCAATGTGCATCAGCACAAAGCGACAATCGAGATAGCGGGCCAGCAAGGGGCAGAGGATGCGCACAGCCTCGCCGTAGCCAGTGAAGCGGTTTGCACTCAGTTGATCGAAGGAGCAAGGGGAAATGACAACGCGCAAAATCGCAATCGACGTTCCAGAAAGCGTACTGCTGGCCGAGAAGTATGTCTGAGTTCATCAGCAACACGTCCCCGCTACTATACCTTTATCGCATCAACGCTGAGCGGCCCCCGTTATGCCGGATGGCTTCGACCATACCGAACAGGCGTAAACCCGGCCATCGGGCTTGATCGGCAAACGGCTCAATCTGGTCGGTGGTCCAGTAGTGCCGTGTTTCGCAACGCCCGTGGTTTTCCTCTTCAATCGCCCAATAATCTACGGCGGGGTCGGCGCGGAGTTTCGACTCGGCGCGGTCAAAAAGCTGTTGGAGATGGGCGTGGAGTTTGGGTTGATTTTCCTTGACAGTCAGCACATAGTCGGCCTCTTGTTCGACGCCCTGCTCGGCCGTGCTGGCACGCAAGGGTCAGGGTAAGATTCCTGAAGATCGTTTGTGGTCTCGCAGATCCTTCGTCAGTGCTCGGAGTACGGGTTTGCTGCCTGCCGCTAAATCCGCTCCCACACCTCCACCCCTTACAAGAAAAACGCCGCAATCCCAAAATACAGCAGCAGCGACAACCCATCGTTGAGCGTCGTGATCAGCGGCCCCGAAGCCACGGCCGGATCGACTCCAATGCGGCGAAAAACCAACGGCACCACCGCGCCCATCACCGCCGCCAGCACCACCGCCGCCCCCATCGCCAACCCCACACATCCTCCCAAAAGCGCATCACCGGTCCACCAGCTAGCTACACCCCAAGCCAGAACGCCCAGAATACTCCCTAAACCCAAAGCCACCCGCAATTCGCGGCCCACCAAACCCCATTGCCCCTGACCAACAGCCAAGCTACGCACAGTAACCGTGGCAGTCTGGATGCCCGTATTGCCGCCCATGGCCATGACCGCCGGCACGAAAAAAGACAGGGCAAGAACCTTGGAAAGGGTATCGTCAAAGCCCTCGATCACCGCGCCCGCGAGCAAAGTGCCCCCCAAGCAAACCAACAGCCACGGTAGCCGCAGGCGCACCACGCCCGCAGCCGGACGATCCGTGCGCTCCTCCGAGGGAATGGCCGCCATCTCGTACATATCCTCGGTGGTCTCCTCTTCGATGACGTCGAAGATGTCGTCCACAGTCACCACACCCACCAAGCGCCCCGCATCATCGACCACCGGCAATACCAACAGATCATACTCGGCGAAGATATAGGCGATCTCCTCTTGGTCCATATCGCTCCGCACCGCGATCGGACTCCGATTGGCCAAGGTGCCAACCAGGGCGTCGGCCGCGGCCAACAACAACCGCTTGAGCGGCACCAAGCCACTCAGTAGCCCCTCTTGGTCGGTCAAATAGAGATAGAACACCTCGTCTTCGGCCCAAGTCCGCCGGATGATGGTCGTTGAGAGCCGCTCGACGCCGGTGCCGTGCGCTGCCACTCCATCCACTCGGTAAGCTCGCGCTGAGTCTCGTCGAAGCGAGCGCGCACCGCTGGCGGGAACACGTAGTGATTCACATTGCCTTGATTCCCCGCCAGCAGTTCCCGCATCGCCGGGTTATAGGTGGCGTCGATGTAGTTGAAATAGAGGTTCGTGCGCTGGCGGGATGAACTCTTTGTCGCGCCGGTGTGGAGCAGCGTCTCCGAGAACATGACCATATCCCCCGCCTTCCCAGTGACCCGCACAGCTCCGGGCAAATCGCGGCCCCGGAACTCGGCCATGGGCAAGTCAATCTCCGACTTGTGCGCCCCGGGCACTACCGTTAGGCAGCCGTCGTCTTCATCGTTGTCCGTCAGGAAGTACACACAGTTCAACATGCGCGTGCGGATTTGTCCTCGGCGCACCGTGTAATCATCCGGATTTAACCCCCGGTGCCACCCACCCCAAGGCGTGCCCTCCGTCTTCTCAATGGCCCAAGTGTTGACGAGCTGGGGGTGCTGCATCCAGCGCCGCAGACGCTCCACCACTGGCGCAAAACTGATGACCTCGTCGAACATGTCCGTCCACAGTGGCAGACCGTTGACTCGCCGCTGGCCTTCCGAGATCTGCACCGTCGTCTGTCCGCGAACCCCGTCGTGCAGCCAAGGGTCATCGTACTTACGCGCAAACAGCCCCTCAAGCTCTTTTAGATAGCGCCGGCAGCGCTCGGCGTCAAAGACGTTCCGCAGCATGAGAAAACCCTGCGCGTCGAACTGGAAATCATCCGCCAATGCGAGTTCGTCCATAATTACCTCTCTCCAGACTGTTGCCCTAGTGAGCGAGCCAGCAGCAGGACTTAGCTCTGGTGCATCACTTGACGAGGACCATGGTTCGCGTTGACTGCAAGGTTTCCGTCGTCAACCGATAGAAGAATATCCCGGAACCAGCGGACTCTCCGCGATCGTTCCGACCGTCCCAGGGTATCCGGTGTATGCCCGCTCGATAAACGCCCTCCATCAGGGTGGCCACCAATTGGCCGGTCAAGCTGAAGATTTTTAGAGAAAGATGCTCCGTTCGCGGTAGGTGAAAGGCGATGTGGGTTTCGCTATTGAAGGGATTGGGATAGTTCTGCAAGAGGTTGAACGACCGCGGTGTGCCCTCGTCCGTCTCGCTCGCGACAGATGTAGGTGGAGCCAACACGCTGTTGGCCCGACCCGGAGTGCCCCCCATCGGGATGGAAGCCCGCCAGTGCATGGGGTCCGCATTGTCCAAGCTATAGTGAAGCAACTCCAGCGTGGGACCGTCGCCGTCCGCCTCCACCGGCCACGGACTTTCGTCTAGGTAGGTGAAAGAATCGACCAGTAATCCATCGCTGTCGAAGAGGCGAACCAGCTCTCCACTGTTCCTCAATCCGAAATCGAAGTCTCCGACACAAGAGACCCCGAGAAGGGATTCGAGAGCCGCACCATCTCGGCACAACACCAGAAATCCGCGCGGCTCAATGAGCGTCCCACCGGGCAGCACAAAGGAATGGTCGTCATCGTCGTCTTGAAAGTTCCAACCGGAAAGATCGACGGAAGCATCGTTGGGATTGTACAACTCGACCCAATCTCCCGTATCCAGATCATCCGCTGAATGATAGTTGATTTCGTTGATCACAATAGATGGTATCGGAAGATCGACAGTGCTGTAGGTCTCGTTGACGCGAGCCGTCATCACCGTCAGTGTGGGCGTCAGCAGCTTCATCGTGTCGCCCGGTGAGACATCGAAAAAAAGGTTGCCGAAGACGGGCGAGTCCGGAAACAGGTCTCCAGCGGCATCTCTGTTCGAGGAAAGGATCAGGCTGGTGCCCGCCTCGATGTTCGTCCCGGGCGGGAACATGAAGCGGTTGAAATACTCACCGGCTTCAAAGCTGCAGTAGGAAAGGTCCAGATTCAACTCACCGGCATTGATGATCTCGATGAAATATTCATCGCGTATTCGCTGAACGTCTCCGATCTGCAAGTGTCGATACCCCTCGATACCGGCGTGATTCACATTCAAAGCGAACGTCTTCGTGGCCCTATAATTGATGTAGTATAGCCCGTTGGAGGGATAGGCGTAGCCTCCGGCCCTGAAAGAATAGGGCACGAGGCCCGTGTAGTTTTTGGGCAGCACGAGACGATTGCCGTACACGAGGTCCCCCGCCTGCAGATCATCGTGTCGCCCATCGTCGAACAGCGCGAGTTGCTTGACCGTGATCTCTTCTCCCCGTGTCTCGTAGGACGACAAATCCGTGATATATTCGACCGCGACGGCCTGGGGGCTGCGCGAAGTGGCTCGAAACACCACGCCGCGATCATCGGCATCGGGCGAGGGAAACGGATCGGAGCAGTACAAGTCCGCTAGCAGATTCTTTTCGCCAAAGGAGAAATCCGTCAGGAACGATCTCCTCGCCGCCAGAAAGCTTTTCAGACGCGAGATCTCATCGTCAAATTCGGCGTTGGTGCCAATCTTGGCTCTGTCCAGATAAACGTCCGACTTGATCAACTCGTACGTTGAATCGATCTCGGCCTCCACCGCGGCGAATCCGTGCTCGATGACGAAGCGGACCTTGCTCCAGAACGACTCGCGATAGGCGTCGTATTCCATCAACCTCTGAAATAGAAGATGGTGGTTCAGATGGGTGTGTTCGGAGACCGTTTCAAAGTAGGGCCAGTATTCTCCGGTCCAGTGATTGCCAAAAGAAGCGTCGTGATCCCAGGGTAAGATTTGCTGCAAGCGCCCACTCGGATCGAAATAGAGCAGCATATTCTTCGTCACGGCGTCTAGACTGGAGATCGCATAGGCGGTCGCGAAGTATTGCAGCACATTCTCCACATCCACCAGCAGGGAAATCCGCTCTGCAAAATCCTCATACGTCAGATAGAGAAGCTGATTGAATAGCCGCTGCCCATTGATATAGTCGGATTCACCTCCCACCTTCTTGTTCCACGAAAAAAGGTAGGTGTCGTAATCCAGCAATGGCGCTGTATTCCCACCGTGATCCTCGGATTTGTAGAGACTTCCGGGCTCGTAGTCGTACCGCCGCAGAAGATCCCGATCAGGCTCCTCTACTTGGACGAAGACGCCCATGAAGTCATCGTTGACCATCAGGCTGATGTGCTCGGTATTCGGCGCTGGATGGCCGATGAACTGATACAACCTCATGGCCAGCGCGTTGCGCATCAACGAGAGATCTGAGTATTCCGCCTTGAGGTTGAGCTCCCTGACTCCAACCGGATTGGATGAATCCTCAAACCAAACCTTCCAGCTTTTCTTTGGGTACCCGCGGGACGCCTCCCCGCCCCGGAATCGCACCTCGCACTCGAGCACCTCTCCCGCGAAGGAAAATTGGGCGGGATAGCGGACATTGCTGTGGGGGGACTGGTAGAGGGCACTTAGGTCGGCGGGATCGACGGTCAGGTGATAGGTTGGAAGTTCGAGCCGTTGATCTTGGGCCTGGAGAGAAGGCGTATAGATGAACACCGCAACGAAAACGAGCGCCAGCTTCCTCATGGTCACAAAGCCTTGATTCTTCAAGGAATTTATTAGAATCATGACATGATATCCTTAAGAAAGGGATAGTGGGCTAGTTTGAAAAAACAAAAACTAATAATCGACCTCGTCTGGCAATAGAGCTTTAAGACAGCACGCTTATTTTGGCAAAAATCGTCCCAACCTACCCTCGTGGCAAGGATTTCATTGTATATTTCAAAATTTATCTTGTGTAAAATAAAAATAAATTTTAACTTATTTAAAATTAGATTGAATAAAAATGAATCACACTGGCCCAATACAAAATCCACGTTTACCCACCCATTGCCCGGCTTGTGCCGCGGCCCTACAAGTCGCCCGCCTAGCCTGTACCGAGTGCGATACGTCCGTGCTAGGCGACTTCGCCCTGCCGCCGTTGGCCCGCCTTGCCCCAGAGGATCAGACCTTTGTGCTCTGCTTCCTCCAGACTGGCGGCAATCTCAAGGACATGGCCAAACTCTACGGCGTCTCCTACCCCACTCTGCGCAACCGCCTCGATGCCCTCGTCGAGCAACTCGCACCCGGCCAGTCTGAACAACGCCATCTGGCCGAACAACTGGCCACCCAGATCCTCCAAGCCCACGAGCAGGGTCGCTTTGAAACCTTGGGACCAGAGGAGGCTACCGAGAGCGTTCGCAGGGGTTTCACTGCGGAGAGCCAACGCCACCTCCACCAGAAAAACCGGCAGCTCTTCGGCACCTTTGAGGGCCTAGACTTCGTCGAAACCCGGTTCATGGAGAGCCAACCACACCTGCTGGCCCACCGCTTCAAGGGCCGGTACGGGGCTGCATCACCCGAAGTGCGCGTCGTCCTCGACCGGGACGGCAAGCTGGCGGGCCTGTGGATCAAGCCCTGGCAGGATCAGATGCTGTGAACGCCTACCGCCACACCCAGTTCGGCAAAGTCATCGTCGTCGTCATGGGCACGGCCATCGTCATCGTCATCGCCTCGGCCGCCATACCGCTGGCCGTCCTTCCCGCGTCCGCGTGGATGCTCGAAATAGCCACCATCGCGCTGCTAGGCAGCATATTGGTATTCCTCGCTATAGTCTTGGCTCTGTTCGCCAGCCTGACCGTCGAAATCGACGCCGAGCACCTTCGCATCCGCTTTGGCATCGGCCTGATCCGCAAGCGCTTCCCCCTAGATCAGATCGACACCTGTCGGCCGGTGACAAACCCTTGGATCTATGGCTGGGGCATCCGCCTGACGCCCCACGGCTGGCTCTATAATGTCTCGGGACAGGAGGCAGTGGAACTGAAAATGAAGAGCGGCAAGACCTGTCGTATCGGCACGGACGAACCCGAGGTACTAACCGCTGCTCTCGTAGAGGCGCTGGACAACTCAAAGCCAGTGTCGGAGTGATCCACTCGATCATCCCGCTCGTTGATGGCATATATGGAGATATTGGTATCCAGCATGTACATCAGCGAATATCGTCCCGCGCATCGAGCGGCGGCTGGTGTCGTGCCGGTAAGGAGCCGCGCGAATCAGAGTTGAAGTACGCGCACCAGTTCTTTTTACGCGGACGCAGGGTGAGCTGGTTCTTGGCGATGCCTTTGTAATCCGGTATTTTACTCATCGTTTTCACCTCTCAGAAATAATGATATATCTCAGGATGTACTACCTTGGTGCATCCGTCAAGGGCGCAACTCGGGTAACGCCGGGTATTTCACCACGCCTGTCCTATCTAAGAGGTAGAGCATGACAGACGACGAAAAGTATTTCTTCGACCTCAACGGCTACCTCGTCCTCAGAGATGTCGTCGATCCAGACACCATCCACCGCTGCAACGAGGCCATCGATCACTACGACGACCAAATCGAAGTCCACGAGCGCCGCTTCGAAGGCGAGTCCAAAGCCCTAGCCAGCGACGTCCGCCAGCGCTGGAGCGATGAGATGGTTGCTTGGGAGCGGCCCTACTGCGAGCCCTTCCGCCAATTGATGGTCCACCCTCGCCTCAAACCCTACTTGCGCGAAATAATCGGCGACTATCACATGGCCACGCGGCCGCGACTCATTGTGATGGACAAAGGCTGCGCCGGTCACTACCTCCACGGCGGCCAACTCGATCGGCTGTCCTATTCGCTGACCTATCACTGGAAATTCGGCAAGATCTACAACAGCCTGACCCTAGTGGAATTCCCACTGGCCGACGAAGGCCCCGGCGACGGCGGCTTAGCCGTGGTCCCCGGCGGCCATAAAGCCAACTATCCGATCCCCGAAGCGCTGCGCGATTGCGAGGCTTTCCAAGACGAAGTCGTCGAGGTCAACGTGCGCGCTGGCGATGTGGTGCTCTTCGCCGAAACCACCATTCACGGCACCCTAGTCTGGCGCGCGGACCACCAGCGCCGCACCCTGCTCTATTCCTACTGCCCGCGCTACCAAACCCGCGTCCCCTCTATCTCCGAAGTATCGTATCCGCCCTACGTCCAAGACATGACGCCAGAGCAACAAGCCCTCCTCCGACCTCCGCGCTAAAAGAGAACCCAAGGCCCTATGAACGACGACGATAAATTCTTCTTCGACCTCAAAGGTTTCGTCCACCTCAAGGGGGTGCTGAGCCAAGAGGAAGTGGACCGCTGCAACGCTGCCATCGACGCCCACGCCGACCGCTTTTTCCAGACCGAGCGCACCCTCGAGGGAAACTCCAAAGCCCTCGGCGGCACGGACAAACAAAAGTGGATGGAGGGTATGTTAGAATGGGAACGCCCGCACTGCGAGCCTTTTCGCGACCTACTCGTCCACCCCGTGATTCAACCCTATCTCAACGAATTGCTCGGGGGTGGCTACCGCCTAGATCACGGCCCCTTGCTCATTGCCATGGACAAAGGCGACGGCGGCCACTACCTCCACGGCGGCGGCGTTGAGCGCCAAGACTTTTCGCAGACCTACACTTTCAAATACGGCCAGATGTTCTGCGGCTTGACCGCAGTCGAATTTCAGCTAGCCGACGAAGGCCCCGGCGACGGCGGCCTAGCGGTCATACCCGGATCCCACAAAGCCAATTTTCCCCTGCCCGAGAAGCTGTCCCTGTACGAAGGACACCGCGAGTACGTCAAAGAAGTCCACAGCCAAGCCGGCGACGTCATTATCTTCACCGAAGCGCTAACCCACGGCACGCTGGTATGGCAGGGCGAACACCAGCGCCGCTCGCTAATCTACAAGTACAGTCCATCCTTCCAAGCCCACGCGCCCGGCTATCATCAGACGCAAATCCCCGATTACATTCTCGACATGAGCGACGAAGAACGCGCCATGCTCAGTTAGGGATCCCAATCGCTTCATTCCTCTTTTTTGATAACATCGTCGATAGCCCTTGCAATCGGCCACGCGCCCTCGGAAGTGTTTGAAAGAACCGCGTAGTCCAACTGCCGCTGACAGTCAACGGCAGACTTGAAGGAAATACCAGGATCCGCTCCCATGATATAGTGCTGGAGCGTTCCGTCTGCGCGTCTGCGAATCCACATTCCGTGTCCGTAGTGGAGACCGGAATCGCCGCTGGCATTGGCGAAAGGCGCACTGAAGGTACGCACCAATTCCTCGGAGACGATCTCGCCATTCCAGAACCCGTCCCAGAGAGCCGCGATATCTACCAGCGTCGAGAACAAACCGCCGTCCGAAGCACCGACGATGGGCAGGTTGTAGATGTTCGTCCGCCAACTCTCTCCGTCTCCGATGTAGCCAAGGGCCGTGCCTTCCGGTAGTTGGTTCATGGCGAAGAATCCAGAGCGATCCATTCTCGCTGGCCCGAGAATCTCCTCGGCGACGACCTCCTGAAAGCGCTCCCCCGTTACCTCTTCGACCACTACACCTAGCAGGATGTAACCGCTGTTGCAATACGAGAACCCTTCCCCCGGTGCAAACTTCATCTCCCGCTGTGGGAACACCGGCAGATAGTCCTTCGGCCCTCTTAGCTCGTACCAAGGGATGCCGACGGTGAAATTGTCGAAATCCTCGATGAGTTCTTCGTCGTAATAATCGGGAATCCCAGAGGTGTGGGTAAGCAGATGCTGGATGGTGATGGCCGCTGAATAATCCGGCAGTTCCACTGAGATGCAGTCGCGCACTTGAGTAGTCAATGCCAGCCGACCCGCGTCGATGAGACGACCCACGGTCAATGCCGTCAGCAGCTTCGTTCCAGAAGCGATGCCAAAGCGCGTCTCTGCGGTGTTGGCGATGGAGTTGGCGCGATCGGCAAACCCCGTAGCTCTCTCGTATATCGTCTGGCCATGTCGCCGGACACGGACGACGCCGGAGAAAGCGCACTCCTCGACGAGCTCGTCCAAGGGATTCCAGTTCATAGGCTTACGAGACTCCCGTATGGTCAGCCACCAAACTCACGGCTCTGCTAGAGCTACTCCGGCTCCTCGCCAACACTCGCCAGCTTGGCCTTTGCCTCCGCGTAGAGCTCCACAGGCAGTGGCCCCGCCAAGGCCGTAGCGACATTGGCCTTCATGTGTTCGAGGTTCGTCGTGCCGACAATCGTCGTGTGGCACGCTGGATGCGCGAGGGTGAACCGCAGGATAAACTCGTGGCGACTCATCCCGCCGATGAGTTCGTCCAGACCGGACCGCTCCCACTTCGACTGGCGTTCCTCATTGGCTCGGTGGCCCAAGCTAATGCCGCCGCGAATGAGAATGCCGGCTCCGGCGTCGGCCGCTTGCTGAATCATCCTCTCGTGCTGGCGCTCAAGGGCGGAGTAGGGAATCTGAAACACATCAAACGCACCCGACTCCACGAACGCGGCCAAATGCGGCAGCGTCGAAGACACACCGATGAAACGGGTCTTTCCCGCCTGGCGAATATCCTCAAGCACTTCGATCAGCCCTCCTAGTTCAACGTCTTCTACGGTGGGGTTGTGCATCTGCAGCAGATCCACGCAGTCGGTCTTTAGGCGGCGCAGGCTCTGGTCGATATTGGTGCGCAAGCGCTCGGCCGTCCACAGGTGGTCTGGCTCCAGTCTGTTGCCCTCCTCGTCGATGTTGCAGCCACACTTGGTAGCTAGGAAAAACTCGTCGCGGCGATGGCCGAGATACTTGCCGACCCGCCCCTCGCTCGCGCCGTAATCCGGGGCCGTGTCAACGAGGTTGATCCCCGCATCGAGGGCCGCATTTAATACGCTGCCAGCCTGATCGTCGTACTCCGCTTCATCCGGCAGGCCGCGCTCAGCCGCTCCAAAGCCGAGTTGCGTGACCTCGAGGCCCGTGCGGCCCAAGGTGCGTTTAGTCAAATTTTTCATTGTTCCTCCTCAAGTAGGTGTTACTGATCTCTGCTTGGAGACAGGTCAAGAATAATCTAAGCTATATGTCACAAGGTAGAGAGGGGAGGACCTACTTGTCGCCGAGCACTTCTATCACACTCTCCACGGCCTCGACCCGCGCGTCCTGAACCGAATCCTCGCTATACCAAGCCGTATGGCTCGTCAGCAGGATATTCGCCGCCGTCCGCAGCGGGGAGTCGCCGGGCAGGATCTCCGGTTCGAAGACGTCTAGGCCGGCACCGCCGAGCCGTCCCTCGTTCAGGGCCGCAGCCAACGCTTCGGAGGCGACCAGAGCGCCGCGCGCCGCGTTGACCAACAGGGCGGACTTCTTCATCATCGCTAGGGTCTCGGCGTTGATGATACAGCGCGTCTGGGGCGTCAGCGGCAGGTGCAGCGAAATCAGATC
Organism: Candidatus Latescibacterota bacterium; assembly: GCA_965219735.1. GTDB lineage: Bacteria > Latescibacterota > UBA2968 > UBA8231 > UBA8231. The sequence continues at coordinate 5,510,449 of OZ244790.1, forward strand.
CGCCGTTCGCAGCAGTTCTTCCCGCCCGGTCCGCGTGGCCCAGTCGATCCCAGCGGCCTCCACTTCGTCGAAATAGACCACGTCCCGCACCAAGGGCCGCATCAGTTCGCCCAACTTGCGGCCGATGCGGCCGAATCCCAGCACGCCCAGCCTCAGCCTGCTCAACCGCCGAATGGGAGCCGGCGTGCTCAGCGACCACTCCCCGCGCAGCAGCCGCTCCTGCGTCGGTCCAAGCTGGCGGTGCAAGGCCAGCAACATGCCCATGGCGTGGACCGCCACTTCCTCGACGCAGTACTGCGGCGTATTGCGGACGCTCATGCCGCGTTCGGCGGCCACTTTTAGGTCGACATTATCGAGACCCGTGCCATATCGCTGCAGCAGTTTACAACTGCCGGGGAGCAAGCCGATAATCTCCGCGTCGATGGGGGCGATGCAGAACATCAGCGCGTCGATGTGAGGGGTCGAGGCGATCGCCTGCTTCAGTTTGCACTGCTTTTCATCCACTGAATCGGTGACCGCGATTCCCGCAGAGGAAAGCGCAATCCCCGCCCGCCCGAGTCGTTCCCTTTCCGGATCGAGGTCTTCGGACACCCAGTCGCACACCAGCACATGCTTTTCCGTTGTCTCACTCATCTCCGTTCTTCCACCTTTCTCAGTTGTGGTGTTGGCTCCTCACTTGGAAGATGGGCGTCGCGCCTCAGGTCTTCCCATCAGCAAGCTGCCGTCGACGCGAGATGCCACCTCGTCGTCCCGGTTGAACAGCCAGCACGTCCGCAGGGACAGGCAGCCACAGCCTATGCAGCCGGTCAGGTTCTCTTTCAACTTCTCCAGCACCTCAATCCGCTCTTCGAGCTGATCCCTCCAGCCCCGCGACAGGCTGGCCCAGTCCGCTTTGTTCGGCGTGCGCCCGTCGGGAAGCTTCTCCAGCGCTGAGCGGATTTCCCGCAGAGATACGCCGATCGCCTGGGCTGCCCGAATGACGGCGACGCGACGCAATACAGCCCGTCGATACCGTCGCTGGTTGCCACTGGTCCGCTCGGATGAGATCAGTCCCTGCTCCTCGTAGAAGCGCAGCGCAGAGGTCGCGACTCCGCTTCGCGCCGCTACCTCGCCGATGGTTAGAAGGTATGAGAGTTCGGTCATGAGATTCTCCTTGACCTCAAGTATACTTGAAGTTGTAAGTTCAGTCCATAGCTCATTGGAGAGCCTCTATCTCATCGGCTTTCGCGACCGGGAATGACCTGCGAGACGAATGCCAAGCGAAAGGAAAAGTCATGGAAAACTCAGCGACAAAACTGCTGGACGCGGGATCTCTCGATGAGATCAAGCTCAAGGGGAGTACTGTGGTCTCGAACGGCCCTGTGCCGATTGTCGTCTTCTACTCGGAGGGCGACCTACACGCCGTGGACAACCGCTGTCCACACATGGGGTTTCCCTTGCATCGCGGAACCGTCGAGGACGGCATTCTGACCTGTCACTGGCATCACGCCCGATTCGATCTCAACAGCGGTTGCACCTTTGATCTGTTTGCCGACGACGCGACGGTCTATCCGGTCGAAGTCGTGGACGGTCGCGTGTACATCGATGTTTCCGCAACCGCGCGCGACCCGGTCGAGCGCGGACTGCGCCGACTCGAAGAGGGGATGGACCAAAACATCAGGCTAGTGGTCGCCAAAGCCGTCGTCGCGTTCATACGCGCCGGGGCGAATCCGAACGACATCGTGCGGGTAAGCGGCCTGTACGGAGTACGGCGGCGGCGTTCGGGTTGGTCAAACGGCATGACGATCCTCTCGGCGATGGCCAACGTCAGCGACCACCTCGAAGGCGACGAGCGCATCGCGCCGTTGTACCAAGGAGTCTTACACGTGGCGTCGAACACCAGCGGTCAGCCGCCGCGAATCCCGTTGCGGCCGCTCGAAAGCAAGGCTATCCCGCACGCCGCGCTGAGACGGTGGTTCCGTTACCTGATCGAAGTGCGCAATGCCGACGGAGCCGAACGCACCTTGCTGGCAGCCATCGAGCGCCCTTCGAGCCAAGCCGACCTAGCCGAAATGATGGTGACCGCGGCGACCGACCACTTCTACCTCGACGGCGGCCACGTCATCGACTTCATCAACAAGTCATTCGAACTGCTCGACCGCATTGGCTGGGAGCACGCGGCAGACGTCCTGCCCTCCCTGATTCGCCAGTTGAGCGGGGCGCAGCGCAGTGAAGAGCAGAATAGCTGGCGCTCTCCCGTTGACCTCGTGACGCTGCTGAGCGAGACCTTTGACTCGCTGAATCAGCTACTGGAAGAAGGCCGAGGAAGGGAGTGGAAACGAGACAGTGGATTCGCGGAGGAGCTTCTACAGGACGATCCTCATCCGATCGTAGCGGCGCTGAACGAAGCGCTGAGGCAGGGCGCGCGCCCAGTGCAGTTGGCGGAGGCGGTAGCACTGGCAGCGGCGCTGCGCATCGCTAGGTTCCACGTGCGCAACGAGTTCTCCGACTGGATCTCAGTGCTGCACACCTTTTCGTACGCCAACGCACTGCATCAGATGCTGAAGAGAGCCGAGTCGCCCGAGATGCTGCGCGGCGTTTACCACGGGGCGCTGCGCGTTTATCTCGACCGTTTTCTCAATGTTCCGGCTGCCCGCTTACCTGACCCCAGCGCGGCAGAGGCGGACGATGGCAAAGCAATGGAGGAATACCTCCATCTGCTCAACCAGCAGCAGCAAGTCGATGGAGCCGGGCGACTCGTCAGTAGTTTTCTGGCATCGGGCGGTGAACCGGGACTCCTGTTCCGCACGCTAGCGGAATCCCTGGTGAGAGAGGACGCCGAGTTCCACAGCTTTCAGATGCTCGAAGCAGCCATCCGCCAGTATGGTGAGCGCACCGACGTCGGCGAGCAACGGATTCTGATGGTGGCTGCAGCCCGTTTTCTGGCGGCCAAGGCACCAACTCAGCGCGAGTTGCTCCAAACGCTCCAGATCGCCCAGCGGCTGCACCGCGGGGAGGCCATCTACGAGGAGGGTTGATCTCAGATTGGATCCCGCTCCCTGACCATCTCGTGCCCCTCGAACAAATCCCGCGCCACCGTCCCCTGCGCCTGGCGCGGCGGCTCGGCCCCAAGTATCTGGCAGAAGGTGGGCACTACATCGGCGGCGTGGATGTACCCTAGCTTGTCCACCGGCCGCTCGTAGCCCTGCTTTACACCCGGCCCGGCCAGCAACCACGAGCCAAAACTGGACGAGTCCTCACTTTGAGTCGGCAGAAATCCCCCGTGGTGCGCCCCGAACACATTGGGCGCTCCAACGCAGCCCCCGCCGGCAATGCCGCGCCACTGGCCGTAGTACCCGCTTACGTACCCGTGGTCCCATGCAAAGACCACATCGCCGCACTGGTCTCCCCACTGGCCAAGGATGTACGCGTCCCGCCGCGGCAGGGCTATGGCCACAGGATTGCGCCCCACTTCCTCGTCAACCCACGTGCGCAGGGCCAGCAGCAACTCGGCCTCAATGCGGTCGAATTCCGGCCCCGGCTCGGCGTTGATGAAAATGTCGAAGCCCTTGTCGTCCTTCATATAGGCCCGGGTATGTTCCCAGTCGATATCCTCCTCGCGCACCTGATCGCGCACCAGCGTCTCTTCCCCGCCGCCCTTGAGCGCCAGAAAGCCCTGCTCGTGCAAAAACTGCCGGATATTGGCCACTCGCACATCGGGCGAACACCCGTGATCGGACACCACGCCCACGTACGTATGCTCATCCGCGTCCTCCCACAGCCGTCCCAAAATCCGGTCCCCCACTTGATAAGCCCGACGAAAATAGTCCACGTACTGTTCGGCACGCTCAGCTTCGTACCCCGGGCACACGGGATCCACGTCCCCGAGGTGGATGTGATTGAGGTAATCGTACAGATGCCAGTGGCAGATAAAAAAGGAACAGCCCCGCTCGCGCAGCATGTAGCGAGCGACCTCGGCAAACCACATCCCCTGGTACTCGCATTCTTCCAAGGCCGTGTCAAAATCGGCCATTCCCGAGGTATAGGGTAACATGGAGGCGTGTTCCTGATACGGGCCAAAGCGCTCCACCAGTTCCCCGGCCAACTCGTCGGGCAGCGTGAAACCATCGGTATAAGTCACCTGAGTGCGGTAGAGCTTGAGCCGACTGCCGTCCGCGGCCAGTTCCACCAGCTTGAAGCGCACCGACGCCGAGCATCTGTTCCCGTCTATAGCAAAATCTTCCACCGCCCACTCGCTCCATTCGCCCACCCCAGCAGCGGCTATGCAACTAGCCCCATCTCGGTCCCGACACACCAACACCCGGTCGTAACCCCTACCCGCACCATCCACCGCCAGCAAGTAGAACGCGGTGACATCCCCACCCAACCGAGCCACCACCTCAATGCGGCTCTCCAGTGGCGGAGCATGACTTGCGGGTAGGTTCCGCCACCCCTGCGCCGGAGTTAGCGGCGGAATCGGCTCGACGCTGCGCTGTTCCTGCCGCACCGCCGTCCCATCGTGGTCCATCTCGATAGCCTCCTCTAGCGCGGCGTCCGTGGTATAGGCTTGGCAGACAGCCACTTCAAAATCCGTGCTGCGGTGTCCGGGATGGCCAAAACCATCGACCACAAAGCCCGTTTCCACCCCAGAGGGATGGGCCGCCGGATAGTGTACGGCCACGCTCTGCATGCCCTCCCGCTCCAAGGCATTCCAGATGCGCTCGGCATTGTTGGCCCGCCCGTCGAAACTGTCGATCCGCTGGCCCGGCGCGACTTCCACCCGCCAGCGCGTCACCCCGTGCGTGCCCGTGTGCGCCCCCGTCGAAAGCGTTGCCCAGTTAGTCGGGGTCCACACTGGGAAAGAGGGCAGAGTCTGGTTGACCGTCCCCTCGCGCAGCAGGCGCTCAAAGTGGGGCAAGGCCCCTTCCGCAGCGAATCGCTTCATCATCGGGACGATAAAGCCGTCCATGCCAAAGGCGTAAATTTTGCGCTCCATATCTCCTCGTCTAGCAAAAGGTCTCGGATGTCCAGATAGTTAGCGTCATTTTTCCGCAGACAGCAACAAGGGGGTCAGCCGTTTATTGACGGCTATCCGCGGATTTGGCTACGTTTGCCAATTCGCCGCGCACCCGCTACTTCATTCCTTTAGACCACTCCATGTCCCCAGATCCCCAGCCCTCCCCCGCAATTCGCCTACCGGCGATGCTGACTGGCCTTGGACTCTGCGCCCTGATCGCCGTCGGCCTCCCCTACGGGGAATTCGTGATCAAGGGCACCCGGCTGGGCCTGAGTTCATCGACGCCAGCGGCCTTTTTCCTGCTCTTCTGTTTGCTCGCGCTGGTGCAACCGCTGCTAGGGCTAGTGCGGCGGAATTGGGCGTTCAACCGCGCCGAACTGCTGCTGATTACCTCAATGATGATGCTGGCAACGGCAATCCCGTCGCGGGGCTTCACTGGTGCCGCGCTCCCCGCCATTTCCAGCGTGCTTTACTACGCGACCCCAGAAAACAACTGGGCGGAACTGCTGGTGCCCCACATCCCCACTTGGATGGTCGTCCAAGACGAAGTGGCGATCAAGCAGTTTTACGAAGGGCTACCCCGAGGCGAATCCATTCCCTATGGCGCTTGGGTCGAGCCGCTTTTTTGGTGGCTGCTCTTTATGGCCGCCTTCTACCTCGTGCTCATCTGCGCGATGGTGATTATGCGGCGGCAGTGGATGGACCACGAGCGGCTGCTCTACCCGCTAGTCCAAGTGCCGCTGGGAATGATTGAGGACGGCCCGCGGCCCGCACGCATAAAGCCCTTTTTGCGCAATCCAATCATGTGGGCCGGCTTTGCGGTACCGGCGATCCTCAACACGATCAACTCCTTTAGCCACTACTACGAATTTGCGCCGCGCGTCGATCTCAACCTGCCGCTGGCCTTGGGGCACGACGCGGTCGTCTTGCGCATACGGCTCAACTACCTGATGATGGGCCTAGCCTATTTTATCAACACCGGGATCTCCGGCAGCTTGTGGTTTTTCTATGTATTGGCCAAAGCTCAAGAATGGGCCTGCTCGACCCTCGGCATCTTCACCACCGAACAGCTCGACGCCTTCAGTCACGCCGGACCCACCACGGGCATGTTGAGCCATCAGAGCATGGGCGCGATGATTGCGCTGGTCGTCTTGGGGCTGTGGACGGCGCGCGGGCATCTAAAGGCCGTGTGGCAGCAGGCCAAAGCCGGCGGCAGCTCAGCCGGGGAGTTGCTATCCTATCGGACGGCCGTGGTTGGCTTGGCCGTGGGTTCGCTCGTCATGGGCTTGTGGCTGTGGCAGACGGGGTTGCCTTGGTGGGCAGTGGTGCTGTTTCTCGGCGCGGCGTTTGCCATCTTCTTCGCCCTCACCCGCGTGATCGTCGAAGCCGGTCTCTCGTCGGCCGTGGAGGGGCTGTCGGGCGCGGGCTTTGTGGTCTCGGGCGTCGGCTCGTCGGCGCTGGGGGCGACGGGGATGATGGCGCTGGGCTTTACCCTCGCTTGGGCGGGCGACCTGCTGGTCTTTATGATGGCCCCCTGCGCCAACAGCATCCGCATGTTGCACGGCCTCAAGGTCGGAAGACGGCGCGTCCTAGCAATGTTGACAGCCGCGCTGGTCATCGGCCTTTTGGGTTCGATTTACGCGACCTTGAACTTGGGCTACCAGTATGGGGCGCTCAACCTGCACCGGCAGTATTTCTCCGGGCTTTTCGCCTGGGAGCCGTTTCGCTTTGCCGCCCGCTTCATCGAGACGCCGACCGGGCCCTATTGGCTGGGGTGGCTCTGGAACGGAGTGGGGGCCGCAGTCATGGCGCTCTTGCTGTGGGCGCGCCACCATTTGTTGTGGTGGCCCCTGCACCCCATCGGCTACGTGGCCAGCGGCACCTGGATTCTCGGCAACATCTGGTTCAGCATCTTTCTCGCTTGGCTGATTAAATCCGTCGTCTTGAAATACATGGGGCCGAACGGCTACCGCTCGACGCGCTGGTTCTTTTTGGGGGTGATACTCGGGCAATTCGCTTCGGGCGGGGCGTGGCTAGTCATAGACGGCTTCACCGGAATGACGGGCAATGTAATCCGCATGTACTGAAAGACAAATAAAGCCAAAGATTACATATAGTTACAGTTAGTCATATCGGCAAAAAACTTGACACCCGCCTAGCCGTTGATTAAATCAAACAGCATGTTTATCGCTACTCCTCGCTCCCTGTGGCGCGCTATTGCTCTCTTGGCCCTGTTTGGCTGCGCGCCAGACGACCCCGTCGTGGCCCAAGTCGGCGACGTGGCCCTCACCAAGGCCGAATACCTGCGCTTTGTCGAGCGCTTGCCGCCCGGTTTGCAGAGTGAATCTGCGCGCGACCACCTACAGTCCCTCGTCGATCAGGAACTGCTGCTGCAAGAGGCCCGCGCTAGGGGGATCGAGCAAAGTGACGAAGTTCGCTACCAGCTAAACGCCCTCGTCCGCAAGCGGCTTTCCCAGCGCTACCAAGCCGAAGTGCTCGCGCCCCAAGTCGAAGTAACGCCCGAGGAAGTCGAGCGCACCTTCGTCGATATGGGCTTCAACCGCGAGCGACTCTTTGCGCGGATTTTGGTGCGGCAGCAGCAAGATGTGGACCGCGTATTGCAGGCCCTGCACGAGGGAGAGCCTTTCGCCGAGCTAGCGCAGCGCTTTGCGGCCAACGACCTTTTTGCCCCACAGGGCGACGGAGTCGTCGGTTGGATCGGGCGCACCCAAGCGCAGCGCTTTGCCATTCCGCCGCAGACCTTCCTCTCCCTGCCGGTCGGCCAAATCGCCGAACCGCTGCCGCTGGCGGGCGGCTGGCAAATCTACCGCTTTGTCGAAGACCGAGCAGCCGACAAGGCCGATTACGCGGAAGAAGCCGCCCGCGCAGCGTACCGTGAAAAGTGGCAGAGTCGCCTGCAAATCGAAGTGGAAGCCCTGAGCCGCTCCTTGGGCCTCCAGTTGGACCACGAGGGCCTACAAGCCCTGCTGGCCGAGCCGGATCTCGCCGACTCGCTCGCCGCGCTTCCCCTCTACCGCTTTGACGGCGGAGCGATTTCCTTGGGCGAATACCTCCACGATCTGCGCTCGGTCGGCTTCCGGGGCGCGTTGCAAGACAGCGCCCAGGTCGTCTCGTTGGCCCGCGCCGCGCTCTTGCCAGCCTATCTGATGACCGCGGCAGCCCAGCGGCGCGGATGGGATAAAGAGGCCGAATTCGCCGAGTGGCGCGAGCGCAAGCGGAAAGCTTTCGTTTTGCAAGAGCTCACCAAGGCAGAAACAGCGACAAAGGCCGTTCCCAGCGAGGAGGAAATCGCCGCGTACTACGAGGCGAACAAGACGCGCTTCCGCACGGCTGAATCCGTCCACATCAACCAGCTCCTCGCACCCACCCGCGAACAGGCCCAGGAGTTGCGCGAAGCCCTTGCAAATGGCAGCACCGTCGCCGAGTTGTTGGCACGCCCGGGTGTCGAAACGCACGGCGACCCACACGACGACGGCGCGCTGCACCTGCGCAAGGTGGTGCGGGCGCGCTATCCCCAGCTCGTGGACGCGGCCTTTGCCGCAGAGGTCGGCGAATGGGACGGGCCAGTAGAGGTGCTAGACCAATTTGGCGTGTTCCGAGTGCTCCACAAGGAAGGCGGCGACATCCAACCCTTCGCCCAAGCGCGAGCGCAAGCGCGGGGCATCTTGGCAGCAAGGCGTCAGAACGAGCTCATGGATGCACTCATCCAACGCCTACGCGCCGAGCGCGCAAGCCAAGTCACCTTATTCGCCGAGCACCTATAAGGAGGTGCCATCGTGGTAAGAATAAAATGGTGTGCACTCGCATATTGCCTGTTGTGGGCATGGCTGCCGGCCAGCGCCCAACGAGGGTACGACATCGTTGATGACCGCATTGTCGTATCCGGGCGCAGCCACTGGGAGCATTGGAAAAAACCCGAACACCTGACGACTATCGACAACTCGGGCGCGGTGCGTCCGCGGCACCTGCGCTCGCTCTACAACATCCTCGCCGATCCCAGCATCGCCCGTCCGGTCGTGATCACCAACAAAGACCCGCGCATCCTCAATGTGGATAGCACCCTGAAAGTAGATGTGCTCGGCCGACCGGTCCAAGACACCCAGAAAAATTTTGTGTACGACTATCTGGTGCGGGCCGGGGTCAGTCGCGCTGGCTCCAACATCGAGATGGCGGCCCACATCGTCGACGGAGACCCGACCACCTTCTGGGAGCCCGACCCGCGCGATCCCATCGAGCAGTGGTGGGTCGAGGTCGATCTGGGCCGTGCTGTGCCCGTAGAGGGCATTTCCGTGCGCTTCGTCGAAGAGGGGTTGGGCGATCCGTTCTTCAAGTACCTCCTCCTCTTGGCACGGAACCAGACGCTATCGCTTACCGATGATCGCAAGGTTAGCTTTGAGCTGTTCGTCCCCCACGAAGGCCCCAATACCCAGCAGCGCGCCTTCTTCTTTGAAAGTGCAGCCGCAACTGGGGGAGCAACCCTTGCGGCCCCGGTCAACCCCGGCCTCGTAGTTCCTTCCGGCGGGATCAGCAGTGTCAAGAGACTGCACCAAAGCAGCGCCGACCCGGCTTGGACCGGCAAGATCATCGAAACCATCCGCATCGTAATTACCGACACGCGCGGCGGGCGGGCCGAGCAAATCGACCAAGCCGCATGGGAGGCGTTGACAACACATGAACGCGGCGACATCGTCCACTTCGTACGCGACTTTGCCGGCCGCGAAGAGCCGGTGGACGCCGAGACCTACGAATCCTTGGAAGAGGAGCGCCGCGGACGGCGAGAATTCTATCGCCGGGAATTGCCGCGCCTAGCCGAAGTCGAAGTGTGGGGGTGGGGAGACAACATCAGCCTCGGCCTAGTCGAAGGTGGCGGCACTTTGGACTTGACCTCGGCCGGCAAGACGCCGGGACCGGCTTTCGACGGGGATATCAGCAGCCGTTATCAGCAACCCACCCGAGACCCCCTCGACCCAGGAGCCAACGTGCTGACCATCGACATCGGCGGCACGGTGTGGCTGGACCAAATCCGCGTCGTCGGCGGCAACATCCGCGGCTATCAGATGCGGTCTTCTACCGGGGAACGCGATGCCCAAGGCAAGCTGCGCTGGCGCACCATCACCCCGCCGGAGCGAGTAACCAACGTCGATCACGGATTCTTTGGCTACCTCAACGATGTGCAGGATCCCGTGCGCAAGGTGCGCTTCCTCGACCTGTTGGCCTTGGCCAATTTCATCGGCGACACCCAAAACCGCACCGACCGCTTCTGGCCTAGCTTCAACGAACTCATGCTGTTTGCCGAAGGCGTGCCCGCGGAAATCGCGATGGAGTCTAATCTAATTGAGCTGCCTGGGCTGGTGACCTTGGGCAGTATCCACTGGGAGGCCGACACGCCACCGAGCACCAAGGTCGAGATTCGCACCCGCACCGGCGACCAACTCATCCAGCGGATCCGCTTCTTCGACAGCAATGGCATTGAAAAGACCGCGGCCGAACACAAGAAGCTCCTCGCCTTCCTCAAAGGGCCAATCGACACATCCTTTGCAATAGGCCCGGGCTGGAGTGCTTGGAGCCAGCAGTACCAGCAGCCCGGCGACCAAGTGACGTCGCCCAGTCTGCGCAAGTTCATGCAAATTCAGGCTCGCCTGCTCAGCGAAGACCGCCAGATCGCACCAGCGCTAGAGGGCCTCTCCGTAGAGTTGCACACTCCCGTTGCCCTCGGGCTGCGAGCCGAAGTCTGGCCACCCGAGGCCCAAGTAGGTGTTTTGGACACGTTCGAGGTCTTCGTCCAACCCCAGTTCTTAGAGCGGCCCACCTCGGTTCGCAGCCTCGGATTCGACGAGATGCTCATCAGCGCCGATCCGGGACTCGACATGCAGCTTATCGATGTGGCAATAGGCACCGAGGAGCAGTTTGCATCTGGAGCGCCGCAATCGCTCTTGGACCTTGCAAGCACCGACGGCCAGATGCTGCAAGGCGACTCGCTCCTAATCCGCCTCCCAGAGGTCGCCCGCAGCGACACCGATGCGCTACCACAGTTATACTTCCGCACGACGGCCGATGGCGAGGAAGTGCCCACCAGCATCGACGGCCAGCTCCTGACGGCAACCTCGCACGCCCTGCTCCCAGACGAGGTGCGCGGCGCGGTGCGCTACTTCCGCATTGCCGGAGAGGAGCTAGTGGAAGTCGATCGCGCGGCCTACGACGAACTGCCGCCCGAGTCCCAAGGGCCCGTGCGCTACTTCCGCAAGGTCGTCGGTTTGGGGACCCAGACGCTTTTCGACGAAGCCGGCGACACGCTCAGCGCAGCCCAATATGGCCGGCTAGGCCGAGCTAGGGGATGGATCGTCGGCCACGGCCGACTCGTGCGCCTGCGCTTTGCGGCCAAGGTCTTCCTCCACGGCACCAAGCTGAAAGTAGCGGTGCGCAACCAAGCGGCCGACACGCCCTATCAGCCCGCCGACGCCGCCGACGCCACCGCGCTGCGGCCGTCGCAAACTTTGTCGATCGCCGCGCTCGGTGCCACGCAGATCGTCGCCGACATCTCGGTCGCGCCCAATCCCTTCACGCCCAACGGCGACCTCGTAAACGATGTCGCCCAAATCGAATTTTCGCTATTCAAAGTCTATGCCGAGCGTCCGGCAGCCGTCCGCATTTGGGCACTCGACGGGCGGCCCATGCGCCTGCTAGAGGGCACGGCCCAAGGCGGTCACCAGCGCTTTACTTGGGACGGAAAAGACGACCACGGTCGCGTCGTGCCACCTGGACTCTACATCTGCCAGATCGACGTGGACACCGACGCCGAAGACAGCGCCGGACAACGGCGATCCCACCTTATCGCGGTAGCCTATTAGGGGCAAAAAGAGAACGCCATGCACACTGTTACCATCAGAATAAGCCTCGTTTTGCTACTCGTCGCCGGCGCAGCCCAAGAGGCCGCAGGCCAAGTCGATTACAGATCGCGCCTCGGGCTGCAACAAGGCGATGAGACCTCCTTTGCGCCTCAAGGGCCGGACGTCATGCTCGGCGTCCTCGACCCAGCAGTGCGCCGCTGGTACGTGCCGCAGGAGCTCTACAAAGAGTACCACTGGCGCCAGTGGCAGTACACCAACTACGCCCGCAACCCCTACCAGCGCTACGTCGATATCAGCCTCGAAGGCGACTACTTTTACGACTTGTACGGCAATTTTCTCACCCGTGGTTGGTTGATCTTCAACAACTCCCAGAGCAAGCCCCAGCAGTTCGGCAACTCGCTGCTCAAGTCCAACCGCTTCCAACAGTGGTTTTCCGACGTGGTCATTGCCTCAGACGCCAAGGGGCAATACTTCTACACCTTGACGACGAGCGCGCAGATGCGTTCGGTGATTTCGCCGATGGTCTTTTCCAAGCCGCGCATGGACGGCGTGCAGTTCGACCTCGCCACCGACCGCTACGAAGGAACGCTCATCTATTCGCGCTTGAGCAATCCAGGCGGCTCTACTACCGAAGACCAAGAAGTACTCCGCACCAACAACACCACGCTGTTCGGCGGGCGCTTTGCCTACCAGCTCAGCGACGCCTTGCAATTGGGCCTGCACGCGGTCAACGCCCACCAGTCGAACACGCTTTCGGACCGCCTAGTGGGCAACCCGTTTTCCGGTGCCTTGACCGTGGCCCAAAACAAGACTGTGTCGCTGATTCAGATCGTCCTGCGCGACGATTCTCCAGGCGACGGAACGGGCGGAGCCGCCTTCTTCCAAGCTGGCTCGGACATACTGATCACCTATGAAGACGGCACCGTCGATGCCGGCAAAGACATCCAGTTTGAGCCGGTCATTGAGGGTGGCTTTGTCCAGCAGGGCTATATCGCCGCCAACGGCCCCGAGGAAATACGCCTGAGCTACGATTTCGACAGCCCAGCTTTTGTCGATCGGGCCTCGTTTCCCAAAGAGGATATCGTCAAAGTCGAGTTCCGGCTCGTGCTGGGCAACGACTACCAAGTCTGGATGACGTCCGACCGCCAAGTCAACCGCGACGGGGAGGCCGTGCTGCTGCTCGTGGCCCAAGCCGACGGCAACGTGCAAGACATCACCAATTTGCAGACCGTCCGCTTCGAGTACGGCCTGCCGACGGCGACCCACATCTTCGGCGGCAACATCGAACTGCGCGACTACCAGGGCTTTGACCTGTACGCCGAATACGATCTGAGCATGAGCTACCGCAAATACCCCAATGTCCTGCGCGACGAGCACCACACTACATCCGGCATCGGCGGGCGCCGGCGGGCACCGGCCTGGATGATAAATGCGTCTAAAAAGGCCGCCCCCTTCTTTGTCTTTGGCGAGGCGTACAGCATGGATCCGCTCTACAACACGCGGACCTTTGTCACCACGGGCACGGGCGAAATCGAATACGACAGCGAGCGCGAGGGCATCGTCGAACTCGTCGAAGACAACGACGACCAAGACCGCTACCCCGACACAGTGCGCTTCGACTGGCTCCAGGGCGATTCTCAGGTCTTCCCGGGCTGGGACCAAAACAACGACTTCGTGCCCGACATCAACCAAAACGACAACTTCGTGCGCTCCAACGCCGTGCCCGACTACGAAGAGCCTTTCCTCCGCTTCCATTCCGACCGCCCGGAATTTCTCTTCGGGATGGACATGAACAACAACTTCTGGATCGACCAATACGAAAACGACGAAGAGCCAGATTACCCCTACCGCCGCGACCATCGCGGGTACAACGTGTACGGCGGTGCCGACCTGACGCCGCGACTCAAAGTAATGGTCGGCACACTGCGCGAGGAACTCATCTCGTCAACTCAGCAAAACAAGAGCACCTACGCCCTCGTGACGTACGACAACAACTCCCCGCGTTTTGGGCGCTTGCGCTTCTTTGAAATGAGCAAATTGGTAGAGGACGACATCCCCAATCCCCTCTTGCAGTGGGCACCGGACAATACCTTGCGCGGCGGCGAGTTGACCAAGGTCGAAGACCCCTTGTTGGCCCGCGACACGTGGATCAACCAGCTCTTTGTGGGGCACAACTTGCAGTCGGCTTCCTATAAAGTGCAGACCAAACTCAACTACGTCCGCTTCCGCCAACTGATGAGCGAGGCCCGTCGGCAGGCTCTAGAGATAGACGAACAGGACTTCTTCTTTGGCGTTATCAACAAGGCCAGCTACCGCTATGCCTTGGGCCAGCTAAGCTTGGAGCCGCGCTGGAAGAGCGAGTTCCGCAAGCAGTCGCGCAGCCTCTTTGCCCTAGAGCATTCCACTAGTCTCTACGAACTTTTTTCGGCTGTCGTCGAAACTCGCCTCCTGAGAGCCACCCAACTCCAAGCAGGCGTCGAGTACCTGATTTTTAACGACTTCGACGTCGATGCCAATGACTTCAACTCCATTACCGGCGCGTTTCAGTTTACCAACCAGTCTCAGTACTTGGGTTACAGCCTCCACGCCCTAGCCGGGCTGCGCATTGAGCGCCAAGACTTCAAAGAGACCAAAGCGCGATACACGAGTCAGACTTTCATAACGATCTACGCAGGATTGGAATAGCGCGTGATTTGGCGCAACGACAACTTCGCCGCAGCCGTCATCGGCATTGCGCTCATGGCCCTTTGGCCGCGCCTAACTTATCTGGATGAGGTCGCGCAAGACCCCTTCTTGGAGGTGCCGACGGCGGCGAGCTGGCCCTACGTCGAGGCCGCTAGGGGAGAGGGGGACACAGCGGTTGCCAGCCCCTTATACCCGCTCTTTTTGCGCGGTCTCTTCACCGTCGGGCTAGCACCTCGCTACGTCCAAGTCCTACTAGGCGCAGCCAGTTGTGTGCTATTGGCCCTAATCGGCCGCGCGCTCTGGGGACCGGGCACGGGACTTATCGCCGCTTTGTGCGTAGCCCTGTACGGACCGGCCATCTACTTCACCGGTTCCTTGCTGCCCCCAATCCTCGCAGTATTCCTAGTGCTCTCGCTGCTGGCGGCGCTCTTGTGGGCCGACCGACAGAGCGATGGGAAGGCGTTTTTAGGAGTCGGAGTTTTGCTGGGGCTTTGCTTGCTGGCCGCACCGCAAGTCGCGCTCTTTGCGCCAGCCGTGCTCTGGTGGCTGTGGATAGGAGAACGGCAGCGGGCGTGTTGGGCCTGTGCGCTGGGAACGGCTTGCGCGCTCGCGCTGTGGTATTTTTTAGGGGTGGCCACAAGTGCGGGCGGCTCGCCCGACCTTCTCGTGCGCGGCGGGGAGCACTTGCCTGCGCTGGATATGTACCACGGACGCGACGATTCAGTCGTCCTAGCGGCCCTGTTGTGGAAATGGGGACTCGCGTTCCCCTTCGGCTTGGTCGTGCCGCTCGCGCTACTAGGCGTGGGTTTTGCCTTGGCGGCGCGAGAGCGGGGCACTTTGCTCGCCCTGCTGTTTGTCGCAACCGGCGCGGTCGGAATTGCGCTCTACGGTGCCCATGCCGAGACGCGCATGGTGTTGGTTCCCGTGCTCTTGCTCTTTGCGGTGAGTGGGGTTGGGCAATTAGCACAGTTGTCTTGGGCGTGGAAGGGGGGCGCTGTGGCAGGATTGGTCCTAGCCGCGGCATTGGTCAACGCCAGTACGCCCGCCATGGACCGCGCAGCGCAAGCCTCGCAGCACCGCTATTTAGGCCACGCCTATGTGGAGTTGGGCATGACGGCCACTGCAATCGCCGCGTACGAACAGGCCTTAGCCGCGGGCAGCACCGACAAGGACGTGTATTGGGCCTTGGCAGCGCTCTATGACGCCAGCGGCAAACCCGAGCGAGCACTCGGCATTAGCCGAGCATTCGTCGCGCATTGGCCCGCCGACGAGCGCGGGCAACGGGCACTCGGCGATCGCTACATGGCGGCCGGCCGTCCCCAACAAGCGCGCACAATCTACCAACAACTCGTCACAGGCGGCGGGCAGGAGGCCCTACTTGGGCGCTTGGGGGATGCGCAACTGACGAGCGGTGCGTTCGACGAGGCCGTGCAATCCTACGAGCGGCTGCTAACGTTGAGCCCGGACAGTAGCCGGGTGCGCTACCAACTGGCGCGCGCCTACGCTGCCAGCGGGCGGGTCGCAGACGCCGAACGAGCCTATCGCCAACTCCTAGACAGTCCGGTCTATGGCGTGCGGGCGCGGATAGCAGCGGCCGCACTCTTGCGCCACAACGGCCAGCTAGCAGCGGCCGAGCCGTTGCTCTCGCAAGCCCTAGCACTAGCGCCAGACCACCGCGAGGGGTTGCTCCTACTAGGTGAAGTGCTCCTAGAGCAGGGACAGCCCAGCGAAGCCCTAGCCCTTTGGCTGCGCCTCGCCGAACTAGAGCCTCGCAACTGGCGGGTCCAAGGCCACTTGAGCAAGGCGTACAGCCAGTTGGGACGGGACGCAGAGGCACGGGACGCAGAGGCGCGCTATCAGCGGGCAAGGCAGCGCGCCCAACTCCAGCAGCGAATCGAAGTGGAGCAGAAGGCATTGGCAGAAAAAATTATCGGGGAAAACTTATGAAGCGCTTGCTTCTCATAGGTGCATTGGTGCTTTTGCACGGCAGCGATTCGCAGGGGCGTCAAGTACTGCTCGTCGGCCAAGACGGCCAGATTAGCTGGGAGGGGGACGTGGAGGCCGGGGCTACGGTGCAAACTATAGAGCCGGAGTACCGCTCCACTTTGGATCCCAACATCACCGAAATCGGCGTCGCACCGGTCAATCTCGTCGATTTTTCCAGCGCGGACTTTCCCAGCAGCATTCTGCCCCGCCGCGTGCAAGAAGGCCAAAACCTCGCCGCTGAAATCGCCGAGCGCGGCGGCAGCATCCGCGCCCCAACCGTTTTCGACCTCGCCGAGTCCCAGTTACAAAACATCCTCGAGCAGATCGTGTCGCCCGATCCCAGTGGCGGGGCCTTCGAGCGCAAGGGACGGGACGTATTGGGCACCTTGCTCGTGCTCGATTTGGGCGCGCGCTTTGGCGTCAACCAAATCCGCTTCTTCCCGCGCAATACGGTCTTTCCGTCGCCATCGACGCCCTTTCAAGAGGATTTTCTCAAAAACTTCGAACTCCAAGTCAACGACGGCCAAGTGTTGACCGAGGCCGGCAATCCCATCTGGGAGACCTTTACGGCACGTACCAACAATACCGATCCGGTCGCCACCATCGAGATCGACCCGCCGCGCTTTTTGCGCTTCATCCGCCTGCGCGCCACCTCGTCCATCCCCTTTGAGGTGGAGAAATTCCAAGTCTTCGGCGAGGGCTTCTTCCCCACCGTGCAGTACATTTCGCCGCTCATCGACATGGGCACCCCGGCCAATTGGGGACGCTTGCGCTGGCTGGAAGAAACCGTTGGGCAGGCGAGCGCCGTGCAGATGAACATCCGCACCCGCAGCGGCAACGACACGTCGCCCTTCGCCTATACGCGCAAGCGAGTGGGACGGCAAGACGCCGAGGAGATCGCCTTCTCAGTCGATGAACCCGACCAGCCGCTCTTGCGCGACGAGTACCTCGACCTACCGGCCAAGGGAGGCCCCGCCGATGTGTGGGAACGCGGTCCCGTGCGCGACGACTTGGCCAATTGGAGTCCGTGGACTTCGCCCTACAATCCGGTCGCCGGCACTAGCCGCGAGGGCGCATTGGTCCTCTCGCCCGGTCCGCGCCGCTACTTCCAGTTCCGGGTTGACTTCCAGTCCGACGACCTAGAGTCGGCCAAAATCCTGCGGCAGTTTTCCTTTGACTTCACAACGCCGCCATTGGCCGATGTCCTCGTCGGCGAGATCTTTCCGCGCGAGGTGCCCGCAGCCGCCGACATTCCCTTTGTCTATGCCGTGCGCGCCGAGATGGAAAGCGGAGATCTGCAGGGCTTCGACAGCTTTGAACTAGTCACCGGCAGCCGCATAGACCGCATCGAGCGCATTGAAATTATCGACGCGCAAGGCGAGTTCCTTCTAGCGCACGACTTTGCGGTGCAAGACGCGGTCGCCGACGAGGGCGATGTGGCCATCACCGCCATCGCAGAGCGCAGCTTTGCGGTGCGCTTCCCGAGGGTGACAGCGCACAATGCCGTACTAAAGATCCACTTCGTCAGCCGCATCCTCTCGTACAGCACGGCCTTTGAGGGCCGGGGATTGCTGTTGGAGGAAGACGCTTTCCAGAGCGTCCAAGCCGGCGACGCCACCGCACTGGACGAAGGCGATATCTCGTTTAAGTCGGACACTACCGTCCTGAGCCCGGCCGTCAATAGCGGCAGCCTAGTGGGCAGCTTTGACCTCGCCGCGTCCGTTATCACGCCCAACGGCGACGGGATCAACGACGTCTTGGATATGGAATGCGAGGTCCTCGCGGTCGACGGCGGGCAAATTGCGGTCAATATATACGACCTAAAGGGCCGCCAAGTGCGCCGCCTTTTCAATATCGAAGGGCAGAGCGGCGTGTACAGCTCGGAAAATCTGCCCCAACTGCGATGGGACGGGACCGACGATCAGGGTGAGAACGTGGCCCCTGGCCTCTATCTAATCCAACTCAACATCGAAGGCGATGCGCGCGCTAGTGCCAGCACGCGCACCGTCGGCGTAGCGTACTAGGATTTATGGGATTTGTGTGATGTATGTGATTCCACCCCACCACCCAACCGCGTGGGGGTTAAAAAAGGAATGAGAGTCATGCTAAGAAGAAATTTATTGTGGAGTTTGAGTATTGCGGCTTGGTGTACCAGTGCGGCTTGGGGCCGGGCCGAATTTCACATCGGCGGACCGACGGGTATTTCTTGGCAGGGGCTGATCACCGACGAGCAGACTGAGTACACCATCGTTGACGGCCAAGGCGAGGTCTTGGGCACACTTCCCATTGTCATCGGCGCAGAGGAAGCGGGCGTCGATACCATGATCGCCTACGACGACAACGCCATCCGGCCAATATGGGTCGATCCGTCCGTCAACCTCGCGCTAGACGTGAACTTGACCCCGCGCGGCGGCAATCTCTTCACCAGCGTCTCCACCGGCTATACCCGCGAGGCCGCCAAAGAGGTCCAGGTGATGATCGACGGCGACCCAGAAACGGCAACCTTGCGGCCGGTCGATATCTCGCCGCGCTTAGCTGGCCTCAATATCGGCTACGTGAAAAACACGGTCGTCAATCTGGGAGCCGAGATGCCAGTCAACCGCATCCGCTTCTATCCGCGACCAGGCTTTGAGGAAAACTACTTGGCTTGGTACGAAATCGGCGTAGCTGATAACTCTGCACCTTTTATATCCTCACCTCAAGAGAAAGCACCGGGCAAGCGCTGGTACCGAGACATCAGCCGCTCGCTCTCCTCGACCAACGACCCGGAATTCGACATCCTAGAGCGCAATGTTGAAAACCTCGATCAAATCGTGGATTTGCGCTTTCCCACGCGTGACTTGCGCTGGATCGGCATTCGCCCGATCAACCCCGAGCGCACCTGGGAGATCGCCGAAATGGAGGTGTACGGCGAGGGCTTCGTCACCAAGACCTCCTATCGCACGGGCGTGTTGGACTTTGGCCGTCCGGTGGCTTGGAGCAAGATTCGCTGGCAGGGCGAGGTACCCGAGGGAACTCGGCTCGTGTTGCGCACGCGCACCGGCTCCACGCCACAGCCTAATTTATTTTGGAAAATCGGCAGCACTGGCAACTTTGAGCGGGTGTCCAAAGACGAGTACACCACGACCTACCAAGTGGGCCGCTTCAGCCATATCCAAGCGACGTATGACGTGGACAACTGGAGCTTCTGGTCGACGCCCTACGACTTTGCGGCCGGGCTGCGCGACCCAAAAGCGACGGGCTGGGAAGACGGAACGCCCCTTCTATCGCCCGGACCCAGCCAGTACTTGCAGCTAGAAGTGGTCATGTTTTCCGACGGGGACAAAGCGCCGCGCATCGACGAACTGTCTCTGCTGTTTGCTGAAGATCCCGCGGCTCAAAGCGTAATCGCCGAAATCTGGCCGGTTGAGACCGAAAACTTCGAGCCGCAGACCTTCACCTATGTAGTGCGGCCCGTACTCGAAGACGGCGACCGGGGCTTCGACCGGCTGGAAATCTTCACCCAAGTTCCGGCCGCAGCCGTCCATTCGGTCGCGGTCGATGGCCGGGAAATCATCGACGACTTCCCACCTCAATTAGAGGAAGACCGGATCGTCATTAGCTTTGAGCCGTTTGTTGCGCCGCGCGACAACGAGCGCCGCATTGAGGTCGTCTTTGACGCCAAGGTGCTGCGCTTTGGCGCGGAATTCACCGGTTGGGTGTACGACAGTGCCGAGCCCGAGCTCAAGCAACAAGTCCGGCCTGGCAACGCGACCTTCCGCTTTGCCGGCGATGCCCTATCGGTGCGCACGCCCGTCGGCGGCGAACTCGTGCGGAAAGTCACCGCGCATCCCGCGACGCTGACGCCCAATGGCGACGGGATCAACGATCAGACCATGATCTCGTACGATCTGCGCAACATCGGCGAACCGCGCCAGATCGCTTTGCGGATTTTCGACCTGTCCGGCCGGCTGGTGCGCGAAGTGATCTCCACGCCAGCCGTCAGCGGTAGCTTTGCGGCGGTTTGGGATGGCCGTCGCACCGGGGGAGACCTAGTCGCCCCAGGCGTGTACCTCTACCAAGTCGATCTAACCACTGACAAGGGCCTCTCAGCAGCCGCGGGTACCGTAGCTGTGGCCTACTAAGCGAGCAATGGCAGAAACTGCGAAATACATCTGCAAGATCGCCCTACTT
The DNA here is from genome assembly GCA_965219735.1 of Candidatus Latescibacterota bacterium. Lineage (GTDB taxonomy): Bacteria > Latescibacterota > UBA2968 > UBA8231 > UBA8231. The sequence continues at coordinate 5,531,158 of OZ244790.1, forward strand.
TTATGGGCCATTAACGGCAGTTCGGCCGCAGCCCAAATCGGGCTGCAATCGCTGGCTTCCCCAGGCACGGCGGCCCTCGACCCGGCGGTGCGCCGCTGGTACGTGCCCCAAGAGTTGGTCGCCGAACACCACTGGCGGCAGTGGAGCGCCACCAACTACGCGCGCGCTCCCTATCAACGGTATGTCAGTACCGACATCGAGGGGAATTACTTCTACGACGCCTTTGGCAACTTCCTCAATCAAGGCTGGCTGATATACAACGTATCCCAGTCCAACCCCGAGGAATTCGGCACCGTACTGTTTGAAGCCCAGCGCTTCCGCAACTGGTTTTCCGAGGTCGCCGTAGCCTCTGAGCAAAAAGGGCAATACGCGTACGCGCTGACCATCAGCAGTGACCTGCGCACCACCCTGACGCCCATGGTGCTGTCCAAACCGCGCCTCGACGGCATACAGTTCGACTTTGCCATGGACAAGTACCGAGGCACGTTCCTCTACGCGCAGGCCAGTGCCCCGCGCGGCATCACCAATCAAGAGCTACGCCGCACCAATTCCACTACCTTGATCGGGGGGCGCTTTGAAGTGCAAATCGGCGATTTCGTCGAGCTCGGCGTCCATACTGCCAACGCCCACCAAGCCAATTCGCTCTCAGAAGAGGCCCTGCTGAGCAATTGGGTAACCGGATCGCTGACCCAAGGCCAGAATCGGACCATCTCCCGCCTCGAAATCGCGCTGCGGGACGACTCGCCAGACGATGGCGTGGGCGGCGCAGCGTATTTTCCGGCTGGCTCGGACATCTTCATCACCTATCGGGATGGCCGCGTGGATTCGGGCCGCGAGATCCGCTTTGAACCCGTAGTGGAAGGCGGCGCGCCCCGCCCGGGTTATATCGAGGCCAACGGCAATGACGAGATCCGCCTGCGCTACGACTTCGACAGCGCAAGCTTCATCAACCGAGCCGCGGCCGACAAAACCGAGATCGTCAAAGTGGAATTCCGGCTGGTGGTAGCCAACGACTATCAGGTCTGGATGACCTCCGACCAGCAGACCAGCGCCGGAGAGCCCGTGTTCCTGCTGATGACGCAAGCGCCGGGCAACATCGTGGACTTGTCTAACCTGCGCGTCATCAGCTTTGAAGCCGGGCTGCCAACGGCAACCCACATCCTCGGCGGTACCGTGACGGCCACCGACGTGATGGGCTTCGACCTGTACGGCGAGTACGATCTCAATTGGAACTATCGCAAATATCCCAACATCCTCGTCGAAGACCACCAGACCGCATCCGGCATTGTCGGTGCGCGCAACGCACCAGCCTATATGCTCAATCTGTCACGCCACTGGTCTCGCTTCTTCATCTACGGCGAAGCCTATCAGATGGACCCGCGCTACAACACCCAGACTTTCGTCACCCGCGACGACGGCAGCATCGACTACCAAAACGACCGCAGCCTCATGGACCTCGTGGAAGACAATGACGACCAAGACCGGGTGCCAGACACCTTCCGCGCCGACTGGGCCTTCCCCGACCGCCAAGTCTTTCCGGGCTGGGACCAGAACAACGACTTAGTACCCGACATCAACCAAAACGACAGCCGAGTGCGCACCAACTCGATCCCGGACTACGAAGAGCCTTTCTTGCGCTTTGCGGTCGATCGGCCCGAATTCCTCTTCGGCGTTGACATGAACAACAACTTCTGGACCGATCAATACGAAAACGACCAGGAGCCGGATTACCCCTACAAGCGCGACCACCAAGGCTACAACGCGTACGTCGGCACCTATTTGACTCCTCAGCTAAAGATCATCGCCGGCCTCCTGCGCGAGGAACTCATCTCATCGAACCAGAAAAACCACAGCGCGTACGCACTCCTGCGGTTCGACCGGAGTTGGGCGCGCTACGGCGATTTGCGCCTCTTCGGCATGACCAAGCGCGTGGAGGACGACATCGCCGACCCGCTCTTGCAGTGGGCACCCGACAACACGCTGCGCCTCGGCACGCTGACCGAAATAGACGATCCGCTGCTGGCCCGCGACACTTGGATCAACCGGCTCTTCCTCGGCCACAATATGCGCGCCTTTTCGCTCAACCTACAAAACAAGGTCAACTGGGTGGTCTTTCACCAGCTCATGGAAGCTGAGCGGCGGCAGCGCTGGGGCCTAGCCGAGACGGATTTCTTCTTCGGGATGATCAACAAAGCTCACTATCGCCATGCACTTGGCCCCGTCTATTTAGAGCCGCGCTGGAAAAGCGAGTTCATCAAGCAGAGCCGCGACCTGTTCACGGACGAGCGCCGAACGACCCTAGCCGAACTCTTCTCGCTGTTGGCGGGCACTGATGTTCTAGAGATCACCAAACTACAAGCGGGCCTAGAGTACCTGATCTTCGACGATTTCGACGCGGACGCCAACGATTTCACGGCACTGACTTGGGGCGTTCAGTTCAAAAACGAATCGGCCTACCAAGGCTACAAGCTACAGACTGTGATTGGGCTGGTGCTAGAGCGCAAGAACTTCAAAGACGCCCCATCGCGCACCGAAACCCAATCCTTCATCGCCATTTACGCGGGTATTTAAACCTTGACGTACTCTTTTGCGGGCTTGTATATTGAGCGTTCGCACGTTGCGGAACCGAGAAGACGACCGAGTTACCGCACCTTCTATCTTTCTTTAACCCTTATTTCGTGGAGGTAGCTTTACCATGAAAAAGTTTCTCACTACCGCCATTGCCTCGTTGGGCCTTGTGGTTGCCGCCCAAGCCCACGAGCCGCCTGGCGAGTTGTTGGTCGCCGTGAACTTCCCCGATGCCAACGTGCCCGTCATCGACGGCAACGACGGCGAGTGGGCACCCGTGCCCCTCGATCAGTACGGGATTTTCAGCGAGACCTTGTTCTCGATCCACGGCTTTGCCGGCGAGAACGTCGACCGCGGCGGGCTGGACGCCAGCTCGATGCAGATTCGCCACATCATGGGCTGGAACGATGCGACCAACAACGTGTACATCACCAGCCGCGTCTTCGACGACATTCACATCACTCAGCGTCAAGACCCAGGCAAATTTTTCTGGGATGATAGCGTCGAGTACGAGCTCAACGCGGCACACCAAGCCCGCGACGACCTGAATCCCGGCGACGATGCCACCAGCTTCAGCTACAAGTTCGCCTTCCCGGTCTATCAGGAGACCTTTGAGTGGTATCGGCCGATCGTCAACCTGCCGTGGATGACTAGCGGCTCGCAGTGGGTCGAGATCGCCTCCAGCCACGAAGGCGAAGAGTTCGGCGAGAGCACGTACACCTACGAGCTCCGCATCCTGCCGATCGAGCGGATGCCGCGCTCGGATGAAGCCACTGAGGATCAGGTCGAAATTCACGACCTGACCGAGGGCGGCGTCATCCACGTCACGGCGACGGTCAACGATGTCGATGGCGGCGCAGGCGACGGCGACAACCGCATCGGCATGTGGAGCACCAACCCGATCTCGTGCTGCCACGCTGGCCAAGACTTGCTGCTAACCCCGGCCGATCCCAACATCGACTGGGGTGCCGTGGACACGTCCGTCGAGGCAAATAGCTGGGGCCGGATCAAGTCCCAGTTCTAGGCTGTTTCATCTCAATCGCAGTACCATTCCGGGCAGGTCTCGCTTAGTTGCGAGGCCTGCCCGAATACTTTTAGGAGGTTATATGCTCACCGAGGAACAGGTCGATTTCTACCGCGAACAGGGCTATCTCGTCGTCGAAGATGTGTTGCGTCCAGACGAGTTGGAGGAAGCGCACGCCATTGTCGATGACTTCGTCGAGCAGGCGCGGCACGTTTCCGAGCAGAGCGGACACTTCGACCTAGAGCCGGGTCACACTCCCGAAAACCCCAAGGTGCGCCGCTTGAGCTCGCCAGCGAGTTATCACCCCTTCTTCGGCGGCTTGATGCGCGACAGCCGCATCCTAGACCTTTTGACGCCCCTAATTGGCCCGGCCATCCGCGCCCAAGGCGACAAGCTCAACATGAAACCAGCCGATGGCGGCAGCCCAGTCGAGTGGCACCAAGACTTTGCCCACTATCCGCACACCAACGACGATTTGTGCGCCTTGGGCATTGCCCTAGACGACGCCACAGAAGAAAACGGCTGCATGATGGTAGTGCCCGGCTCTCACCGAGGCCCGATCCTCGACCACCACCAAGACGGCTACTTCATCGGGGCCATCAGCCCAGAGCGCGACGAGATTGACCTCACGTCGGCCGTGCCCCTAGCGATGAAAGCTGGTTCGCTTTCCATCCACCACGCCCGCACCTTGCACGGCTCGGCGCTCAACCGCTCGGATATGTCCCGGCGGCTCTTACTGTATCAGTACGCGGCCGTGGACGCCTGGCCGCTCGGCGGAGTGGGCAACTGGGATTCTTTTAACGCCAACATTCTGCGCGGCCAACCCACCTACGATTTTCGCCTCGTGTCGATGACAGCTCGCACGCGCATGCCAGCCGGGGCACGCAGCGGCGGCGGCATTTACGAACTGCAAAAGCCGCTGCAAGAAAAAGTATTCGCCGCCGGCTAGACCGCTACCTTGCCGCCGTTTGTTCGCTTGGGGATCGTCGCGGCGCTAGCTGTCGGAGCACTCTGGGGCGTCCTCTCCATTCACTGGTACCCGGCCGAAGAGGTGCTGACCATGTGGGTATATGGCTCGCCGCAAGAGGCCGAGCTGTACCGCAAGGTCGCCGCCGAATATCGCCAACAGCACCCGGAAGTTCGCCTGCGCTTAGAGGTAGTGCCCGGTCGCAGTGTCGTGCAAAAGCTGCTGACGGGCATGGACGCCGGGCACGCCCCCGATATCTGCGTATTGCACTGGCGGCAGATGCCCCAAGTCGCTAGCACTGGGCAGCTCCTACCACTCGACGACTTGGTGCGGCGCGACCAGCTCGACACCGGCGATTACTATCCGGTGGGCCTGCAAGCGTACACCTACCACGGCACCCTCTACGGCATTCCGGTCAAAGGCAGCACCATCACCTGCTTTTACAACAAGAACCTCTTCGACCGCTACGGCATCAACTATCCCACCGACGACTGGACGCTCGACGATCTCCTAGTCAAGGCCAAGGCCCTGACCATCGACGAAGACCAAGACGGCCTACCGGACATCTACGGCTGCACCCCGTACGACATCGCCAGCTACGTGTGGAGCATGGGCGGGGACTTCCTGCGGCAGGAAAACGGGCGCTACGTCTCCAACCTCGACGACCCACGGGTGGCCCAAGCGGTGCAGTTCTACGTCGATCTCTACTTTAAGCACAAGGTCAGTCCGCCCCGCCCTGGCGTGCGCAGCGACAACGCCATGAGCACCTTCACGTTTGAGGCCGGACGCATTGCCATCGGCATCATGGGGCCGTGGATGCTGCCGACCTTTCAGCTCTTGGACCGCTTCGAGTGGGATGCGGCGCTCTTTCCCCAGGGACCGGCCGGCCGACAGACGCGCTACGCCAGTGTCGGTTTTACAATCTGGAAGGGCACGCGCGAGCCAGAAGTCGCCTGGGATGTGCTCAAGCACATGATCTCGGCCGAGGCGACGACCAAGATGGCCAAGTTGGGCAGCGACCTGCCGCCGCAGCGCTCGGTGGCCCGCAACACCTACCCGCGGGCGACGACGCCCTACGAGGAGGAGGTCTTCGTGCGCTCGATGGACTACAACGTCCGGCTCTTTCCCCAGGAGTTGTGGTGGGAGGACCTCTACCGCCGAATGCTCGACGAACTCGACGCCGCCCTCACTGGCCGCGAGAGCGTGGCCGAAGCCCTTGCCGAAGCCCACCAAGTAACCAACGCCTATCTGCAGCGCATGTACGCCGAAGAAACCCCCTGATGAAAAGCCAAAACAAAGCCGCGTTCTTCTTTCTGCTGCCCAATTTCGTCGGCTTTCTCATCTTTGCGCTTGGCCCGGTCGTAGTGGCTGCGGGCATGGGCTTCTACCGCTATCAGCTCGCTTCGGGCGCACCTGTCTTCATCGGGCTGGATAATTTTGCGGATCTAGTGCTCTTCACAAAGGTCGATGGCGAGTGGGTGGCGCGCGACCCGTACTTCTGGAAGTACCTCGGCAACACGCTCTTTTTGATGCTCAATATCCCGCTCGCCATGGTCGGCTCCTTGCTCTTGGCCGTGCTGTTAAACAAAGAACTGCCCGGCCGCATCTTCTTCCGCACCCTGTTCTTCATTCCCCACCTGTGTACGGGCATCGCCATCTATATGGTCTGGAAAATGCTCCTGACCTACGAGCCAAACGTCGGCATCATAAACGGGCTTTTGTGGCAAATTTTTGGGGTGCTGGGTATCGCGCCCGAGCGGGCCGCCGCGCTCCTGCCGGGGTGGCTAATCGACGCGTCTTGGGCCAAGCCCGCGTTGATCATCATGTTCATCTGGGCCAGCGTCGGCGGCTACAACATGGTGCTCTACTTAGCCGGCTTGCAAAACATCCCGCTCGAACTCTACGAGGCCGCTGAAATGGACGGCGCTGGCTGGTGGTCTCAGCTCGTCCACATCACCGTGCCCCAGCTAGCGCCCACGACTTTTTTCATTCTCGTCACCAGCATAATCGGCGGCCTGCAAGGCGGCTTTGAGGCCGCTTATGTAATGACCGGGGGCGGCCCCGAGGGCTCGACGACCACCATGAGCTACTACATCTACACCCAGGCGTACGAGCAGCTAGAAGTAGGGTACGCCGCGGCGATTTCAATGGTGCTCTTCGCGCTGATTTTCGCGGCAACCTTGCTCAACTGGCGCTACGGCGGCAAGCGGCTGGAGGCCGTCTAATGGAGCGCTGGCGTCGGTACCAATCAACGGTCCTGATCTATGCGATCTTGCTCCTCGTGCTCAGCGGCATGGTGGTGCCACTGGTGTGGACCCTGCTCACCTCCTTCAAGTACAACGTCGATGTGACGCTCGGATGGATTCCGCCGCGCTGGACAACGGACAACTACACCGGCGTATTCCGCGCCTTCTCCTTCCTCCGCTACTACGCCAATTCGCTGTTCATCGCCACCGCCGTCACTGTGGTCCAAGTCGCCACTAGTGCGCTGGCGGCGTACGCCTTTGCCCGCTTGCAATTCCGGGGCCGCGACGTGCTCTTCCTCGGTTACTTATCGACGATGATGATTCCGGCCGACGTGTTGATGATCCCACAATTCGTGTTGATGAAGAAAATCCCCGAATGGCTGAACGCGGTGTCATCAACGGATTTCTTCAGCGGTTTCCTCTACTTAGAGAGTCACTACATCGGCCATCCAGTGGGGCTGGACAGTTTCTTCGCCCTCATCGCGCCAGGGTGTTTCAGTGCCTATGGGACGTTCATGCTGCGGCAGTTTTTGCTGGGCATTTCGCGCGAGATCGAGGAGGCGGCGCTCATCGACGGGTGCTCGGCGTGGGGCGTGTTTTGGCACGTGGTGGTGCCGCTGGCCAAACCGGCGCTGGGGGCCTTGGCAATCTTTACCTTCCTCGGGCGCTGGCGGGCCTTTCTCTGGCCGCTGATTATGACGGATTCGGATTCTATGATGGTGCTGCCGGTGGGATTGGCCAAGCTGTCGGACCTGTACGTCAACGACTACGGGCTGATTTGCGCGGGGTCGGTGTTGATGCTCGTGCCGATGATCGCGGTTTTCGTCTTTTTTCAGCGCTGGTTTATCAGCGGGATTCAGCTAGGGGCGGTGAAGGGGTAAAACACGAAGAGCCGCGTGTAGAAATGGGCCGTAGTTTAGCCAAGATTGACGCGGTTATCGGATCGCTGTTGAGTTGCTGTCGCTCGGGCCAGTCAGCAGCTAGATAGTTCCGTTTGATATTAATCACGTATCACGTTATTATCTATATGATTGTATCCTTCAGATGTTCTGATACGGAGGCCCTCGCAAGTGGGCGGCGGATCGCGCGATTTTCAAACATCGCATCAAGGGCGCGACGCAAGCTGCGTCAATTACAGATCGCCGGAAGGCTCAAAGACTTGCGTATTCCGCCAGGAAATCGCCTTGAAAAGCTCAAGGGAGATCGGGCCGGGCAGTACAGCATTCGCGTGAACGACCAGTTTCGGGTGTGCTTCCGCTGGTCGGCTGCTGGTGCGGAAGATGTCGAGATCGTCGATTACCATTAGGAGCGGAAAAGAGTATGTCCAAGCTCAAACCTGTGACGCCCGGAGAATTGCTGCGAGAGGAGTTTTTGGTCCCCATGGAACTTTCGCAGTATCGCCTTGCCAAAGAAATCGGTGTTCCCGCCCAGCGAATCAGTGAGATTGTCGCCGGTAAGCGGGCCATTACAGCGGATACAGACCTGCGCTTGTGTCGCTTTTTCGACCTCTCCAAGGGCTACTGGCTGAGGGCGCAGATAGCGTACGACACCGAAGTGGCGGAAGAAATGCTCGCCGCCGATCTGGCGAAGATCAAGCCGTGGAAGAGCCTGCAATCGGCCGCTGGCTAACCTGCCTAAAATAGCCGTCCTGAACAGGCTAGAACCCCTTGTCCGTCAGGAGATGCTGCCGCTCTATGAGCAAGCATGACTATCGGGTTACGCTGCGGCAAATGGCTCGCTCTGGCACAGGTCCGCCAGAGCGCAAATCGGCAATTAAAAGCGAGGAGCAAAAACAAATGACTCAGCTTCTGCAAAAGGCTTTCGAAAGTGCCGCCAAACTGCCGCAAGAGGAACAGGACAAATTTGCGCGTTTCCTCCTAGCCGAACTTGAGTCGGAGCGGCGATGGGCCGAGCTATTCAGCCGTTCCGAATCAGAGGATTTGCTGCAGGGGCTGGCCGATGAGGCCCTAGCAGCGCACCGAGCAGGACGAACTCAGCCTCTCGATATAGAAAAATTGTAGGCGTGCGTTCGTTTACCTTGACGAGTTTCTGGGACGCCTATCGTCACCTTCCTGAACACGTACAACGGCAAGCACGCGAATCCTATCGATTCTTCATGTCAGATCCTCGTCACCCAAGTTTGGATTTCAAGCGAGTCAGTCAGCGGCGTCCGGTGTACTCGGTACGCGTGAGCATTGACTATCGTGCCCTCGGCGTCCTAGATGAAGGCGATATCGTGTGGTTCTGGATTGGTCCACATCACGAGTACGACCGGCTTCTAAAGCGAATATAGCGATGTCAACGACTACGGGCTGATTTGTGCAGGGTCGGTGTTGATGCTCGTGCCGATGATCGCGGTTTTCGTCTTTTTTCAGCGGTGGTTCATCAGCGGGATTCAGCTAGGGGCAGTGAAGGGGTAGGCAATCGTACTTGCCACTATCAAAGAACCCTCTGTAATTCCCGTTATGGCCTCAGCTAAAAATTTACCCATCAAAATTGATCGAGAAAAAATCGCCGTCTTTGTTTGGATCTGCTGTCAACAGGAGACCGACCCATGACAACGATAAAACTTCCGCAGTCGTTCAGGAACCAAATAGACGAATGGCTGTACGTGATGCGGTGGACGACCAACAAGTCGCGGGAAGCCTCTCCCGCCCTATTTGTGGCCCGCGCCGTTTTCTCGGTGGTCCAAGGACTGTTTATCCTCCTGCGCTGCGTTGCCATTTGGTGGGGGGTGGACTGGCTCATGGTGGCGCTGGAAGCTCCGCAGCAAAGTGAACAGATGCTGACTCGGCTGGCACTGTTGGCCGGGGGGCTGCTGGCGATGGAAGCTGTCGGGAAACAGATCTCCTATTGGCTAGGTTCGCGGGCGAGATTTCACCTTGAAATGCTTCTAAAGCGCGAATTCATTACCAAATCCTCGGAACTCGACTTGGCGGAGATCGAAGCCGCGGGCGAACGAAAGCTGCTGGAGAACCGACACTCACTCGATTACACTGTCTGCGGGGTGATGGATTCGATATATGACTTCATTTTCCTCGGCGTGCAGGCGGTGGGGCTGGTGGTTCTCTGCACCCTGATCGGCTGGCCAATTTTTGCGGCCGGGGCGGCCCTGCTGGTCGTGCATCTCGTCAAATGGCTGACTCGGCAAAAGAAAAAATCCCGGGATGAGGAATGGAACCCTCTATACTACTTTGAGCACCTGCTCTCAGACGAGCATCCTGCCAAAGAGATCCGTCTGTTTGGTCTCGTCCCCTATTTCAAAGGCATGGCCGAGGAGTTGGCCGAACAGTACTACCGCAAACAATTGTTCACCGTCAGAATGGCGGCCAGAAACTTGGTTTTCTACCTGCCTTTCCTAGCAATCGCCCTCAGTTTTGGCTACTGGCTCGTCGAGCAAGTAATGACCAAAGAAATCTCCCTGGGACTGGCCCTCATGGCCCTTGTTGTCATCTTCATTGCTCAGCAGGCCGTGTCGGGCATTTCCAGGATGACTTGGGCCTGGGAACGCTCGCTGGAAGGCATCCAGGGCTACCAAGCCTTTCTCGACATACAGCCGCAAATCAGACCTGAACCGAACCTTCCCGCGGTGCCGACCGATCTCGGCTCGGGAATTGTGTTCAAAGACGTCTCTCTGACCTATCCGACGAGCGACAAACCCGCAATTGAAGGGGTGTCGCTGACCATTCGGCCCGGTGAGCGCATTGCGCTGGTGGGCGAGAATGGCTCTGGCAAGACTACCTTTGTCAAGCTGCTGACCCGGCTCTACGATCCAACCGCAGGACGAATTCACCTCAGCGGCCGCGATCTGCGCGAATACAACGTAGAAACGTATCGCCAGCGCTTTGGCGTCATCTTTCAGGACTATATGCGCTATCACGGGACGGTCGCCGAGAATATCGGCTACGCGCAATACGAGCGGCTCGACGATTTGGATGGCATCGCGGCCGCGGCCGAGAAAGCTGGCTTGCGCGAATTCATCGAGACGCTGGACGATGGCTATCAGACCCGCATCGGCTCTTGGTTCGAGCGCGGCACCGACCTGTCGGGCGGACAGTGGCAGAAGATCGCCTTAGCGCGTGCCTTTTTCCGCCAGTCCGACATTCTCGTTTTGGACGAGCCGACCAGCGTCCTCGATGCCCGCGCCGAATACGACATTTTCCAACGCTTCCTCGAACTGACCGCCGGCAAAACCACCATCCTCATCTCGCACCGCTTTTCGACCGTCCGCATGGCGGATACGATCTACGTGTTTCAGGAGGGGCGCATAGCCGAGCGCGGCAGCCACCGAGAGCTGATGGCCCAAGACGGGCTCTACGCCGAGTTGTTCAATATGCAGGCCGAAGGCTTTTTGCTGGATAGTCAACGGGCCGCTGGATAGGAGCTCAGCAAGAGCAAACGCCGCGTAGTTATCGCCGCTGCCAATGACGCACACATCCTTGCCCGATATGTTGCCAACAACTTCGCGAATCAGTTGAAGCGCGCCGCCGGCAAAGCCGAATTCAGGCTCGTTGGGGCAACGCTGCCACAATCCGTCCTTGTCGCGAAGCTCTTTCCACTGCTTAGCGGCTTCGTTCCAATGGCGTCGATTGGAATCGTGCATGTTGTTCATAGTGATTGTATAGATCTACGTGGCTACTTCTCATCTCCGTCATCCTTCTGACAGAATTTTTGCGCAACAATCAAAGATTTGGTCATTGGACTCAACCTTAATCGGGAACGAGCAGGACGTCTCGTGTAACCTCCCGAACTTTACCGGGAAACGTTCGTCCTCTCACCCACATAATCGGCTGGCCTTTACCAGCTTTTTCTGGATCAAACCATTCTGCTTGTGCGCTTAAGTAATGTGACACATAGCTGCGTCTAAATCGCTGGCTGTGGTTATTGGTGCTTTTGTGCAACAGGTGAGAGTGAAACCAGATGACCGCACCGGGTGGAACTTCCACGGCAACGCCGTCCTCGTCGCGGGCATTGCGGGCCAGTTTGAATTCTGTCTGCTGCGATCCCTCAATGTCGTCGTGTTCGGCAATGGCCTGTTTGTGACTGCCGGGAATCACGTATAGGCACCCATTTTCTCGGTCTGCGGGGTCAATTGCCGTCCAAGTGCCGACGGTCGTTGCCGTTTTGAATCGCTTGCCAAAGTAAAACTTGTCTTGGTGCCAAGGGAAGCCCAAGCCGATTTCGGGAGCTTTCCAAATGAAGAGGTTGTTGATGCCCAGAATGTCCGGACCAAAAATATCGAGGAGCGGATCGGTCAGACGCGGATCCCGCACGCGAGCGAGGAACTCCGGTATGTAGCAACTAGGGTGATGGATCTTGTGCATACCATAGATCCCAGATCGCGCGTCTTTGCCGTCGCGGGCTAGGGCATTGCGGTCGATGTGGGCCATAGGCATTCTTCGCTTCCCCGAGACAATGTCTTCGGCCACCTGCCGCAGATGATCGTTTTCTTCGTATGAAAAGACGTTTTCACGCACAAAATATCCATCGCGCTCCCAGCGCTGAATTTCGTCAGGAATCATTCGGAAGGCATTCACTTGGATGGGTCTCCTAATCGTCCTGCTTTGACACGGTTTATGGATATATATAGTCTAAGTAGGGCCTTAGCGGCCCACCAAACAACGCATGAGCCTCAATCCCTTTAAACCGTTCGCCTCGTACCTCCGTCCCTATCGCTGGGCCTTAGTCGTCGGCCTAATCTTTTTGCTAGGCGAACAACTCATCTCCGTCTCGATCCCCCTCATCCTCGAACGCGCCATTGACCAAGCCCGGGACAGCTTAGATCAAACCGCACCGGATCTGACTTTCTTAACGCACTACGCCGCCCTCATCGTCGGCTTAGGTCTGGCGCAGTGGAGCATGGCCTTTGGCATGCGCTGGCACTTGGCCTCCACCTCGTACCGCGTCGAACGCGACATCCGCCAGCGCTACTTCGCCCATATACTCACTTTGCCATTGGGCTATTTCCAACAGGCCCGCACCGGCGATTTAATGGCGCGAGCGACCAACGACGTTGAGGCCGTCCAACGCTACCTCAGTCACGGCTTCCGCATGTTCCTAAGCGCCATTCTCGGCTTCAGCTTCAGCATGGTAGCCATGTGTCTGTACGACTGGGAACTGACCCTGTACGCGCTGTTGCCCATGCCCATTATGACTGTGATCCTGCGCTTGGTAGGCAGCAGAGTGCGCCGGCGCTATCGCAGGGTCCAAGAACAATTTGCCGCCATTAGCACCTGCTTGCAGGAAAACCTCTCAGGCATGCGCGTGGTCAAGGCTTTTGCCCGCCGCCGCGGCGAGATCGACCACTTCACCCAGCTCAACGACAAGTACGTCGAGCGCAACCGCAGCTTGATCTACCTCTACAGCACGTTTTTCCCCTTCACCTTCCTCATCAGCGGCCTGTCCATGGTGTTCATCTTGTGGCTGGGCGGCATCCGCGTCGTCGAAGGGACGCTCACCTTGGGGGCCTTCGTCGCCTTCAACGCCTACTTGATCCGCTTGAGCCGCCCGATGATGATGATGGGCCGCATCGTCGATGAATACCAGCGCGCCATGGCTTCCATGCTGCGCATCGAGTCCGTGCTCAAAGAACAGCCCCAGCCCGACCAGTACCAAGACGACGGCTTGGCGATCAAAGGCGAAATCGAATTCCGCCGCGCCTCCTTTGCATACAATGGCCAAACCGTGCTGCGCGATATAGATGTTCACATTCCAGCCGGCAGCACCCTAGCCATCGTCGGCCGAGTCGGGTCGGGCAAGAGCACGCTGGCTCGGCTCATCCCCCGTCTCATTCAAGCCGGCGAGGGCCAGATCCTCATCGACGGCAAGCCCATTGAACAAATGCCCCTACGCGCCTTTCGCGACGCCATCGGCTACGTGCCGCAGGACACCTTCCTGTTCTCCGAAAGCATCCGCGACAACATCGCCCTCGACTTAGCCGCTGCGGACGAAGTCGAACGCGCCATTGAGGTAGCCCAACTAGCCGCGGATCTCAAGACCTTTCCCCAAGGGCTGGAAACCATCGTCGGCGAGCGCGGCGTCACCCTGTCGGGCGGCCAGAAGCAGCGCACGGCCTTGGCCCGTTCAGTTGTGCGGCAACCGAAAATCCTCATCCTCGACGACGCCTTGGCCAGCGTCGATACCCGCACCGAAGAGCAAATCCTCACGCGCCTGCGCGACATCATGGCCGAGCGCACCACCATCCTCATCGCCCATCGCATCTCCACCGTCATGGCCGCGGATCACATCATTGTACTCGACGAAGGGCGCATTGTCGAAGAGGGCAACCACGACCAATTGCTCGCACTCGATGGCCTGTACGCCGACATGTACCGCCGCCAACACCTCACCGAGGAATTGAGCGACCTCTAATGCCACCGACCATCCGCGACGAGCAAGAAATCGACAAAAAATCCATCGACCTCCGCCTAATGACCAGGCTGTTGGGTTTCCTGCGGCCCTATTGGCCTTGGGCGGCCTCGACGCTATTGCTCATCCTCGCGGCCTCGCTGGCCCGTCAGGCCGGTCCCGTGCTGACCAAAATAGCCGTTGACGAACACATCGTACCCGGCGATCTAGACGGCCTAGGCACCCTCGTCCTGCTCTTCGCCACGCTGCTAGTCGCCCAATTCGCCATTGGCTACGCCCAGAGCTGGATCACCAGCATGGTCGGCCAGTGGACCATGCGCGACGTGCGCTTGAACATTTTCACCTGCCTACAGGGCCTGCCGCTCAAATTCTTCGACCGCACGCCCATCGGCCGGCTGATGGCGCGCAATACCAGCGATGTCGATGCGCTCAACGAATTCTTCACCTACGGTGCCGTCTCCCTAGTGACCGAAGCCGTCACCATCGCCTCCATCCTGTTTTACATCTTCTTCTATCTCGATGTCGAACTCGGTCTGCTCACCTGCGCCTTTTTGCCGGTGGCCTTTGCCGCCACCCTATGGCTGCAAAACCGCACCTTCCAAGCCTTTCGCCAAGCCCGCACCCGCTTTGCCCGCTTCAGCGCCGATTTACAAGAAACCTTGTCGGGTATAGAAGTAGTAAAACTGTTCAACTGCGAGCCGCGCAGCGCCCGCCGCTTTAACCAAGGCACCGACGAATACCTCGACGCCCGCTTAGTGCGCACTCTGTACCACTCGGCCTACTTCCCCTTCATGGAATTGTGCGGTGCCGCCCTGATGGCGCTGGTGCTGTGGTACGGCGTCGGCCAAGTGCTGCGCGAGGAAATCGCTTGGGGCGTTTTGGTGGCCATGCTGCAATACGTACCCCGCTTCTTCATGCCCATCCGCAACCTCGCCGAGGAATACGCCACCGTGCAGGTGGCCATGGCCTCTTCCGAGCGCATCTTTGAACTGATCGACGCCGAGCCAGAGCCAGTCGGCGGCCCCGTGCGCCAAGAGCGCATCGCCGGTGCCATTGAATTCCGCCGCGTGTGGTTTGCTTATGAAGGCGAAGAATGGGTCCTGCGCGACGTCTCTTTTTGCGCCGAGCCGGGCCAGAGCTTGGCGCTAGTCGGAGCCACCGGCTCGGGCAAGACTACCATCATCAGCTTGCTGTGCCGCTTTTACGAGATTCAACGCGGGCAAATTTTGGTCGATGGCATCGACATCCGCGAGTGGAATGTGGAAGCACTGCGGCGGCGCTTCGGTCTGGTGCAGCAGGACGTCTTTCTCTTTGCCGGCGACATTGCCAGCAACATCCGCCTCGGCGCTCCCGAACTGTCGGACGAGGCCGTTGCCCAAACGGCCCGCTATGTCAACGCCGACCGCTTTATCGACCGCCTGCCCGACACCTACCAGCACGACGTGCAAGAGCGCGGCGCATCCCTGTCTGCCGGTCAGCGCCAACTTTTATCCCTCGCCCGCGCCCTAGCTGCCGACCCGGACATTCTAGTGCTGGACGAAGCCACCGCCCACATCGACACCGAGACCGAAGGCTGGATCCAAGAAGCGGTGGAAAAACTCATGCGCGACCGCACCTCCATCGTCATTGCCCATCGTCTCTCCACCATCCGCAGCGCCGACAAAATCCTCGTGCTGCACCGAGGCCAGTTGCGCGAAGAAGGCCGCCACGAAGAACTCCTAGCCCAAGACGGCATCTACGCCCGCCTGCATCAATTGCAATACAACGAGGCGCTCGCCTAGCCTACCCCCCAACGAGGAAAAACCTATGGCCACCTACTATCCCTCCATCACCGACGACCAAGCCGCGCTGATCCGCAACGCGCCGTTGTTCTTCGTCGCCTCCACCGACCCCGCACTCGCGCCCGGTCCTGAAGGCATTGGCCCAATCAACCTCTCGCCCAAGGGCGGCGTACCGCTACACGTGATTGATCCCAACCACGTGGCCTTTCTCGACTACTTGGGCAGCGGCAACGAAACAGCGCGGCACGCGATAGCCGGCGGCCCGATCACCGTCATGGTCTGTTCTTTTGAAGGAGAAGACGCCGGCATCATCCGCCTCTACGGCAAAGCCACGGCCACCCCACTCGAAGAATCGCCCCACGCCGCGTTGCTCCTGCAAACAGAGTCCGAACACCTGCGCACCAAACGCCAAGTAATCGAAGTCGAAGTCGAACTGACCGGCACTAGTTGCGGCTACGGCGTCCCAGTAATGGAGTTAGTGCGCGAGCGCCGCGTCGAAGACCGAGGCCGCCGCTACAAGGATCGCAAAAAATAAATCGACGCGGCTGGAAGCAGGTTCAATCCAGGACCATGCCGCCGCTGACGTTTATCGTCTGGCCGGTGACGTTGCGCGCCTCGTCGGAAGCGAGGAAGGCGACCATGTTGCCGATGTCCTCAGGCGTCTGCTCGCGCTGCATCGGCGTCGAGTTGGCAATGAACAGGTCGAACACCTCGCGGGCGCTTTTGCCGGCGTAGGTGGGATCTACCTCGGCGATCTTCGGCGCCAGCGTATGCCAGAAGTTGGTCCACACGAATCCGGGGCATACGGCATTGACGGTGATGTTGTGCGGCCCCAGGTCCTTGGCGGTCAGCCGCGTCAGGCTGAGCATCGCGTTCTTGGCGGCCGCGTAGGTCGGCAGGAAGGTCGGGTCGCGTTTGGCGGCCGCGGAAGAGATGTTGATGATCTTGCCGTAGCGGCGCTCGATCATGTGTGGGGCGATCGCCTTGCAGAGGAAGAAGGGGGCCTTGACGTGTATGTCGTAGTTGCTGTCCCACTCCTCTCCGGTGAAGTTGGTGAACGGGGCACCGACGATGGTGCCGAAGTGGCCGGCGTTGTTGACGAGGATGTCAATGGCACCGAAGCGCTCGATCGCCTGCGCGACGAGGTCTTGGCAGGCGGATTCATCCGTTATGTCCGCGGTGATGGCGACCGCGGTGGCCCCTTCGCTTTCGAGCTGGTCGGCGGTGGCCTGCGCCCTGTCGCCGTCGATGTCGGTCGCCACAATGGCCGCCCCTTCGCGCGTCAGGCATTTCGATATACCGAGGCCCATGCCGCCCCCGGCACCGGTGACGATGGCTGTCCTGTCTTTGAGTCGCATGTTGGTCTCCCTTGGGTTTTTTGAAACTAAGAAAAATAGACCGCGCCGTGTACCCGACCCCGAGAGGTTGCGGCGTGCGCACCTGAGAGTTGACGTCCCTACTGAGGGCGGCGGTCAGTCGTCCAAGACGCGATCCTGGCCGACCGAGGCTCCGTCGAGACGGGCCCGGTCCTCCGGCGTGATCGACCAGCCCACCGCGCCGACGTTCTCTTCCATGTGAGCCACCGTATCGCCGCCGGTGATAGCCGCCGTCACCTCGGGGTGGGAGAGCACCCAATTGATCGCCGTCTGCGCCACGGTGCGGCCATGGGCGTCGGCGATCTGCCGCAGAATCTCCAAGGTCCGACGCCCCGCCTCGTTGAGGTCCTGCTCTAGGTCGCCGACGCGCCCGGTGGCGTACAGGGTACCATTCGGCGGCGGCTCTCCAGGGGTATACACGCCGGAGAGCAAGCCCACGCCCAGAGGACTGTAGGTCATAACCCCGAAGCCCTGGTCGCGCTGCGCCGGCCACATCTCGCGCTCTAGTTCCCGGTTGAGGAGGTTGTAGGGATTCTGGATGCAGAGCAGAGGATCAAGCCCGAGGCGGTCCTGCGTCCACAGCGCCTTGAGCACCTGCCAGGCCTGGAAGTTGGAGACGCCCACGTAGCGCGTCTTGCCGGCACGCACCACGTCGTCCAGGGCGCGCAGCGTCTCCTCAAGGGGAGTCTCGTCGTCGTACATGTGCAGGATGTAGACGTCAATGTGATCCGTCTCAAGGCGGGCCAAAGTGCGGTCGATCTCCCGCATAATGTGATAGCGCGACAGACCGGCGTCGTTAGGCCCGTCGCCGACGCGGCTGGCCACCTTTGAGGTGACCACGAGGTCGTCGCGATGCCGCCTGAGGACGCGCGCCAGAACCTGCTCCGACGTGCCGCGAGTCTCATACACGTCCCCGAACCCGTAGATGTTGGCGCAGTCGATAAAGTTGATCCCCAACTCGACGGCCCGCTCGATGGCCCGCTCGGCCTCGCCGGCGTCCTCCTGACCGCGCAGGCCCAAGCCGTAGGCCAGACGCGACACCTTCAGGCCAGAACGGCCGAACTTGACGTATTCCATGCTCTCCTCCTAGAACTGTCCCCGAAGCCGGGTTTCTTGGCGCAGTCGCCTACTCTCATTTGGAACGAGGAATCGAGCCTTCGCTCCAGCCGGGCGGAAATTTCTCAAGAAATGGAGCCTCCGGCAAATCCGGTTTCGGCTAAGGAACACAGGACGGTCTCGCTGGCGGAAATGCGGTAGGTCCGAAAAGATCCCGGAAAGATAAAATAGCCCTTCGAATTACTTCTACGAAGCCGGCCCGCCCTCGGCAAAAGGATCGTCAACCTTCTTGGGAAGCCGCGACTTCTGACGAATCTCCGCCACAACGGGGGCCGCACTGTAGAACCGTCCACGCCGTTCGCCCTCGGGAACTAGAAGCCCTATATCCACGAGCACCTTCAGATCACGGCTAGCGAGATTCTTGGAAACATCTGCGCTTACCCGATAGGATGAGTTTCGCACCCTAGTGCCAAAGGCAGCCTGAATGAGGGCCAAGGCCATGCGGTCGGGTAGTCCCCTGGCAATTACCAGATCAGAGAGCTCTACATAAAGCCTTTCCAATTCTCGCATCCGATGGAGCAGTGTTTGCGCTTGTACATAGTGACCAGTTAAGCAGAAGCGAATCCACGGCTTAGCGTCGCGCGCTGGTTGCCATGTACCCCCCCCGACCTCCGCCAATACGTCGTAATATTTTTGTTGATTGTGGCCGATGTACTCTTCAATTGAAGAGAATGTTGGCGCGACGATCCCGTCACTGGCCAATACCGCAGTGTGGATACATCTGGCAGTCCGCCCGTTACCATCCGTAAATGGATGCAGCATCGCCAAGTTCAGGTGGGTCATGGCAGCGCGCAGGAAGACCGAATCGACCTGCTCGTTGTTCACGTAGTCCAGAAGCTCGTGGATGAGGGGCTCCAATTGGTCGCGATCCACTCCCTCGTGGACCAATTCACCGGTCCTGCTGTTTCGTACACCGACCCACCCAGGGCGGTACTGACCCGGATTTGCTTGCAAATCTGACTGGCAAATCATGAAATGGACGGCCAAGAGTACGTCCTCGGTGATCATGAAGGACGGGCTCTGACGGCGCTGGAGGATGTAGTCCATTGCTTCGCGGTAGCCGACGACAGCCTGCCATGTGTCACGGTCAGTGTTGGCGGGGTCTTCACGATCAATCGCGGCAAGGGCGTCATCATCGGACACATTGATGCCTTCTATGCTATTGGATCCGGCAAGGGCGCGGGCCCGGGTCATACGGGCTAACAAGCCCGTCCAGCGGCGCGGCTCCGTAGCAACGTAGCGACGCAGATCGGCTCGTAGGCGAGCCGTAGCTTCTTCTACCCGCTTCTCTTCATCGTCTAGAGTACGATACGTGAACAACATAATCATAACCAATTTGCAACCGACTTTATATCATTAATTAAATGATTTTCAGTCAGTTGTCAACTATATATGTTGCATGAAGCCGATCATGTCGACAGGACTCCCAGTACGGTCTGGTTGCGGTGGGTTTCATATTTTACGAGAGCGGGCATTAAACTCAAAAACGGGAGCGGGAGCACAATGCCGAAACAGCGAATAGCGATTGTGGGAGCCGGGAACATGGCCCGGGCGCGGGGCAGGGCGTTTCTAGACACCGGCCGTGCGGAAATCTGCGGCGTCGCTGCCCGGCGCGCACAGCGCGCTGCAAGCTGCGCGGCTGAGTTGGGGTGCGACGTTTTCTGCGATGACTTTCGCCGATTGGGGGAGGTCGGACCGGACGCGGTCCTAATCGAGGTGCCGCATCGCGTCCAGGATGAGGTCTCCATTTGGGCATTGGATGCCGGTTACGATCTCCTCGTGGGCGGCTGTCTAGCTTCGAGTATCGAAAATGGACGCCAGATCGCAGAACTGGCGGCCCGGAACAATCGGATTGTGGAGGCCGGGTTCCAGCGCCGTTACGACCCTGCCTATGAGGAGATCCAGCGCCTAGTGGCGGGAGGGGAACTGGGGGCACCGGTGATGGCCGTGACCACGGCCCTGTGGAACCCGGACCCGGAAGGGTGGTACTATGACCAAGAGGCGAGTGGGGGGATGCCGCTGACCCACATGAGTTACTGCTATCTCAATGCCGTCCGCTGGATTCTCGGCCGACCGACCACCGTGTCCGCAATGGCCAATCGGCTGCGCAATACGGCTCCCGGTCGCGTAGCGGAGGAAACATGCGGGGTCCTGATCGGATTTGCAAACGGGGCCTTCGCTTCGGCCACGGCCAGTTACATCGGCCCGGAGGGCATGCCCGACCCACAGCCGCGATTTGTCTGCTCGGAGGGAGGGATTCAGCCGAATGCCGGGGACGCATCCGGTAAGGATTCCATAACCGTTTTTCACGGGGGCCGTTCCGAAATTCGCACTTTTGCGAACGAGCCGTCTCCGTTCGTCCGGCAGGCAGCCGCCTTTCTCGATGCCATAGAGGGCCGCCGCCAGGGCCGCAATCCTCCAGAAGATGCCTTGCTCGATGTCGAAATCGCCGCAGCCGTCTCAGTTTCGGCCAAGGAACACAGGACAGTCTCGCTGGCGGAAGTACGGAGCTAATCATCCACCCAGTTCTGATACTCTTCCCATGCGTCTTCACGGCTCACAAACGGCTTGAAGACCACGCGGGCACTGAAGGTATAGTGGGTCAACGGTTGGCAATTCTTTATGAGCATGGCAAAGTCCCACGCTGGATTTGTCAGTCCGCCGCCTGTTGGCTGAATCGCGAATCGCAGGGATTCGGAGCTCTTGAACATCAGTTCGAGCATCATATTGCGCCAGCATCCGTAAAAGAACGGATGGACATATCGGCTGGGGCGGATGTTGTGGAATAAGCCACCATCTGGATTGGGTTCACCCTCGACTAGCGCATCGGCTTCACTCGCAAAGGCACGCGCGTTCAGTGGTTGTTCCATTAGCGATTCAATCCATTGTTCGGGGCTGTTTTCGTCTGGACGGCCGAGGAAGTAGGTGGTCTTGTCTTCGGGGTTGTGTATATAACTCGCCCAAAATAGCCCTAGCCAATCCCCCTCGAAAGCGTCGGGATGGGCAACGCATGTAGTTTCCAAATCAATGTAATGCGGTGGAACGAGGGTAAAGGTCGTGCTGACCTCAATGCGACGGGGTTCGGGGATAGCGGTCGTCAA
This sequence comes from Candidatus Latescibacterota bacterium, assembly GCA_965219735.1. Lineage (GTDB taxonomy): Bacteria > Latescibacterota > UBA2968 > UBA8231 > UBA8231. Next base: position 5,552,705 of record OZ244790.1, read on the forward strand.
TCGGACCGAGTTGTCATCGAGCCGAGTGAGTTGACTTGGCGTTGGCGGAGTTCCGAGTTTGCCCCCAAGCCAACGGGGAATCATGGACCTGCCGGACCGGTCATAGATGAACTCAAAATTGAGGCTGCTTGCCCAAGATGACCGGAAGATATTCTCCTGTGGGCCGCGTCGGCTGTAGAGTTGGCGCACACCGTTGTAACCATTCGCCCGTTCAAAAGGGAAAGCGATGTCGTCAAAACGACCTTTCCTGTTCGCTTGAGAGAGTTCATCAACCCGTTTCTGCGGGAAACCTCCTCCGTCGTTATTGTCTACCACTTCGACGAACAGGTCGCCATCTATGAGAAATTGACTTGCCATAAGTAAGAGCCCCTTAACTCTTAGCCCACATCGCCGCGCCAAGCGGGCTCCTCGTCCGCAAGCGAATCGGCTACGGTGTCGTCCTAGCAGGCCGCGTTGAGCGCACCAGACGGATGATGCGGCGCGCACTCGTCTGCACTATCTGCTGCACGTCCTGGTCAGACAACAGCGAGGGCCGCCATGAAAATCGTTTATCTCACTGGGCTTGGCACATCATACACCTGAACTGTTACGGTAATCTCGTATCCAAAGGCTCCTGACATCACCGGAGACCGGCTGGTATAGATGGCCACGTCATTACAGGGACATGGAATCAGAAGCTGCGTTGGCAAGTCGGAGCCGACGGGCCCGTTTCAACCTACTTAGCGTCTGCGCAGTCTAAGGTCTCAAACCCGAGTAACGCGACCGATGTCGACCCGACGGTAACGGTGGACGAAGCCGTCAGCTTGACTGTGACCGTGGACTTGGGAGGCGAAGGCCCACGGCACTTTTCCGTGCGTAAATCAGTGAAGGCTCCAAACACAAACAATCCGCAAATTTTCCTAAGTCAACATAATGATACTTATAGTCCGTAGACTTATAGGTATCTTCTGTGCAATACTATTTAGAATGAATGACATTGACTCCTCCATCGTCGCTTTTGGTCGTCGCATCAGGAAGTTGCGACACTCTAAGGGGCTCTCTCAAGAAAAGTTAGCCAGTCTCGCTGCGCTCGACCGCACTTATCTCGGCGGCATTGAGCGTGACGAAAGAAATCCGAGCCTACGAAACATTCTACGACTCACTAAGGCATTACAGGTAACACCAGCTTCTATCTTCGAAGAGTGGGACAGTGAATAACGAAATCGAAAAAACGCTAGAATACACAGATGCGTTGAAGAGGAGTTTAGTGCAACTTCTCGACACTATTGGATCTGTCCCAATTGGTTGTCCTCGCCACTTCCCATTTGGCTGGCGAAAGGCAGCCAAGGGTCGCACCGTTTGGCGTTTGCTTGAGGAGATAATCTCGCAAAATTTGGAAAAGCGTGCGCAAGACATTGGACTAGAGAATTTTTCTCCTGCCGAATCCGAGGTCGGTGTCTATGACTTTTCATTTCAATTAGAAGACAGTCCCATAATCTACGTAAACGTAAAATCCGCAGTAACAGGACGACAACCAAGCAAAGATGATATTTCCAAAGCTCGTCCTCTCCTGACATTTATGGCGCAAGGACCGCCATGCATACTGTTGATTGCAACGATTGAAATCCTTTTCTCGGAAAACCCAATGCGTTTAGACTTTTGCAATTGTCATGTTGTTCCCGTGACATGGCTACCAGATATATATGTCAATCCCAGCAATAACGGGAACCTTCAATCGTCCCAATCTAAGTACACGACAGTAACATGGGTTGATATTGTCGGGCGGGTTTAGGTTGGTCTCGTGTTTGGTGTATGATCTGTGTGAGTTGGTCTAATCCTTTTCGAAAGAGGCTTATGGCTTTTCGTCCATGTTTTTTTATAGGGATCGGTTTTCTTTGATGCAACTGCTGTCCTACTAGTAATGCCCATAGGAGCGTCCACGCCAGCAGCCCCAGCAGCAGGTGCAATCGTTGCGGGTGGATCAGATGGGTATCTTCGAGGTTAAATCCTCTCGATTTCAAACACGCAAAGGTCGTCTCGATAGCCCAGCGCTGGCCATAGAGTGCAAGCACTTGCTTGAGGTCGGTTCGATTGGTGATTAGCAGGAGCTTCTCGCCGCGGACGGGGCGATGACACACCAAATTCAGGGCCAAGCCGCCATAGAGGGTCGTGTGTGGATAGTATCGGGTGGTGCCCCGAGGCATTCGTTCATTAAAAGAAGCGCCATACCGCTGTCGGCCATCGTCGAGGGTAAGGCCGGTATTGCCGCGCAGGCGGATCACAAAATCGACCGGTTGCTCCAGCAAAAAATCAAACCACGCTCGACCAATAAACTCGCGATCGGCAACCAGACAGCACACGCCCGGATCGAAGTAGGACAATACCTGGGTCAGCAGGTGTTTACGTTCGTCGGTGTTGGAGTTGCCTGGCTTTTGCAACGACTGATAGGCCAATGGAATCGACACGCCTTGATAGACCAAGCCGACACACAACACATTCAGATCGGTGCGACCCAACGTCCAATGGGTGCGATCCATGACCAAGAGCTGGGACTGACCGGGGCGGACTAACTTGGAGAGGATCAACTCGGTAAACACCGACGGGCAGACCCCACTGCTGAAAAAACGCTGGAGACGGCGATAGTGACTGTCTATTTGGGCCATCCCCGGCAGACTACACGCCAGTTTCCGCAGATTGACCGAACGCACTTGAATCAGTGCGCACACCAAGCCACTAATCAGGTCCATGCGGTGGCGGGAGAGGGATACAGACCCTTGCATGAGGGCTTTCTTTAGCATATGAATAAGCATGGTGCGGCTCCTGTATTTAGGTTTTAGATGTAATCTTGGGCGATTACAAATAAAACCTAAAGCAGGGCCGTACCACAACTTAGATTACTGTCGTGTACTTAGGTCCCAATACAAGTCACTAGATCAAGCTATTCCACGCACACGGACGAAATTTTTAGAGATCCTACAACAACAAATTAATGTTGCTGATCAAAAACGGATAAGCAAACAACGGAGAAGCGGCCGCTAAACCAATATCGGCTATGATGTTCAGGTTCGCCGAATTATGTCGGCGCAGAACATCGAAATTGTGTCCTGATCTTGTTTTGTGATCTGGCAAGCTTCGAAGAGCAGTTCATCAATTTGGGAAATGAAGCATCCTATGTTTGCCATCGATCCCTTATCTTCATATGCCCGCTCGTAAGCTTGCCGAGCAATCAAGCCCAAGTCTTTGCGAATGTTATGATTCAGAAGTGGCAAAGGTATTCTCGATACATAACCTGCAGTTATCATGTTTGATCGAAGCAAGACACCACGCACGATGAAATTGCAAAGTGAGCTATTTAGGAAACTCAAAAGCCACCATCGTTCTCCTTCATCCGGAAATATATTCGCGTTGACTCCAAACGTAGATCCCTTTGGAAGGATGGCAGCTCCAAATGATACACCCATAGACGAGCATGTTATCCCGGCGCGGCCAATATAGCATTTGTTTCTGACTATGAAATTTGAAATGTTGCGGGATATTCCTAGGTAGTTTTTGTCAAGAAAAGCATTGGGATGAGCAAAAAACCGACTTCTACCAGGATTTTTATAAAACGGCAATGCGAATTGGTCTTTACGTTGTCGCGAAAGGTACAATTTATCATTTCCCGTTGAAATACCAGTTTTGCACGGAAAAACATCTCCCAATCTGTTGAGATCAAAAAGGGCCCTCACTGACCTAGGTACACCTACAGTGAATTCGCCTCGATCCTTCTCGGAAGTCAAAGCTAGGTCGTTGATAGTGCATGTAGGAAGTTTATCTGAACGGAGAATACGTCTGAAGTGTGTTGAATTCTTGGGCCGAGAGCATATTTCGATATTCGTAGATTGGCCAGCTCCTTTTTCCATAATCAATATTGTCGTACGAACGTCAGCACCCTGATCATTAAATAGATCTGTAGGACACAACAAGAGTGAGTGGATAGCACAATTATTACGAATGAGGCGGCGTAATCCTTCATGTCCTCGTGCCGTTAAAAACGAGTCATGCGTGATTACACCGATCAAACATCCTGGCTTTGCGATGCTAATGATAGCTGCGAGAAAAGTAGAATACAAGTTTAGCGTCACGCCAGATCCAAAACACCTCGACAGTTTTGCTTTGTGTTTTCGCAAATAGTCGTGCTCGTGGCAGTTGTAAGGAGGGTTTGCTACGATGATGTCGGCACGGTTGATCGGGGTCGCTATCAACGGAATTGTAAGAGAATCTAATGCGGCACTTAGGAAATCTCGCTTTTGAAATTCATAAAATGGAGTCGGAAATAAATCCAGGATATCGTAGCCATACAATTTAGCATCGATGTTCCGAAATGGCTCAAGGAGCTCTCCTTTACCAACGCACGGATCTAAGATGGTTACTGGGGTCGGGTTAATGTCAAGGAGTTTGTTGCTAAAGAATTCTGCGACGAACGCAGGTGTGGAGTAGTAGCCTGTATCACGGCGATCGATCCCCGAGCTATCGATGATAGACTTCTTGTGCCTACCCATTATACATGGTCTCCGAGGGCTCTTTGACTCGACTGATGATTATATGTATAAAATAGTAAAAAATAAAAAGGCTTTTGGGGATTCTCTGTCAAGGGACCGAGCCCAAACCAGGGCAGGCCCACTCCCTGATGGTCGCTTGCGGGTCCTTCGACAGGACTCCCAGTACGGTCTGGTTGCAGCGAGCACGGTTCCGACCCGTATATTAGGATTCACCCGGAACACGAAGGGCACACCAAACCGTACTGCCCCAGTGCAGGAAGGCCGTCGACAAGGCAGGTCACTTAGCCCACGTCGCCGCGCCAAGCGGGCTCTTCGTCCCGCTCCACGTAGAACACGCCCTCAATGTCGCGCTCCCCGACCGCTGGCGGCGGCTGGTTGTGGTGCACCACCAGGATGCGCTCGTCATCGGCGTAGGCGAAGCTGGGGTAGCCCTGCCCCATGGCGTCAAACCGCATCAGGTACGAGAGGAGCATGGGGCCGCCCCAGATGTGGGTCTCTCCGCTCCAGTCCAGCCCCTCCTCCTTGACGTAACAGAACGCCACGCTGCCGATATGCAGGTGGTCCATCTCGGCTACGTGCCGGTAGCCGCAGACTACGGTGCCGGTCTTGGTGAGAAACAGCGCTGGCGAGTGGCCGTAGCGCGGATCGGACCAGCCCACCATTTCGTGGCTGCTCCAGGTGGCACCGTTGTCGTCACTCCAGTTGCAGAACAGCGGTCCTACCCCGTGTCCGTGGGTGTTGGAGGGATCGCGGTTCACGCACAGAATGCGGCCGCTCGGGAGTTGCAGAAAGTCGGCTTCGTCGCCCGAGTAGCGGTCGCAGGCAGCCGTAACGTAGCGCTCCCAAGTTTCGCCTCCATCGCTGGAGGTCAGGAACCCGTGGCGGCCGAAGCGGTCGCCCTCGCGGCGGCCGATGATCGGCAAGATCACAGTGCCGTCGTGGAGGGTGCGAATCTTGCCGTACGAGACCGCTGCCGCCCAGCCGTCAGCCGGACCTGGGCCGGGAATCACCACAATCGGCTCCGACCAAGTGTGACCCTGATCCACCGACTTGCGCACGCACACGGTGCGGTTGTAGATGCCGCTGAAGCTGGTTCCGTACACGTTGTAGGGCAGCAGAATGGTGCCGTCGGCGAGTTGTGCCATGCCGTGATGGCCGTAGAACTCTTCGTCCGCTCGCTCCGCCGAGACACCATAGGCAAAGGTGTGCTCCTTGCGCCACGTCTGGCCGCAGTCGGTGGAGCGCGTCACGCTCACGCACATCTTGCTGTGGGTGTCGTCCCGATAGGCCACCAACAGATCGCCGTTGCTCAGGCGTTCCAGGGAGGGGCAACTCCCCCCTTCCGCGACGATGACGCGTCCGTCCCGTTCCAGTTTTCCCATCACTTCTCCTTTGTGCGAGGCGGTAGTGAGGGCTGATTATAACTGATCATATACTTCCGGTTCTACGTCTGGCACGTTTGCCAAAATAGCTTCAAACTGCTGGCGACTACCTCGCTTAGCACGCTCTTCGAGATACTCAACCGTCATCAGCGCCGATACCTTCTCCGTCACTGCCAAGGTGATGAACTGATTCATTGAAATCCCTTCCTCTTCTGCCATCTGCTTGACTCGCTTATGCAGCGAGTCGGGCAATCGAACGCTCAGCGTACTCATGGTAAGGCTCCTATCTTTTCCAGAAATTCTTTGGCTGTTACGACCTCAGTATCCGGCCCGTATTAGTGCCCAACCCGCTCCTCCGTCCGGAATTGGATACTTCCCATACTGCGTTAGAGACGCCTTCCTCCGGCGAATCCATTGAATTCGTCCAGGAACCACTCGGCTTGCTTCGTCATAAAGACGCCGATCTCTTCCTCCTTGAAGGCGAAAGATATTCTGAGCCCACCGAGGTAAATATCCGTAATATAGACTTCCATGTTGAGCGTCTGCTCGTCGATCCACGCGGCCGAGGCTAGGCAATCGTATTCAATGCCCGGGATCGAGCCGATCTGTTCGCCGAAGTAATTGCGTTGAGGGAACTTGCCGGACAGCACGCGCCCGATACCGAATCGCAGCACATTGTCGCCCTGACCGTTGATGTACTCCCAGACGCCCTCATCCTCCTCAAAGGACAGGCGCATCCGCGTAATCCCCATCGGGTTGTCTTCCAAAGCATACCAAGCTCCGTTGACTTCCAAAGCCGCCCTTGCGTCGGGAGCCCCGGGGATCGGCAGGACGGCCAGCCGCTTGATCTTATCGGCGAGTTCCACGTGGGCATCGCGGTTTTCGGCCAGCGGCGCGTCTGCTAGGTGGGGATAGAGTTCCTCGCGCATCACGACCGGAATGGCGCTGCCGGCCGGTGCGCCCTGGGTGTCGGCGATGCAGGTGAACAGAAACTCTTGGTCGGGAAAACAGATGGCGTACTGACTGCCCATCCCGCGGAAGGAGAATCCGTTCTCTTGCTCGCGCCAGATCTGATATCCATATCCGCAGTTGCCCCGGATGGCGTTGTCGATCTGGTTGGAAGTCGCGGCGCGCACGTACGCCTCCGGGAGCACCCGTTCATCGCCCCACATGCCGCCGTTCATGCAGGCGAGTGCGACTCTGGCTATATCGCGCAGCCTACAGATGACCCCCGACCCGCCCCACGACACCCCCTCGGGCGTGCGGATGCACCATGCGTCAGCGGAGAATCCGATCCGGTCCAGAAATCGCGGTCGCATATAATCCAAAAAGGTCATGCCAGCAAGCCGTTCGACCGTGGCTGTGAGCACCACGGTTGCCGCGGTGTCGTACGAAAAGATCGTTCCGGGAGGATGCGAGGGGGTCCGGTTGAAGAAGGTCCAAACCCAGTCTGGATCGTTGCGCGTATAGGAAGTTGTCGAATGGGGGGTCGCCATCGTCAGGAGGTCCCGGACGGTCGAGGCAACAAGCCACGGATGAAGTTCTTCCGGCAGTTTGTCCGGGAAGTATTCGGCGACCCGATCGTCGAGGGCGAGCCTGCCTTCGTCGATCATCATCCCGACCGCCAACGCGACAAAGCTCTTGCTGACCGAATAGATCCGGTGTGTGCGTTCCGCCGTCCACGGGGCCCAGTATCCCTCAGCCGCGATTCTGTTGTGACGCACTAGCAGGAACCCGTGCATGCAGATTCGCTCGGAGTCGATCCGCTGCAGGAAATTCAGGATCGCCCGCGAAGGTATTCCCTCGCTTTCAGGTGAGGACGCCGTTGTAAATACTTTTTTACTTCCCATAGTTGCTCCTTGAGCTTTGGCGCTTACGGTTACTCGGTGCACGGTCTGATCAATGATGAGACGTATAGGAAACATAAAGGGGCTTTTTTGGATTCTCTGTCAAGGCGCTGAGCCTAGACTAGGTCAGGCGGCAAACTGGACGCTCCCCCTCCATACGTGGGCGCAACGGGCTTATATTAGGATGCTCAGGGCAGGTTGATAGCAGGACGAAAATCTAGGAGTCGCTCTTGAAGACAGGTGGTCTGGACATTCGATGCGTGCGCGGGCTACTGCCGATTGTGCTGCTTGGGCTGCTGGCGGGATGCGATCAGGCCGGCGATCCGGTGGAGCCCGTTGTCGACGCGGTCGCTATAGAGGCCAAACTCGACGACCTCTTCGCGCCTCCGACCGCGGCCGAGGTGGAGGCCGTCCGCGCCGACTGGGCCCGGCGCGACATTTCCGCGGCCGAGGCGACCATCGAACTCACCGAATCGTATCCGCTAAGCGAAACCCCGGCAACCCTGCGCATCGTGTCCCACAGGGTGGGAGAGATACTCCACTACGGAGCGATCATCGCCCCCGACTCAGCGGCTCCGGGCAGCTTGCCCATCCTGATGTACCTGCACGGGGGCGACAGCGGAGTCGAGGTGGATGAAATCGGCATCGTGCTCTTCGCCCTCGGCGAACTGCGCGACCGTTTCGTCTATGTGATCCCGTCCTTTCGCGGCGAACCGCTCGAGTACGAGGATCGAGAGTGGGTTTCGACGGGGCCCGGCGGTCACTGGGACTACGACGTGGACGACGCCCTAGCGCTCCTCAACGTTGCATTGGAGTTGACGCCGCAGGCGAGAATCGAAGGCCTGAGCATCGCTGGCGGCAGCCGAGGAGCAGGCGTCGCCCTGCTGGCCGGGCTCCGCGACGAGCGCATCGAGAACATCGTGGCCTTGTTCGGGCCCACCGACTTCTTCGACGACTGGGTCCGGGAGATTGCGCGGGACGCGGCCATGGGATTTCCGCGCGACCTGCCCGGGGTCGCCCACATCGATACCACCTTCATCCAGCCCTACCTGAGAGATGAAATTGACCTCGCAGAAGTTCGCCTTGAGCTGGTGCGCCGCTCCTCGGTCCTGTTCGCCGAGGATCTGCCCGCGGTCCAACTCCACCACGGCGACGGCGACGAAACCGTCTCCGTCAGCCAAGCCCATTCCCTAATCCGGACCATGGAAGCGCTGGGACGTGAGCCCCCCGAATTCGAGGCGTTCATCTACGAGGGAGGCGGACACGCGATCCTCTCGCTGAGAGGTGTTATCCCGCGTGCGGTGAATTTCCTGCGGCGGACTCTAGAAGAGGGGTAATCGCACTGACAGCTAAAGCAGTCAGCTTTACCCTCCTACTCTTCCGCCGCTTGGGAGCAGACAGGAGAGTAGGGAGTATTCGCCTCGGATTACAGCGAGGCCCCAGCGGGCAATGTTCCTTGCCGCATTGAAGTCGGCATGGGAACGCTGCCCACAGTCTTTGCAGGAGAAGTCATCTTGACGACGGACACCAACATGCAAGCAATTCGAGCAGGTCTTGGACGTGTAGCGTGGATCGACATACACGACCCGGACGCCAGCACGACGTGCCTTGTACTCGACGAACTGCTGGAGTTGGTAGAACGCCCACGAGTGGAAGCTACGCCGCTGCCCTTTGCGGAACCGGCATCTATTCCGAATACCCTTGAGGCATTCGAAGATGATGGCCGGCCCATGCTCTTGGGCAAAGGCAACAAGCTGCTTGCTGATCTCGTGGTTGACCCGTTTCTGATGGCGTCGCTCCCGACCCGAAAGCCGTTTGAGTGCCCGGCGACACGCCTTGCGTGTGGATGTGCTGCCGGTATCTGCCTTCGCCTGCAACGACGCTCTTACCTCGGCGCGGTGCTGGCGATAGTCGGCAAGGTCCTGCCCTTGAAACTGGTGTCCTGCGGAATCAGTGGCGATATGGCGCAACCCGACATCAACGCCGAGGGTGGCGTCAATATCCGCATCGGCAGGCGGCTCGGGTGCGTCCTCTTTTACCTGAACGTCAAGGTAATAGCGATTCTTCCGTCCTCTCTTGAGCGTTGCACTGGTTGGCTGCTGACCCGCGAGCGCTTGCCGCTGGAAGTCGCCCAACGCCAACGCGAGGATGCAACGGCCATCCAGCAGACGCAGGCTGGCCGTCTCGCTCTCCACATTGAGCTTGAAAATGCGAGCATCGTAGTCGATACTGGTAGGCTTGAACTTACTATGCCGCGTCTTGGCGTTTGCCAGTCGAGGGGCTACCCGAGCAATAGCACGGACGGCCAAGTTAGCCGACAAGCCAAACTGCTCACGCAAGTCGCGGTAGCAACCTTTGTGCAAATCGTATTGCCGGTGCTTTTTATGCTCATTCCCCCAATCAGCCACAAAGTTACAGGCTTGGGCAAACGCTTCAAGCGTCGCCTCAAGGCGCGTCGCTGCTTGCGGTGGAACCACCAGCTTGCAAGAGAGGGTTCGGATCGTTTCCATACCTCTAAATTAGTGTGATTTGGCTTTCATTACGCAAACCCTAAAACTTCAACCGGCTCAAGGCGGACAAGCCGCCCATCGCCGATTGAATCGCTATCCCTTCGTCGCCTCAAGGCGACGGTCTCACGCGAGATTTTTATGAGCTATCGGTCCATACTGATCATCTTCTTGGCAACGCTGGGGCTGGCCATCGACGGCTGGGGGCAGGGCTGGGATAAAATCGCATTTATCTCCGACCGCGAGGGGATCCTCAATGTGTGGATTATGAATGCGGATGGAAGCGACCCCGTAAACCTAACCAAAGGACGGTATTGCACTAGTCCGGCTTGGTCTCCAGATGGCATGAAGATCGCCTATATCGACTTTGCTGACGATGATATATGGTTGATGGACGCCGACGGCAGCAATCAGCAACCGGTGACGGACGATTCAGTCCAAAAAATTAGACTTTCGTGGTCTGCAGACGGGAGTAGAATCTACTATGACACGCTGCCTACAGGAAATCCGAGTGATGGCATTGAGACGTTCGTCATAGCGTTAGATGGAAGTAACCCGATATCCGTGGACTGGAGAGAGGCCCCCCATAGCCGACCCAAACTCTCCCCGGATGGGACCAAAGAAGTGTTCGCTTTGCGGGACGATGAGGACCAGATTGACATCTATATCCGCGATACCAGTGAGTTCGAGCAGGGGTTCAATCCCCTGACCGCTACTCCCCTGACCTACAGACCTGACATAGATGTAAACCCCACTTGGTCACCCGACGGCATGAAAATAGCCTTCGTTTCTAGTCCCAGTTGGGACGACCAATTTGAGATCTGGGTAGTCGATATTGACGGAAGCAATTTAGTTGAATTGACCAACGGCTTGGGCGGAAACTGGCCCACTTGGCGACCGGCTCCCCCTGCCGCTACGAGCGTCGAGGCTCAGTCGTGGGGACAAATCAAATCACTGCTTTCAGAAGGCACCCGTTAATCGCGTCTGTCTAGCCCCATCAAGTGCGGTATCTCGGCTTCAATACCGCTCTAGCGGCACCATCCAAAAGTAATCACTACCGAAAACCCTCCTCAGTACGCCACGCTGACTATACCGCTGTGGCGCGTGGTGCCGACATCGGCTGCGACCTCGAGGTTATAGAGGTAAATCCCCGGTGCGACCAGCCTGCCCCAATCGTCGCGCCCATCCCAGACTTGGGCAAAGCGTCCGCTCTGGTCCTCGCCAGCATAGCCCCGGCGCACCAAACCACCTGTCAAATCATAGATGCGAAAGAAGACCGCTGCTGGCCGCGTCAGCTTGAGCAAGCTATAGGCGACGACGAACAGGTCGTTGACCCCGTCGCCGTTGGGCGTCAGCACCCGCGGCGTCGGCTCCACGTCGGCGACAAGGGCCGCGTTTGACGCGGATAGGCGCACCGTCAGGCCCTCACCCAGTAGGACAGGATCTACATCCGCTTCGCGTGCGTACTGGAACATCTCGTAGGGTGCCTGATCCAAAACGTGGCGCTGCTCGCCTACGCGCACATCAAAACGCGTCCCATCGACAAAGACCTTGCCGCGAAAGAAAATGTGCACGAGGCTGCCGTCCTTTAGCACCCGCTGCCAAAAATTTACGGCAAATCCGCGCCCGGGGTCCAAGCGCAGGGTGTGCAGTGCGTGTTCGTCATCGACCTTGACGCTGTCAATGCCCTCGATCTGCGCTGTGGTCAGCACCTCGACGAAGCGGAAGCCGGTGTCCGACCGCTCCGCGAGGCGGTGCGTCTGCACGATCGCCACAAAGGCCGTCTCCACCCCGACATCGACTAGCGGCGGGCTGATTTCAGCGTAGACCTCGCCGGCAACCGGCGGCGAAGAGTACTCGAAAACGAGTCGCTCCAATTTGACGCCCGGCTGCAAAAAGCGCACTTGGAATTGCAAGAAGCGATTCGGGCTTGGCGAGCGCACCACCCCGCCGGTGACCGTTTCCCATCCGCTCCAAGCGGGGTTGGACGCGATCGGCCCTTGGGCAATACCTGGGAATTCGGGGGCATTTTCCCAGACGGCTCGATTGACCCGGATCTCTTCTGGCCCTTGGGTGATGAAGTAATGCACTGGCTCGTCATCCGGGCCGGTGCGCGTCTGCACCACAATGGGCAATTCCTCCAGCGGCACGCCGCCCTCGTGGCGCAGCCGCCCCCACACCGGCGTTCCAGTGGTGGCCAACAGCGGCACTGAGCGAAAAAACCCCGGCCGCGTCGTGCCGTCTGTGTACAGCTCCAACTCGGCCAGTTCCCAAGGCGCGTCGCCTAGGGGCTGGAAGCGCACGTAGCGCGCTTGGCGCTGGCCGCTGACTGGGAGGACGCCCGGCCACTCGATAACCGCCCGGATATTGGGCCGGGTAGTGCCAAAGAACACATAGCGTTGGAAACGAACCTCGCCGCCGATACTTCCGTCGCTAGCTGTCAACAGACGCTCCAAGGCATCCACCGGCTGTAGTCGGTCGCCCAGCCCCAAGTCAAAAGTCTGCGGAAAGCGGCCTATGTGTTCGGCGTCGAGGCGCGGGAACGCTCTGGTCCGCACGATGGTATAGACCCCGCCCAAGTCGATGTAGATCGACGCTTGGCGGCTCAACCCGAACTCATCAGGGTCAAAGGCCGTCCCTGGGTCGCCGTCGGCAATGGCCTGCACCGCAGTTATATCGCGGCGAAACACGGGCCACTCAACCGTCTCCCCCAGCAAGCCCATAGTAGGCTCTGTGACCGAGACCAAAATCTGGCCGCCCCGCGCGCGCGTAGGCCATCAGATTCTCGCCTGGCGTCACCACCCAAGTCCACAGCGAATCAGGTGCCCAGTTGACGAAGGCCGCGGAGTCTTGGATGGCTGGGTAAGAGTACCCCTCCCGGCCCACCACCAGTTCCAACTGCGGCCAAGCCGAACCGGAGCTCAACACAATCATCCAGATGCACAGACGCAACTGCATCAGAAGGTGATCCTGCGTTCGATGGTAGGGATCAGGTCAATACTGGCCTCGCTGAGCGGATTGCCCCGCAGGTCGGCCGAGAGCAGCTTCTCCAGCGTTAGCAACGCAGCGATATCCACTACCTTATTGTCCGGCAGGCGCAGGCGTCTGAGTTCGGGGAGGCCGGCCAGCGGCGAGAGATCTTCCACGAAGTTCTGGCCAAAGAACAGAGCCGTTAGATGCTGTTTGTCGGCCAGCGGACTGAGGTCGCCGACCAAGTTGGCGGTAAAGTCCAAGTCTTTGAGGAGATACAATCCGCCTAGGGGAGCAATTTCAGCCACGGCGTTGTTGGCAAATTCGAGCTGTTCTAGGGCGTGTAACTCAGTCAGCGGCGAAATATCCGCCACTCGATTGTGCGAAAAGCGCAGCTTTACTAGTTGGTCTAACCCGGCCAGCGGCGACAGGTCCTCGACTGCATTGTCCGCGAGATACAGTATCTCCAGTCGGCGGAGATCCGCCAGCGGCGACAAGTCCTGTATCTGGTTTATTTCGAGCCACAATTCGCGGAGATTGACCAAACCGCCCAGCGGCGAGATATCCACAATGGCATTGTTGTTGAGGTTGAGTCTCTCTAGGCTCGTCAGGCGGGATAGGGCGCTAATATCCTCAATCTTGGCCGTCGTCAATTGGAGGATATGCAGCCTACTCAAGTCCGCCAGCGGCGACAGGCTCTCCAACTCGCCCTCGCGGACAGAGCCGCTAAAGCTCAGGCTTTCTAAGTTGGTTAGATGCTCAATGCCCTCCAGCGACTTGACCGAACTGTTGAGCCTCAGACGGGTAATCGTGCGCAGTTCTAACGCCGTCAATTGCTCGGTTGGCTTCCTAACCGCACTGCGCACCGCACGCTCTAGTTGGGCGTCTTGAAAGAAAATCCCCGGCAGGAAAAAGGTCACCTCCATCCCCCGCTCGCGCAGGGCTTCCACTTGGTCTAAGTCGATCGGGTTGCCCGATAGCTCGACGTTGCGCAAGCGCCGGAGCTGCGCGAGCACCGCAACATCGCGGACTTGATTGCCGTCGAGGTTGAGCAGACCCAACCGCGTCAACCGCGCCAGCGGCACAAGGTCTTCTACTTGGTTGCCGTCGAGGTTGAGTGCTCTTAGTAGCAGGAGATTGGCCAGCGGTACAAGGTCGGCGATCTCGTTGTTGGACAGGTCGAGCACTTGTAGCCGGGTCAATCCGGCGAGCGGGCCAATATCTACTACGGCATTGTCGCCCAGCATCAGGGTATCCAAGCCACTCAGCCGCTCAATCCCCTCGATAGCTGCGATCCCATAGCCGCCCGCGTCTAGCGTTCGCAACCCAGATAGCCCCTCGCTCTCCAAGCCCCCTTGCGGCTGTCCCAGTGCCAGCCGCACCGCCCGTTCAAGCCTTGCGTCCGCGAAGGTGCTATGGTCAAAAACCAACTCTTCGTCTGAGATTGGGGATTGGAGAGGCGGACGCTCACTGCTACAACCCAGCCACAAAAGCGCCGCCCAGAGTACGCATCTCATAAAAAACCTCGCGTGAGACTCCCGTCTTTAGGCGGGGGGAGGGATCGCGATTCAATCGGCGACGGGCGGCTTGTCCGCCTTGAGCCGGTTGAAATCTGAGGGGTTTCGTAGTGAAAAATATTTCCCTATATTTAGGGATATGGAAACGATTCGTACCCTCTCTTGCAAGCTGGTGGTTCCGCCGCAGGTAGCCACACGTCTTGAGGCGACGCTTGACGCCTTTAGCCAAGCCTGCAACTTTGTGGCTGATTGGGGCAACGAGCATAAGAAGCACCGGCAGTACGATCTGCACAAAGGCTGCTACCGCCACGTGCGCGAGCAGTTCGGCTTGTCGGCCAACTTGGCCGTCCGTGCCATTGCTCGGGTAGCGCCTCGCTTGGCCAATGCCAAGACGCGTCATAGCCAGTTCAAGCCCACCAGTATTGACTACGACGCCCGCATCTTCAACCTCAACGTGGAGAGCGAGACGGTCAGCCTGCGCCTGCTCGACGGGCGCTGCACCCTCGCGCTGGCCTTGGGCGACTTCCAGCGGCAAGCGCTTGCGGGCCAGCAGCCGACCAGTGCGACGCTCAAGAGGGGACGGAAGCATCGCTTTTACCTTGATGTTCAGGTAAAAGAGGACGCACCCGAGCCGCCCCAAGATGAGGATATTGCAGCCACCCTCGGCGTTGACCTCGGGTTGCGCCACATTGCCACTGATTCCGCAGGACACCAGTTTCAAGGGCAAGACCTTGCCGACTACCGCCAGCACCGCGCCAACGTAAGAGCGGGGCTGCAAGCGAAGGCAGATACCGGCAGCAAGTGCACGCGCAAGGCGTGTCGCCGGGCACTCAAACGGCTCTCCGGTCGGGAGCGACGCCACCAGAAACGGGTCAACCACGAGATCAGCAAGCAGCTTGTCGCCTTTGCCAAAGAGCACGGGCTGGCTATCGTCTTCGAATGCCTCAAGGGTATTCGAGATAGATGTCGGTTCCGAAAGGGGCAACGGCGTAGCTTGCACTCGTGGGCGTTCTACCAACTCCAGCAGTTCGTCGAGTACAAGGCGCGACGCGTTGGCGTCCGGGTTGTCTATGCGGACCCGCGCTATACGTCTCAAACCTGTTCCGATTGCCTGCAGGTTGGTGTTCGTCGTCAAGATGACTTCTCCTGCAAAAACTGTGGGCAGCGTTCCCATGCCGACTTTAATGCAGCCAAGAACATTGCCCGCTGGGGCCTCGCTGTAATCCGAGGCGAATACTCCCTACTCTCTTGCTTGCTCCCAAGCGGCGGAAGAGTAGGAGGGTAAAGCTGACTGCTTTAGCTGTCAGTGCGATTACTGCTCGACTCCCGCGTACACGGTGAGAAAACCCCTAGTCCGCGTCCGCGTCCCTTCGACTTCTTGGTAGCGCCGGGTCACGTCGAACCCCAGTACCGTCGTCAGCTTATAACCTTGGTAGTCAGAGATATTGGTCAACTGGGCGACCGTCGTCGTCTCCCAGAAGCTGTCTTCAGCCCCCGGCGGCGTTGGAGCGCGCAACTGCCGGAAGTTGTGGTACTCGATCCCAGCCTCTAGGTAGCTGCTGCGCATGACTGGTACGCGCCCGACGGCGAGCAGGAGTTGGCTCCACTCCTTGCGCTCGGGCTGGCTGCTGAGCACCGGAATTTCGCGGCGAAACTCGCTTTTGCAAGCCGGGCTTAAGGTCAGTTTGCCTAGCTGCAGCCGATACTCGGCCTTGTTGATCAGACCCAGAAACGAGCCGTCCTCGCGCTGCCCGCGCAATAGCAGCGCGATGCTTGGGTCGCGCTGGTGGTAGTACTGCCACTTGAACATGTTGACGAACTTAAAACCGGGCCAGCGGTCGAAGTCAAAACCTAGCCAAGTGGTATTGACCACTGTGTTCTGCGCCGGCAGCACGTCCGGAGTCGGCACCAGTTCGCCTTGGGTATTGGGTGGTTGCCTCCACTGCACTAAGTGGTCGAAGATATCGTCCTCGACGCGGCGCAAATCCTGAAAAACCCGTGCCCGCCCCCAGTTAGTGAAGTAGTGGTCTCCGGCCAGCATCAAGTAATCGGCGTGAGCGCGGCGGTCGTCAGAGCGCTGCGCGATTCGCTGGCGGCCCGCAGTCACCCGCAGGTCGGAATGTACAAAGGCCCCGACGTACAGATTGTAGCCCTTGCGGTCGCGCTTGTAGGGTAGGTCGGCCTCTTCGTCGTTTTCAAAGCGGTCAATCCAACCGTTGTGGTTTTGGTCGATGCCGTAGAGGAACTCCGGCCGGTCGGTGTGGAAGCGCAGGAAAGGCTCTTCGTAGTCGGGCACCCGGTTGGGGCTTGAAGGAGTGTCGTTTTGGTTAAAGTCAGAGATCAGGTCGTTGTTCTCGTCCCAGCCGGGGAAGATCTGGCGGTCCCTCGGCGACCCCTGCCGCGCCCAGTCGGGAAAGCGATCCTGATCGTCGTTGTCTTCGACGAATTCAAAGAAGCGCAACGGGTTTGCGTAATCGACAATGCCGTTGCGATCGACTACCTGAAACCCCGTCTGGTAATTGGGGGCCATATCAAAGGCCTCCAACAGGGCGAAGTAGGGATAGTCGGTCTTGGAGACGTTGAGCATCCAGGCCTCGGCCTCACTGCTAGCAACGTGGTGCTTTTCAAGGTTGGGGTTGGGGTATTTCCGGTATTGGTGGTTGGCGGCGACTTCAAAGTAGGTGTTGAAACCCTCTAAGTCGGTCAATTCAAAGGTGAAGCCGGCGATCTGATTGGCAGTGGGTAGCCCGTAATCAAGGGCCAACACCCGCTGGTTGGACGAATCCTTGACGTTGCCCGCTGCCCGCGCCACTGGCACCGCCACGATCCGCTCCTGGAAGTCGGTCTGGCGATCAGAGGTCATCTCGACCAAATAGTCGTTGGCCAAGACCAGCTCGACCTGCACCCGCTGGATCTCGCTGGGGGGTGGCCCGGTGTAGGAGCGGTCCTCGAAATCGTAGCGCAGGCGGATCTCCTCGCGCCCGTCGGCGGCTAGAAAACCTCGGCGCTGGAATCCGCCCTCCACTAGCGGCCGGAAGCCGAGCTCCGAGCCTCTCGTGCGCTTGCCCGCTAGGTCCCAGATGACGATGTCTTGCGCGAAGAGCGCGCCGCCAGCCTCGCCGTCTTCGGGCGAATCGTCCTTAATGATTACTTCGATAAAACTGACGTTGGTCAAGTTCTGGGCACCAGTGAGGTTGCCCTTGAGGATATTGCCGTTGAATATCTCGGTTTGAGTCTGCACGTGGTGTGCGTTGAGATAGGTCCCACCAACCTTGACGAAATCGCCGACCTGCACCTCCAACCGGCTGCCGAGCAAGCTGGTGTTGTCCGTCTTCTCGGAGATGCCCCGCTGCGAGCCAGTCTCGTCGATCAGGCTGTTGAGCCGCGACAGCAGCATAGTGAGCGCGTATTTGTCGGAGAGGAGATCCCACTGGATGCCGTTGAAGCGCGGCTTGGAGAAGGTCATCGGCGTCAGCGTGGTGCGGATCTGGCTGCCAATGGTGATGGCGTAGTGGTATTGCCCTTTGTGGTCCGAGGCAATCAGTAGCTGGTTGAACCAACCGACGAAGCGCCCGTCTTGGGCCAAAGTCGAACCAAAGGGCTGGGGATTCTGCTGCCGCCAGTCGAAGATCGGCCAGCCTCGGGTCAGATAGTTGCCGTACACATCGTAGATATAGCTGCCTTCGAGCGAGGTGGAGACGTAGCGCTGGTACAAGTTGCGGGCGTAATTGGAGTACTCCCATTGCTTCCAGCGGTATTCGGCGTACAGCTCCTGCGGGATGTACCACTTGCGCACGGCCGGATCGAGCGCGTCGAAGAGCACGCCAGGTCCGCGCGGTTCAAAAGAGACTTTGCCGCCGCGTTTGACAGTGCCGAGACGCGCACCGTAGTCTTGGGCAGCGAGGGGCAGGGGGAGTAGGGGCAGGAACAAGAGTACCCATAGCGATTGATACCTTCTTTTTCCGATCAATGCGCCACCCCCACCGTCCCGGTGTGCACTTCCGCAAACGCATCCGACTGCACCCGCAATACCCAAATATACGTCCCCGGCAACGCAGTTTTCCCATTCGCCAGTCGTCCATCCCACTGCACCTCTACCGGCCCGATTCCCCGCTCCGCGACAAACAGTTCATGTATCAATCGCCCCGCTAGATCGAACAAGTCCAGGCGCACTGGCGCGGGCCGCGTTAGCTGCAACACGTTGAAAAACACATTGAGATGATCGTTGATCCCATCGCCGTTGGGCGTAACAATGCGCGACTCGAACGCGATCTCGCCGACTAGCTTGCCGATCTGCGCCTTGGGGATCGCCACCGAGAGGTTCGATAGCTCGGGAAAATCTCCCGGCCCGAAATCCGTCGCCTCGCCTGGTGCCAACCGCTGCGGTACAGCATCCGCGTGGCTGTTGTAAACGCGGCCCGAAAAGGTGGTGCCAAAGCGAAAAATCGGCAGGTCGAACGTGAATTCCAGCACGGCTCCGTCGTGGCGGATGAGGGGAAAACTGAGACCGAAGCTGTCGTCGCGAATAAAATCCACCGCCAAGTCGAGCGGCTGCCCGTCGAGTGTTACCTCGCGCACCGCTGCGATCGGTACATTGACATCGACTTCCAACCGGTCAAAACCGCGCACCTCCCCCGTGGAGCGCAGCCGCACCGCATAGCGAAAGGTCGCTGGCTTTTCCGCCTCGGCCAGCCGCGGAAAAACTTCGGCGTGCAGCGAGTCCGCCAGTGGCGGCTGTAGGTAGTCAAAGCGGAGCTCGTCAACTTGACGTGCTTCAAAGAGACCCGCCGCAAACTCGAAGCGGAACTGAATATAGCGGCGTGGGGTCGGTGCCCTCACCAGCTCGTCCATCCGCACCACAAACCACGGACTCCAGTGCTCGGTATCGTCGCGGATGCCGCCGCGATCGGCCAGCAATAGCGAATCGACATATCTTTCGTGGCTGACCTCGCGGAGAACGCGAACGCTGTCGGCGTCGAAAAACCATTCGCGATAGACCAGCGGCGTGGGATCGGTACCTGTCCGCACCCGCACCTTTAGGTCTGAAAAATCCGCATGGCCAAACCATGTCTTCAATCCACTCGACAAAGCCTATTGTGGCCCGGTCGCCTAAATCGATGACATTGGACAGATAGAGGCCCTGCTGCAAAAAACCCGTGCCATAGACTTCGACCTCGTCAATTTCAAAGGGCACGTCGGCCAGCGACTTGATCTTGACGAAGCGCACGTATTGCGGCGGAATCTCCACATCGACGACCGGCTCCTCGTTTTGCGCCTCGCGCTGGATCAGCACATCGGGCTGGCCGGAGGGGAACTGATTGAGCCACACCTCGTAGCCGCGCAGAAAGTCATTGTGGAACGGCGTCGCCGGCGTCGCCACCACGGTGTTGCGCGGATAGAACTGCACCCGCCGCACTCCCACCGGCACCCCAAAGTCGAGGATCACCCAAATGCCCCTCGTTGCCACCCTCGGTTCAAAAATTGTCGGCTTGCGCTCGAAGGCCACTTCGTGATCGCCGTTGACCGTGCCCATGAGTTGGAGTTCGTGGCCGCGGCCGGCGTTGGGCGCTCGAATCGAACCGAACTCCAGGACCCGCGCGGCGATATTGACCTCCTCGTCGAAGTGCAGCGGTCCAATCCAGCCTGGCCGGTAGTCAAAGTCGATGGTCGCCCCCGGTGTGTTAGTCAGTTCGATCTGACCGAGTTGGGCATTAAGTACATGTTCGGGTTTGAGGCCATCGCCGCCCACTTGCCAAGCGGAGGTGCCTTGGTCGCCCAGCACGTAAGTCTGCGCCGGCTGACCAAAGAGGCTGCTTGGCAGCACGAGCACCGCGACCCCCAACCAGCCTCTCATCGGCTCAACCCCGCGTACAACGTCATAAAAACCAAACTCGCTTCCTGCGGTGCCCGCCCGACAAAACGCCGCTGTTGGAACTGCACGCCGGTGGTAGTCACTAGCTGATACCCCTGATAGGCCGTGCGGTTTGTGAGTTGGGCGACTGCGGTCCAGCCGAAGAAGTCGGCATCCACTTCCTCCCGCTTTCCCTCCAAAAGCCACAGCCGACCCACCTCCAGCCCCACCTGCAATTCAGTGTTGAAGATCTGGCGACCGTAGCGGGGGAAGTAGCTGATGCCCACCGCCTCGGCAAAAAGAGGCTGCGTCCATATCAGGAAGAAGGTTTCCTCCAAGCTCGTGGATTCCAAGCGGCGCGTGCTAAAGGGCCGCTCCCGGCGAAACTCGCTTTTGAAACGAGGTTCCAATACGCCTAGGCCCACTGGGATACTCCACTCCGCTTTGTTGATCGCGCCCAAGAAGCCGCTGGTCTTGCGGCCCTCTCGGAACTGGACCTCATCGGCCGGGTCCTGCTGCTCGACCCAATCCCATTTGAAGCGGTGCAAGAGCCTTATCTGCGTCCCTAGGCGTTGGTCCAAGTCGAGGTATAGCGAATTTTTATAGGCGTTATGTCCCGGCAAAAAGTCGAACCGGTCCATCATCCGCCCCGGTTCTCCCAACGGCTGGAACCACTGCCGCAAATCGTCGGGGATTTCGTCGCGCACCCGGGCGGCGAACTCAAAGAGCCGGAGCTGACTGCCTCCGGCAAAGCGGTAGCGCCAAGTGCCTAGCGCATACCAAGCGCGAGTCCGCCCGTCGCCAGCGACCAGCCGCAGGTCCTGTCGCCCGACGCTTACCTCCAGCGCGGGCACCACCTCGACCTTGAGGTAGGCGTTGAATCCTCGGTGGTCGCGCTTGTAGGGGTAATCGGGCACGAGGTCATTTTCAAAGCGGTCGATGACGCCGTTGTGGTTCATGTCGAGGCCGAAGAGGAACTCGGGGCGGTCGGCGCGATAGCGCAGGAAAGGCTCTTCGTAGTCTGGATAGAGGTTTCTGTTTTGGTTGTGGTCGTTGATGAAGTCGCCGTTCTCGTCTAGACCCGGCCAAGCCATTTCGCGCTGGTCCAAGCGGATGCTGGTCGGTGAGTCCGTCACTGATTCAGCAATCCCGCCCCAGCGCACGAAAAAGGGTCGCTCCCACTCGGTCAGGCCATTGAGGTCGTCGTCGTCATCGACAAACTCATAGACCTGTGGCACTGGGTTTTTGAACTTGATCCGACCGTTGCGGTCGGTGAGCCAGTAGCGGGTACTGTAATCGTCCGCAATTGAAAACCCCTCGCCGAAAAGCATCCAAGCTCCCCTGCGATAGGCGGCGTTGAGATAGCCAGCGTAGGCACTGGCGACAGTCTCGTGATGCGCCGAGATATGGGGGTTGGGGTAGCGCGAAAAGCGGCGGTTGAGC
The DNA here is from genome assembly GCA_965219735.1 of Candidatus Latescibacterota bacterium. Classification (GTDB taxonomy): domain Bacteria; phylum Latescibacterota; class UBA2968; order UBA8231; family UBA8231. Next base: position 5,574,742 of record OZ244790.1, read on the forward strand.
ACCCACTCGCCCAAAAGCGAGAAGCCCTGCCAATCGTTTAGATCCCAGTTGACGCCGATCAACTCGCTGGCTGTCGGCAGACCATAATCGAGCCGCACCACCTTGGTGTTGCTGTTGTCTTGGACATTGCCCTCGGCCCTAGCGACGGGCAGAAAGACGATCTCAGCATTGCGTCGCTGACCATCTGTTTGCAAGTCCGAGGCAACTTCTACTCTATAGTCATTGGCCAGCGAAAGTTCGAGCCGCACCTCGCGCAGGTCGCCCGACTGCACGTCGTCAAAGTCGAGGCTGCCCATATCGTATTCAAGCAGGATGCTCTCTTCGTCGCGGGCAAACAGCCGTCCCCCCTCTTGGAAGCCGCCCTCGCGCCGCGGCAGGAAACCAATATCGCGTCCCCTCAACTGGCGTCCACTGGTATCGACCATGACGATATCAAAACCCGCCAGCGCCGCTCCGACGCTGCCGCTACCGGGCGAATCGTCCCTGATCCTGACCCACAGCTTGTCCAACGGCTGGTTTTCCAGCGAGGTCAGAATCCCGTGCAGTGGGTTGCCCTCGTCGAATTCTACCTGCGTCAGCACATTGTGGGCATTGACATAGGTCAACCCAAAGTTCCCTCCTGTCCCAACCTGATATTCGAGGTGGCTGCCCATCACCGTGGTCGAGTTGGTCTGTTCCTCTTCGTCGGGATTGCTCGGCCGCGACAAAAGCAGGCTGGCCTCGTAGCGCTCGGCCGCGTAGTCGAGGCGCACGCCATTGAAGCGCGGCTTGTTGAACGTCAGCGGCGTGAAGCGAGTCGCGATTTCATCGCCGATCATCAGCCGGTACGACGACGCGCCGCCCTGATCCGAAGCGATGACTAAGCGGTTGAAGAAGTCGCGGTAGGCCGGTCGTTGATTGGCCATCAGGCTCATCGAGGACAGGCCGCCGCGGCGCTTGTCGATAAAGCTGCCGCGCGCGCCGGGCTGATCCTGTTGCCAGTTGTACACCAGCCAGCCGCGACCGAGGGGGGTACCAAAGGTGTCGTAGGTCTCGTCGCCTTCGAGAATCAGGCTGATATAGCGCAGGTATGTGTCGCGGGCAAAGTTGCTCCCTTGGTCGTACCAAGGTGCCATATAGGTCTCGGGCAAGTAGCGCGGCCCGTACCACTTGTGGATCGCCGGTGAGACATAGTCCATCTCAAAGGTCTCGCCGCGCGCATAAACCCCACCAATGCCCCAGTGCAGGAGATCGTCGCCCTCAGCGACAGATGCCCAGAGCAGGAGGATGACCGCAGCCCGCCGCATTAGTAGGCCACGTGTACCAATCTCGCCGCGTGCGTCCCTGCCACACCGCTGTCGGCAGCAAAGCCTACCCTCACTAGGTAGATCCCCGGTGACACGACTGCGCCGACCTCGTCACTTCCGTCCCACTCGACGCGCCGTTCGCCGCTGGGATGCTCAGTGCCTCTCGACAGATCGCGCACTCTGCGCCCCGACAGGTCGTAGATCGCCACCCGCAGTTGCTTGGCTCCCTCCAAGTGAAAAATCGACAGCTCAATATCCGTATAGTCGTTGATCCCGTCGCCATTCGGAGTAAAAACCTTGGGCACCACAGCCACGTCTTTTAGCAGCTTGGTCCGCTCCAAATCCGAAACCACCACCAGCGGCTGACTAGAGATGAGACTTGAGGCGTCGCCGTCGCTGACCAACTGCACCCGGCCCGGTTGGCTCGCCTGCTCTAGCTCGGCGATAAAGGTCGTGCTTTGCAAAAAGACCTTGGTGCGGAACTTGATCTCGTAGGTAGTACTACCACGGGATACCGGCTCGGGAAAAATCAGCTCGACCTCGCCTTCCGTCCCCTGTTCCAAAACCAATTCGCCCGGCCACAACTGCCGCCCGGCCCCGACGCGCAACGCAGTATCCCCGCCCGAGCGCACCGAGAGCAACTCGATCGGCGCTGCCGAGGACGAGCCCAGCCGCAGCCGGTCGAAGCCCGGATTGTCGGCGGCGAATTCGGGCCGCAGGTAGAGCACAAAGTCCTGCTCCACCCCCGGCTCGACCTGCCACACGGGCCAAATCTCGCCCACCATTTTATCTACCAGCGGCGGCTCAAAGCGCAGCCGCAAGTCGCGGATCCTCGCCGCGCGAAGCGGCTCGCGGGAGCGCAGCCTGACTTGCACTTGCACGAAGGCCCGCGGACTCGGCGACTTAAAGGGAACGCCCGAAGCCTCGTACACCTCGCTCCAATTGCTCCAACTCGGCCCGGCGACTAGCTCAATGACCACCGGCGGCCGACGGTTTTCGGGCAGCACTTCCCACATTTCCTTGGATATCTCGCGGCCAATAGTGGAGTAGTAGTGAGGGACTTCAACAATCTCCTCGCCGGAGCGGGTGCGGACCTCGACCCGGGTGCTCGGCGGTTGTTCCCCTCCCCACTCAACTACTGAAAACAGTCGCGGCCGATCTAGCGGAATAAAGGGCGAAGTCATCTCCACCTCAGAGACAAACCCCTCGCCATAGGCCTGGATTTCGCTCAAGTAACCCTCAACCTGTTCATTGGGGTTGTATTCGAGATGGCGCACTTCGATAAAGCGCACCTCCTGTAAGGGAAAGGTCTCTTCGAGGTGCTGGTAATTGCCGAGATTGCGCCGCTCGCCAAAGGTGGTCCAGATCCGCTCGCCGTTGGGGCTCAGTGCCCCGTCCGACAGCCGCAGTTGATAGGCCAAAGGCGACATCTCGTCGGCTGGCGCGAGCAACTTGATGCGGTCGAGCCAGTACTTGGCACCGAGGTCAATTTTGAGTTGCCCTTCGTCGAGCACCGGATCGTAGAGCGGCACTCTGAAGCTCGAGTTGTACAATCCATCGGAGAAGATACTGCGGAACAGGAAATCAAAGCCGCGCTCGTCAGCGCCGCGCTCAATCTCGCTCTGGGTTAGCTGCACCACATTCTGACCCGGTGAATAGACCTCGACCTCGGCGAGGCGGGGTCGCTCGTGGCGATAGTAGCGCACCGGACCGCGCTCTTCACTAGGCAGATCAAAGTAGTCGCGCTCGGCGACGAGAATCTCGCGGCCCGCAGCGGTGACGCGAAAATGATCGATAGCCCCCCGATCTTCTTCCGCCAAAAATGCGTAGGTTCCCGCGCTGATCTCCTCGGCCCGCGGCCCATCAGTGTCGAGCACATCGATGCGCAAAAACTGAACGATCTCACCCTCGACACCTTCGGGCACCTGCCGGTCGGGCGCGATGTCGAAGATGTATTCGCGCTGGTCTTTGTTGGGCTTGGTCTCCAAGCCGACGCGGAAGAACTTCCGCCGCTGGTCGCGTCCCTGCCCCCAGCGCAGCCCGTCCGAAGCCATCACCCTAAACTTCAAAAAAGGATCGCCCTGCCCTTCGGCGACAAAGCGCAGTACTACGCGGTGGGCGATCACCGTACGACCTAGATCAATTTCCAAAAACCAATGATCCAGCGAGCTGGTGCGCTGCGGCTCCCAGTAGGTATTGGGATTGCCGTCCAAAACAAGCGGGGCACTGTCCCGACCGGTACCCACCGCGCGAATGCCGCCCTGCAAGGTGTCCTCAGAGGCGAAGGTGCTGATGTAGGTAAAGTCGGGCGCGTCTCGCGCCACTTCTATCACCCGGCGCAAAAAGCGCGGCTCAACCGTGCCGTCGGCGCGCACTACCTGCACCCCGGTAGGCGCGGCCCAAGCCTGCCAGTGCTCGGGTCTATCGACGCGTATTTGGTTAGACAGCAGGCGGTAGCCCTCGCCTTCTTGGGCGCAAAGTGCTTGGGCCGAGAGCAGGCTGGCCAGCAGCGCAAATCCCAAGCTGGCGAGGATCATGTGCGATAATCGCACCTGAGACAGACTTCTAATGGCGCGTTGAAGCGTCCGAAGTTCACGGCGACATCAACGAGGGCCGAAGCAACAACGGCCGACTGGAGTTGCGAGGGTGTCATTGCGGCTCTCCTTTCATCAATTACTCGGAGCCATCAACCCTCCAACTTATAGAATTAGACTGTATGGCGGTAGATTCCGCGTGCTACTCATAGCGCAGCGCCTTGACGGGATTCTCACGTGCGGCGCGGACGCCTATGTACGCCACCGTGCCCAGTGCAATCGCAAAAGCGATCATCCCGCAAAGGAGATAGGTCGTCAGCCCCAACCCAAACTGATAGGCGTATCGCGACAGCCATTGGCCTACCAAGAAGTGGGCCAGCGGAAACGCCAACAGGCAGGCCAAGGCAACCATTTTCGCTAGGTCGCGCGACAAGAGCGCGAGGATCTCTGCCACCGTAGCGCCGAGCACTTTGCGGACGCCGATTTCCTTGGTGCGCCGCTGCAGGACGATGGTCGCGTGGCCGAACAAACCCATGCAGGCGATGAGAATGGCGACGACGGAGGCAAGGGTAACGGTGCGGCTGATCTCCTCGTCACTCTCGTACTGACGGGCAAAAGCCTGGTCGAGGAACTCGTACTCAAAGGGTTGTTCAGGTGCCACCTTTTCCCATATCTGCTCCAAACCCGCGAGCGTGTCGTCAACCTTATACGTATTCAGCCTCACCAGTGCCCGCTTGAAGGGTGCTTCCGACCCATAGTGGAACAGGGCGGGCTTGATCGACTCCCTGAAGGAGCGGAAGTGGAAGTCTGGTGCGATGCCGATGATGGTGGGCGTATTGCTCACCCCGTAGTTCCCGTATTCCGGCAGGAATTCCCCAACGGCATTTTCCCCCAGCCGAGGGCGTCCGCGAGGCTCTGGTTGACGACGACACTTTCCGTCCGATCGACCAGCCGTCCGGCCTCAAAAGAGCGGCCGGATACGAGGTCAATGCCGAGTGTCGTAAAGAAATCGGGGTCAACGGCAAACTGATGTACTGTAATACGCTCCCCGTCCGGCCGCCTGATGTAATTGGTGCTGGAGCTAGTCGGAAACCAGCACCGTGGCTGGATTACCGGCCGCGAGGGAATAGTGGAACATTTGCAGGAACGGGGGATCAACCTCGACCACCTCGTGTTCGAGATGGCGCTCGCCGACCGTCATCAGGATACTCGTCTTGATGACGCGCGTGGTGCTGGCGATCTCAGGGAACGTCTCCGCGAGTGTCGCCGCGAGATCCTCGCGCTGGTACGCAATGTGATAAACGTGACCCGAGGCTTGAATCTCGCGCGTCACCACGCGGAAGAGGCGGTCAGCATCGCGGAGGTTCCAATCCGCGGTCAGCATGCCGTGCACGCCAATGCCAAGGATGGCACTGACTGCGATGGCGACTGATAGGCCCACGATATTGATACTCGTCACCACTTTGTCGCGCATTAGGTTCCGCAGTGCGATTACGACGTAATTGCGTAGCATCTTGAACCTCCTTCAGCAAAAGAGTGGTGCAACCGCTTCTAACCTGCTCCCTATTCCGCCTTCTCGATAATGACCGCACCCACCTCGCTTTTGAGCATAAAATCTGCCGCGAGAACCTCCTCGCGGCTAGGCGCGTTCGACAGCAGCAGCATCTCAAAGCTGCTGGCTACGATGAGTGGCTTGGTCTCATCCCTACCCGCAAAAGCATGGATCTGGCCGCACAGCGTGAACGCAGACAGACGCACCTTGTCCAGCAAAATTTCGTCGAGCAGCGCCTCTTTGAGCGAGAGGTGAATGTCGCCCGCGCATGATTCCAATTCGATGCGGCTGTCTGCGGCGAGTTGATCCTGATGTAACTGCGTTTGGCCAAAGCGGTTGTAGATCCGCACCCGGCCCCCCAGCCGCACGGCCTTGAGTTGCACATTGCTCACGTCAATATCCACGTCGCCGCGAATATCCTCTAGCTGACAATCTTGGGCCTCTAGGCGGCGAGCCTTGTAGTCGTCCATCCTCATGCCGAGGTATCGGTAGTAGCGCTGGTAGAGTTTGCCGCGGATATTGCGCGCGGTCTCCAGCGCACTGTCGAAGAGTTCCACATCGCCCTCAATGTCGGCCACCTCTCCGCAGGTCGATTCGATAAAACTGATTGAGCCCTGCAAATCGTAGGCGCGCACCTGCTTCCCTTTGATGACGGTCACGCGCTTACCCTTGGGCACTAACAACACCAAGCTGGCGGAGCCCACCGGTCCGTGGACACTTTCGGAATTCGATCTGTTGGGGCGAAAGACCGCTTGGACTTCCGCCGTAAGAGCCGAAGAGGGCAGGATTATGTCTTCGAGCTTTTTGCGATAGATCGTTATCCGCGTGGCCCGTCCCAACCCTGTGTGCATAGTAGTCGGCATACTGCCGGCATATACCTGCATCTGGGAAAAGACATCCGTCGTCGTAACGCCGTTTGTCACGCCCCACGGATAGGTGCCTCCCTCCACGCAGGCTCGCCAAGCTCGCCACAATTGTCCGCTGCCCTGCGACACAGCCTTGACTTGGCCGTTCCGCTCGTGGGTTCTCATAAACACCTCGCCCTCGTGCGGCCCGCTGGCAAGAAAATCGTCCACTTGGTCGGCCTCGATCTCGATCCCTTCGACGCTCTGGCGGGCCTTTTCCGGCGTCAACCCGATTGCACTGAGCGTCCCTTCGAGCACGGCGTCTTCGCCCTCGGCTTGGCGGATTTCGAGATCCACGTCGAGGGCACAGTAGAAGACAATGTGCTCGGCGTCCTCTAGCGGAATCGTCTCCCGCACCTGTTGGGTGGCGATCTGGCACACCACCTCTTGGACCGGTTTGGTCACGTCGATTGTTTTCATGGCAATCTCCTCGTGGTCGGGTTCGTCCAATAGCTTGTGCAGGCGGATGCGCCCTTGTTGCAGTCGGCCGCACACCGTACTCAGGGGAACTTCCATCAACTCGGCGATTTCTCGGTAGGAGAGACCACTCAGGTAGTACATCATCAAGGCCGAGCGGTAGTGGTCGGGTAGCTGATCGATGGCCTCCTGCAAATCTAGCCGTTGCATCTGGTCCGCGTGCTCTACCGCCGCGGCATTCTCCAGAGCCGTCTCCGCTGAATCCAACGGCTGTGTCCGCTTGCGGTCGCGCAGCCAGTCTTTGCAGCGATTGGCGACGATGTGCATCAACCATCTCCCGAAGTGCCCCCTATCGCGCAGTTGCCCCAAGCGGCAATACGCCGCAACAAAGGCGTCCTGCACGATGTCCTGAGCATCGACTCGCGAGCGCACGTAGCGCAGGGCCGTGGCAAAGGCCGCATTCTGGTAGTGCTGAACGAGCGGCTCAAAGGCTTGCGCGTTGCCCGCTAGGCAGCGCTCGACGAAGTTTTCGGGATAGAATTCGTCCATAGGTATTCAAATGCGGGACCGATGGCGCATATCAACCTGTCTGCAAGTAAAGACGGCCAGAGAAGGGAAAATTAAAAAGGCCCATACATTTTTTTTAAGAGGCTGTTTGAAAACACCCAAAGGACGATCACATTTTGGAAACGCAGCGCTTCCACCTCGTCCTGACGTCATGGGCGACACTCACCCAAGCGGCGTGCATTTACTCGTATCTCAACGCATCCGCCGGATTGGTCCGCGCCGCCAGCCACGTCTGGCTGCTGACGGTAGCCAGCGCGACGGCGAGAACGCCCACGCCTGCTACCACAAACCAACCCACGCCAATGTCAATGCGGTAGGCGTAAAACGCGAGCCAGCGGTTCAACACGAGATAAGCCACAGGCCAAGCAATGATATTGGCCGCCACCACCAGCCAGCCGAATTCGCGCGACATCAACAGCAGCACGCTGCTTGTCGTAGCGCCCAATACCTTGCGGATGCCAATTTCCTTGGTGCGGCGCACCGCCGCTAAGGCGACCAAGCCAAAAAGCCCCATACAGGAGATCGCAATGGCGACGGCACTCATCCATCGCATGACAAGGCCAACGCGCTGCTCTTCCCAGTATCTCCCTGCAAAACTCTCGTCGAGGAAGCGCACATCGTGGAATTCATATTCCGGCAGAGCCCGCTTCCACAGAGCCTTTACTTCTTCGACTGCCGCGGGCAGATCGGCGTGGTCGAGCCGGAACAGGGTGTGCACGAACCGATCTCGCAATTTGGGCTTGGATATAAGCGGACGCGTCGTCAGAAGAGCCGGTCCTATGGCATGGCGCATATCCGTAAAGTGGAAATCCTTGACTACACCGACCACCGTCATCGGCTCGTCACCAAGGCCTGTCAAGGTGCGGCCAATTAGGTCTTCAGGGCCGAAGAAGTTTGCAGCGGCCTCATTGAGCAAGATGCCGTGTGGCCGATTGGGATCAAAGCCCTGCCCAGAGAGGAGCTCGATACCCATGACGCTCAGGAAGTTTGGACTCACATAGAAGGGTTTGGCACGGAGTACGTTCTCATCGGACCGGATTGGCATGGGAGAAAAGCCGCCAAAGCCGGGTGCTGCCGAGGCACCGGTGACTCCCCGTACAAGTCCCGGTCGGGAATTGACCTCGTCGGCGAGACGCTCAATTTGCAAAGCATTGAGATCGCCTTTGTGGATAGCCACCACGATCTGGTCGCCGTCGAAGCCCAAATCCTTGGTCCGCATGAAATCGAGCTGTCGCGCCATAGTGATCGTCACGACGACGAGGATGGCTGACAGCGCAAACTGCACGACAATCAGACCGCGACCGAGCCAACCGCGACCCGGCTGAGGCGTCTTGCGGGACAGTGCCCGGACGGGATGGAGCCGCGCAACGATTTGGGCCGGATACAATCCCGACAGTACGCCGACCATCAAGGCAAGGGTTAAAGCACCTATCCCCGTCTCGACTGACAACCACTCGATCTCTAACTGCTGATTCGCGACCTCGTTAAATGTCGGCAGCAGGATTTCGGCAAGGCCCATACCAACGACGATGGAAATTAGGCTCACTACGATTGCTTCGGCGAGGAATTGGTTGGAGAGCTGGTGGCGCGTCGCGCCAATCGCCTTGCGCACTCCAACTTCCAAAGTCCGCGTCATGGCGCGGCTCATAGCGAGATTGACGAAGTTGATAGCAGCGATCAGCAGCACGAGCGCGGCCAGCCCCGCCAGCAGATAGATATGCTCAACCGTGCCGTAACCAAAGTCGGCGGGTCCCGTTATCTCAGGTCCTATGTGAGCACCTACAAAAGGCTGCAACTTCGGTCGGTCCCGCGAGGCCAGGGACTCCAGCCGCGTTTCCACTTCGGCAGGCGCTACGCCCTCTTCGAGTTCGACAAAAAGTCCTTCTAGACCCCTGAAGTGTAGAGCCTCGGCCGCTACTGCAGGCACTAGTATCTTCAGACGCAAAATAGAAGGCCCCGGCAGGGGTGCCAGCACACCCGCAATAGTGCGCTCCACCTCAATGGGCGTTTCCTTCGGTGGCGATGTCGAGTAGTCCTTCTCGACGGTGTGCAGCCGGATGTGCTTGCCCAGCATGGCGTGGGCTGGCACATCCGGGCCGAAGTACTTCTGCGCCGTCTCATGGGCGAGAACAACGCTCTGAGGATCGTCGAGGGCCGTTGCCGCATCGCCCGCCGCCAGCGGCAAGGTGAACATAGTCAGGAAGGCCGGATCAACCGCGAGTAAGTTCCCGTCAAAGGTCGCATCACCGTACGAGACTTTGCCAGATCCTAATTTCATGGAAACCGATTCGCGGATACCGGCGACTTGGGTGCGCATAGCCTCGCGCTCATCGTCACGTATCCTAGTGTAACGGTTGAAGGCAGCACCGGGTTCGGGCTCTGGATGGTCGTAATAGATGGCGAAGATCCGATCCCCTTTTTCATGCCAAGCGTCAAAGGAAGTCTCATGGCGCACGAACAGCAGACACAGGACCGCCACGGCAAAGGCCACGGACAGGCCGATGATGTTAATCAGCGAGATCGTCTTGTTCCGCCCCAATACGCGCAGGGCAATGATCAGATTGCTCTTCCACATAAGGTGATTCCCCTTTTCGTTGAGTGTTCAGGACTGTTGGTAACTGACGTTACGCCGCTTTTGCCCCCAACTTCCCATCCTTGTATCCTTTCCGCTACACTCCAGCACCTCCTATCCCCTCCACCCCTCTGAACCGCCGCCTTGGCACGAATTTTGCGATAATCAACCCAACCACCCCCAGTTCGGACGACTTAGCAAACTCTAATTCCTAACTCCCATTCCCATGGCCGAAATTGACATCGTTTCCAAGCACCTGCTCCAAACCTACCCGGCCGACTTTGCCCGCTTCTCTCTCCAGCAAGACGACATCGAAGACGTCGAAGTGCTGGACACTGAGCAACCCACGGTCCGCCGCACCGACAGCCTCCTCCGCGTGCGCATCGGCGGCGAGGACGCCTTAGTCCACCATGAAATTCAAACCACCGACCACCCGGCCATGCCGCTGCGCATGGCCGGCTACATCGGCCGCATTATCGAGCACTACGGCCTGCCGGTGTACGCTCACGTCCTCTACCTACGCCCCACTGCCGGACGACGCGATCCGGGCTACTACATGCAAGAGCATCCCGACTATCCGGTCGTGATCCGCTACAAAGTGATCCGCCTAAACCAGCTCCCCGGGCAGGCCGTGCTCGACCGCGCGTTTGTAGGCTTACTGCCGTTTGCACCATTGATGCAGCCGCCAGCCGACCAGACCGAGGCGGCGTGGTTAGAGCAGTGCGTGGCACGAGCAGCAGCCCTGCCGCTGGATCGGCCCGACAAAGCCGACTTTCTCGCGGGGCTGGCGATCTTGAGCGGGTTGGTGTATAATCCGCAGACAATCATGGCCACTGTTTCCAAGGAGCATCTCATGGACCTCATCCGCGAATCCTCGTTTGCCCAGTACCTCGCCGAAAACGCCCGTGAGGAGGGCATTAAGCAAGGAGGCCGAGAACGCGCCATTGAAGATCTGCTCGACGTGCTGGCGATTCGCTTTGGGCTGGTCGCGTCGGATCCGTTGGCCGACCGCATTGGAGCCATCGACGATGTGCAGCGCCTCAAGAAGTTGTTTCGGGCGGCCATACAGGTGCCCAGCCTCAAAGCCTTTAGGCACCTGTTAAACGCCGACGAGTAGGGGCACTGAGTAGCGTCAACTCGTAGTATGCGCTCGTTCTTCCACATTACTACTCATATCGCAACGCTTCCACCGGATCGATCCGACTCGTCCTGACGGCGTGGTACGCGACACTCACCCAAGCGGCGACCAATGCGGCTGCAACCGCCGCGACGAATGGACCGGCACCGACCTCGGCTCGCTCGCTGAACTGCTCCATCCACCCAGCCATACCAAAGTAAGCGATCGGGCAGGCGAGCAAGCTGGCTACCAGCACCAAGCGCGTAAGCTCTCCGGCGAGGAGGCGGCCGATCTCTACCCCACTAGCACCCAATGCCTTGCGGACGCCGAACTCCATGCGCCGACGCTGCGCGGCAAAGGAAGCGAGACCAAACATCCCCACGCAGGCGACGAGCAGGGACAGCCCGCCGAAGCCAGCGAACAGCGTCCCCAGTCTTTCATCCCTGCGGTACATAGCGGCAAAGCGGTCGTCGAGCAGGGAATACTCAAAGGGATGGACGGGATCTAACTCCGCCATCACCGCCTCGACTTGTTGCACGACGTGCTGTAGGGAATGCGTGCGGAAGCGAATAAGCAGGTAGTTGTGCCACGGCCATAGCTGCATGACGACCGGTTGGATGCCGCGCCGCAGAGAGCCTGAGTGAAAGTCTTCAACCACGCCAACGACAGTGCCCTCAGATGAGACGCCCGTTCCCCCGGCTTGCCCAATCGCCAAACTCCGGCCAATGGCAGCCTCCGCAGACTCCCATCCCAGCGCCTGCACTGCCGTCTGAGAGAGGACGAAGTACCCGTTGCGCGGCTCCATGGTCTCAGTAAACCCCTCTCCTGCCGCTAGGGTCATGCCGAGCGTTTCCGTCGCGCCAGCATCGACCCACAGCAAATCGACGCTCACAGAATCTGCCTCCGCACTGTACGGCTGGATGCTGCTTCTGCCCACCGGCCCTGCCGGGAACAAAGCGGCCGCGCTCACCGAGGTGATCTCCGGTAGCTGGCCCAACCGCTCCTTCACCGCCTGCGGGTCGCCCCGCATCGACTGACTGCGAATCGGCACGACCAAAACCTGTTCGGTCTCGATACCAAGTTCCGCGTTCTGAATAAAAGCCAATTGCTGCTGAGCAATCGCCGTTGCACAGAGCAGTCCCACGGAGACGACAAACTGCGCCGTCACCATCCCTAGGCGACCCCTTCTGCTGCCAACGGCTCCACTACCTTCCAAGGCCCGCACCGGCGCGATCCGGGCGAGGCAAAAGGCGGGGTAGCCGCCCGACAGGATCACCGCTAAAAGAAAGATCGACACCATCAAGGCCAGCACTTTTGGATCGGAGTACGCCAGGGCAATCTCCATCCCGCCGAAGCGCGTCACATATGGAGCCAAGGTGTCCGCCAAGACCACGGCGATAGCAAAGGCCAAGGAGGTCACCACGGCCGACTCAATCAGGAACTGCCGCGCCAGTTGGCTGCGACCCGCTCCCATCGACAGCCGCAGCCCAATCTCGCGCACCCGCTGTGCAGCCAAGGCGGTCCCCAGATTGGCGTAGTTGAGGCAGGCGACGAGCAGGACCAAGCACGCGACCGTCGCCAAGATGATCACCTCGCGGATGTCTCCACCCCCTGCGATACCCAAATCCTCCCGCGAATGGAGATGGACCCGATGAAGCGCCTGTAGCTCCCAGTGACCGCGATCATCAACGCCAAAGTGTTCTTGCCGCAACTGGTCAAGCAGACCGCTCAACGAATGCTGCTCAGCACCGGGACGCAGCAGCAGATACGTGCGGTACATGCTGCGCCGCCAGTCGCTCACCGCAGTAGGCCCCAACCAGCGTTCCACCGTGGCAAAGGAGGCGAGGAACTCGATCCGCAGGTGCGATTGCTCGGGCAGGTCGCGCAGAATCCCGGTCACCTTCAGGTCGAGGTGATCCTTGAAGCGGATGACTTGCCCCATGGGGTCGGCGTCGCCGAACAGCTTGCGCGCCGCAGACTCGGAGAGGAGGACGGTAAAAGGCTGGGCAAGCGCCGTAGCGGCGTCGCCAGCAACCAAGGGCAGGGTGAATACCTTTAGAACCTCCGGGTCGGCGAAGAGAAAGGCGTCTTCGTAGAAACGCTTCTCCCCGTGGCTGACGAGCGGCACTGGGTTGTCCACGTTCAGCATGCGCACTACGGCTTCCACCTCGGTCGCTTCGCGCTCAAGGCTGGTGCCGAGGATGGCAGGCGTCGTCAAGCGGGCAGCTTTCTCGCCTTGGGTGACGACTCGGTAGATGCGCTCGCCGTGCTCGTGAAACCGGTCGGTCTCCAGTTGGCCGAGAACCCAGATGGCCATGAGCATACAACCCGCGAGCCCAACCGCTAGGCCACCGACGTTGGTCAGCGCGTAGAGCCGGTGGCGAGTCAAATGGCGAGCGGCGATGTGCAGGTAGCTCTTGAGCATGATCTACTCCTAGTGAGGACATTCACTCATTCGTAGCGCAGCGCTTCTACCGGATCGGCCTTAGCCGCCTTGTACGCCTGATGGCCAGAACTGATCAAAACCGCGACGAGCGCAATCGCCGCACCAGCGGCAAAATGCCACGCCGCCAAGTCAATGCGGAACGCAAAGCCGTTCAGCCAATCGCGCATCCACCACCACGACAGCGGCCACGCCACCAGCGAGCCAATCAGAGCGAGGCAGGCAAACTCGCGGGTCATCAGCGTAGTGAGGCCAAAGACACTGGCACCAAGGGCCTTGCGGATGCCGATCTCCTTGGTGCGGCGACCCGCAGCGAGGGCAGTGAGCGCAAAGGCACCAAGGGCGGAGATGAACACCGCGCCGACCGCAGCCCACGTGATGAGCTGACGCCAGCGCAACTCGTCGCGGTAGGCCGCTTCCAAATTCTGCTGTAGGAACGAGAAATTGAAGTCCGCATGATCGACGATGCTGTCCCAGGACTCTTGCATATGCTGGACGACCTCCTGCATATCTCCCGGCTTTACGCGGACGAACATGAGATCAACACTGTAGTGGCTTGGCCACCCCAAGTGGGGATTTAGCAACAGCAGACCCGGAGGAGCGTCCTCGTACCCGGACTCGAAAGTGAAGTCCTTGACGATGCCGATGATGAGCGCCCCACCTCCGCGCGCTCCACTTACTGGCCTGAATCCCCTCGACCGCGACATCCGCCCCACTTCGATGATCTCGCCAATAGGGTCAGCGAGTCCCAGACGCGCCGCCGCACTCTCAGAGATCAATGCGCGATTATCCTTGTCGCCCTGAGCCAGCGAGAAGTCCCGTCCACCTATCAGTTCCAACTTCATGGTCTCCACGAAGTTGTGATCTACCGTGTAAGGACGGACTTTCGTCTCTCGACCGCTCTCGGTCTTAGCTTGGTAGTCGGACCAATGAGGGTCTTGCAGGAAGTCCTTGTCCACCATGGCAACCGAGGCGACCCGACTATGGCGGAGGAAAGCCTCCACGAGGAAGGGATGATGGGGCTGCAAGTCGTAGAGAGCCTCCGTATGTACCGCGATGACGCGCTCTTGGTCGATCCCCATGTCGCGGGCTATGACATGTTCTAGTTGGTGATACATGACCAGCGTACAAGTGATCAACCCCACGGAAATGGCCAACTGCACACCCACGAGCACGCGGCTAAATCGAGCGATCCCGGCCATAGACACGTTGCGCCGAATCGCGCTCAACGGATCCAGACGGGACAGCACGAGCGCCGGATACCAACCCGCTCCCAAGCTGACCAGCAATAACAACGCCCCCAATGCCCCAAGCATACCCGGCTCGCTCAGACCAAGCGACAGCTCTTGCGAGAAGGTGGCGTTAAACGCCGGCAGTAGCAGCGCCGCCAACGCACATCCGGCACCCAACCCGACCACAGACAGCACCACCGCCTCGCCGATGAACTGACACATCAACTGCCCGCGCCCGGCACCCGCCGCCTTGCGGACGCCGACCTCGGCCGCCCGCAGCGAAGCCCGCCCAATAGCCAGATTGACGAAGTTGATACATCCCATCAACAAGACCGCCAAGGCCATACTGACGAGTACATACGAGATAAACGGATCCCTCGGCTCCATCGCGCCGTGTCCGTCCTTAAATGACATCAAGCTGGTATCCGAGCGCAGGTCGGCCAGCGGCTGCAACCGAAACAAAGAGAAATCCTCCGGCGAGCCTTCCGGGACCTCCCCTCCATCCCTTTGAATCAGGTCCCGCGTGAGTTGCACGAAGGCCGGCGCTATGTCAGCCGGGTCTGCACCGGGAGCGAGCAGGACGTATGCGTTGCACGTGCCTTCCCACTCATTGGAGGAACGGTGGTAGAGCAACTCCGTGTTGTCGAACGGCAGCAGCATGTTGAACTGAATCGACGACGTGTGCGGAACCGGCGCGGCTACGCCGGTAATGGTGAAGTCCTCGACATCGAGCGTAGCCAGCGAGGCTAACCTCAGACTCTGGCCCAGCGGATCGGCGTCCCCGAACAGACGTTGAGCCATCTCATAGCTCAAGACGACGGAGTTGCGCTCGGCTAGCGCCGTGGCCGCGTCCCCTAGCAAAAGCGAGAAGTCGAAGACCTCGAAAAACGCCGGATCGACGAGCAGGAATTCCTCATCGGCCGAGTTGCCCTCAAAGGTCGTGCGCACGACGCGGTCATCTATGTCGTTCCCTCTCGCCGCACTGAGCCGCACCGTGCGCTCCACGTGCGGGGAGAGAGCCTCCAGTTCGGGCGCGAAAGCAAAGTCAATCACGTCGGCGTAGCGCACCAGCCCCTCTTCCTGCATCATGAACTCGCCATAAACGCGATAGATCCGGTCCCCTTTGCTGTGGAAGCGATCAAACGACCACTCCTGAGAGGCAAAACGCCAAGCCAGCAGGCAGAACGCCATGCCCAAGCCCAGCCCGGCGAGGTTGATGAGCGTGTGCAGGCGATGACGCATCAGATTGCGCCAGGCGATGATCAGGTTATTGCGCAGCATGGTTAATACCTTCCTTCTCTCTAAATCGGTGCGATTCGTAGGAAATAACGATCGTTATTCCCTACCAGTTGGTCATTCGTAACGCAGCGCATCCACCGGATCGGCCTTAGCCGCCTTGTACGCCTGCTGGCCAGAACTGATCAAAACCGCGACGAGCGCAATCGCCGCGCCAGCGGCAAAATGCCACGCCGCCAAGTCAATGCGGAAGGCAAAGCCATTCAGCCAATCGCGCATCCACCACCACGACAGCGGCCACGCCACCAGCGACCCAATCAGGGCGAGACAGGCAAACTCGCGGGTCATCAGCGTGGTGAGACCAAAGACGCTGGCACCAAGGGCCTTGCGGATGCCGATCTCCTTGGTGCGGCGACCAGCAGCGAGAGCAGTGAGCGCAAAGGCACCCAAGACAGAGATGAACACCGCGCCGACCGCAGCCCAGGTGATGAGTCGACGCCAGCGCAACTCGTCGCGGTAGGCCGCTTCTAAGTCTTGCTGTAGGAAGGAGAATTTGAAGTCGTCATAATCGACGATGCGGCTCCACGTCTCTCGCATGTACTGGACGACCTCCTGCATATCTCCCGGCTTTACGCGCACGAGCATGAGATCAGCTTCGTACCTAATGATGAGATTGCCTTGGGAGTATCTCGGTCCCAAGTAGGGATTGAGCAGCAATAGACCTGGGGTGGCGTCTTCGTACCCTGACTCGAAGGTGAAGTCCTTGACTACGCCGATGATGTGATCTTCACCTCCCTTCCTCCTCCACACCACTTCCGAACCCGACATATATCCTACCTTGATCATCTCGCCAATCGGATCGGCGAGTCCGAGGCGTGCCGCCGCGCTCTCGGAGATCAGCGCGAGATTTTTCTTATCGCCCTGCTCCAGCGAGAAGTCCCGCCCACGCACCAACTCCAAGTTCATGGTCTGAACGAAGTTGTGATCTACAACGTAAGGACGGACCTTCGTCTCCCGACCACTCTCGGTCCCGGCTCGGAAATCGACTCTGAACCAATAAGGCTTTTTAAGGAAATTCTCTTCCAACGTAGTGACCGAGGCGATGCGACTATGGCGGAGAAAGGACTTCATAAGTATGGGATGTTCTGAGTTAAGACTGCGGAGAGCGTCCGTATCCACTGCGATGACGCGCTCTTGGTCAATCCCCAAGTCGCGAGCTATGAGGTGCTCTAGCTGGTGATACATGATCAGCGTACAGGTGATCAACCCTACGGAAAAGGCCAACTGCACACCCACAAGTACGCGGCTAAACCGAGCAATCCCGGCCATGGACACACTGCGCCGAATCGCGCTCAAAGCATCCAGACGAGAGAGCACGAGCGCCGGATACCAACCAGCTCCCAAACTGACCAGCAATAGCAGGGCTACCAGAGCACCCAGCATACTCGGCTCGCTCAGACCGAGCGACAGCTCTTGCGAAAACGTGGCGTTGAACGCCGGCAATAGCAGCGCCGCCAGCGCACACCCGGCACCCAACCCAACGACAGACAACACCGCCGCCTCGCCAATGAACTGACGCATCAACTGCCCGCGTCCAGCGCCCACTGCCTTGCGCATACCGACCTCCGCTGCCCGCATCGAGGCCCGGCCAATCGCCAGATTGACAAAGTTGATACACCCCATCAACAAGACCGCCAAGGCGATACTGACGAGCATATACGAGATATATGGATCTCTCGGCTCTATCACGCCGTGTCCGTACGCTGGCAGCAGGCCGGTATCTGAGCGCATATCGATCAGCGGCTGCAAGTGAAATGCAGAAGCGCCCTCTGCGAGGGCTTCCGGGATCGTTTCCCTGTGTTGGAGCCATATCTGCGTGACCTGCGCGAGGGCTGGCGCTACATCGGCCGGATCCGCCTCGGGCGCAAGGAGGATAAATGCGTCGCACGAGCCGTCCCACTCATCCGGCGAGATGAGGAACTCAAAGCTGTCGAATGGCAGCAGCATGTTGAACTGAATCGACGATGTGCGCGGAACCGGCGCGGCCACGCCGGTGATAGTGAAGTCTTCAGTCTGAGTCCTGTTCCACATTGAGGTGATCGCCAAGCGCTGACCCAGCGGATCGGCGTCGCCGAACAGGCGTTGGGCCATTTCGTGGCTCAAGACAACTGAGTTGCGCTCGGCCAGTGCCGTCGCAGCATCCCCTCGCAAGAGAGGAAAGTCGAAGACCTCGAAAAACGCCGGATCAGCGAGGAGGAATTCCTCGTCACGCGAACTGCCCGCGAAGGTCGTGTGTACATAGCGATTACTGCGCCTCGTCGCTTTGAGGCGTACCGTGCGCTCTACGTGCGGAGAGAGAGCCTCCAACTCGGGCGCAAAAGCCAAGTCAATCGTGTCGGCCATGCGGACCTGCCCCCTCGACCCTACGTACTCGATGTAGGCGCGATAGATCCGGTCCGCTTTGCTGTGGAAGCGATCAAACGACCATTCCTGAGAGGCAAAGCGCCAAGCGAGCAGGCAAAACGCCATGCCCAAGCCCAGCCCCGCGAGGTTGATGACCGTGTGCAGGCGATGGCGCATCAAATTGCGCCAGGCGATGATCAGGTTATTGCGCAGCATGGTTGTTCTCCTTCCCGCTCGATTCCGCGATGTTCTTGCCGACGAGGTGCCTCACTTGACGAAGACCAGCACGCCCCAATGCGTCGGGTCGTGCAAAGAACCCGAAGTGGGAGAAATTCCCCACCCACTGACTATATCTCCTTCTTTGTAGCGTATCGTCCCCCAACTGAGATTAGTGCGTCTGACCTCGCCCCGGCCGTGATCAAAGCGATTGAAGTTGGCCTTCCACCTGTCCCCGACCTTTGGCGGAACCGATAAGCCGCCCAGCACATCGCTCTCTTTCACCTTGTAGAACCGGCTTAGTTCCAGTGCCTCTTGGCCCATGCTGCTCCAAGGAAAGAAGAGTTCCACCGTCCACGACTCGTCCCGGTCAGCTCCATCCTCCAAGCTGCCCGCTACGACGACCGCGCTTTCAGTGCCGGAATCCCAGTTGGGGAAAGAGGGCTTGTTGTCTATCTCGGTTTTAAGGACGTCCAACTGCGTATTCAGCGCGTTGATGGCCAGTTGGACATAGTGGGTGCCGTCCATGTCTGGGTCGAGAAACAATTCCACGTCATCGTCTTTGTACACGGAGCTGTCCCGCTTGGTAACCGTCGCCAAAATGTTCTGGTCTTGGCACTGGTACAAGACCAAGAGTCCTTGTTCGTTCCACAAGGCTCTCACTCTCGTGCTTGCAGGGCTAATCGGCTTTAGGCTGGGGTAGGCCCGGTCCGTCAGTTCGATAGTTGGAGCCAAGCTCCAACTCTGCTCATCGGCGCGTCCATCCAAGGTCATCTCTTCTTCGGTGAAGTGTACCTCGTAGGAGACCTCCGCTGAGTCGGCTGCCGCGGCCGACAGGTATGCGACCAACAGCAGCGATGCTAAGGTTTTCATATCCCTCGCTCCTTTCTCAGGAATCGAACATGGTCTCGTCAAAAAGCGTCGTACAAATCGTCTAAATCGCCTTTTAGCTCTGGGTTGAGGACGACGCCATCGGGGCCAACCCAGACGTACGAGGGGAACCCGCTTATGTGGTATATCGCCGTTGGCTTGGTCTCGTTTTCGACTTCGATTACTTGGGGCCATTCGATCCCGTGCTTCTCCACATAGCGAAGCACCGCGTCGCGGCTCTTATCGACGCTGATGCCGATGATTTCGAGGCCGTGCGCCTGATTTGCACTGTATATCTCCACTAGCTCTGGCGTATCCTCTATGCACGGCCCGCAGGTCGTAAACCAGAAGTCGAGCAGAACGTGGCGTCCCCTAAAGTCAGCAAGACGGAGCGTGTCGCCGTGGACGTCCACAACCGCAAACTCGGGCGCGGGTTCACCTTTTGTTATCTCGATCTTGGGAGGAACTTCCACGTCGGCTGGTACCAGCACGATCTTATCCCCGGACGGGCTGATCCTCTCGACCTGAAGTGATCTGCCGAGGATGCTGAAGGGATTATTGGCCCGGTAGCATTCGCTAGATTCGGTTTCATTTTCAAAAATTCCATCTTTGTTTAGATCCCAAATGATGCGATTGCGTCTGTAGTGATAGGTGGCCGCGTCGCCGCTGGGTATTACAGCTAGTCTGACTTCCTCGCCGTTTAGTTCGACTGACCCCACCCGCATGTCGAACACCTGTCCCCTGAACTTGGGATTGTCAGGGTGCCTTTTTTTGCTATACTGCTCGAACTTGACCACCGCGACGGGTACGGTCTTCTCTTTTACTTGCTCGCCGTCGGCATATTCAAAGCGGACTTCCGACCCTGCTTGAATTCCATAAGGTATCCAGCCGAACGCGTACCCGAGCAATCGCATAAGGGGGCTATAGTCCTCGGGATAGACTGGCTCCTCGTCCGCGAAATCCTCGTCATTGTCAGAGTCAAAGTAGAAGACTTCGTCGCCATCAGCGTCCAGCGCATTGATCCAAGAAACGCGAGAGTCGGGGAGTTCGCGTTGGGGAAGCGTCCACAGGAGTTCCTCAGGCTGCTCTGGCCTCCGCGACAAGACGAGGGATTCTGCACTGAGATCGAAGATCCCGTAGAACAGGATTCGGTCGGTTGGCGGCAGGCCCCGAAGACCGGACTCGACAGGCCGCTTGCGGACCCAGCCTCGATCTTCAAAGTCGAGCCCTGGCCAATCAAAGTCGGCGAGCACATCCTCACTGGGCCGCACCCACTGCAACGGAACGACGATCGGGCCGTCCTCGCTACTCGTGCCCACTGCCGCACTAGTGCAGAAAAAAATTAAAAGCGCCAAGAGCACGGCTTTCTGTTTTGAACTACCGCCGTTAGGCTTCTGGCTGATCATCTTGCGCCTCCTCTGGAGTTAAAAAAATCCACCGTTCCGATTTGTAGAGAATCCCTCTACTCGCTGCGCAGCGAGTCCACCGGATTTGCCCGCGCCGCTCGAACCGCGTGGTATCCCGACACCAGCCAAGTCAAGCCTAGGGCGATCAGGCCGCCAGCCGAGTAGCTGAGCAGGTCGAGCTCAATGCGCTCCACCTCACTGCGGAGTAAAAACTCCGAGAGCTGGTAGGTCAGGGGTATGGCGATGACCACGGCGATCAGCACGAGTCGCGTGGACTGCGCCGACAGCAGCACGGCCACGCTCGCCGTCGAGGCACCGAGGACCTTGCGCACGGCCACCTCCTTGGTGCGTCGGCTGACGGCGAGGGAGGCCATGCCGAAGACGCCGAGACAGGCGATTAGCACGAGGAACCCGGTCACCCAGCGCAGCAGGCTAATGAGGATGGCGTGGCCAATGAAGCGCTCGGCGATATGGTCGTCGAGAAAGCGATAGCTAAAGGGCACCCCAGGCGACAGCCGTTCCCAAGCCTCACGCAGCTCGGCGAGCGTCTCGGACACCCCCTCGGATCGCATCCGCACCAGCACCGTCCCAATGCGATGCTCCGGTCGGACGCTGAGCACAAGTTCCGGCACGAGGCGGCTGGAGCTGGGATCGTCGTGCTGGAAGTCGGAGACCACGCCAATAATCCGCGGCCGGCGCAGCGGGTACCCGCCTTCGAGGTAAGAGCCGACGACCGGTCCCTCCAGCGTGGCCGCTAGCTGTTGGTTGACGAGTACTACGCGACCGCTAGCCAGCAGGTCCGGGGGAAAGTCCTCACCCTCGACCAGTTCCAAGCCGAGGGTGCGCAGGAAGTACGGATCAACCTCAATCAGCGAGGCCTCCGGCCGTTCTGGGTCGGCGAAGTAAAAGTCACTGACTCTATCGGGGAAACTCCTAGAGCCGGACACCGCGAGTACGCCCGCAAGCGGGAGAACCTCCCGGCGAAATACATCGAGGAAACGCTGCGACTCATGCACGTCGTCCCCCCCTCTTGAGGAGCCGGCAAACGTCGGGATGCAGACCACGAGCCGCGGGTCGTAGCCCTGATCTAGGGACTCCCAATGATCGACCTGCCGGTCCACGACGAGGGCCGTGGTCAGGAACACCATGGAGGCCACGAACTGCACGACTACTAAGATGCGGCCGGCACGGCCTCGCACTTGGAGCCTGTCCTGCATAATCTCGACCGGCTGCATCCGCGACTGCACCAGCGCCGGGTACGCGCCCGCCACCAGCCCCATGACCACGCCGAACCCAGCTAGGGCCACCACCGTCCACGGCGTGTACTGTAGGTCGAGGCCCAATTCAAATTCTCCGGGCACATTCATCAGACGATTCAGGCCCGGCAGCAAGATCTCCGTCAGCGGCACGGCGAGCGCTAGTGCGACGAAGCTGAGTAGCAGAGACTCGGCAAAGTACTGGCGCATTAGCTGTCCCCGTCCGGCCCCGACCACCTTGCGCACACCCACTTCGTGCGCCCTCGTCAGCGACATGCCCGCAGCCAGATTGGCGTAGTTGATACACGCCAGCAACAGCACGAGGCCGGCGACAAATCCGAAGGTGTAGAGCGTACTCATCATCCTTCTCCCGCCGCTGAGTTGGGGATGCAGCCGCTTGTCGAACAGCGGCACGATGACGAGACTGCGATCCTTCTCCTTCTCCATGTACCGATCCAAGTCGAAGGCTTGGGCCGCCTTCACGCCCGCGGCATCGGCGATCTGGAGATAGGTCTCGCCTGGGCCGACCCTGAAATCGCCAGCCCACGCAGTCTGGATTTCCCGGTGGACGTAGGGGATCACCCAGTCGAATTCCAAGCTGGATTCGTACGGCACGTTCTCGGCAACCCCAGTGACAATAAAGTCTCTGCTAATACCACTTCCCCCCAGCAGCAGAGTCTGGCCCATGGGGTCGTCGGAGCCGAACAGCCGTTGCGACAGCCGCTTCGACAGCACGATCGAGTTCGGCCCATCGAGCGCCGTGCCCGGATCACCCGCGATCAGCGGGAAGCTGAACAACTCAAAGAAGCCGGGGTCGGCGAACCGTCCCTTCGCCGCGATCTCTTGCCCCCCATAGCTCAGCAGCCCGTCCTCGTCTTCCGTACGGACCGAGCGCAACACCGCAGGGAGTGTGGCCACCATCTCCGGGCCGAGACCTCCCGGCACTGACGTCATGGCCTTCCCTTTCCAGACTGAACGTGTCTCGCAGACTTGGTAGATCTGCTCGCCCTTGGCGTGGAAGCGATCCCACGTCAGCGCACTATGCACGTACAGGCCGACGAAGATGGCTACCGCGAAGGCCACAGCCAGTCCACCCACATTGATCGCAGTGTACATCCGATAGCGGCGCAGATTGCGCCAAGCGACGATCAGGTTATTGCGCAGCATGGTTAGTACCTTCCCTCTTGCTCTATCTTGCCGTCCAACAGATGCACCACCCGGCTACCGTAGCCAGCGTTCTTCTCCGAATGCGTCACCTGCACAATCGTCGTGCCCTCGTCGTTCAGCTCCCGCAGCATGTCCATCACCTCTTCTCCTTGCTTGGAGTTGAGGTTGCCCGTAGGCTCGTCGGCGAGGATCAGCGTCGGCTGACCAATCAGGGCGCGCGCCACGCCGACGCGCTGCTGCTCGCCGCCGGAAAGCTGGTGCGGGAACAGGTCCTTCTTGGCCACCATCTGAAAGCGGTCGAGCAGCTCGCTCACCCGCGCCTTGCGCTCGGAACCCTTTACCTTTTGGTAGAGCAGCGGCATCTCCAAGTTTTCGTACACCGTCTGCTCGTCGATCAGGTGATAGGCTTGGAAGACAAAACCAATGTGCTGCCGATGGATCTCGGTGCGTTCCTTCTCTCCCATTCCGCCCACCTCTTCGCCGAGAAACCGATACGACCCAGCCGTCGGCTCATCGAGCATCCCCATGATGTGCAGCAGCGTCGATTTGCCCGCGCCGCTCGGCCCCATAATCGACACGAACTCGCCCTCGGCGACGTTCAGGTGTACGTAGCGCAGCACGTAGGTCTTGCGGGGACCGGATGGGTGGTACTTTTCGATGTCGTGCATTTCGATCATGATGTGCCTCCATGTCTTAGTTATTCAGTGCGTAGCGTCTCTATCGGATTAGTCAGCGCCGCCCGCATCGCTTGGTGCCCCACCGTCAACCCGGCGATGGCAAAGGACAGAGCGCCCGACAGCAGGCATAGAGCAAAACCAATAGCCAAGCCGAAGATGTTGATCGCCGCGTAGCCGCGCTCCCGCCACAAGAAGCGCAGCGCCGTCGTCAGATAGTTACCTAGCATGGATAATTCCTCTCGTTTCGTAGTGAGAATCCCTAGAACGTCTCGCTGAACCGGATCGCATAGTGCCAATCGGCGTCGCGTTGCCCAAAGGGCTTGGCCAACTCGAATTGGCACTCGTCGTCGCCTATCCCAAAACCGAGGCTGGCCTTGAAGTCGGTGTCGAGCGATTCTCCTGCGGCGTCCTCCAGCCGGGCAAACCAAGCCGAACCCACATCAAAGAGGACACCGGCGCGCCAGCCGTCTGTGTGGTCAGCGTCAACCCAGTATTCGGCGTTGAGGAGGATCATCCGGTCTCCGGTAAACGCCTTGTACGGATATCCCCGCAGCGTCGAATAGCCCCCCAGATCGAACAAGTATTGCCGCGGCAGGCCCCCTTGAGACGAACATGTATCGCCGTTTCCTATACACCGCCCCACACCCCCATCTCCCCGTCCGAGACGAAGCCGCAAGTCTATCTGGGTGCCACGGACGATGGGCTGGTAGCGGCGGAGATCTATTAGATAGCGCCGGAAGGCGTATTCGCCGCCCAAGTCGCCGGCGCGTTCGGCCAAGGCATTGACCAGCCACCCCTGCCGCTGGTCTCCGTTGGACCGGGTGTCGAACTGCACCTCGGCTTGCAACCGGACCGCCGTGCCCTCGTCTATTGCCGGATTGGCGCGGAACTGGTCGCGGGCTAGGCGGTTGCCCAGCAAGATCCAATGGACTGCGTTTTCCAAGTTGAAGAATTCGTCGTGGGCCAAGCGCCCGGTAAGCTGCACTGCGCCGGCCAAATTCTGCACCGCATAGACGCTCCAGCCGACGCGGCGGTAGTAATCGCGCATATCGCGCCGGAACAGCGCTGCGTACAGCGAGTTCGCCTCCTCGGGCACCAGATAGTTGTCCTGCGTGGCGGTCAGATCGTGCAACTCGGCCCCCAAGCTGGCGAGGTGGGGGTTGTCGCGGTGGCAGGCTTGGAACGTGAATACTTGGGTATCGAACTGGTAGTGCCAAGCGCGGTTGCCAAAGCTATAGGCCAGTTCCCCAGAGGTGTCCAAGCCCTGACAGTCGCGGTAGGAGCGCGGCACCCGAGCGCCCACCAGCAAGCCCTCCACTCGGTTGTACCGCACCAAGGGATTTACGTCGTCGTAGTACAGATGCGCGTCGCCCACACCCCACTTTTGCTCCCAGCCCAAATATCTCTTGCTGTCCCAAGTGCCCCGCTCCTCCTCGGCCCATAGTGGATGCGACGCCAGCAATAACACGGCCGCTACTGCGAATGATCTATTCATTGGTATTTCCTTTCAGCAAATGCCCTCGGCGGGCGGCATTGGGAGTCTCCTACTATTCAGTGCGCAGCGTCTCTATCGGATTGGTCAGCGCCGCTCGCATCGCTTGGTGCCCCACCGTCAGCCCGGCGATGACAAAGGACAGAGTGCCCAACACCAGGAACAGGCCCACGCCAATTTCTACGCGATAGGCAAACTCCTGTAACCAGTGGGTGGCCAACCCATAGGCGATGGGCACGCTGAGCAGGAAGGCGATGGCAATGGGGATAGTTCCTTTCGCGTCGTAGCAGGTTTCAAACCATTTGTATCAACGAATTCGTATTCCGTAGGGGCGTCCCTTGTGGGCGCCCTTGCTTGTCGGCACCCTTGCTACGGAACGAGGGCACCCACAAGAGGTGCCCCTACTGCTTCTCGATCCTGATGTCTCCGTCCGTCCGCACGTGTACCTGCGTACCGGCATTGCCCAATTCGAGACGAGCGGTTCTGCGGTTGCGACCCTCTTCTTGAGTCAACAGCGGGAAGTCCGAGCGAATTTTGCCGCGCTTGGTCTGCAACCTAGCCTCGATGTCGGCATCGGCGGGGATGTGTAGTTCGACGGGTTTGCCGGTGGTGAAGAGTTCGACGCGGCCGGTGGTGGGTAGAGCGGCCACGCTGGATACTTCAATGGGGCTGTTATGACCGTTGATGGAGAGCGCGCCGGCACTGCCCTTGACGACGACGTAATCGTGGGAATTGGCAATGGTCGCGTCGCCCTCAATCCCTTCTACCAAGACGCTGCAAGAATTGCCATCAATGAGCAGATCGCCACCGATTTCTTCGGCGACTATGGGGTTGTACGAGGTGCGTATGATAGCGTTCTGCTTAATGCGTTCGACGGTGACTGAGCTAGAGGAGCCGCGAATTACCAAATTGCCGGCGATGTCCTCGGCCGTGACGGGGTTGTACGAGTTGACCACCTTGGTATCGCCGCTGATTTGGCGCACGACCACGCTGCACGAAGAGCCGTCAATTACCAAATTGCCGGTGACGTGCTCGACAGTAACGGGATTGTACGAGGTGCGTATGGTGGCGTCCCGCTCGACGCGCTTGACTGCAACCGAGTTGGAAGAGCCGTGAATCACTAGGTTGCCAGCGACGCGGTTCACCGCGATCGGGTTGTAGCTCGATTCGATGTGTGCATTGCCCTTGATGTCGGCGACTTTGACCTTGCTGCTATTGGCACTGACCGACAGGTTGCCCGCGACATTATCGACGACGACCGGGTTGTACGAAGTAGAGATGGTGCAGTCGGCACCGATGTCCCGGCCCTCGATCCGACTGCTCTGCGCGTCAATGTGCAAAGTGCCGCTGACGCCGACCGCGGATACGGGGTTGTAGGTGGTGTACACGGTGGCATTGCCAGTGATGTCGCGCAGAGACACCGCGCTGCTGGCACCCCGATAGTGGATGTCGCCCGCAAAAGTGACGACTTCTAAGGCGGCGTAATGATTGCGTGCATCGAATGAGCCGCCGGAGTTTTCCACGCTGATGCGGCCAGACCTATTATCGATGCGGATCTCGCCCTCAATGCCTTCAATGTGGATGTCGCCGAATTCATTCGCGATATCGAGTCCATAGCGCGAGGGCACATTGACGCGCAGCACGATGCGGGCTTGCTCGCGGTCTTCCACGCGATGGAACAGCCGACGCAGGAAGCCGGAAGACTCTCTTTTGTCTTCCGACTCCTCTTGTTCCCACTCGGGGATCTTGAGCACGGCGCGAAAGTCTTGGCCGCGAGGTTCGAGCAAGAGTTGGGTCGCAGCAAAGAAAGCGTCCCTAGCTTCGGCATTGTCGCTGCTGAGTTCGACGGTGGCTTCAAGGGCGATTTCGTTTTCGTCCGAGCCGCTGACGACAATCTCAGCATGGCGCGCTTCCAGATAGAGGGTCTGGCCCGGAGCGGTGGCAGCGTTTTGCGCGAACCGCCTTTGTTCCGGTTTGGGCGAGTCGGCCTGAGTTGAGCCAAAGGCGACCAGCATGGCCAACATCGCGCCCAAGAGTCGTTGCGTTTGGTAGGTAAAAGTGTTCATAATGCGTCTCCTCTCGCGTTGTGGTTCGGGTAGGGGCGGTTCGCGAACCGCCCCTACGGATAAATGACTAGTTATTCCGTTTGCAGCGTATCTATCGGATTGGTCTGGGCCGCTCGCATCGCCTGGTGGCCCACCGTCAGCCCGGCGATGGCGAAAGACAAAGCACCCGACACCAAGAACAGGCCCACGCCGACGTCCACGTGATAGGCAAAATCTTGCAGCCACTGGTTAGCCAACCAGTAGGCAATCGGCACGCTGAGCAGGAAGGCAATGGCAACGGGTTTGGCGAAGTCGCGCAGCAGCATGGCAGTCAGGCCGCCGGGCGAAGCGCCGAACACCTTGCGGATGCCGATCTCCTTGGTGCGCTCTTGGGCGGCGTGTGCGGCCATGCCGAAGAGTCCCACCGAGGCGACGACGAGCGATAAAACGAGGAAGACCGTGAGGGCGCGGCCCATCAACAGCTCCTCGAAGTAAAGCCCGGCGAAAACCTCTTCGAGGGGTTGGCGCTGGATGGGGCGGTAGGGCTCAACGGCAACCCACTTGTCGTCAATCATTTTGAGGGCCGCGTCGAGATGCCCGGGTTGCACCCGTACGATAATGAGGCTCGGCCAGTGAGCGACCGGCGTCATAATCAGTGGCTCTATCTTGCGGTGCGGACCGTCGAAGTGGAAGTCCTCAATCACGCCCACGACGCGCCGATCCTGACCGCCCACTTTGATCCTCTTGCCCAGCGGCTTGGTCCACCCCAACATCCGCATCGCGGTCTCGTTGATGACAGTTGCGTGGGTCGCTTCGTCGGTAAAATCTCGGCCCTCGGCCATGCGCAAGCCTAGGATTTCGACGAAGTCGCCATCCACGTTATACGTTCTCATCATTACTTGATCTTCCGCGCCCTCTGGATTGACACTGTAGCTCGTCCGCGAACCTTCACCAGGCACTGTCGTAGCGAGGCTCACTGCGGCAATGCGGCTGTCTTGAAGCAACTCCGCCTTAAAGATTCGGGCGCGATCTATGCTCAAAGCGCTATTTCTGATCACCACTACCTGTTCCGACTCAAACCCCAAAGCGGAGTCCTCGCGGAGGAGATTCTGGACGTAATCGACTTGGTGCCATATCAGCAGCGTCATGGTCATCAACGCCGCCGTGACCGTAAACTGCGCCACCACTAAACCCCGGCGCAGACGCGCACCACCCACGCGGTCCCCGCGCACTGCGGTCGCTGGCTGAAAGCGCGCCACCACCCACGCTGGGTACGCACCCGCGGCCAATCCGACCCCTACCGCCAGTACTGCGGCCCCAGCGCAGGCCGGGAGGGTCCAGCGCAGGAAGGACAATTCAAAATCGAATCCCGTAATCGCGGGCAGGAGCAGAATCACACCCTCGGCCATGGCAACGCCTAAGACCGTCGCTACAGTACTCAACAGCACTGACTCGCTCAGGAGTTGGCCAATGAGTTGGCCGCGATGAGCACCGAGGGTCTTGCGCACGCCGATCTCGTGGGTCCGCCGCCCGGCCCGCGCCGTCGCCAAGTTCACGTAGTTGACGCCGGCGATCGTCAGAATCACCGCTGCTAAGATGGCGCACAGCGCCAAGTAGAGGGGGTTGCCACTCGGGCCGATATTGCTGGACACCTCGGTGTCGAAGTAGATCGATTTCAGGGGTTGTAGCGCGTAGGAACCGGCAGTCTCGCGCGATCCTGTGATCGCCTCGGCCCTATCAGCGCCTGACATTCCCGTGTTCGCCTCGACAATACTGGGGATGCGCTCGGCTACCGCAGCCGGGTCGGCACTAGGCGTTAGCTGCACGAAGGTCTCAAAGGATGAAGCGTTCCAACCAGACGCCGCCATTGGCGCTGTGGCGAACGAAAGCAGGGCTGAGAACTGGACCAATGAGCTGGTGGGCGGCTGGCCGACGATGCCGGTGACCTCGCAATCAGATTTTTCTTCGTAGCGGACGACTTGTCCAATGGGGTCGCTCTCGCCGAACAGCCGACGGGCGAGCGGCTCGGTCAGCACCATGGTGTGGGGGCGCGTCAGGGCCGTCTTGGGATCGCCGAGCAGGAGCGGCAAGCTGAATACGTCGAAAACGCCGGTTTCCGCGGTCAGCACTTTCTCGGAGATCCCGTCCTTGGCCCCGACCCGCAGCAAACTCGGCCTAGCCGCGCCGAAGCGGACCGCCTCCTCGACCTCGGGCAGTTGCTCCTTGAGAGTCGGCCCCAGCGGTACAGGCAAACTGCCCGTGTACTGGCTTCCACCCCAGAAGGCGGGCCCCAACACGCGATAAACCCGGTCTTTTTTCTCGTGGAAGTCGCCAACCGCGAGCTGATAGGCGGAGAACTGGACGATCAGCAGGCACAGGGCAAAGCCGATGGCCAAGCCGCAGAGATTGATCGCCGCATAGCCGCGCTCCCTCCACAGGAGGCGCAGCGCCGTCGTCAGATAGTTGCCCAGCATGATAGGTCCTTTCGTCTATGGGTTCGCCGTTTACGACGCTTCCTGATCCCGCTCGATGTTCTCGCTCACGATCCTGCCGTCAAACAGGTGAATAACCCGGTGCGCAAAGTCGGCGTAGGCCGGCGAGTGCGTCACCATCACCACGGTCGTGCCATTGCGGTTCATCTCGGTGAGCATCTCCATGACCTCGTCGCCGTGGCGCGAGTCGAGATTGCCGGTCGGCTCATCCGCCAGCACCAGCTTCGGCTCCGCGACCAAGGCCCGCGCCACGGCCACGCGCTGCTGCTGGCCGCCGGAAAGCTGGAGCGGAAAGTGCTTCTCGCGGTGGGTGATCTGCATATGGTCAAGGATCGACCGCACCCGCTGCTTGCGCTCTGTAGCTGGCATACCCATGTAGAGCAAGGGCAGCTCGACGTTCTCGTGGACGGTCAATTCGTTGATCAAATTGAACGACTGAAAGACAAAGCCGATCGTCCCCTTGCGCAGATTCGCCCGCAGGCGCTCCGAGTAGGTCGCTACCTCCTCGTCCAGCAGCCAGTACTCCCCCTCGGTCGGATTGTCGAGCAAGCCGAGCAAATTGAGCAGCGTTGACTTGCCGCAGCCCGACGGCCCCATAATGGCGGCGAATTCGCCTTCGGCGATTTCGAGGTTCACATTGTCCAAGGCGGTCGTCTCGACCTCCTCGGTCGTGTACAGCTTGCGCAACCCGACGGTGCGGATCAGGGGCGCGCGGCCGTTTTCAGCGTTCGCTGTCTGCTCAGTCATGATTTTTTCTCCTTGGTTAGGGCGTTGCTAGCGCAACACCAACACGTCCATGTCTTCACCAAAAGTTTCATAGCTCGAAGTAATCACCTGCTCCCCCGGCTCAAGCCCCTCCAGCACTTCGTACACCCGGGGATTCTGGCGGCCGAGGGCGATAGAGCGCCGCGTAGCCCGGTCGCCAGCCGCGTCGAGCACATAGGCCCAGTGGCCCCCGGTCGCCTGATAGAACCCGCCCCGCGCCACCTGCACTGCTTCATCTAGATCGCCCAATTCCAAGCGGATGTGCAGGGTCTGGCCGCGCCGGATGCCCTCGGGTGCTTCCCCCTCAAACACCAGATCGACCTGAAAGCGTCCCTCCTTTACCTCTGGATAGACCTTGCGGATTACCAAGCTGTATGACTCGTCGTCGCTGTCGAACTGGCCGCGCTGCCCCCGTCCCACGCGACCGATGTAGTGCTCGTCAATGGCGGCGCGCACCTTGAAGCCGTCGATCATGTCGATCTGGCCCAAGCGCGTACCCGTCCCCTTGCTCTCGCCGACCTCCGCTTTCAGCATAGTTAGCTGCCCGGCTACAGGGGCCCGCACCGTCAGGTTGTCGAGCCGACCGCGGACGATTTCGAGGTTGCGTTCCATGCGCTCCACAGCCGAGACGAGCTGTACCACCTTGCTCGTCGCCAGCAGCGAGTCTTGGGTCTGGGTCTCCCGCGTCAGGGCCATGCGGCGGACGCTATACTGGTACTCGTCGCGCAGCCGCTCGTACTCCTGCCGCGATAGGATGGCCGTCAAATCTTCCGCCGACAGGCTCTCGTAGCGCTCGAAGTTGCGCTTGTTGATGGCTAGCTGGTACTCGATCTCCATCAGTGATTTCCGCGAGCGCAGCAGTTCCTGCTCCATGGTCAGCCGGCCATTGCGCAACGCCTCCCGGCTGCGCTCGAGGTCGGCTTCCTGTTGCAGGACGGTCAGTTCCAGATCGGGGTTGGCAAGGCGCAGCAGTGGATCGCCCTCGGCCACAGACGCCCCCTCTTCGACGAACACCTGCTCGACTTGGCCGCGCTCCAAGGCGTCGAGGTACACAGTGTGCAGCGGCAGCACGGTGCCGCGCTCTGGGATGTATTCCTGAAAAGGGCCGAACTCGACCGTCGAGATCGTCAGCCGGTCGCGCTCCACATTCAGCTTGCGCACCCCGAAATCCGCGAGCAGAGCGTATCCGAATAGCCCGGCCAACAGCAAAGCAGCCGCGCCTACCCCGATGCGCTTGGGCGTGAACCGAGGCTTCTCGATTTTGCGATCCATGCCAACGCCGCCGCCGAGACGGGTACTGCCGGGGCTGGATTCGGGGTGCTCGGGGCGCTCTTTGGAAACGACTTGGATATTTGTGGGCATGGCTGGCGTCCTTGTCTTGTCGTGATTCGCAACTCACATCTCTGAATTAGCAAGATGTATGCCATGTTCTATATGATGTTAAAAAACAATAAGATGTGTTGAATTTACGCCGTAACAGGCCCAGTTCTACTGTCCGCTGATGATACACTTGGTGTCCGCTGGCGTACACTTGAGAGAGGCGCGGACCGCGTCCACCCAATCCAGACCCACAACCGCGCCCCCTAGACTCTGTAGGATGCGTACATCAGCACTCTGAACAGAAGACAAGACCCTGCTAGATGATTATTGACTTTAGGGTACGGACTAGTTATAAGTCTAGTCAGAATGAACTACAAACGCTTGGAGAACGTATGAGCAAAACATGGCAGGTACAGGAAGCGAAGGCGCGGTTCAGCGCACTCCTTGAAACGAGCCTTGCCGAAGGGCCGCAAATCGTGACTAAACGGGGAGTGGCCGCGGCGGTTCTGGTCCCAATTGATCAGTGGCGGCGATTAGAGCAGATGACCAAGCCCGATCTCAAGGAGCTGCTACTCGCGCCCGAAGCGCGGACCGATGCCCTGACGCCGCCGCGTGAGAAACGCCGTCACCGCAAGTCGCTGAACTTCGAGTAGCAGGGTGTACCTTCTCGATACCAATGTCGTTTCGGAACTGCGCCGCCCCAAGCCTCATCAGGGTGTCCTGACTTGGCTAGCGGGCGTAGCCGCCGAGCAGCTTTTCCTTTCCGCGGTAACTGTGGGAGAAATCCAAGCAGGTATCGAGATTACCCGTGAACAGGATTCGACCAAGGCGGAAGAACTGGAAACTTGGCTCGGCAAGGTGCTCGCTTCCTACAACATATTGTCGGTGGACGCGGCTGCCTTTCGAGTGTGGGCCCGGCTCAAGCACCGGCGGTCGGACACCTTGATGGAAGACGCCCTAATCGCGGCGACAGCCGTGGTTCACAGACTGACCGTCGTGACCCGCAACGTCGATGATTTTGCCCAATTCGGGGTGGAAATTCTGGATCCATTCGAGAGCGGGGAAGAAAGGCAACTTATTGAGGAACAATAAGATGAGCCGAATCGACTCCTTCACCGGCCCGTCGCTACCATCCTCTAGCCATACACCAAGGAACATCTCCCATGTCTGCTGAAGCCGCCCGCATCCTCGTCGTGGACGACAATCAAGACGTGCTCGTCGCCGCCCGCTTGCTCCTCAAGCAGCAGGGCTACCAAGTCCGCACCGAGACCGATCCCCAAGCCATTCCGAGTGCCCTCAAACAGGAGTCTCCGGCCGTCGTCCTCCTCGACATGAACTTCACACAGGACGCAACCAGCGGCCGGGAGGGCTTCTACTGGCTCCAGCAAATCCGCGATCTGGATCCGACCGCTGTCGTCTTGCTGATCACCGCATACGGCGATGTCGAGATGGCCGTACGCGCCGTCAAAGAGGGAGCCGTCGATTTTGTGCTCAAACCCTGGCAGAATGAGAAACTGCTCGCCACGGTGTCTGCGGCCGTGGAATTGCACCGCTCGCGCCAAGAAACCCACCACCTCCGCTCGCGCCAGCAGCGGCTGTCCGCAGACCTCGACCAGCCCTTCGGCGACCTCATCGGCGAGGCTCCGGTCTTACAAGAGGTTTTCCAGACCATGGCCAAGGTGGCCGCCACCGACGCCAGCGTCCTCATCCTCGGCGAGAACGGCACGGGTAAGGAGCTAGTGGCGCGCGAGATCCACCGCCGCTCGGCGCGCGCCGATGAGGTCTTTATCTCCGTCGATATGGGCTCCCTGAGCGAAACCCTGTTCGAGAGCGAACTCTTCGGCCACGTCAAAGGTGCCTTCACCGACGCTCGCAGCGACCGCGCCGGCCGCTTTGAAATCGCCTCCGGGGGCACCCTATTCCTCGACGAGATCGGCAACCTGCCCCTGCCCTTGCAGGTCAAGCTCCTCGCGGTCCTGCAAAACCAGCAGGTCGTCCGCGTCGGTGCCAACCAGCCCGTATCCGTGGACGTGCGCCTTATATGCGCCACCAACCAGCCCATCCACGAAATGGCCACGGCCGGCACCTTCCGCCAGGACCTGCTCTACCGCATCAACACCGTGGAAATCGATCTACCCCCCCTGCGCGAGCGCCCCGAAGACATCGCGCTATTGGCCCGCCATTTCCTCGACCTGTACCGGACCAAGTACCGCAAGGCGCTGACCGGCCTGACCGCCGAGGCGCTCGCCCACTTGCGCGCGTACGCTTGGCCGGGCAATGTGCGGGAATTGCAGCACGCAGTGGAGCGCGCCGTCATTATGAGCGAAGGGAACCGACTAGCAGCAGACGACTTCCCCTTGACCGCGGCCCTGTCCCCTGAAGAATCCGTCGCCTTTGACAGCTACAACCTCGAAGACGTCGAGCGCGAGGTCATCGCCCGGGTGCTGCGCAAGCACCAAGGCAACGTCAGCCAAACCGCGCGGGAGCTCGGCTTGACCCGCACGGCCCTCTATCGCCGCATGGAGAAATATGGACTGTGAGGGTGTTTTCCGTCGCTTAATGCAAGGAGCCCGCGCCTTCCGCACCCGGATCGTGCTGCGCGTCGTCTTCCTCGGTACCACCTTGTGGCTGCTGTTCTACATAATAGCAGAAGGAACCTATCATCTAGCCGTCCCCATCGTCGTCGGCTTCGTCCTGCTCTACCAACTCTACGCCCTCGTCCACTACGTCGAGCGAACCAACCGCGACCTGACGCGCTTTTTGAACGCCATCCGCTACGCCGACTTCTCGCAGACTTTTGTCACCGGTGGCCTCGGCTCCTCTTTCGACGAACTCAAGACCGCGTTCAACGAAGTCCTCGACGCCTTCCGCCAAGCGCGAGCCGAAAAGGAAGAACAAGCGCGCTACCTGCAAACCGTGGTGCAGCACATTGGCGTCGGCTTGATCGTCTTCGACAACGCTAGCGAAGTATCGCTGATCAACAACGCAGCCAAGCGCCTGTTGGGGGTACCCCGCTTGGGCCACATCGCCGATCTCGACCGCGTCAATCCCATCCTAACCACCACCCTGCAAAACCTCGGTCCTGGGGGCCGCGACCTAGTGAGTTTAGAAGAGGTCCGCCTCGCCCTGCACGCATCGGTATTCCAGATAGGCGACCGCAAGCACACCCTAGTGGCCCTCCACGACATTGGCCCCGATCTCGACGAAAAGGAAATGGAGGCCTGGCAAAACCTGATCCGCGTGCTCACCCACGAGATCATGAACTCCATCACCCCCATTGCTTCGCTGGCCGCCACTGCGGACGGAATGCTAAAAGACGACGCCCTCGATGCCGAGGCCACCGAAGACATCCGCACTGCGGTGAGCACCATCCAGCGCCGCAGCGAGGGCCTGCTGCACTTTGTCGAAGCCTACCGCGACCTCACCCGCGTCCCAGCGCCGTCCTTTGAGATCGTCCCGGTGGCCGGTCTGTTCGCCCGAGTAGAGCAGCTAATGTGGTCCCAGTTCGCCGAGTCCGCGGTCGAGTTGCACACCGAGGTCAATCCCCCCAGCCTCGAATTGACTGCCGACCCCGAGCAAGTCGAGCAGATCCTCATCAACCTACTGAGCAATGCCCGCGAAGCCACAGCCGGCCGCGCTGGGGCTCGCGTTGACTTGACCGCTCATCTGGCGCATGACAAGGTCGTCGTCGAGGTCGCAGACAATGGGCCAGGCATCGTCGAAGAAGCCCTCGGCAAGGTGTTCATCCCCTTTTTCACGACCAAGCCGGACGGCTCCGGCATTGGGCTGAGCCTGTGCCGCCAAATCATGCGGCTCCACCGGGGGTCCATCTCTGCCCGCTCGGAACCGGGGGTGCGGACGGTGTTTGCGTTGCGGTTTTGAGGGGGTTAGCGGGGTGGCCGTAGAGCATTCGCAGTTCTACTTTGCTGCGAATGGACCGTTTGGATTGTGGGCGAGGATAAAATATTCTTGGATCGTTGCTTCAGGCCACCTGCGGCTGATAGCGCTCGACCTTGATCTGGTCTTCGCCCCTGCGCGCTTGCGCCAGATCGTACGAGGTTTGCCGACGCATCCAGAACTCGGCATTGGACCAACCCGCCTTCTCCAATCGAATGGCCATCTCCGGTGAAATGGCCGCATGTCCATTCAGTACGCGCGAAAGTGTGTGCCGAGCCACGCCCAACACCTTCGCTGCATCGGTGACGTTCAGACCGAGTGGGTCCAGGCAATTTTCCTTGATGCTATAACCAGGATGCGGGGGATTCTTCATAGCCATGATTCATGCCTCCTGCTAGTGATAATCGACCAAGTCGACGTCGTACGCATCACCCTCTTCAAAGCGGAAGGTGATCCGCCAATGAGCAGAAATCGAGATGCTCCAAAATCCTTTCAGATCACCCTTCAACGGGTGAAGCCGATACCCTGGTAAATCGATATCCGACGGCTTGCTGGCGTCGTCGAGGTCCGCCAAAGCGAGTGCGATCCGTTCCGCTTGATCAGCACGTACTTTGCTAGGATCTCCGTGCTCGTACAACCGCTTGAGGCCGCGATGTCGAAGCGTCCGAATCATAAAAATAACGTACCGTGTGACGGTACGCATGTCAACCGCAATGGACTTAGGAGTCAACCAAGGGATGGACAGCATCCCACTCCCCTCGCTACCCCCTAACGGCGACGGAGCTTGACGGAGCATTAGCGATTCATTAGATTAAATATGTTTTAATTAAATTTTATATAAAAACGATATAACCAAAACGGCACTGCTGCGTCCCCATTCCCCCACGGAGGAGTCACATGAAGCCAATGATTGCGCTTTTTTCTCTGTTGTTCCTCGCCTCTTCCCCTCTGCTTGCCGCCGAATTAAAAGGCGCAGTGCGCGATGCCGAAACCGGCGAATCACTGCCAGGTGCCAACGTCTATATAGAAGGCGTCGAGCGCGGAGCTACGACAGACCTCGACGGGCAGTTTGCCATCGCCAATGTCGGCGCAGGTAGCCATACGCTCGTCGTAAGTTTTATCGGCTACAAAGAACACCGCAGTCCCGTTGTCGTAGAAGCGGATGCGGTCGAGCTGTTTGTCGAACTTGTGCCCGAGGTATTTCGCGGCAAAGAAATCATCATCGTTGCCGATCGGGCCAAAATGCGCGAAACACCCGTGGCCTTCTCCGACGTGCCCAAAGCCGACATGCAGCGCAAACTCGGCTCGCGCGATCTGCCGCTGATTTTAAATGATACGCCGGGCGTTTATGCGACCGAGCAAGGCGGCGGGGCCGGCGACTCTCGCATCAATGTGCGGGGCTTTGACCAGCGCAATGTCGCCGTTATGATCAATGGCGTACCGGTCAACGATATGGAAAACGGCTGGGTCTATTGGTCCAACTGGGATGGGCTGAGCGACGTCACGTCGTCAATCCAAGTACAGCGCGGATTGGGCGCTTCTAATCTGGCGATTGCCTCAGTGGGTGGCACGATGAACATCATCACCGATATCGCCAGTCAACGGCGCGGCTTCAAAATCAAACAGGAGGCTGGCAACAACGCCTTTTACAAAACCACGCTCAATTTTTCCTCGGGTTTGGTCGATAAAAAAACAGCTTTCACTCTCGGCATGACGCGCAAGAGCAGCGAAGGTCTGCCCGCTCAGGCGTGGTCCTCGGCGTGGGCCTACTTTGGTGCGTTGAGCTTTTTGGCGTCCGACACGCACAAAATTGATCTGTTCGTCACCGGCGCACCGCAGCGCCACGGCCATCGTCTCTACAAACAATCCATTGCAACCTTTGACGCCGATTACGCCCGCTCACTTGGCATTGACGTTGAGGGCGCAAGAAACTACGGCGTCGATTACAATCCCAACTGGGGACGCTCGCCATTTTCGTCCTATCAAGAATATTACAACGGCAGCGTCCACGATGCGCGCGACAGTGAAATCATCATGGAGCGCGAAAACTTTTACCACAAACCCCAAGCCAATTTGAATTGGTACTGGACCCCCAACGCACAATTCATGCTGTCCAATGTATTCTATTTCTCGCGCGGAAAAGGCGGCGGCACCGGGCGTTTGGGGTCCAATCCAGGCGCACTAGACGATGGCACCATCAACTGGCAACGCGTGGCCGATGAGTTGAATACCCAAGCCGATTCCGCGTTGGTGGCTGCCGGCGCAGTGGGTGCCGATGAAATTGCAGCACAGACCATTATCCGCAACTCGGTCAATCAGCACTTCTGGTATGGGTATTTGGGCACGGCCGAATACCATTTGAGCGACATCTACAAGCTGACCTTTGGCACGGATTTGCGCTATTACAAAGGGGAGCATTGGCGCGAAGTGCGCAACTTACTCGGGGCCGATTACTACGTCTTTGAATGGGACAACAATGCCACCACTTCCGTCAAGCGACTCGGCGACAAAGTCTCCTACCACAACGATGGCCTGACGCGCTGGGGCGGCGGCTTTGCCCAGCTCGAAGGGCAGTTTGACAAATTCACGGCCTTTTTGAGCACCTCGGGATCGGTGACTGGTTATAAGCGCATCGACTATTTCCGCGCCAAGGTCGATGGCGACTGGGATCAGACGGACTGGGAAAACTTCCCCGGCTACACCATGAAAGTGGGTGGCAACTACAACGCCACGCCCACAGTCAATGTGTATGCCAACATGGGCTGGCTTTCAACCGCGCCCAAATTCGACTCGGTTTACCACTACGACAACAGCCTGTACGATCCCACGTTCAATGAAAAGGTCGCTTCTTTTGAACTGGGGGCCGGCTATCTCAAACGCGGCATGTTTACCGGCAACGCAAACCTCTATTACACCAAGTGGATAGACCGCTCGTGGCCCCAAAGCACTTACAATGATTCGCTCGAACAGAGCTTCCGATTTTTGCTGAACGGCATTGACGCGCGGCACATGGGCGTAGAGTTCGATCTGAAGGCACGTCCCCATGACAAATTCGAGGTGCGTGGCATGGTGTCGCTGGGCAATTGGGAATGGCTCAACGATGCGAATACCACATTTTCACCTGAAGAAAATCCAACGGCCATCGACACATTTCAAGTCTATGCCAAAGGGCTAAAGGTGGGCGACGCAGCGCAAAAGACCCTGCGCCTGAGCGGTGCGGTATTTCCCACGCGCGGCCTCTACGCCTCGCTAGGTGTGCGGCGGTTCATGGATCACTACGCCAAATTTGATCCCGCCAACCGAACCGACCCCTCCGACCGAGCACAGTCGTGGAAACTCCCAGATTACAACCTAGTGGATCTACACGCGAGTTACACGCTGCCCGGCACTTCGTTTAGCAATATGAAACTGCGATTGCACGTCTTCAATTTGCTCGACGAAAGCTACGTGTCCGATGCCGATGACGGCGATGGCCACGACGCCGCAAGCGCTCGCGTATTCCTCGGGCTGGGACGCCGCTGGAATGTTTCACTGACGTACGATTATTAACTGACGTTACGCATTGTAGGGGGCGGTTTGAAACCGCCCCCTACTTGCCCCGTCTCGGTAGGGTCCCAGCCCTACCGAGAATGGGACAGGCGCACGTACAGGTAGCGGCCCATAAAGTCGTAGGTACTTGCATCGGACGTGCCGAGGAACCCATTGAAGATCACCGCCGGCGGCTGATCGAGTAGATTGTTGATGCCGACAGTCAGGGTGGAGAGCCCAAGAGCCGTCCCCACTTCGTACGATCCACGCACATTGAAGACACTGTTTGGATCAATCTTGCGGCTCGGGGGTACTTCTTCTACGTCCTCGCGGTACTTGCCCTTGCAGTCGTCGTCTTCGCACTCCTCGAACCCGCCAACGTAGCGCCACGTCAACCCAACGGAAAAACGCTCCTTGGCCAAGCTAACGGAAGCGGCGTGACGCCACGTGGGAAACACGCCCAAATCGTAGTAACCCAAGCCCTTGACCAGCTCGGGACCGCTGGCTGAGGGCAGCGTTTGCTCGTACTTGACGAGCATATTGCTCTCGAACTGCGCCGAGATAACACCAATGGGCGCATCTGCAATGTAGTTAAGTCCAAAATCCACACCGCTAGTTTCCGTCTCCCCGATATTGGTATTGGTCGCCAGAATCTGGGTGATCAGATGGTTATCCGAATCGCGCACGACTTTATCGCAGTCGGATGGCGCGTCCTGTGAGTAGCAGTTGCTCAGGATAAGGCCGGCTGGCAGGGTGCCGATCTCATCCTCGATCTTGGTGGTATAGTAATCGATGGTCAGGTCTAATCCTCCGAAGAAATCCGGCTGATATACCACGCCCGCAGTGATCATCTCCGCCTTTTCTGGATCGAGATCCGTGGACCCACCTAACTTGGCCAATAGCTGGGCGCGCGAGTCCTCGAAGCCGTCCGGGATGCCTTGGTCGGCGCAATTCCGCTCCTGCTGAGCGGTCAACTCCCGGGCATTACCCGCTTCGTCCACCCTGCTACAGGGATCGCTGACCAAAGGGAAGGAATCGCTGGTGCCGAGGAACATTTCGGCGATGCTGGGCGCGCGAAATGCGTTGGAGGAAGTGGCCCGGAAAGCTAGGCCTTGGGAAAGCTGGAGACGGCTTCCGGCTTCATAGGTGAACCCCCCGCCGAAGGTGTCGTAGTCGAAGGCGCGGCCGGCGGCCGTTGCATCGAGGCTGACAGCTCCTGCTTGGTAGATCGGCAGTTGGGTTTCTGCGTACAGCGCCCTGACCGAGTACGAGCCCTCGGTGGGGAACGCTTTGCTGCCGGTGGTATTTCCCGATGCGGTCATGGGATCGGGGAGGTAGGCCCCGGCCTCCCAGCGCGAGGAGAGACCGGCTGCCACTGCCAGCGGACCAGCAGGCAGGCGCGCCACCTCGCCGGTCAGGTTCCACTGTAGGATCTGCTGCCGGGAATAGCCTCGGCCGATGCCGGTGTACTGGATGTAATCTACCATCGGTTGAGTGATGGTACCGGCACCGTGGAGAAGGTCCAGCGGCACGCAGTCGCCGGTGCAATCCTCGTCTGGACCCAGTGCCTGCTCGACATTGCTGCGAATAAAACGGCCCTCGTTGATACTGGTCCCCTCGCTGCGGCCGTAGGAAAAAGACAAGTCCGCGTCAAAGCGCCCGAGCCGGTGATCCAATCCCAACACCATGCGGTAGGTATCGATGTCTTGGAGAAAATTGCGATTCCCCGCCTCGACAAAGCGCCGGCGGACATCGATAAAATCGCGGCCAAATTCGTTGTACCGGTTGGTGGCCGATACCGAGATCCCTTCGGAGATGATGAATAGCGGCGTTGGCGCTAGCTTCTGGTCGGACTGGCGGTTGGTGTATGTCACCTCAAAATACGCCTTCGCATCCTCGGCCACGGTATGGGAACCGCTGAGAAAGGAGTTGTAGCGCGTCTGCGGAGTGTAGAGGTAATTTTCCGGCTGGTAGTTGTACGTATCGCCGCTCCCGTCCGATGAAATCCCCGCCCAATTAAAGGGACGCCAGCCAATGTTCGGATCGCGGTGATAATCCCCGGCCTCGTCGCCAGCCGCCGCGACAACAGCCTGCCACGCCTCGTTGCCTTCTTCACCCGAGCGGTCGATAATGTGGCCTTCCGGGGTGGCCGAGCTGCCGTTCTTGTAGAAGGTGCCGTCGTTCAATTCCCAATCGTAAGCCTTGTCCGACTCGCTAAAACTCCGGTCGCCGGTCCAAACCGGCCGCTGGTTGTGATA
The DNA here is from genome assembly GCA_965219735.1 of Candidatus Latescibacterota bacterium. GTDB lineage: Bacteria > Latescibacterota > UBA2968 > UBA8231 > UBA8231. The sequence goes on from OZ244790.1 coordinate 5,616,395, forward strand.
GCCCGCCGAAAAGGCGATGTGGCCTTTTTCGCTTTGTAAGCCGGTGGTTACGCTGAGGTCCATAACTTCGCCGTCGCCCGCGCCCGCAGTCCCCGTGTAATAGTCGATTTCTATCCCCTCTATCGCGGTCTTGGTAATGATGTTGACCACGCCGCCGATGGCGTCCGAGCCATAGACAGCCGAGGCCCCGTCTTTGAGTACCTCGATGCGTTCGATGACGGAAGCCGGAATGGCATTTAAGTCAACGGATGAATTCGCGCCCGTCCCGCCCGGCACAAAGCGACGGCCATTGACCAACACGAGGGTGCGATTGGAACCGAGGCCGCGCAGACTAACGCGAGTAGAGCCGTCGCCGCCGTTGTTGGCTTGGGTGTTGATCGCATTGGACTGCACGGTGAGCGTTTGCAACACGTCCCCAAGAGAGGCCAAGCCCTGCGCCCTGATTTCCTCGGCTGACAGGACGACGATCGGCGCTGGCGCGAGCGTCTCCGCGCTTTTGATGCGGGAGCCGGTCACCGTGATCTCTTCGACTTCGTATATCTTCCGCTCGTCCGTCTCGTCTTCTGCGAATGCGCCCATAGTACAGACGAGGGCTAGCAAAAATGCGTATCTCGCGTTCATGATCCGTACTCCTCGCTGGTGTTCACGGTTTCGCCGCGCTAAAGCCAATAACTGAGGGCTTTGAATTTTGATAGGCTTCGGCGATGGCGTCGTACTGATTTTCAGATGAACTCACAAGCTTCCCCTTGGTTGGGTCTCAATACTGACGATAGACTCGACCGCCCTTGACCACAACCAGCGGCTCCAATTGCTGGTCGCCCGTGCGCACCTCCCCGCCTGAATCGGCCAACTGAAACTGACCCTGGCGCACGTCGAGCACTACGGCATCGCCCCAAGCACCTACTGCTAGGGTGCCGATCTCGTTCGGCATCCCAATAACTTGCGCCGGCACGGCGGTTACTTTGGCCAAGGCCGTGTCGAGGTCCATGCCCAAGTGGAGGAATTTGGACGCGACGTTGATTAAGTCATAGACCGGCCCGTGGAGGTTGTACACGTGCAGGTCCGAAGAAATGGTATGCGGCGCAAGGCCAGCACTCAGCGCCGTCTCGGCCACCTCCCAAGAAAAAGAGCCAGCGCCGTGCCCCACGTCAAAGAGCACGCCGCGCTCCACGGCCTCGTGTACCGCAGGGCGCACTTGGCCGGCCTCGTCGAGGACGCCGCACTTCATGCCGTGGAAGCAATGGGTGAGGATGTCGCCCTGTTTCATAACGGCCAGCACATCATCGAGGCTGTCGCACCAAGCGTCTTGGGGATGGACCATAATGGGCAGACCAGCGGCATCCGCGGCCTCGCGTGCCCGGTGCAGGGGCAGCATTCCCGAGCGCTCGCTGACGATGCTGTTGCGGGTGAGCCGCACCTTGACGCCCAAGATGAGGTCGCGGTGTTGTTCGATCATGCGGCAGGCTTTGTCCACATCTGCGTACTCGGGGATCTCAAACTCGCCGATTTCCTGCGTCAACATGCCCTGCGAGGAGATGTTGAGCTGGGCCAAGATGCGGGTGTCACTGACGTCGATGATGAACTTGCGGAAGCCGGGAAAGGTATCAGCACCAGCCGAGCCAGCATCGACCACCGTAGTGACGCCTCGGGCTATACAGGTGGGATCAGGCTCGACGCCGAAGTGGCTGACCCCCCAATATACGTGGACGTGCAAGTCGATGAGGCCAGGGGCCACCACGCGTCCCGCGACATCGAGCGTTTGGCGCGCTTGGTCTGTAGGCAGGTCGGCCCCGACCGCGGCGACTTTGCCGTCGGCAAAAGCTACGTCCTGCACCGCGTGCAGTTTTTGGGCTGGATCAACCAGTGTGCCGCCTTTGAGGATCAGATCGTAGAGCATAGTAATCTCCAAAAAGTTGTTTGGGAATTTTACACTAACCAACGAGCCAGATGTACCGAGCCACGAAAAGCACGGCGAAGAGGTGAATCAGCCAATGCACCTGTCGCCCTTGGCCGCTTATCAGTTTCAGGAGGGCGTAGGAGATAAAGCCAAACGCAATCCCTTCGGTAATGCTGAAGGTAAGCGGCATCATCAACAACGTCAGAAAGGCAGGAATGGACTCCGTAACATCGTCCCAATCAATGTGGACGACATTTTTGAGCATCAGGCTGCCGACAATGATCAGGGCTGGGGCAATGACGGGATAGAGGACCGCATTTTCGCCGACCGGGTATCCCGCCCCGACCATCATGATCAGTGGACTAAAGAATAAGGCAAGTAACATTAGGACCGCCGTCACAATGTTGGTCAAGCCCGTGCGTCCCCCTGCGGAAATCCCCGACGCGCTTTCAATGTAACTGGTAACAGTCGATGTCCCGAGCAACGCACCAGCACTCGTGGCAACCGCATCGGAAAACAGGGCCTGCCGCGCCCTCGGCAGTTTGCCATCGACCATCAAACCAGCTTGTTGGCTGACGCCAATCAGCGTTCCAACCGTATCGAACAGATCCAGAAAGATGAATATGAAGATGATCGCGATCAGGTTCGGTTCGGCGAAAATGTTCGGAATTTGGAGTTGGAAAAAGGTCGGCGCAATGGAAGGCGGATCGGCAACAATGCCCTGAAATGCGACCATTCCCGTGAGCAGTCCAACGATGGTCGAAGCGAGGATGCCGATCAAGATCGCACCGCGCACGTTCAAAGCAAACAGAATGGCAATCGCACCAACGCCAAACAGCGAGAGCAACACTGGAGCCGAGTGCAGATCGCCGAGGGTGACATAGGTCACTGGGTGGTCAACGATAATGCCCGCCCATTCCAAGCCCACAAGGGCGATGAGCAAGCCAATGCCCGCGGGAATGGCGTTCCGCAGCGAAACAGGCAGCACATTCATCACCTTTTCGCGTAAACCGACAAAGGAGATCAGAATGAAAAATACCCCTGAGATAAAAACGGCACCGAGCGCGTGCTGCCACGATATGCCAAGCGCCAGACAAACCGTGAACGCAAAGTAAAAGTTTTGTCCCATGCCCGGCGCGAGGGCTATTGGATAATTGGCGAGGAACGCCATCAGTACCATCGCCAAAGCACTGGCAATACACGTCGCCGCCATCACCGCGCCCGCATCCATCCCCGCTGCCGACAGCACGGCCGGCTGGACGAAAATGATATACGAAAGGGTCATAAACGTCGTACAACCCGCGCCAACTTCGCGCCTGACCGTCGTTCCCGATTCTTGTAAATGGAATAGTTTTTCTAGCATTGAGAACTCCCTAACGCATCAGGTGCGACAGGCAGATTGGGCCGTTGCATCGGTCTCAGGTGGAGCCTATCACTGCCCTTGCGATAGGCGTGCCAACTTATGAGACCGGCACCTCGAACAGCGCCAACCAATCGTCCACATTTTGAGCCACCGACTCGGGGTGCGCTCGGCTGCGGGCGATAAAGCCAGGGACGCCGTCGCGGCCGCTGGGCTGCGCGGGGTCGCTATAGCGCAGGTCGAGGCTCCAGCGGATGTGGTCGGAGAGGTTGGGAATGGAGCGGTGGATGGTCTTGTGCTGGATGAGCAGCACGCCGCCGGCTTTGACTGGGCAGCTAACTTGCTCGCCGGGGGGCAAGTACTGATCGGTGATGCCTTTGAAATTGGCTCCCGGTCCCAAGCCGTGCTCGTGGCCGATGAGCGGGGCGCGATGGCTACCGGCGATGACTTCCATACAGCCATTTTCAGAAGTAGCATCGACCAAGGGAATCCAAAAATTGACCATGAAGGTCTCTTCCGCGTCGGGCTGCAAATAGCCCAAATCCTGATGCCAAGGCACCACAGTGGCGTCTTGGTTGGGCAATTTGGCGCGCAGGTTAAATTGCGGATGAGCCAGTATCTCAGGGCCGATCACAGACTCGACAATGTCGAGCAGCGCCGGTTGGGTCAAAATGGCGAACATGCCCTCTGTCTTGAGCTTGCCGTTGACTTGGCGCAACAGCGGCTCAGGGTCTGCCAACTGGGAGTGGATGTAGACCAAGCGCTTGGCAAAGGGCAGGTCCGCGTGTAGCTCGGACAGGTCGCCAGCAGCGCGGGCCTCCTGGGCGGCGGTATCGACAATGTCATTGATTTCGGCAATGAGGCGGTCGAAGACAGAAGGGTCGAGAACCTCCTCGACGAGGAGGTAGCCTTGGGTGCGGTAGAAGTCGAGTTGGTCGGGAGTGAGGCTGCTCATGGGAGTTGTCCTTTTCGACGTACAGTTTGACGAGAGTCGATTGCATTGGGGCAAGTGTAGTCACATCGGATTATCGAGGCAAGCATCCGCAGTACGCCCACACCCACTTTTGACATTGTTCAATCGGCAGGGGAGCTTGAATTCTAAGTGGAGTTCTTTGCTATCCTCAACCAAATAAGGAAAGATAATGCACATGTTTGCAGCCGTGCTGGCCGCCGTTTTTCTTATCGCCGGGGCAGCCGGAGCCGACGAGCAACCCGCCCATACCGACACCAGCGATGCCCAAATGCAGTTTTGGATGACGCATCCCCAGCGCACCGCCCGCGCCGTGCGGGCTGAGGTGCCGCCGCGTCTCGACGGCGTCATCGACGACGCAATCTGGTTGCGCGCACCCATACAAGAGGGGTTCACCCAGAACGACCCGGACAACGGCGAGCCTTCGACGCAACGCACCACCTTTCAGGTGGCCTACGACGACGATGCGCTCTACATCGCCGGTATGTGCTACGACACCCGCCCCGACAGCATCACCGCGCGTCTGGCGCGGCGCGACGAGTGGCGCGAGCGCGACCTGCTCGAAATCAACCTCGACCCCCACCACGACCATCAGACAGGCGTGTATTTCGTGGTGGGGCCCTCCGGCTGGATCGAGGACGGGATCATCTACAACGACGACGACTTCGACAATAGCTGGGACAGCGTGGCCGAGGTGAAGACAGCTCGACGCGCTGACGGCTGGAGCTGGGAGCTGAAAATCCCTTATCACGTTCTGCGCTTTGGCGAAAAGGAGACCTACACTTGGGGGATCAACGTCTTTCGCAAAATCTCCCGCCGCGCCGAGTGGTCGCAGTGGAGCTTTACTCCCCGAGGGGTCAGCGGCTACGTCTCGCGCTTCGGCCATCTCGAAGGGATCGAAGGCATCCGGCCGCAGCGCAGCCTCGAGATCTTCCCCTTTGCGCTAGGCCGCAGCACCCTGTCGCCGGGAGACGGCGGCAGCGATCACGACCTGTTCTCCTCGGCCGGCCTCGACCTGCGCTACGGCCTGTCGTCGAATATCTCTCTCAACGCCACCATCAACCCGGACTTCGGCCAGATCGAGGGGGACCCAGCCGTGCTCAACCTAGGTGTCTTCGAGACCTTCTTCCGCGAGCGCCGGCCCTTCTTTCTGGAGGGCATCCAGCTCTTCGAGTCGCCGACGCCGTTCATCGTCGGCATCAGACGACCCACGCGCCTATTTCACTCGCGGCGCATTGGCCGACCGCCCTCGCGCTTTGACCTGCCCGAAGACAGCGACGAGGTCAACCGTCCCGACAACACCACAATCCTCGGTGCCGTCAAGGTCTCGGGAAAGACCGCCGGGCGTACGGCCTTTGGCCTGCTCAACGCCGTCACCGGCCGGGAGGAAGCGCGCATCGATCAGCGCATCACCAACGCCGAGACAGGCCGCATCGACACGCTGCGCCGCGACGTTGAGATCGAGCCGATCACCAACTACTTCATCGGTCGCGTGCAACAAGACCTGCTCACCAACTCCACCGCTGGAGCCCAACTCACCGCGGTCAACGGCCGCGGCTTTGACCCGGCTTACGTCGGTGCTGGCGACTTGCACGTCAAGTGGTGGGAAAACGCCTACCGCCTCTACAGCCGACTCGCCGTCAGTCGCGCTGGGCAGGCCGAGGAACGCGACACTGGCTGGGAGGGCGCGCTCTACTTTCAGAAAACGGGCGGTGCCTTCGGCGGCCAGGCGTACGTGGACGCGCAATCGCCCGACTTTGAGGCCAACGACCTCGGCTTCATGCGGCGCAACGACCGCATCCAAGCCGGTACCCACATCCGTTACGAGAAGCTCGACCCCTACTGGTTCGCCCGCCGCTCCGGGTTCAACTTCAACGTCTGGAACCACTGGAACTTCGCCGGCGAGCGACTGTCTCGCGGCGTCAACTTCAACACCTGGCACAATCTACACAACTACTGGGGATTCTGGATGGGCCTCAGCCGTAACTTCGCCGCCTTCGACGACTTGGCCACTCGCGGCGGACCCCTGATGCGCTCGCCCGCCCACACTTGGTTTGGCATGGACGTGTGGACCGACGACCGCAAGCCCATCAGTGCTTGGCTCGGCTGGAATGTCAGCGGGAGCCGGGGAGGCGACAATCTCGGGTCGTGGCTCGGCTTCGCGATCGCTCTGCGCCCCGTCTCCCAGTTCGAGTTGGAGATCGAGCCGGGCTACAACTTCAACCGCAACTTTGCCCAGTGGGTAGAAAACAAGGACGAGGACGGCGACGGCGAGGACGACCACTTCATCTTCGGCGAACTCGAAAGCCGCGTCTTCGAGATCGGCGTGCGCGGTACCTATGCCTTCACCCCGAGCCTGAGCTTGCAGCTATTCGTCCAGCCCTTTGTGACAACCGGCGACTATGGGGCCATCAAGGAGTTGGCACGCCCGCGGTCCTACGAATTCTCACCCTACGCCGGCCTTGCAGAAAACCCGGACTTTCACCACCGCTCACTGCGCTCCAACATAGTACTGCGCTGGGAGTACCGGCCCGGCAGCACGCTCTTCGCGGTCTGGCAGCAGACCCGCGACCACGCCTTCGACGACGTTAGCGACCCAAGGTTCCGGCCGGCCAGCGACTTGAGTCGCGCTTTCGCCGACGACGGCGACAGCATCTTCCTGATCAAGCTCAACCGCTGGTTCGGGCTGTAGGCCCAGCCTAACTTGACGGAATTCGGCGTTCCGCTATCTTAGACGACTATGATGACCCGTCAGAACGATCGCACACAGAATAATAATAACCCGCTACTCCCATTGCGCGTGTTCTGACGACTGACTCCAACCCAATCCGAATTCACAACCCGTCGCGAACACGCATCGCGGCGGGTTTTCTGTTTTTAGGAGCTATTGAAATGACATTCCGGCACAAGCACACGGCACGCGCCTTTTCGCATAACAACGACGATAATAATCCCGCCATTCGGGCTCGATGGCGTTGGCCGTGATCGGATTCTACCCTCACCCCAACCCGCCGTTGAGCCTCGCGCCAACGGCGGGTTTTTCATGTACATCCAAAACTGGAGGCTACCATGCACCGCTATCGCACCCACACCTGCGGCGAACTCCGCAAGCGCCACGCCGGCCAAACCATCCACCTAAGTGGTTGGCTCCATCGCAAAAGGGACCACGGAGGCATACTGTTCCTAGACCTGCGCGACCACTACGGCATTACCCAACTCGTGATCTCGCCAGAGAATGACGTTGCGACAACCGCGTCAAAGGTCCCCCGCGAATCCGTAATCCGCGTCCTAGGCGACGTGCGCGAACGCTCGCCTGAGACTATCAACAGCACCATGGAAACTGGTGGAGTGGAAATCGCCGTCCGCGAGTTGGAAGTGCTCTCGCTAGCAGAGCCACTTCCCTTTTCCGTCGCCGAAGATCCCGACGTGGGGGAGAGCACCCGCTTGTCCTATCGCTTCCTGGACCTGCGCCGGGCCGGATTGCACCGCCGCATTCAGCTCCGCTCAGAAGTAATCGCCAGCATCAGACGGCGCATGACCGAGATGGGCTTTGCCGAGTTCCAGACGCCCATTCTCACCAGCAGCTCGCCCGAAGGTGCGCGCGATTACCTCGTGCCGAGCCGACTCTATCCCGGCCAATTTTACGCGCTGCCACAGGCACCGCAGCAGTTCAAGCAGTTGCTGATGGTGTCCGGCTTCGATCGCTACTTCCAGATCGCGCCCTGCTTCCGCGACGAAGACGCCCGCGCCGACCGCTCCCCCGGCGAATTCTACCAGCTCGACCTAGAGATGGCTTTCGTCGAGCAGGAGGATGTCTTCGCTGTGGTCGAGAAACTCTTTGTCGGTCTCTTCCACGAGTTCACCGATTGGGCTGTGACCGCACCACCGTTCCCGCGTCTTTCCCACGCCGACGCCATGCTGCGGTTCGGCACAGACAAACCAGACCTGCGCTTCGCGCTCGAAATCCAGGACCTCTCCGAGATCTTCGCCGACTCCTCGTTCAGGCTGTTCAGGGACATCGTCGCAGCAGGCGGAGTCGTCCGCGCCCTGTGCGTCCCCGAACTGGAGGCGCAGCCGCGCTCGTTTTTCGACAGCCTCGAAGCATTCGTCAAAGAAGCGGGCGGCAAGGGGTTGGCGTACCTCATCAACGGAGCACAGGCCACCGGCTCAATCGCCGCAGCCCTAGAACGGAGCGTGCGCAGTCGCATTGTCGAGGAATGCACCGCCGCTCCAGGATCAGCCATTTTCTTCATCGCCGGGCCGCCAGCCGAGGCAGCGGCTCTGGCGGGACGGTTGCGCCTGCATCTGGCAGACCTGCTCGATTTGCGGTGGGAGCGTTGCTATGAATTCTGTTGGGTCGTCGATTTTCCCATGTACGAATGGGACGAGGAACGCGCTTGCGTGGCCTTTTCGCACAATCCGTTTTCCATGCCACAGGGCGGTATGGCTGCGCTGGAGACGCAACCGCCGCTGGAGATCAAGGCATACCAGTACGACATCGTCTGCAACGGCCTCGAACTGTCGAGCGGTGCCATCCGCAACCACAGACCAGACATCATGTACAAGGCGTTCGAGATAGCCGGGCACTCGCAGCGGGAAGTGGATCGCAAGTTCGGCGGCATGATCCGCGCCTTGCGCTACGGCGCTCCACCCCACGGCGGCATCGCCCCCGGCATCGACCGCATCGTCATGCTGCTGGCGGACGAACCAAACATCCGCGAGGTCATCGCCTTCCCCATGAACCAGAATGCGCAAGATCCGCTCATGGGCGCGCCAAGCGAGGTGTCGCCCGAGCAGTTGCGGGAGTTGCACATTGCAATCCGGGAGTGAAAGACGCTTTCGGGCACGTCTATATGTCGGCGTTGGGACGGAACGTGGTGATGGCTGTCGCTTGAATGGCTTATTTACAAAACTAACGCCCGTCGCACCGCCTCCGGCTCCCTATCGATAACCGTCAACAATACCCGAGCCGGCCCCTCCGGTTGCCGCTTTCCCTGCTCCCAATTGCGGATAGAATAGACGCTGAACCCAAAAAACTGTGCGAACTCCTTCTGCGTCATATTGAGCCGTTGACGCACATCCCGCACATCGACGCGCTCAGGTATTAAGACGCGATGCTCCTTGTTGCCCGTCGTCTCACCTTCTGCATACTTCAGTGCATCGCGCAACCCGTCTATAATCTTGCCGCCGATTTTACTCATTTTCTCCTCCATCGAATACTTTCAGCCTGACCGCTCAACGCAAGAACTGGTCTTCTAGCTCCTGGACCAAACGGTAAGCCATTGGCTTACTCAGTGATGTTACGCAGTCTTTAGCTGCTGTAATTCGTCAAAGGCATGTCGAATGGCCTTGAGATAGAGTTTTGATCGGAGAGCAAACGGATTCATCCGCTGCTTGATGCGCAGCCACTCTAACGAGAACGCCGCATAGATGGCCATAAAGACGTGGTTGCTTTGGGTACGGACCCGTTTAGTCGGCGACTTGGCCAACGCGGCATGGGACTTGAGCGTTTTGTGAAAGACTTCGACTTTCCATCGTTTTTGATAGATCGTCTCAAGGGCGTCTCCGTGTTGGTCGAGATCACTACAGGCCAGATACAACATGCCGATGGAATCGTCTTTGTTTGTAAAGACTTGCCGATGCAGCAAGACCGGAAAAGGCAGTCCTTTGATCCAGGCGGTTATCGGCGTGGGGTCTGACCAGGCTAGGGTATCGATGCTCACGAAGCGGCCGTGGGCTTTGTCTTGTGAGCTCAAGGCGACCGTCCGGTTGGATTTGAGGGCGACGATAAAGTGTTTCTTCAGATCCTGGCGAATAAACAACAGGTTTTCCTTGGCCGAAAACCAACTATCGGCCAAGACATAGCGGTAACGCAAGCGATTGTGCTGGCAGGTTCGTAGCATCTGCCGCATTAATTGGTTTTTAGTCACCTCGCTTTTGCGTTTGACCCGCCGCGTTTGCCGATCGCAAAACCGAATCGGTTTACGCACTAACTCATAGGCCACCGGCACACTGACATCGCCGGCCTGATAGATGCAATTGAGCAGATTCAAGCCTTTGACGGAGCGGTTTTTACTGTGATCGAAGTGCCAACAGATCAACTCATTCTCATCCGTATACGGCTTTTCCTGAATCGTGTCATCGAAAATAAGCACCCCGTCTTCCCGCTCGATGGTGCGTACCACGGTTTTGACTTGATGCCATAGCTCTTTCGATGTGTACTCGGCTTGGGATAGAAAGCGCGTTACTTGGTCGTGGCTGATTTGGCCATCCAACAAAGACGAAAGACCGGTGGCGGTCGTCGCGCCAAAAGAACTCAACAGGTAATCGCTATAGAGAGCTAACAGTTTTTTATCCATGACAAAGAAGATAAACCAAAGCCTATCGCCTGCGTAACATCACTTACTCAAAACAACCAACAGACCGAAATCGAAATGATCGGGAAGGTGTCGCCCGAGCAGTTGCGGGAGTTGCACATAGCGGTTCGGGAGTGAAAGACGCTTTCGGGCGCTTCGGTGCGACCGCTTTGCTTCCTTGCGGCCGCGACACTTTCTACCCATTTTTATCAAGATATTTCTTGACGCCTTGGTTTCACAATTATAGAACGATACGAAAGGGGATATACGTGATGGCTGTGCTACGAGAGAAATTCTCCAGTCAGGCTGCGCCGGAGTTGCTGGCCGCAGTGCGCGAAATTGCCCGCATGGAAGGTCGTCATTTTCAAGCAGTGCTGGAAGAGGCTATGCGAGAATACATTGAAAACCGCGCTCAGGGAAAGCTCCGGGCTTCGGTTATGGCCCATTTCCAAGCCAGTGTCGAGAAAAATCGTCGCCTAGGTGAATTGTTGGCCAAATGACCCATGACTTCCCAACCATTGAGGAAGTCATCGCCATGCACAACGCCCTGATTAGTGCCTTTGGCGGCTCACTAGGCATCCTCGATGAAGGCGCTCTCGCCTCCGCGCTCATGCGCCCCCAGCTTGGATACTACGACGGACTCATCCAAGAAGCGGCCGCCCTCATGGAGAGTCTAGCCAACAATCACGCATTCGTGGACGGCAATAAGCGGGTTGCCTTTTTCGTCACCGACACCTTTCTGCGCATGAACGGCCACTTCATCAACTGTGACAACGATGAAGCATACGCTGTCTTCATGCGAATGTTCGAAACTAGTTCGTTCCGATTTACCGAATTGAACTCGTGGCTTGAAGAAAAGGTCGAACCTCTCTAATCAACGCGCATACCCATCCGGATTGTCCCGCCGCCAATTGGGCTGATAGCCTTCCTTAGCGTCAAAGCCATACGGCGGTCCGATTTGGTTTTCGGACTGCCAAGGCCAAGCCTGACCGCCGATGATGCGGAACTGATCGCCCTTGCCGCAGAGCCAGTAGAACATGTGGGCGTAGTAGCGCGCCGTGCCGTGCCCGCCGTAATACGCCCTCTGGAAATCAAAGTCTTCCTCGACGATCCAATCGCGCTGGGGAGGTGCCGTGCGCCAGTAATTGTACTTGAGCATCCGGCGCAGACCCTTGGCGGTGGACTGGCCGCGGCGGTGCATGATGCTCTGATGGTGGATCCCAATGGTGCCGGCTGGGCCGTCGCAAAACACGCCCCCTTCTTCCCTGTCGCGGTTACCAGGTTGGATATGCGAGCCAGGCACCAACTCAGTCGGCCCCAACTCCACGGGCGTGTCCTGCGGAAAGTAGAAGACCTCCAAAAAGCGCAGCTCCGGGCCATAGATGTGGTCGGCGTCTTGGTGCCAGCCCTGGGCTTCCATTGGGCATTCGGCCCGGTGGTGGCTGGCCAAGATCGGCAGGCCGACGTTGGGGCCTAAAAGCGAGCGCATGGCACCGGCTAATTGGGGATTGAGCAGGACGTGCTCGATGAACCAGTCCTCCAAGAAGATGGAGGTCGGCTCGTGGGTAAAGCGGATGCGGTCGAGATCGGCCTCGGTCAGGCCGTCGGGGATGTAGCTCGGATTGGCTGGAATATCGCCGTCGATCCAAGCACAGGTGCGCTGGTTGATCTCGTCGGACACGACGCCTTTGAGCAAGAGATGGCCCTCGCGGCAGAATTCGAGGACCTCGGAGTCGGTGAGCGTTGGCTCGCAGTCAAAGGTGCGTTGGCATGGGTCGTAGTGCATGGTCGCCTCCTGCGGTAGTGTTGTCTTTTGTTTGACTATATGGATGCGCTAGCGCCTACAAGCTATCCAAACCCCATCCATCCTGTCCATCCCGTCCATCCAAATCCTGTCCATCCTGTTCCCCTTCCATCCAAATCTCGTCCATCTTAGGTCGCCCGCGTCATAAATGGTTATACTCTTGCTCGGCAAAATCAACCGGAGCACATCATGGCGGAATTAACAAAAAAAATAACCAGCGGCGGATTGCACATCGACCAGCGGCTCTACGCCCTCGTCGCCGAACAGATTGCGCCCGGGACGGACGTGGATGTCGATCACTTTTGGGCGTCGCTGGGAAAAATCGTCGAGGACTTGGAGCCAAAGAATCGACAGCTACTTCAGCGCCGCGACGCCTTACAGGCCCAGATTGACGCCTATCACCAACAGCGGCGCGGCGAGCCGTTAGATCCCACAGAGTACCGGGCCTTTCTCGAAGAGATCGGCTACTTGCTGCCCACGGGCGACGCGCAGCGCATCCGCACGGAAAACACCGACCCAGAAATCGCCTCCCTAGCCGGCCCCCAGCTAGTCGTCCCAGTTGACAATGCGCGCTACGCGCTCAACGCGGCGAATGCGCGCTGGGGTAGCTTGTACGACGCCCTGTACGGCACGGATGTAATCGAGGGGCGCGTCCCGACAGGCGAGTACGACGCCGAGCGCGGTGCCCAAGTCATCGCGCGTAGCGAGGCATTTCTCGACGCGGTCGCGGGTCTCCAACAGGGGGCATACCGAGAGGTGAAGGAGTTTTTCCTGCACGAGGACGCTGGTGGGCAAACCCTGCACGCTCGCCTCGCAAGCGGCGACGAGGTCGGCCTCAAAGACGCCGAGCAATTCGTCGGCTATGGATGCGAGGGCGAGCAGCTAAGCAGCGTCCTACTCCGCCACAACGGATTGCACATCGAAATCCAAATCGACCGCACTCATCCCATTGGACGCACCCACCGCGCCGGCGTCAAAGACGTGCTCTTAGAAGCAGCCATTACCACCATCCAGGATTGCGAGGACTCCGTGGCTGCGGTCGATGCCGAGGACAAGACCCTCGTCTATGGCAACTGGAACGGCCTGATGCAGGGCACGCTGGAGGCGACCTTTGTCAAGGACGGGCAGCCCCTGACGCGCCGCCTGCACGCCGACCGCACATTTACCACCCCCAACGGCCACACCTTGACCCTGCCCGGGCGCAGCTTATTGCTCGTGCGCCACGTCGGCATCCACATGTACACAGACGCGGTAACCACGGCCGACGGCGCGGAAATCCCCGAGGGCTTTCTCGACGCCATGGTCATCAGCTTAGCGGCAATCCACGACCTCAAGGGCCGCGGCCGCTACCGCAACAGCAAGACCGGCAGCGTCTATGTGGTAAAGCCCAAACAGCACGGACCGGACGAAGTGGCGGCGACCGTCGAGCTATTTACGCGAGTGGAGGAGGCGCTGGGGCTGAGTAAAAACACCCTAAAAATCGGCATCATGGACGAGGAGCGGCGCACCACAGTCAACCTCAGCGAGTGCATCCGCTGCGCGGCCGAGCGCGTCGTCTTCATCAACACCGGCTTCCTCGACCGGACTGGAGATGAGATCCACACCAGCATGGAGCTGGGCCCCATGTTGCCCAAGATGGAAATTAAAGAGCAGCCCTGGCTCAGTGCTTATGAGGACTGGAATGTGGACGTCGGCATCGCCACTGGTTTGGTGGGACGAGCGCAGATCGGCAAGGGAATGTGGACCATGCCCGAGCTAATGCGCGAGATGGTAGAAACCAAGATCGGCCATCCCCAAGCTGGGGCGACGACTGCTTGGGTGCCTTCGCCGACAGCGGCCACCCTGCACGCGCTGCACTACCACCAAGTCGATGTCTTCGAGCGCCTCGGTCAGCTAGCCGGACGGGAGCGGGCCTCGCTCAGCGCGATTCTCAGCCCTCCGATCCTCGATCGCCAGCTCAGCCCCGAGGAGATTCAGCAGGAGTTAGACAACAACGCCCAGGGGATTTTGGGCTATGTGGTGCGCTGGGTCGGCCAAGGCATTGGCTGCTCCAAGGTGCCGGACATCAATCACATCGGCCTGATGGAAGACCGCGCTACCTTGCGAATTTCCAGCCAACATATCGCCAACTGGCTGCACCACAACATCGCCAGCGAGGAGCAGGTGCGGGCGACGTTTGCTCGCATGGCAGCCGTAGTCGATGAGCAAAACAGCGGCGACCCAGCGTACTGCCCCATGGCCCCCGACCTCGACGCCAGCGTCGAATTCCAAGCGGCGCTGGACCTAGTATTCAACGGTCGCACCGAACCAAACGGCTATACGGAAAACGTGTTGCACAAACGGCGGCGACAGGTAAAAGCCGCCCGACAAACCGCCTAGAACCACCATTCAAATTCAAGGAGATGACAAATGGAAGCACATGCAAAAGTCGCCCTCGTCACAGGTGCCGGCAGCGGCATCGGCCGCCACAGTGCCTTGGCGTTGGCCGAAGCCGGCTATGGAGTTGCCCTAGCCGGACGGCGTCAAGATGCCCTAGAGGAAACGGCCGCGTTGGCGGGAACGGATGCCCGCATGTTGCCGGTGCCCACCGACGTCGGCGATCCCCAAGCCGTTGACGCGCTGTTCGCTCAAGTCGCCGAGCACTTTGGTCGGCTCGACGTGCTGTTCAACAACGCCGGGGGCGGAGCGCCAGCCGTGCTGTTGGAAGACCTCGAATACGAACAGTGGCAGAAGGTCGTCGCCGTCAACCTGACGGGTAGCTTCCTCTGCACCCAAGCGGCCTTCCGCATTATGAAGGATCAAGACCCGCGCGGCGGCCGGATCATCAACAACGGCTCAGTTTCAGCCGCAGCCCCGCGTCCCAATTCCGCCCCCTATACGGCAACCAAACACGCCATTACCGGACTCACCAAATCGACCTCGCTCGACGGGCGCAAATACGACATCGCCTGCGGCCAAATCGACATTGGCAATACGGCGACCGATATGACGCAGCGGATGAGCGACGGCGTACCGCAGGCCGATGGCTCCAAGCTCGTCGAGCCGCGCTTTGACGTCGAACACGTGGCCCGCGCCGTAGTGCAAATGGCCGAGCTACCGCTGGACACCAATGTGCTGTTTATGACCATCATGGCGACGAAAATGCCGTTTGTCGGGCGGGGTTAAGAGCGACCACCATGACCATCGACGAAGCCAAAGCCCATATCAACGAATACGGGTACGCCGTGCTCAAAGAGGCGTTGGCCCCGGACCAGGCCAATGCCCTGCGCGATCGCTCGGCCGAACTGATAACACAGGAGCGGGCCGCTGGGGGCGAGCATGTCTATCTCGACGGCTGCGCGCAGCGCGTGTGGAACCTAGTCAACAAGGGTCGCATTTACGAGGAAATGATCCAGCTCCCGCAGGTACTCGCGCTCCAAGAGTATCTGCTGGGCGACAACTGCATCCTGAGCAGCTTCACCGTCAATTTCATCGGCCCAGGTGCGCCGGCTGGCCGCCTACACATCGACTTTCCACTCGGCAGCTTTCCCCAGCCGCCGCCACCCATCCCCCTTTGCGCCAATACCATCTACGTGCTCGACGATTTCGCGCCTGAAAACGGGGCCACGCATATCGTGCCGGGCAGCTACAAACGCGGGTACGCCCCCGACCCGGAAAAAGAGTACGACGACGTCATCCAGCTAGACGTCCGCAAAGGCGATATCGTCGTCTTCCACGGCGCAACGTGGCACGGCAGCGGAGCCAATCACACCGAGCAGGATCGGATGATTCTGTTGGGATTTTTCTGCCGCTCGTTTATGAAGCCGCAGCAAGACCAGTTCAAGCTAGCGCGTCCCGAGGTCGTCGCGCGGGCGACGCCGACCTTGAAACGATTGATGGGTTTCGAATCGCAGTCGGGCATGCGGACGTAAAGCCATGGACTCACTCGACCACCGCAAGCGCCTTTTCGTCGATATGGACGACGTCGAGCGCCAAGAAAACGTAGTGCGAGTCTTCCACCAAGCGGAGAAGTACGGCACGCATCCCGTGCTCAAACAGGAAGCGCCGTGGGAACAGCACAGCGGCATGACCGCAGCGGTGATCTTCGACGCAGAGGAACAAATTTTCAAGGCGTGGTACATGGCCGGTCACTATGCGCCAGAGTGCGAACACGTGCAGTGCCTCGCGCTGTCGCCGGACGGAATCCACTGGGAGCGCCCCTCCCTCGGAATCCACGAAGCCCTCGGCTCCAAGGACAACAACATCGTCATCCCCGCGACCCACCACGAAGGACAGGATCACTGGGAGACCATGCTCAAAGACCTCCTCGACCCAGATCCCACCCGCCGCTACAAGGCCATCGGCTGGTCTAGCTACGACTGGGACGGCCCGCGCTCGGGCATTTACAGCGCCACTTCGCCGGACGGGATCAACTGGTCGCATTCGCCGGACCCGATTTTCCGCTACCATCCGCGGCCCGGCACCGGCGACTTGGGTCCGGTAGGGGACGCGCAGTCGCTGATGGTCGATACCGAACGCCGACGCTACGTAGCCTTTTTGCGCGGCGTACCCGAGCGGCTGATGAGTACGAGTGAGGACTTCGTCCACTGGTCGCCGCCGCGACCCTTCTTAGCACCGCTCAACGAAGAAGAAGCCCTGTACAACAATACCGGCTTCAACTACGGCGCTCACTACTTGGGCATCCTGACCCACTTCGACAAACGCCCGCGTCAACAGACCCAAGTCCTGCGGCTCTTATGCAGCCGCGACGGGGAGCGCTGGCAGCGCGTGCCAGGGGAGCCACTGGTGGGCTTGGGCGCGGTAGGCGAATGGGATCGGTTCCAGCTAATGCTCAGCGGTGCGCCGCCCATTGCCGTGGGCGACAAGCTCTATATCTACTACCGAGGCACGGCGCGGCGACACGCCAAGATCCCGCGCGAATTCGATCCACCGATTGCGGCCGATCAGGACCCGGGGACGATGGGCATTGGCTTGGCCATGCTGCGCCTCGACGGATTCGCGTCGCTCAACGCCAGTTTTGACGGCGGACAGATAACGACTCGGCCCTTCTCGTTGGCCGGGGACGAATTGCAGGTCAACGCCAAAGCGGATTACGGCCAGCTAACCGTCGAATTTCTCGACGAGGAAGGGCACCCCATTCCTGGCCATACCGCCCAAGACTGCGTCGCCATCGCCGAGGACGGGGTCGCCGTGCCCGTGCGCTGGCGCGACGACCGGGATTTGCGCTCTTTGCAAGGACAGCCGGTACGCCTGCGTTTCGCGCTGAACAACGCCCGCCTGTACGCCTATTGGTGTTCGTAGCTTTTGGGTCGTAACTTTTACAATTCCACAAGACGCTGACATTTCAACAGCGGAGAAAACTGTGTCCATTGACCAGCTAAACCACTACCAACGCAAACTCTCTTATGAAATGGATTCGTGGGATCTCTACGTAGCGTTGGGCGAGAACGAACCCATCACCGTCGTCGATGGCCGCTCGGCAGAGGCGTATGCCCAAGAACACATTCCGGGCGCACTCAACCTGCCCCACCGGGAAATCTGCTTCAATTCCACTGAATCGCTCGACAAATCGCAGCTCTATGTCTGCTACTGCGACGGCATCGGCTGCAACGCCTCAACCAAGACGGCGCTGAAACTCCTGACGCTGGGCTTTCAAGTGCGCGAACTGATCGGCGGGCTCGACTGGTGGAAGCGCGACGGCTACGCCACCGCCGGCGACGGGGCGCAGCCCGGGACCGAAATCAAATGCGGATGCTGAAATAAGACCATCCTGCTTGGACAGTGCCATCAGAGCTCATGCGCTGCCTACTGTAGGTCGCGCCACTTTGAATGTGTTGCCAATGCGACGCGAATAGGCAACCTCTTCAACCCTCGTATTAACGAGTGAGCGGGATTGGGGCCGAAATCTGGATCATTCTCTATAGGATCGTAAATAATCTGCTGTCGCCACGCTGGTTGTGCATGTTGCGCTTGTTTGGGATTTCTCGGGTTTCGAACCTCATCACATATTTCAATAATCACTATTCGAGTTTTACCGTGTCCAACATGAAATGAAGTTTCAGGCGATTTCTGTATTCGTTCCCAATCACATGATAGGTCTCGGTCATTAAATATCCCTTCGGGGACCTCTCGCTGGCCTCTAGGTATTGCATCAGGATTTATGTACCGGAACAAAAACTCGCCGTCTGGAATCTCATCACCTTTCGATAGCATACTTATCGGCTACCCAAGCTGGCAATTTCTCAGCATCTATTTCAATGGATGTAAAGTGTCCATTATATTGGATATCGAGTTCTACTTCGACATCGTTCGAAATCGAAACATATATTGCGTTATCTTCATCATCACGAAATTCTAAGCTGACTCCGCCGGTCGGGATTGGTCCCATTATCAACTTTGGAGCATACATGTTCGATACTCGTGACAATTTCGTGCGGACTAGCGAAAGAACACGTTTGGATATCCTCACAGCTCCCTCTGAGGGAGCAACACTTGGCCCAGAAATCCAATCATCGCCAATACTTGGCAATCTATCTAAATACGAAAGTCTGTCGGCAAGCACGCCATCGAAGTGTTGCAAAGCTTTTTTTATTTGTTGAACGACTACGGGAACATTTTTTTGCTCAGCCGGCCAAAGAGCTTTACTAGCTAACCTCGGTTCTGCTCCAAGATCAAACTCAACCGATTGCATCACCAACGGAACATGCTCCTCAGAACTTACTCCTGAAGAGCTCCCGGCAACGACATATGAAGACTCAAAATAAGAGGCACTTGCGGCATCAAAGATCATATCCACTTTTTCAATGTCTCCTCTTTGAAGATGCTCGTAAACTGATCATACTGAATGCCATTTGCTCGGTCGAACCATTTATCCATAGTAATATCTTGCATTTTTCCACGCAAACAACTCTCAAATTTCAATAATTGGATTCCATTTTGAGCTGAATCTGTATTCATCCCTAAAATACCATATCCACCGATTTCGGGACAGTCGTAAGTGTAACGAGAAAATACGTTGTTAAAACTATATTGGGCCATGAGTTGGGGAGGCGAGAACCGCAAGATCTTATCGGCCTCACTTATGCTGTCCATATATTTTTGCCATTCTATTCGATCATGATAGGTTAGATCAAGGTATTTAACCAAATCAGGGTTATTAGCCAAAGAAAGTGCTCCCAACGAGTCGAGGATTTTTCGGAAGCGGCCTACAATCTCAGTATATCCAGGATAATTTCCCACGGGTTGATCATCTTGACGTATCCAATTGAAATAGATCTTGTTAAATTGAATCTGACAAAGCCAACTCAGGTCAGAGCTCCGTAGGCGTAATCTAAATGGTCCAACCGCAGTTGGTTCCAGTTCAGACGCAAGTACAAAGCCAACCAGTGCTTCGTCCCCTATAGGGGCAGCTATATCAATAAGAGGGTATTCTTGAGAAAGCGTATGCTGGGCGTTAAATAGTGTATTGATATCAAGCTCAGACTCAGCAAAGGTCACTCCGCAAATAACCTCTGATACTGGGGCGTGAGAATAGCGGGTTTTCTTTTTCTTTTCTCGTCTCATGTCGCGGACTATATGGGTTTACCCCTGTCTCTATAGACACGCTTAGCAGGATTTACAGACCGGGTTGACGGCTATGGCTACGAAAGTATAGCCGATTGAGGCATCCATGAGATCTACTTGATCCTTCGTTGCTTCTCGTCGAAGAATCGAAGGATCAAGGTATTAATTTTGGAGTATAAAACATGAAGATAGGGAAGTCAATTTAGGTTACGCCGCTGCAATCGGCATCTACGATACTCTCAAGAAGAAAACCCCGCCTGACGTGCGCGGGGTTTTCTCGTTTTTGGTAGCCCGTACGGGATTCGAACCCGTGTTACCGGCGTGAGAGGCCGGCGTCCTAGGCCTCTAGACGAACGGGCCAACTGTTTATTTTCAGCCTAACAGCTTCAAAAAATAGAATTCTTAACCTGTATTGTCAAGGTGCTGCGGCAGAGCCGTTTGACAGTCGCGGACCGGCGTGCTACCCTTGCTCTGCACGAGGCTTCGACCCGAGCTCAGCCGAGGGAGACGACCCGATGATCATCGAGTGGAATGCCCACATTTTCAGCCCCGATACCCAGCGCTATCCCTTGCATCCCAAGGCGACCTACCGGCCGGATGTTTCCGTGCATCCCCCAGACCCGTTGGCGGCCTATTTGCAGCGCCTGGACGATGTGGGAATCGACCGGGCCGTCGTCGTCCATCCCGAACCGTATGGGGACGACCACCGGCTGATACTCGAATGCCTAGAGCGCGAGCCGGAGAGGCTGCGGGGCACATCGCTGTTTTATCCCCAGGACCCGGACGCGCCCCAAAAGTTGGCTGATCTGGTCGCTCGCGAGTCCAAGATCATCGCCACGCGCTTTCACGCGTACCGAGACAGGGACCTGTATTTCGACAGCTTCAACGACAAAGGGGTGCGCGCCCTGTGGGAAAAGGCGGTAGAGCTAGGCTTGGTCGTCGAATTGCACATTGAGCCTAGTTACGGTGCCCAAGTCGCCCAAGTTCTGCGCGATATTCCCCAGACCGTGGCGCTGGTTGACCACTTGGCCGAGCCGCATATGGGTAGCGCAGTCGAATACGCCGACATCCTGGACCTGAGTTGTGCAGACGCCGAGGTCTATATGAAGCTCTCCGGCCTCGGCCACTTCGCCCAAGACGCGCCGCTATACGAAAGCGCCAAGCCCTTTACGCGGCGCGTGATCCAAGCCTTCGGGCCGGAGCGCATGGTCTGGGGCAGCGGCACGCCGGTGATTGTCGATGCACATCTATCAGACTACGGAGAGGCCGAGCGGGCGCTGGTAAAAGGGGGCAACTTGGTCCGATGGTTCAACCAATAAGGAGTAACCCGTGAACGAAATCGAAACCTTTGAATTCGACCGCCAGGGCTACATCGTCATTGAGAACCTGCTGGACGAAACCCAAGTGGCCGCGCTGGCTGAGGCCGTTGATGAGCTGGAAGAACACGCGCTCGCGCACGTCACCCAGCCGCCGCGCAAGCAAAGCGGCTGGGGAGCCAACTACCACGCCAATCCCGAGCGGGGCTATCACACCAACGGCGAGCGGGCCGAGGGTAAGACCCTCATGATCGAAGACTACTGGAACGCCAACCCAGCCTTTGACGTTTTGCTCGATCACCAGCCGACGATGGACTACATCCACGGCATCGTCAAACAGCGGCCGACGATCAACAACTCCGAGATCCGCATCCGCTATCGAGGCAACGCCACCGGCTGCCACGGCGGCACCGCTTCAGCCAGTCAAAAATACCGCTATAGCTACACTGACCACGGCATCGACTGCATGATGGTGCGGATGGTCTATTTCATCCACGATTGCACCAACGAGCAGGGGGCCTTTTGCGTGGTGCCGGGGACCCACAAAACCAATCTGCCCTCGCCCCACAGCAACGACCCAGACGAAGACCCCGACATGATCGGCCTAGAGGTCAAGGCCGGCGACGCGATCCTCTTCACCGAAAACTTGCGCCACGGCGGCTTCACCAACCGCTCTGAACAGACGCGCAAGACCCTGCACGTGGGCTACGGCCCGTATTGGATGATGTCGCAAAACATCGCCACCATGGACGAAAAGCAGCACATCACCCCGGAGACGTTCGCCCGCTTCACCGAAGCGCAGCGAGACTTGTTCCGGGCCTATCCACCCAACAGCTAAGTCGGAAATTCCTCGTAGTAGCGATCAAAGGCCGCGGGCGTGCCGCAGATGTAGAGCGCGTCTTCTGGCTCGAGCACCAACGAAGCCGGGATCTCCATGATCACGTCGCCAGCCCGCTCGACAGCCACCACCGAGCAGCCCGTGCGCTCGCGGATGCGCGCTGCGAGCGGATGCCGCCCGGCGAGGGGGCCGGGCCGCAGCTTGACCATCTTAATCCGGGGCTTGTGCGAAACCATCTCGCCGAGGACGTGGTGGACCAGCAACTGGCCGGCGACTTGGCTGACCGAGAGCGCAAAATCAGCGCCAGCGCGCTGCACCCGGTCGGCGTTTTCAACGTGGGCCACGCAGGCCAACAGGGGAATCTCCGGGACGTGATCGCGCACCACCGCCGCGGCAAACAGGGCGGCCCCGTCGCTGTCGAGGGCGAGGATGACGACCCGCGCCTCCGCAATAGCGGCGCGATCGAGGACGCGCACGTCGAGCACGTCGCCGACCACATCGACTCCGGCGCTTTCAACCTCATCGACAACCCGCACTTCCTCGCCTGTGGCATGGAGGATCTCGACTAGCTTCTGCCCGACATCGGCAAAGCCAATCACCACAATCGGCCCCTGCTGAGTAATGGGTCGGGCCATGTCGTTTAACCGGTGAATGCTCTCGGGCGAACCAACCGCCACCAGAATTGTTCCGGGATCCAGCTTTTCCGCCGCGGCCGGCGGCGAGCCGAGCGCATCGTCCGCCCACCGCCCGACGATGTGGGCACCAGTCCGGGTGTAGAGCTCGGTCTCGGCCAAGGTGCGGTTGGCGAGCGGGCTTTGGTCGTGTACGCGCAACTCGGCCACTTCGAGAAACGAGTCGAGCGACTCCACGCCCGCCACTCGCGGCCCGATCTTCGCACTGGCGCGGACGGCAATGGCCGCGGCGAGAACGTGGTTGGGAGTAAAAGCCGCAGTCGCGCCCGCCAGCAACATGGGACCGCGGCGCTGGGGGTGCTCGATCATCGCCACGATTGGACCGGCAAAACCGGCCTCGCGGGCACTGAGCGCGAACAGGGCGTTGTCGTCGTCAGAGCCGTTGGCTACCAGCGCCTTCGCCTTGGTCAACGGCCGCAGGTCCAGCGTCTCCGCCGCTAGGTCCGCATGCACGACCTGCACATCAGCACTGGTCTGGAGCTGCCGCGCTGTCGCCTCGTCCTCTTCGATTACCACCATTGGCAGGTGCCGACTCGCAAGCTCTTCTATTAGGGTCTCGACCTCCGGCCCGTACCCATAGATAACCACGGCGTCCTCCACTGCGGGCAGGGCGCGGTCGGCTAGGTTTTCATCGACGAGCGGGGTACTGAACTTGTCGAGCTGAAACACCCCGAGATGGGTATCCCCTCCATGCGCCACCCGGCCTTCTAGGAGGACTGAGCAACCCTTGAGCGCCAGCGGCGTGAAGAGATTTAACAGGAACGCGGTGAAAATCAAAATGGTAAAGGTCTCCTGACCGATCACTCCTTGCGCCAAGGCCAGCGCAGCCAAGATAAACGCCATCTCGGCGCGGCCGCACATGCCTACGCCCACCGTCAGCGCCTCTCGCCAAGGCATACCAATGCGCAACGCCATGCCACCGGCACTGAGCACCTGCCCGGCGATGACCGTCACGGCTAGGAGCGCGATAAACGCCACGCTCGCCGCGCTAATGTCAAACGAAATGGAAAAGCCCAGCGAGATGAAGAAGATCGGCCCGAGGAATGAATAGGCAATGCCGTACGCGCGGTCATTTACCACCTTGACTAAGTTGGGGTGGGCGACGCGCTCCTCAAAGAAAAGACCCGCCAAGTAGGCACCCAAGATCATGTGCAGCCCAATGGCCTCGGCAAAAAGACCGGCGGCAATGGCGGCCAGCAGCACAAAGGTGAAGCCCTTGCCGCCTTCGGCGCGGAAGGGCAAGGTGAGGCGAGGATAGACAAAGGTGCCCAAAAGCAGCGCGACTGCGAAAAAGCCCACCACCTTGCCCAAGTTGACCACTAGATCCATGGGGGCAAAGGTGCCGCCGGAGAGTGCGCCGATCACGAGACTAAAAAAGATCAAGGTCAAAAGGTCGTTGATGATGCAACTAGCGACGACTACCCGCGCAACGCGAGTATCGGTCAACCCCAAGTCCTTGAAGCTTTTTAGGGTGATTACAACTGCGGTAGCCGTTCCAATGATCAGCCCCACGAAGACGGAGGCCGCCAGATCCAACCCGAAGAATTGGGCGACGGCAAAGCTGACGGCAAAGGGCACTGCGGCCCCGGCAATTGCCACCCCCAGCGAGCGCTTGAGCGCGGCGAAAAACTCGTTGGGCTGGGTCTCCACCCCGGCGTGGAACATCAAAAAGAAGATGCCGATCTCGGCCAACAACTGAATGGCCTCGTCCGGCTCGATCCACCCGAACACCGCCGGCCCCACCAAGACTCCGACGATCAATTCGCCCATAACCGTCGGCAGGCCCAGCGGCCGCAAGGTCACGGCCACTAGCCAAATCCCGGCGAGCAGGATGAGTAAATCGAGCGCTACATTGTGCATGAGTGGAGTCTCGGAGTGGTGACTGCTTTAATCGCTAATACAAGATTACAAAAAAAAGGATACTACCGCACTTGAGAGACCGGGGTGGTGATTGTGCACATTCGTGCGTTAATTGAAATAGCGGTGACTCAAACGTGAATCAAAACGCCTCCAACATCCATCCCCGCGAAGTGCGCCAGGTCCTCATGTGGTTCGCCGGCATCCTGTGGCGCGGCGCACCCACGGCCATGTTCCTAAACGTCAGCGGGCGATTCATAGCGGCCCTGCTGCCGGCCGGACGCATCCTGTTGATCAAGGAACTCGTCGATGCCGTCCACGCCGCCTTCGGCCAAGGCGAGGACCAGTTCGTCGCCGTGGTCCCCCTGCTGGCCGGCTTGGCGGGCTTGCAAATGTTGGAAGCCGTGCTGAATGCGGTGCAGGAACACGCGGCCGCGGCCATCCGGGAACAGACTAGCTGGAAGCTACAAGAGCGAGTCCTCGACCGAGCGGCCGGCGTGGGCTTGGACGCATTTGAGCGCCGAGAATTTTTCGACCGCATGCAGCGGGCGCGGCAGGCTGCGTACTACCGCGCCTACGGCGTCTTCCGCGACGCCGCCGTCGCGCTCGAAGGTTTTGTCGTCCTGTGCTCCCTAATCGCGCTGTTTGCCACCGGGCACTGGTCGATCCCGCTAGTGCTCTTTTTGGGCACGGCCCCGGTTTTCTACACCCAAATTCGGCGGGGCCGCGAACTCTACGCACTCTTTTACCAGCAGACGCCCGAACAGCGACGCGCCGAGTACTTGGTCGAGCTGATGACCGACCGCGATGCCGCCAAAGAAGTCCGGCTCTACGGGCTAGGTGATCTCCTCGTCCGCACCTGGGAGGCGGTGGCGCAAACGCTCCGCCAGCAGCGCCTGCGACTGACCCTGCGCCAGCAGCGCTACATGTTCGGCGGGCGGCTGAGCGGTATCACCTCGGCGCTCTTATCGCTGGTCATCTTGCTCTACCAAGCCACCTATGGCACCCTGACCTTGGGGGGCTTTTTCGCCCTTGCCGAGGCCATCACGCGCTTCCAAGGCACGCTTTTCCAACTGCTGCGCCAAATGGGCGATGTCTTTGAGCAAACGCTCCACATCCGCGACTTGCGCGACTTCGTCGAGTCGCCCCCCGAGCCGGAGGGCCAAACAGTCCTGCCCGCCGCGCCATTGGACATCGCGATTGAAGACGCGGAGTTTGCCTATGGCGACGGGCCACCCGTACTCAGCGGGGTCAATCTGCGGCTTAGGCCGGGGGAAAAACTCGCGCTAGTGGGCGAAAACGGGGCCGGCAAGACGACCCTAATCAAGCTGCTCTTAGGGCTATATCAGCCGAGCGCGGGGCGCGTCCTCTACAACGGAGTGGACGGCCGCGAAATCGACCCACAGGTCTTGCGCCAGCGCTGCGCCGCAGTCTTCCAAGACTTCGTGCAATATCAGCGCACCGCGCGCGAAAACATCGGCTATGGCCAAGCCGAAGCCCTCGCCAATCAGGCCCGAGTGGAACGGGCCGCAGCCGCGGGCGGCAGTGCGCTGCTAATCGAGTCCCTAGCCGAGCGCTACAATACCACACTGGGCCGCTACTTTGAGGGTGGGCAGGATCTATCGCGCGGCCAGTGGCAGAAGTTGGCCCTGTCGCGCGCGTACTTCCGCGACGCCCAAGTCCTCGTATTCGACGAGCCGACCGCAGCCCTCGACCCGCGCGCCGAGTTGGAGGTCTTCCGCCAATTTTTGGCCCTGAGCGAGGGCAAGTCCGCGGTCTTCGTCTCGCACCGCATGGCCTCGGCGCGAGTGGCCGACCGGATCTTGGTCCTAGGCCAGGGCCAAGTGTTGGAGGAGGGGACGCACGCCGAGCTGATGCAGCGCCGTGGAGAATACGCGCGCATGTTTTCTCTGCAGGCGCAGTGGTACCAGCAGGAGGGGTCGTGAAGCGACTGAGCGCCATACGCCTCTTGCCCACGCTCCTCAAGGAGGTGCTCCGCGTCCATCCCTGGGGAACGGGTGGGCTGGCCATCATCGTGCTGATCGGCTCGCTACTGCCGGCCGTGGAGCTGTGGCTCACCGGGCGAATCGTCGATCAGCTCGCCGCCGGGCTGGGCGGTGGCCGCGCGGCTTTTTTGCAGACCCTGCCTTGGGTCGGCGGCTTTTTCGCCACGCTCTTCACCCACATGCTGCTCGATATGGTGCGGGCGGTCTTGCAGACAGATGTCCAAGACCGAGTCAGCGTGCGCTTACAGCGGCAAGTCGTGGACAAGGTGCAGAAGGTCGAGTTAGTCCACTTCGAGCATCCCGCGTTCTACGACGCGCTCAAGCGGGCCAACGAAGACCTGAGCGGCCGGCTTCTCAGCCTGCTCAACGTGGCGCTAGACACGGTCGGCACCTTGGGGGGGATGGCCGCGGTCGTCGGCGTGCTGCTGACCGGGCATTGGGCCTTGGGGCCGCTGACCTTGATCGGCTCCGTCCCTGGGGTGTTGGTGATGATGTGGATTAGCAAGAAGACGCACTACGTCTATCGCGAACGCACGCCGCAATACCGCGAGACATCCTATTTCCGCGAATTGCTGACCGAGCGCGAACAAGCCATGGAGGTGCGGCTCTTCACCCTGCGCAACCACTTGCTCGACACCTGGCGCGACAAAGCCGTCGCGCTGGCCACGGAGCGCCGCGGGCTGGAGGCCAAGCGGGCTTGGCTCGGCGGGCTGACCTCCAGCATCGGCGGCTGGGGATACGTCGGCTGCCTGACGATCCTCGTCTGGTTGGTCGCCGGGGCGCAGCTCACCATCGGCCAGTACGGCATGTTGGCGCGGGCCGTGCAGCAGTTTTCTTGGCAGCTCGGCGGGATCATGCGCTCCTTGAACACCCTGCACGAGGAGTCGCTGTATCTAGGAGATCTCTACGAATTCCTCGACCTGACGGCACCCCAGGCATCCCGAGGGGCTGCGGACGCAGGCCAAGACCTAAAAAACCTGCCGCTGCGCTTTGAGCAGGTGTCCTTCCACTATCCAGACGGCGACCTCGTGCTCGCCGGCATCGACCTAGAGATCCAGCCGGGGGAGCGCATCGCGCTAGTCGGCGAAAACGGGGCCGGCAAGACGACCTTGGTCAAGCTGATGATGGGGCTGTACCAGCCGACGGGAGGACGGATCTTGCTCGGGAACAAGCCGCTTTTGGCCTATCCTCAAGAACGAGTCCGGCAGCTCTTTGCCGCGGTTTTTCAAGACTTTGTGCGCTTTCAATTTCCCGTGCGCGACAACATCGCCTTTGGGGCGATGGGTCAAGCGGTTTCTGTCGAGCGGGCGGCTGAGCTAGCTGGTGCAGCGCCGTTTATCGCCGAGTTGCCCGGTCAGTACGAGGCCCTGCTGGGCAAGGAACTAGGAGGG
This sequence comes from Candidatus Latescibacterota bacterium, assembly GCA_965219735.1. Lineage (GTDB taxonomy): Bacteria > Latescibacterota > UBA2968 > UBA8231 > UBA8231. Next base: position 5,644,445 of record OZ244790.1, read on the forward strand.
GCTGACTTATCTACGGGTGAGTGGCAGAAGCTGGCCACGGCCCGGGCGCTGGTGCGAGAAGCTGAGTTCGTAGTGCTGGACGAGCCAACGGCCGCGCTGGACCCCAAGGCCGAGGCCGAGGTCTATCGGCGCTTCGGGGAAATGACCAAGGGCAAGGCTTCAGTAATGATCTCGCACCGGTTGGGCGCGGCCCGCGCCGCCGACCGAATCCTCGTGCTCAAAGGCGGACAGATCGTCGAGCAAGGGACGCACGAGGCATTGATGCAGCAAGGCGGAGAGTACAGCCGCTTGTTCAGCCTACAAGCTCAGTGGTACGAGTAAAAGCTAGCGCCGTCGGCCCCGGCGGGGTCTGCCGCGCGGACGCGAGGAGGGGCGGTCGGCCATTTCCTCGACGACCATGTCAAGGCCCTTGAGATTTTGCCCGTTGAGCATGTCGATGGCCTCGCGGGCCGCAGCCTTGCTGGGCATGTCGATTTGGCCCCAGCGGCGGCGCGGGTCAATAGTGACAGCCGCGACGGCACCGAACAACTCGAACAGTGTACGAAGGTCGTCTTCGGTGACTTCAGTAGCTATATTGTCGATGCGAATCTTCATCTAAACTCCAAAAATAAAAGGAGGTGATGCAGTGCACATCACCCCCTTTTGCACTATATCAGGACAAGCCTAAAGTGCTACGACGCTCTCAGCCGCCGGGCCTTTCTTGCCCTGAACGACCTCAAACTCCACTTGCTGCCCGTCGGACAAGGTGCGGAAACCCTCGGCCCGGATCGCGCTGTGGTGGACGAAGACATCTTCGCCGTTCTCGCGCTCGATAAATCCGAAGCCCTTCGCGTCGTTGAACCACTTTACGGTTCCCTTCTCGCGATCTGCCATGGGTAAAATCCTTTGCAATGTGCGGTTAGAGCAGAACGTGCGAATAACTTTGAGTAGGAATCTACTGCTTCAGGCTTTTCGGTAGGAAAACTACATCAGGCCCGGGGGTAGGAATCTACGCGGATCCGAACGACTGCCAACGTGGTGCATTAACGCCCCTACAACTATTGCAGAGACAAGTGATGGGCTTAATATAGTCAATCTCAGCCGCAGCACAAGCAACTAATTTGCCTGCCGCCGGGTCGGCCAATCTGCTCAAACCCATCTCGTCCCCTCCACTCCTTGGTTTGGAATTGGCACTGCGGCTTCTATATTAAAGGAATTCACAACCGGATAGACGGCCCACTCTGTTTGCCGTCCATCCACTCGCACAAACGGAAGCAGACGACTAATGAGCGCAACCGGACCGGGGTTTGCCGCCGAAGATTTGAGCCTCTTCGAGCGGATACAGCGCGTGTTTTACGCGCCGAGCACAGCTTTTGCCGCGGTGCGCGGCCAAGAGAGCGCCCACGACTGGCTGCTGCCAGTCCTCTTGGTTTGCGCGGTGGGGGTTGGCTCCTATAACCTAACCTTCGACGTAGGAGCGCCGGCGGTCCAAGAGCAGCTAGAGAGCTTGGACGAGTCCGAGCGGCAGCAAGCAGAGGCGCTTCAAGCACATGGCTGGATGATGGTCCCGGTGGGGCTTTTTTTCTCGTTAGTCGTGGTCGGGGGCGTGCTTTTGATGCTGGCGCGCTCCGCTTTCCAAGCTGAGGTCAGCTACCGGCAAATGCTGGTAGTCAAAGCATATGCGTTATTGGTGGTGGGCATCGAGTGGGTGACGCGAGCGGTGCTGGTACTAGCGACGGGCGACATTGGGGCCCATCTGGGGCTGGGAGCTCTGTTGTCCGAAGAGGCCGCAGCCACGTTTGGCGGCCGGATCCTTACGGCCCTCAATCCCTTTGACCTGTGGCAAATTGGGATCATGGGCGTCGGGTTGAGCGCGCTGGCCGACGCGCCCGTGCGGAAAGCGACCCTCGTGCTTGGGCTTTTGTGGCTAGTCTGGATATTCGGCGGACTCTTCATCGAGACCATCGGCCAAAGCGCACTCCCGCCACCTCCTGAATAAACGAAGCCTCCTGCCTTGCGCCGGTCCTAAGCGTTTTTACACGGGATCGCACATGCCTAAACATGGAGTCAACCCGGTCGTCGCGGCAGCGGTCGCGGTTTTCGCAACCTGCATCTATCCCGTTGCAGTTCGAGGAGAAGGAGGAACCTTGCTCGAATCCTTGTTGCGCTCCAATCCCATCTGCGCGCCCGTGCTCGCGGCTGCGGCCAAGCACGAGGTACAGATCCTCTACACGCAAATCGACCGCGACGCCGACAACCGGCCGCATTTTACCCGCCACGAGTACCGCGTCAATTCACAGGACTATTTTTATCCGGCCAGCGCGATCAAACTGGCGGGCGCCCTGCTGGCGTTGGAGAAGCTCAATCAACTAGGCATTGCGGGCGTGGACCGCCATACGCCCGTCCGCATCGACAGCGCGGCCAGCGGCCAGACCGCAGTGCGCGAAGATCCAACCGCACCGGACGGGCTGCCCACCATCGCCCACTACATCCGCAAGCTCTTCGCCGTCAGCGACAACGACGCGTACAACCGGCTCTACGAGTTCGTGGGTCAGCAGCGGATGAACGAGGGGCTGTGGGAGAAGGGGTACCGGGATCTGCGCCTGACGCACCGGCTCGCCATCGCGCGCGCGCCCGAGGAAAACCGGCATACAAATCCGCTGGCATTTTACCGAGGCGACCAAGTCCTCTACCAGCAGCCCATGCTGGTCAATCCACATACGTGGCGCGCGCCCGCGCCGATTCCCAAGGGCGAGGGACACATTCAAAACGGGGAGCTGGTAGCCGCACCCAAGGATTTCGCCGGATCGAACTACATGTCATTGGAAGTGTTGCAAGACCTACTCATGGCGGTGTTCTTCCCCGAGGAGTTGCCCGCCAAACGGCGCTTCGACCTGCGGCCCGACGACTATCGCTTCCTCTACCGCGCCATGTCCATGTTGCCCCGCGAGTGTCCCCATCCTCAATACGACCCGGAAAAGTACTACGACAGCTATGTAAAGTTCTTCCTATTCGGCGACAACAAGGATCCCATGCCCGACCCAGTGCGGATCTTCAACAAGGTGGGATTGGCCTATGGGTATGTGACGGACAACGCCTATATCGTCGATTTCGAGCGCGGGGTCGAGTTTTTGCTAACAGCCGTGGTGCTAGTAAACGAGAACGGCATTTTTAACGACGGGGCCTACGAGTACGACGAGGTGGGGCTGCCGTTTTTGGCCGAACTAGGCCGGGTCATATACGCGTACGAGTTGGAACGGAAACGAGCGCATCGGCCGGATTTGGGCAAGTGGAGAGTCAGCTATGAGCCATGAGGGATAGCGAAACCGAACGAAGGGGGCCCAGAAGAATATACCTCTTGATCGCTAGGAAAGTCCCGCCGGCAATAGCACCAACTCTGGCACATAGGCCCGCGCCGGCAGCGCCGCGACAAAGAGGCAGGCATCGGCCACGTCCTGCGGCATCAACGCCTCGGCCATCACCTCCGGTGGAGTGGGTACCGGCCGCTTGAGCACCAGCGGCGTGTCGGTTAGTCCCGGAAAGATCACGCAGGTGCGGACGCCGTTCACCTTCTCCTCCTGGAAGGTGCCGTGGGCCAATCCGACCATCCCGTGCTTGCTCGCCTGATAAGAGACCCCAGAGACATCCGGCTGCTGTACACAACCGCTCGACACGTAAATGATCAATCCGCTGCCTTGCTCTCGCATCACCGGCAATGCGGCCTGGGTGCAGTGGAACGCCCCCGTCAGATTGGTGCCGAGCATCATTTCCCAAGTCTCCTCGGTGAGCACCTTCAATGCGCGATCCGGGATATTGGTCCCCGTCACATAGGCCAGGATATCCACCCGGCCATACGCTGCTACCGCCCGCTGGACCAATGCCGCTGCGGCCGCCTTGTCCCGCGCGTCAGTGGCGCACGCCAAGGCGTTTTCACCTAACTCCTCAGCCAGCGCCTCCAGTTTGTCGCCGCTACGGGCAGCCAGCACCACTTTTGCCCCGGCTTCGACATAGGTTTTCGCCGTCGCTTCACCCATCCCGCTACTGGCGCCGACGATGATCGCCACTTTTCCTGTCAGATCTGCCATTTATCCCTCCTGTCAGCCTAGCGCATAAATTCCTCTGGTGCCAATACTCCGTCCGTAAACCGGATCCGACCAATCGCTCCCTTAAACCAACACACGCGATTCAACCGCACCCCAATCGACGTCTGGCCTCCTGTCAACGGGACAAAATCAATCGGCCCGCTCGCCTCCTCAACGCCATTGACAAAGTTGGTTTCAGCGCGCCCGTCGCAGGTCAGTGCTAAATGGTACCACTCCCCCACGGGATGGAGGTGGCCTTCGTTTAACAAGGCCCGGTCCGCGTCTCCCGAACTGATATAGGTGTCGAGATACCAATGCCCAGTCCCGGTCAGCCGCGTCTCGAAAAGCACGCGGTCTCCGTTGGCTTCCCCCAAATGCAAGAAGCGCTGCTCGGCCAACCCACCCTCATCGGGCCGGAAATCAAGTTCAATGGTAAAAGCCTCCAGCCCAGCGAGGGGATTGGTCCCGATAAACAACGCATCCCGCACCCCGTCGAACTCGATAGCCGGTCCATAAGGGCCCGCGATTACGGCGGGTCGGCCACTCACGTCGAGTTTGTTGTCTCCCAACTGCTCTAAATTATCCAACTCCCACACAACCTGCATAATGCCTCCTGATTATAGAAAAAGTGATAGACCGAACTGACCGAATGCTATTCGGAATATATTTGAATCAGCCGCGCACTCTCCCCTTCATTGGATGTGTGATAGCCAAAGTACAACCTCCCTCGGTCGTCTATCGCGTTGGTGCCGGTCACCCTGCCGCCTGTCAGGGAGGGGAAACGGGCGAGCTGTGTCCTATCACCGGTCTCTATATCATATTCGTACAGGGTGGGGACATTACCATCTGCGAATTGGCAAGGAAGGGTGTACAGCTTTTTCTCGTCCTGCGACAGAATTAGGCCGAAGACGAATTGGATCGACTGTCCCTGTGCGATCTCCTCGGGCGGGAGTAGGGAACCCAGCTCTTTCAAGCGCTCTGCTTCGACGTCGAAGGAGTAGAGGTTGCCGCCTCTATTAGTAAGAAGATACACGGTATTCCCATCCCGGGTCGCCACCATGCCGTGGAGGAAGCCGTTGCTCAGTATATTGCGCTGTTGGGTCCGCTGCATCACGCCCGATTCAACATCCAGTTCCCACAGCCAGAAGTCCGGCGTATGGTAGGAGAAATACACCTTGCCCTTCTTGGTAGCCCAGATTTCGCGCGACACGTTCTTCCGGCGATATTCCGGGACGCCTGGGTAGAAGGTCGTGCGGCGTTTTTTTAGATCATAGATCAGGACATCCCCATAGGGAAAAGTGAAACCGGCCAGTTTGTCGTGTTGCCGCAGGATGTCCATGGCGATGATTCCTTGGTAGGGCACCGAGACACCGTGATTGTCCGTTGCGCTCAGGTCCTCAAAGGTTTCCGTCTTCAGGTCGAAGGCGTAGAAGTGGCCCCCGCGACGTTGGTACATGTCGCTGTAGTCGGGTTTGATGTCGTGGTAGTCGTGGGAGGAGAAGTACATTTTGCCCTTGTACTCCACGATCGCGACGTGCACTTTGCCGATGCTCTCTTCCGGCCCCAGATTTCCCGCCGCTGCGCTGATGCCCCGCAGAGTGCCCAGCAGTTGACGATCTTCGGTCTTCGTGTTGTACCTGAAGATGACCGTATCGTCGGGATTAACGTCGTTTTGATCGCTAACGGCGAAATAGACGCGCTGCTGCTGGTCGATCCCGAGCCCACCCCAACAGACCGTCAGATTAGAGCCGCTGGGTTTTATGTCAGCGAAAGAAATGAACCGGACTTTGTAATCGGCAGCAAAAGCTCCTTGGGCAAGTAGCAACAAGAAGTTGGCTACTACCAGTATCTTGGCATTTTTGCTGTTTTCCATTCTTCTAATTCCCCACTTCCACCCCCTGCACCCCAAACACTTCTTTGAGAAAATTCTCGCCCATAAGCACGTAGCCAGTGGCGTCTGGATGAAGGTTGTCTGGCAGATATTCGGCGAGGCTTTCGTCGAAGAGCTTGAGGCCGTCTATGTAGTAGATATTCTCGTCACCGCGCCTTTTGAACGACTCCACGGCTTCCGCAACCTCGACGCGCATCTGCTCCAACGTCAGGCCGACCGCATTGGGCGTAGTCTCGCGGTCGTGGCCCCAAATCGGCGAGCAGACTGCAAACGGGGTGTGGGGATGGCCGTCGCGGATGGTGGCAATGGTGCCGAGGACGGCCGGGCGGAAGGCGCGCGGGCCGAGGCTGGTGGCACCGTAGATGTTGATGCCTATCTTGACCGAGATGAAGTCCGCGGGCAGGTCGCGGATCAGCCGGGCAATGAACGGATCGGCGTGGCATTGGCCGCCAAAACCCAGCGACGTGAGGTTAAGATCTCGGGCGCGAGCTACCACTCCTGGCCAAGTGGTGGCGGGCGATCCCGCAGTGCGGCAGTGGGTGATGGAGCTGCCATACGTAACCCACTTCAGCCGAGTGTCTTCGCTTTTTTCGCAATGCGCTCCCTCGGGCAATGCAATGTGACGCACGGCGACGGGCATGGCCGGCGACAGCCAAATCTCCACGGATTTCTCGCTCGCCGGCAAGCCCTCGAAGCGGACCTCGGTCGCACCAGCCGCATACGAAGCCGTGGCCACAATTTGCCCACCGACGCACAGGTCAAAGCGACCGTCCTCAGCTAGCGGCTCACAGCCGACGACTAATTCCTCGGCGTCCGTGGCCAAGCGTACGCGCACGCCCGAAGGCATCTCAGCCCGTCCGGCAAGGCCGCTTTCTCCAGGCGAGTACAGGTCCAAATCCCCGTGGGGAATGCGCCAAGGCTTGACCCAGCCCGGCCCCTCTTTTAGTGAGATTGCACCGCTCCACGTCAGGCGGGGATCTGTAGCAGGAATGACGGGCATAAAAAATCCTTTCTGGCTCAGCCGGTGCGCGGCCGCACCACGGTTTCGCCATCGGCTTCCACCAACGGCCGGTTGTAGATATAGGGGGGTTCGAGCACGGCCTGTTGCGCCTCGGTCAGCTCGTTCACCCATTTCGGCTGGCTAGTCTGATACGTCCCCCCGGCAAAGTGCAGATACTTGGGCGAGTAGCGGTAAAGCAGGGAGCGCCGCTCGTGCTCGGCCGTCCACGGGAGCGTGCCGTGCAGGGTCGCCTCGTTGAAGATGACCATGTCGCCGGTCTTGCAGGGGACGTTGTACACGACCTCGCGGTGCTCCTGCCAGTGGCAAATTTTTTGCGGCAGCGGTAAGTTGGCCTTGTGGCTGCCTGGGATCACGCACAGCCCGCCATCGCCCTCATTGACGTCGGCGAGTTGGAACTGGCAGACAATCATGCCGCAGCGCATCTGGTCGTTGGCATACGCGTAGTACTGCGCGCCGTTGAAGTGGCGGCTGGTCGAGCCGTGGAGGATCAGGCCCTCGGCACCCTTGCCGCCGCAGAGCATAAAGGGCGAGTGATCCATCTTCCAGCCGCGGCCAAAGAGCGCGTCGAGATAGGGGATGAGCTTTTTGTGCGCCAACAGGATGCGGAAGGGCAGGCAGTGGGGTTTTTCCCATTCGAGCATCCCCGTGAACATGCCGCGCCGCCGGCCTTCGAGCGCGTCGCTGCCGCCGGTATTGTGATTGCCGTCTTCGCCGCGCTTGTCTTCATTGGCGTCAAAGGCCGCGTTGAGTGCATCGACTTCGTCAGGGGTGAGGAAGCCGGGGACCTTCAGGAAGCCCTGGAGGTCGAAGAGGAATTTCTCCGTGTCGTTCATCTAATAATACGTCTCCGCGTTGTGCACTGGGTCGTAGCCGACTTCGCGCTGGGGCGTTTCAATGTCAAAGATGTTATAGGTGTTGTCCGAGATCGCAAAGTAATGCGCGCCGCTGGGCAGGTCGCCAGCGCAATGCCGCTGGAAGCAGGCGTGGACCAAGCGGGCGGCGTCCTCTTGGTGGCACCAGACCGCAAAGTAACCCCGCTCCGCTACGTGGACGTTATTTTCCGCGTTGACGCCGCCCCAGCGCATGGCAACCGCGCTGTGCCCTAAGGCGGCGACCTTTTGCGCCCACTCCTCCACGTGGGCTTTTTCGCGTCCGTAGTCGTTGATCGGATGCGCGGGCACAGTCGCAGAAATCCGCTCGGGCCAATCGGTTATCTCGTCGAACTGCCGCTCGGCCAAGGTCCAAAAGAAGCCCGGCTGGTGAAAGTCGTACAGCCCATCGACCGCGTGCACCGAGCTGGAGCCGACGATCATCGGCGGCTCGTCTTGGGCCAACACCGCCTCAAAAACCAAATCGGTCATCCGGTGCATGGCCGCCAAGTCGCCACCGCGGGCCAGATAGACAACCAAGTCGCACCCGGGGATCAGGGCGCGCAATTCATCCGGCGACTCCATAATATCGAGATCGATAAAATCCCCCCCGGCATCCGGCTCGGTCGCCTTGTTTGGCGCGCCGGGCAAATCCACGGAGATCATGCGGTAGCGCGGATCGAGCCGCGGCATATAGGTCCGCAGGCCCGAGCCAATCGTGCCGCGCCCGCCAATGAGCAAAACCTTGTATTCTGATGTCACTATCGCTCCTTTCGCGTTGAGATGAAAATTAGCTGGCTTGGTAAATACGTGCAACGGCGCATTGCGGCCTGTTATGCCATATATAGATGGGTCTCTACTTGACATTATAGCTGCTTGATGGCCGTCTTTGTCAGGTTGTGATAAGTGCAGGCCCTGCGGCAAGAAATAGCGGATCGCGAAAGATGACAGGATTGACGCAAACAGCAGCCGATGCGGCGGACCCGGCATTTGCGGCGGTCGTCCCAACCTGGGAGGAGTTGGCCAAGGTGGGCTTTGAATCGCTCAAATCCTACCAGCACTGGTGTCGGCTCAGCGGCGTGGACGACGGCCTAGAGCGGGAGCAGCCCGCTAACTGGCTGGAGCACCACTTGGCCGAGGCCCTAGCGCCTAAGCGCCCGCTGACGGAGAAACGCCAGCAGACCCTAGAGCAACTCGCCGCTGGCGAGCTCCCGTGGAAGGGCTTTGTCGTAGAATGGCTCGGGCAAGACGCAGAGGCACACAAGGCGTTCCAACGCCTGATTTTCCACGTCGATGGATTCATGAATGTGATAACGGCCAAAAGCATCTATAGATCGGGGCCTTACCGACACCTAATCCATTGTCTTTTGGCCTTGGCTCGTCACCACCGCCACTGGATTCGTCCCCTAGAGGAGTGGCGCTGCGTCTCCCCCAAAGGCGGCCATCCCCGGCGCAGCGACCAAATTTTCTCGCTGGCGTGCTATTTGTTGGCGCGTTACCCCGTGCCCAATGCCATGGTTTCGGCTTGGTTTGGGGGCGTCGAAGAGCAGGGGTTGCGGCAGCAGGAGTGGTTTATCCACATGGCCTCTGGCGGTAGCATCCGCGACTTGGATGCGCCTGTCAAACTGACGCGGCGCATGGCCCATCTCTTTCAGCGCTCGCCGCAGCTAGGCAGCGTCGAAAAGAGCATGCGCTGGGCGCAGGTCCTCGGCATGGGCGGCAATGGCCCTCTGGCCCAGGCAATTCTCAAGACCCGCCTGGGGCGCAATTTCGAAAACGACGAGTTCTGGAGTACAGTGGTGCTTTTCCTAGTCAACAACGCGATGCTGGACCCGACTTGGGTGGGGCCGCTTGTCGATTATGTCCACAACATGAAATTCGCCCCGCGCCGCACTGTGCAGGAGGGCGGCGGCTTGGAGGAAGCGCCTCCGCCGCAGCCCAATTTCACCATGAAGGGCCGCAGCGCCACCAAGCTCCTGCGCCAAGTCGAGGCTTGGCACGGTCACTTGAGCCGCGAGGAATACGTCAATTTTCAATCTTGGCAGCCGTGTGGGATCCGGCCGTGGGAGTTGGAGGACGAGACGGACGAACTGGGCAAGGTGCGGTGGATAGTGCAGGAGTTGTTGTCGAGTTGGGAACTGGCCGCCGAAGGCCGGGCAATGCACCACTGCGTGGTCTCGTATTCAGACCAGTGCGCCGACGGCAACACCGCGATCTGGTCGATTTACGCGCTGCAAGACGGAGCTGAGGAACGGGAACACGTGCTGACAATCGCGCTGGACATCAAGAGCCGGACGGTGACTCAGGCGAGGGGGCGCTACAACGCAGTGCCCAACAAACCGCCGAAGTCTGGGAAGGTTCGCGACGAGGTACAGGGCGGTTACTTGCGTTTGTTGGACCGCTCCGAGCACGTCATGCAAGAGTGGATGCAGCGCGAGCGCTTGCGCCGCGACGATTGATCAGCCTTTTCCCGCAGACGCTTCAGTACGCCCAATCCTCGTGTGCGAGCGGCTGCTGATTCAGTTCGTCCCGATGAACGCGCCACTGGGGCATGAACCTGTCCATCAGCTTGCGAAAACGCTCGTTGTGGTGGCGCTCGATCAAGTGGACCATTTCGTGGACGAGGACTAACTCCAAGCACGAAGTCGGCTTCTTGGCCAGTTCGAGGTTTAGCCAGATGCGCTTGGCTTCGATATTACAGGAGCCCCAGAGGGTCTTCATTTTCTTGATCCGCACCTCATCGACCATCACTCCAACCTTCTGCTCCCATTTGACGCACAGCTCTGGCAACTGGTCGCGGAGTTGACGGCGATACCATCGCTCCAGTACCGCCTCCTTTGCGTCCCGGTCGGTGCCCGGACGGACGCGCAACTCCATCTTCGTATTACTGAGCAGACGAACCGCCGGTGGACCATCGTGCTCAATCACATCGAGTCGATAGCGCCGCCCCCGGAAGTAATGGCTCTCGCCGGTCACGAACTCGCGCTGGGACTGGCGATCCTGTTGGGCAAATTCGGCTCGCTTTCGGTGAATCCATCCCAAACGCGAAATGACGGCCAAACGCACATCGTCATCATCGATCCACAGCGGTACAGCCACTCGCACCCGGCCATTCGGCGGATAGACGCCTATGTGAAGATTCTTGATGTCCTTGCGGACGACCTCTACCGGGATCCCTCGGATGTCGATGCGGTGGCCTCTAGCCTTAGTACTCACTCTGTGCCTTCACGATCTCAAATATCGCGTTTACGAGGCTCTCGTTGCCGCCGAGTTCTGCATGGATGGCGTTGCGGACCTCGCGTTCCTTGATCCTGCTTCCCCGCCAGTCTGCCTTCTTCACCCGGCGGATGGCGCGATCTAGGGCAAGAGCCTTTACCTCCCTGACATCGACGGGCGACTCAGTGTCGAGTGGCTCTCGGGCTGTCGGAACCAGCACCACCAAGTTGTCGAACAGCGCCCTCAATGCCGGGCTGTTGATGCTGGCGGGATAGGACGCTTGGGTTTCTGGCCGACTGGTCTTTCTGGTCAGATCGACAATCTGCGCCAGATACGCCTTGTAGTCAATCGCCTCTTGCTTGCGCTGCCGGATCAGGGCTTCCAGTAGCTCCGACATCTTCTCGTAGTACTTGGGGTTGACTCCTGTCTCGTCGATGATGAGCCGCCGGACGTTGTTCTCAATCGTCTCAGCCACCGCCTCGCGGCTCTTGCGGATACCTTCGGGCAGTTCCTCGACCGCCTTCTCCCCGCGCTCGACAATCAGTTGCACGAGCGTCAAATCGTCGAATCCCGATAGCTGCTCGCTCTCTTCGGCGCGGATGTACGTATCGAGCAAGTGACGCATGGCTGGCTCGTACATCTTCAGGTCAATGTAGTCGCCGCTGGCCAGCTTGATCTCTTGGCGCACCTTCTCGTAGTGATCCACTTCGGCTTTGATCTCCTGCGCTTCGGCATCGGAATAGCCGGCCTCGCACATCTCGTTGGCTAAGTTGGCATAGGCGCGCAGGAACGCGGCGACTTGTTTGTAGAAAGCCACGCGCTTTGACTCGTTATTTTTGAGCTGGCGAGCGTTACTGGCTGTGCAGAAGTAGTGCAAATAGGCCGCAGTGTCGTGCGGCGACTCGACCGGCTCGCACAGCGCCTTGGTCGCCTCACGTGTCTCCTCCAGCCGCTCCCGACCCTGCTGGAGCCGGTCCTTCAGCAAGCCCTCCACATCGGCCTTGTCGTACCCGTCGAATGCCTCGCCCGTGTAGTCCTCAATGGATCGTTCCAGCGACCGGAACAGGTCTTTGTAGTCGATGATGTAGCCGTATTCCTTGTCTTCGCCGTCGAGGCGGTTGACTCGGCAGATCGCTTGGAATAGGCCGTGGTCCTGCATCTGCTTGTCGATGTAGAGATAGGTCGCCGATGGCGCGTCAAAGCCGGTCAGCAGCTTATCTACCACGATCAAGAGTTTCATCTGCCCCGGCTCGTCGATGAAGCGCTTTTTTACCTCCTGCTCAAAGCGCTCGACCTTGTACATCGCCGCGTCTTCCGACTCGTTGAAGTGCGCCGCCAGCATTTTACGGTAGGTGGCGTGCCGGAGTAGTTTTTCGGTGTATCCCTCGCCGGTCTCCTCGCCCTTGATGTCCGCTAAGGTTGGCCTGTACGAGGTGACAATGGCGCATTTGCCCGCCAGTTCGGTCTGCTGGAGCATGTCGAAGAATCGGCAAGCTGAGCGGATACTGCCGGAGACGAGTATGGCGTTGCCACGACCGCTCTTGAGGCGGTCGCGCGTCTCCATGTCGAATAGGATGTCGGCGACGATTTTCTCCAGCCGATCCCGCGCACTCAGGACTCTTCGCATCGTGCCCCAGCGCTGCTTGAGCTGCGCCTTGGCCACATCCGTCAGCCCACGAGTCTTGATGTCGAACCACTGATCGATTTTGGTCTGCGAGGTGATGTTCTGGTCGATGTCGCGCGCCTCGTAGCGCAAGTCCAGCACCACGCCGTCTTTCACCGCCTCGTCGTACTTGTAGGCGTGGATGTACGGCCCGAAGGTTTCGATACTCTGTTGCTTGTCGCTCTTGAGTAGCGGCGTCCCAGTGAAGCCAATCATCATGGCCCCCGGCAACAATTCCTTCATTGCCTCGTGGAGCTTACCGGACTGGGTGCGGTGGCACTCATCTACGAAGACGAAGATATCGCCCTTGGCGTGGAAGTCTTTGGGCAGGTGGCTGCGAATGTCCTCGACGAACGTATCGACATCGCCTTCCTCTGCCGCGCCGAACTTGTGGATCAACGAGGCGATCAACCACTCGTCGCTGGCATTGAGCACGCGCACTAAGTCGGCACCGCTCCTCGTGCGATGGATGTCCTCGCTGACGCCCTTGAAGACCTTTTCGATCTGCTCGTCTAGCTCGGTGCGGTCGGTGATGAGTAGGACCCGAGCATCCGTGACGTGCTCGCGGATCCACTTGGCCAGCCAGACCATGGTCAGGCTCTTGCCGCTGCCTTGGGTGTGCCAGATGATGCCGCCTTCGCGGCGCTTCACACGGGCCTGCGTCGCCTTTATGCCGAAGTATTGGTTGTGGCGGCAGATTTTCTTGACGCCCGCATCAAAAACGATGAAATCGTGGATGATCTCTAACAGCCGCTCCTTGCCGAAGAGTTGGCTCAACTCCCGGAGCAGCGGATTATCGCTGGCGTCTGGATGGGCCTCGGCTTCCTTCCAGTGCAGCCAGTACTTCTCCGCCGTCTCGATCACGCCGTAGCGCAGACCCTCGGTGTCGTTGCCCGCCATCACGAACTGCACGGTGGAGAAGAACGGCTCGATGAATTCCTTCTTTTGGCTGTCGAGATTCTGGCGAATGCCCTCGGTCACTGACACCGTCGAGCGCTTTAATTCCAGTACCCCCAAGGCGATGCCGTTGACGTAGAGCACGAGGTCGGGCCGCTTGGTGTTCTCGCCGCGGACTGTCACTTCCTCCGCGATGGCGAAGTCGTTGTTGTCGGGATTCTCCCAGTCAATCAGCCAGACCGTGACGTTCTGTTCGCCCACATCTGGCCGGACCTTCACGCCGTAGCGGAGCAGACCATAGACCTCGCGATTGGCGTCGTAGAGTGTCTTGCTGCCGCCGAGCCCCGCTGCTTTGTTCAGCTCGAACAGCGCCTTGTCGATGATCTTGTCGCTGTGCTCCTGGCGCTTGAGCCAGTCGGTAATATGCTCTCTCTCGACGTTGCGGTTGTCGGGTTGATCCTGCCAGTGGCCGAGGTACTTGTAGCCGAGCGCGTCTTGGAAAAACGCCACCACTCGCCGCTGGGTTTGAATTTCCCGCTGGCCGACCTTACTCATCCTTTGTTTCCACTACTTTCCAGTGACCTCCCTTGGCGGGACAGATCCGTTCAAGGACGCCCGTTTGTTTCAGCTTATCGATCTGCCACTCGATTCCCTTTGGCGTGATTCCGAGTCGGTTCGCTAGTTCCGACGTGGTGATTGAGGAGTCGGCGGCGATCAGGGCCAAGATTTTCTCCCTAGTTTTCTCCCTAGTTTTCTCCCTAGTTTTCTCCCTAGTTTTCTCCCTAGTTTTCTCTTGGGCTTGGCCCCCAGCTTGCACCCTAGCTTGCACCCCAGCTTGCACCCCAGCTTGCACCCCGGTCTGGACATGACTCTGGCCGTTTGTATGCTGCTGATGAAGACGCGGAGTTAATGATCTCATTATCATATCTTTATTTGATCTAGCTATCGGCAAGCATACGCTGAGTGATTTCGGGATTGACCTGAGTAAGGCCAGGATTCGTTCTGGGTAGTTTCTGGGTAGTTTCTGGGGTAGTTTCTGGGGTAGTTTCTGGGGTAGTTTCTGGGGTAGTTTCTGGGGTAGTTTCTGGGGTAGTTTCTTAGGTAGTGGAACTGCGGCAGGAGAATCGGCCTTCCGGTACGCGGCGGAGAGCGGGACCTCAACCATAGACCACCGCATCAGCGGGTCTCCGCGTAGCGACTCGTGTTCCTGTATGAACTCCGTTTGTACGCTGTTGACGAAGATACGGAAGACGTTGCGACCGGAGGGTTGGAAGTACGCATTTTTAACTCTTAAATGTTTAAGTCATACTGCTGCGAATGCTAGGAATGCGTGATGCAATTCTATCGGCGAATTAGTCGTTCGCGGGTGGCAACTCCCCCACGCCCACGACTCGCTAATCAAATTCGATAGTTTCAGGGTCTCGTCGCGGCATGACTTGGAATTCAAGTATCTATTGACACCGAGCGCGGCAGCGTTCGCGTCGCCGGCGATCAGGTACCCGGCCATGAACCCGATAGGATGGTTCCCCGAGTACTTGCTGGTTCGGAAGCGGTCGATGCCCTCCACAACGTACTCACGGCATAGGTTAGTGTTGGCCCCGGCGATACGCTTGCATTCGATGATCGCATGGGGATCGTGCTCGCCGAAGCGGAGGAATATCTCGATCCACAGAATCGGAATGTCGGTGCGGCCATCCGGTACCAGTACCTCGGGACGAGAACGGGATTCGGTTCCGGGAAGCACAACCATTGTTTTGCTCAACTCCCCCCTTTCACAGTTCAGTGCTTGCCGCATACCATCGCGTAGCCGTTCTGTGATTTCTACTTCGCCGGCACTCGTGTTGACGTCCGGTGACTGCAACGCAAGTACCCAGCCAGCCTCGATGGTCCGCAGTATAGTCGAGGCGATATCAGGTCCAAGATTAATGAATTGGCGGTCGCTGGTAGCCGGACCGTCAAGAGGCAGCTTCATACGACGGTTCCGGAAAAGCTTTCAACAATGACCGTATCCGCGTCTTCCAGCGCGGACACGCCCATCCAATGCCGCCGGGCGGCAGGCTTGATGATCACGACCTCGTTGTGGCCATGCACCCGAAGCTCGCGCTGGCCGACCAAGGATTCCGCAAGCTGAACATCTAGGCGTTCGCCGATCCGGTTGAGAATGTCTCTCAGGTCTCCTTCTGGTTTTACAACCTCCAACTCAGAAGGTTCTGGGAGGTCGGAACACTCCTCAAGAACGAAGCGAACAACCCGGAGCGGCGCGTGTTCGGGAAGATCGAAGACTTCGGCACGCATACGGCGTTGATTTGCCGCGGAGAGCCAGACGCCCACTGCCTCTTGGAACGTACTTGCATAGTCCAACACATGGCTAACGTTAGCGGCTTTCACGGAAGCATTCTTGCCGGCCTTCCATTGCCAACTCGCACGAAATAGACCATCGCGTACGACGATGCGGTCGGCTTCGTCCATGTCATATAGGTCGAATACGGCTTCGTCGAGGGTTTGCCAGTCGGCATCGCTAGGGGGACTTTGTTGTAATTTCTGGGCAAACCGTACTAAATGTCGGCCAGCCTCGGAGCTTAGGGCTTCTTTAAGATCGGGAATCGGCATTCGCTCGATGTCCTGAAGCTTAAGTTTCCGTATCCACAGTCCGAAAGTGGAAGCGGTCATCAGGAAGAACCAAGATGCGAGCGACGAACTCAGAATGGCGGTAAGCAGATGGGTGGCCTCGCGCCATGCACATGAAAGCGTAGCGCCGTAGAAGGCATCCGTATAGACGGTATCTCGATCAGTGACAGCAACGACAGGCCGAGGGGTACCCTTCATGAACGCCTTGATGAGTAGCAGCGGGGCTCGATAAATGTCACGATTGCGCGGCCACTGAGCTTTCGCAGCGTCAAAAAGATTTAAGTCGTCCGGCACAGAGAACGGTTGAAGATCGGTTGTGGTCAGGTGCGGAAGTCCGTAAAGAAAGCTCGAATCGTCGCTCTGATTACCGAATATTAGTCCAGTACGGAGTGTCGCATCTAGATCGCCGAGCCGGTCATCCAGCGCTGGATGACTTGATGTCAGCCTATCCAATAGGGATAAATCTCGTCGAGACCCGACAAACGCAGCCTTCAGAAGCTCCGGTTTTCGTAGCCAGTCAGCCAACGGCAGCGTGATAATATCGCTTCGTGCTATCTCGAATGTATGGCTTTGCGCTCCGGCCGGAGACCAAGGGACCTGCACTGCGGTAATCGCGTCGTGGCGTGAGGGCCGGTGCCTCGCAAAGAGGACAATCGCAGGCATTTTGCTGTTTGGAAACAGCCAATCGGACTGATTCGACAGATTGACCAGCGTCACGGGGGATAGTTCCTCGATGATTTGACGCGAAGCGGCCGCGCCGGTTTTGCTCAGACTGAAGAATTGAACAGCGCTTAGAATCAAACCGAATCGAGTGTTCTTAGAGGCAAAGTCCGTGGCTCGAAATACGAAGTCTATACTTTCACCGCGAGGTGGATGCCCGCCTTTCCGACCACCTCGGGTACGGCGTGCGGCAGTAGTCTTTTTACCTCGATAGCTCCATGGCGGATTACCGACAATAATGTCAAATTTTCTCGTAGTACCCCGTTGGGTCAGTGCAGCCTTTCCGGCAGCCGTGCTTTCCACATCCCACGCGTTGCCGACGATGAGCGTCTTACCTATCAGTGGTTCGAACTTCAGCGTCTGAGGTGAATGCGGGTCTGGATCGAGTTCCAAGGCCGCCAGGTAGAGACTGAATGCGGCCACATGCACTGCAGCTTCACTGATATCTACACCGTAGATTTGTTGGTGTAGCGTGCAACGGATCAATTCGCGACTCGGCTTGTCTCCGTTAGATCGGAGATTGACCAGCCTTCGCAAAGCTTCAACCAAGAAGACGCCGGACCCGCAGGTCAGATCAAGCACAGTTTCCTCTCCGGTAAGTCCTTCCATGACCTCATCCAGAACCAAGGAAACAAGCGATAGCCGGGTGTAGAAAACGTCATTTTCGGAATTGGTATTGGGTGTCGATGAGTCCGTGTGGGCGAACTGCTCGTAGATGGAGCTGATCAGCTCCACCGGTATCACGTCGAACTGGTAAGGAAAGAGACTCATTTGCCCCGTGTTGGGATCTACAGCCTCAAGGAAATCCGCAACCCTGAGGAGGTGTTCGGGTTTCGGCGTGGTTGATCCCTTTAAAGGAAACATGTCGCCGTTGAATGTCTCTCGCAGCCAATCGAACAATCGCTCCGTGGCAAAGGGGGAACGCAGTATGGCGGGAAGGGTATGGTGGTTGTAGTTACCCCTAAGGAATTGCTCCGTAACGATCTGCCTATCAATCAGATATTGGGTAAATATCGCTCGACCGATCAGTCCCTGAGCACCGGAACGGTCCATCCCGACTTCCACAAGGTCACGCTCAAGCGCGGAGAGATCGGACAGCAGTTGTCGATCCACGCTATTCTTGCGATTAACAGCACTTGTCTGTTGCCAGAACCGTCCCGTTTCCATCGCGAGTCGACCGGCGAACGCATCGAGGTCATCCAACTCGTTCTTGATCTTTTGGAATGTACACAGCCGATGTGTGGCAGCATCCCCAGTCCCCCGAGGCCGGTCGAATCCATTGTAGAGATCAATTTTCTGCGGCGAAACCACCCAGAGCAACGGGGCGAAACCCTGATTCCAGATCTCCCGGTGCCACTGGGAGACCTCCTCTTCGGACGGAACTTCCGGTGCGCTCTTGAAATAGATGGTGAGCGCCGAATCGCTACGCCATAGAGCGTCAGGTGAAAACTCCCGGGCTTGGCACTTGGTGCGGGCATCTTCGTCTAGGTACACGCCATGCGCTGGCTCACCATTTGCCATATAGCCGGTGGCTTCAAGTACTTCGCATAGAACTCGGTCGGTCATCTATGCTTCCTCACAGGAATGAAAACCTAATCCGAAGGTATCGACTCCCTATATATGGAGCCGCAATGGGCTTCAATGAACTAAATCTGCAACTTTGTTCAGTTCTTCGCCACACCGTGTGCTGCCCGCGTGAGAATTTCCTAGTGGCCACTGAACTCATCAGTCAGCCTGCCTTTTAGAATTGGTCTCATAGAGCGTTTCAGTGATAGGGCCTCGGAATATCTCTTCGTTGAGGAATTGCAGGATCTTTTTCGCCGCAGGCTTATCAGCGGGGAAGACGATCTTGTCCTGCGAGATGCCAATCTCGACGTCGTATCCATTGGAACGCGCCTTGATTTCTCTTGCGGAATACTGATCAAGCACGCGTGAATCCCTGAGCATAGCGAACCGCTTACGGAACCATTGATTGGCTCCCACCGCCAGGGCGTCCGCGTCTTGTGGTTCCAGCAGTTCGTGACCCAGCACTTCTCGAATCTCTTGTTCCGATGCTTCTTTATAGAAGTCCGCGAGCGGCAGGAAGGTATTGACGGTACGGAAGCTACGAAACAGCAACTTACCTTCAGCAGGCAAATACACGGCGCTCAGCTTCCTATCAAGCGTCAGCCCTGGGTGTTCTATGGTCTTGTAAGTCTGGTGATCCAGCAACAGAGATAGGCCCGGTCGGATCACCTGAGAATGGGTGAAGTTCTGGAACAGCATCAACTCCTCTCCTTGGTCGTTTAGCGCGAATGCCACCATGCCCTTAATGGAATCAATCAATGTCTCATTGGTACCGATCGCATCAAAATTCCGGATGGTCTCGCTGTTTTCCTCCGCTATCCAGGCAGGCAGTTCGTAGTCAGACAAGCGAAAGCACTCGCCCTCATCTAACTTGTAACCGATGTTGAAATCAATCTCACGTATATCTACAGATGTGTCATACTGAGTTTCCCGGCTATCCGCGAAATACTCCTGTAGCTGAGTTTGCCAGCTATCCGCGAGATACTTCTGTAGCGCCTGATGCAGAGGAATCTGTAGCATGCGCATTTGGGCACCTTGTGTAATGATCGCCGCAAGATGGAAGTTCTCAAGCATCTGACTCTCCTATGTATAGATAAACGTTCCAATCGAGTCCCACCACTTGGACTTCTTTTCCAGATCGCCGCAAGTCCGTCTTGCTAATGAGAAGATTGGATACCCCATGACGATCCTTTACAGCATAAAATCGATAGCCAAATAGAAGACGCATGACTGGATTGAAATGAAAGGCACCTGCATGTGCAATGGCTAGGATAATGATTGACAGAATGTACACACTCATGATCCACTCATTAGCAAACGTCGAGTGCTTTGATCTGACGAAGGGCAACAGATAGATAAACAGGAACGTGAGCATTTCCTGATCCCTACGTTCAAATTCTTTGATATAGAGTAAGTGCTTCTGGGTATTTTTTTTAGCATATTTCAACAGTCCCCAACATAGGGTCGTAGCTTGAGATTATCTCAGCCCCACCGGACACAGGCGCATGAGTTCGAGTGAGCTATAGCGCTGCTCGGCGATGCCGGCGGCCATAGCCGGCGTTGTCGGTTGCCAGCGCCCTTCGTCGGTGCGCTGGCGCAAGGAACGCTGGGGGTGATGAAAATTGTAGCGCAACGCGCCAATCCAACTGAGCGCATCATGCCGATCCGACCGACGTGAAAAGCGCAGGGTTTTGCGCCCCTTTCGTGCGTTACGCATCCGGTCGGTCAGGTTGAAGCGCTCGATGGCACTGGTATTGGCTTTCGTCCAGCCCAACTGCGCTACGACCTCAGCCAAGCGGCCCTTGCCAAAGCGGGGTCGGATCTCGACCCGTTGGACTCGTCCGCCGTGCCGATGCTTGACAATCTGGGCGTATACCAAGCCTTGGGGGATGCGAACAACAGGGGCCGGCCGGCGGCCCCGGCGATGGCGTCGAGGCACCGGATAGGCTCGACCAAAGGTGGCCACAATCGCTTCGGGATAGGTCGGCTCGCCATCGGTAAACAGCGCCGGCAGCCGCGCATCACACGAAAGCCGCGCTGCCGCATCGGCCACGACTTGATGAATCGTCGTCGTCGTACGGCGACCCGGCACCAGCGATACCAGCAATTTACTCTGCGGATCCAAACTGGTAGCATCCCAATAATCCCCCCGTTCACTCGGATCGTCCATCGGCGTCATGTGCCGTTGTTTTTTGGCCACATACGACCATTTCTCATCAAATTGGAGCGCCCTCGGATGCACGTCACGCACCAGCCGGTCATGCAGTTGATAGCTGACCGGTCCGCTCACGCGCAAAAGGCGGCTAACCGCATCCTTGGACACCCCCACCAAGCGCGCCGTGGCATTCAAGCCACAGGCACTATCCAGATGCTCGATCACCGACACGGCTTGGGCTTCACCGATTTTGCAATTAAACAACGCCGTGCCTTTGCGCTCGCTGAATTCCTCGCCGCAGCACCCACAGCGCAGATAGCGAATCCGGTCGGCTCCATAGGTCTTGCGCACCCGCAGGTTGGCTTGGCCGCGTTGGCCGTAGGTCTTGCATTGGGCATTGAGACAGCACAAATTCTCCAACGCTGGTCTTGGCTCTTTCATCTGTATCCCTCCTTGCTTGGCGGTTTGGAGAGATAAATAAAGGGCACAAGGCCAGCACTAGACCTAACTGGTCTGAGATAATCTCACGTTACGACCGTTTTCTTTATTACCTTTTGCAATGAAATCATTGACTGCATCTTCTGGTATTTTTGAGTTTACATACCAGTTCAAGAATGAATTCTCGGCGATGTCTTTCCAAAGCTCTACAAGCTCTTCAGATGATTGCGCAGCTTGGATTTTGTCCATATAGGCTTCATTGTATTGCATCAGTTCGCAATAAATAAAATCGCCACCACCCTGCCAATTTAAGGATTGAGAGACGCCACCAGTGTCGTATTCAATTTCTTCGGGCGAGCCCCCCTCTTTTTTTATTTTTTTACCAACAACTTTTCTCAACCGTTCTACGGTGGTAGTTTCCGCGTAATTCATCTGTTCAACAGTGATCCATTGACGGTTCATCTTATGAGCGACTGCGGCAGTAGTAGCGGAACCAGCAAAAAAATCTAAGACAACATCTCCAGGTTCTGTTGTGCTTGAATTCAACTGGTAAGTGCAATCGCTTGGATAGCTGGCATAGAAACGGCCAACTGGTATATTTCCCGTGGCCATTTCAAACGCAGCTCCCGACGGAGGCGCTTATGGGAACGTATCACCAGTTGACCGAGTATCAAAGATACCAAATTTACGCGCTGAAGAAAGCCGGGCATGATCAGCAGTCCATCGCGGCGACAGTGTCGGTATCGCCGTCGACGATTTGTCGAGAGTTGCAGCGCAATCGAGGGCAGCGCGGCTATCGTCCCCATCAAGCCCACCAGCACGCGCTGGCGCGTCGGTGCGACAAGGCGAAGGCGACGAAGATGACCCCGGCGGTCATTGAGCGCATCGAAGCCGACCTGCGTCAGCAGTGGAGTCCCGAGCAGATTGCGGGTCGTTTGGAGGTAACCGACGGGCTTCGGTTGAGTCCGCAGCGCATCTACCAGCACATCCGGGCGGATCGCCAAGCGGGCGGGACGTTGTATCGCCATCTGCGTCACAGTCAGAAGAAACGCAAGAAACGCTACGGAAAAGCCGACGCCCGAGGGCAGATTAAAGACCGCGTCAGCATCGACCAGCGACCGGCCATCGTCGAGGAAAAAAGTCGCATCGGCGATTGGGAAATTGACCTCGTGATGGGCGGCCAAGGCACCGGGGCACTCATCTCGGTGGTCGAACGGCGCTCGCGCTATACCGTGCTGGGCAAAGTCGCCTCCAAACAGGCCGAGCACGTAGCGGCGGCGACCATTGCGTTGCTCGCGCCCCATAAGGAGCATACCCAGACGATTACCGCCGATAATGGCAAGGAGTTTGCCCACCATACCACGATCAGCCAAGCGTTGGACGCGGCGGTCTATTTTGCCCATCCCTACCATGCTTGGCAACGCGGACTCAACGAGAACACCAACGGGCTGATTCGCCAGTATGTGCCCAAAGGAACGGCGCTGGATACGCTGTCGGAGGCGCAGATACACCACATCAGGGATCGGCTCAATCATCGACCGCGAAAGGGATTGGCATTTCAAACGCCGCATGAAATCTTAGCCCAAGAAACAAGAGGGCAACCTAAACATGGCGAAATTGCACTTACGAGTTGAATCCGCGGTGTATTCAATTATGCGCTTGATAAGTAATTCATTTTTAGGATATGAGAACGCCTTTCTTCCAAACAGTTCTACAATCTCATCCGTGCCTATCTTGTTGCCCATGCTTTTTAGTAATTCATCCATTGTCTTATTAAGAAAGTCCGATGATACATAAGACTTTTTGTTTGTATCTTCTTCGGATTTAAAAACCCGCATAGAAGGAATTTTTATATTATGAAAATCATAATCGCCTGGAAAAACTATTTTCCCTTTTCTCAGATATTCATCCACTGAATCTTTAGTAACACTCCAGCAACGATTAGGATTAACAGGGAATTCTTGTCCGTTTCTTGGGTTTATCAATGTAAAATTTGAATTAGGGCGTTCATGAATTGTGCGTTGAGTAGTCAAGTCGGCTAATCTCCATTCATCGTTAGGAAAATCAGGAGTCTTGTAGTATTTTTTTTGACAGTGCGTCCAAAAAGATCGTCTTGTTGCGAAGCCCCTTTTGTGTACATCAGCATCCAGTCAAAATCCTGCGACAAGTTGTAAGGAACGTCACTTTTTCCACTCCGAGTCTTCCTCGGAACAGTTGCGATAAAGTTATCTCTACCAAATATATCATCAACTACAAGTTTCAAATAGTGCATTTCCTTATCGCCAATGTGGATGAAAATAATCCCGTCATTCCTCAGTAACTCTCGTGCCACTTCCAGCCGATTTCTCATAAAAGTCAGCCAACTCGAGTGCTTAAAGCTATCGTTATAACCGAACGAATCATCTTTCCTATTATATGGTGGATCAATGTAAATCAGCTTCACTTTACCCCAAAACTGCTTTTTCAGAGTATGCAATGCTAGCAGATTATTGCCCTTGATAATCAGGTTTTCCCGAATTACACCGTTTTCGTCCCGTTTGATCTTCTTCACTTTCTGCTTACCGTCAACAGTATAGCGTTTCCATTGGATTAGTACCTTCGTATCAAAGATCCGGTCGATCTCGTCCTTTGCCAGAATTTCATTAAAGAAGATCTCTTTGCGTTTTTCTTCTTCCTTGGTCTGGCCTCCTTCCAGTACACAATCTTTATAAGGCCAGACAAGAGATACCTCACCCCGCTCACGCAGAGATTTGCCGTCAATGTTCAGGCCAATTTTGTTACGAAAGCGGGTATATGAATCGGCAAGGAAATTTTTGTCAGAGATATACTCGATAAAGGTATTGATATTGAAGATCCAGTGTCCTTCTATCTCGTCAAAGAATTTTGCCTTGATATCGGCATCGCTAAGTAGCAATTTCACAAGGTCGTGGTTGATTTTCCATGCCTGGTCAATGATTGTAGCTTTGACTACGATACCATCAGCGTCGACGAAACGGTCGTCGGTTTTGAGCAATTTAATCAGTCTTTCGTGAAAATTCTTTGGCATGGTGTAGTCCTTTACGTGGCCGAAGGCGGTTAGCTAGGTTTATCAATTGTATTTTTAGTTGCACTGAGTTGCAAACTGATTTTGGAATTTCTTCGATCTCAGTCGAAAAATCACCTACAAGTGAATAATTATCATCATAAAAAGGGAGTCTCTCCCCGTCAACGGTAACGGCTTGTCAAAGTGTTTCGTCTCAGCAGCATTAACCGTTCGTTCACGTAGTAGGCACCCTACACCCCAGTCAGCGCCTGAGCAAAATCCGCGCACAAATCCTCGGCGGCCTCAATGCCGCACGCCACTCGCACTAAGCCGTCGGCTATGCCTATGGCCGCTAGCTCCTCTCGGCTCAAGCCGCTGTGCGATGTGGTGACGGGTCGAGTGATGAGGGTTTCGACGCCGCCGAGACTGGGGGCTGACGCCGGCAGAACCAGCTTGGACAGCAACCGCTCGGCGGCCTCCACGCCTCCGTGCAGTTCAAAGCTCAACACTCCACCCACCCCGGCAAACAGCCGATGCGCCCGCTCGTATTGCGGATGGCTTTCCAGCCCTGGGTAGTTCACCTGCGACACCTGCGCCTGCTCGGCCAAAAAGCGCGCCAGTCGCAAGCCATTTTCGTCGTGTTGCCGCATTCTCAGCGACAGGGTCTTCAAGCCCCGTTGCAGCAAAAAGCAGGCGTGGACATCCAGCGAGCCGCCCAAGTGATTCAGCTTGTGCTTAATGGCCTTGACGTGTGCAGCCGAGCCGACGACCACGCCCGCGACGAGGTCCGAATGGCCGTTGAGGTACTTGGTCGCGCTGTGCAGCTCTATGTCAAACCCGATTTCCAGCGGACGGAAGTTGCACGGCGAGGCAAAGGTATTGTCGATCAGCGAAACTAGCCCGTGCTCGCGGGCAAATGCCACTACCGCCTCCAAATCGGCGACCTCCATCAGCGGGTTGGTCATGGTCTCCACGTAAATCGCCTTCGTCTCGGGCCGCAGCTTGGCCGCCCACGTCTCTGGCGCATTGCCCGCTATAAAGTCGTAGCTCAGCCCCAAGCCCGGCGCATCCTGCGTCACAAAGCTGTGCGTCCCCCCGTAGAGGCAGTCTTGGATCAGCAGGTGATCGCCGCTGTTGAGCACGGTCATCAATGCGGTGGTGATCGCCGCCATCCCGGAGCCAGCGACTAAGGCGTCCTCGCCACCGCAGACAGCGGCTAGTTTGGCGTGCAAGGCGCGGTGGTTGGGAGTGTTGTTGAGGCGGAGATAGCGGATGTCGTGGTACTCTTCCTCCTTAGGTGAAACAAAAGTCGAGCTCTGGAAGATCGGCAGCACCACGGCACCGTTGATGCGCTCCTCGCCAGCGTGGACGAGGCGGGTCTGAATATCCATGAAGTGATTCCTTTCCTTTGGCGGTTAATGGGGGCAACCACGAGGGTTGTCCCTACATACCATGTCACATATCTAACGTTAGGCAGTCTTATGTCCTCAACGTCCCATCCCTGTACCCTTTCCGCTACACTCCAGCCCCTCCCAGCCCCTCCTCTTATCTGAGCCGCCGTGGCACGATTTTTGCAATTTAGCAATTGCGAATTAGCCCGTCCCTCCAGTTCGGACGGTTGGGCACACTCTAATTCCTAATTCGTAATTGATTGCCATGGCCGAATTTGATATTGTTTCCAAGTATTTGGTGCAGCACTATCCCGCCGATTTCGCCCGCTTTGCCCTCGGTCGCGACGACGTCGAAGGTGCCGAAGTGATTGACCCAGAGCAACTCACCGTCGAGGCGAGGCAGACCGACAGTTTGCTGCGGGTGCGGTTGGGCAGCGAAGAAGTTCTCGTCCACACCGAGTTTCAAGCCGCCGATAGTACTCAGCCGCCGATGGCGCGGCGGATGGTCGGCTATATCGGGCGAGCGGTTGAGCAATACGGCCTGCCGGTGGTCTCTATCGTCATCTACCTGCGGCCAGCGGCCGGCCGGCGCGATCCGGGCTATTATCTCCAAGATCGTCCCGGCCATCGCATTTTGGTAGAGTACCAGGTGATCCGGCTGAGCGAGTTGGACGGCCAGCGCATCCTCGAGTCGGGGCATGTGGGACTGTGGTCATTTGTACCGCTGATGCGGCCGACCGGGCGGCCAGCGGATTGGCTGGAGACTTGTATGCGCGCGGTGCAGGCGCAGCCGCTGGATCGGGCGACGAAAGCCGATTGTCTGGCCGGCATGTCGCTTTTGAGCGGGTTGGTGTATGGGCGCGAAACCGTTTCTGCCATTTTCTTGAAGGAGGGTCTAATGGATATTATCCGCGAATCACCTGTTGCCCAATACTTGACCCAACAAGGTATTGAGCAAGGGGGCCGAGAACGCGCCATTGAAGCGCTGCTCGACGTGCTGGAAATCCGCTTTGCGCTCGACGCGGCGGAGCCGTTGGCCGCTCACGTCCGGGGCATGGAGGATTTGCAGCGTCTCAAGCACTTGCATCGAGCGGCGATCCAAGTAGAAAGCCTAAAGGCATTCCAAGCCCTCCTAGACGCCGACGAATAGGGCGGTCGCGCGACATCTCAGTTCTAGAAATTCCAATTCTGCGTCCATCTGCGGATTATAGGGCAAATTGAGAAAGCAGCCGCTCGTATAGCCGAATGAAGTCCCGGCGGCCGTTGTCGCGGTTGTACGCGTAGCACATGGGGTTGGGATTGATCTCGATAATGGAGAAGCCGGCCGCGCCGTGGATGAGGTCGATGGCGTAAAAACCGAGCGAGAACACACCGGCCACTTGCGCGGTTAGCTGCTGCATTTGCGCTAGCAGGGCCGCGTCCTCTACGCGCACGGCGCGCCCCGTGGCCTGATGCAGCGGATTGAGGTCGCCGTCTGCGCCTACGGCCTCGCTCTCCTTGCGATAGGCCAGCAGCAGTTCGTCGCGGCTGGCGACGATCCGATACTCCGGCCCGGCCACGTATTGCTGAACCAGCGCGATGTTGTCCAAAAAGCCGCTGTTGGCAAAGAGGGATTCGAGCCGAGTGCCGAGGTCTGTTGCGTTGTGCTCCAAGAACACGCCTTGCGCCAGCGAGCTGTGGCACTTTTTGACCAATAGGGGGAACTCGAACCGCGCCACTACTTCTTCGACGATTTCCGCGACTGTGGCGTGCGTCTTGTAGCGGTCGAAGCGCGCGTCGGCCAGTGGGTTGAAGAGCTTGAGGGTATCGGGGACTGGCAGTCCGGCGGCGGCGAAATCCTCATATTGGTACGCCTTGTCTTCGGCGAGCCGGGCTTCGACGTAGTCGTTGAAGGGATGCTTGTTGCGCCAGAAGCGCAGGGGCCGCCGTCCGCCCGACAGCTTGAGCCGAGTGCCGTCGTCCGAAATCCACTCGCAGATGAGTCCCTGTCGCCGGGCCGCCTCGGCAATGCACTCCAGATTCTCCAGCGCCATGTCTTCGGTGATGCCGTCGCGCTCGCCGGGCAGGCTGAAAAACTCCCGCGCCCGCGCCACCAAGTGCAGCGATCCGGCTACGCAGACTCGGCCTTTGGGGCCCGCTAATGCTAGCGCGCGTTTGAGCGCTTGGCTGCTTGCAGGTACCTGCTCGATGGCTAGTCCGTCCGGTGCTAGGTCTGCTAGTACCGCTGGTGCTAGCGCCCGTGGATGGTCCGACGAAGTTAGCAAGACTCGCTGTGCCACCGGCGCTAGGGCGCGCAAAATCCCTGCGGCATCGTGCCCTGTTCCCGCGCCGAGGACCAGTACCCATGCGTTGTCAGTATTGGCGACAGGACGATTTCCGCTCAGCCGCTGTAACTCCCCGGCCAACGCCTCGGCCGCCGCTGGGTTGTGTGCGCCGTCGAGCAAGACCAACGGCTTTTCTTGCGCTACTTCAAAGCGGCCCGGCCAGCGATGGGCCGCCACGGCTTGCTGCACCGATTCGTCTTCTAGGTCCTGGACGAGTCCCTGCGCCGCTTCAAGGGCCAGTCGCGCATTTTCTGCGTAGGTGACGGGACGGCCCGTTAGGTGCCCTAGGGACCACTCCGTTCCGGCAACCTGCAACTCCACTCCTTGCGTTGTACAGGTCTGCCGGATTAGGTCCATCACCTCTGGTGTCTGCGCCGCTGTAGTAATGAGCGTGCGACCCGGCCGGGCGATATGCAGCTTGTCAGCGGCGATTTCCTCCAAGGTATTGCCCAGCAGGTCCACGTGGTCTAGGCCGATAGCCGTCAGGACGGCCAGCTCCGAGTCCCAGGCGTTGGTCGCGTCGTAGCGGCCCCCTAGCCCGACCTCGAAAATTCCGAACTCTACGCCCTGCTGCGCGAAGAGATGGGCCGCGAGGCCGGTTAGGGCTTCGAACTTGCTAAACGACCCCAATGCCTCCTGGCCAAAGTCACGGGTGCAATCGTCGAGATGCGACACGGCGTCGGCCCATTGTTCCTTGCTGAGAATCTCGCCGTCAATGCGGATCCGCTCGCGCTGAGTGTGCAGGTGCGGAGAAGTGTATAGCCCAACCTTGTGACCGTGCGCCTTTAGGATGGAGGAGAGTAAGCTGGCGACTGTTCCCTTGCCGTTGGTGCCGCCGACAATGATTGAACGGAAGCGCGTCTGCGGATCACCGAGGCGGGTCAGCAGAGCGCGCATTCTCGGCAGGTACTCTTCGATTGGCCCGAGTGCTGGACGGCCGACCTCCCAGTCGGGTAGGGCGTCCAAATAGCGTTTGGCGCGAAAGTAATCCATGTATTGGGAAGGTGCGGCTTAGCCGCCGCGGGTGTGCATCTCGCGGTGCGGGTCGGCTTGCAATTCTGAGACTTGATAGAGCACGCCGCGGTGTGGGTCGTCGCGCCGTTCTTCGGCGCTGCGGTCCGTTCGTCCCGCCCACCCGGCGCTAATGCGTCGCACCAGTCGCTCGCGGTCTGCTCCGTTGCGCAGCAAGGGTTTTAGGTCGGTGCCCTGCTGCGCGTATAGACACGTGTACCACAGGCCGTCGGCTGTCAGGCGGCTGCGGTCGCAGGCCCCGCAAAACGGCTCGGTGACCGACGCGACGATGCCAAAGCGCGTGCCGTCATTCAGGCGAAAGCGCTCTGCGGGCGCAGAGCCTCGCCCCGCCTCGCGCTCAATAGGCCCGTAGTGCGCCTCCAGCTTCGCCAGTATCTCCTGCTGCGACACCACCTCTCCGAGCGACCAGTGCGTGGCCCCGCCGACGTCCATGTATTCGATGAAGCGGACCTCTGCGCCTATCTCCCGTCCGAATTCGAGCAGATCCACTAGCTCGTCGTCGTTGAAGCCGCGCATTACGACCGAATTGATCTTGATTGAGTCAAAGTTAGTTGCGGCGGCGGCGCGGATTCCCTTTAGGACCTTGGCGTGCGCGGTTCTCCGCGTCAGTGCCTCAAAGCGCGCTGGCTGCAGCGAGTCCAAGCTGACCGTGATCCGGCGCAGCCCAGCTTCCCGCAGGGAGTCAGCCCGGCGCGCCAATTGCGTCGCATTGGTCGTCAGCGCTAGATCCTCGATCAGTGGTAGTCGTGTGAGTCGGGCGATGAGTTCGAGTAGATCGGCGCGCAATAGCGGCTCGCCGCCAGTCAAGCGCACGCTGCGGACGCCAACTTGGCAAAAGGCATCGACCACGCGCTCGAGCTCGGCGGCGTTGAGGATGTCTTCACTCGGCAGCCAGGTGTAGTGCTCTTCGGGCATGCAGTACTGACAGCGCAGGTCGCAGCGGTCGATTACCGACACGCGCAAAGAGGCCAACGGGCGGCCCAAAAGGTCGCGCACTAACTCGGTTTTGGCGGGTGTTTCAAGGGCCATAAAAGGCATCCACAGACGGAGTTAAAGAGACTTGAGAATATAGAGAATCCCTAGCGGTGGGCAATGTCAGGCGTAGCGGGCGCGTTCTTGCTGTACGGAAGTTGGCGCGTGATATTAAGGGACTTGCACCGCCTGCGACTTTGATCGTGCCACATCTATTGACAAGAAAATCCGCAGATGGACGCAGATAGACGCAGAATAGGATTCACAAGAATCGTTCAAATCATTCCGGCTTGCTATAAGGCATTGCACCGCGCAACGAAAGAGGTTTAATGAGTACCACTGCCGCGATCCAAGAGATGCTCGCCGAGCACGGGTATATCGCCGATCGCCAAGTTGTCATGTCCGTGTACCTCGCTCAGACCTTGGAGCGTCCCCTGCTCATCGAGGGGCCGGCTGGCGTCGGCAAAACCGAGGTAGCCAAGGTCGTAGCCCGCGCCCTCGACACCGAGTTGATCCGCTTGCAGTGCTACGAGGGGCTAGACGCCCACTCCGCCCTGTACGAGTGGAACTACCAGCGCCAGCTTTTGCACATCAAGCTCGACGAGAGGAGCCAACGCCCCCTAGCCGAGCGCGAGGCCGACCTTTTCTCCGAGGACTTCCTGCTCAAGCGTCCCTTGCTCCAGGCCATCACCCAACCCGTCCCGCCGGTGCTGCTGATCGACGAACTCGACCGGGCCGACGAGGAGTTTGAGAGCTTCCTGCTCGAAGTGCTGTCCGATTGGCAGATTACCATCCCCGAAATCGGCACCATTAGCGCGGCGGCACGGCCGCACGTGATCTTGACTAGCAATCGCACCCGCGAGCTGTCCGACGCCGTGCGCCGCCGCTGTTTCTATTTGTGGATCGACTACCCGGAATTTGACAAGGAAGTGGAGATTGTGCGCCGCAAGGTGAATGGGATCGACATCCAACTCGCCGAGCAGATCTGCCGCTTTATGGAAAAGATCCGCATGCAGCGCCTCGAAAAGGTCCCCGGCGTCGCCGAAACCCTCGACTGGGCCAAAGCCCTCGTCGCCCTGCACCAGCACCACCTCGACCTCGAAGTCGTGGCGGATACCTTGGGCATTGTGTTCAAGGACCAACGCGATGTGGCGCAGGTGAAGCAATCGCTGGCCGAGTTCTTGGAAGGATTGGGGGTCCGCGCCAAGCTGGCTCCAGAACGATGAACCACAAGATCGACGACATCGCCCTGCACGGCGCGTTGAGCGCGAATGTGGTCGGCTTCTGCCGCCTGTTGCGCTCCCAAGGTTCTGGCCCGGCCTTGGGCGAGGAGCAAGACGCGCTCCGCGCCCTCGCGGCCATTGACCTGTCGGACCCGGAGGACTTCCGACTAAGTTTGCGGACGGTTTTGGCCAAGACGCCCGCCGAGCAGAAGCTCTTCGACGCGCTGTTCGATGTCTATTGGTCCGTATGGGATCGCGCCGGCGAATTGGGTCAGCCCCAGCCCGAGTCCTCTGCTTCCGAGAAGGCTAGTGCCAATCGACCCGGCAAGAATGGTTTGACGAGTATCCGCGATTGGCTCAAACAGGGCGAGCCGACTGAAGAGGAGCGCGAGGCCGCTGGATACAGCCCCATCGAGGTCCATACAAAGCGCGACTTTAAGGACTTTAACGCCGAAGAGCTGGAGGAGACCGGACGGTTGCTGCAAGCCATTGCCCGCGCGCTCGCCACGCGCTTCAGCCGCCGCTATCGGCCCGCCCGCCCGCCGGGCCGCCTCGACTTGCGGCGCACCCTCCGCGCCAGCCTGCGCCGAGGCGGCGAGCTGTTGGACCTGTCCTATTGCCGCCGCACCCGCCAGAAGCCCAAACTGGTCTTGCTGTGCGATGTCAGTAAGTCCATGGACCTGTACAGCCGTTTCTTGATCCAGTTCATGTACGCCTTCCAAAACGCCTATCGTCGCATTGAGACGTTCGTGTTTGCGACCTCGTTACACCATGTCGCGCCGCTGCTGCGGGGCAACGACCTGAGCGCGGGCCTGGACGCGATTGCCGCGCAGGTGCCGGATTGGTCGGGCGGCACGCGCATCGGGGCCGCGCTGGAGACCTTCCTCAGCGAACACGCCGATCTCGTCGATCACCAGACCGCGCTGGTCATCGTCAGCGATGGCTGGGACACCGGCGACATTGAGACCCTCGAAGAAAGTATGCGCGCATTGCAGCGCCGCAGCCGTTGCCTAATCTGGCTCAATCCCCTGTTGGGCAGCCCGGATTATCGGCCTGCCACGCGTGGGATGCAGGCTGCTTTGCCGTACATCGACCTCTTTGCCCCGGCCCACAATATCGACAGCCTCAAGGCGCTGGTCGGATATCTGATGACGCTGCGCGGTGCGACGGCCGCGCAATATCTGCGCCGACGTTCTGAGCCGCCTGCGCCGCCGAAAGCCCAGCCCGCCGCGCCGACGAGGCTTCGACCTGAGCTCAGCCGAAGGGACGATTGGTACCGGCGCTTTGGAGTGCAGCCGTGAAAGACTTGCAGACGATCCTCCGCCGCGCTCGGGTACTCGACGAGGCGGAGAAGCCCTATGTCTTGGCCACTGTGGTCCAGACCTCTGGCTCGGTCTATCGCGGCCCGGGCACTCGCATGCTCATCGAAGCCGATCTCCAGAGCTTGGGCACCATCAGCGGCGGCTGTCTCGAAGGCGATGTGCGCGAAAACGCGCAAGCCGTCTTCGCCGATGGCCAACCCCGTCTCCTGCACTACGACGCTACCTCTGAAGACGATATCCTTTGGGGAACTGGTTTGGGCTGTAGCGGCACGGTGGATGTGCTCTTAGAGCGTCTGCCCCAAGACGCGCCGTTTCATTATCCAACCTTCTTGCACGGCTGTGCCTTGGAAGATCGGCACGGCGTCCTCGTCACGGTTTTTGCCACGGAGGGCGAAACGAATGCTGCTCCGGGTCAACATCTGATACTCGACGAGCGGGAAAATGTGCGCGACGACATCGCCGATTTGGAACTGCGCGAGATTGCGCACAACGCCGCCGCTGAAATCCTCGCGACTCTCGACGACACCCGACTCCCTATCGCCCTAGGCTACACGCGTCACTACGAGTTGACGCACGGCAAGGCCGCCCTGCTCATAGAGCCTCTGCTGCCACCCATCGCCCTCTATCTTTTCGGCGCTGGCTACGACGCCGTGCCCCTCGCTCAGTTAGCTGGCGAACTCGGCTGGCGCGTCACTGTGGCCGACCACCGGCCTTCCTATGCCCGCGCCGAGCGCTTCCCTTCGGCTAGGCAAGTCCTGCTCGCCCAGCCCGGTCATCTGCCCGAGGAGCTTCAGTTCGACAACCGCTCGTGCGCCGTCATCATGAGCCACAACTACCTACAGGATCAAGCTCTGTTGCGGGACTTGCTCGGCGCTCCCCTCGCCTACTTGGGCGTCCTCGGCCCACACCAGCGCACCCAGCGTCTGCTCGCCGATTTGCGAAAAGAAGGCGTCGCGCCAAGTGATGAGCAGACCGCACGCCTCTTTAGCCCTGTCGGCCTCGACATCGGCGCTGAAACGGCCGAGGAAATCGCCCTGTCCATTCTCGGCGAAATCCAAGCCGCGCTTACCGGTCGTCAAGGCGGCTCGCTCCGAGACCATCCCGGGCCGATTCACGACCGACCGGCCTGACGCGAAAGCACTCATTTCCAGTCGTCGGGGTCAATCTGGCGAAGGTCTTTTGTCGCCTCTTCAAACTCGGCCAGATCCGCTGCCGACCAACAGCCAAAGAGATCGGAAAATTCTTCGCGCCGCGAACGCCGCCCTTCCAATGCCTGTTCGAGTAGCCCTTTAGTGGTCTTGTTCAAGCCTGCAATTACTCCCTTGCCAAGAGCGTTTCGACTCTCTGTAAAACCGCATCCACGATCTCTGTGGGCAAAGGACATATCAACGCTGCATTTCTCGCCTGCCAGTCCATGCTCTTGACCTGATCTGCTAGAATAACACCCGTCACGTCCAGCCCCGTGGGGATGGCGACCTCAAAGGGATACCCCTTCACTTGACTGGTGATTGGGCAGAGAATTGCCAAGCGAGTCTTGCTATTATAAGCCCCTGGTGAAACCACAACGGCGGGTCGATGTCCTGCTTGCTCATGTCCTACTCGCGGATTGAAGTTAATCCACACCGCATCACCGCGCTGTGGGATGTACTCGGTCGATCTCATCATACTTCACTGCCCGTCGCAGGTCCAGTATCTATTTCGCCGTGTAAGTTGTGCTCAGTCACCTCGGCTAAAAGATCGTCCAGCTTCAAGCCAGACGGCCTTACAAGTTCAATGACTAACTCCTTACCACGTAGCGATAATTCGACCGGTGAGTTGAGTTCAAGCCCAATCTGGCTAGCGAGTGGTTTGGGAATACGCAGAGCCAAACTATTGCCCCATTTTTGCACGCGAGTTTCCATATCTTCCTCCTCTAAATAGTAGATACAATGAGGATACATTGAGGATCGGTATTTATCAAGACTGATTCTCTGTTCTTATGCTCGGAGACGAATCTACAGGATTTGGCAATTTAGCTATATTTCACCATTTGTACATGTTGCGGCAAACGCATTTGCCTTGCAGAATATCCTGAACCAACAACGCAAGAGGAACGCAATGCCTATCAGCGCCAAAGACCTCCAAGCGGCCCTCCCCGACCTCGAAAGCACTCAGCGTTGCGAGGGCCTTGAAAACACCGTCACCATTCACCGCGACCCTTGGGGAATCCCCCATATCCAAGCTGAATCGGAAGCCGACCTGTTCTTCGCCCAGGGCTTTGCCACGGCCCAAGACCGCCTGTGGCATATGGACTTCGATCGCCATCAAGCCCTAGGCCGTTGGTCCGAATGGGCTGGCCCTGCAGGACTGGACCGCGACCGCCTCTTGCGCGCCGCTGGCATGGGCCGCACCGCCAAGTTAGACTACGAAGCATCCAGTCCCCAGGCGCGCGCCATGCTCGACGCGTACGCTGCTGGCGTCAACGCCTTTTTGGCGACGACAACGGCCCTGCCCGTCGAATACCAACTTCTCGGCCAGCGTCCCGAGCCGTGGGAAAGCTGGCACTGCCTCGCCGTGTACAAGATGCGTAACAGCCTGCTCGGCACCTTTGAATCCAAGCTCTGGCGCACCCGTCTAGCCCAAGTGGTCGGCCCTGAGAACCTCGCTCAGCTAATCAAAGGCTATCCCCAAGGCCACCTGCTCACCGTGCCTCCAGGCACCGAGTACCAGGGAGAACCCCTCGACGGCCTCGCGGCCCTCAGCCGCGAAACCGACCCCGGCTCCAATGCGTGGTCCATTGCGGGTGAGTACACGGATTCGGGCTTGCCGCTGGTGGCTGGCGACTCGCACCGCGGCCTCGATACTCCTTCCGTCTATTACCAAGTCCACCTCGCCTGCCCCGACTTCGCCGTCAGCGGCTACTCGGTGCCCGGCGTCCCCGGCACTCTGCACTTTTGCCACAACGAGTACGTGGCTTGGGGTATGACCTACGGCAGTGCTGACACCCAGGATTTGTTCGTCGAGCGCTTTCGCGAAACGGCCGATGGCTTGGAGTACGAATTCAGCGGCGCGTGGCGGCCAGCGGAAATCCTGCGGGAAGAAATCCACGTCCGCGGCGCGGCCTCCGTCACCGCTGAAGTCGTCATTACCCACCACGGACCTATCATCGCCGGCGGTCCGCGCAAAGGCCAAGCCATCGCCATCAGCGATCCCGGCCTCATCGAAGGCACTCCTTGGGCCGACGCGGCCCGCGATGCTATGCGCTCCCGCTCGGTTGAGGAACTGCACCAAGCCTTCGCCCGCTGGAACGACCGCGTCAACAACTACGCCGTCGCCGATGTCCACGGCTGCTTCGGCTATCTGCACGAGGGCCGGATTCCCGTGCGCGAGGCTGCAAACGGCTGGTGCGCCGTCCCCGGCTGGAGCGGCGAGCACGAGTGGCAGGGCTACATCCCCCACGCCGAGCTGCCCAAAGCCATAAACCCGGCAACAGGCTATGCCGTCACCTGCAACCAGCGCGTGACCGGCTCTGATTATCCCTACTACGTCGGGCTTGTCTTCAGCCCTGACTACCGCGCCCGCCGCATCCAAACCCGCATCCTCGAATTGGCAAAGGGCACGGCCACGCCCGAGGCTATGGGCCGCATCCACGCCGAACGCGTCTCGCTGCCGGCCGAGGTCTTTACGCGGGCCTTGTTCGCCATTGAGCCGCCCGACGCCGACTGCGCCCAAGCCCTCGACCTGTTGCGCCAGTGGGACTGCCGGATGGACCGCGCCCAAGTCCAGCCGACGGTCTATGCGCAAACCCGCAACCTGCTCGGCTACCACATCGCGCAACACCTGTTCGGTGGGGACGCCTTGACCTTGCTCGCGGAGGCTGGCGGCGACGCTCACTGGCGTCTTATAACCCTCGAAGCGACTCTCGCGATTGAGCGCGGCGATACGGCACTGCTGCCGCCCGGCCAGACTTGGTCCCAAGCTCTGACCGAGGCTCTGACTGGCGCGCTCGCTGTTCTCAAAGAGGCCCTCGGCGACGACATGGACCAATGGCGTTGGGGACGCTTGCATCGCACCCAGCCGCAGCACCCATTCTCTGCGGTTTTCCCCGAGGCCGCTTCCTTC
Source organism: Candidatus Latescibacterota bacterium (assembly GCA_965219735.1). Classification (GTDB taxonomy): domain Bacteria; phylum Latescibacterota; class UBA2968; order UBA8231; family UBA8231. The sequence continues at coordinate 5,680,957 of OZ244790.1, forward strand.
CTCGACCCCCCTTCGCTCCCCGTCCACGGCGACGGCGACACGCCCTTAGCCGGCAGCTATGCCTTCTCCGACTTCACAGTTACGGGTCTTTCGGTCAACCGCTATATCTTCGATCCCTCCGACTGGACTCGCTCGCGCTGGATCGCGCCGCTGGGGGCCTCTGGCCACCCGGCTAGCCCGCACTACGCCGACCAAGCCCAGCTTTGGGCCGATGTGGAATTCATACCTCAGTTGTGGGATTGGCAGGAGATACGCGACCGGGCGGAGACGACGCAGCGATTGGTGCCGCTGGAGGCGTAGCCTCCAAGGCTGCCGAGTAGGCTTCCCTCGTATCCACATCCACGAAGATGCCCTCGTCTTCGACGGGTATTTCGACGACATTGGCTGCGTTTTTTGCCAAGACCGGCCGCGCCCCTCGATCTCCGGTCAACGCGAGCAAGGCATCGCGATAGGCGCTGCCGATAGCTACTGGATGGCCGCGTCGCCCGTTGCTCACTGGCACGGCGATGGTCTCGTTGCTTTTCAATGCTTCGGCGACTTTTAGCACCGTGTTACCAGCTATCTGCGGCATATCCCCCAAGGCAAAGAGATACCCTTTTTCTCCGACGGCCGCTTCTACGCTCACTCTGATAGAGGCGGCCATCCCCTCGGCAAATTTTGGGTTGTGTACCAGCCGCACGGGATAGCTGTTCAACGCTTCCTCTACCTCTGTCCGCTGATGTCCTGTTACTACGATCACCTCACCCAAACCGACCTTGCAGATTCTCTCTACCACGACTTGGAGGACGCATTGCTGCTGCCAAGGAAGCAGCAACTTATTGGCACCTTCCATTCTGGAGGAACTTCCCGCCGCTAGTACGATCCCGCTAAGGTCTGCGAGTCTGGTCATCTCAATTCGTCACTCCGCCGCGTTTGCTACGCTGGTTATTCAAATTGACAAAGACAGGCAAAGTTTTGTAATATCCACCTCCGCGTCACTCGCTTCTGGCCCTTAACAATAGCATCGGCCCATGCAGCTTGCAGGTTCTCATACTTTTCGCGCCCCGAGGCAAGTCATGTGGGACTTGCTCAACGACCCCGAGGTGTTGGCGCGCATTACTCCGGGCGTCGATACCTTGGAGCAAACTGGCCCCGGCCAGTATCAAGCCGTGCTGCACATCAAAATGGGGCCGATCAACAGTACCTTCAACGGCGCGCTACAAGTAGTAGATAGCAAGGAGCCGGAAAGCTATCGCCTGCTCGTCGATGTCGATGGCAAGATCGGCCAAATCGCGGCCGAGGGCCACATCCGGCTCGCCGAAGACCACGAGACGACCACGGTGGCAGTCGAGGGCGGCTCGCAGTTGACGGGTCGGTTGGCGAGCATGGGTCAGCGCCTGCTCTCGGGCGTGGCGCGGATGTTTACCAATCAGTTTTTCAAGGCGCTGGAGCGCGAATTACCTTAATTCGATTCGATAGGAGGTGGCTATGTCAGTAGCAATCAAGGTCACTGTCAACGGCCAGACCCACGAGCACGAGGTGGAGCCGCGCCAGATGCTCGTCAGCTATTTGCGCGAGGAGTTGGGCCTGACAGGTACGCACGTCGGCTGCGACACCAGCAACTGCGGTGCCTGTACCGCTATCGTCGATGGCCAAGCCGTCAAGGTCTGCACCATGCTCGCGGCGCAAGCCGATGGCGCGGAGATAACGACCATCGAAGGGCTTGCGGCCAACGGCACGCTGCATCCGTTACAGGAAGCCTTCCGCGAGACCCACGGCTTGCAGTGCGGCTTTTGCACGCCCGGCATGATCATGGCCGCTTGGCAGTTGCTAGAGCACAACGCAACGCCGAGCGACGCGGAGGTTCGCCACGCGCTCGAAGGCAATTTTTGCCGCTGTACGGGCTACGACAACATCATCAAGGCGGTCCAACACGCCGCCGAAAGCGCATAGGAGGCCGCTATGGGAGTCATAGGACAATCCGTCAAGCGCGTCGAAGACCAGCGCTTTATCACCGGCAAGGGCCGCTACACCGATGACATTACCCTGCCCAACTCGACCTTTGCGGCGCTCGTGCGCAGCCCGCATGCCCACGCCGCGATTAACAGCGTCGATACGACGGCCGCAGCCGCAGCCGCTGGCGTGGTCGCCGTGTTCACAGGTGCCGACCTCGAAGCCGCTGGCGTCGGCGGCCTGCCCTGCGGCTGGCAGGTGGATTTCAAAAGTGGCGACACCATGAAGGAGCCGGCCCATCCGGTGCTGGCTGCGACCAAGGTGCGCCACGTCGGCGACCCGGTTGCCATCGTCATAGCAGAGAGCCGCGAACAAGCTGCGGACGCCGCAGAGTTGGTGGCAGTGGATTACGAGGTTTTGGACGCGGTCGTCTCTGCAACCCAAGCGACAGCCGAGGGCGCGCCGCAGTTGTTCGACGACGTGCCCAACAACACGCCCTTCGACTGGGAGCTCGGCGATCAAGCGGCCACGGACGCGGCCTTGGCTAGTGCCGCGCACGTTACCACGTTGGAGTACGACAACCAACGGCTCATCCCCAACGCGATTGAGCCGCGCTGCGCCATTGGCGATTACGACGGCGCGCGCGACCACTACACGCTCTACACCTCGTCGCAGAACCCCCACGTCATTCGCCTGCTGATGACGGCGTTTGTCTTGGGTCTGCCCGAGCACAAGGTGCGCGTGGTGTCGCCGGATGTGGGCGGTGGCTTTGGCTCGAAAATTTTTCACTATGCCGAAGAAGTCCTCGTCACGTGGTGCTCGCGCCAGATTGGCCGTCCGGTCAAGTGGACTGCCAGCCGCAGCGAGGCTTTCCTCACCGACGCCCACGGCCGCGATCACCACACCAAGGTCGATCTCGGCCTCGACGCCGACGGGAATTTCGTCGGTCTGCGGGTCAAGACTGTCGCCAACTTGGGCGCGTACCTATCGACGTTTGCGCCGTGTGTGCCCACGTATCTCTATGGCACGCTTTTGCAGGGGCTGTACACGACCCCAGCGGTCCACGTCGATGTCACCGGCGTCTTCACCAACACCACGCCAGTTGACGCCCTGCGCGGCGCGGGCCGTCCCGAGGCCACGTACGTCCTCGAGCGCACTGTTGAGCAGGCTGCCTTGGAGACGGGCCGCGACCCGGCCCAACTGCGGAGCAAAAACTTCATCCCGCCCTTTGACGGGGTCGAGCAGGAAGGCTACCAGACCCAAGTGGCCCTGCAGTACGACAGCGGTAACTACGGGGCTGTGCTCGAAAAAGCCCTCGCGGCCATCGGCTACGACGAACTGCGCGCAGAGCAGGCACAGGCTCGCGCCGCCGGCAATGGTCGCCATATCGGCATAGGCTTTTCAACCTATATCGAGGCCTGCGGCATTGCGCCCTCAGCCGTGGTCGGCGCATTGGGTGCTCGCGCTGGCCTGTTTGAGAGCGCGGGCGTCCGCGTCCAGCCCACCGGCAAAGTCACGGTCTTCACCGGCAGCCACTCGCACGGGCAAGGCCACGAGACGACTTTTGCCCAGGTGGTGGCCGACGGGTTGGGCGTGGGGATCGAAGACGTGGACATCATTCACGGCGACACCGAGTCCGTGCCCTTTGGCATGGGCACGTACGGCTCGCGCTCGCTGGCCGTCGGCGGCACAGCCATTGTCAAGAGCATGGACAAGATCAAGGAGAAAGGGGCCAAGATCGCGGCCCACTTGCTTGAAGCTGCCGAGGAGGATCTCGAATTCGCCGAGGGTAGCTGGACTGTTAGGGGCACCGATCAGTCGATCGCCTTTGGCGAGGTGGCGCTGGCCGCGTATGTGCCGCACAATTTTCCCGAGGGACTGGAGCCGGGGCTGGAGTTTACCAGCTTCTACGACCCAGCCAATTTTACCTTTCCCTTCGGCGCTCACATAGCGGTCGTGGAAGTGGATGCCGAGACCGGCGTGGTTGCGGTGCGGCGCTACGTCGCGGTTGACGATGTGGGCAATATCGTCAATCCCATGATCGTCGAAGGCCAAGTAGCAGGCGGCATTACGCACGGCATTGGCCAAGCCCTGTTCGAGGAGGCCGTGTACGACGACAGCGGCCAGCTCATTTCCGGCTCGTACATGGACTACGTCCTGCCGCGCGCCGACGACCTGCCTTCCTTTGAAACCGACCACACTGTCACGCCCTGCCCGCACAATCCCCTCGGCGTCAAAGGCGCTGGCGAGACCGGCACGATTGGCTCGCCGCCGGCTATTGTCAACGCCGTGATCGACGCCCTGTGGCCGTTGGGCGTGCGCGACCTTGCGATGCCGCTGACGCCGCAGAAGGTGTGGCAGGCCATCCAACAAGCCAGCTAAGGAGAAGACGACCATGATACCTGTTGCGTTTGACTATCATCGTCCCTCTTCAGTAGATGAGGCGATTGAGCTCCTCTCGGACGACGCCAAGCTCTTAGCTGGCGGCCACAGTTTGTTACCGGCCATGAAGCTGCGCCTGTCGTCACCGGGCGCGCTGATCGACATTGGTCGGATCGCCGAGCTCAACTACATCAGAGAGGACGGCGGCACCATTGCTATTGGTGCGACTACTACTCACCAACAGATTGCGTCCTCGGGCTTGGTGAGTGCCAACGCCTCGGCCTTGGCCCAAGCCGCCTCGGTCATCGGCGATCCCCAGGTGCGCAACAAGGGCACTATTGGCGGCTCGCTGGCTCACGCCGACCCCGCGGCAGACTACCCGGCGGCGATTTTGGCACTCGGGGCTGAGATTGTCGTCAAGGGACCCGACGGTGGGCGTTCAATTCCGGCGGACGAGTTTTTCTTCGATCTGTTTTTGACCGCACTCGCGCCGGACGAGATCATCACCGAGGTGCGAGTCCCGGCCGCGGAAAAGTCGGCGTATGTTAAGTTTCCGCATCCGGCCTCGCGTTTTGCCGTAGTCGGCTGCGCTGCCGCCTCGGCTGGAGGCGCGGTCAAGGTCGCCTTTACGGGCGTGGCCAATGCGGCCTTCCGCGATGCTGGGGTTGAAGCGGCGCTCAGCGGCGGTTTGAGCGAGGAGTCGATCGCTGCTGCTGCTGCACAGGCAGCCGACGGACAGGAGGTGCTCGCCGACCACTTTGCTGGCGAAGAGTACCGCCGTCACTTGGCGAGGGTTTTCGCCCGCAAGGCGCTTGCGGCGATCGCCTGAGTACCGTCACATCTAACAGGAATAGCCCCCGGTGCTTGACCCGCATCGGGGGCTATTTCTTTTCCCAATATCCGGGACAAAGCTTTACAATGAGCAGGTTGCTTTTAGTGGTTGCACTGTTAATCAGTCAGGCCCGCGTATCGGACGCCGAGGATGAATCCGGTACGCAGGCCGCTGTCGGCTTAGGCGCATTAGATCGCGGGATAGGCGTCTGGCTGATCCGCCCGAAGACGTGGGTCGGCATCGAGTTCGACCGGCTCCAATGGACATGGAGCAAAACAGACCAATACGAGTCCTTCGACAAGACCTTTTTATCTTTCCATATCCGTGGATCGCTGACGGTCAAGCGCATATTCACGCAAGGGCCAGCCTTCCAGTTCGGTTACATATCGGCTCAGCACATAAGCCGTCAGATCGAAGGGCTAATAGGAATGGGAGGACAAACGCGCAGGAGCGGCGGCGGCAGCGCCTTAGAGGGTGGCTGGGGTTTTCTCGTCAAGCCGTGGAAGAAGGTGATTATATCGTTCAGACAGGGCGTGGCCTATGAGTTCTTCGAGGATACGTACTCAGACTATGGATATGAATATCCCTATCCAATAGAGCAGGACGGCTCGGATACCCATTCACTCCGTCTGCAAAAAGCCCGCCTGTGGGTGCTGATTTATTTCTAAAATAGCTCTCTGCACAGACGTAGTGGCGCAAAAAGGCCCCCTTGGCAAAAGCCGTCCCAAGGGGCCTAAAATGTTGTTTTTATTCAGACTCACCCACTTCCTATTTCTGTCCAGTTTCAGTGGCCGTCTGTTTTGACGAAGAAGCTCTGTTCAACAAATCTTAGGCCAAGCGCCGCGCACAGACCCAAAATGCCGTTGCAATGAGGCAAATGCCTCGTGTGTCGGGTCGGGTTGCACGGGAACGGAATGTTGTCTGTCGAGATAGAGGCAACCTACTTCGCTCACAGGCAGCGCGGTTAGCAACCTACCGGCCCGCTCCATTGCCGCACACCACTGCCGCTTCAGATCCGATAGCGTCTGGGGGACCGCCAAGTCTAGCTGCTGGATTTCCTCTTGGGTAAAAGCCGCGTTGCGATTTAACTGGTCGAGCAAGAAATTCGGCGTATAGCCCTGATCTTTCCCACAGGCCGCCCAGCACAGCGCCCCCAACGACAGATAGCTGCTGTCCAAATGGAGAACGTCGATGAAATCGCGCGCCTCTCGGCGTCCGGCTAAAGCCAACACCTTGTTGGTGGCCGCGTCGGCCCGGTGCAGGCGATAACCGCATAGTTCGTCTTGCTCAACGGGAAAGAAGCGGAAAGCGGAATCCTGAGCCCACTCCAATCGGAGGGACTGACCTTCCTTCGCCGCGATGGCCCTGAGATAGGCTGGCTGCCGCAAAATCCATTCGATCGCAAAGCCATTCGCGTCTAGGACGGCAACGTCGAACTCAGCACTCCGAGCGACGCTGTCTTCCACGTCGTGGAACATATCTAGGTCTTCGGAAAAACGCGGACTGTCGGGAATTTGGTGCAGGACCGTAGCACCAGCTACATAGCTCTCTGGGCTGCGGTTTTGCGCTAACAAACGCAGGATGGATTGCTGAAACGCGCTTAGGGGCATAGGCGGGCGGCCAGAATAAATCCCTGTCGGCCTCCGTGCAGGCGCAAGCCCCGGGCGATCTCGGGTATATCGCCGACGCCGATTTCCAAATCACGGCGCATATACCAGAAGCAGCGGACGTAGTTGTCGGCAAAGGCTTGGCGGGCGAGTTGCAGCCGCTCGGTTTCGTCTAGCGTGTTTTCGCGTTCTGTATGCACGGGTCGTTTTTTCGGGATTATACGCGAGAGACGGCGATTAGCGTCTCTGGGGAGGCTACGCCGCTCCATCAGGAAAAAGACGGTCCACGGCCAGCGTCCATCCTGGGACCGCCGGCTCGGCCGCTGCCGACTCGCCTCGCCGATAGGCGATCGGCTCGTCGGGATTTATGGCCTTGTAACTTCGCACCACATCTTCACCTTTCAAGTCCACATCCCAAACGACCAGCGTCCCAGCGGCGAAATAGTCCGCCCGCTTTTGCGTCATCTCCTGCTCGGCCATCGAACCGTAATCACTCTCGCTGCGGACCTCAACGGCGAATACGGGTGCTCCTTTGAGAAACTTCATCGTCAGCTCACCCGTATAGAACGCCGCGTCCGGGCTGAACGATTGGCGCTCGGGCAAATCGACGATAAAACCGACATTGTCCGCGAAGGCGTACCCGGTGCGGGTCCGCTGTGCGTATTCCCGCAAGCTGGCGAAAATCTCGCCCGCCGCATACCCCGGCAATCCTCCTGTCGGCGACATAAGTACTAATTCCCCTTTGACCAGTTCGGCCTTGCCGTTTTCTGCTACGTGGCGCAGGTCATTTAGAGTAGCTGCAACATTTGTCATAGCTCGTACACATCCTGCTATAAGGTCATAATTGAACGGTACATTAGAATGAGAACAGGAGCAAGGTTTTGCTGTGCAACTTAATCCCGCGTCAACTGACTTCCGTCTCGTAAATAAAAATCGCTTCGATCGGCTCGGAAAAAATGTGGGCGATCTTAAATGCCAGCGGCAGACTGGGGTCGTATTTGCCCTTTTCGAGGGCGTTCACCGTTTGCCGCGAGACCTCCAGACGCTCCGCGAGATCAGCTTGGGTCCAGTCGCGCTCGGCGCGCAATACTTTTAGGCGATTTTTCATCGGTAGCGGATATGGCCGACGATAACGGAGACCACGAATGTAAACGTCATCAGCAAAATGATATCTGAGACTTCGGGATCCGTTATGAATTTTGCAGTTACCATCAGCAAATAACTAACGCTGCCGACGAGCGCGACGCCCATAGCTATAGCCAGTGCATCGAGTTGGATTTTGCGCTGTAGCTCATCCATGTATTTCAGGTGGCGCAAATACGACAAGATCATGCCGATGCCGATACCCGCGTTGAGGACGATGGCGATAGCGGATATCAAATCAGAGGAATGCCATTCGTATAATATCGCTTTGTCGGCCAACACCATCGTCATCGACCAGGCAAAGGTCCAACAAAGAAAGCGAATTGTGTTTTTTGCACTGCCGCTAGTAAGACAACTCAAATTGACCATTGGCTTCTCCATGAGTCTGCTGTCCTTTCCATAAAGTAAAGTTGGCTTTACAAGAGAACATAATCTGAAAAATCGTAATGTCAAGCGTATTTTACAAAAAGATTGACATACTTGCCTTTTTGGATGGTACTTTGCAAAGATTGTTCGGGTAAGGCGTCTTGACTTGTGCGGCTAAAAAGGACAATATCGGCGGTCGTTGAGACGCGGTTGAAATTCAGCGGGAGTTGGGTCGAGTCACGTCCATGCAGGCGGACCAGTCCGTCTTCATCAAGGAACAAACAGCGATGTCCACGATACAGACGATGTCACAGAGCGATCTCAGAGCCGAAGCCAAGCGCTACCTGCCGGGAGGCGTCGGCGCTACGGGACGGCACAACCCGTGCTTGGGGTACGCCCTCTACCTGCGCAATGCCGAGGGCTGCCGCATCTACGACGTCGATGGCAAGGAGTACATCGATTTCAACCTAGCCCACGGAGCCGCGTTTTTGGGCTACAATCACCCGGCGACGCGCGAGGCCATGACCGCGGCATTGGACGCGGGTATTCTCGCCGGGTACGAGACCGAAGCACATACTGACTTGGCGCGGCGGATCACCGAGATCGTCCCCTGCGCCGAGCGCGTTCGCTACGGCAATACCGGCTCAGAGGGGACGATGGTCTGTGTCCGCTTGGCTCGCGCCCACACCGGCAAGCACAAGATTCTCAAATTCTGGGGGCACTTTCACGGCCTCTACGACTACGTCATGTTCAATTCGCACACGCCATTGACGCCGGTGACTCCGGGCAGTTACGTCGAGCCGTGTGGTGAGTCGGCGGGTATGCCGCCGCAGATGGACGACCTCATTATCGTCGTGCCGTGGAAGGACGAGGCCGCACTGGAAAGAGCGCTGCGCGAGCACGGCGACGAGATCGGCGGCATCATCATGGAGCCGATCAATTACAACCAAGGTTGCATCGTCGCCGACACCGAGTACATGCAATTCGTCCGCGACCAGGCCAGTGCCCACGATGTCGTCCTCATATACGACGAGGTGCTCTCGGCCTTCCGCACCGGGCCCGACTGCGCGCAGGGGTACTACGGCGTCACCCCGGATGTTTGCGTTTTGGGCAAGGCGGTTGCCGCTGGTGCTCCAGTCACTGTCATTGCTGGCAAGGCCGAGATCATGGATCTGGTGGGACCGCTTGGCGAGGTGGCGCAGAGCGGGACCTTTACCGGCAACCCACCGGCCGTGATGACTGCGCTGGCTGCCGTCAACGAGCTGACCAGTCCGGGGTTTTACGATCACATCTACGAAGCTGGAGGCCGGCTCTGCGATGGTCTGGTTGGACTGTTCGAACGCGCTGGCGTGCCTGCCCGGGTGCAGGGACTGGGTGCGCGCTTCGGTATCTTCTTCGGCTTCACCCATCCGGTCGAGCGCTTCGACGATAGCCTCAACCGCGACCAGGAGCTGACCGGGAGATTCATCCGCGCCTGCGCCGACAAAGGGGTCTATTTCCACGACTACGGCACGCTCGTCGCCGGCCACCACGGCGTCTCAGCCCAGCACACCTTGGACGATATCGACGAAGCGCTCAATCGGATCGAGAGTGCGCTGCATAGTATGTGAGCGGTGGTGCTACAGAATTAGTCCCGCGTCAATTGGCGGTAGCGGACCCGCTGGGGCACGATGGAATCTTCGCCTAGCCGCGCCTTCTTGTTTTCCTCGTACTCTGAAAAGTTGCCCTCGAACCAATAGACTTGGCTGTCGCCCTCAAAGGCCAGAATGTGTGTGGCGATGCGGTCCAGAAACCACCTGTCGTGGCTGATGACCACGACGCAGCCGGCGAAGTTTTCCAGCCCCTCCTCCAGCGCCCGCAGCGTATGCACGTCTAGGTCGTTGGTCGGCTCGTCGAGCAAGAATACATTGGCCTGCTCCTTGAGCACCTTGGCCAGATGGACTCGATTGCGCTGTCCGCCCGAGAGCGTGCCCACCTTTTGCTGCTGGTCGGCACCAAGGAAGTTGAAGCGCGCGAGGTACGCCCGCGAATTTACCTTGCGCTCGCCTAGCTCAAGCTCTTCCTCGTCGCCCGAGACCTCCTGCCAGACGGTGTTTTCCCCCACCAGGCTCTCCCGGCTCTGATCGACATACCCGAGTTGCACGGTCTCGCCGATGCGGAGTTGGCCGCTGTCGGCGCTTTCTTGGCCGGTAATTAGCCGGAACAGGGTCGTCTTGCCCGCGCCGTTGGGTCCGATGACTCCGACGATCCCGCCCGAGGGCAGCGCGAAATCCATGTTCTCGAAGATGATGCGATCGCCGTAGCGCTTGCTCACGTCTTTAGCCTCAATGGCGATATCGCCTAGCCGTGGGCCCGGCGGGATGTAGAGTTGTACCGACTCGTCTCGCTGCACTCGATCTTGGTTTAGCAACTCCTCGTAGGCCCTGATCCTCGCCTTGTTCTTCTGTTGCTTGGCCCTCGGCGTCATGCGGATCCACTCCAGCTCGCGCTCCAGCGTCCGCTGTCTTTCGCTCTCGCTCTTTTCTTCCAGCCGCAGGCGCTCCTTCTTTTGTTCTAGCCACGACGAATAATTTCCCTTCCACGGTACGCCGCGCCCCTGATCCAGCTCCAGAATCCAGCCCGCCACATTGTCGAGAAAGTACCGGTCGTGGGTGACGGCGATCACCGTCCCTTGGTACTGATGCAAATGACCCTCCAGCCACGCCACGGTCTCAGCGTCGAGGTGGTTGGTCGGCTCGTCGAGGAGCAGGATATCCGGCTGGCGGAGCAACAGCCGACACAGCGCCACCCGCCGCCGCTCGCCGCCCGAAAGCGTGGAGACCTCTTGGTCTTCGGGCGGACAGCGCAGGGCGTCCATGGCCATATCCAGCCGACTGTCCAAATCCCAAGCTCCGACCGCGTCGAGCTGTTCGGCCACGGTGGCCTGCCGCTCGATCAGGGCGTTCATGGCGTCGTCGTCCATGGGCTCGGCGAACTGGGCGTTGATGTCTTCGTACTCACGCAGCAAATCTACGGTCTCCTGCACGCCTTCTTCGACGATCTCCTTGACCGTCTTGCCCTTTTCCAACTCAGGCTCCTGTTCTAGGAATCCGACCGTAAATCCCGGCTGGACGCTAATGTCCCCCTCGTACTCGCCGTCGATGCCCGCCATAATCCGCAATAGCGTGCTCTTCCCCGACCCGTTCAAGCCTAACACGCCGATTTTGGCTCCGTAGAAGTACGACAGTGAAATGTCGGTTATAATCGCCTTCCGGTTGTAGTGCTTGCTCACCTTGTACATCGAGTAGATGATTTTTTCTGCTTCGCTCATGTTAGCTCAGTCCTTTATATGCTGTAAATACAATGCCTAGGTCGCGTTCCGCCCGCGCCAAGTCCGAATACGGCTGCCGGCCCGGCTCCTGTAAACACTGCAAGAAGTCCTGCGTCATGCCCTTGTAGCCCATCAAGTCCCCCACGCCCGGAAAGTAGAGTCGCTTGCGCCGCCCCCGCAACCGCACGTATAGCCCATTGCACTCGAAGACGATGCGTCCTTCGGTTCCCAAGATCCGCGCGTGCTGAAAGGTGCCCTTGGTCAAGCTGAAGGCGTTCCAAGCGTAGCGCAACACTAGCTCGGCTCCCGATGGGTATTCGACTCGCACTATCGAATTCCGCTCCGGCTCGCCCGCTCGGTGTCCGGGGAACTCCGCGGTCACCCGCTGAGGCGCGTCGGCGAAAAGGTCCGCTCCGAGGGCCACGAAGTGGATCCCTCCTTCCAGTAGTGCGCCGTAGCTGCTTTTCCATCCCGTGGCCTGCTGTGTGAAGCGCTTGCCAATGGTAGCCTGTTGCACTTGGCCGATAAAGCCCTGCTGGATGATCCGCTTGAGCAGCTTGAGCGAGGGCTTGTAGTAGTAGTTTTCCGCGATCATCATCAGCGCGTCTGGATGGGCCGCCGCAGTCGCGCCGATGGCGGCCAAATCGTCTGCTGTGGCGCACAACGGCTTTTCCACTAGCACTCCCTTGCCGGCTGCCAACGCGGCGACGACCTGCTGTCGATGGGCGTCTGGTGGCGAGCTGATTAGCACCGCATCCACCGCGCTGTCGAGGACGTCGGCGTACGATGCGAAGACTTGCCCCCCGCCGCATTGGCGACTGAGGGCCTCTGCGCTGGCCTGCGTGCGGCTGTGAAAGGATAGCTCGACCTTGCCGACGAGGTTTTTCGCGTGCAGGCGACCGATGGTGCCGCATCCTACTAGACAGACCTTCTTCATCGCTGCTCCAAGATCCGCTCGGCGACCCGCAGTGCGTTGGCTGCGATCGTCAAACTCGGATTTACCCCGCCCGAAGACGGCATGAAGCTGCCGTCGGACACGTAAACATTTTCGCTGCCCCAATAGCGGCAATCCACGTCGAGGACGCCTTCCTCTGGCGCGGTGGCGCAGCGCAGGGTGCCTATGGCGTGCGAGAAGGAATCGATCAAGTAGCGGTAGCGCAGCAGGCCGCCCGCTTGGCGCAATACGGCTTCTGCTTTGGCTAGCAGGTAATCGCGGCGGCGACAGTCGGCGTCGCTATAGGCGTGCTCTACCTGCACTAGTTCCATGCCGAAGATGTCTTGCTCGCTGGACAGTGACACGCGGTTTTCTTGCCTTGGATCGTCCTCGGCAATGCAGAGCAAGTTCTGCATATAGCCAGTCAGCAGCCCGACGAGAGTCTTGAAGCCCCAAGGGGCGTGGTGCCGGATGATGGGGGGAGCCGGTGTGTAGATGTCTTGGATGACGCCCACGGCCGTGCTCAATTCCGCGCGCAGGTCTTCGTAGAAATCGGAAAAGCAGAGTTGTTTGTGGAAGACCTGTTGCGGATTGGTGCGAAAGGGAAAGATGCAATTGGCAATCCCGTTGCAGTGGCGCATGAGAAAGCGCCCAATTAGGGGGTGGTCGAATCCCGAACGGAGCATCAGAGCCGGGCTGTTGAGCGCCCCAGCGGCTAAGACCACTAAGTCGGCCGAGAGCGCGTGGGTTTGCCGGGAGGCGCTATCGACGTATTCGACTTGTTCGACGCGCCCGTTCCGTTGCACTAGCCGCCGTGCTATCGCGCCGACGATGATCTCTAGTCCGGCCGTTGAGGCAGCGGCTAGCAAGGTGGAAGCCATGTCGTTTTTGGCCTCCACCTTGCAGGGGAATCCGTCGCAGGTGATGCAGCGCAGGCAGAGGGGCCGGGTGCGGTCGGAAAAGTTGATTGCCAGTGGGATCTTGAACGGTTGTAGCCCGAGGTCTGTCCCCGCTTGGTAAATGCGCTGGGCTGGCGCGCTCAGCTCAATGGTGGCGTGCGGGTACGCGGTTAGTCCCGGCGGTTCGTGTGGATCGGTGCCCACCTCGCCGTGGACTCCTAAAAGCTGCTCGGCGCGGGCGTAGTACGGCGCTAGGTCTGCATAGGACAAGGGCCAGTGGGAAAAGTCCGCCGGCCGCAGCCGCAGCGATGCCCCGCCGAAAAAGACCGAGTTGCCGCCGACGACCTCGTTGGGATAGGTGCGCTGGAAGGTGCGGCGTCCGTACTGCTTGACCAAAAGGGGCGAGGCTGAGCGGTAGCGCTTTTGCAGCAGGATGGTGCGCTGATCCCAGTCCGCGGCGTCGCGCTTGGCCCATTGGCCCCGCTCCAGCAGCGCGGTCTTCAGCCCGGCTTGCACCAGCGCGTGGGCCACCAGCGAGCCGCCGAACCCAGAGCCGATGACTACGGCGTCATAGTGCGCCGCATTCATGGGCGTAGAGCACAGCCAGCCCGGCGATAATCACCAAGGCCGCGTAGTGGAACTTTTCGCGGGTGTCCAATTCGCGCTGGATGCGGGGTAGGTTGGGTTGGAATTTCCCGGACATATTGCGCTGGATATAGGTCTTGTAGTACTCGACGGTGAATCGCTCTAGCCCGCCGTTCATGTAGATGAGAAAGCCCAATCCGACTGGGTGTTCGGGATTGCCGAGAAAGTAAAACAGCGGACTCAAGGCGGCCAAGACGACTCCAGAGCGCTGGAATTTGAGCCACTTGAACCCCTCGAAGGGCGCGTCCTTATAAGCACCCCCCAAGGCCACGAGTAGCCCGGTGCAATATCCAGTCACCAGATAGCCCCAGAAGCTCTCGATGGGTGCGGCGACGAGCAGGAAGGCGAAGACAATGGCGACGATGAGGACCCCCGCGCTATGGCGGACGAGATCGCTAGTGATCGGGCGGCCAAAGAAGGTAATGCGCGAGGGGACGAAGTACTTTTGCTGGTCTTCGGTGCGGAAGAAGCCCTTGTAGATTTCGGCGAGGAAGCGCTCTAGGCCCATGATCAGGAAGAACATTTGCACGAGCTCGAGCTGCTGGAATTGCGCGCTGAAATACGGGATGAAGTACAGCGGCAAAAAGATCGCGACGTGGAAGTACATGCTGCGCGGAAAGGTCTTGGGCTTGAAGCCCTCATACGGAGCGTCTTTGAACGCGCCCCACAGGCAGGTGTAGAGGCCGGAGACGAGGGCGGTGATAAACGAAAGGGCGAAGGTCATAGAGTTCGTTGGGAAGTTGTTGAAGTGGTCAAAGCATCAAATAGTAGGCCCCTCGCCTCGGTTCGGCAAACGGCTCGCGTGTTGACGTTACCTGTACCAATGGTCAGTTTTTGAGGCGATTCAGCCACTATTCACTGCACAATTTCAACGAGGAGTTTTTCCTATGCGGCTCGGCGTCGTCGGCATGTTGCCCCCGGACTTTCGCGAAATCAGCGACCAACACCTAGCGGCGATCAAGGAACTCAATCTCACGGGAACGGCCTTTCACGCCCCTGGGGAAAAGCTGGCTGCCATCACCGCCGCAGAGTGCCACAAAGTGCGCGATACCATTGCGGCCGCGGGCATGGAGCTACCCCAGTTCGGCATTGGCTTTGCCGAGTGCTTGTTTGATCCCGACTCTGCGGTGCGCGACCAAGTAGTAAGCAAGATCGAGCGCGGCATTGAAGTCGCCCGCGACTTAGCTGCCCACACCTGTTTGATCCGCACGGGCAGCCGCAACCCAGTCGGCTCGTACTCGCCGTCTCGGGACAATCTCACACCCGAGGCGCACGCCCTGCTCGTCGAAACGCTAAAGCGCGTGGCTGCCAAGGCCGAGTCTGAAGCCGTCACCATAGTCATTGAAACGCATCTGCTCACTATCATGGGGTCGCCAGAAATAAACCGCGACGTGCTGCAAGAGGTTGGCTCGGAGCGCATGACCGTGGTGATGGATTACGTCAACCACTTCCAGAACTTGGACCAAGTGTACAACAGCACTGAGCGCTTGCAGCACATATTTGAGATTATGAACCCCATCTCCAGCGTCGGGCATTGCAAGGATATCAAGCTGTCGCCTGGCTTGGTGCTCCACATTGACGAGGAAATACCCGGCGACGGCGAACTCGACCTCGCCACCGCGCTCAAGCTGTGGCACGACGCCCATCCCGACGGCTACATGCTCCTCGAACACCTGCCCAACGAGAAATACCCCAGAGCCGCCGCTAATGTCCACCGCATCCTTGCCGAAGCCGGCATCCCCGTACATTAAACGCCCATCTAACCAAGGAGAATACTGTGATTAAGCCCCACGGCGCAGAAGAACTCAAACCACTTTACGTCGAAGACGATGCAGTGCGTGACCAGTTGCTAGAAGAAGCCGCTGGTTTACCCGCTATAGTCGTCTCTTCGGCCGCTGCATCCTCAGCCGTCATGCTCGGCTCGGGTTACTTTACCCCGCTTACAGGCTTTATGGACGCCGCCAATACTAAGAGCGTGGCTGCGAACATGTACACGGCCGACGGCCTGCTGTGGCCCACCCCGGTCGTAAACATGGTCCCCGGCGATCAGGTCCCGGAGGGCGTGGCCCCCGGCAGCCGCATCGCCCTGTTGGATCCGAATGTGGACGGCAATCCCGTTATTGCGGTCCAGGAAGTGACTGCGGTCGAATTGCTCTCCGATGCGGAGCGCGCTGCTATCATCGAACAAGTCTTTGGCACGGACGACGACGCCCATCCCGGAGTCGCTGCGTTCAAGGCTGCGGGTGACACTCTCATCGCCGGACCCATCGAAGTGCTCAACTTCTCGTACTTCCCCGGCGACTTTCCCGCGACCTTCCGCACCGCGGTCGAGTTGCGCGCCGAGATCGCCGAGCGCGGTTGGGATCGGGTCGTGGCCTTCCAGACTCGCAACCCCATGCACCGCGCCCACGAAGAGTTGTGCCGCATGGCGCAGCAGGCCGTCAAGGCCGATGGCATCCTCATCCACATGCTGCTGGGCAAGCTCAAGGCCGGCGACATCCCGGCCGATGTGCGCGACGCCTCCATCCGCAAGATGGTCGAACTCTACTTCCCGGAAAATACGGTGATGATCGCTGGCTATGGCTTTGACATGCTCTACGCCGGCCCGCGCGAGGCCGTGCTGCACGCCATTTTCCGCCAGAACAGCGGCTGCACGCATCTGATCGTGGGCCGCGACCACGCGGGTGTTGGCGATTACTACGGAGCGTTTGACGCGCAGACCATTTTCGACGGCATCGGCGACGCCCTTGAAATCGAAATTTTCCGCGGCGATCACACGGTGTGGTGCAAGAAGTGCAGCGCGGTGGTGATGATGCGCGACTGCCCGGACAGCGGCGACGCGTACCTGTTCCTGTCGGGGACCCAAGTCCGCGAGATGCTAGCCGCTGGCGAGGCTCTGCCACCGGAGTTTGCGCGGCCAGAAGTGGCCGAGATTCTCGCGGAATACTATCAGCGAGAAGCAGTGGAAGCCTAGGAGTTACAACCATGGAATACCGCAGAATGGGCCGCACCGGCCTCAAAGTATCGGAAGTTTGCCTTGGGACCATGACCTTTGGCCACAGCACGGACGAACGGGAGGCCAAGCGGATCGTCGATCTGGCGTTTGACGCGGGCATCAATTTTTTCGACACGGCTGATTCGTATGGCGGCGGCGAGTCCGAGGTCATCACCGGCAAGGCGCTCAAAGGCCGCCGCCGCGATGCAGTCATCGCCACCAAGTTCTTCAACCCTATGGGACCTGGACCCAATGACTCGGGGATGTCGCGGGTGCGCATTATGAACGCGGTCGAAGACAGCCTCCAGCGGCTACAGACCGATTACATCGACCTCTATTACATTCACCACGTGGATACTCAGACTCCGTTGGCGGAGATGTTGCGCGCACTCGACGATTTGGTGCGCCAAGGCAAGGTGCGCTATACCGCCTGTTCCAATTATCAGGCGTGGCGTTTGATGGAGGCGTTGTGGATATCGGATGCGAATAGTTTGGCGCGTTTTGAGTGCTACCAACCGCAATACAGCTTGATCGTGCGCGACATTGAGCAGGAGCTGATTCCCGTCTGTCAGCTCAAGGGACTGGGCGTGGTGGTGTGGAGTCCGCTCGGCGGCGGCTTTCTCTCGGGCAAGTACCAGCCCGGCGAGCGCACTTTGGAAGGCACGCGTTCCGCGGATGCTTGGGCTTATCCGCAAAGCTATTTTGCGGCCAATGCCGACCAGACTTTAGAGGCGCTTATAGCAGTAGCCGACGAGATGGGCCGTTCGCCGGCGCAAGTCGCCCTGCGTTGGGTGTTGGAACAACCGGCTATCACTTCGGTCATCATTGGCGCACGCACTGTTGAGCAGGCGAGGGACAACATGCTCGCTGGCAGCTTTTGTCTGCCGGACGAAGCCCGCGCTCGGCTCGACGAAGTCTCCCACCTGCCGCATCGCTACCCAGAGGCCATGGAAGCGAACATGCACGAGCGCCGCGACGATGCGGTCGAGATGCCGGCGCTGGAGTGACGGGTGACGGAGCACTCCCTCCAGGCTGCCAAGACCTGCGAGCTTCACGTCCACATCGGCGGCAGCCTTTTTGCCGCCGATCTCCTCGACTTGGCCCGCGACCATTACGAAAAAATCGACTGGTCGCTGTTTGTCGATAGCTTTGAACGCACATATCACCGGCGGCCCGATCCGGTCGCGCTGTTCCGCGAGGCGCTCCACAGCCAACGTCTCGACGCGCTCAAGGCGCACTGCGTGTACGGCGCGGAAGACGGCGGCGACTTTGCCCATTTCCAAGCCAAGTTCAACTTGGCGATCTGCATCTATCGCCATTGGTGGAACGTCTTGGGCGAGCCAGAAGAAATTTTGCACCGCGTCTTTGCCCACCATCGGCGCGAAGGGCTGCGCTACGTCGAATACCGCGCCATGGCTCCGTACGACCATATTCAGCCCGAAGCCTTCGTGCAGTTTCACGAGCTGACTGCTCGTGCCATCGCCCAAGCCTGCACCTCGGACTTTACCGCTCGCTATCTCATCAGTCTGCCGCGCTGGGCACCGCTTGAATGCTACCGACTAGTTCAACGCCTGCTCGACGAAAACGAGGATTTGGTTCCGACGATCGTCGGCCTCGATTTCTGTCATTTTGAGGAAGGCTACCCGCCCGCGAGTACTCGCGCCTTCTTCCGCCGTCTGCGCCGCGACAACGAGCGGTGCCCAGAGCGCGCCCTCGACGTGGCCTATCACGTGGGTGAAGTGTACTTTGACAAATCGCTTGAAAGCGCCGTGCGCTGGTGTCACGAAGCCGCGGAGTTGGGTGCGCATCGCTTGGGGCACTGTACCGCGCTCGGACTCGACCCAGAGATCGCCGTGACCCGCCGGCCCCAAGCCCACGAGAGGGAGCGGGTTAGCGAACGCTTGGCCCAGATTGCCTACGATTTGCATCACAAGGCTGCGTTGGAAAAATTCGGCGTCCCGGTCGATGACCAAGCCCTGATGCGGGAGCGCAGCCGTCTCTCGGCGCGGCCCCGCGATGCGTTCGTTTGCCGCACATACGATCCCCCGCGCCTCGAAGCGGTGCGCTGGCGGCAGGATTTCGCGCTTAGCCGCTTGGCTGCGCTCGGCACCGTAGTAGAGACCTGCCCGACCTCTAACTTGCGCATCGGTGCGGTGCCCGACGCCAAAGATCACCCAGTGCATCGCTTCTTGGCCTCCGATGTCCGATTGGCTATCGGTGCCGACGACCCCGGTCTTTTCGACTGCACATTGGCCGACGAGGTCAACTGGGTCCAGCGCCACACTGGCATGACAGCCGACGCGCTGCAAGCCCGCCTCGGCGACCCGCGCGACTACCGCTTCGGCCCGCGTCGCGCCCGCTAGGAACCCATGATTACCCCGCAAAAGATGTTCAAGGGGTTTTTCTATACCTTGGGCACGGGCTATGCGGCGCGGCTGTGCAGCGTGGGACTGACAATCCTGATCAAAAGACAGCTCGAACCGAGTGTTTTTGCCGATGTGTTTTTGGGCGTGACGGTTTTTACCATGCTATCCAGCTTGCGCGAATTCGGTCTGACGCACGCGCTGTTGCACTTCCAGGACCGCGTCGAGGAATTCGTCGGCACGCATTTTACGCTGAATGTGTGCATTACCTTGCTGTCGTGTTTGTTGACCAGCGGGGTTGTCTTGGCCTTGACGTTGCTTTTCCCAGCGGATTTTTCCTGGACCTTTGCCCAAGTCGCGTGGGTGCTGGCGGCGCTGCACTTTGTGCGCCAACTGAGCCTGACTTCAGAGGCTCTGCTGAGGATGGATTTTGAGTTTGGGCGGCTTTCCCTGTTGCATGGGGTGGGGACGCTGTTGGCTTTGAGCAGTGCGCTGTTGGCGGCCCGCGCCGGGTGGGAAGAGTGGAGTTTGATCTTGGGGGGGTGGACTACGTACTCGGTGCTCAGCGTGGTGTACGTGCTGTTTTTTTCTACCGCTACTTGGTGCAGCCGTCCTCTGCGCCTCGCCTCGTTGCACTTTGACTGGGTTTGGGCGCGCCGCTTGTTGGGCTATGGCGTGTGGATCTGGATTGGCTGGGTGTTGCAGATTTTTATTTGGTGGTACGACAAACTGGTCGTGCGCTTGGTCGTCGGCGATACGGCGCTGGCGCTCTACGAGACGGCGTGGTGGCTGGTGCAGATTCCCACTGCGGTCATCGCGCATATCATCTTCAACTACAGTAGTGCCCTGTACTCGCGGTATCGGAACGAGCGCGAGCGGCTGGGCGAGTTGTTCTCCAAGATGATCAGCTTAGTGCTGAGAGTGTCGGCTCCGGTGTCGTTGATTTTGGTTTTTAACGCCCGCGAAGTAACCGCTCTCTTAGGCGGCCAATGGGCTGGGTCGGCGCGCATTGTGGTTTGGCTGGCGGCGTATGCGCTGTTGCGACCGCTGCTCAGCGATGGATTTAGCCTGCTGTGGGCGGTAGGGGCGACGCGCCGGTCTGCGTGCATAGTGGGGATGCAGGGGGTAGTGGCCCTTTTTGCCGTCCCGGCGCTGGGCGTGTTGTGGGGTGCGGAGGGTGTGGCGTACAGCATGGGTGCGGTGGCTGGCGTGGGTTTCTTAGGACTGTGCATTGGCCTACGCGCCTATGTACGCGTCAATTGGTTCAAAGTATTGGCCGCGCCGGGCGTGGGATTGTTGGCAGCCGCGGTATGTGGATGGTTGTACGACCGTTGGGCCTTGGATTACGCGGTGGGCGATTTTGTCTTGCGGAGTGGGATTATGGCGTTGGCGTATGGGATTGTTCTCGGGATACTAGAGCGCCGCACCATCGTCGAGGAGCTCGGGCACTTGCGACGCATTATGCGCGGGAGCGCGGAAGAGGAATAGAAAACGCAGGACGACCACGTACTTTTGACCGTCTATGGCGGATCGGTGCCAATTTCTATTTCGCCGGCCGCGATCTGTGCGAGCGTCGCCGCGTAGAGTTGGTGTTCTACTGCTAATACCCGCTTCTGTAACGTCTCGGGCGTGTCTTCTGCTTTGACCGGGACTTTCCCCTGCGCGAGTACCCGTCCGTGGTCGTATTCTTCATCTACTAGGTGGATCGTCGCCCCGCTCTCGCGCTCTCCAGCGGCCAGCACGGCCTCGTGAACCCGCATTCCGTACATGCCCTGTCCGCCGAACTTGGGCAGTAGGGCGGGATGGATATTTAAAATCCGTCCTTCGTAGGCCGCCAAAACCTCCGTCCCCAGCTTCTTCATGTATCCGGCCAGACAGATCACTTCGACCTCGTGTCGTTGCATCGCCGCCAGAATCGCTTCTCCCAGCGCCGCCCCGTGCGTTCGCTCGCTCAGGTGGTACGTCGCGATGTTTGCTTGCCGTGCTCGCGCCAGTGCGCCCGATTGCGAGTTGTTGCTAATCACTACGCGTGGCTCGGCCGCTAGCGTTCCCGCCTGACAGGCGTCGATGATCGCCTGCATGTTCGAGCCGGTGTGCGAGGCGAGAAACCCCAGTCTTAGCATCTAGAGAATGTCTAGCACTTGCTCTGGCGGTCGCCCGAGGCGCGCTTGGTTTCCTTTGACCACGATGGGCCGCTCGATTAGGATGGGGTGTTCCACCATCGCCTGAATGAGTTGTGTGCGATCTGTCACCTCGGCCAAGCCCAACGCCTCGTATTCGTCCTCTTTGGTACGCATCAGTTCCCGGGGTTCCAGTCCCAGCTTTTGCAGAAGCTCGTCTAGGGTTTTGGCGTCCGGCGGCGTCTTCAAGTACTCGACGACGTCTGGCTCTACGCCGTTCTCGGACAACAAAGCCAACGTCTGCCGACTTTTAGAGCATTGCGGGTTGTGGTACATCGTTACTTCGGCCATTTTCTACCCCTGTTGAGTGTTTGATTGTCACCGCAAAAAGTAAGGTCTTGCCCTCATGCCTACAATAAGCCCGGCGACGCCAGCCGACGCCGAATTTTTTCAGCAAAACGGCTACATCCGCTACGAGCACTTCTTCTCCGCCGAGGAGATCGCCTCGCTGCGCCAAGCCATTGACCACGCCATCGACACGCACCGCGCCCGCATCAGAGGGGCCGAAAGGGATGGCCGCGTGTCGGAAGAGTACGAGCGCGTCTTCAATCAGATGGTCAACCTCTGGACCGACTATCCAGACGCCAAGGAAATTGCCTTCCATCCGCGCTTGGCCGAGACCGCCCGCCGCCTAAGCGGCTGCCGCCACGTGCGCATCTACCACGATCACGCGATGATCAAACCCCCCGGCCAAACGAGTAAGGAGACGAACTGGCATCAGGACGCTCCCTATTGGCCGATGGACCCGGTCGGCGCGCTGTCGGCGTGGATCGCGGTAGATGACGTGACCGCAGACAACGGTTGCCTCCACTTTGTGCCTGGTTCGCACTTGTACGAGCGGCTCGAACCGATTAAGCTCGGCGTTGCTGGCGAGAGTATTGTCGGTAAAATGAAGGAACAGGGCTACGACGTGCCCGAGCCGGTGACTATGGACATGAAAGCTGGCGGCGTTACCTTCCACCACGGCTGCACCTTCCACTACGCCGGTCCCAACCAGACGGCTGCACCGCGCCGCGCCTTCGCCATTATTTACATGCCTGACTACACCACGTTTACCGGGACGCACGACGCGGCTGGCGCGGCCGACGAGATGGAGGCCGGCGAGCCTTGGGATCATCCGCTGCACCCCATTCTGGCTGGCGAGTGAGACTGCATCCCCAGACCAGCGACTATGTCTCCAAGCGAAGCCAATTACGACGAAGCCAAAGTTCCTTCGTACTCGTTGCCCGACCCGCTGACGATGGCCAGCGGCGAACCCGTGGCCGACGCGGCTGTTTGGACTGAGGTGCGCCGCCCGGAGATTCTCCAGCTTTTCAAAACGCATGTCTTCGGCGAGATGCCCGGTTCTCTGCCCGGCATCCGTTTCGTTACCACCGAAGAGGGCGAGGCTCTTTCAGGTCGTGCTCTGAGACGCCAAGTCCGCGTGTGCTTCACCGATGACCATAACGGCCCGAGCATGGATATCCTCCTCTATCGCCCGGCCGATGCTTCTGGTCCGGTGCCGGTCTTCTTGGGTCTCAATTTCTTTGGCAATCACTCCATCCAACGCGACCCCGCGATCCACCTCAACACCGGCTGGATGCGCGACGAGGCGCAAAACGGCATCGTCAATCACCGCGCCACCTTCAACTCGCGGGGTTGTTTGGAAAGACGCTGGCCCGTCGCCAAGATCATCGCGCGCGGCTACGGCTTGGCCACTGTCTATTGCGGAGACCTCGATCCCGATTACGACGATGGCTACCAAAACGGCGTCCACCCGCTCTTCTACCAAGCGGGACAAAACCAGCCCGCCCCGGACGAATGGGGTGCTATCGGCGCTTGGGCGTGGGGCTTGAGTCGGGCTGTGGATTATCTGGAAACCGACCCGGACTGCGACGACGAGCGGGTCGCCGTGCTCGGCCACTCGCGGCTGGGCAAGACCGCGCTGTGGGCTGGGGCCTGCGACCTGCGCTTTGCCGTGGTTATTTCCAATGATTCCGGCTGCGGTGGGGCTGCCCTCTCGCGGCGGCGCTATGGCGAGACTGTGGCGCGTATCAA
This sequence comes from Candidatus Latescibacterota bacterium, assembly GCA_965219735.1. Lineage (GTDB taxonomy): Bacteria > Latescibacterota > UBA2968 > UBA8231 > UBA8231. The sequence goes on from OZ244790.1 coordinate 5,704,582, forward strand.
CCATGCGTTCCCGCACTGGTTCTGCGACAATTTCAGACGCTATAACGATGCCGAAGACGAATTGCCCATAGATCAGCATCAGCTTTTGGCCCTTTGCGCGCCACGTCCTCTCTACGTGGCCAGCGCCGTTGAGGACCGCTGGGCCGATCCGCGCGGCGAATTCCTCGCGGCCCTCGCCGCCGATCCCGTCTATCGCCTGCTCGGGACCGATGGCCTGCCGGTCACGCAGATGCCTGCCGTTGATCAGCCGGTCATGGGCCAGATTGGCTACCACATCCGCAGCGGCGGCCACGACCTCGCCGAGTACGATTGGGAGCAATACTTGGACTTTGCCGACCGCCACTTGGGGAGGTAGAAATGCAAATACAATCCATCCGCGTCGTTGATCTCAAAATTCCACGCAATCCGCCCAAAACCGCGCCCCGCCGTCCCTCTTGGAACCAGAGTTCGCCGCGTTCGTTGCCGATTAACAAGTATCCAGAATTTTCGCGCCTACCCGGTCAGATGCCGGGCATGGGCGGTGGTCCCGTCTGGGTGCAGATCACGGCTGAAGACGGTACTTGGGGTTTGGGCAACTGCTCCTTTGGTGCGCCGGTTGCCGCCATCGTCGAGCAAGTTTTCGCGCCCCTGTTGACGGGCCGCGATTGTCTGGCGACGGAATTTCTCAACGACCTGATGTGGCGCGCCGCTCAGCGCCTCGGTCATGCTGGGACCGCAGCCGTTGCCCAAAGCGGGATCGATTTGGCGCTCTGGGACCTCAAGGGCAAGTTGCTGGACCTGCCCGTGTATCGCCTGCTCGGCGGTCCTTGCCGCGACCATCTCGAACTCTACGCCACGGGCGACGACCTCGACTGGGGCCTCGAACTGGGGTTTAGCGCCTTCAAGGTTACTAATCCGGTTCACTACCGCGAGGGTCAGGAAGGGCTCAACCGCCTCGAAGACAAGATCGCCCAAGCGCGCGAGGCTATCGGCCCGGACTGCGAGCTGATGCTCAACGCGGTCATGTCCTACAACGTCGAATACGCCGTTCAAGTCGCCGAGCGGCTCAGGCCCTATCAGATGCGCTGGATTGAGGAACCGCTGATTCCCACAGATCTCGAAGGCCACATCGCGCTCAAGCGGGCCGCTCCGTACGTGCCCATTGCCACCGGCGAGGACCACCACGGTCGTCAGGCTTTTCGCCAGCTAGTGGAGCACCGCTGCGTCGATGTGCTGCAACCGGACCTCAACTGGTGCGGCGGTCTCTCCGAAGCGGTCAAGATCTACTACATCGCCGAAGCCGCCGGCCTTGTCACCATCCCCCACGGCGGTGCCAACAGTGCCTACGGCCAACACTTCGCCTTTGCCTTCCCCGAGTCGCCGATGGCCGAGTTCTGGCTCGGCTCGCCCCCGGGCATTCCCCTAGAGGAAGTTCACACCATACCGGGCACGGCCGTGCCTCAAGATGGGCGCTTGGTTCCTTCGGACGCGCCGGGTTTTGGGATGGAAATAGACGAAGATTGGATTGTACCGCGCTGAGGCATGGCTGAACCGTTCGATTTATCCACCAGTCCCGGCACCAGCCAGCGCCTAGTTTTTGCCTTGTTGGGTGCTGGCCAGTTGATATTGAGCACCATCGCCTTCCAGCGCGGTGGCTTTGTGTATGGACTCGCGGTGCTCGCTGGCGGGATCGCGGCGTTTTGCGCGGCGGCGTTCTTCGTCCACCGCCTCCATCGGCGCTTGGTCTGGCTGGGACCGGAGGGCGTGACTGTCGAGGAGGGTTTGTTTGGCCGGCAGACGCTGGCGTGGGCCGAGGTCAAAAAGGTGAGCCTGTCGCCGGCTGCGACCGTATTCCACGCGGAGACGGGTGAGGATATAGTTCTCCACAACGCGGCCAATCAACCGCAGGATATTGACCCGTTTTTAGCGCGGGTGCGCGCCTTGGTAGAAGAGTACGAGCTGAACGGTTAGCCTACTCGGCAGCCTCTTCCTGCTTGGCTTGGGCGGCGAGGTGGGTTTCGATTTTGCCGACGATCTCAGCGGCGGTGTTTTGCTTGGTCACCGTTTCTAGCAGGGTGTGGTCTTGGGCGTTGATGAGTAGGACGAGGCCGGTTTTGTTGTTGGCCTTGAAGTGGTCTTCTACGTTGAGGGCCGCGGCAAGTAGGCGGGCTTGGGAGGTCAGCGTTGAGTCGGTGACGTCTAATTGGACGAAGAGGACGGGCTGATCGGCTACCCCGGCGTGGACTTCTTCGAGGATGGGCACAAGGGCCGTGCAGGAGCCGCACCAATCGGCGTGGACTTTGACAACATACAAGGCCGGGTCGCCTTCGCCTTCTACTGGGACGGTGCCGGCGAGAGTGGGGGCTGGGGCTAGTAGAAAGGCTAGAGCGGTGAGGGTGAGGGCGTATTTCAGCATGATTTGCTCCTATTTAAGAAGTTGTGGCGTGGTCGAGTTAGGTCAGTCTGTCGAAAGACGCCCTGACTTGCTAGAGAGTTCCTAGACCTTGGATTGCATTCAACTTTGGCTAGGCAACGAGCGTGCGCAAGTAGTCGCGGAACTCGACGGTGTCGGCCAAACTCCAATTCGATCCTCCATTTTTCGTCAAGGCGCGTACACATTGTGCGACCGGTACTGGAAGAAGATCATCCGTCTATTCTGTTCCCCCGTCCACGGATAGGCCCCGTGCGCCTGCGCCGACGCGAGGAACAGCAGCACATCGCCCGCCTTCATCTCAATGTGTTTGACTAGGCCCATTTCATTCTCGCAGGTGCGAATGCCGTCGGGCATGGGATAGGCGGTTTTGTGCGAGCCGGGGACGCAGACAAAGCCTCCGTCGGCCCGCGTCACATCGCGCAATTGCCAAGCCACGTTGAGGTATTCGGCGTACACGCGGCCATTCTGCTGGCGGTAGTGGTTGGCTATTTTGGCTGGCGTGGCTGGCGAGTGCAGAAAGTGCCCAGACGACCCTTTCCCGGACAGGAAGCCGTTGCACATCATGCACTCGAAGCCGCTGCCCATGATCCAGTTCAGGCGCTGGACGAGTGCTGGATTGGCGATCATGCGCTGGAACGGCTCGCCGTATGGCGCGGGCAATGCCCACGGGTTGCCCATGGACGAGCGGCCGACCCCAGTGCCGGCTAGTGGCGTTGAATCGCCAGCAGCCGAGCCGCCGTGGCTGATCCGGTCGGGATTATTGTCGATGGCTTCGTTGGCCGCGGCCAACCATTCCTCGTCCATCACGCCGCGCAAAACGAGGTGGCCGCACAGATCCCAGTGGAAAAATTCCTGCTCGTCAATCGCGGAATCTGGGTCGCGGATGTAGATCGAGGGATGGAAAACCCCTCGCTCCTCTGACAGCCAGACCTTTTCGCCGTCCGAATGCACCACGGGCGGCGGGTACGGGCGGTTGGGATTGTGCAAGACGGCGCGTTCGATGTCGGTCAGACCGTCGGCCCACTCGGGTAGCGCGCTGTCCTCGCCGTGGATTTCGGACGCTGCTCCCGGCCGCACGCCCGTGCTGATGTACCCGCATTCGAGCAGGCGTTGCGGCCCCGCGCCCTGCCAAGGCCGGACGCCGCGCATCAGCGAGTCGGTGCAGAGCAGGAGGTCGCCCGCCTGCAAGACCGGCTGCTCGACGAGTCCCATCGCGTCGGTTCCGTTCACTAGGTCTTGCGGGGCCGGCACGGTGCTGTTGTGACTGGCCGGCACTACGACCAAACCTCCGTCCTCTGCACCCACGTCCGCCAGCGCCCAGAAGGCCCGCACTCCTTGGCAGAAGCGATGCCCGTTGTACTGACGATACGCCCGCGACCAATCCACCCACTCGTCGCCCCCCGACAGATCTGTCGCCTTAGTGCATGACTCGACGAGTCGCGGCGATTCGTCGAGCCGGGTCCCTTCGCCGCAAATTTGTTCCAGATACTGCATTAGCACTGGATGCTCGCGCAGGGCGCGCAGGGGATTGCAAACGGGTGACGTCCAGCGCAGCGGCCCATTGCCAGACGCTAGCTGGTCTAGGGCCTGATTGCAGGCTCTCAGTTCGGCTGCCGTCAGGACGCCGGGGACGATCATATACCCCGCCACGTCGAAGCGGTAGTTTTCTTCGTTGGTCATCATCTTGTCGTCCATGAGGTCCTCCTCGCGGTTTTCGCGGAATCGACGGATCCCTTTGTGGTTACCCAGCAATTTGGTATCATTGTAGCCCTTCGACAAACGACGCGCAACGGAAACCTTATCGCAGAGGAGGCCCCCTGTGAAAATCACTCAAGTAGAGCTATACGAAGTCGAAATCCCGCCGATCCCAGCGATTGCCCGCTACTATCCCAAGATTTACGACATCACCCTCTGCCGCGTGCAGACGGACGAGGGCTTAGAGGGCTGGGGTGAGTTCCTCAGCAAAAAGTCTGCTGGGCAGGAGCAAGCTGACGCTCTGGTGGGGCAGGATCCGCTGGCTTTAGATCCGTACAATCGCCCAGACGCTTTCACCTGCGCGCTGCTCGACATTGCGGGTCAAGCCTACGGCATTCCGCTGCACCGCTTCTTTGGGGCGCAGGTGCGCGACAAGGTGCCGGTGTCGTATTGGTCGTGCCCCATGACGCCAGAAGAGACTGCGGCCGAGGCGGAGATAGGGGCCGGGTTGGGCTTTAGCAACCACAAGCTCAAGGCGCGTTCGTGGAATATCGTCGAGACGGTGCGGCTGATGAAAGAAGCGGCGGGTGCCGACTACACGGTCGGCGTTGATCCGAATACTGAATTCGCCCTGCTGCCCACGGGTGCGCGCTTGGCGAGCGAGTTGGAGCCTTTTGGCACGGTGTCGGTCTTTGAAGATCCGCTCCTCAAAAACAACCTTGAATGGTACCGCATCCTGCGCGAGAAGACCCACATTCCCATCGCTCTGCACTTGGGAGCGCCATCGGGCGTGCTGGCGGCGCTCAGGGCCGAGTGCATTGACTACGTGAACTTGAGCGGCTCGGCGATGGTGGTGCGGAAGGCGGCGGCGCTGGCGGAGGCTGCGGACGTGCCCTGCTGGATTCAGATGGGTGGGTTGTGTACTGGGGTGATGGCGGCTTACTCGGTGCATTTGCAGGCGACGCTGCCGAACGCGACGTTGCCCTGCGACGAGTTGCCTTTTACGCGGGAGGCCGATGTTGTGGCCGAGGGGTTGGCGCTGGAGAAGGGGCACTTTACTGTGCCGACAGGGTCGGGGTTGGGGATTAAGGTTGATATGGACGTGGTGGAGCGGTATCGCGTCGCTTGAGCAAGAAAGACTCATGAAGCCATTCGAGAAATGTCCAGTATGCAGCGGGGAGTTGGTGAGAAAGGACGTTGAAAAACTTCTCCACGGCGGAAAGCATACTGCCGTGATTAGCGTTTCTGCAGAAGTATGCCTTCATTGCGGAGGAAGATTGTATTCAGAGAATACAGTCAAACGTTTTGAAGAAATCCGTGTAAAACCAGCCCATGAATAAATCAGAAAGTTACGACCCCACGCCGAGTATGCTGCTGTCATCGGCGCAGTTGGACGAGTTCAAAGCAGAGGGAGTGCTCCCGATTCCGGGATTGGTACCTCCTGATGTGCTTGACGGGTGGCAGAATCAGATGCGCGCCGCTTGCTCTGGTGGTGTGGACTTGGACGACCCCAGCACTTGGCCTGCCGGGCGGTACACACCCGAGGACGGTTGGCCCAAACTCAGCCCTAATCTGTACGATTTACCGAGCCTACAGTCCATTGTGGAGCAGATCGGTGGCGGCGCTTTGGCTCCCACCCACCCGGCGGGGCAGCCGTGGACGCCGCAGATTCCAATGACGCGGGTGATCTTGCCGAGCGCTCCGGGCACGGAGTGGGCACCTCCTAGCGACGGTCATCTCGATGGGTATGCGACAGGCTGGGGTGGTGGGTTCATGGCGTTCTTTGTCGTGCTGTTTTGGGACGTCAGTAGCCCCACGGGCGGAGGCACGGCCTATTGGCCGAGGTCTCATCTAGCGAACCACCGATACTTCCTTGAGCATCCCGAGCAAATAGACGGCTCGTACCTCTTCACAGAGCCCGTGAAGAGCGGCGGGCACCGGGCGATCCTGGAGGGGGATCCCAGTGTGGGCGAGGTGGTGTGCATGACGGGGCGAGCTGGCGACGCAATGCTGCTCCACGGCCTCACTACGCACGTTGGCTCGGCTAACGCGGCGGGGTCACGACAACCGCGAGTGGCGCAGTTTGCACGGTACTCACACAGGGAAATGCGCGAGCAGGCACCTATGGTCATGTTTCCCGACAAGGATGGCACGCCATGGTCGCCCCCGAAGCCGTCACCGTCCGAGTACGTAGGCAACATCCCGACAGGCTTTCTACCGCCGGGGCATCCAGGCCGGAGGCTCAAGCGATACGACGTGCCGCGGAATCTTTGGAAGTATTGGGGGCCTGATCTCAACACCTAATGCGTCGCCTGAGATTGTCTGTCCATGGAGAAACAGTTCGGGTACAATCAGTTACACGATATTGGATACCCCAATGGAGCATATAGATGAATAGGCCACAGGCTATTCTCTTCGATTTCATAAATACCCTCGTGCGCAATATGAGATTCGATCCTATCGCAGGTAACGCTCGCCTGCTCGAATATGCAGTGGATCGAAAAGGTGTATCACCTGAAGAGGTGACGACTGAAGCAAAAAGGCTCGATAGTGAGGTTGCTGTTGCGGATAATTCAATCGTCGAATTCACTCATCATCAGTTTAATCGACTGCTCTTTGATCGACTCGGCATCACCTTTCGTGAACCCATGGAGGTACTCGAACTGGAGTTCTGGAAAGGATGTATGCTTTTCTCTCCTGAACCCGGCATTGCCGATGTATTGATCGCCTTGTCTGCCTATGATCTGAGAATGGGGGTAGTAAGCAACCATCCAGGGTCTGGAACGCTCCTCTCTTGGGAACTTCAACGTCATAAACTGCTCAACTATTTTGAATTTGTTATCTCTAGCGCCGATTATGGGATAAGAAAGCCCCATCCCGTGATTTTTACCTCGGCGGCCGCCCGATTGGGCATGGCACCTTCAGAGATATGGTATGTAGGAGACACGTTGGAGACCGATATGGTGGGGGCGAAGCAGAGCCACATGAGTGCGATCTGGTATAACAGGCGACAACAAGAGTCTGCGGATATTCCTGTTGATGCAGAGGTTAGGAGTTGGGAGGAATTTCTGGAGTTGGCTCAAACGTATTTGTAGGAGAAGACATATGAAACTGTTGACTAGTGACTCATTCGAGAAGGCAAGGACTTTCGTGATGGAGCAGGGCCGGGAATTAGAAAGACGGCTTCTATCGTATTATTTCGATGATGGGACTCCAGCCGCAGTCCTAAACGAACTTGCTAGCTATCAGAATCAGGACGGTGGTTTCGGCAATGGCCTTGAACCCGATATCCAAATGCCCGATTCATCCGTCATCACGACGACCATTGCGTTGCGCATTCTCAGAGAGATCAAAGCGACTAGCGATGATGAGATCGTCCGCAAGGCAATCCAGTATTTGCTGGCCGAATACGATTCGACTCAGAACAGATGGTCTATCGTCCCGCAAGCGGTGGATGAATACCCCCATGCGCCGTGGTGGAACTTTGAGAATACGGCGGATACTTTTGGTAATTTCCTGGCCAACCCTCGTGCGGAGGTCGTGGGCTATCTACATGAGTATCACGAGTTGGCACCTACAGACCTGACTAAACAGCTCACGGTAGAGGTCATAGAGCATATAAAAACGTTACCAGATGAGATGAACATGTACGATTTTATCTGCTGTGTTCATCTGGTTGAGACGGCTGCCCTGCCCCAAGCCGCGAAAGATACGTTGGCGGAAATAGTAATTCAGAGAGCACACTCCGTCGTCGTTCATACGCCGGAAGAATTGATGCAACCCTCTGCCAGACCGCTCTGGTTAGCTCATACGCCCACTTCGTTACTAGCAGAGACGCTGAAGAGCGAAGTAGATATGAATTTGGATTTTGATATTGAACATCAAAATTCAGATGGCTCTTGGTCGCCTACTTGGACTTGGTATGGCCAGTATCCAGAAGTTTGGGAGCAAGCCGAACAGCAATGGAAGAGTTGTTTGACCGTTGAGATACTAAAAGCGTTAAAAGAATTTGGGCGGATTGAAGGGCTTTAGAGGCGATGCTATCAATCTCACCTCAGACCGTCTTATGAAACGAGAAGACTACTTTCGCTGGGCTGAGCGAGCTGCCCGCTGGGGTGCCGAGTACTTGGCCACGCTCGATGAGCGGCCCGTTCGGGCGCAGACCGCACCGGGTGAGATCGCTGCGCTGCTTCCGGTAGCGCCGCCGGAAGAGCCGGTAGATATGGAGACGATCTTCGCCGACTTTGAGCGCATCGTACCCGACGGCATGACGCACTGGCAACACCGGCGTTTCTTTGCGTACTTCAGCGCCAATGCCGCGCCGGTCTCAATGATCGCCGAAAATTTGACGGCGGTTATGGCGGCCCAGTGCATGCTCTGGCAGACCTCACCTGCCGCTACGGAGATTGAGACCCGGATGGTCGATTGGATGCGTCAGGCCCTTGGACTACCGGAAGGGTTTCAAGGGGTTATCCAAGAGTCGGCAACGTCGGCTAATGTCTGTGCCGTACTGACGATGCGCGAGCGCGCGCTAGGCTGGCGCGGGATCGATTCTGGCATGGTGGGAGAGCAACAGGTCCGGGTCTATGCCTCGCCGGAGACCCACTCGTCGGTTGACAAGGCAATCCGAATCGCTGGTATCGGCCAACAGCATCTCGTCAAAGTCCCGACCGATGGTTCTTGGGCGCTCGATCCAGAGGCGCTTCGCCGGGCGATTGAGGCTGACCGCGCGTCGGGTTTCCTCCCGGCTGGCGTCGTCCTTTGCGTTGGGGGCACGTCGATTGGTGCATCCGATCGCGTGCGCCAGACCATTGAAGTGGCACGCGAGCACGATCTCTACGTCCACGTCGATGCCGCGTGGGCCGGTTCTGCGATGATCTGTCCTGAGCTGCGGGCGTTGTGGGAGGGAGTCGAGGGAGCCGACAGCATTGCCTTCAATCCCCACAAGTGGCTCGGGGCGCAGTTCGACTGCTCGATCCAGTTTCTTGCGGACCCAGAACCGCAGGTTCGCACCCTCGGCGTCCGGCCGGATTACCTGCAAACCCTTGGCCAAACCGAAATTACCAACTACAGCGAGTGGACGATCCCCTTGGGACGCCGGTTCCGCACCCTCAAGCTCTGGTTCCTGCTGCGCGCACACGGTCTTGAAGACCTCCGCCAACGCATTCGGAACCACATTGCCTGGGCTGAGGAGGCCGCCGCGGCGATCGCATTGCTGGACGGCTTTCGCCTGACGACGGACTGCCATCTTTCGCTCTTCACGTTCCAGTATGCCCCCGATGGCGAGAATGCCAACGACGCTACCGAGCGCCTGCTCCGCGCGGTCAACGACGACGGCCGGATTTACCTGACGCAGACGATCCACGAAGGCCAGTTCGTCATCCGCTTCCAGGTCGGGCAGTTCGATTGTAGAAGGGAAGACGTGCTTATGGCGGTCGATGTGCTGCGGGAACTAGCCCACGCGATCCAATTGGAATAACAGTCTATCACTATGAGATGAAATGGTTTCCGCTTGATCGGCTGCCCGACTTTTTATGGCCTGAGCAGAAAGCATTATTGGAGCGTCATCAAGAGGATATTGCTCGCGAGATTAAAGCGATATCTGACATGAATAGAAGAAAACCTATTGGGAAAGGACCAGAGTATGCAGAATAGCCCATACCAGAAATTCGCTCGATACTATGACACGTACGTCCAGCATTTCGTTGATGATTTGCCCTTCTATTGTACCTCGATTAAAAGATCTAAATCTGTTATAGAGGTCGGCTGCGGCACTGGACGAATTTTACAGTTGCTCTTAGGCTCATGTGCTCACATCACCGGGGTTGATGTATCTGCTGAGATGCTGGCTATCGCCAAGGCGCGATTCACCGATCAACTAGCAACTGGAGAATTGCACTTAGAGATCCATAATTTTCTCGATGGGCCAATGGTGGATCATTTTGATGCGGCACTGGTAACATTCTTCACGTTTAACTATGTGCTAGACGATCCACAGAGATTCTTATCACATCTACGCAATTCCGTAGACCGTCAAGGGATCCTTATCATGGATCTTTTTCATCCAAAGCCTCTTCGCTTGCCTGAGACCGATGGGCAATGGTCTGAGATGTCATTCCATACAGACGGACGGACTATCCAATGCCGTGATCGACGCACGATGAGTAAAGAACGGGAAATCCGTACTCAGATTTATTTGGATGGCAGCGATGAGACGGAGATCATTACGCAAAGACGCTATTACTCTCCACAAGAGATAGTAGATCTATTATTGGAATCCGGATGGTCTGAAGTGCAACTCTCTAAGTCCTACTCCGTTGATGGATTTATGGCCGACATTAATCTTCATGCTAAAGACAGTCATTTTCTCGTAAGGGCTGTTGCAGGTGGTATGTAGTATCATTTATCGCGTAACACGACTGTGCGCGGCTCAGCTCTGACGGGCTTCGGCTCAACTTGCTTCGCAGATTCGCGCAAAGCGAGCACGTTAATGGAAATCGCTCAATATATGGAGAAGCTGACTGAACGCCTGTTCCTGAGGGAGTTCACCGAACAAGACGTGGACGCCGTCGCTGAGTTTAGGCGGGACCCGAGGTATCTGGAATACTACTACCGGCTCCCCTATACGAGAGAGGAGTGCGTCCACTTTGTAGACAAGTGCATCGCATGGTCCAAGGAAAGTCCGAGATGCAAGTTCCAGTTAGCCATCACGGACCGCTCAAATGGGGTATTACTCGGTGACTGTGGAGTACGGACAGAAAGCATTGGGAGCCGGCGGGGCGACATAGGCTATGAGTTGTCGCCCGTTTATTGGGGTCAGGGCTTTACGTCAGAGGCGGTACGGGTCATCTTGCAGGTAGGTTTTGAAGATTTGGACCTAGACGAAATCGAAGCCAGATGCGTTGTTGCGAACAAACGGTCTGTCCGGCTTCTCCACCGGCTAGGTTTTGAGGAGACGGAGCGTATACCGCCCGGACCGGGTAGAGGCGAATTTGTGGGCCTCATGTTGCCCGAGCGGTGTGTATTTCTCTTGGGTCGAGATAAATGGATTGAGTGTACCCATGTTTTCTAGTAGGCTACTTCTTCTGGTTGTTTTATGCAGCATCTTCCTCGTGTTTCCCAATGCATGTAACGGCGCAGATCCTATGAGTGGTCCAGATAAAGACCTAGTGGATTCACCTTATACTGTAGGCGTCTATTATTACCCTTGGTACAGCGGTGATTTTCACGGTGGTCGCTATATGCGTAAAGAGCTGATACCGCCGCAGTTGCCGATGCTGGGCGAGTACGACGACCGCAATTCCTCGGTGATTGCCCAGCATCTCAAGTGGAGCCGACAGGCCAATATCTCGCTGTGGGTGGCGAGTTGGTGGGGACCCGATTCGCGCGAAGATCAGACTCTGCTACAGCGCATTCTGCCGCACGATGAATTAGGCGATATGCAGATTGCGCTGTTTTATGAGACTACGGGGCGCACAAGGGAGTTTTCAGCGTTCGACAATGTCGCACCGGACATCGCCCATATTGCCGAACGCTATTTCGACCATTCTAACTATTTGCGGATCGCTGGACGTCCGGTGCTCTTTGTCTATTTGACACGGGTACTCTCGCGCAATGGGACGCTGGCAGAGGTAGTGGAGGTGATGCGCGCGACAGCCAGAGAGGCGGGACACGATATATACATCGTCGGCGATGAGGTTTTTGGACAACCGCCATCGTCTTCTGAGGCTATTGGGCTACTGGATGCTGTGACGAATTACGACGTGTACGGCAGTATGGGAGCGAAGGGTTATGCCGGACAGGCGGCAGTGGATCAGTATTATGCAGCGCAGGCGAGTTGGCGAGAACTGGCTCATGCTGAAGGGGCCGCGTTTATACCCGCTACGACGCCGGGGTTTAACGACAAAGGCGTGCGCAATGGACATGAGGCGGTCTCGCGGAAGTTGAGTGAGGAGGCCGAATTTGGATCGCTATTTCGGGCGATGCTGGCGCAGGCTGTAGAGTACACGGATGAATCAACGGGACGAATGCTGATGGTTACTTCTTGGAATGAATGGCACGAGGATACGCAGATTGAGCCGGTTGCAGAGGGGGAAGTGACTCGGTTGGATGGCAGCGAGACGGGAGAGGCGTTTAGTGAGGGATTGGATTATGAAGGATATGGAGAGCGGTATTTGGAGATATTAAGGGAGGGGACGGAGTAACGCGTAGGCTGCACTATCCCCGGCGCAGCACCTGCCCGCCCCGCGCCCCGGTCCACGCCCCGTCTTCGAGTGTGGGCACGCCGTTGACCAGCACGTGGACCATGCCTTGGGCCGTGAGATTGGGTGCGGCGATTGTGCCCCGTTCGCGGAAGATCTGGCCGTCGAATACTGCTAGGTCGGCCCAAGCGCCTGGGCGGATCGTCCCTCGGTCTTTCAGACCTAGGCGTCCGGCCGGCAGCCCGGTGAGACGGTGGACGGCCGCCTCTGGGGACAAAAGACCTGTATCGCGCACAAAATGCCGGAAAAACCAGCCCGCCCAAGTGTAGGCCCCGTGGAAGACAGCCCCTTGCAGCGGACCGTCGGGGCACAGGGCCGTGGCGTCCGAGCCGACCATGCAGCGCGGGTGGGCGAACACCCGGCGCGCCTCGTCTTCTTGGTAGCAAAAGGCCAAGATCATCGGCTCGTGGACCCGGTCCTGCGCCGCCAGCAATAACTCGCAGATAAGGTCGGCAGGCTCCAACCCCATATCCCGGCCAATATCGGCTAGGCTCTGTCCGGCTAGCTCAGGACGGGGCCCGTACTGCGACAGGAGAATCCGCTGCCAATCGCCTTGGGCTAGCCCCGCCACAATACTGCGGTACGCCCCCACTCGCCGCCGCACCTCGGGATCGCGCAGCCGCGCTGCCACTGCGGCCTGATCGCCCTCCAGCACCTCGGGCGGTAGCGCCGCACTCAGATTGGTCGTGCCGAACAACCGCGTGTGCATATCGAAGTCCACATCCAGCCCGGCCCGCCGCGCCCGATCCACCTGCTCCACGGCTCCGTCCACGGCGCGGACGCCGTCTGCGGCCAGCCGTGCCACCACTGAGATATGGGAAATCTGCAGGGCCACGCCCGCAGTTTGAGCTGTGCGGATGGCCTCGGCAATGGCCTCTTGGTCCTCGCCCGCCCGATTGCGCGTATGGGTGGCGTATAAGCCCCCGCACTCGGCCACCACGCCGCACAACTCGGCGATCTCCTCCTCGGAGCAGGCCCGCTCCGGCCCGTACTCCAGCCCCGTGGAAAAGCCAAAGGCACCCTCCTCTAGACTCGCCTGCAGCAGCGCCTTCATGCGCCTCAACTCATCCGGTGTGGAAGGCCGGTCCACCAGCCCGGCCACGGCTAGGCGCAGTCGGCCGTTGGGCACTAAGGTCAGCACGTTGACTGCTGGCTGGCGCTCTTGCAGCCGTTCGAGGTACTGGCCCACGCTGCGCCAGTCAATGGGATAGTCGGGAGCGTACCCGTACATGTTCATCCGGGCGGTGGTTGGGTCGGCTAGGGGAGCGCAGCCGTGGCCGCAGTTGCCCACCACTTCGAGGGTTACACCTTGGGCAATCGAACTCATCGCCCGAGGGTCGGCCAGCAGAGTAAAATCGGAATGACTGTGGATGTCGATAAAACCCGGCGCAACCCACAGACCCGCGGCCTCCAGCACCCGGGCCGCGGTCCCGGGCCAGCGAGGGCCCACGTACGCAATGCGGCCGTCTTTGATCGCCACATCCGCGCTCAGGGGCGCTTTGCCCGTGCCGTCGATTACGGTGCCGCTCCTGATGAGTAAATCCGCTGGCGCTGGGCTCATGTGCTCTCGGCTGCTCGCTGTGCCCGCAGAGCGGCCGTAGCCTCGCGGTCCACGGCTAGGGATTCGTCGAGTATCACCCCGTACTGGTCCCGGGCTGCGGCGCGCGAAACCTTGTCGTTGCCCACGTCCTGGGCCACGGCCTCGGGGTCGCGCTCCAGCGGGTCGCCCCAACCGCCGCCGCCGGCTTGGCGGTGGTAGATCACTTCGCCAGCGGCCATGGTGGTGGATATCATCGTCGGCAGGGTCTTGGCCTCGCCATCGCGGTACAGCGTATTGATTGAAGCCGTGCCGGGTCCGCCTCCGTACAGGCCGTAGGGCAGGTGGTCGCGCCGGTCCGAGCGGATGGCCAAGTGTGCCTGGCCATCGAGCAGACGCCACGACCGCTCGATGGCTAGACCGCCGCGGAAACGGCCCGGCCCGCCGCTGTCGTCCACCAGCCCATAGCGCTCTACCCGCACTGGGTACTCGGATTCGGCCTGCTCCACGGGGATATTGCTGGCGACATTGGCCGGATTGCACAGCCCGTCGTTGCCGTCGCGGTCCGGCCGCCCGCCCCAAGTTCCCGACAGCAGCTCGTAGTACACGTAGGGCTGGCGGTCGGCCCGCTGCCCCCCAATAATCACGAGGGTATTGCCCCCTTCGCCGGCGGCCAGGACCCGATCGGGCAGCAGTCCGGCTAGCGCCCCGAAAATCGTATCGGCCAGGCGGAAGCCGGTGATGCCGCGCATGGACGAGGCCGCGGGCATGACTCCGTTGACCACGGTGCCGGGCGGGGCGACGATCTCGAGGGGGCGGAACATGCCTGCGGTGTTGGGGATATCCTCGCGCAGCACGGAGCGCACGCATAGGGCCACCACCGAAGACGTGAAGGAGAGCGTGTTGTTGATGGCCCCGCTCACCTGCGGGTCCGTGCCGGTGAAGTCTGCCTTCAGCTCGTCTCCCGCCACGGTGATCTCCACCTGCAAGCGCACCCGCGGCCCTCCCACCCCGTCGCTGTCCATATAATCGACAAAGGTGTGGCTACCGTCGGGCCAGGAGGCGATTTCGGCCCGCACCAGCCGCTCGGTATAGTCGATCAGATCTGTGGTGCAGCGCGCAAAGGTGTCGGGGCCGTAGCGGCTGATCAACTCGCCGATGGCCTTGGCACCGATGTGGCAGGCCGCTAGCTGGGCTCGCAGGTCTCCAATGGTCATCTGAGGCACCCGCACATTGGCGCGGATCAGGGCGAACAGGGCCTCGTCGGCCTCGCCCCGGCGGTAGAGCTTGAGCCAGGGGATGCGCAACCCTTCCTGAAAAATCTCCGTATTGTCGCAGGCCGAACTCCCCGGCAAGCGGCCGCCCAGATCGAGGTGGTGGGCCGTGCTCACGGCAAAGGCCACGCGCTGGCCCTCCGAGAAGACGGGCTGGACAATAAAGATGTCCGGGATGTGCATGCCTCCTTCAAAGGGATCGTTGAGGATGAAGACATCGCCTTCTTCTATATCGTCGCCGTACTTGGCCAGCAGGGTCTCCATGGCAAAGGGCACTGAGCCCAAATGCAGCGGAATGGTGACGCCTTGGGAGATCATCTGGCCCTCGGCATCGCACAGGGAAGTCGAGTAGTCCAGACAGTCCCGCACAATGGTCGAATAGGCCGTGCGGTAGAGCGCCATGGCCATTTCGTCGGCCGCCGAGGCCAGGGCGTTGCGCACGATTTCGCGCGTGATTGGATCTATGGCCGCCATCGCTTCACTCCTTCTAGCTGGAACTCACTTCGATGAGGAGGTGGCCCAGATCGTGCCGCCGGGCGCGCGTATTTGGCGGCACTACAATGGTGGAATCGCGCTCGTCGATGAGCAGGGGTCCTTCGGCTTCCTGATCGAGGTCCTGGCGGTTGACTAGGGGGACGGCCAAGGTCTCGCCGGCGAAATAGGCCGTCCGACTGCCCCCGCCCGCAACTGGCTGGACCGCTGTTTCTAGTCCGTGGCCCAGACCTCGCACTCCGGCTTGGCCGACTAGGCGCACGGCTACCACTTCCACGGGGTTGTCCGGGTCGGAGCGATGCCCGTACAGGCGTTCGTGCTCGCGCACAAAGTCGGCGCGCAAGCGGGCCACTCCCTCCGGGGTTATAGGCCCGGAGGCTAGGTCGATGCCGATCTCCGAGGTCTGCCCTCTAAAGCGCACGTCGGCGCTGCAGCGCAACCCGACTTGGTCGGCCCCGAACCCCTCGGCGGCGAACTGGGCCAACTGCCGCTCCTGCATCTGGGCCCGGATCTGCTCTAGGGCCGGGGCTTGAAGATCCTCTCCCCCCAGCAGGCAACTGCGCACGTCGTGGTGCTCCACCCCGGAACACAAAAGCCCGAGGGCGCTGAACAGACCCGGCAGCGGCGGCACCACGACTTGGCCAATGGCTAGGTCCCGAGCTAGGCCCGCGGCGTGGATGGGGCCGGACCCGCCAAAAGCCATCAGCGCGAAGTCGCGTGGGTCCCGCCCCCGCTCGGTAGATACGGCCCGCAAGGCTCGCATGGTGCGGGCATTGGCAATGCGGTGGATGCCCTCGGCCGCCTGCAGCAAATCCAGTCCGAGGGGCGCGGCAATGCGGTCGTGTACTGCCCGCTGCGCAGCCTCCACGTCGATCGATACCTCGCCGTCTGCCAGGTCCCCAGGGCGGATATAGCCCAGCACCACATTGGCGTCGGTGAGCGTCGGCTCGATCCCTCCCCGCTGGTAGCAGGCAGGCCCCGGCACGGCCCCGGCGCTGCGCGGCCCCACCCGCAAACCGCCAGCTTGGTCCAAAAAGGCAATGCTACCACCTCCTGCCCCCACTTCGGCGATGTCGATGCTGGGTGCCCGGATCAACTCGCCCCCGCCGCCGATGAGCCGGTTGCCCGCGGACAGCGAGGCACCCACCTCGTACTCGGGGCTGTGGGCGATGCGGCCCTCTTCGATCATGGCCGCCTTGGCCGTGGTGCCGCCCATATCTAGGGTGATGACTTGGTCCAAGCCCAGTTGGCCGGCGGCGAAACTGGCACCGAGGACCCCGGCCGCGGGACCCGATTCGAGAGCAAAGACCGGTCGGCGGGCCGCCTCCCAGTCCGGGGCCAGCCCACCGGTTGACTGCATGATCAGCAGTGGCGCTTCTACACCGCGCTGCTCCAGCCCGTGGCGCAGGGCACTCAGATAGTGCTGCACCACGGGCTGGACATAGGCGTTGACCGCGGTGGTGGCGCTGCGCTCGTACTCGCGGCGCTCGGGCAGCACTTCCGACGACAGCGACACCGGTACCCCTGGCAAGCGCTCGCGCAAATACTGTCCGAGGCGGAGTTCGTGCTGCGGAAAGGCGTACGCGTGCAGCAGGCATACGGCCACTGCCTCTACCTCCTCGGCCTCAAGCCGCTCGCCGAGCCGCTCGAGTTCTCGTTCTTCGAGGGACACCAAGACCTCGCCGTCTGCCGCCACCCGCTCGTCCACTTCGAGGCGCAGGCGGCGCTCGACTAGGGGCCGGGGTTTGTCGAAGAACAAATCGTAGAGTTGAGGGGCTCGGACGCGGCGCAGTTCCAGCACATCGCGGAAACCCCGGGTGGTGATCAGGGCCGTGCGTGCCCCCCGGTGTTCGAGCACTGCGTTGGTGGCCACTGTGGTGCCGTGCGCCACCTCGGACACGGTCCGGTCTGGGGCGCTGAAGAGGGGTATGAGTTGGTCGAGAGCAGCGAGTACGGCGCGCTCGAAATGGGGTGGGGTCGATGGCACTTTGTGGGTCCAGATGCCGCCCCGGTCGTCGAGGGCCACCACGTCGGTGAAAGTGCCTCCCACATCGGCACCAATGCGGATCATGGGCGCGGTATGACCGGCAGGATCAGGTGGGAGGGATGGGCTCGGTCGTGGTAGATCCGCTGCTGGGCCACTTGCATCTCGTCGTCCAAACCGTGCGGGTGGCCGGTGTTGAGGTTGCGGTCAAAGCGCGGGAAATTGCTGCTGGAAACCTCCAGCCGGATGCAGTGCCCGGCCCGGAAGAGATTGCTGGTCTCCCACAGCTCGATCCGATAGACGTACACCTGATCTGGTTCGATGGGAGTGGGGTCACGGTAGGAGTCGCGGAAGCAGGTCCGCACAATGCCCTCGCACAAGTGGATGGCCTTGCCTCCGGGGTGCACGTCGATTAGGGTGGCGGTAAAATCGGTCTCCACTGCACTGGAGGCTGCGTGCAGCACCAGTTCCACCGGCCCGGTGACTTCCACGTCCGCGGCCAGCGGTTCGGTGGTGTAAACCAGCACATCGTCGCGCTGCTCCACCGGCCGGCGATCCTTGGGTCCGGTGTTTTCAATGAACATGCTTTGTCCCCCGAGGGTGGGCACGGGGTCGTCTGGATCGTAGGCATAGCTGTCGCACGGCTCGTCCCCAGGCTCCTGGCGGCTCAGCCGTCCATCGCCGTGGATTGAGTTGGCCCGCCCGCCGCTGTGCAAAAAGAAGCGGGTGTACTGGGTCCGCTCTAGGGGCCACGTCTCTTCGCTGCGCCAAACATTTTCCCCCATGACGAACAACTGCACCGGTGCCTCCCTGTCGATGCCGCTGTCTATACCCTTGAGTCGTTGATCGTACCAGCGCAAATGCGCCTGCGGCATATCCACCCGGGCCGCGGGGCCAAAGTCCACATCGCCAAAGGGATCGTCGCTGCCGATCTGCGTATGGGTCCACGGCCCCACCATGAGGCGCGATTGCTCGCGGGCTTCCCGCCCTTTGGCCTGTTGCCGCCAGCCCTTGAAGCACTTGAAACCTTCGTGCAGCAAATTGTCGTACCAGCCCGTGATGAAATAGGCCGGCGTTTCCACCTCGCCGTACTGGCCCTTCATGCTGTACGAAGCCCAGAACTCGTCGAAGCAGGGGTGGCGAATGATTTCCCGGTAGAAGGGTCGTTCGCCTATGTCGTCGAGCGCTGTCAACAGCGGCAGGCGGCGGTAAACCTGATCCCAGTCGATCAGATCCCTCGGGGCGTTCTGGTTGGTGCGCTGGCCCAGCCAGATGAAATTCATGGCGTTCTGCAACTGCAAAACGCCGTTGTAGCGCATGTGGCCGTAGTTGTCTTCTTGGTTGGCGATGGGCACGAGGGCTTTGACAAAAGGGCTGCGCAGCGGTGCCGGCAGGATCTGGGTGAAACCCGGATAGGACACCCCAAAGGTGCCGATGGTGCCGTCGCACCAAGGCTGCTGGCCGATCCACTGCTGCGTATCGTACCCATCGTCTCGCTCGTCAACATAGGGACGCCATTCGTCCTCCGACTCGTACCGGCCCCGGCTGTCCTGCATGAGCACGGCATATCCTTCCGCGACAAAGCGCCGGGCCCACTCCACGTAGCGGGGATGCTGGGTGCTGTAGGGCGAGCGGATCAGCAGCACGGGGAAGCGCTCTCCTGCGTCCGGCCGGTACAGGGCTCCGTAGAGCCGCACTCCGTCGCGCATGGGTATCGAAATATCGAGCTGAATGCGCATCCTCTTAGTACCTCTTATCTTTTTCGAGAGACTCGCCGACGAGAAAGCGCCGCACGGTCTGGCGTAAGGTAGTTTAGCAGAGAAGTTGAGACAAGATAGTCTAATGGATACTAATCGCGAACCCCTAGCGCGTTTGAGCGAATGGCTGCGCAAAATGGAATCGCATGAATCGCCCTCAGTACTCAAGGCACACCAAGAAAATGGTAGTCCTAGAGCCATTCACTGAAGCAGATTTCGACAGGTTGATTGGTTGGATCCCTTCCAGTGACTTTCTTTTGCAATGGGCTGGGCCGGACTTTGAGTATCCGCTCAATCGCGAACGGCTAAGCGAACATCTGACGGATGCTCAGGGCGACTTGCCAAGCAAGCTGATCTACAAGGTCGTAGATAGTGAGAATGGGACGGTAATTGGGCACATTGAGCTGGCGGCGATTGATCGTCGCAACGGAAGTGCCCGCGTGTGTCGGGTACTCGTCGGCGACCCTTCTTACAGGGGAAGGGGCGTCGGAACGGTTATGATGGAGAAGATTGTTGAGATCGGCTTTTGTCGGCTTGGTCTTCGTCGCATTGAGCTAGCCGTGTTCGACTTCAACACGAGTGCCATACGTTGCTACGAGAAGGTCGGGTTTGTGAAGGAAGGGCACCTCAGAGAATGCCGAAAGGCCGACGATGGATATTGGAGTTTCTATGTCATGGCTATCTTGAGGCGTGAATGGGAAAGCAGTAGAGACAAAATAGCCCGATGTCAAGGCGATATATAATGAAACGCGACCACCGCCTCCGGATAATTGCCTACCTGACGATTACCTTCTGGGCGGTTATTTTCCTGCAGGGACCTATTCCGCAAGATCCCGCCTATCACCAGTTCGCCGATCAGCGCACTCTGTTGGGTATCCCCCATTGCCTGGACGTGATCTCCAACCTGCCCTTTCTGTTGGTGGGGCTGTGGGGATTCGTTGTTGTGTTCCGTCTTGCCACAGATCCCTCGCAGCAGGCGTTTATGCGTCCGGCCGATTCGCTGGCGTATCAGATCCTCTTCCTCGCGGTGGCGCTGGTTGGCTTTGGCTCTACCTACTATCACCTAGCCCCCAGTAACGAAACGCTCCTGTGGGATCGCCTGCCGATGAGCATTGCCTTTATGGCGTTTCTCGCTACGGCGATCACCGAGCGCTTGGACCGGCGCGCTGGCATCATTACCTTGCTGCCGCTGATTGCCTTCGGCGTTTTTAGCGTGTTGTACTGGCATTATACCGAGCAAGCGGGGGCTGGCGATCTCCGCTATTACATCGTCGCCCAAGCCTACCCGATTCTGTTCGTGCCCCTCATGGTTCGTCTGCTGCCGTCGCCGTACACGCACGGGTCTGACCTCTACATCGCTGTCCTGTTTTATCTGCTTGCGAAGGTCGCAGAGGTATTTGACCAAGCCCTGTACGCGGTTGGGGGAGTCATCAGCGGTCATACTTGCAAGCATTTGTTCGCTGCCTTGGGAGCCTATTGGGTGTTGCGGATGATTCGGCTGCGGCGGCTACACTGATTGATTAATTTGTCAGGGATACTATGGAAACCATTCGCCCCATCCGCGAGTCGGAACTCGACGAACTCATCGACCTGCTCTGCGCCGTGCACAACCCCGAGGGCCACGAGCGTTACCGAGGGTACATGGAAGGCGATCCGACTTGGTGCCCGTCGCAGACGCCGGTCATAGTCGTTGAAAATCGCATTGTATCGACGCTGCGCATCTGGGACCGCTGGGTCCACCTCGGTGCCACGCCCGTCCGCATGGGTGGCATCGGCGGTGTCACTACTCATCCCGACTATCGGGGACGTGGCATAGCGACGCGGCTCATGGAGCACGCGGCCGAGTACATGCGCGACGATGGGTACGACTTAGGTCTGCTGTTTACGATGATCCCGGCGGGCTTCTACCGGCGTCTCGGCTGGAGCTGTGTGCCGCTCATGGGATTTCACGCTAGGCTGAGCCGTCCTCCGCAGCCGGGGCGGTCCGCACTTGAGGTGCTGCCGTTTGACGAGAGCCGCGACTTGGAGGAGACGGTAGCACTTTACCAACGCTACAACGCTGGTCGCAGCGGCAGCCTGTTGCGTCCGCGTCCGTACTGGGACTACGCTCCCTCCCGCGTGCGGGGCGTGTTGCCCACTGCTGTCGTCCGTGATTCGTCGGGACTCAGCGGGTATATCAACTGGGAGAGAGACGACGACGGCGTTGAGGTGTATGAAGTTGCTTACGAGAGCGGACCGGCTCTTGATACGCTCGTGCAATACTTGCTCGACGAGTGCGCGGCGGCTGGGGTGACGGAGATCCACGGTGAGATCCCCTACAGCCACCCTTTTGTCGATGCCCTAGTCGCTACTGCTGACGCTGATCTGGGGGTCACGGGCGATAGCTCGATGATGGCTCTGCCTTTCGACCTCGGCGCGCTGGTCGCCAAGGCCGTGCCTGAAGCGGCGGATTTGGCACGTAGGCTGCCGGTCGATCTGATGTGTCGGCTCTTGTTCGGCGAGTCCTCTGGCCGCGACTTGGAACCCATCCTCCGCGCTCGTGGGATCTCGCTGGAGGCTGGGGAAGTCCGCCAACTTGAGGAGTGGTTTCCACGCCGCGAGGTCATCTTCTGGGAGCCTGACCACTTCTGATGTCCGAGGACTCCCCAAAGCAGTCCCAACTCCCGGTCATCCGCCACGACCGGCCCCGGCTGCTGCGGCCCTTCGACGATCCCCATTTCCGCTTTGAGCCGCCGGCCGACCCCGTGCGTCGGCGCATTCTCGCCAATCTTCTAGACGACTGTGAGCTGTATGCCGGACAGCGGCCGTGGCCGCGGATTCCGCGACGGCCGGACAGTCCTCACCCGTACCATCAGCTTTATCTGACCTTTTACACTGCTATGCAGGCTACGGCCTTGATTGAGAACTACGCCTTTGCTTGGCGGTTGACTGGCGACCGGCGCTGGCTCGACCGGACCCGCGCTTGGCTGCGGGCGGCGGCTGGTTGGGACCACGACGACCGGGTGGAGGAACATTTCTACACGGCAAATCGCTACATGCAGGCTTTTGCCTTGGCCCTCGACCTGTTGGACGGAGAGTTGACGGCCAACGAGAAGCGTCAGGTCCGCGCCTGTCTCGTGCGGCAGTTGGAGCGCTGGTGGCCGGATGTGGAGGAGCAGCGCCACTCGGAGGAAGGTGGGCACCACGCCGTTGTGGACAATGGACACTTTGGCGTGGCTGCTCTGCACCTACTGGGCGAGCATCCCAAGGCGGAGGCGTGGGTACAGGCGGTCATCGATCGCTTCCGCGCCGCCATCCTGCCCCACGGCTGCGGCCCCGCTGGCGAGCCGGTGGATGGGCCATCCTTCTGGCCTTGGGAGAATCTCTGGCTGCTGCAGTTTGCCGACGCGCTGCGCAATGTCACTGGTATTGATCTCGGCCGCGAGGTTCCGACCCGGCTGCGGCGGCCGCTGACTTGGTTCCGCGCCTATTGGGCAGCGCCGCGCAAGATTCCCGACCAGCTTTACTATCCCGCCAACGCCAATGTGCTCGGCACCCAACTCAACGCCTGCTCTCCCGCTCTCCTGCGGCTGGCCCAAGAGGCTGGCGACGAGATGCTGCGCGACGCCGCCCTCGCCGACCCGCGCCTAGGCCGGATCTACCGCTTCGGAGGTGGCGTCAAAGGCTCGACCGCGGAGTGCATGATCTCCTACGGGCCCTATGCCTACTGCTTTTACGATCCCGACTTCCGGGCGGCCAAGCAACGCCGGCCGGCTCCGCTGGCCCGTCGTTTTGAGGCGCGCGGCGGTCGCTCTGCTGTGATGCGCACTAGCCACGGACCCGACGCGGCGGTCCTTTGCGTCAGTGGGTACGACGGCGATGTGGCCCACGGCTTTATGAACTTGCACGTGCAGTGGGCGGGGTATCCTGTGCTGCGCGCGATCAGTGCGGCCGAGGCCCAGCCGGTGAGTTGCGGCAGTCTGCCCTGCGTGGGTGGCCAGAACGAGACCGTCGCCGTGCCGGGTGGTCTGGAGAGCACGCAGGATTGGCAGCGGTTGCGCGTCTCTGCCCGGCGCACTAAGCAGGAATACTGGCTTTTGACCGGAGAGTACCCGGTTGTTCTCGTGGCGTTGCGACGTCGGTCGCGCGGTCTTCAACTCGTCAATGGAATCGTCCGGCTGAGCGGGGACGACGCCTTGCAGTACGAGGCCCGGCCTTGGTTCTGTTCCAATGGAGGACGTCTGCGCTTGCGCTTCCGATTGCGGGGGGACGAGGATGGTCCTCGGGTGTTGTTCAACACGGGGAACGGCGTCGGTGGGATCGGTGGGACGAGGGTCAATACCTTTGCTCTCGTCGCATCGGACGGTCGGCTGTGCTTTAGCGTACAGAGTCAGAACGGCCACGAGGTAGAGGTGTGGGCACCGGGCAGGGTGGACGTTGGAGTTTGGCACGAGGTCGAGATTGGGTGGGGTGGATTCAACCGGCGTGCGGGTAGGCCGTGGATGGAGATTGCTGTCGATGGCGAGGCGAAGCGTATCGACGATCCGGCTACCTTCGGCGAGGTGGGCCGCGACTCGCAGGGACTCGCCTCGCGGCAGGAACCGCGCACCTTTTACGTGTGGCCTCACTCCACTCTCGCCTTCGGCGGTGCCGTGCAGACGCCCGGCGTCTCTGCGGACTGCGATTTGGCCTTTATTGACCTCCGCTGTCCGGGCCGTCGGCGGCTGACCGTGGATCCTGCTAGGGGCCTGGGACCGGAGATGGGTAGTGGTGAATTGGCTTATAAGCTGAATCCGGTGGACCTGCGCGGTCTGAGTAGGAGTCGTGCTCGTCTTGGTGCTGGGCCGCGCGTGGTAGAGGTGATGACGGCGTTTGGAAAGGATCTTCGACTGCGGACCGAGGAGGTGCCCTTTGCGCCTTCTGGACTGGCTGCCGGTAGCCTCGTCAGTTTCCTCCCAAGTGCTGCTGAGGCGTCAACGCGTATAGTGGCGGGCACGGGTGACGATGTCCTCGTCCTCGCCTTTTGCAGCCGTTCGGCGAAGGCTCGGGTCACACGGGAGGGTGAGCGGTTTGGGCTGTGTGCTGGCGACCGTGAGTTTTCCTTCGACGTGTTTCGGAAGAGCGGCACCATCCTGCGCCCCCGCTGAGATCCTTACTGATGTTACGCACAGGCTCCTAGGTATGGGATGCTTCGACTCCGCTTCGCTTCGCTCAGCATCTCATACCCAACACTCGTGCGTAACATCAGGTCCTTAGCGACATTCCGCTAATGCGTCAAACGCAGCATTTTCGAATCGCCAGACCGGAATTCGAAGGACAGTGGAACAAGCTCAACGCATGTTGATGCTCGCAGTGCCTGAATGGTGTTATCCAAATGCGCGGAAGGGTTACCATCCATGTCGAGCAATGGAAATACGCGGACCTCTCGACCTACGCGAAGCAATTCCCGCAGGAAGGAGATGTGGGTTGCTGCGTCGAATTCGGCAGAATAGAGAAACAGTAGATGAGAACAAAGTACAAGATCGAAGGATTCCGACAGGAAAGGCAATTCCGGTAGGCAGGCAGATACATAGCGACCACTCCGAGTCGCTGCCTGAAAATCGGCAATGAAGGCAGTGAGAACGTCGCGTCGGCGTTGGACGACACCTTCCGGGCTGCCGTAGTAATCCCACTTGAACCTGTCCCGCGCCTTTTGCATTCCCGCGAGCATCTGTGCCGCTGTGAGATCGAAGTCGGCTAGGAAATCCCTGGTAGAGAACCTATACATGGGGTCAGCGGCGACGACGTATCGTCCATTTCTACTCCATTCCGCAGCGAACGACGACGGTCCACCCCCGCAGTCCAATATGCGCGCAGACGGCGGAACGTCAGATAATGCGAAGAACGCCTCGTATTCGGCGGCGCTACGGCCCCAAGGAGGGACGCCTCCGCCAAAATCAAAATCGTTTGACATGAGTTCTACTGGTCAGGAAGCCCTGATCGCGGCATCCGCCATGCGCAGAATCACTATTTCTACTTCGCGTACCGCCGACTCGACTTTGATGCCGTACTCCTCTTCTAAAGCTCGCCGTGTCTGATCAAAGGCTCTAACCGGCAATACAAAGTCATATTTCCCTGCCAAGTGTGTTTCGTTGAAAAATATGCACTTCATCGAACTCTCAAGGTAATCGGCAAGCTGATCTATCGTGAGATTGGAGCCGGTAAACTTATTATTGAACCCGCCTGTGGACATGCCGCCGCCCAAGTCAGACACATCCGTCAATTGAGGGTTAGAACAGGTTAGCGTCCATCCTTCCCGTTGTTCCACAACACGACAAATCTCGATGCCAAATATATCGCACAGCACGTCTACCGCTCTTTCTCTTGCCGCCTTTACTTGCAGGGGATGGAAAGAACGCAACTCAATGTCCAACAGCTCTTCTGGATCTTTCCCTTCAATCCGTATCCGGGAGTGGGGAATATCCAATAGCGAGCAAATCACATCGACTACTCGAAACCCGTAAAATTCTGCCTCGAATTGCTCGTCGCCAATACCCAAACTGGCTTCTCCACGATCTGTCGCATTTCGATCAATTTTTAGAAAAAACAGGGTGTCTGGAGTGACCGCCGGTACGGTTTCTGAAGAAGTGGTTGGTTCGGCTACTTTGGGCACGTTGTCCGTCTGGAGAAAATCCTCTAACAATTCCGCAGTAAAAAAATTTGGATGACCGTGCCAACGAAGTAGACCTTGTGAGTCTATGAGAAAGGTATGAGGGATACTTCGTATGCCATAGGCATCGAACATTGCACCCTCTCGATCTGTGGCGACCCCGCCCTTTATCGGCCTTTTTTCCAAGAAGCGTTCTATGATGTGGGGCTCTTCACGGGTCAACGAGACAAAAAGGGTGTCCTTACTGCCATACGTGGCGACGAGTTCATTGAGATGAGGAATGGCGGCGATACACGGTCCACAATGAGTGCCCCAGAACTCAAGGATTACATTCTTGCCAGAAAATCCATTTTCCTTTTCTGGCGTACCGCTAATCCATTCACTGACCTCGATCGCGGGGGCCGGTTGGTCAATTGCGGGATAACCCATTCTGAATTCCTTTCTTTTTTGCTGCTTTCAGTTAACTGCTTATATCCGAGTGGCCCGAACCTCGACCTGGGTCCCGTCGCGCACCGGCGTCGTCACTCGCAGCACGCCGGGTCGCACGAGCTCCGCCGCTAGCTCCCGCTCGTCCACTACTACGCGGGGGTCGCGACACCAAGCTGCTGGTACGCTGGCTTCCAGCGTCAGGCTGCGGTACGGCACCTGTTCGGGCAGTTCCGGTAGGCCGATGCGAAAGCGCTGCGCTTCGTCATTGCTGTCGACGGTCTCGATCTGGGCGTGACGCCGCATTAGATGGTAGCTGAGTGCCTCTTCGGGCACTGCGCACCAGACGGCATCGCCCCCCTCGGACAGCACCGTTTCAAAGCGCTGCCGTAGCTGGGCCTCGGAGCAGTCTTTGTTGGGATGCACGGCCGTTTCCAGCGGACAGTGGCAATAGTCGATGAGCCAGCCCTGCACGGCTTGGGCTTGGCGGATGTTGCGGTACGGGTCGTAGGCGCTGTAGAACGGCTCGTAGTAGTGGTCGTGCAGCGCTGTGCGGTTGATCCAGAACAGCTCGTCTTCGGGCCGGTTGAGCGCGTCCGTTAGGCTCATGGCACCTAAGTAGCCGTAGCGGCGGCAGGCTTCGAGGATGTGGTCGGCCATGTTCGTGTTGTTGCCGGGTGAGCAGTAGAGGATTATCGGCTCGCCGAGGGCTTCTTCCAGCACTTGCTTGGCGTGGCCGATTTCCTGGTCCACCATTTCCGGCGTGATGATTTCGTGGGTCCACGAGTGGTTGCCCACGCCCCAGCCGCGGGCGAGCAGGTCGCGCAACTCGCCTGCGTTCATGTGGCGATAGCCGTTGTAGCTGGAGTTGCCGGCTTTGCGGATCTCGCCCATCTGGCCGACGAGCAGTTCCACGTGGCCGGGGATGGCGTACTCCTCGTGCATGGGAATGGCGAAGCGGTGCAGGTCGGCTAGGGCCTCGTCGTAGGTGATGGAGTAAACCCAGCGCTTGCCGTACTTCCACGGACAGATGCTCAAGCTCATGGCTGCTCACCTTTCATCTGATAGATGGCCTGTTGGAATTGCGCGGAGGTGCAGCCGAAGCCCAAGCTCCACTCGAAGATGTGGAGGGCGTAGTTGGTCGATAACCGCTGCGGGAACGATTCTGGCGTCTCCACCCCAACGGTCGCATCGCGCATCACCACGCAGCGATAGCCGCGCGCTAGCATGGGCCGCGCTCCCCCCTCGGCACCGAGCAGGCACATGTCGGCTGCGAACCCCATGTAGATGAGTGTATCCACGCCGCGACTGCGCAGGTATTCGTCCAGCACATCGGAGTAGAAGAAGAGGGGCTCGTCTCCAACTGGGGACACGATTTCGGCGCGCCGCATCTGCGCTAGCGGCGAGCGCTTCATGTAACCGACGCCGTGGGCCCGTTCGAGCATCTCCTGTTGGTGTGGGTGCACGGATCCCGACTCTCCCGAACGCCGTGACTCGATGTGAGGATACTGGTGGTCCATCCAGTCCGTCTCGACGTGGCAGACCGGCATCCCAATGGCGCGGGCCTCGTCCATGGCCGGGCGGATGACTTCGGCCATGATGCGCCCGGCCTCCTCTGTTGACTGAGGCCAGCCCATACCGACGCAGTAGTTGACGTCCACGGGAGGGCCGTCGGGGCAGCCGATGTTCCAGCAGTGCATGCCTATCAAGGCCGTCTTGTCCACTGGCAGCGACAGGGTGACCTGTTCGTAGCCCGGGTGATCAATTGGCAAGGCCCGATAGTAACGGGCGTCGAGTTGTAGCGCGTTCTCTGTCATCGCCGGTACTCGTCGGCAACGCGGCGCACGATCGCGGCCGCCTGCTCGCAGTGGTGGGGCTCGTACTTATCGCAGAAGGTGCTCCAGCGGATGAAGCGCTCCAGCAGCTCGTGCGCGTTCGGACAGCACGTTGCGTCGTAGCGGTAGGTGCGCGACGCCGGTGGTTGCGAATACGGGAAGCGCTGTCGCTCGGCTGCCTCGGTGAGGTAGGGCAGGGCCGCTGGCAGCAGATAGTAGCGCGCTTGGCTTGCTCCTAAGATGCCAGCGGCGGCTACCTGCGCGCCGAACTCCTCGGCATCGCACCGGAACTGCTCTAGGTCGATGGTGAACCCCGCCATCCAGCAGGAGTACACTTCGGTTTCCGGTGGGATCGGTAATGCCGAGACGCCTGGGATTTCATCGAGGAGCGCGCTCAACAGACGGATCATGCGATCGCGTTTCTCCACCTGCGGCTGGATGATCTCTAACTGGGCCAAGCAGATTGCGGCGGTGGACTGGGTCATGCGGTGGGCGAAGCCGTTGACTGTGTGTACGCGCCCGAAGTGCTCAACCATCTCTCCGCCGCGACTCTGGCCGACGAAGCGCGCCCGCTCGGCTAGCTCGTCGTCGTTGGTGAGGATGCAGCCCCCCACGTCGGAGCCCATAGTTTTCTCCGAGTCGAAGGAAAAGGCACCCGCTGTTGATAGGGTGCCGGCGTAGCGGCCCTTGTAGCGGCCAAAGACTGCTTGGCAGGCGTCCTCATAGACGACTAGGCCGTGGCGTGCGGCGACTTCGTTGATGGCGTCCATGTCGCAGATCAAGCCAGTCAGGTGCACGACGAGGATCGCCCGCGTGCGCTCGGAGATGCACGCCTCAATGGTCTCGGCATTGACGTTGATGGTGCCGGGTGCGGCGTCGGCGAACGCGGGGATGTAACCGGCGCTGATCAGGCCCTGCACAGTGCCGTAGTCGCTGACCGAACTGACTACGATTTCGTCGCCGGGTTCGAAGCCGAAGGCTGCGGCCAGCACAGCTAGGGCTGGCGTGCAGCCCGGCGTGGCGATGCAGTGCGCGACGCCATGAGCCTCGGCGAAGGCTTGCTCGAATCGGCCCACCATGTCGCAGGTGAGACCGGAATCGACGACCTCGGCTAGATACTCCATGGCTCGCGGGCCGATCTCGCGGGGAAAGGGTTGGGGCAGCGGTCCGTCGAACTCCTGCTGGGTTGCGGCCCCGTAGCGCGCGTGTTCGCGTCGGACGATAGCGGTATTGGACGTCATGGAAGGCTCCGGTTTGCGGAAAATAGGTTTGATGCAATATAGCAGGTATTAAGCTATAGAACTACAGTGACGGCTCGTCAAATTAAGTTCTCTGCAACAACCTCTTGCAAAGAATCACGAGAATTAAAAAAACCACTGCCATACTTTGTTCCGTCATAGTTGCGGATGCGTATTCCAGGCTGCGCTCCTATAGGCCCAATGTGGATCACATACGAATCTATGATTAGCTCTGGTCCCCATTTTTCCGCTATAGAAGAAGACCACTCATCAATCGCGGATTTTTGTTCGAGGAGTTGGTCGCGGTAGGCTGTAACTAGGCTATCGAAGGGAAGTTGATATTGCCAGCCCTTGGTAAATTCGACGAGCCGATCCGGCAAAAATTCCTCGCAAGCTAAGGATGCTAATGGGCGTCCAGCTACTTCCAATTGCAGGAGATAGATTAAGGCTTCGCCGGTGGTGTGAAGTAATTGTGGGATCCGTCGTATCAGAACTTCTGCTAAACGATTTCCATCCGGTCCAGCCGCTGAATGAAGGACGCTTGGGACCTTGGGAGGAGTGGGGACGAAAGGGGGATTGGCAAAGAGCCAATCGAACGGTTCTTGAGGATGAAACTGCTCTATATCAGATATATGGACTGCATAGCGATGATCGGAAATCCCGTTTTCCACTGCATTGTGGTGAATAAAATCGCTGACCCTGGGATTGAGATCGACAAAATGAGCCGATTCTGCACCCAGGTGAAGTGCTAAAAGACCTAATGGACCACTGCCTGCAAAAGGCTCGATAACTCTTTTCCCTTGCAGGAGATCGCGATGCCGCGCCATGTAAGCCATTAGGATGCCGCTGGCCTGTCCCAAAGGGATAATTCGTTGGTGATCCGATTTAGACAAGGATTCCGTGCGAAATACCATATCATCAAACTGGTATTGCCAATAATCATCAGTATCAGGAAGCGATTTGAGGCGAATCTCAGTCATTTAATTATTACCGAAACGGACGTATTAGCGATGATGCACGCTGGGGTGAGATAGGCGTGCTAGGGTGGTACGCGAAGGGGGCTTTCTCCCCTCAATCCAGTTTTGCATAGTTGGATAGATAATCTCTAGCATCCTTACTATAGATTCTCTCCAAAGACTCCAATGCAAAGAAAAGCTCTGCTCTTTCTTGCCATCCTGGCAAGAGATTGACATCCGGCCGATAGCCCTCCAGAAAGCTCTCTTGGAAATTGTTGAATGCCTTCACCCGATCCTCAGAGGCTCCAACGATCCAACGATTTTTCATAATTCCAAAATCTGCCTCTGGGGGCAAAGCTAATGCGCGGTCGAAGTCTACTAGGCCCACAAAGTGCCACCCATCTTTCTCTTGAGAAATCAGGATATTCTTGGGATCAATATCTGCCTGAACAAGACAAGAGGATGTTTCCAAAGACAGCAATGTCCTGGCTCTTTTTTGAAAACAATGCTCCAAATTTTCACAGTCATCCTTCGACAGAATGCCGTGTTTCCTATATAAGTCAAGGATGAAAGTAACCCTGTGTACAAATGCCTCATCAGAGGTTCCTGCAATACTCCAAAGAATAGGTTTAAAATGTGGCATCGGTAAAGACCAATCAGGGATTAGTAGATCTCCATGGAAACGAAAGGTTATGCTATGGAGTGTTGCAACAGCTCCGCCCACTTCGCGTCCGATTTGCCTAAGACAATCTTCTGAAAGTTCCGAAAGAATCATTACTAGTGGCTCACCCCTCACACATTCAGTAACGAAATATGGACGCCCGAGATTCTTGCCATCAGAATGGGAAACGTAGACTAAGGGGACAGGCACCTGAGCATTTGATGCTAGGGTAAGAGCAAAGGTTTCTCGGGCACAGAGATAACCATCATGTTTAGACTCTGCACCTTTGTTTACAATTTTAAGAGACAATTCTTGTTCTGAATCTTCTAGAATAAGCCGATATAATTCATTGGGCCCGCCTAGCGGAAATTGCTTTAGCTGAGATACTCGAACGTCTGGCAGATTCTGCATCAATAGTTCTTGTACTTCAGATGATGATAATCTGAGTCGTTCACGAGATAATCCTGAATAAGCCCGAGAAATGGCTTTCAATTGATCTTCTGAGAGAATTTTTATCATGTCAGAGTGCCAATGCGACTTAGCCAATCCCAACCCGCGATTTTCCGCAACAACTCCATCCTCTCCGGGATGTGATAGTTCAATAGCAGGCGTCGCAGCACAGCTACTGTTAGAAACCACCGGAGGACGCCATCTTCCCCAATGGGTTCGGGCTTGTCCGTTGCCGCGATATATGCCTCGACAAATTGCTTGGCGAGGTCCAGTGATACTTCGGGGAAAAGACATTCCCGACCTCCGAATTGGAGCGACGCGAATGCTACATCGTAGAGCGAGTAGTCAATGACGGCCATGTCGAAGTCCCACACTGTGGAGATCTTCGACTCCCATATCCGCAAATTAGCAGGGCGGTAGTCTTGGTGCGTGATCGACAGCATGCCCAGCTCATCGCACAGTGACTTTATAGCGGCGGCGTTGGACTGTATGGAGTGGAGTTGAGATCGAAGGAATGCTGCGTCATCCTCACTTAGCTCGTTCCATCGGAAAGCTCCAGCAATTTTTGGCGACAATTCAGCCCATCTGGTCGAAGGTATGTAGTACCAACCCAAGTCCTCTCTTTCCGATTCAGCTCGGAGTTCATCCCCGTATCTGCGACCTGCCGAGCGCAGTGCCGCTAGCGTCTGGGCTGCCTCAACAATCAGATCACGGGAGTCCCACGGAGGATGCTCGTCGGATGGCATGTAGGGATTCAACACCCACCAGTTTTCCCCTTCCCGGTAGCAGTACCTTCCATCCAGTGTCTGAACCGGCAGTGAAACTTGTCTAAAACCGTTGTACTTGAGGACTTCCATTAGCTGGAATTGATAGCTCTTTACCATTCTGTCTGCTTGGAACGGAGAGCAGGATAGGACGAATCGTCCCTGAGACGATTCTATGAAGAAGTGGTTGCTGAAATGCGCCCGCGATTCAGTCAACCGTAGATCAGAGAGACCGTAGGCGGCGGTGGCGATGTCGTTCCAGCGATTGTCCATGTGGACTCGGTGAGTGCCATCCGGCTTGTTAGACGAAGTGCTCACGCCATCTCTGCGACCATCCACTGCATGGAGCGCCGCCGCATGACCTGTTTAAAGGGGAGATTCCCCGGTTCAGCAAGGAAGCAGAGAATCTCACCGGATGTGGAGGGCTGCATCACTGCCACATGGAGGCCGTCGCGCCAAGTGAATGGCCATTGCGGGGCACCTATCACAACGAGATCGCAGTTGGACTGTACATGGCCATCGCGGATGAGCGGCTGCATCGTCGTGACAAACGAGGTGTGTGATGGCCCGTCAGTGGTATCCTCGGCCAAACCGAACAGTTGGCGGACCCCTACCTGAATCGAGTGCCCCCGCCGGACATGCTCTTTCAGTTCCTCCAAATCGCCGCGTACGCGATTGCCATCGGCATCGTGTTCGTAGACCGTCCGCCAGCGGTCGCAGACAAACCACCGATATATCCCGTACGGATAGGCTTGGCTCTCATCTAGGCGCACATCGTGCCACATCCACTTCACGTGGGAGAAGGTCCTGGAGTCGTCGTATTTGAAGATGCTGATGTATGGTTGCTGTATGTCTTGGCCGCGGTGTGAATAGCTATGGTGGTGGCTCATAAGTCCTGCAAACGCGTCACCCTCACCGGCATAAGTCTGCTGAAAATAGAGCGTTTCCTCGTACTGATCTGTGGTCATGTAAAGCCTGAGATCTGCGCCTCGGCGCACTGCCGCTGCCAAGTCGGACACTGCGCCATGGGAGGAGGTCAGGTCTGTCTGCTGTTCAAGGGCAAGAGTCCAGTAATGTCCCATTGTGCGCGTTTCCTTTCGCAGCGACGGGGTGGTGCATAGTTGCCATCGCAACGAGCGGCCAGATCTAACAAGGCGCTCACGCCGGCGGCTGTTCGATGCCGTCGAGGATGATGTCGAGCTGGTCTTCGGGTGCGTAGTACGCGCCGGGCGCGCTATTAGGGCCGATGTCGCCCATCAGGCGTCGCTGGCGCGGCGTCATACGCGCTAGCACTTCGGGCGGTGCCTTCTCGTAGTCCCACGGCCGCGACCATAGTTGCCCGTAGCGGAAGGTAACGCTGCGCCGGACGTCCTCGCCCTCATTCGGGGCCACGCCGTGCCACAGGCCGTAGGTGAAGATGACGGCGTCGCCGGCTTCGGCGACTAGCTGGACGCCGCCCTCCGGCCATGCTCCCTTGGCAAAACCCTCCTCGGGAAAGTCCCAGCGATGGCTACCGGGTACGAAACAGAAGTTGGCCCGATTATCTGCGGGGATGTCGGTCAGGAAATATTGGATCTTAAAGTTGAGGGGGCGGCTGTCCGGCGCGACGCGGAACTCGCGCAACGAGGCACCTCCGTCGGTATGCCAGCCGAAGGGCATGTCTCCACTAGGATAGCGGACGTAAATCACCGTGCCCATGATCTGGAGATAGGGGCCCATCAAATCGACGATGACGCCGAAGGTGTTAGGATGGTCAATCAGCGAGTCAAAATCCGGGGACCGCTCGACCGTCTGGACGATGTTGAGGGCGTCCTGCTCATGGGCCTCGGGGTGGGTCTCGCGGTATTTGGCAACCACTTCATCGGTAGCGGATAGATAGCCTGCGACTTGGTCTCGGGTGAGGGCACCCTTGAGCAGGAGATAGCCCTTTTCCACCCAGTCGCGTCTCATGTCGTCAGTCAAGCGTCGCACGGTAGTCTCGGTTTGTTTAGGAGTAGGTAGTGTGCTCAAAACTTCGAGGTCTTAGGCTTTCAAACAAAGCGGCGGACACGATGATCAGGCCGCCGATGATTTCCCTCTTCGATGGAACAGCCGCTAGGAGAATCAGAACTGCCTTGCCGAAGGGGCCAATGAATCCGTACAGGAGAGTTGCAACATGGACCTCGACGAGTGCGCGTGAGCTAGGTGTCATTGCCGACGCTTCAGGAGGAATATCATTTCGGGTGCTTCGGGTCCTATCGGTTTCCGATCAAATGATCCGAATTCTCCTACACTTTCAAGTCCGGCAGCGCAGAAAAGCACTTTGAGGTGAGGATACGTATAGAAACTCATCTTCAATGGTTGTGCTTCCTCAGACAAAACTTTATCGCCCTCGCACAACCGGAAGATAAACCGGCCCGAGAAATTCAGATTGATAAGGTCAATCTCGTCCTTTACAAAGTACCGTCGGACCATCCGATCCGTCCCGTCTTGTGCGGGCCACTCCAAGTCCAAGTATTCTTCGCCGACGCCCGTTAGAATTTTGGCGAAACTGGGATTGAACACGTCAAACGCGAGGATGCCACCCTCTGCCAAGTGTCTCCCGGCGTTTTTCAGGGCCGCCAACTGATCTTCCGTAGTGTACATGTGCTGCATGGGTCTGAATGGAATTACTACTAAGGAAAATTGATCGCCTAAATAATGGGTGCGAAAATCTCCCTCTACGACTCGTGTTCTCCGTCGTACGCTTTCACTTTCTTTGGCGAGCTTTGAGCGTAAGACCTCCAGCATGGAATGAGAAGCATCCATCCCCGTGACATCAACGCCTTGTCGCGCCAGCGGCAAGGTAATTCTCCCAGTGCCGCAGCCAAATTCGAGAACAGGTCCACCGTACTCATTGGCTAGATTGAGGTAGAAGTCACGGTCCACCAAATCTTCCTTGACGCTATATGCGGCGTCGTAATGCTTCGCTCCCGAACTGTAGGAATCGTCAATCATGGTGAGTTGCCTATCGTACTGTTACGTGTTATAGGATTTGCCAGCCGGGTGGGGTCCGGGCGAGGCCCCACCTCAAGAAGGTCTCTCCAACTGAATGTGAGTTTCGGTCTTTCCCACGTGCTGAAATCCATACCTTTTGTAGAATGACAGCGCTCGATCATTGCCATTGATTACCTGCAACCGCAGAGGAACTTGTAGCTGCGTGGCCTCTTGGATCAGATGCTCCATGCAACTACTCCCGATGCCCTTGCCTTGATGCTCTGGAAGAATGAAGAGCTGAAAAATCTTCAGAGCATCAGGTGTTGTTTCTGCGGAAAGAATACCAACGTCGAGCCCTTTTGACTGAATTACCTGAAAATCTTGTGACGCAAACCGCATCTGGTGGTTGGCTCTTTCGCGTTCTTCATCCCAACCTCTCACCCTTTCTGCGTATTCTCGGAACGCTAGCTCTCGGACGAGGTAGCAAAACTCACAGTCTGCCTCCACGGCCTTCCTAAATCTCATTGTCATTCAGCATAATCCTTTTGGCTAGCATTTCCTATCCTATAATGTTCTCCGAGTTGCCAAAGGCCAAGCCGCCGCAGGCGGCGCAGGGCAACACCGATGTATTAGCTGTTGCGCCCCTAGGAGCGACTGAGTCAGGTCAGCCCAAGGCAGCAAATTCGGTCACTGTAGTGCCGCTCAAAAGCAGTTCGAAGTCGAGATAATCCCCACTCCTTTCCTCGTCTTTTGATCGAGTCGACAACGACGGAGCCGAAGCCAAAGATTACTATCGTGCAGTGAAAAACTGGACATCTCTTATCTGATCAAAATGCAACTGCCAGAACGTAGCTTGAATTGACTTTTTACTGAAAGGGTCTGAAATCTCTTCTTCAGCCCAATCAAGGTCAAATATACGATCCCAGCTATCTTCTATGCGTTGATGGTATGCACGAACGGGTAGAGGCTTCATCTCGAAAAAAGACAGATTGTGCTCAGATAACTCGGCCTCAAATGCTTCTCCATCGGCCACGGTTCGAGGCAGATACCAGTAATTGAGGACATAATGCCATAGATCAAAATCGGACAATAAAACTTCTTTGTCTGATTGCTCGAATTCGATCCGTACACCGCGTTGGCCTTTGGGTAAATGAGCACTGCTGCGTAAATCGGGTTTACGTCTTTTGGCATTATCCCATTGATACCAAGCCCATAAAGGCAAAGACGTATTCTCAGGCCTAGGTTCTATTCGGCACTCCATTTGCTCTGACATCCACCTGTAAGCATCGAGAAACAGATCCTCTGAGTATCTCTGATCGGCGAAAAGCACTTGTTCCCGATGCAAGATTTTCCAAGCAGCAATAGATTGAATCGTCCAAAGCGTCATAATTTGCAGGATTTTAGTTTTTTGGAGGGTATGAGTTGCATTCCCTATAACGGTTCCTCAATCTCCTGACCTAGCGTCAGCCAGATTGCCGAAGGCCAGGCCGACAACGGAGACGTATCGGCGGTCGGTTGTTATCTGAAGCTAGAAGTTCTTTACTAATCATGCACGCCTAAAAAGGTAGATCATCAGAGCTTGAAGAAATAGCTCCAAAAGCAGCATCAGGTTCTAGAATAGGCTCTAAGTCATTTTGGGTAAGTAAGATGTTGAGCTGAGATCGTATGTCTTCATAGTCGCGGAATATCGCCGCCTCCATAGCTGCTTCTCTGAGGCGTTCTAAATGAGACTTAGGTAATGAATCTAATTGACCTATAACTTCTAATTTGTTTACGACATCTTCTGGTGATGGTGAGATAACTGTAGTGTCGACTAAACAGGTTAATATTCTGCTTCTAGTATTTGGTGAAGATAATAAGATTGTAAATAGTGATTCCGCTACCTGATTTACAGATTTTCTTGAAGTGTTAAGTCCTTGATACTTCCCAATAAACCCATATGGATCTAGTCCTTTAATAATAGGAATTACAGGCACACCCCGACCAATCGCTACGCCGACTTCTTGATCTGTCCAGTTGCTTTCTTTGAATCCAGGCATGAGTATTGCGGCTAAAGCGTCCATAGAAAAGAGCGCAGCCTCAATTTCATCTTGCCACTTTCGAGTCGGTTCAATGTCTACATGTGCAACAAATGTTGATATCCCGTATTTCTTTAGAGCAATCTGAAGTTGGCCAACTGTTTTCTTAAAAGAGGATAAGTGACTTATTGTCTTCTGCATTTTTAAAGGAATAGTTTATATTCATTTATATGCGACCTAAAGGTAGTGCCGATCGGCTAGAATATCGTCGTCAATGGGCGGCTGCGTTGCTTGATGAAGGCAAAGGGGTCAACGAAGTGGCTCGCTTGGTCAAAGCTTCCCCGTCCTCGGTGTCTCGTTGGAAGGCGATGAAAGCCCAAGCGGGTGAGGCCGGGCTGAAAGCCAAACCGCATCCGGGTCGGGGCTGTCAGTTGAGTGCCCAAGACAAGGAGCAGTTGAAAGAGCTTCTGCTCCAAGGCCCGCAAGCGGCCGGCTTTGATAGCGCGCTGTGGACCTGTAAGCGGGTAGCCCAGGTGATTGCCCAAACGTTTGGGGTGTCCTATCATCCCGATCATGTGGGTCGTCTGCTGCATGGGTTGGGTTTTTCGTGCCAGTATCCCCAGCACCGGGCGCGGGAACAGGATGAGGACGCCGTGCGCCAATGGCGGTTGGTGGCATGGCCGCGGATTAAAAAAAAGCCCGGCACCAAGAGGCGACCATCGCCTTGATGGATCAGAGCGGCTTCATGCTGCAACCGACCCGGCGTAGGACCTGGGCGTTGCGGGGCCACACGCCCATACACCCCGTGTGGGATCGCCATGATCGCTTGTCGGTTCAAGCTGCCGTTACCCTGCCGCCTCGACGGAAGCGGTTGGGGGTGTATTTCCAGATGTATGAGCATAATATTAATACGCAGGATGTGGTGTCCTTTGTCGGTCATCTGCTGCGTATGATACGGCGCAAGGTCGTGCTCATTTTGGATCGGTGGAGTGTCCATCGCGCCGCGGTGGCGATCTTGCACAAAAGGTATCCAGATCGACTCACGATCGAATGGTTACCCGCCTATGCGCCCGAATTGAATCCGGTCGAACAGGTCTGGAATCATACCAAGTATGGCCAGCTAGCCAACTTCATGCCAGACCACATCGACGACGTAGCCGAGGCCGTCTGCATGTCGATCTCCGCCCAGCATCATGATAACGACCTGATTCGAGGCTTCTTCAAATACGCACAACTTAAACTGTAAAGTATTCCTTTATTTTTGCAGACCTCAATAGGAATAATTTGAAATGACTAGGTTCCCAAAAACGACTTTCAGTTATTTCATTTGTCGGAGCCAGCACATAGGGATGATCCATCTCTAATTCATTAGCAATACGAATTATAGTCTCGCTCGGTGCATCCGCTAGAAGTTCCTTTACATATACCCGTTTACTATTGATTGATGATGTTGATTTGGAAATATCAATATCAAATGCAGGTAGAAATACATCTATGTCAGAATAGGTCATTCGAGTCTGCAACTCGCTTCCTATTCGGTCAATGAGCTCAAAACGTTCAATGATGCGCATGGTATCACCGTGAAAATAAAAAAGACCCTAT
Source organism: Candidatus Latescibacterota bacterium (assembly GCA_965219735.1). Taxonomy (GTDB): domain Bacteria; phylum Latescibacterota; class UBA2968; order UBA8231; family UBA8231. The sequence continues at coordinate 5,743,528 of OZ244790.1, forward strand.
ATTTCTCCAGTATTCAGTTCGGTCTCCGATCAAATGATCTGAACTCTCCTACAACTCTCAAGACTTTCACCAAAAAAAGCACTTTGAGGTGAGAGTAAGTATAAAAACTCATCTTCAATAGCTGCACTTCCTCAGACAGAACTTAATTACCCTCGCACAACCGGAAGATGAACCTGCCCGAGAAATTCAGGTTGATCAGGTCAATCGCGTCCTTTACAAAGTATGGTCAGATCATCCGATCCGTCCCATCTTGTGCAGGCCACTCCAGGTCCAAGTATTCTTCGCCGATGCCCGATAGAATTTTGTCGAAACGGGGATTGAACCTCAGAGCGGATACGTCAAGTACTCAGGATATCATACTCAACGAATCGGTAGGCCTTAAGATCCTCCTCCCATATGGCCACGCTTTTGTCGCCCACGACTTGCAGGAGTAGACGACCGATCTTGTCGCCACCGACTGTCGTCGTTTCAGTTTCATGACGGATCTCGTACTCGATTGTCACAGCCTCAACTGGATGACGGGGACCTCTGTCAACCGAGATCGCCGCGCCGGGCGTCCCGATCCGTCTCTGCACCGGACCCTCTGACCTCTCCTGTGTGTCCTTCATCCTCTCCTCGACGAAGTCGTATAGCTGAACATCACCGCTCTGTGGTAGGTGAAGGTAGACCGGCTGTGCTTTGCCAAGCATAGTGAGGTCAATGTCATGGCTCTTGAGGTCTTTCTTCAGCCCCTCGATTTCCTGCTCACTCCCAAGGTGAAGCTTCACGCAGGGTTCGGTCACATCGACAAGGACGAAGTTGATCTCGATCGTGCGAACACGGCCGTCCCAATCACTGTCTTTGAATTCTCTCAAAATAGCGAGCTTGATACCCATGGCTTGTGCGTACTGGATGGCCGGGTTGGTGAAACCCTTGCAGGTAACCACCCAGGCTTCCTGTGGCTTCAGATCTGCAAGAACACCGTAGAAATCACGGACAATGGGCAGCCCTACCTTTTTGTCTGATGCGTCGAAGTCCTTGCATTCAATTAGTGTGCGTTGCTTGACACCTTGCTTCTCAATAATGACGTCTATCTGATGCTTGACCCTACTTCCACCTCGAAGTTCGAGGTCATGGATGACGACTCCCTCTGTGTCCAATTTCTTGAAGACAATAGCTGCCAACCGTTCGTAGCGAGTGCCGGCCTTCCTGGAGAGTAGACTGTAGTACTTGTCGTGCAACTCGTCGTATCGAGATCTCTTCTTTTGGGCCATCTGGTCATCTCTCTTCCATGACGCTAAGGTCAGAGGATCGCATCGGACGTCGGACTGGCTAGTGGTCCTTGGTCAGGACACATAAAGTAATATTGCGAAAATGCTGTATAGATTTCGGTGTTTCGCGGATATACTGCAAGGATCTGACTTCGCTCTTCCTATTTCATCTAACTGCTTATATCCGAACAATTGGTTCGGGTAACGGCCGCTAGGTATTATTTATACGCAACGAAGGTATGTCCCTTGATGCATAGTCGCAATCGCAACGAGCGGCCAAATTCCTAGATGCGGCGGGCTTCTCGGCGGATGGTTGACGCAGACACACGCGGGGCTGTCTCCCGCCCGGCGTTCCTAAACTCAGCATCCACACAACACCTCTGCGGTTGCTTAAGCACTCAACGACTGCGCCACCGTTTCGGGATTCTCCGCAGCGATCTTCAGCAAGGCCCGAGCAGGCCCTTCGGGTCGACGGCGTCCCTGCTCCCAATTCTGCAAAGTAGAGACGCTGACACCAATCATCAGGGCGAATTCAGATTGCGATTTATTCAGTTTCTTGCGGATCATCCTGATATCGGCGGGCTCCATCTGGATTCTGCGTCCTGGCTTCATCTTGCCGCGCTTAATCGCCCCGGCTTGCTTGACGCTGACTACAAGTTGGTCAAAGTCGCGCTCATTCATGCCAGATACTCCTTCACTAGTTTACTAAGCAGCTTGCATTGTAGAGGGGTGAGATCTTCTTGGCGGCTTTTGCGATACACCCAGTATGCGCCAATGACGTATAGTACGCAAGGTCTTTGCATCGGCCACATGCCTCTAACTACTTAACTCTACCTCCACATAACGCGTCTGTTGGCGTTAGCACTTCTGTTGTATACTCATAGTACTTGCAATGCAGAGGGAACTTAAAGATATGAACGAAACCCGTCCCGTAATCGTGTACGACGGCGAATGCCGCTTCTGTCTGTGGAGCGTCGGCCGCATTCGCCGCTTTGACCGCAATGGCCGCTTTGAGTATCTGCCGCGCCAAACGGTCGGCATTGAGGAGCGGTTTCCCATCCTTTCCAGTTCTGACTTTAACACCGGCTTGCGCCTCATTCACGCCGCCGGTCAGGTCGATGTTGGGGCGGATGCTGTGTACCAGATTTATCGTCGGCTTCCTCCTTGGCACCTGTTCACCGGGGTGTACCGCATTCCGGGACTGAAGCAGCTTTTTCGCGCTGGCTACGATCTTATAGCGCGCAATCGGCATCGGTTTGGCAGGGTCGAATGCGCCGATGAGGCGTGCGAAATTCCGTACGGCGAGCGGCACAAGGGCACCTCTGAATCGGCTTCTGCCTGATTGCTTATGACCGCTCAACGCAACGTCCTATTCCTCATCGCCGACGACTGGAGTCGCATTGCCGATTGCTATGGCAATAGCGTCGTCCGCACGCCGCGCATTGACGCGTTCGCCCGCGAGGGCGCGGTCTTCGAGCAAGCCTTCTGTACTAGCCCTTCGTGCGCGGTCAGCCGCGCCTGCATCCTCACGGGATACCACAGCCACACCCACGGCCAGTACGGCCACTGCCACGGCATCCACGGCTTCTCCACGCACCCCCACATTACCTCGACGCTCTCTAGCCTCAAGGAACATGGCTACGCCACGGCTTGCATCGGCAAAAAGCATGTAGAACCGCCCAGCGTGTATCCGTTCGACTTTGAGCCTGAAGTCAATGCCAGAAGCGGCGTCGAATTGGCCCGCGCCGCGCGCGACTTCTGGGCCGCTAATCCCGATCAGCCGTTCTACATGCACGTGGGGTTTACCGATCCCCACCGCGCGGGTCGAGGTTTTGGCAATGAGCGTCCCTACTCTGATGTACCGGAAACCCAGTACAGCCCCGACGACGTGGTGGTACCGCCTTATCTGCCCGATGTGCCCGACGTGCGAGCCGACCTCGCCGAGTACTATCAGGCGGTCTCCCGCTTCGACTTTGGCATGGGCTGTCTGCTCGACGCACTGGAGGAATCGGGCCGGGCCGACGAGACTTTGGTCATCGTCACAACCGACCACGCCATGCCCTTCCCCGGGGCCAAGGCATCCTTCTTCGACAGCGGCCACCACTGCCCCTTTATCCTGCGGGCACCGGGCATCACTGCCCCCGGTACCCGTAGTCAGTCGCTCATCAATTGGACCGATATCCGCCCCACGTTGCACGATTGGTGCGGAGTGCCGGTCCCAGAGGATTTGCCCGGTCGCTCCCTCCTGCCGGGCCTAGCCGATCCGTCCGTCCCCGATTGGGAATACACGTTCTTTTCGCACTGCTTTCACGAGGTAGTCGATTACAATCCCTACCGGGTGCTGCGCGGACGGCACTACAAATTCGTGCGGAACTTGGCCGCTGGTCTCACCACCATGCTGCCCACGGATCTATTCCGCTCGACCACGTGGACGGCGGTGCGGCGCGACGCGATTCCCTCTATGGGTGAGCGTCCCACCCGCCATGTGATCACGCGGGAGCCCGAGGAGTTGTATGACTTGGATGCCGATCCCACCGAAAGCGTCAATCGGATCGACGATCCCGACTTGCAGGAGGTAGCCGCTCAGATGCGCGCTCAACTCTACCAGTTCCGCCGCGACACGGCCGATCCTTGGCTGGAAGTGGACCTTCAGGAAGGGCGCATCGAGCGCCTTGACCCTAAATGACCACTTATTTAGCCTCGCCCACTTGAGTACTACTCATTCCAGAGAGGTGTCCCAATGAAAGTGTGCTGTAGCTTCACGGCATTGGTCTTCTTGCTGGGGGCCGTAGCTGTTTCGGCCCAACAAGGCTCACCCACTGCTGACAGGACCCTAGCTCCTTTCTTCTTCGTCGATACCGACGATCCGTCCGTGGATCAACTGCCGCTCAAGTCGGTGGCCGCCCAGGTCCACATTGCCGGGGTCATCGCCGACGTGACCATTGAGCAGGTGTACCGCAACGAAGGCACCCGACCGCTCGAAGCTATTTACATATTTCCAGCCTCGACCCGAGCTGCGGTGTACGGCATGGTGATGCACACCGGCGACCGCGAAATCATCGCCGAAATCCGCGAGCGCGAGCAGGCCCGTCAGGAATACGAAGAGGCGCGCGAACTGGGACAGACCGCTTCCCTTCTTGAGCAGGAACGTTCAAACGTTTTCAAAATGAACGTGGCCAATATCCTGCCGGGCGACTCCCTTGCCGTACGTCTGTCCTATACAGAATTATTGGTGCCCACGGAAAAACAATACGAATTCGTCTTGCCCACTGTGGTCGGCCCGCGCTATTCCCCCGAGGCGGTCAATGAAATTCTGGGTCCAGACGGTGGAAAGCGCATTCCCCACCTGCACGAGGGCGAAGATCCCAACTACACCTATGCGATCGAGATGACTCTGGCCACCGGCCTGCCCATCCAGGCCTACGACTGCCCCACCCACGAAGTGATCGTCGAGAAGGACACCCCGGATGAATTGCGCCTGACTCTGGATCCAGCGGGCGGTTTTGGCGGCAACCGCGATTTCATTCTGCGCTATCAACTAGCCGGCCAACAGGTCGAGTCGGGCCTGCTGTTATACGAGGGAGAAGAGGAGAATTTCTTTTTGCTCATGGCGCAGCCGCCCGCCCGTCCAGAGCTGAGCCAGATCCCGCCGCGCGAGTACATTTTTTTGGTCGATGTATCCGGCTCCATGGACGGCTTCCCTCTCACAGTATCAAAGAGCCTGATGAAAAATCTACTCGGCCAGTTGCGCCCTGAGGACCGCTTTAACATCGTGCTCTTCGCCGGCAGAGCTGCGGTCTTGAGCGATCGCTCGTTGCCGGCTACTCAGGAGAATCTCGACCAGGCCTGGGCCCTCGTTGACGGACAACAGGGTGCCGGTGGTACCGAGTTGCTCGTCGGGCTCAACCGGGCTTTCGGCCTGCCTTTGGCCGGGGAGGGCTATGCCCGCATCGTCGCGGTGCTCACCGATGGTTTCATAGATTTTGAAGCAGCCGCCTTTAAGCTGGTGAGCCAGCGCTTGGGCCAAGCCAGTTTATTTGCCTTTGGCATTGGTTCGTCGGTCAACCGCTTCGCCATTGAGGGCCTCGCCCGGGCCGGCCAAGGCGAGCCTTTTGTGGTACTGGAAGAGGGGCAGGCCCTCGACGAGGCGGCCCGTTTCCAGACCTATATCAGTAGCCCCATCCTCACTCAGGTAGAGACAGGATTCGAAGGCTTTGACGCGTATGAAGTGGAGCCGGCCTTCATCCCCGATATGCTCGCCGATCGGCCGATCATCGTCTTTGGCAAGTGGCGCGGCGCGGCCACAGGCACTGTGTTGTTGGGGGGCCGCACCGGGGACCAAGCGTACGGCGCCCAATTCGACGTCTCTACCGTCCAAGCCAAGCCCACCAACAGAGCCCTGCGCTATTTGTGGGCACGCCACCGCATCGACCAATTGAGCTACGATGAACAGCTCAGTTACAGCGATGCCCTGCGTCCCCAGATCACACAGCTAGGCTTGGACTACAACCTGCTCACCGAGTACACCTCCTTTGTCGCCATCGACCGCCGCATTCGCAATGAGGACGGTCTGGAGACCGTGTCGGTGCCCTTGCCCCTGCCCGAAGGCGTCGAGGACTCGGCTGTGGGTGCTACTGCGGTGGAAGACAACTTTGAAATGGCGACTTGGCTCGGTCGGTTTTTCTACCGTCAAGACGCGCTGTGGGTCGATACATCGTTCCGGTTGGGCATGCCCATCATCGAGGTCGGTTTCGGGGCTCCAGGCCCGGATGCGTTGGCACCTTTTGTTGGGTTAGGTCTGGATATGGTGGTGGTGCTTGAGGGGCAAGCGTACCGGTTGCACGCCGAGGCGGCCCGCCCTGCCATGCAGCAGAACATGCCCAACCCCTTCAATGCCTCCACGATAATCCCCTTCCAAATCCCCGCCAACATGGCCGGTCCTACGCGCTTGGTCATCTACAACCTAACCGGCCAGATCGTGCGCGTGTTGACCGATGGCCATCTTGCGGCTGGGGCGCATGTACTGGCTTGGGACGGCAAGGATAGGAATGGCGAGGAGGCGGCCAGCGGAGTTTACATCTACCGTTTGGAAGGCACGTCCTTCGCCATCACTCGCCGCATGATGTTGCTGCGGTAAAATTAGCACTGGAAGGAGCCGCCTGCGACTGAAGGTACATCCGGTCGCGGGCGGCCTATCGTTGATACCTCTGTGGTAGGTAAGACCGACCTATTCGAATTGCTGTCGGCTCTGGCTGACCGCCTTGCCCCTTCCTCGAATTAGGTCCTCTCTGTGCCAAGTCGAGACAGCGCGGCAGATGGCGTGCGACTGGCCGAGCATGTTCAGGAGCTGGTCTTGCGTGAACCAATTCCCATCGCCGAGTGATCCGCGATCCACTTCGGCGTCTGCATACCCGTAGAGCCGCGAGACTCCGCCATTGGTTACGACATCTTCAATGTAGGATGCCCAGGGGATATCGACGTTCAACTGACTCTCGACGAGCGACTGCAAGGACCCGATTCGAGCGCCGACGTCCCAGCCGACTTTTTCCTCTTCCCAGCCTGCGCCGCCGGGCAATTCCCAGCTTCCATTGCCGTTTGCATTGGTAAGGAAATACCGCGACTCTGCACCGGATGTCGATTCGATGAGTAGGCGAGTGTCGGTGATTGGTTGGTCGAAGTGGAGGGGTATTAGCCGCTTGCCAGCGTCGCTCAACGCATCGTAGGCGGTGCGGTCGTATGGATAGTAGCCGGCGGCGGGCGGTGCGTTGACGGCGCAGTACTTGTTGAAAATCCCAACGCGGTCATCAGAAGTGGTTCCGCCCGGTGCCTTGTGCCAAGTATGCATATCCATCAGCAGCAGGTCGCCGGCTTTTAGCTCGGGATCGACGAAGTCGGGCAGTTGCTCGGGGTCGGGGCGCGTGAGATCCAAGATGTGTGCATCTGGGTCGATGACTTGCGCGAGTTTGTGCGAGCCGGGCGAGACCAGCAGTGGGCCGTATTCGCGGTTGAAGTCGTTTAGGGGGATGATGGCGAAGAGCCAACGCATGGAGGAACCTACCGGACGCCATCGCTTGTAGTCGCAGTGAGCACCGCCGCCTTTGTCGCCTGGGGAGCGAAGATAGGCGACGTACGCAGTCAGATGGGCGGGTTGCCCAAGTATGGCTTCGACCGCATCGACGACCACAGGGTGCTCGGCAATGGGGGACAATCCAGGTTCGGCGATCCGGTTGCCGCTGATGGTGTACTTGCCGGGTGTGGGGTATTGCAGAGAGGATGGGTACGCTCCTGCGCGGGCCATCCGCTGGACGATGCTTCGCAGTTCGGAGGTCTCCTGAGAAGAGACGACATCGCGGATGATGAGGTAGCCGTTTGCGCGGTAATCAGCGGTCTGTTGATTGGTCAGGATGCTGGTCATAAGGGACTCGCCATGTGGTATCAGCGCGAAGTTGTCGAGCCGAACGTTACGGGGTCAATAGAACGAAAAAGCCCGTCTTGTGCAATTATCGTCGAGATTGACCGCCTCTGGGCAGGTATCTATTATTGCAACTTCTTGAGTATTGAAACGACAGAAGACGTACCCTGCAAACGAAGAAAGTTGGACGCGATGCTACTTGATTCTATCCCCCTCCGATCCCTCTATCGAATAGGTTTCCTCATGGTCATTTCCGCTGGACTTGCCGCGGCCGACACCTTGCCCGACGGGCCGGGCCTTCTCCTCGAAGATCGCGCCGGACGAATCTACGTTGCCGTCCTCGGCTCCGAGGGAGTTGTCGTTCGCAACGCCTCTGATGACGCCGACACTTGGGAGGTCGTCGCCGAAGGGCACGTCGAGGGCCTGCAAGTTGCCCCTGACGGGGATGTGTGGATGGCCCGCGACGACGAGGTCCTGCGCTACCCGCGCCAGGGGGGTGAGCCGGTTTCTCGGACGCCTTCCTTTCTTGTCCAAGGGTCGCCGGGATCGTTGTTGGCGACGCGCTGGGGCGATGTTTGGTGCGCCGGGTGCGGTGCTGTGCGTCGGGGCGACGCCATGTTTGAGGCTGCGCCTGTCTCCCCATCCGGGTGGGAGATTACGCCGGTGTGCGACGATCCTTTCGGCAATGTGTGGGCTATTGCTGACGATGGCCAGCGGCGGGATATAGCGGTACTGACGGACCAACGTCCCCACGGCTGGCAGCTACTCGACCTGCCTGCGAATCAACTCGCTGGCTCTTGGCAGGGTGTGGTTGCCGACGACGCTGGCTTCGTCTGGGTGGCCCTGGAGGCTTCCGTTCTGCGCGTTGATCCCCGCTCGGCTGGGCCTCATCGCTCCTTTGCCAACCCCGTCGATTCCCGCATCACCGCGATCGCGCGCGGCGGCGATCAGGTCGTAGTCGGCTTTGCCGATGGTAGCTTGCGCGAGCTGACTGTGAATGCCGACGGTCCGCCGGATTGGCGGGAGATTCAGACGGGCGGGGATGGCCCAGTGCAGGCGCTGCTGCACGCCCGGTCTGGCAGTCTTTGGGCGTTGAGGGCGGGGCGGGTTGAGCGTCTCGCCGACCTTGAGCAAGCTTGGCACGAGCACTGGGACGAGCAGCCGAGGATGCCAGCGGGCAACCACGACCACATCTTTGCCCGCATCGGCGACCGCCTGTACACCGCCGGGGGCAAGACCTTCTTCGGTTGGCCTGCGGCGGAGTGGGTAAACCTCGACCACGTGTGGTCCTATCACATCCCCTCGAGCACGTGGCGCGTGGAGCCGCCCATGCTGGAACCGGGCAAGGCTTATTCCGGCATCGCCGCTCTCGACGACGAGCTATGGCTCTTGGGGGGCCTCTTCCGAGCCGGCAGAGGGACGCGGGCGACGGAGACCGTCGAAATTTTTGATCCCCGCACGCGGAGTTATCGCCTCGGCCCGCCGCTACCGCGCAAAGCAGGGCAAGTGGTGGCTCTCACCGTCAATGACCGATTGTACGCCGTGGGCGGAGCCGACGACGAAAGCCCGACGGCAGAGGTCCTGAGCATCGGAGCCGGGGAGACGAGTTGGCGGGTTGACGCCCCTGCGCCCGGCCCAGTGTTTCAGGCTAGTGGCTGCGTTCTGGACGGCAGGATCTACATTGCCGCTGGGCCCTCGTCCCAGTGCTTAGGTCTGTTCGTCTATGACCCCGAGCAGAATAGCTGGAGCGAAGTTGAGCATCCGTCGCGTCCGCCCGGCGCTCCTCTATGCACGGCTTTCAACGGCAGCGTCTGGGTCATGGGAGGACGAGGGGCCAAAAGTGGCCAGACGGCGAGTTTTGCCTACACACCGGCTACCGGCGAGTGGCATCGCGGTCCCGACTTGCCCTCGCCGGTTAGTTGGGCTGCGGCTGCTGTTGTCAACGGCCGCCTGCTAATCGCCGGTGGTGCGTACCGCGACGAGCGGGTCGGCGATTTCTTCAACACCGACCGCGTGTTCCTGCTGCGCGGTGCTAGGTGATTTTTCAATGTTCCACTATGCGCCGGGTACAGGCTAGGACGTACTCGACATCGTCCGCCTTGATGTGGCGGTGAAAAACTAGGCGCACCCGGTGCGGCGGGCGGGGGTGGCTCAGGATGCCGCAAGCCTTCCAGCGATCGACCAATTCTTGGCTGTTCCAACCCAGACGGCTGCAGTCCACGGTCGCGAAATTGGTCGGGTGCGGCGGTTGGATGGATTCGAGCCCGTCAATGTCGGCTAGACCTTCGTGCAACAATTGGGCGTGGGCTTGGTCCTCGGCTAGGCGCTCGACCATGGTCTCCAAGGCCACGATGGCCGCGGCCGCGACAATCCCGGCCTGTCGCATGGCACCGCCTAGGCGCGAGCGTACCTGCCGGGCTTGCTCGATAAACTCGCGCCGCCCGCACAACAGCGAGCCTACGGGCGCGCTGAGCCCCTTAGAGGCGCAGAACATCACTGAATCGGCGTGTTTGGTATAGGCGCGCACATCCACGCCCACGGCTATGGCCGCGTTGAAGATGCGCGCTCCGTCAATGTGCAAATTGAGCCCGTGTTTGTGGGCGGCCGCGGCCACGGCCTCCACTTGGGCGGGCAACCAGGCCGAGCCGCCGCTCAAATTGTGCGGATTCTCAATCCACACCAGCGAGGGACGAGCGCGGTTGGGGTTGGCTTGGTCCACGATCTCTTCTACTTGCTCGGGCCGCATGACGCCGAATTCCAGCGGCACCGAGCGCGCGGCTAGACATGCCTCGGCCGCGGCTTGGGCCCGGTATCCGCCAAAGACGTGTGCTCCGTCCGCGTACAATACCTCGTCGCCCGGCCGCGTGTGCGCCTCTAAGGCACAGCGGTTGCCCATGGAGCCAGAGGGCACGTACAGCCCCGCCTCCATGCCCACTTTGGCGGCCGCTAGTTCCTCCAGCCGATTGACCGTGGGATCTTCGCCGTACGCGTCGTCGCCCACGGGCGCTGCCATCATGGCCGCCCGCATCGCCTCGGTCGGCCGAGTCACTGTATCGCTGCGCAAATCCACCCTTCGCTCTGTCATGGAATGCTCCTTTCTAGCGTGATAATTTGGGAGTCAACTCCATTTTTGTATTGATAATTTTGGAGTTGAGGTCCATTTTCTCATGGTGATGTATCTCGCGTTTCGGGGAATTGCCCATGCCCTTCCAGCACCGCTATCTAGAAAGCCATATCGCAGAAGACTTGGACCAGCGCATGGTCTTTGTCGGTGGCCCCAGACAGGTGGGCAAGACCACGCTGGCGCGGTTGGTCGGCGAGGATTTCAAGACAACGACCTATCTGAACTGGGACAACCGCTCCCATCGTCGCGCCCTGCTCGACGGACATTGGCCTCCTGAGACTGATCTTCTCATTTTCGACGAAATCCACAAGTATCCCCGGTGGAAAGGGCTGGTCAAGGGGCTGTGGGATACCCGCCCATCTGACCAGCGCATCATGGTCACGGGCAGTTCCCGACTCGATATTTTCCGACGGGGCGGCGATTCGCTCTTGGGGCGCTACCGCTATTACCGCCTCCATCCCTTCTCCCTGCGCGAATTGAACGCCCCCAGCGCGGCCATGTCGCCCTTTCCCACCGAGCGACCCCGCTTGATTTTTGACCAAGAGGGCGGCGATTTGGACACGTTGCTCACCTTCGGTGGCTTTCCCGAACCCTGTATTGCCGCTCGTCAGCGCACCCTCAAACGCTGGCAGAAAGAGCGCTTTGAGCGGGTATTCCGGGAGGATATCCGCGAGACCGAGACTGTGCGCGCCTTGGCCCAAGTCGAACTGCTAGGTAGCCTGATTCCCGGACGAGTTGGCTCGCCTCTGTCGATCAGCAATATAGCTGAAGATGTCGAAGCTAGCCCCAAAACCGTCAAGAATTGGATCGAGTTGCTGGCCCGCAACTACTATCTGTTTCGCGTGCCTCCTTATCACCGGCGTCTAGAACGGGCTCTCAAAAAGGAGGGCAAGTACTACCTGTGGGACTGGTCCGAAGCGGAGAAGGAAGGACCTCGCTTTGAGAATATGGTTGCGGCCCATCTGTTGAAATTCTGCCATTACTACGAGGATAGCCACGGCATTGACGCCGCGTTGTACTATCTGCGCGATCTGGAGAAGCGCGAAGTTGATTTCTTGGTGGTATGGGAAGGTGAGCCTTGGTTCTTGGTGGAGTGCAAAGTCGGGGCACCCAAAGGCTTGGGGCATCTCCGCTATTTCGCCGACAAGCTGGGGATCGAACAGCGCTATTGTGTGACGGCATCCGACCAGCACGATTACTTGGATCGCACCACCGGCGTCCGAGTGGTGCCGGCCAGCAAATTTCTCATGGCCTTGGTCTGAGCGAGGCGAGGAGCGAAAAAAGGTTCTGTTAAGACCATAGACTATCATTACCGGCCCCGATTCGACACTATCCTTGTATCGAGGCATTGCCCGCTCGAAGGGGCTTGCAGTCAGGCCATCTTTACCCGCGCTGTTACTCTGTCGCCGTTGACTTCGACGCTGTTGCGCCCAGCCTTCGGCTGTACTCTGATGTTGAGTTCCATGCGAAGCACTTGCTAAATCGACGCGAACCAGTCCTTGTCCACTTCTACGACCTCGACCATCTTCGCGGACACGCCGAGTTTGAGTTCTTTCATTTTATCCATTAGCAATTCGCCGTCAATCAGGTCTATCGGCGTCGCGCCATCCCGCGTGGCTTCTCGTTGCGCCTCTATTGTGAAGCGACCCGTCGTCAAGATAAGGCCCTTTTCCGCCCGTCCCACCATCGCGCCGCGAAAGTCCCTAACCACGCTCGCGCTAACGCTGCCGCTGTAGCGCTTGCACTGGAACAGCACGGGGAAGCTAATCAACCCCGCGAGGCGGATTATTCCATGCCCGTCGATCCCACCGTCGCCCGATTTTCCCGTGACCTCAACCTCGATAAAGCCCGATTCCCGCAAAAGCCTTTGGCACAAGCGTTCGAATGCGTCGGGAGGGATGTTCTGGAGGGTGTCGAGCAAATCTTCGCGCCAAGAAGCGGTTTCATCTGCAGAATCCTCGGCGGAGTTTTCAACGTTCTCGGTTAGAGCAGCTTCCGCAGATTTGGCTTGTTTACGAACTCTATCCTGTTGACGGGCCGATCTCACAGATTCTTCGGGATCAACATGTTGTGTCTCTCGCCCTTTAGCAGTAAGAGACCACACGCCTCTCTCCGCATTATCAACTAAGCCTAACCGTTTGAGTCTAGTCATGGCAAACCCTACTTTGTCTTCTACCTTTGCCTTATTTCCTATATCGGTTGGGACTCGGAGGACAGCGGGAGGCTCTCCCATATTTTCAATTACCTTACTTTGGAGTTCACTCCTAAAAGCACTACCTCCAAGCTCATGGAGCGTCGTAAGGATCAGATTTAGTAGATCAAGACGGCTTGGAACGCCATCTATATTGACATTGTCAGTCATCGCAAAAACTCCTTTTCAGAATTGTCCGCGTCGATTTACCGCCTAATGTGCGGCGCTTCCATCACGGCCCGCTCCTCCTCGGTCATGTCTTCGATGTACTCGGAATACGCCGTTTGGTGTGCGCCCGAGCCATAGGACAGGGTGCCTGGGCTGAATTTGTACAGCAGCGCCCGCCGCTCGTGTGCGGCCGTCCACGGCAGCGTGCCGTGCGTCAAGGTCTCGGTGAAGATCACTGCGTCGCCGGCCTTGCCGTTTACTTCGAGCACGTGCTCTTGGTGCTGTTCCCACTTAATCATGCTCTTCGGACAGGCGAGGTTGGCCTTGTGGCTACCCGGTATCACGGCCACGCCCCCGTCGCCCGGCCCCTCGTCGGCCAGCAGATACTCGACCACGGTTAGCCCGGTGAAGATGCGGTCGTTTTTAAAGAAGTACACTTCGGAGATGTCCCCGCGCTCTACCCCGCCGCCGTGCAAAAGCCCGCCCTCGCAGCCTGTATCCATGGCGATCAGCCCCGGCCCGTGGTCGAGGCGATACCCCCGCCCCAAGATTTCTTCGAGGTAGGGCTTGATACGAGGGTGTACCAGGAGCTTGCGGAACGGCTCGCAATAGGGTCGATCCCAAGCCAACATGCCGCCTAAGTCCTTGCGCCGCGAGGTGCCTTGCATCGTCTTTGAGTCGCCGGACAGCGGGCGGTCGATCTCGCTCATAAGGTCGCGGTGGCGGTCGATGCCGGCGTTGAGCGCGGCCACCTCCTCGGCGGTCAGCACGTCTTTGAGGACCAAATAGCCCGTCAGGTCAAAGAGATATCTGTCGTCTGCGTTCATGGGGTGGCTCCTTTGGAGAAAGGTAGGCTGAGAAGATGGCAAATTAGCGGGCGGCAGAGTAGCCCATAATCGCCAATTTTCCGTAATTATTGCTTATGATTACGCTATCCAATATCGGCAAGTTCTACGGCGAGCAGACGCTCTTCACCAAGGTCTCGCTCCAACTCAACGCTGGCGAGCGCTACGGCTTGGTGGGAGCCAATGGGTCCGGCAAGACTACGCTCCTCAACATGCTCTCCGGCGACATCGAAGCCAGCGAGGGCACGATTGCGGTTCCGCAGCGCCTGCGCTTGGGGGTCTTGCAACAGGATCAGTTTCTCTACGAGGACGAGTCGATTCTCAATGTCGCGCTGATGGGCAATGAGGCGCTGTGGGAGGCGACGGTCGCCAAAGAGCGGCTCCTCGCCGCGTCCGCTGAGGAATTCGACGCCGATAAGTTCGCCCAGCTCGAAGAGACCTTTCTCCACTGCGATGGGTACACTGCGCAAGCCCGGGCCGGCACGATTTTGGAGGGCCTCGGGCTGCCAGCCCACATTCACGACGATCCGCTCTCAACGCTGTCCGGCGGCTTCAAGCTGCGGGTCTTGCTCGCGCAGGTGTTGGCCAGTGCCCCGGATGCGTTGCTGCTCGACGAGCCGACCAACCACCTCGACATCCTCTCGATTCGCTGGTTAGAGACCTTTCTATGCGACTTTGCCGGGCCGGTGGTGATCATCTCGCACGACCACCGCTTCCTCGACAACATTAGCACCTCTATCCTCGACATTGATTACGAGACGGTCCAACTCTATCGGGGCGACTACACGGCCTTCCTGCAAGCCAAGCAGGCCGAGCGCACGCGGCGAGAAAAGGAAATTGCCAATCGCGAACGCGAAATCGCCCATCACCAGCAGTTTGTGGATCGCTTCCGCGCCAAGGCGACCAAGGCCCGCCAAGCCCAGAGCAAGCTGCGGCTGATCGAGAAGCGGGAAGAGGAGATGGTCGAACTGCCGCGCAGTTCGCGCCGCTACCCGGTTTTTCGCTTTGAGCAGCGGCGCGCTAGCGGGCGCGATGTACTCGCGCTCAAAGGCGTAAAAAAGGCGTTCGGCGACAACGAAGTGCTGCACGGAGTCGATCTGCTCGTACAGAAGGGGGATCGCGTGGCGATTATGGGGCCGAATGGCATCGGCAAATCAACGCTGCTCAAGATCGCGATGGGCGAGTTGGCCGCCGATGCCGGAGAAGTCGAGTGGGGGTACGAGGCCCATCCCGGTTACTTTGCCCAAGACCACCGCGAACAGCTCAGCCCTGCCAACCAAACGGCTGAGGATTGGGTCTGGGAGTGCTGTCAGGACCAGGGCCTCGGCTTTGTGCGCAGTCAGATGGGACGGATGCTTTTTACCGGCGACGACGGCAAGAAGCGCTTGGGTGCGCTTTCGGGTGGCGAGGCCGCGCGGCTCGTCTTCTGCCGGCTGGCCATTGCTCAACCCAATGTGCTGGTTTTAGACGAGCCGACCAACCACCTCGACCTCGAATCGATTGAGGCATTAGTCGAGGCGCTTAAGAACTATCCGGGCACGCTGCTCATCGTCTCGCACGACCGCTGGTTCATCAGCCAGCTAGCCACCCGCATTGTCGAGATCAAACCCGAAGAAATCCTCGACTTTCGCGGCACGTACGAGGAGTATGTCCACTTTTGTGGCGACGACCACCTCGACGCCGACCAAGTCATCCTCAAGGCTAGGCAGGCGAAGAAGAAAAAAGAGGAGACTAATTCATCGCCAGCCCCGCGCTCCAACCGCAAGGGAAAAAACAAGCAGCGTCGCACTGCGGCCCAGCAAGAAAAGCGCCTAGCGCGCATCGAGAAAGCAGAAGCCCGGCTGGCGGAAATCGACGCCCTGCGCTGCGAGCCAACGTATTACGCAAAGACCCCGCCCGACCAGATCAAGGCCCTCGAATGCGAACACGCGGATATCGAGCGCGAGTTGGCGACTCTCATGGAGGAATGGGCGGCGGTTGAGGAAACCATGGATAAAGGAGACTCATGAAACGCAAAAACGTAGCGACCAGTAGCCCGTTTGGCGCGGAGTTTGGTTATTCGCGTGCTGTGCGAGTGGATCGTCACGTCCACGTCGCTGGGACCTGTGCCCAGCCGCCGCATGACCAAGGCGATGCCTACGAGCAGGCCAAGGGCGCATTGGGGATCATCGCCAAGGCGCTCGACGAGACTGGTGCTAGCCTCGAAGACGTGGTGCGGACGGTCGTGTACATCACGGATGTGGACCATGCCGATGGCGTCACCCGCGCTCACCACGAGGTGTTTGGCGAGATTTTGCCGGCCTCGACCTTGGTCGTGATAGCCGCGCTGCTAAAGCCGCATCTGGTCGTCGAGATTGAAGCGTACGCCATTTTGCCCAGCGCGTGAACAAGGATAGCCAGGTCCTTTCTATCGGCGTGTTGGGCTGCGGCCCCATCGCCCAGTTTGCCCACTTTGAGTCGTGCATCAAGGCTCGCAATACGCGCCTGTACGCGCTCTGCGACCAAGCGTCGGATTTGGTCGAGCGCATGGCGGTCGTTCACCAGCCGGAGAAGACTTACGCCGATTTTGCCGACATGCTTGCGGATCCGCAGGTGGAAGCGGTCGTCATCGCCACGGCCGATCAGTTCCACGTCCCGCTCAGCTTGCAGGCGCTGGCGGCTGGTAAACACGTCTTTGTGGAAAAGCCGCTGGGTACAAGCGTGGAGGAGTGCGAGGAATTGCGCCGGGCCGTTGCTGACTCGGGCTTTACGCTCCAAGTCGGCCACATGAAGCGCTTTGATCCCGGCATTGCTTTTGCCCGGCAGTTCATCTGCGAGGAGATGGGGTCGCTATTGGCCCTGAAGGCTTGGTACTGCGATTCGACCTATCGCTATACTATGACCGACAATCTCCAACCGCTGCCGCTGCACAGCGCGGCGGCGCGCAAGCCAGCGGGCGATCCCAAGGGCGACAAGCGGCGCTACTTCATGCTGACTCACGGCTCGCATCTCATTGACCTAGCCCGCTTTTTGGGCGGTCCGCTCGCGGCTGTGCGCGGCCGGTGCAAGGAGATGTTCGGGGCGTATTCTTGGTTTGTCGAAGTGGAGTTCGCCACCGGCGGCCAAGGGCATCTCGACTTGACGGTCGCCGTGCGCATGGACTACCACGAGGGCTTTCACATCTACGGCGAGCACGGCAGCGTCGTCGGCAAAACCTACCTGCCGTGGTTTTTGAAATCCAGCGATGTCGAGTGCTTTTCCACGCGCGATGGCCAATATCGCCGACCGCTAGGGGCGGACGCGCATTTTTACCGGCTGCAACTTGAAGGTTTTGCCGACGTCGTCCTGCACGGCGCGCCCCAGATGGGGGCCGATGTGGAGGATGGAACTCAAACGATGCGGGCCATGGCCGCCATTGCCCGCTCGGTCGCAAGCGGCGATTGGGTCCGCTTGGAGACCGTCACCGGCGGCGTATAGTGCCTATGTCTTCGACTGGTCCTCGTTTATGGCCCCTCTATCTGCTCGGCAGCGTTGTCGTCTTGGCGCTTCTGTGGATCTGGTTGCCCGAAGCTCCTCATCGACAGCGACAGATGATGAGTACCATGGCCACCTTCATGCTCGCCATTTTCTTCGCGTTGCTCTGGTTGCTCTTTGCGTCGCGGCTGGCTTGGGGACGGCGTCTGCGCTATTTTGGCGGTGCCGTCCTCGTCATTGCGCTTGGTGTCGGGCTTTTTCGCATTAAGGGTATGAGCGGCGACTTCGTACCGGTCCTCGAATGGCGGTGGAGTACCGAGGGCGAAGCCACTGCGGTCGAAGGAGGGGACGCCACCGCGCTTGACGCCCGCGATTGGCCGCAATTTCTCGGCCCCGAGCGCAACAACCGCCTGCGCGGCGTTCACCTCGAGCGCGACTGGACCAAGCACCCGCCGCGCGAAGTCTGGCGTCGCCCCGTCGGTGCCGCTTGGTCCTCCTTTGCCATTGTCGGTGGCCGGGCCGTAACTCAGGAGCAACACGGCCCCGAGGAGCAGGTCGTCTGCTACGACTTGGCCACGGGCCGCAAGCTCTGGCAACACGCTGATTCGACTCGCTACGAGAACGCCATAGCCGGCATCGGCCCGCGCGCTACGCCCACCATTGCTGGAGACCGGGTTTTCACGCTGGGCGCTACTGGCATCCTCAACTGCTTGGAGTTGGACAGTGGGAAGTTGGTTTGGTCGCGGGACATTATCTCCAGCAACCAAGCGAAGGCCCATATGTGGGGCATTAGCTGTTCGCCGTTGGTCCTCGACAGCTTGGTCGTGGTCAGTGCCGGAGGCCCAGATGAGCGCTCGCTAGTGGCCTATCACCGCCAAACCGGCGCGTTTGTCTGGGGCGGGGGCACGGACAAGGCCGGCTTCAGCTCGCCGCGGCTGGTCACGTTGGCTGGACGCGAACAGATCCTGATTTTCAACAGCTACAGCGTTGTCGCGCACGATCCACAGAGCGGAGCCCCTCTCTGGCGCCAGCCTTGGGATCAGGCCGAATGCGTTGCCAATCCTCTGCCCTTGCCCGGAGACCGGGTTCTGGTCTCCACTGGCTACGGCATTGGTGCCAAGCTGTATCAAGTGAACGCCGCGCCCGACGGCGGCTTGACGACTGATATGGTCTGGAAAAGCCCCCGGCTCAAGGCCAAATTTGCCAACATGGTCTATCGCGATGGTTTTGTCTATGGCCTCGACGATGGGGTGCTGGTCTGCCTCGACCCGCAAGACGGCAAGCGCCGCTGGAAGCGCGGGCGCTACGGCCACGGCCAGCTCATTCTGATAGACGATGTCCTGCTGATAATGAGCGAATCGGGCGACGTGGTACTGGTCGAGGCCCGCCCCGACCGCCACGTCGAACTAGCGCGCATGACGGCCTTTGCTGGCAAAACCTGGAACCCCCCGGCCCTTGCCACACCCTATCTGTTGGTGCGCACCGACAGCGAGGCCGCCTGCTACGAGTTGGCGTTGGCAAACGGTGCCATGTAGGGGACGGTTTACAAACCGTCCCCTACCATTTTTAATATGCCGATAAAGGAAGAAAAGTCATGGAAGACTATTCGCACATTCAGAAGCCGGACTTGGGCTATCGCTATGAGTTCGCCACTGACGAGCTCGACGCGATGGACGAATGCTTGGCGGCGCACGGTTTCGCGATAATCAAAGATGCGCTGCCGCCGGAGATCGTCGCCAAGCTCAAGCAGGCCGTGTGGGACGGCACAGACCCAGAGCGCACGTTGCAGCCAGGCGAGAGCCGCACGCGGCACGCTTGGATCGAGTCCGGCCCCGGCGCTTGGGAGGTGCTCGACTACGAGCCTTTCATGGAGATTCACCGGCACCTGATCGGCACGGATGAACTGACGATCCACCGCTCGGCCGCCATCATCCGCCGGACTGGCTCGGCTCCTGTAGGCTGGCATACCGATTGGTGCGGCTATTCGACCGAGATCAAAAATTCGGGCGATGTGCTCAACCGCGGGCTATGGCCGTCGGGCAAGTGGTTCTATCTGACCGGTTCGCGGCCCGAACACGGCGGCCTGTGCGTTATTGAGGATTCCCACGTTGAAAATTGGGAAGGGCCGGAGGGATTCTGCATGACGGCTGACCGGCGCTCCTTTTACCCGGAGGGCACGGAGGAACGCGCGTACAACGGCTTCGACATCCCCGGCCTCGTCCCCCTCTTCACCAATGGCGGCGACATGATCGTCTTCGCCCATCGCACGTATCACGGCGCGTTTCCCAACCGCATTGAAGAGACGCGCCTCTCCTGCGGCATCGGCTTCCGCGCCCGCAGCCACCGCATCGACATCCCTTGGGAAATCCCGGAGGAAGGCCAGTGGTTTTTGGCCAACCTACCCGAGCACTTGCGCCGTTATACAGACGGGTACACGAGCATCAATTTGGCGTGGCAGGGGTGAGCGGAGTTTCCCGTCCCATGACGACTGACGGGGACTAATCCTCGCGGCGCGGGCGGACCACAGTCTCACCGTCCGGTTCGATGAGGGGATGGTGGTAGATGTAGGGCGGCTCGAGTACTGCTTGCTGCGCCTCGGTCAATTCTGACACCCATGCTGGTTGTGTGACCTCGTACGTGCCGCCGTCGTAGTGCAGGTACTTTGGCGTGTACCGGTAGAGCAGGGCGCGGCGGTCGTGGTCTGCCTGCCACGGCAGGGCACCGTGCAAGGTGTTCTCGCTGAAGATGACCATGTCGCCGGCCTTTAGGGGCACTTGGTACACGACCTCTTGGTGTTCCTCCCAAGTCGTGATCTGCGGAGGGCAAGAAAAGTTCGCCTTGTGGCTGCCCGGGATGACGCAGAGGCCGCCGTCGCCGGGGTTTTGGTCGTGCAAAGTGTACTGAACGACGAGCAGGCCGCAGCGCATCTGGCCGTTGGTGTACGCGTAGAAGCGGGAGCCGTTGAAGAGGACGTTAGTGGTGCCGTGGATGCGCAGACCTTCGATCCCCTTGGAACCGGTGATCATGAACGGCTCGTGGTCGAGTTTCCAGCCGCGTCCGTGCAGGGTGTCGAGGTAGGGCAGGAGCTTGCGGTGCGCGAGCAAGTCGCGGAAGGGCTGGCAATGGGGCTGCTCATAGGTGAGCATGCCGGTGAGGATGCTGCGCTTATGCAGCCCAGCCATGTTGCCGCTGGGATCGCCGATTGGGTCTTCGCGGCGCTGGTCCCAGTTGGCGTCGAACGCGTCGTTGAGCGCTTTGACCTCGCATGGCGAGAGGAACTCGCGGACGACGATGAAGCCCTGCAAGTCGAAGAGGAATTTTTCAGTGTCGTTCACGTCGATTATGACCTCCTATAGCAATGCGGAATGTCTAGATGTGGATCGTCTTGTGCATCCTATTCTGCGCCCATCTGCGCCTATCTGCGGATTACCCGCTCCGCCCCAACCGCACGTCCTCTGCCGCTAGCCACTCGGCGTATGGACGCGGCATGGGTTCGGGTGGGGGCAGGCCGTTTTCGCTTCGCCAGCGCAGGAGGGGATGGGCGCGGTCCTGTTGGGGTAAATCTACTCGTTTACCGTACGCGGCAGATTCGAAGATGCCCATCATGATTTCCACGATGTGATGGCCGGCTTGGCCGCTGCATTCGTGTTCGCGGCCTTCGTCGAGTGCCGCGACGTATTCCTCTACATAGGCGAAGTCGTCTGGGTGGGCGGAGCTCTGCGGATCGTAGTTCTCGCAGTAGATGGGCGGGAGCACTTCCCAAGGTTCTCTTTGGTCGTTGAGGGCGTAGTGCGGCTGCGGCAGCAGGAACGCGCCGAGGTCCCTTTTCCAGACGAGCTGCGAGAGCACTAAGCGGCCTTCGGTGCCGCAGAATTCTATCACTGGATTGACTGAGGTGGGGAAGCGGTGTTGCAGGAGGGTCGCGGTGACGCCGTCGGCAAAGCTGAGCGTCGCCGTGATGTGTTCGCCGGCGATGGTGCCCATGCCTTGAGGGGAGGGCACCACATCCGTCGGGGTGATGGGGTGGCCGTCGGTGGTGGCGGTGGCCACGACGCTGTGGCACGGGCCGGCGACCTTGAGCATGTTGTTGATCATGTGGGTGCCGATGTTCATTAGGTTGTAGCCGCCGTAGTAGGTCTTGCCGTGGCCGTGGATGTGGCGCAACTGGCCGATGCGTCCCTCGGCCAAGGCTCTGGCCACGGCTTTCATATAGACGCCGACGCGCCCTTGGTGATGCACGGCGATGCGCGCGTTTTTTGCGCGGGCCTTGGCTAGCACCTCGTCGGCCTGCTGGCAATCGACGCACAGGGGTTTTTCAATGTCGATGTGGGCACCGTATTCGAGCACGCGCAGCGCCAGCGAGTGGTGGAATTCCGTGCCGGTGGGAATGGCGACGATGTCGGGTTGGTGCTGGCTGATCATCGCGTCTAGATCGGTGTAGCGTGCTGCGACCCCGAGTTCGTCGCCTAGGGTGTCGAGCAGGTCTTGCACGAGGTCGCAGAGAGCGACGATTTCCGTGCGGGGGTGGGCGTGGTACGCGCGTGCTGCGGCCGTGCCGCGGCCACGGCAACCTAGTATGGCCACGCGATAGGTTTTCATATCATCCTCCTAGTCTGAGTGTTGGAAGCCGAGAAATCGACGCCTATATTGAGACGCTGCCGAAGTATTATAACAAAATGTGGTACTAAGGAGGAAAACATGGGACAATTCCAAGGGGTAGTGCCGGCGATCATCAGTCCGAAAAACGAGGATGGCACCTTAAACGAAGAGGCCTTCCGCGCCACCATGGAGTTCAATATACGAGCCGGCGTCCACGGCTTTTGGGTCGCCGGCGGCACTGGCGAGAGCGTCCTGCTCGACGACGAGGAGAACCAACGCATCGCCGAGATCTCCGCCGACCAGAACGCGGGGCGCACCCAAGTCATCATGCACGTAGGGGCCAACACCACGGCGCGGGCTGAGAAATTGGCGGCCCACGCAGCGCAAGCTGGAGTGGAAGCCATCTGCGCGGTGCCGCCCTTTTTCTACCAAGGCGACGACGATGGCGTGGTAGAATACTATCGGGCCGTGGGGGCTGCGGCTGATCGGCCGTTGTTCATCTACAATTTGCCCGGCTGCACCGGCCTTGATGTCAGTCCAGCCCTGATGCAGCGCCTAGTAGATGAAGTACCGCAGACTACCGGTTTGAAACATTCGTCGCCGGTATTCGCCAACTTGATCGAATTTGTCGGCATGGGACTAGACGCCTTTATCGGCAGCGGCAAGCTGATGTTGCCAGCTATGACCGTCGGGGCCGTCGGGTCGGTTGATGGCCCTTTGTGCGCGGCTCCGGAACTGTGGATGGCCATTTGGAATGCGTACCAAGCGGGCGATCTGGCCGCCGCAAAACAGGCTCAGGAACGGGCTAGCGCCTTTCACCGCACAGTGGCGCAATTCGGCTATTTCGGCAGCATCTTGGCCGTGGTAAGTCAGCGCATAGGGATAGAGTGCGGGGATCCTCGGCGTCCGTTGCGACCCCTGCGCCCCGACGAGCGCGAGACGCTGTTGGCGCAGGTAGAGGCATTGGGATTGGAGGGCTTTTGACAGCCGAGTCGGGCCGCTGCGAGCCTCAGGTGGATATAACACAAAACATTATTGAGAAAAGGATATTCGATGTTTAAGCGAAGAATTGCTTTGATCGCCAGTACGCTGCTGGCCCTGAGCGCACCCTTGGCCGAGGCCAAGACCTTTTACTGGATTTCGCATGGCTCGCCCGCCGATCCGGTGTGGACGTACTTCCTAGCCGGGGCGCAACAGTGGAGCCAAGATACCGGTCACGAGGTCAACACTTCTTTCCACAACGGCGATGTGGCTTCTCATCAGGAGGCCGTGCGCGCCGCTATCGCCGCTGGGGCCGACGGCATTGTCACCAGCAGTCCCGACCCAGGCAGTTTAGTGCAAGTGGCCAAGGAAGCCAACGAAGCCAACATTCCCATCATCAACATGAATACGCCCGACCCCACCGCCAGTTTCGACGCGTATGTGGGCGGTGATTTGGTGGCGACCGGTCGGCAGTGGGCGCAGTATCTGGTCGATAAAGGCCACGTCAAATCCGGCGACTTCGTGTGGATGCCGGTGGAAGTGCCTGGCGCGACCTATGGCGTCCAAGAAGAACAGGGCGTCGCCAGCGTCTTTGAGCCGTTGGGCATCACTTGGGAAGTCACCGACGCGACCCTCGACCAAGCCGAAGTCATCTCCCGCATGGTTGACTACATGACGGCCAACGGCGACAAGATCGACGCGATCATCGGCCTCGGCGATTTGGTCACCGGCAGCATCAAGCGCGTCTTTGACCAAGCCGGTTTCGCCCCCGGCGACATTCCCGTCGTCGGTTGGGGGAACTCGCTCGACACTACTCGTGAAGTCCTCAGCGGCTACGTCAACGCAGCCATGTGGCAAGATCCGCTGGCGATCAGTTATATGGCACTGTCGTTGGCGTCCATGGCGGCTAGCGGCATTCCGCCTGGTTTTGACGTCATCACTGGCGCGCTCTACGAAGCCGACAAGGCCCAGATCTACGACGATATCCTGTCGGGCGAATAGATGAACGCAGTCGTACAGCGCATGGTGTCGCGGCCAGAATTCGGCCCGTTCGTTCTGCTAGTCATAATGGTTTTTGTCTTCTGGCAGATCAATCCGGCGTTTCTATCGACGCGCAACATCGGCAACATGCTGGCTTTCACGGTGGAATTGGGGCTGATCGCGCTGGCCATGACCTTGCTGATGACGTCCGGCGAATTCGACCTTTCGGTTGGTTCGTTATTCGGGTTCTGCCCGGTGCTCATGTGGACCCTGTACAACACTGGGGTCACGTCCATTGAGGTCGGCTTCGCCCTCGCCTTGGGCACGGCTGCGGCTATCGGCCTGTGCAGCGGCCTGTTCGTCACGCGCTTGCGGATTCCCTCGTTCTTGGTGACGCTCGGCATGTTGTTGGTTGTGCGGGGCAGTGCGCTGGTGGTGACGAGTGGGTTTCCGCAGCGGACTTGGGACGCTGCGGATCTCTTGCTCGCCGAGGTGCTGGTTGGGGATTTCAATGTGGGCGGCCTGCGCGTGTACATGTCGCTGTTTTGGTTTGTGGCGGCGGCGCTGTTGCTCGGCTATTTGCTGACGCAGACCAAGATGGGGAACTGGCTGCAAGCGGCGGGTGGTAATGCCGAAGCTGCACGCGCTCGCGGCGTGGCCGTAGAGCGCACCAAGGTCAAGCTGTTTGTGCTCTCGGCCGTCATGGCGGGTTTCGCTGGGATTATCAGTTCCATTCGCACGGCCGCGGCCAATCCCAACAGCGGCACAGGTTACGAGCTGGAGGTCATCGCCATGGTCGTGATTGGGGGGACGGCCCTGACGGGCGGGCGCGGCACGATCATAGGCACGGTGCTCGGCGTGTTCATCTTGCGCTTGATGCGCAACGGCATTGTGCTCATTGGCGTGCCCGGACTGGCGTACAACATTTTCATCGGCGCGATCATCTTGGGTATGATGGCCCTGCATTCGTGGGTTGATCGTCGGCGACAGGAAAGATACTAGGCGATGGTTGTGGCGCTGGTATGGTTCGATTTATTCATTAGAATACAGAATGCGCGAGGAGAAACGCATGAAGGCAATAGATACCTTCAAAATGGATAAGGGTGTCCTTTCAATTGTATCCCTTTCTGAAGAATCAGACGAAAGGGAATACTGGCACTCAAAGACGCCTTACGAACGCTTAGAATCCATTGAATTGATGCGACAGATTAACTATGGCTACGATCCAGCTACCAGCCGAGTTCAAAGAATTCTTGAAGTTACTCAACTCACATCGAGTTGAATATCTACTCGTCGGTGGCTACGCCGTTGGCTGTGATAAAAAACAGGACTAGACGATGACAGCGGCACTAGTCCAGATGAAAAATATCAGCAAGTCCTACGGCAGGGTGCGCGCTCTCGAAGACGTCCATCTGACGGTCGGCGAGCGCGAGATCGTCGGCTTGCTCGGCGACAATGGGGCCGGTAAATCCACGCTGATCAAAATTCTCTCTGGGGCCGTTCCCGCTAGCGGCGGCGACATCTTCATACGCGGCGAAAAAGCCGACATCAAGAACACGGCCGACGCCATTGACTACGGCATTGAAACCATCTATCAGGACTCGGCCCTCGTAGCGGAATTGTCCATTGCGCGGAATTTTTTCTTGGGTCGCGAGCCTCTGAAAGGTCCGGCGTTTTTAGGGCGCATGGACCAAGAGGCCATGGCGAATGTGGCCCGCACCTTGCTCAAGCAGGTGGGCATTGAAAAGGACATTCCCGCGACGACGCCCATCGGTGCGTTGTCGGGCGGCGAGCGCCAGTCCGTGGCCATTGCGCGGGCTATGCACTTCGATAGCGAGCTAATCATTCTCGACGAACCGACCAACAATCTAGGCGTCGCGGAGACGCAGGGCGTCTTGCGCTTCGTCCGCAACGCCCGCGACTCGGGCCACTCCTGTATTTTCATCGCCCACAACATCCACCACGTCTTTCAGGTCGTCGACCGGATCGTGGTGCTGCGCCAAGGCCGCGTCGTCGCCGACGACATCGACCCCAAGGAGACGACCGTTGCCGAGGTGGAGCAGGTTATTACGGGGATGACGCCGTGAAGCAGCCTACTGGGCGAATTCATAGACTAGCTCATCGGGAGCATCTTTGAGTAGCAGAACAATCGTGCCTGAGTCCTGAAGATACGCCTCTTGATACAGGGTTTTGATTGGGGCGATACGAAAGAAATAGTCTTGGGTTAGCCACGCCTCACACGAGTCGCCGTTGGCATTGTGGGCGAGCGCAATCACGAGTTGTACCGGGTTGGACTCGAGAAATAAACCGGGTGAGACCAACGTGAGTTGATGAGCTTTGCATCCACCGCTATACGAGACCGTAACGGCAAGCGTATCGCCTGTTATCGACGCGGCGCTCAACTCAAAGTCATCCGTGCCCCACTCTTCGGTCCCATTCGAGTCAATGACGACCTGTCCCCACGGTTTTGTTTCATCTGGGGAGACGTCGTCGGGTGAAACAGAAACGGGCTGCTCAAACCCGTCTTCCCCGCATCCTATGGCGCATAGGACGATGAGGCTCAACGCGAAAGTACTGGCGTTTTTTAATAACATGGCTGCATTTCCTTTGCGATATGAGAACGCTTCTAATATAGACGCGTTCCAATTAATCCGCGTTGTCGGCGATGGACACCTCGCCCGCTGCGGCCCGATCGGCCAAGGCTTGGGCCTCGCTCGTAGGTAAGTTGCCGTTTTCGACGATGAGCAAGTTGCCCCCAATGCCGACGAGGTTGGCCAGCCCCGCGAGGCTTGTCAGTTTTTCGTTTTCGTAGATGTTGAGGTCTTGGGCGACCTGCGCGAGGCTTTCCAATCCCGCCAACGTAGTCAGTTTTTCGTTGTTGTAGATGTTGAGGCTGCCGTCGACGCGACTGAGACTGGCCAGCCCGGCGATGCTCGTCAGCCGCGAGTTGTTGTAAATGCTCAGGTCTTGGCCGATGTCCGTTAGGCTGGATACGTCCTCGATCATGTCCAACGCGGCATTGCGCCCGATGCGCAAGCTGCCGCCGATTTCCTTTAGAGACGATATATCTTCTAGCGCGGTGAGGGCCAAGTTGTCCTCGATGACAAGATCGCCGCCCACGCTACTGAGACGCGAGAGGTCCTCTATGAGTTCAAGCGAGGGGTTGAACGCGATGGTGAAGCTGCCGCCGACCGAAGTGAGACCGAATAGGCCGTCGATATTGGCCAATTGGTTGTTGTTGTCAATGCGCGCGTTGCCGGCGACTGCGTTGAGTTTGATTAGGCCGTCCACGGCGGTCAGCTTGTCGTTGTGGGAGATGCTGAAGTGCCCACCGACTGTGTGGAGGAAGGACAGCCCCTCGATATCGACGAGCTCGTCGTTGTCGCGGATGGTGACGTCTCCGCCCACGGAGGCGAGGTTGTTGATCCCCTCAAAATTTTTGAGTTCTTCGTTGTCGTGGATGGTGAGGTTGCCATCTATGGCGCTGAGTTGGTTCAAGCCTTCAAAAAGGGTGAGGTCTAGGCGCGTAATTTCGAGATTGCCAGCAATGGTGTAATTGCATTTTCCCTCCTTCTCCAGCGCATCCGCGTCTTCGCGCGAGCGCACGATGCGGTCACCCGGCAGAATGTTGCCTTCACAGTCGCCACCGGGGGTGCTATCTACGCCCGCGTCTTCGCCGCATCCAGCCAAGACGAGCAACAAGACGAACAGGTTGGCCGCGGCGATCAATCTAGATACCCGAGGGCGCGTAGGCGTTCTTGGAGGATCGCGGCCTCGCTGGCTGACGCACTTTGAGCCTGCATCTGTTGGTACGCGGAGTGATCGCGCAGGTTGCGATATTGCGCGCGGTAGGGCGATGGGTCCGCGCAAACCAAGTCGTCGTCGCCGTGGCGCAGGTCGCGCAGGACGTATGCGCTCGTCTGTTCGTTCTCGCGGTAGAAATGCTGCCCATCGCACAAGCACCACTCGCGGATGCCCTCGGTATAGCGCGCTATTTCCTCGCCGTCGATAGCCGTAGGCGACGTGACGCGCTCTGCGGGCAGGCGCAGATTGTCGGCGCTGAGGAAACCGATGCCGTATAGACTGTCTAGTTCGGATAGTACCCAACGATCGGTCAACGCTGCGTTCGGCTCCAACCAGTTCTGGCCGAACCCTTGGTAGTCAACGGGTAGATCGGCTAACGCCGCGATGGTCGGGAATAGGTCGATAGCGGAAACTGGCCCCGTAGCTGGGAACGCAAGGCCGCCCGGCACGTGCGCTAACATGGGCACGTGCACCACGTTGGGATGCAGCCGGTCGCCGTGCGCCATAACCTCGCCGCAAAACCCCTCGCCGTGGTCGCCGCAGATAAAGACCGCCCACTCGTCGAGGTCGATGCGCTTGAGCAGTTCGACGAGGGAAAATTCCAGCACGTGGGTCACAGCCGCTTGGTAGTAGCGCAGCGCCTCTGCTACCTGACCAGTCGCTACCAGTTGGCCCAGATTGGGCGGATGGGGTATGTCGCCCAAGCCGTAGCCGCCGTGCGTGTACCAAAAGTGGAGGAATTTAAACTGTGGCCCGCTCGGCTCGATCAACTCGGAGCACAGGCGTTCGAGCGACCCCAAGTGCTGCTGGGTGGCCGCGGGATCGACTGGCCCGATAAAAGGCGCGAAGTCGAGGAAGCGGAATACGTCCGGTCGCTCGGAAAACCCCCGGACGCTGTACCCGGCCGCGGCAAAAAGGTCGAATAGGTTGACCACGCCGGCGAACATCTTCAGGTAGGTCTGCCCAAAAAGCCCGTGCTCAAAGGGATACAGCCCGGTGAACAGCGAGCTGTGCGAAGGACGAGTCGCTGGCGCGGTGACAAAGTAGCGCTCGGCAAAGGCGTAATCCCGAGTCAGCAGGTCGAATTTGGGCGTGTTAATCCTCGGATTCGTCCGGCTGAGGGCGTCGTAGCGCCAGCAGTCGATGGAGACGATTAGGAATTTTGACATGGATGGACAGGATTGGGGGTAGGGGAACAGGATTTATGGGATTTGTGGGATGGACAGGATTTTGGGTTTGGGTTGTTCATGTTAAAGTAACTCGTCAGTCGAGCAGCCGCGCGTTGTACTGGCGCGGGCCGTGAAGGTAGCGGTCGAATCGGCTCTCGTCGAGTGGCGCGGGCGTGTAGATGTACACGGCATCGCTGTATGGATCGTAGAGCACCACCTCCTCGCGCTCGTCGCCACACACATCGGCCGGAAAGCAGTGATACCATCCCATTTTGCCGCCGGTCGGCGGTGGCAACTCCGGGAAGGTTGTGACCTTGTTGCCCCATCCGTCAAAGAGGGCCGCCGGGCTGTACAGCAAGTCCCCGTGCTCTGGCCCGTTCCAGCGCACAATTTCCATGCCCGTGTTGTTGGGCGACTCATCTACCTGGAAGCGGTTGAGAACAACACCGTCTTGTGCGACGATCATTACGTCCGCATGGTGCCCGTTGTAGCGGATGGCCAATTCGCGGCCCGGTAGCTCGGGCCGCAAGTTGCCGCAGCGCACCTCCTGTCCGTGCGGCACCACGTCTGCCCCCAAGTGCAGCAGGCGTCGTCCGCTGCCGTCGAGCACTTGGCCGCCGCCCGAGATAATGGCCGCTGGCTCCGTTCCCCACTGATCCACTAACACGCTGTCTGCATGGTCGCCTAAGAAGGTCTCCCACAAAACGCTGCCGTCGTGGTCGAGGCCAAAGTGCCCGCCGTTGACCTCGTCGCGCCCATCGCCGTCCAAGTCGCCGACGGCCGGAATGTACGCCGCGTGCGCCGGGTAGCGATGCCACTTGCTGCGATAGTGCCACAGCACTTCGAGCCGGTCGTTGAATGCGAGGACATCGCAGCCTAGCTTGACGACAAAATCGCGCGGCTGGTCGTGCCCGGAGAAGTTGGCGATCAGCAGCCGTTGATGCACGTAGTTGGGAATGTGCATTTCTCCGTCTGCGTAGGCGTTGCAGCGCGCTAGTTCCTCGGGTGCGGCGCAGCGTTTGACCGCACCTGTGCGCCCGTCGAGGATGGCGATGTGCACGTCAGCGAGGTTCCATTTACTGGTGGACTTCACGTGGGGATCGACGAGGAAGCAGAGGACTTCTTGCTGCCCGTCTTGGTCGATGTCGCAGATGGCCACCGGCCCCGGGCGATCGGGAGAAATGGTCGTGAGGCGTTCGGGACCGTCCGCGTCGAGCGCGGTAAAATCCCGATCCCCCACTGCCCAAAGCGGCTCGCCAGCGAGCGAAAAGGCCCCCAGAAAGCAGGGCTTGATGCCTCCGAGAGCATTGTACACGAGGAAATCGACCTGTCCGTCGCCAGTCAGGTCGCCGATGCGAATGTCCCCGCCGGTGCGCTCGCGGACGAACTCATCGGGCAAGGCGACCTTCTTGTAGAGCAGGGCCTCTGCGGCGCGTGTTGGATTTTCCACGGGATGCAAACCTTTTCGCCACACCGCAACTCTAGGGGCGTGTTAGTCGGCGTCGGCCAATCCTGCGAGAAAGTCGATAAAGACCGTCAGTTCGCCCTTGACTTGGGCGAAGTCGCCAGCTAGCGCTTTGACCAGCGGCCTCATCCGCTGCGGATGCGCTCGGCGCTGACGATGTGGCGGGCGATCATAGATCAACTCCTTCGCGCTCGATAACCGCTCTTAGGGCGGGGCGGCAACAGGCCATATCGACCAAGTTTACTTCGATATCCGGGTCGAGGTCCATGACCGCTCCGAGTGCTCGCCAAGTGTCCTCGGGCCGGAGGCCCCAAGCGGCTATATCCACGTCGGACCAGGGGTTGAATCGGTCCTCGTGCGCCAGTGAGCCGAAGAGCACCACCCGCTTGGCGTTGAAGCGTTCCTCTAGTAGGCGGGCGGCTTGCCGCGCCAGATCCCAAGCGCGCTGACGGCGTTCGCGCAGACGCTCCTTTTCGGCACTGTGGCGTTGGCGAGCTGCTTCGCGGTAGGTGGCCATTTCAGCGGGTGTTATTTGGGAACAGGTAGGCATAGCCAAAGCCGTTGATCGGGGGTCTAGGTAGCGATGCTGCGTCTAGCGAGAAATATACGCATGATGCCGACAAAAGTGAACGGTTTGGCAGGAGCGGGAGAGATTGCGTCTCAGGTGTCTTGCGATATATTCCTCGCCAGAGTTGCCTCTAGCACTGTGCAAATTAGCGAAAGGAGTCACATGTCCTTCAAATTCGTCTTTCTGTCACCCGCTGGCGAGCTAGCCGCAGCAATGTCTGAAGCAGTACCCACGATGGAGATCGTCCAGTGCGAGAGCCGCGCTGAAGCCCTAGCCGCTCTACCCACGGCGCAAGCCTGTTTCGGCACCTTGGATTCAGAGCTGTTGGCCGCAGCCGCCGAGCTCAAGTGGTTGGCCGCTCCAGCCGCTGGCCCGCCCAAGGGGTATTACTTCCCGGAACTTATCGCCAGCGACGTGGTGGTGACCAATTTTCGCGGCATCTTCAACGACCACATCTCGGCCCACATCATGGCCTTTGTGCTGGCGCTCTCGCGCGGCATGCACCGCTACTTCCGCTACCAGTTCGACGGCCAATGGCGCAGCGGAGGGGAAGCGAGTCCCTCGACTTATCTGCCTGAAGCTACTGCGCTGATCGTCGGCGTCGGCGGGATTGGCGCAGAGACTGCGCGCCAGTGCAAGAACTGGGGCATGACGACTGTTGGCATCGATCCTCGCGTTGAGTCGCCGCCTGCGGGGGTTGACGAATTATATCGCCCGGACAAGCTCGACCAACTTTTGCCGAGAGCGGATTTCGTCATTCTCACCGTGCCGCAGACGCCGCAAACTGAGGGTTTTTTCACCAGCGCCCGGTTCGAGCAGATGAAGAATAGTGCGTACTTCATCAACATCGGTCGCGGCGCGAACGTCAAGTTGGCCGAGCTCGACCAAGCTCTACGCGAGGGCCAAATCGCCGGTGCTGCCCTAGATGTGTTTGAGCAGGAGCCGCTGCCGCCGGAGCATCCGCTGTGGACGGCCCCGAACTTCCTGATGACCCCGCACGTGGCCGCGGCCGGTCCTTATCTGAACGAGCGCCGACGCGATCTGATGGTGGAGAATTGCAAGCGCTTTGCCCGCGGCGAGGAGTTGGTTAATGTGGTGGATAAGGAGAACTGGTTCTAGGGCAGCGTGCCCGCGATGAGCAGGTACGCATCGGCTTTGACCTCGCCGTTGATTTCCCACTCCTTGAGTTCGCCGCCGAGCTTCCCGATGACCTTCTCGCTCAGCTCGTGAAAGGGCGGTCGGCCCGGGTCGGCGATGATGATCTGTCCGACCTCGACCTCGATCGCCTTTTTGATCAGCTTGTAGAGCGGCGAGACCATGTCGTCCCAGAAGCAAATATCGGCTCCGATGATCAGGTTGGTTTGGCGCAGGTCTTTCTTTTTTACCTTCTCGAATTTGCAGCGCCAAGTCTCTATCTCGACGCCGTTGATCTCGGCGTGTAGCTGCAAGTAGGGAAAGACCGCCGCATCCGCGTCCATGCCCGTGACGCGGGCGCCGTGGTTTTTAGCGCAGTATATCCCGGCGAGACCCCAACCGCAGCCTATATCCAAAACCCGCGCCTTTGGCGGCAGGCCCTGGTGCGAGAGGAAGTCCATCACGCACCAACTCGAATTCCAGAATTTGTTGCCGTGGATGCAGGGTTCGTGCTTCTTTTTTTGGGCACGCACTTGAGGGTGAGCGGCTTTGAGTACTGTGATGCCATACGCTTGGCGCGAGGTTTTCTTTTTTTCTTTGGCCATTTCGATCTGCTGATTCCCACCGGAAAGTTAGATTTTCTCGTTAGAATCCCCACACGCGCGCCGCGGTCTTTCCCATGACCCATTCGATATCGTCGCTGTCGGCAAAGGCCGGATGGTTGATGACGGCGCGCAGTGTATTGGCGTAGCCCTCTCTGCCGGCGCTGGGCGGGAAGTCGCTGCCCCACATCATGCGTTGCACGCCGAATGCGTCCTTGGCCATCTCGAACAGTGGCGGTACGTGGCCGAATTCGAGTTCGGGCAGCAGGCGCGGCGGGCGGGCGCAGATTTCGCCCAAGCCAGGGACTTTGATGCTGGTGTTGTCGCGTTCGCCCTGGCGTAGGGCTTTGGCGTAATCGGCGTAGGGCGGCTCGGCAAAGCCTACGCCTGCGAGGTGTTCGAGGATGACGTGCGTGTCGGGGCACGCATCGAGCACGCGCGAGAAATCGCTGGCCGCGAACTGGGGTGCATTGCCGATGCTGGAGACTACGAGGCCGAGTTCGCCGGCTCTGCGCCATATATCGTAAGGGCCTGCGTTGGCGAACTGGCCACCGGGGGCGATGCGAATGCCAGCGGCCCCTTGCTCTGCGAGCTGTGCAAGATCGCCGAGTGGATCGCGAGACTCGGGATCGACGAGGACTGCAACTTTGAACCGGCCCGAGCGCTTGGCGGCTTCTTGGAGGAGGTAGGTGTTGTCGTAGGTGCCGCCGTGTTGGATGAGTGCGGCCTTGTCAACGCCGTTGCGGTCCATCTCGAATTCGAGTGTCTCGATAGGCTCAAACCAGCTATTCCCGGCGTGACAGTGCGTGTCGATTATCAGCATTTGAAGCGGCCTTTCAAGCGGAGATAGTTGTCAATCGCGCAGCTTTTGAAATGATTCAACTTGCTGCGAATACTCGACCGTGTCAAAGGCAGGCCGTTGTTTGGTCACTCATCCACTAGCTGCCCAGGCGATTCAAGACATTGCGCGTGATCTGTGCCACTGGACCGCCGTTCCGGTAAAGACCGTGCGCCCACTCGATGGTTGCCGCGGTGAAGACCGTCCCCTTGAACTCCGTTTCGTTGATCGCGACGGTGGCGTAGAACCGATCTTGGTGGACCCCCAGATCCGCGTTGAAACCGTGGTCCTCCGCGTCCCCGATCGCGATGATCTGGTAATGCGGGCTGATTCCGTCACAGCCTGTAAATCGCGGTTTCCCATCCTTGAATTCGATGTCACCGCCGTCGCATTCGACCCCGACGATCGAGTCTTCCCGGCCAAACTCGTCTCCTTCTCCCAGCCCGGTTCCTGCGAACGCCCAGTGGTCGGGCTGGGTCACGCGGAAGAATCCGTATTCCCCGGACGTCGGGGCAATAATCTCGCCGGGTACCTTGCTCTTGGCGTTGACAGCAGCCGTATAGGAAACGCCAATGGTGCGCTGACGCAGATTATCGATTGCGCGGAGAAAGGATGTTTCGGGGTCCTCTGGCGTGCCGAGCGGATGCTTTTTGTACCGGGTCTTGGCACAGTAAAGCTGGCGTCCGTCGGCCCTAATCTCCACCAAGTGCGAGAACGAGTTGCCGGCGAACACCATCAAGTTGCCGCCACGCGCTACAAACCGCTGAAGCTGCTCGCATTCTTCGCGGCTGGAGTACTCGCCATGACAGATTCTGAGGTGTGCAGGGTAATCATCTAGGAGATCCGGCTGCCGATCGTGGTCGGCGTTGACGCAGTAATCTACTTGGTACCCCTCGGCGTCGAGCCATGATGTGAAGAACTGATCCCAAGCATAGAAACCGCCCATGATGTCCGGCTGCAGGGGTCGCTCAAAGGTCAACAGGTTGCTGTGCGATCGGTCAGTAGATATATAGGGGAAGAGGCATTTGCCGCCCACGCAGTTATAGGCGGCATAGGTATTGGTCTCGATCGTCAGGAGAATCGGCGCGCTGGGAACGCGCGGGCGAACGACGAACAGGATTTCCCGGATCCCCTGTGCGGTGGGAAAACTGGCGATGTAAACGCCGCTCTTCCAGTCCTGAGGCACCCGGAACGCGACCGTCGCGGGCCAGTCGAATCCGTCCCGATAGCCAAATTCGGGGATCGGGGGAAGCCCGCCACGCAGGTCGTTTATCTCCTTTACCAGACGCCGTTTTGCCCCTTCGTGGAACACAAATACATCGTAGTACGATCTGGAATTTGATATATGGAACGTTACCTCATCGCCCTGACACACACTCAGCGGAGTGGCATAGCCGCCTTCTCTCAGCTTCCAGTACCGGGTTGCGTCCTGTTCGTAATGAGCAAAAATGTGTTCGCGTTTCATTTATTATGCTCTTCTCCCTCACCGCAGCCAGTGGAGAAAGTCCTTTGGGTTTATCCGAACTTTGCCGCATGGTTCAACGGAGCCATACGATACCCACTGCTCATCGTCGAGTTGCTCGAAAGAAGCCGAAGGTAAGGTGTACAAGAACCCAGGCCTAGACATGTCGAGGGAGCCTGCTTCTAAATGAATCTCAGGTTCGTCCGTTTGAAATGATACTTGAAAGCTAAGGTTGTTATTTTCGTTCGGGATGAACGGCAGGGAAAATACTATGGCGAGATTCTGAATATGGGTAGCATAGACGGCGTGCAAACGGTCTTTTTCTGGTCCCACTCCTCGCGCCGGCCTAGGCTCGATGCGATCAAGTTTTTCAGGACTTCCGTGATAGAGATAGCGTGGTTTAGCGATCTTCATTTTCGGCAAGCACCCTGCTGTGACTGTTGGGATCGAGACTACTGCTGACGACTGAAATTCTCATCTGAATTTCCTAAAGTATGCCGGGTTGCGAACTTCCCCACGTCGAAGATCGGGGAAATTTATCTAGGTCGTCGGGAATCTTGGACCACGAGACTGCCATTTCGGTCCAAATCTCTCTGGTGGGTCGCAGATCTTCGGAATGGTCTAGGGTGCCCGCCTTGATAAACACCGTGTCGGGGTAGCGTGTGAACAATTGCGAGCCACACTCTGGGCAGAATTCACGAACCTTTGTGTAACCCTCGTCGTTCGTAGATTCGTATCCCTTGGTTTTACCACTCAGTTGAAATGTGGATGCTGGTACGCCGACTCCAACGTTGAAAGCGCTGCCCGTGACCCTACGGCAGTCGTCACAGTGGCAATATATCACGGATTGGGGTTCTGAGTCGCTTGTATAGCTGACCGTCCCGCAAAGACATCGACCTGTTAGCGGCATTGGTAGTCCTTTCCAGATAAACGGGTGTGCTGAGATTGTAGCAATGCGTTCAATTCACAGCGTTTGCTGATCTACAAGCCTTCTCTTTTGGTGGCGAAGAAAAATGGGTGAATCTCCTCTAGTGCATCAGCACTTTCGTATCCTCCTCCTACGACACCTTCCCGTTCAATCTGAAACCCGGTCTCAGTGAGAAACTTCTCGTAGGTCGAAGGACCAAAGTTGCTCCAGTACATGGTTTCGCCGAAGAAGTCGTCTTCAGTGTATCCAGGACCGTCGTCTTTCTTCGCAATCGTAAACAGAAGTAGGCCACCGGGCCGAAGCCACTGTGCAAATCGACGGAAGAGATTTAGATGCTCTTGTCTTGGAATGTGGAAGATGGCGTAAAAGCTGACAATTGCATCGAAGCCACCTGTAGGGAATTCGGTCTCCATTACGTCGGCGACGACGAATTTGGCGGAGGGGACGTTTTTCTTGGCTAGAGCTATCATGTTCGAGGAGATGTCAATTCCAGTGAGGCTGAACGTCTCTGCAAGATGTCGGGCGACGGGGATACCAGCACCACATCCAACGTCAAGGACCTTTGAATTAGGTGCCAGACGCTCAGTTATCAAGTTAAGCTCTGCCTCGGCAGTGGTACGTCTTTGCCCCGCATAATTCATTGCACATCGGTTATAGGCGGTTCTTACCAGTTCCCGATAATCGGTCTGCGGATCGTCAGCTATCTTAAACGGCATATGTCCCTCTCTTAAATCACTTCCCTTAACATTCATGCGCCTACGGAAATGGGTTTATCTGGCGGCCCGTTCTTGGATATACTCTCGAGCAGACAATGAAGATTGCGAGGAGCGAACTTCTCTGCGGACTTGGCGATGGAGTCGATTGACCACCAATGGAACCCGCGAAACGCCGATGCCTCGCTAGGAGTAGCCCTCACGTCCATTACTGGCTCAAAATGGTCTGCTTGTACGAGATAATAGACTTCGTTTTGACGATAGCTCCGTCCATTCCAAGAGAATTCGTGTTTCCTAGTCCATATGGGTAGTCCTAGATGAAAATTCCTAGCGCCAGTCTCTTCGGCGACTTCGCGTCGCAGTCCTTTTTCATCGGACTCACCGGGTTCCAAGCCTCCGCCGGGCGTAATCCAAACCTGGAATCCTGTGACAGGCTCTTGGAGCTTCATCAGCAGCACTCGGTGGTCTGGCGTCATAATGACCGCGCGTACAGCCTTTCGCGGAATCATAGGTGTGTCTTTCGATGGTTAATGGCCGTTGTCTGACGCGAAGGTACTTACTCGTGTGAATAGTCGCAATCGGTTCCACGGGGCTGAAATATCCACTCGGCGGCGAGGGTAGGCAGACGCATCAGATCGCTCTATGACTCGTCGCATAGCGGTCTGGCGCATGAGTCCCTTTTTTCTTTTCTTGCCCATTCCGCCCCGCTATGTAAAAGCTGCTAAACAAAGGATTTATTCATGTCCGCAGACAATCGCCCGGTGCGCGTCGGCATCTACGGCACCGGCCGTTTTGCCAACCAAACGCACCTGCCCAACCTGAGCAAACTAGACAGCGTCGAGCTGGTCGCCGCGAGTGATCCCAACCCGGACAACCTCGCCACCACCGCGCAAAAGTACTCCATCGCCCGCACCTATGCGGACCCCCACCAAATGCTTGCAGAGGAACAACTGGATGCCCTCTATTCGGTCGTGCCGGCCTTTGCGCGCACGGATGTGGAAGCCACGGCCGCAGCGCAGGGGATTCACCTCTTCAGCGAGAAACCGCAAGCGACCAGCATGGCTGTTGCGCGGCGCATCGCCGATGCGGTCGCCGAGGGTAGCGCGATCTCAACGGTTTGTTTCCGCGAGCGCTACCGCCCGCTCTTTCAGGAGGCTCGTCGCCTGCTTGAGGATAAGGCCGTCACCCACATCCGCTTCCAGAGTACGGCCGGTCTGCCGCAGCTCGAAGCCGAGATCCCCGACCCGGATAGTTGGCACTATCAGATGGACAAGAGCGGCGGCTCGGCCTTCGATTGGGGGGTGCATGCCGTTGATTACGCGCGCTTTATGAGCGGCCTCGACATTACCCAAGCGCAAGCGTTTTACCACCATCCCTCTCGGTACAACACGCCGCTGTCGTGTTCGTTTAACTTTTTGTTGGCAAACGGAGCGACCATGACCTCGACGTTCCTCGCCACCACGCCCGCCGCTCCGGGCGATGAGCCGCGCTTTACTGTTTTTTACGAGGGGGGATACTTGGCACTGTGGATGTACGACCGGATTGAGGTCAACGGCGAGGTCGTGTACGCGCCAGAGGAATTCGACCCGTGGTTTGAGCAAGACCGCGTCTTCATTGAGGCCGTGCGCACTGGCAACCGCGCCCTGCTGCTCAACGACTATGCCGACGGCCTCTATTCGCTGGCTCCGGTGCTGGCGGGGTGGGAGTCGGCGCGGCGCGGTGGGGAACTGATTGCGGTGGCCGAATTTATGGCGAGCTAAGCGTGGGCCGCATCGCGAGGCGGTGGGGGGCCGCAGGCGGGTACCGAGAGTTTTTGGGGATCGCCCTGCCGCTGATTCTGAGCACGGCTAGCTGGAGCATCCAGCACTTTGTCGATCGAGTCTTTCTCTCTTGGTATTCCACTGAGGCGTTGGCGGCCGCGCTGCCGGCGGGCATGGCCAACTTCACCTTCATCAGCCTCTTCATGGGCACGGCCCAATACGCCAACACGTTTGTCGCCCAATACATGGGTGCACGGCGGCCGACGCGGGTGGGGCCGGCCGTGTGGCAAGGGGCGTACGTGGCCTTGTTCAGCGGTCTGTTGGCCTTGCTGCCAGCCGCCTTTGCCGGCGAACTCTTCGAGTTTATCGGCCACGACCCGGGCATCCGCGCCGCTGAGACCCAGTACTTCCGCATCCTTTGCTATGGCACCGGGCCGCAGGTCTTGTCCACGGCCTTCTCGTGCTTTTTTAGTGGGCGGGGGCAGACGTGGGTGGTGCTGGCGGTCAACGTCGTGGCCATCAGCGTCAACATCATTTGCGACTACGCTTTGATATTCGGGCACTGGGGGCTGCCTGAGTTGGGGATCGTCGGGGCGGCGTGGGCCACCAATATCGGCTTGGTGGTCTCGGCGCTGTGTTTTGCGGTGCTGTTTTTGGGGCCGCGCTATCGCAGCGAATACGCCACCTTGCGCGGCTGGAAGCCCGACCTCAAACTGCTGCGGCGTCTGTTGCGCTATGGCGGCCCCAACGGCGTCAACTTCATGCTCGACATCATGGCCTTTACCTTCTTTTTGTTCATCGTGGGCCGCTTGGGGCCGATCCCGCTGGCGGCGACGAATTTGGCCTTTCACATCAACAGTCTTGCCTTTATGCCGCTCATTGGTTGCAGTATTGCTGTATCAACGATGATTGGCCAGCGCTTGGGGCGCGATCAGCCCGAAGCCGCTGAGTACTGCACGTGGTCGGGCTTTCACCTAGCCATGCTGTACATGGGGACGATGTCTGCGGGCTACGTCGTGGTGCCGGAGTTTTTCCTGGCGCCTTTTGGCGAGGAGAAAGACGCTAACTTTGCGGTTGCGCATCAGATCGCCGTGGTCTTGCTGCGCTTCGTGGCCTTGTACTGCGTCTTCGACGCCGCCTATATGGTATTCGCGGCGGCTCTGAAGGGCGCTGGCGACACCCGTTTCGTCATGTGGATTTCGATCTTGCTGGCTTGGGCGATCATGGTTGTGCCGTCTTTCGCCGCTCTAACTTATTTCGACAGGGGGCTGTACCTGATCTGGAGCTTTGGCTGCGCGTATATATGCGTCTTGGGCGTGGCTCTCTACTTGCGCTTTCGCACGGGTCGCTGGAAGAGTATGCGGGTTATTGAGCAGGCTGATGAGGATAGTAAGTGAGCCCTACAGCGGCTTGGCCACGGCTAAACCCGTTCCGACTGCTGACACGCGATTCCATCCCGATCCTCTGAGACCAGCATAGATCATGTAATAGGTCCCGTTTATTGCGAACACCTGTGGGGTCAGGAGGCCGTCGCAATCCCAAGCATCGGCATTGGCCGCGGGCGTGAAGATTGGGTTGTGTGGGTTGGGTTCGAAGGTGCGGAAGTCGCGTGTGCGGACGTGCCCAATGGTCCAGACTTTGCCGTCGTAGCCGCCGTAGAACAGATGGAAGTAGTTTGGCCCTTTGAGGATTTCTGCTTCGCGCACTCCATAGCGGTCCCACGCCTGCCCTGAGCCGGAAAATACGGGATTGGCGGGATTTTTGGTGACTTGCGCCGGGTCGCTGGTCGGTGCGGTGGCGTGGCAGATGGTCGGCACGTTGTAGAGGATGTCGCGCCGCTCAGGAGGTGCTGGCGATTCGCCGGTATAGACCATGTGAATGACATCGCCCGACACGGCCACGGACGGATGGGAAGAGCCGTGTTGCTCGTGTGCGCCGCCGACTGCAACTACCGGTTCATTGCCAAGCCGCGTCCACGCTCCGAAATTGCCGTCGCTGACCAGCAGGCCGGTCTGTTTGCGGCGGGGCTTGTCCTTGCCTTGGGTGCCGAGATAATAGGCGTAGTAGCGCTGGTCAGCGGGATTCCAGAACGGGAATGGGTATTCCACGCCGTGATTGTCGAATCCGTCGGCGGAAGGCAGGAGTATGGGATTGCGCTGGTCGTGCGTTACTGCCGTAGGATCGGCGACTGGCGCGGAGCTGTGCATGTGTACCCAGCTACCATCTCCTCCCTTTTTGGCCCATAGATAATGCACAGTGTCGTCCACGACAATGGCGTGACTGGCAGCCGCCCACGCAGGGGGCTCGCAGTACAGCAGCGGTTTTTCGGCGGTGAGTCGCTCGAAGCGGGTGAATGCTGTGAATGGGATTGGGGCGTTGGGATTCATTTGTGATTGCAGTTCCGATTCCGCCTGAGAAATCAACGAAATTTATTACACTAATTTATATTAGTTATTTGCAAACAATTACTTATGAATGGGAAAAACGAGACAAGTAAGCGGTCATACAAAGCGACATCTACCCTGGCGCAACCTAAGCGGCTGAAAGCGACCGGCGCAGCGCCTGCCGCGTCCCAGCCAAGTCGAAACAGGCCTCTTGGTTGCCGCGCATAAAGCGGGTCGCCAGCTCTATGGCTTCGGCCTCGGTCAGCAGGCCGTCGTCTATCTCGCCTTGGAGAGCGCGGGTGAGCCAGCGGCGCGCCTGAATCGCGTAGGCCGCCGAACTGGTCGGCCAGCCAGTGTCGCCGCCAAAGGCAAAGAGCTTGGACGCGGGTGCGGCGTGGATAAAGCGGCGCACAA
The DNA here is from genome assembly GCA_965219735.1 of Candidatus Latescibacterota bacterium. GTDB lineage: Bacteria > Latescibacterota > UBA2968 > UBA8231 > UBA8231. The sequence goes on from OZ244790.1 coordinate 5,784,773, forward strand.
AGTCGCACGAGCTGTACGGGTCGATTGACCAAGCCCAGCAGAGGTCGGCGTACACGTTGCGGTAGTGCTTGGTCAGCGCGACCAATTCGTTGGAATAGGGATAGGCAATGTGCATCAGCACAAAGCGACAATCGAGATAGCGGGCCAGCAAGGGGCAGAGGTTGCCGCTTTTGATGCGGTCAACGGGCATGCGGTCGTTGCCAGCGTAGTAGCCAGTGTGGATCTTGAACGGCAATTCGTATTCGATCGCCAGCTCAGTGCCCCGCGCCCAGCACCAGTCGCCCAACAGCAACCGGCTCGGTTCGTCGAGTTCCGTGCCCTGGAGCAGGCGTTGCAACACGCGCTCGGCGTCGGCGTCGGTGCGCTCTTCCCAGCGCAGCGTGCGGTTGTACGCGTGCTGGGCTTTGACCGCGATGGCATGAGGGCCGTGCTGGGCGAAGATGGCTTCCATGCCCTGTTTGAGGCTAGCCAAGTCGGTGACGGCCACGCCGGTTTCGCGCTCAATGGCCTCGGCGTCGATTTGGCCGTTGCAAAAGGTGGCCCAAGACAAGTCGTAGAGGAAAAAATCTACGCCGGACTCGTCGGGCAGGCAGGGCCAAGAAAAGTCGTCGGTCTGCACGTGGTCGAGCCGGCCAATTTGACTGAGCAATTCGTGCCGCCCGCCGGGCTGACGCCAAGCGCTGAGCTTTTCTTGCGCCTTGTGCAACTCGTCGCCGCTAAAATCGGCCATGCCATAGATCTCGTGCGCGAGGATGCGCACGGCCTCGCCGTAGCCAGTGAAGCGGATGGCCGCAAAGGCCGAGCGGATCCCGTCAAAGCGCGCTTCCAAGTCCGGGTCGGAAGCGTCGTTGAGCTTGTGCAGGTCCTCGGGGGCAGCGCCGGCGGCGATCAGATCGGCGGGCACGTAGTTGCCAAAAAGGTCTTGCAAAATGTCCGGGCCGTTCTCGACCCAGTCGCGCTCCTTGCGCAGGTGCTCGTGCGTGTCGATTAGCAGCGTGTCGGCGATGTGTTGGGACAGGTCCGTGGCCATAGGGCATTGCTCCGGTTTGAGGTGTCGCGTTCCCAAAGTTTCATTAACAATCCTAAATTCTATTAACAATACAATATGGATTGGCATCCCTTCATCGTCCACTACCCCATCGCGCTCTTGTCGCTAAGTCCACTGTGCGATCTAGGCGCGCTGTGGCTAGGTCGCCGCGCCGGGCACCACCTAGCGTACGGCTTGCTGGTGTTGGGCGTACTAGCGGCGACAGCCGCCGTCCTCAGCGGCAACGCAGCCGCGACCGAGGCTTGGGATGGGCCAGCCGCTGAGCCATTAGCCACCCACGAATCCCTCGCCACTTGGACCTTACTGTTGGGATTGGGAGCCGTTCTCGGACGCTTGCCCTTGCACCTCAAGGGGCAGCTTGCAGGATGGCCGCTCTATGCGTGGATCGGGCTCGGCATCCTGATCGGCGGCTTGGTCTTGTGGACGGGCTACTGCGGCAGCGAATTGGTCTATATCCACGGCTTGGGCGTGCGGGCCGATGGCTAGCGGAATCTGTTTGGCTTATCTTCGCCCGCAACTTTTCACGCCTGCAAACTAGGAGCAACCCGTGGACCGCCCCAACATCCTACTCATTATGACGGACGAGCACGCGCCCATGTACAGCGGCCCCTACGGACATCCGCTCGTGCAGACGCCCTTTATGGATCAATTGGCCGCTGAGGGTGCGACCTTTGCCAACGCCTATTGCAATTCTCCGCTCTGCCTGCCGTCGCGGATGTCGTTTATGACCGGCCGCTACATCAACCAGATCGGGTCCTTTGACAATGCCAGTCCCCTGCCGTCGGATGAGGTCACCTGGGCCCACCGGCTGCGCGCTGCTGGCTACGACGTGGTCCTCTCGGGCAAACAGCACTTTTGCGGCCCCGACCAACTGCACGGCTTCCGCGCCCAGCTAGCGCGCGATTTGCACGCCGAGCTATGGACCAAAGACGGCGTCCTGCGCGGCACGCCCGACTGGAGCAAAGGCACGCCGCCAGCCGACAAGCCCTGGGGTGGGGTCGCCGAGGCCGGGCCGGGGACGACCTTGGAGATCGAAGTCGATGATCTGGTAGAGGAACAAGCGCTGGCTTACCTGCGCGATCCGGCCCGCAAGGAGCGGCCTTGGGCGCTGAATGTGTCGTTTATTGCGCCGCATTTTCCGCTCGTAGTACCCGAACGCTTTTTCAACCTCTATCCCCTCGACCAAATCGACATGCCGGAGATTCCCCCCGGCCACCTCGAAAGCCAGCACCCTGTACACCAGCGGATGCGGGCCATGTTCGGGGGGGTCGATTTTCCCGAAGAACAGGTGCGCCGCGCCCGCGCCGGCTACTACGGACTCATTACCTATCTCGACGAGAAGATCGGCCGCCTACTCGCCGTCCTAGAAGAAACCGGACAGCGCGACAACACGCTCATCGTGCATTTCAGCGATCACGGGGAAATGAACGGCGAGCACGGCATGTGGCGGAAGTCGAGTATGTACGAGGCGTCCGCCAAAGTGCCGCTGCAAATGGTCTATCCCGGGCAAATCCCAGCCGGTCGGCGCATTGACGAAGTAGTGTCACTAGTGGATCTAGTAGCGACCATCGTCGAAGTCGCCGACGCACCTAGCGCAGGGTCATTGGATGGCGACAGTCTGCTGGGATTGCTGCAAGGGCAAGACGATGACTGGAAGGACGAAGCATTCTCCGAATACCTCGCCCACGGCGTGCAGCGACCAACGGCCATGCTGCGGTGCGGCCGCTACAAGCTCCACTACAGCTTGGGAGATCCGCCCCAGCTATACGACGTAGAGGCCGACCCCAACGAATTCGACGATCTAGCGAACCATCCAGCCCACGCAGCCATCTTAGCCGACCTCCAAGAGCGGCTGTTGTCCGAATGGGACCCGGTCGCTATAGAGGCACAGGTACGACAAAGCCAGCAGGATCGACTCTTGATCGAACAAGCCACGCAGCAGGATCGGCTCTTGATCGAACAAGCCATGCAGCGGTCTCCCAACTGAATCCGCAGATGGACGCAGATAGAATGCACAAGATGATCCACCGCTCGCATCGTTCAAATCATGCCGGATTGCCATAGGAGCGAGTCATGCACGTCGATCTGCAACAATTCCGCCGCCAAGGCTTTCTGATCTTGCGCAACGTCGTGCCGCCCGAGCGGCTGGACGCGATGCGGCTCGCCATCGAGTGGATGGTGGACCGGGAAAAGGTGCGCTCCGCGGCCGCGCGCCAACCCGGCGATCCACTCGGCGGTGCTTGGTACGAAAAAATCCATCCGCGGCTGAACATAAATTCGATTGACGCCGAGACCGCGGATGTCATCGACTTTTGCCTTGGCGAGACCACCTTGGGCGTTAGCGCCCAGCTCATGCAGGCTCCGGTGACGGCCCTCACCGCCTTTGGCGCACTGTGCAGCGGACTGATCGATTACGGGTACACGGACTGGCACCGCGACGCCAGCTCGGCTGAGCAGGCACCGCTCAGCGGCATGCAAGCAGATCTAATGACCAACGCCCCGGGATACGTGCAGTGGAACATCGCCCTCTACGAAGACGACGTATTCTGGATCCTCCCCGAAAGCCACAAACAGCCGACCAACGAAGCGCAGCGGCGGCAGCTCATGCTGGACCCCAAAGTGCCGCTAGAAGGCGGCATCCCCGTTGAGCTACAGCCCGGCGATGGCATCGTCTATCCCAACCTGATGATGCACTGGGGCAGCAAGTACACTAGCCGGATGCGCCGCACCATCCACCTCGGCTACCGCTCCTTCGGCGGCCAAATCTTCTCGTATCACCACCATCTCGACTGGTATCACGCCGACGGCTTCTGGCAACACCTCTCACCCGCGGCCGAGGCCCAGTTTGCCCACTGGACCGAGTGCTACGATCAAGAGCGCGACCAGATTGAGACGACCTTCCGCGCGCTGATCGCCTGCGACGAACCAAAATTCCGCACCTGCTTGGCCGAACTGCATCCGGGCAAGTCCGGTCGCATGGTGAGCGTGGTGCTGTTGTGCCGGATCGCCAACAAGGTCGTCTTTCTACATCGACCAGAGATCGCCCAGATGTCCGTGCAAGAGCGCAAGCCACTGATCGACGGATCGCCGCCCGCGTACTACGCCGAGGACATGGCACAGCGCTTTACCGCTACCGAGGCCAAGACCCTGCAAAGCCGCTTGGCCGCGCTCAACGAGCGGTTGCAGCAAGACGAGGCCCGCGTCCACCAGCATTACAGCGACATGTACGCATCCCTCCGGCCCGCAGCCGATCCGCCGAACTTTGAATCCCGGCCCTTGCGCACCTTTAACAGCGAGATGCCCGAGGGCTTTGGCGTGGACGAATTTGTAACTACTTGGTAGGAAGGAACAAAGACATGTTGAAGTTTGCATTCCTAGGGGCTTGGCACAGTCACGCGGCCATGCACATGCGGGAAGCAGCAACAAGGCCGGACGAGGTGGAACTGGTGGGAATGTACGATTCCGATCCCGCAGTGATTCAACAGAATCAGGAGCAATGGGCGGAATACGGACTGGACATTCCGGTTTTTGACTCCGTCGAAGACGTGTTAAATAGCCAAGCAGAGGCCGTAGTCGTGGAAGGACACGTATATCAAAACCTCGACTATGCCGAGCGGGCACTCGCCGCTGGCAAGCACGTATTGTTGGAAAAGCCGGCCGGCGTCGATCTGGCCCAACTGGAGCAGCTCCACCAGCTCGCCGAGGACGAAGGACTGATGCTACAAATGGCCTACATGTGGCGCTACAATCCGGCGATAGCCGAGATGCTGCGCTTGGTGGGGTCAGGCTCTCTAGGGCAGGTCTTTATGTATCGCGGCCACATACCCAAGCCGATTGGCTGGCACAAGCAGCTATACGGGGAGTTTACCGCCTATCACGGCGGCGTGTACTTTGAGATGGCCGGGCACTTGGTGGATTTAATGGTGGCGATGATGGGCGAACCAGTGGCCGTTCGCGGCGTGTTGGGCAAGCACTATGGAGAGCGAGCCGAAGTCGATAACGCAGTGGTCGTCCACGAGTGTCGCGATGGAATCGGCATCGTGGATACGACCGCCATGCAGATCGGCATGGACCGGCGGATCGAGGTACACGGAACTCAAGGAACCCTGCTGCACGAGCCACTCGGCTCGAACAAGCTGCGCGTCTTCTTGGCTCAGGAGGCCGAGGGATATCAGGCCAGCGAATGGCAGGACGTGGAACTTGATCCGGGGCCAGCCCCGCCGAGCTTGTTGCGGGAGCTAGCCGCGTGCATTCGCGGCGAAAAGACGCCGGATTTTGCCCTCGCGCACGACCGCGCCGTGCAGCGGACCTTGTTCAAAGGCTGCGGCATAACCGACGGTCGTGCTCTGAGGACTTAGACAGCCATCTGCAACTACTAGATCATACAGACAAGGCGCGAGAAGTGGTTCCAACAAAACCGCAGCAATACCATCGATTTTGAGTCTGGTGCCGTCTATGTCAACGGAAGAAACAACCTGCCGAATCTGAAGCCAGACAACGAAATCTGGAAAGTGCGCCTGATTGAGGAAGAATTCATGCAACGCATGTGGGACATTGGCAAGGCATAAGGAGGTAATCAATCATGAGAGATCCTTTAGACAAGCTCACGATCCGTGGCTTCAAATCCATCCAAGAACTAGAAGATTTTGAGCTGAAAAGCCTCAATGTCTTCGTCGGTGCCAATGGTGCAGGAAAGAGCAATCTGATTTCGTTTTTTCAGATGCTCCAAGAGTTGATTGACGGTGATCTCGCAGACTACGTCCTCAAAAGCGGCGGCATTAGCGACTTGCTCTACAACGGGCGGAGGGCAACCAAGCAAATGGAATTTGAGACTCGCTTTGGACTGCGTGGCTACCGCTTCACAGTTGTTCCAGGTACAGATGACAAAAGTTTTGCTCTAAAACACGAAGCTCGATATTACAGACATAGCAGATCGGGATGGTGGGAGATGGGGAGCAGTGGAGACAACAGATCCCTGTTAGTTGAAGAAGCCAAAGACAAATCTATAGACAGCCAATATAGTAGGCCGGTTTACGAGGCGATTCGCTCTTGGAAGGTATATCACTTCCACGACACGAGTTCGACCGCTGCCATGCGTCACGAGGAAATTGTGCAGGATAACAAGGTGTTGCGCTCGGACGCTGCCAACATTGCTCCATTTTTGTTTCGACTGCGCGAAGAGGAAGATTCTTCCTACGATGAAATTCTCGAATCTTGCCGATTGGTGACACCCTTTCTAGATGATCTCCTTCTGGAGCCGCAAAGTTTTGGACCAAAGACTAAGGTCGCTTTGACTTGGAGAACCAAGGGGTCGGACTACCCGATGCAGCCCTATCATTTGTCAGATGGGAGTATGCGTTTTATCTGCCTTGCCACTGCACTGCTTCAACCCAATCCACCGTCCACACTCATAATCGATGAACCAGAACTGGGTTTGCATCCAGAGGCAATAAGGATACTAGCCGAATTGATCGAAAACGCGGCAAAGCGAACCCAACTCATCGTCGCTACTCAATCCCCGCTACTGCTAGATCATTTTGCAATAGAAGATATCATCGTGGTCAACCGCAAGGACGGTCAATCCACCTTCGAGCGATTGGACTACTCCGATTACAAGGTCTGGCTTGAGGAATACTCTGTTGGTCAACTCTGGGCCAAAAATGTGATCCAAGGAGGGACGACTTGTGAGTAGTTATGTAGAAGTAGTCGTCCTTGTTGAAGGGGCTACGGAGCAGCGTTTTGTGAAGGATTTGCTGGCTCCTTATCTGAGTAAGCAGAATATCTATATGACGCCCATCATACTCGACAAGCCTGGGCAAAAAGGTGGCGACGTAAAGTTTGCGCGTGCCAAAAATGACATCGAGAAACATCTAAAGCAGCGGCGGGACACGTGGATCACGCTTTTTGTCGATTATTACGGCATTCGGGGAGATTGGCCAGGCTATGAGCAATCAAAGAAGGAATTTGATCACAGGAAAAAAGCCGCTATTGTGAATCAGGCCACAGCCGAGGAAGTTCAGAAGTTATTCCCCAACCAGAATCCGGCGATGCGCTTCATCCCTTACGTTTCCATGCACGAGATAGAGGCTCTTTACTTTAGCGATCCAGCGGTATTGGCAGCTAAGCTTGGAGTGAAACAGAAGGATGTTGATGACATTCTACGGGAATTTGGGGAACCTGAGCAAATCGACGATACCCCTCAAACGGCACCATCTAAACGGCTGGAAAAACTTTCTGATCGTTTCAAGAAGACAACAACCGGCATTGTCATTGCCGAGGCCATTGGATTAGAGAAAATTCGCCAGAAGTGCTCTGTCTTCAACCGCTGGCTGACCAAAATTGAAGACTTGAGGGGCTTGTGCAATGCCTAGAAGTGGTCCCGAGGACTGAAGTCCCACAACTCCGAGGGGTATCAAGCTGGCGAGTGGCAGGACGTGGAGCTTGATCAGGGACCGGCCCCGCCGAGTTTGTTGCGAGAGCTAGCCGCGTGCATTCGCGGCGAAAAGACGCCGGATTTTGCCCTTGCGCACGACTGCGCCGTGCAGCGGACCTTGTTCAAGGGCTGCGGCATAACCGACGGTCATGCTCTGCGGGTCTAAGCAGCCGTCTGCAACCCTCTCTGTCGTTCCTGTGCAAGCAGAGATTTAGTCCACCGCTTGCGTGGAAATGACGAGGGTTTTTGAATATACCTTCGCCCCACTGGTGTCCACCATCTTGGAGCACGATTTAAGGAATCAGGAGATAGCGATGACATCTGCCAAACAACCTAGCAACCGCCTAACAAAGGAGGAATGCAGAATGTCCATTGATCGAATGGGTAAGTAATCATCTCGTATCAAGGTCTGTCCCAATGATCTTATCAAAAGGAGTTTCTACATGGAAATGCTTTATCTATTGATCACATTTGTAATTGGGGGTGTGGTTGGGGGCGCGATTATGAAGTTGTGGTACAAGGCCAATTCGCAGGGGGGGGATGAGGCTTTGCGCATTGAGTTGGCGAAGTTGCAGAACGAGAATCAGGCCCTAACTGACAGATTAGAGTGGACCGAAAAGGCAGAAGAAAAGTTGCGCGAGGCTTTTGACTCGTTGGCGAGCAACTCGTTGCGTCACAATGCCGATGCGTTTTTGAAACAGGCGCAGATGCAGATGACCGGGGTGCTGAATGAGGTACGCGGTGATTGGAATACGCAGAAATCGGAAATGCAAAACTTGATGATGCCGGTGCAAGAGAATTTGGACAAACTCGATGGGCATGTGCGATCGCTGGAAGAAAAAAGAGAAGGCGCGTATCAGGCACTTGACCAGCAGTTGAAGGGACTCGTGGCCGCGCAGCAAGAACTTCAGACCACGACTGTCACATTATCTCAGGCACTCAAATCATCTTCTGTGCGCGGACAATGGGGTGAGGTGCAGCTACGTCGCGTGGTGGAACTAGCAGGCATGGAGCCGCACGTGGCATTTGAAGAACAGGTGACAGGCGACAGTGGCCGCCCAGATATGGTTGTGCATTTGCCCGGCAGTGGCTCCCTGCCGGTGGATGCCAAAACACCCATGACAGCCTATTTGGAGGCCACAGATGCCCGTGATGATGAGGCATACAAAAAGAAAATGAAAGCACATGCCAATGCAGTGCGTAGTCGGGTGCGCGAATTGGGACAAAAAGCCTACTGGGCGCAATTTGAAAAGGCTCCGGAGTTCGTCGTCATGTTTGTGCCAGTCGAAGCCAGTGTTTCGGCGGCATTTGCAGAAGAACCAAATTTGTTAGACGATGCCTTGAAAAGTAAGGTGCTGATAGCGACACCTGTGACGCTTTTGGCACTCTTGAAAGCTGTGGCCTATGGTTGGCAACAACAGGCGATGTCGGAAAACGCACGTCAAATAGCAGACGAGGGCAAAAAGCTATACCAGCGCATGGAACCATTTTTTAGTCATCTCAATGACTTGAGACGTCATATCGATCAGACTGTTGAAAGCTATAATCAGTCCATCGGTTCGCTGGAGCGCAGAGTTTTGCCCTCTATGCGGCGATTTCAGAAGTTGGACGTTGGAGATGGCGAACTCGACGAACCCAAGACCATTGATAAACGCACCCGGTCATCGTCTATAGAATTAGAGTAATGAGAGTTTCGTCTCATTTTTTGGTTCGTACGCGAGGGGCAACAAGGATCCACCAAAACTATCGTCACGCATTAAAACGCATCGATCCAAGTTGAAACTTCTCCTTTGGATATGCGAAACAGCTTGTCGATTTGTCTGACTCCGGACAGCCTCAAGCGTCCGCCTCGTACTTCGGCTGCCTCGGCCCCCGATCCCGCTCTAGCCGATAAACACTCCCGTCAAGCGGCAACTCCACGCGAGCACCGCCGCGCTGGTGCGACTCGACAAACGCGAAAATCAGCTCAGTATTGGCCCGCGCCAACTCTGCACCGCCGCGCGGCGGCTCGCCCGTATCGAGTGAGCGGACCAGATCCTCAATCAAGCAAAGCGTCGAAGCCCGGTGCTCAAAAGCAGGGAATTCCACCAAGCCCAATTTATTGCGGCCCCGGTGATCGTGCGCTACCGGTGCCCGCAACTGCCACTCCCTATCATTGCCCAGCGCCGTCACCACGCCTCTTGCGCAGACGCCCTCCACTTCCAACCCCCGACCCGAATTGAGCGCGTACGCAGTAACCCCGTTGGCGAACTGGATAATACCGTGCCCGGTCGGGTCCTCGCGCAGGATATCGCCGTCGATGATCTCGTCGCCATTGGGCAAATGCGCCTGCACCCAAGCGGCCGGGGCGTCGGAGTTGAGACGCTGGAGCAGGTCAAAACTGTGGCTAGCGCCGTTGAAGAGCGCACTAGTCTGGTGGATGATGAGGGTTTGCAACGCGCCGATTTCCCCGGAGTCGATAACGGCCTTCATCTGGTCGTAGCCGGGGTGGAAGCGGCGATTGGTGCCCATGTTGAGCGCGACGTTGTGGCGCTGGCAGGCTTCGACCATGCGGTCGGCTTCGGCCAGCGACGCCGAGAACGCCTTTTCCGCGTATATGGCGCGGGCACCCGCTTCGGTCGCCGCGATGACGATCTCGGCGCGGTGCTCGGGCTGGGTGGCCACGCTGACGATATCTGGCTTTTCGCGGGCGAGCATCTCTTGATAGTCCGTGTACTGCTTGTCCGCAGGGATGCCGTAGCGCGCGCCGACCCTTTCCATCACCTCGGGGCGCAGGTCCGAACAGGCGACGAGGTCCGTGCGCTCGCAAGCCTCGTACCCAGCGGCGTGGGAGTACGGGCGCATATCGGCCGGAACTTCGTTATCGATGAAAGCGCCCATGCGGCTGCAGCCGATGAGAACGGCTTTGTATTGACTCATGCTTTGCTCCTGTGATAGAAGGTGATGCGAGGGTTTATCGGGATCGCCTCGCAAAAAAGTATCATCCGGGAATCATACTTTTGAGGGTTTCCAGTTTTTCTCTCTCGATCGATTCCCCAGCCTTGCGGAGGAGTTCCCGAGCCTGATCGTATTGCTTTTGATCCACCAAGTACTCGACATAGACGCGCCAAGCGGTAAAATGGTGTGGATTGGCTGCGAGTGCGCGATCCAATAGTTCGGTTCCCTCGGCGAGGCCATTTGAAAGCGCAATGGCCGCCATATTAGTGTACGACTCAAAATCATCGGGATTGTACTGAACGGCCTTTACGTAGTGCCGCCACGCCCTTTTGTTGTCGCCGGTATGCGACAAGGCCCAAGCGAGCATGCGATGGGCGGAAACGCTTGCCGGCTCGGCGGCGAGTACGGCCTCGAAGATGGGAACCGCCTCGACGTACCGCTGCTCTTGAATCAAGCGCAACGCCGCTTTCTCCCGCGCCTCGTTACTGTCGAGCGCGCGCTTTCTCGAATCGGCCAGCGCGGACAGTTCCCCAAGTCGCATGGCCAACGGCTCATCTTCTACAAACATCTCCTGCCAAGCGGGGATGACATACCACAAATTAGAGTGTTTGGTTGCAATGCTTTGGGTGGTCCCAAGGACGATGTCCCGGAGGGCTAGCTCGGGAAACAGATGTTGGAGCATGAGCAGATAGTCGGTGGTTGCTATGGATGCGACGTTCTCTTCCGTCCCTTGGTACATCTCGATGGGCGCTCGATACTCCAGCCAGAGGTTGTCATCCGTGTTCTTGATCGGCGAGCTGAAGGCGTCTGCGTTTTCGGGAAATCGCAAAAACGCAGATGCGAAGAGGTCGAACGGGGTCTCAATCTGGATTCGCCGGAGTGAACTGCGCACCTTCGGCAACGAGAAGTGTTCCGCGTAACGCCGCGCAGAGCCTGCAATGGGGGAGTGAGAAGCAACGCAGATGAGGTCATCGGAGACTTTGAACACCGCCACGTAGGGAAACTCCGATGCCAAGGTGTTGAGCACAACGCGCACCGTCTCTGCAGAGGTTTCATAGGCCTGCATCCACTGACAGAAGAGACCACCCGGCTCGAGCCGCTCCGACGCGGCCCGGTAGTACTCCGCCGTGAAGAGGGAGCTGACACCCGCTATCCAAGGGTTGGAAGGTTGGGAGAGAATGACGTCGTACGTCTTCTTCTGGTGGCGAAGGAAATTGCGCCCATCTTCCGTGTACAGTTTCACCCGCGAGTCCTCGAGGATGCCGTGGTTGATGGAGTCGAAGTACTCGGAAGCATCGAGTACCGCCTGTTCAATCTCGACCACATCGACGGCCGTCACATTCGGGTGGATTGCGGTTGCGTACACCGTGGCACCACTGCCGTAGCCGATGATGCAGATCTCCTGTGGCCTCGGATGGAGGAACATGGGCAGATGCCCGAGCAGATACTGCGAATCCATGTCTCCGCCGGTCGAGGCATCCGCCTTGCCGTTGACCTTGAGCACGGTGGAGTTGGGCGTGCGGAACACGGTAACCGTGGCGTTGGTCCCCTCCCGTGTGTAGAGCAGAAAGCTTCCTATCGGCGAGTGCTCCTCGCTGGCTTGGAGCCTGCGGAAGACACCCCGCTGGAGGTTCTTTACATCGGTCTGAGGCAGCGTGAAGGCAAATGCTACAAGCATCGCGGCAAAGAGGCCCGCCCAGCCGAGCCGCTGTCGTTGCGAGTTAGTGCGGTCCAACAGAAAAAGGACGACAGTGACCATCATGCCGAGGGTGGCCCCGAGGCGGATCGATCCCGTCGCTCCAAGCCACGGCAGGAAGGCAAAGCCCGCCAGCACAGAGCCGACAATGGCTCCTATGGTGTTGGCGGCGTACATGCCTCCCACCGCCCAACCTCTCGATCCCACTTCGTTCCGCCACGCGGCGATTCCCAAGGGGAGGACAGCCCCCATAGAGCAGGCGGGGACCAGGACGATGGAAGCCGCCAAGACACCCTGAGAGAGGAAGAGGAGCCACGTGCGGTCGCCCGTGCCTTGGGCCATGGCCGTGAACATCGCCGGCAACTCGTTCACGGCGAACAGCCCCGCCAGGACCGAGCACGAACCCAGCCCAAGGGTGACGGCCACCGCCCGCCAGCAGGAGCTCTCGCGGAAGGAGGGAACAGCGGCCAGCAGGGAGCCGACGCCGATGCCGAGGAGGACCGTCGTGAGGATAATGGTAAACGCATAAACGGACGATCCCACCACCGGGATGAGCAGGCGCGTCCAAGCAATCTGGTAGAAAAGCCCCAAGCATCCGGCCATGGCCACCGCGGCCAGCAGCAGTCGGGGGGTCCGGGCGCTGGCGACCGGCCTTCGATGCTCCTCGGCCACCGCCCGGGGACCCATGCGTAGATCGAGGAGGTAACCCCCAGCGGCTACTAGAACGCCCGCGGCGACGGCGACCCACACCGTGTCGGAGATCCCGAAGACGGGCATCAGGACGAGTCCCGCCACGAGGGTGCCGACCGCCGCCCCAAGGGTGTTGATTCCGTAGAAGAGGGCCACGCTCCGGCGGAAGGCCGCTTCTTCCGAGACCGCCACGATGAGCAGGGGCAGGGAGGCACCCATGAGGAAGGTCGGCACCGCCATCATAGCGAAGGAGAGGAGAAACTGCAGCAGCAGGTAGAGAGCGAAGTACCCGTCGGTAAGGTGGTACAGGGGATCGAGGACACCCGCCATATTCCGGAGGAGAGGCACCGAAAACACGCCGAAGAGAGCGATGCCCAGCTCTAGGAGGGCATATGCTCTCAGGGGTCTCCGGATGCGGTCGGCGCGACGGCCGGCCCAAGCACCTCCAGCCCCTAGACCCGCCATGAAGCTGGCTACCACCGTCGAGATCGACCACGCCGCGCTGCCGAACTGAAGAGTGAGGAGCTTCACCCACACCACCTCGTATGCCAAAGCGGCAGCACCGGAAAGAAAAAAGAGAATGCCCGCAAAAAAAACCATAATATCCTCACCAAAATTTAGCGACGTTTTCTTCCGCCTTGGTCATCACCTCCAACAGAGCGGCTCGTCCTTCGCCATTGGCCGCGAGGGCGCGTTGGATGGCCGGTGCCAAGTCCGGGATCGCTTCGACGCGCTCGGCGTGGGCACCAAGCGCCTCGGCCACCTGCGCGTAGTGGCCGCCGAGTTGGTTGCTCTGATAGTGCTCGGTGGCGTAGGGCATGTGCTGGTCGTAGTGCGTCATCACGCCGTTGTTGAGCACCACCGTGAGAATGGGAATTTCCGCGCGCACTGCGGTCTCAATATCGAGGCCCGCCATACCAAAAGCCGCATCGCCCATGATGTTGATGACTTGCTTGTCCGGCGCGGCTAGCTTGGCCCCTAATGCCAAACCCAAGCCGTAGCCGAGCTGGGTCGATTTGCCCCAGCCCATGTACCCTCTGGGGACCTGAGGCCGCCAGAACGGCACGAGCTGATCGCGGGGATAGCCCGAGTCGTGGGTGATGATGGTGTTGGGCACCTCTACGGCGCGGGCGAGCTCGGCGAAGACCCGGTAGGGATTTATCGGCACTTCGTCCGAGCGGAATCGCGGCGCCCACTCGGCGTTGAACTCAGCGCGGATGGCCGCGATCTCGGCCGCAACTCCGCCATCTCCTCGCCCGTCGGCCCCAAGCTGCCGGCGGACTTCCTCGCTGATCTGCTCCAGCGCGATTCGCGCATCGCCGACAGCTCCCAAGTCGATCCGGTAGTCCTTGTTGAGATCCTCCGCGCAGTTGGTCACCTGCGCCAAGACGGCGCGGTCGGGCATGGGGGCATTGAAGACCGAGATGGTAAAGCTGGTGCCCACGCCCAAGACGAAGTCGGTCTTTTGCAGGAAGCGATCGACCATCAGCGTGCCGGTGTGGCCACCAGTGCCCAGCGCGAGCGGGTGGTTTTCGGGAAACGCGCTCTTGCCGGCCAAGGTGGTCATAACGGGCACGTTGAGTAGCTCGGCGAGGGCCACGAGCTGGTCTGTGGCTTCGGCCCACATCACGCCGTGCCCAGCGTTGATGATCGGGCATTCGGCCTTGACCAGCGCGGCAACCAAATCGCGGACCGCGTCCGGGTCTGCCGCGGATTTGCAGGCTTTGACCGGCTGGTAGTCGAGATCACCGGAAAATTCAGCGGCACCTAAATCGCTGGGGATTTCCACCAGCACCGGCCCGGGGCGGCCGTGGACGAGCTGGCTAAAGGCGCGGCGCATCAACTCGGGGATGCGCTCGACGCGGTTGACGTTGGCGGCCCATTTGGTGATGCCGCGATAGTTGTCCACCGCATCGAAGTTGGGCGGCACTTGCGTGCGAGCCGTGGATACGCCGCCGGGCAAGAGCAGCAGGGGGATAGCATCGGCGTAGGCCTGGGCCGCGCCGCCGAGTGCGTTTTCAGCTCCCGGCCCGGTCTGCATGGTGAAGACGCCAAAGGGACGGCCATTAGTCGTGCGGCTGAAGCCGTCGGCCATGTTGACGCCCGTCCGCTCCTGGCGACAGATAATGGGGCGGATACCAGCGCGCGCCGCCTCGTCAATCAGCGGCTGAGCGGGAAAGGCCGACAGCCACTCGACGCCTTCGGCCTTGAGGATGTGGGCAATGGCTTGGTTGCCGTTCATTATGGCGTCCTTTTCCGGGTTTTGTTATTGGGTCAAGGCCGCCACAAAAGACGGCCCTACGGGGTTTGGTAGTGGCAATTCCTATAGTTCCAATGGAATTCTGTAGGGGCAACCCTCGTGGTTGCCCATCCGCAAAATTTGCATAGAACGTTGGACAGGGACGCAGCAGCGTCAAGCAGATTCTTATCTTGCTCGCCGACCGCGCCCGATGCTCCACCAGACAACTAGGGCCTCCACGGTATGGCCGCTAACTAAGGCTCCCACGGCCTGGGTCGCGCCGTGCAACTCGAAATTGGCCAGTAGGGCTAACATCAGCAAGACGGTCACTACGCGCGACGGAGCGCTCGGTGCCATGGCTTGGGTGCGGTGCTGAAGCAGGCCGATGCCATGGAAGTAACTGCGCAGGCTGACGACAAAGGGAAAGCCCATGAAGAGAAGCAGCGGCGTTTTGCAGTGGGCGATCAACTCGGGGCCAATGCCGATCCAAGTGCCGAGTACGTAATCGACCGCCGGCGTCCAAAACAGCACCACCATCCACGCACAGGAAAACAGACAACAGCCCCAGCAGAAGCGGCGGATCTTGCCCAAATCCCCTTCTTGGCGGAAGGCCGTCGGCAGGTTGCGCAGTTCGTTGAGCCAGCCATAGGGAATGTGACCGAGCGCATAGACGACGGTCAGCACGGCCAGCGCTTCAGTGCCGTCGGCGCTGCGGGCGACGAACACGTTGATCAGCGGCCGGGTGCCAGCCTGCACGGCCATGATCAGCGCCAAGGGCCAAAAGAAGTGCAGAACGTAGAAGTAGGTTAAAGCTGGCGCGTTGCCCGGCTCTGGCCAGCGCACCAAGCGCCAGCGACCCCACGCGACCACGCCAAGCTCGGCGAGGGCACCCGTGTACGTGGCGAGGACCGGCAGTAAGATGGGGGTGTGACGGACGAAGCCGAGCGGCAGCAGCGCAAAAACCGCGAGGATGCTGAGGGCAATCCCCGTGGTGATGGCATAGGCGGGGATGTCGGTGCGGCGGACGCGGATGAGTTCGCCGCTGTAAAAGCGCGTCATCCCGTGCAGCACGGGGAAAGGGACGAGCCACAGCAGAGCCAAGCGCACCGCCTCGCCGAGTGCGGGATCGACCCCGTGCAGATCGTTGATGATCCAAGTCCCCAGCGGCGTCAGTGCCAAGCTGGCCAAGATTCCGGCCAACAGCAGCCCAGCGGCGAGCACAAAGCGGAAGCAGACGCGGTAGCCTTGGGTGTGCTCGACGAGGACCAAGCCGAGCTGCCGCACCTGAGACAGGGTGCCGGCGAGGAATAGCGCCAAGCCAAAGGCCAAGCCAAACGCGGCCAGCGTTTCGACCGCCCGCGGCATCCGCGCCATGCCGCCGTTGAGAAACTGGCCGCTGAGCTCTTGCACCAGCGCCGTCACCACCAACGGCAACATGAAGCGCGTTAGCTGGGCATAGCTCATGCCCGGACGATCTGTCCGGCGCGGCTGTCGGCTATTTCTCCTCGTTCAACGGCGATCCGTCCATTGACAATTACGCAGTCGATGCCCTGCGGATAGCGGTAGGGGTCGGCAAAGTCGGCGCACTCGCCGATGACGGCGGGGTCGAAGACCACGAGGTCGGCCCAGTAGCCTTCGCGCAACAGGCCGCGGTCCCCCAAGCGAAAGCGGGCGGCGGCATGGCCAGTCAGCTTGTGGATGGCCTCTTCCCAGCGCAGCGCGCCTTGCTCGCGGACGAAGCGGCGCAAGAAGTAAGGGAAGGCCCCGTAGGAGCGAGGATGGTGTTTGCCCTCGGCCAAGGTGCCTTCGGGCACCAGCGAGAAGCCGTCGGAGATGACGCCGCCGGTGGAGTGCCGGGCGATGTTGAGGAAGTCCTCCTCAGACACGTCCTCGGCCAGCATCCACGGTCGCGCGCGCTCTTCGACGAGGATGTCGCAGACCGCGTCGTGGGGATTCTGACCGCGCCGCCGACCAATCTCGGCAAAACTCAGGCCGACTAGATCGGCGTTTTGCTCGGCACTGCCCAGCCAAATTTTGTCCCAGTCCCCATCCCGCGCCAAGTTGCGCTTGCGGCTGCCGCCGCTCTCGGCCCCGTACTGCATGGTGTCCTGCTCGATCTTGGCGCGAGTCTCCGGGTCTTGCAGCCTCCTCAGCAACTCCTCGTCGCCGCCGGCCAAGGCCCAAGGGGGCAACAGCGACTTGAGGGTGGTGCTGCCGATCGTGTAGGGAATGGCGTCGCAGCTAATGTCGTAGCCCTCGCGGCGCTTCTGGTCGATGGTGGCGAGCAGGTCGCGAGTCGCGCCGATCATTGGCGCACCGGGCTGCATGTGCGAGACGTGGGCCGCCACCGCAGCTTGCTCGCCAACGGCAATGACCTCGCCGACGGCTTGGCCAATCGACTCGGTCTGGTTGCGGATATGCGAGGTGTAGATGCCGCCGAACTCAGCGACGACCTTCCCCAGCTCAATGAGTTCTTTCAGCGCCGCATACGGGCCGGGCGCGTACGCCAAGCCCGACGACAGCCCCATTGCGCCGTCTTCCATTGCGCGGCCGACGAGCGCCTTCATCTGCTCCATCTCCACCGCAGTCGGCGGGCGGTCGTCGTAGCCCATGGCGGCGACGCGCACGTTGCCGTGGCCGACCAAGGTCGCGGTATTCGTGCCCAATCCATTGGCTTCGAGCCGCTGAAAATAGTCGCCGAAATGAGTCCAATCGCACTCCAAACCACGGGTCATCGCCGGGTCGAGCGGGCCGTAGTACGGCTCGTAGTCGCGGGTGGGCGCGGCCGACACGCCGCAATTGCCCATGACTTGGGTCGTGATGCCCTGCGTTAGGGAACTGAGCGCGCGGCCGTCGAGGGCAATGGTCAGGTCCGAATGCGTGTGGATGTCGATAAAGCCGGGGCAGGCGATGCGGCCCTCGGCGTCGATGGTGCGACTCGCTTCGGCCTCAGAAAGGTCGCCGATGACCGCGATGCGGCCCTGCTCAATGGCGATGTCGCCGTGGAAAGCCGGCTGACCGCTGCCGTCGAGGAGTTGGGCGTTGCGGATTAACAGGTCGTACATAGTCTTTCCGGAGCGATTGATGAAGTTTGGAATCGAATGGAGGTAGTATAGGCGGGTTGGCGGCTTCGCTCAAGTTGGTTGACCCTCCCAACGCGCGTTGATACGTTTTGGCGACCACCGCCAAAAGGAGAAGCTCTTGACGCGCCCCGCTTTCTCGCTAATCCTCGCTCTGATCTGCGCCGCTTGTAGCGGCGAAGGTAGCCTGCAACACGTGCCGCGCGAGCGCACCTTGATCACCGACTGCGTCGATCAGGGCACGTGCAGCGGCCAGTTCCAGGACTACGACGCCTTTAACCCCTACCTGCCCGGCAAGGTCTCGCGCACAGGGTATAACTTCCTCTACGAGCCGCTCTACTTTTATAACGCCTACCGCGACGAAATCATCCCTTGGACCGCCACCGGGCACGAGTACAACGCAGACTATAGCGAAGTCACCATAAAAATTCGGCCCGGAGTCGAGTGGAGCGACGGGCGGCCGTGGACGGCGCACGACGTGGTCTTTACGATCAACATGCTCCGGGACCACGCGCCGGAACTGACCTTTGCGGTCGATATGCAGACCTGGGTTAAAACGGCCGTGGCCAGCGACAGCCTAACGGCGCACATTGCATTGACGGCCCCCAACCCGCGCTTTGTCTTCACGTATTTCACTCACAATTTCGACAATGGCGTGCCGATTGTGCCCCGGCACATCTGGGAAGGCCAAGACCCAAAGAGCTTCGCCAACTTCGACCTAGCGCAGGGCTGGCCCGTAGTAAGCGGTCCGTACCGCCTAACGCACTCCGTGTCGGAGCAGCGGATCTGGGATCGGCGCGACGGCTGGTGGGCTGCCAATATCGGCTTTCGCCAGCCGCCGCAAGTCGAGCGGCTGATCTACCTGCCCTATATGGAGGAGGCCAAACAGGTGCAAAACCTCGCGACCAATGCCATGGACCTGTGCGCCGACATGCTGCCGCCCAACATCCGCACGATCCTAGAGCAAAACTCCAATGTGACGACTTGGAGTGGCCAAGAGCCGCCCTATGGCTATCTCGACTGGTGGCCCCTTTCGCTGGGCTTCAATGCCCAAGAGCCACCCTACGACGAACCGGCCTTCCGCTGGGCCGTAAACCACGCCATCAACCGCGAGCAGCTAGTGGAAGTCGGCTGGCAGGGGGCGGGGGAACCAACCCTGTTGCCGTTCCCCGACTTTCCGCGACTCAGGCACTACACGGCCCAAGTTCAAGACTTGCTGGAACAATATCCGCTGGGCCTGTTCGATCCAGCCCGCAGCGCGGCCCTGATGCAGGAGTCTGGGTGGCAGCGGGACGCCGAGGGCATCTGGACGCGGGACGGGGTGCAGGCCAAAATGCTGCTCGACATCAGCCAAACTTTCCAAGACATCGCGCCGATTTTGGTCGAGCAGTTGCAGCAGGCTGGCTTTGCGGCCAACATGCGCATGACCTCGGACAACTACACGCGGATGACTACGGGCGCGGCCAAAGCTTATATATTTGGCAATGGAGGCTCGGTGCGCGACCCGTACTTTACACTGCGGCTCTACCACAGCCGCTTCGTCCAGCCCACGGGCACGGCGACGCCTAACTTCTGGCGGTGGAAAAACTCCGAGTACGATGAACTCGTCGATCAGATGGGACAGACCGCACCCGACGATCCGCGCTTGGTGGGATTGTTCAGAGAGGCGCTGGCGATTTGGCTGCGCGAGTTGCCAGCCGTACCCTTGTTGCAATTTTACCACCGCTTGCCACACAACCAAACCTATTGGCGCAACTGGCCATCGGCGGACAATCCGTATATCAATACAGCCTACTGGCACCGGACGTGGCTTTTAGTATTGTTGCACCTACAACCAACGCGAGGCTAAATGAGACGGCTGGTATCCTCTCACTCCAAACCGATGCGAGGTCTAACATGAAACGCAGCATCTGCACATTGCTTAGCGCGTGGCTGCTCAGCGGCTGCGGCGACACTCCCTCCGACCAACAGCCATCGGACGCGGCCGGGCAGCGCGAGGACGCCGAGGTCGAAGAATCGGCGCTAATACAGGTCCCGCGCAACCGCACCTTGATTATGGATTGCGCCGAAAGCGGCACGTGCGCCGGGCAGATCAAAGACTACAATACCTTCAATCCCTATCGACCGGAATCCACCTCGCGCACTGGGTACAATTTCGTTTTCGAGCCGCTGTACTTTTACAATGCCTTTAAGGGCAAGCTAATTCCCTGGATCGCCACAGACCACCGCTTCAACGACGCCTATACCGAAGTGGAAATCACCATTCGCCGAGGGGTCCAGTGGAGCGACGGCATGCCGTGGACGGCGCACGACGTGGTTTTTACGATCAACATGCTCAAAGACAACGCACCTTTGTTGTCCTATTCAACCGACATGAAAAACTGGGTCCAAGAGGCCGTGGCCGTCGATAGCCTGACGGCGCGCATAGTCCTGACTGCGCCCAACCCGCGCTTTGTTTTTTCGTATTTCACCCACAACTTCGGCAATGGGGTGCCGATCGTGCCCAAGCACGTGTGGGAAGGACAGTCGCCAGACACCTTTACAAACTTCGATCCGCAAAAAGGCTGGCCCGTGTTTTCCGGGCCGTACAAGCTGGTGCTCTCCACGCCACAACAGCGCATCTGGGACCTGCGGCCAGACTGGTGGGCCGCGGCCACCGGCTTCCAATCCCTCCCCAAAGTCGAGCGCATCATCTACCTGCCTTACATGGAGGAGGCCAAGCGCGTCCAAAACCTGATTACCAACCACATTGACACCAGCCTCGACCTGCGTCCGCCCAACATCCTGACCGTACTCGACAAAAATCCCCGGGTGACGACTTGGACCGGGCGCCAGCCCCCGTACGGCTACGTCGATTTCTGGCCCATCTCTCTCGGCTTCAACAACCTTGAAGCCCCCTTTGCGGATGTTGATGTGCGGCGGGCGATCAACTATGCCATCAACCGGCAGCAATTAGTGGAAGTGGGCTGGCAGGGAGCTGGAATTTCAACGCTCCTGCCCTTGCCCGACTACCCGGCCCTTAGGCCGTATTTCAGCGAGGTCGAGGATCTGTTAGAGGAATACGAAATAGGCGTCTTCGACCTAGACAAGAGCGCGGCCCTGATGCGGAGCATGGGCTGGCAGCGGTCCGCCGATGGCTATTGGACCAAAGACGGCAAGCCGTTTGAAATGCTCATCGAGATCTTCCCGATCTTCCAAGACATAACGCCGGTCTTGGTCGCCCAGCTAGAGCAAGCAGGTTTTGACGCCGACTTCCGCAATACCCCAGACACATTCACCCGCATATCGCACGGCACGGCACGCTCCTTTATCACCGGGCACGCTGGCGGCGTGCGCGATCCGTATTTTACGCTGCGGCTCTATCACAGCCGCTTCGTGCAGCCAACCGGCCAGCCCGCCGAGTCCGTCTGGCGCTGGCAGAACGAGGAATTCGACCAGATCGTCGATCAGATGGCGGAAGTCGGGCCACGCGATCCGCAGCTAGTGCAATTGTATCGCCAAGCCATGGAAATCTGGCTGGCCGAACTGCCGTCGATTCCGCTCTTGCAGTGGTATCACCGCATTCCGCACAACCAAACCTACTGGCGCAATTGGCCTTCGGAATACAACCCGTATATCAACAGCGCCTATTGGCATCGAGTGTGGCTATTAGTGTTGCTCAATTTGCAGCCGGTGCAGGGGTAACGCGCGAGGAGATTACGCATGAAATTGCGCCAATGGACTATCGCAGCCGTTTTGGGACTAGTTACCCTAAGCTGCGGCGATCAGCAGGAAGCACCAGCAGAGAAAAAACTCAAAATCGCCGGTATCGTCTTTCAGGAGGACCAGTTTTTCCGGCTGATCCAGTTTGGGATGCAGGACGCGGCCGACAAAGCGGGCGTCGAGCTGCTGCTGGCCAATAGCGCGAATAAGCCGGACAAGGAGATTCAGCTCGTCAACACCTATATCGCGCGCGGCGTCGATGCCATTGTGATCTCGCCCCTGAGCGCCAAAGCCTCGGCCACAGCCTTGCAGCGAGCCAAGGACGCCGGCATCGTGGTGGTGACGTACAATTCGACGGTAGAAGGGGATATTCCCGTCGCCTATATCGAGAGCGACCAAGAGGACTTGGGCCGCCAGACCGGGCTGGTGGCGCGGCGCTACATCGAAGAGCAACTAGGAGGACAAGCCAAAATTGCCACCCTCGCCTTCAAGTCGCAGCTCGCCGAGCAAAGCGACGCGCGCCGCAACGGGTTCGTCGAGGTGGTGGGGCAGTTGCCGGGCGTGGAATTCGTCGCCGAGCAAGACGCTTGGCTGCCGGAGATGGCACTCAAGAAGGCCGGGGACATTCTCACGGCCCAGCCAGAAATTGACATCATTTGGTCGGCCAACGAAGGCGGCACCGTTGGGTCGGTAATGGCGGTCAAAAATGCCGACCGCGAGGGGAAGGTGGTCGTCTTTGGCACTGATGCCAGCCAGCAGCTCGTCGAGTTCATGCTCGCCGAGGACGGCATCTTGCAGGCTCTTACCACCCAGACCCCTTTCGAACTGGGCACAAAGGCCATGGAGCTGGCCATCGCATCGCTCAAGGGGCAAGAGGTCGCGGCCAAGGTGGTGATGGACGGAGTGCTTGTGGCGCGTCAAGACCCGGACGGCGTGCGGGCTTTCGGCACGCGGCTCGCGGACCTGATCGCCCTCGGCAATCAGTGAGCTCCTTCAAACTAGCAGTCGAAGACCTCGGCAAGGACTACCCAGGAACGGTAGCGCTTGACGAAGTTTCGGTGGGGTTTGCCCCCGGCGAGGTCCACGCGCTGATCGGCAAAAACGGCGCTGGCAAGAGTACGCTGGTCAAGATCCTAGCCGGATCAGTCACCCCAAGCAGGGGGCGCATCCTCTGCGATGGGGCACCGGTCGCGCTGCGCTCGCCCCAGGACGCCTTTGACTATGGCATCGCCATGGTCTATCAAGAACTGAGCTTGGTGCCGGGACTGACCGTGGCCGAGAATATTCTGCTCGGTCGGACGCCAAAGCGGCGCGGACTCATCGACTGGGCAGCAACCTACGCACGGGCCGAGGAAGTTCTAGCGAGGCTGGGAGTCGCCATCGATGTCCGGGCGCGCACTGGCGATTTGGGGGTGGCGCAGCAGCAGATCGTCGAAATCGCCAAGGCCATGTCCTTTGACCCGGCCGTACTCATCCTCGACGAGCCGACCTCGGCGCTGGCCACGCACGAGACCGAACAGCTTTTCCGCGTGGTCAAAGGGCTGGCGGCAGCGGGCGTGGCAATCATCTACATCTCTCACCGCTTACAGGAATTGCACTCCATCGCCGACCGGGTTACGGTGCTGCGCGACGGGCATCACATCGGCACGGTGGCGATGCGGAAGACGAGCATCGCGGAGATCGTGCAAATGATGTTCGGCGCAGTCGCGCAGCAAGAGCGGCCGGATGATTTGCAGCCGAGCGCGATCCCAGTGCTGGAGGTGCAGGGCTTGTCGCGCGGGGACGCTTTCACCGATGTGAGCTTCGCGCTCTACGAGGGCGAAATCCTCGGCATTGCCGGGATGCTGGGCGCGGGCCGCACCGAACTGCTGCGCGCCCTCTTCGGCGCAGACGCCTGCGACCGCGGGCAGATTTTGATTCAAGGCCAGCCCGTAGCAACACCGACCCCTCCAAAAATGAAGGCGCAGGGCTTGGCCTTTACCCCTGAAAACCGCAAGGAAGAAGCTCTGATCCAAGCGCATAGCATCCGCGCCAATATGTGCTTGGCGAGCATGGGCCGAATCGCCCGCCGGGGATATATCACCCGCGTAGAAGAACAGGCCGTGGTGGACGCGCTAGTGAACCAACTCGAAATCAAAGTCGCCGACACCGAGGCCCCAGTCTCAGCCCTGAGTGGCGGGAACCAGCAAAAGGTGGTGTTGGGCAATTGGCTGGGCAATCGCCCGCGAGTCATCCTCTTCGACGAGCCGACGCGCGGCGTAGATGTGCAGGCCAAGCAACAGATATTCGAGGCCATGTGGGATTTGAGCCGTCAGGGCATTGCCTCACTTTTTGTATCGACCGAGTTGGAAGAGTTGGTCGAAGTCTGCCATCGGATTTTAATCATGCGCGAGGGGCGGATCGAAGGCCAAGTGCGGCCCGGAGAGATCAGCGCCGACGAGTTGGCACTGCGCTGCATGGGGGCGGCCCACAATGCGTGAACGGCTTTTGGCGTGGGTAAAGCGCTCGATTATGGAGATCATTCTCTTCGTCCTCTGCGCGATCTTGGCATTTGAGGCCGAAGGGTTTTTCTCTGTTGACAATCTGCTCAACGTGCTGCGCAACGTGTCCATGCAGGGCATTATCGCCTTTGGTATGACGATGGTCATCATTTCCGGCGAGATCGACCTGAGCGTGGGGTCGGCGGTGGCTTTTGCCGGTTGCCTGACCGCCTATTTGACGCAGCACTTGGCCGGAGCGGGGCTAGCGGTAGAATTGGCAGTACCCGCGGCCATGCTAGCAGCCTTGTTAGTCGGCCTAAGTGTCGGTGCCCTGAGCGGGTTTATCCGCGTGCGCTTCGGGGTGCCGACCTTTATCATCACCTTAGCGTGGATGACGGTCTTAACCGGATCGGCGCAACTCATCACCGGGGGCTTTCCGCTGACGCCTTTCCCCGAGTGGTACAATTTCTTGGGCGGCGGTTATCTCCTCGGCGTGCCTTTTCCGGCACTAATTTTCGCGCTGGTCTTTCTGACGACGCATTTCCTGATGGGCTACACCACGCTGGGACGCTCGATCTACGCAGTGGGCGGCAATGCCGAGGCCGCGCGACTCAGCGGTATTGAGGTCGGCAAAATCAAAATCACCGTCATGGCGATTGTCGCCTTCTTGGCCGCGCTGGCCGGCATCATGCAGTCGGCCGAGATCATGTCCGGTGCAGCGACGACGGCTAGAGGGTGGGAATTGGACGTGATAGCCGCGGTCATCATCGGCGGCACCAGCTTGATGGGCGGTGAGGGCCAGATACGCGGCACCCTGATCGGCGTGGTGTTCTTGGGGATCTTGGTCAACGGCATGACGCTGATGAACATCAGCGAATACTGGCAACTCGTGGTGCGAGGGGCGTTGATTCTGAGTGCGGTGCTAATCAACCGGGCGCATCAATAGTAGGCGATCACAGGTCGAGACGGGTGTTTGCTCCCGCCTTCTTTTCTTATCACACGATCTCTACGCCCCAGAAACCCAACATCGGCAAAAAGCGCTCCATATCCGCTGGCACGGTCGCCGGATCCTTGCCGTAGCCGCCGTGGACTTTAGCCGCCCCTTGCAAGGGGCGCTCCAAGACTAGTTCAACGCGATGGTCTTGGGGATAGCTCACCGCCGAGACCGGCACCTCGCCGGCCGCATCCTCAACCCGGAAGCTGTTGGCCTCTACGTCGATGCTGTCCATCCGGCTCTCGCCGGCCGCAAACTCCAACTCGACGCGGTCCTCCCGCCGCCGGGCCACCGCCAAATCCGGTGCCTGCCAAGCTACTGCCTGGCCATAAACCAACCCCAAAGCCGCCTGCGCCAACCGCTCCCCCAAGAGCATGTTGCCAGCGGGACTGGTGTGGATCTGGTCCGAAAGCGGCAAATCGAGCGCCGGCACCACGCCTATCCCCGGTGTTTGCTGCGCCACCTGCCGCTGCGCCTCGCGCACCTGGCTCCAGCGCCGGTCGGCATCCGGGTCTGCGGGTTGGTACACGCGGTTTAGCTGCACGGTGAGCACCGGCAACTCCGAGTCTGCAAGGGCCTCCCGCCAAGCGGCGACCGCTCGCTGGAACCGCTCCGCATAACTAGTCGCGTCCGCGTCGGTCCCCGTATCGCTTTCCCCCTGGTACCACACAATTCCCCGGACCTTTCCCTCCACCTTCTCCACGCACTGCACCATATTGTCGAACAAATCCGCCGGCCCAGGCTCGCCGGGATTCCACCGAGTGAGCGGAGAGCCTCCCAACGACGTCTGCACCAAACCCACCGGATGCGCGAGCGTCCTTTTGAGCGTGCGCCCAAATTGCAGGTAGGGCGAGTGTCCTGGATTGGCAGCCTCTCGGTTCACTACGTGTTGGGTATTAGTCGATTCGTTCATCGGATGCGCCGCCAGCGCCCACTGCTCGCTATTCCTAAACAGATGCACTCCTAGCTCCGCTGGGTCCTCGTACGGCCCGCGCCCGTATCCAGCCGAATTGCTCTGCCCGGCAATCACCCACAAATCGCCTATCCCTAGAAAGTGCCGCATATCTCCCCGCGGCGACCACTCCCCAGCCGGATTCTCCGCCGTCCGCAATCGCGTCTCCAGCCGATAAAGCCCGCCCGCCGGTATGTGTTCCAAAGCACCCTTCCAAGTCCCATCCTCCTCTGTCGGCACAACCTGCCAGTCTAAACCAGCCGCAACAGCCACTCCCGTATCCTCCCACACCAAGCGCACCTCCACTTGTCCGGGCGTCTCGAACTTCCACCTCCCCCCCAACTCAATCCTCCCCTGCCCGCGCTCGTCCTGCTGCACGATCTGCCAATCCTCCGGTCCCTGCTCGATAAGTACACCAATCTGCTCTTCCATTTTATTCCTTCCATCAAGTAGTGCTTACTCAGTACCTAACCGTCGCTAGTGCCTTTCCCGCTGAGCCTCTCCTTGAGCAACGCCGCCACCTCCCCATGTCCTTCCTTCTCCGCCCAATAAAGCGGCTGCGCCCAAGGCGACTCGGCTGGCGTGGCCGGGTCAGCCCCTTGTTCCAATAGAAACCGCACCATCTCTACCTGCCCCTTGCGCGCCGCAGCGGCCAAAGGCGTCCCCCCGTATTCCAATTCGACCGCCTCTATATCGGCCCCTAATTCCAGAAAGACACGGGCTGCCGCAACATCGCCTTTTTCCGCACAGCCGTGCAAAAAGGTGCGACCGATCCAGTTGGCGCGGTGCAGGTCGAGTCCGCGGTCGGCCAAGGTGCGGATTGTATCGGGGTCCGAAGGATAGTTGCCGCCCCAGATGTCGGTCAGTTGAAACAAGTCGCCTACATCCGGCGTGACTTCCAAGAAGACGCCAATGAGCGCTGGATTGTCTCGTCCCATCAGCTCGTGCAGGAATTGTGGGTCCGCAACGGCGACATCTCCCTCACGCATGGCCCGTTCCAGTGCCGCGTCGTCCATGGCATAAGGCGGCATCACAGCACCGTATTCGCGCAACAGAGCCTGCATTTGTTGACCTTTCTTGCCGTGCCTGAACTCGACGATGGTCAGGCAAGAACCCGAGGAGTCCACCCCGGCGTTGGGATCGGCACCGCGTTCGAGCAGCAGTTTCGCCGTCTCCAAATGGTTGCCCGCACAAGCCTCGAAGAGTGCCTTGCCGCGCGGCGCGTTTTCTTCGGGCTGATTGGGATCGGCACCCAAGTCCAACAGTCTTTCGACAATCTGGGTATGGCCGTTACCAGCAGCATAGGACAGCGGACTGCGCCATCCCGCATCGAGCGTGCGGGCTTGGGCCGGATCGGCCGCCAGTACCGCATCGACGCGATCGCCATCGCCAGCAGCACAGGCGATGCTCAGGGCGTACTCCACGCCGCAAGCGAGCAAGTGGTGCGTGACAACCCACGGATCTCGCGGCGCTTCCGCCGGTAGATCGCGCGTCCGAAACCAGTAGTCGCCGTTGAGCGAGACCAACAGCGGCGTCTGGCCATCGGCGCGGTGAGCTTCAAGGTCGGCACCCCGTGCAACAAAGAAATCCACCAACTCGTTTTGCCGCGTCAGCGCCGCCCAGTGCAGCGGCCCATTGCCCAACGCATCGGCGGCACGAATAAAGTCGGGATGCTCAGCCAACACCGCCTCGACCCGCGCCCGGTCGCGGCCTTTGATCGCCTCGGCCAGCGCGACAAAGCCTGGATCATAGCCAAAGCGCTCGCGCATCGCCACCACCAGTAGCGCCTGCACCTCCCCATAGCCACGCTCCTCGGTGATGGCTAGCAGCTTGTCCCACGAATTATAGGTATAGCGCGACTGGCCCGGATCGGCCCCGGCCTGCAACAATAGCTGGACCACTTCGGCATGGCCCTCGCGCACCGCCATGTGAATGGGAAACTGGTACCAGTACTGGGCATTGACCAACTTGGGATCGCGGTCGAGCAACGCGCTGACCCGCGCCAGATCGCCAGCGCCGCTGGCGCAAAAGAGCGCCCAAGCTTGGTGCCCGTCCACGGCTTCGATGCCGTACTGGTAGTGCTCGGTCTTCATGTCTTCAGGCTGAAGCAAATGCGCAACTCGTTGCGCGAAGCGCTCGTCGCGCGAAGGGGCCTGTCCCTGCAATTCTCGTTTAGCCATCTTCAACATCTCCTTGTGTAGGCGTTTGCGGGCCGAGCGCAACCGATTGTTGATCGTCGCCGTGGACAAACCCAAAAACGAGGCGATCTCTTGGTGCGAATAGGCCGAAATATAAAACAGCATCGTCGCCATCCGCTCTTGGTCGGGCAGCCGCCCAATCGCACCCAAGACCTTGGCCTTCTCGTCGCGCACCTCAAGTTCCTCTCCCGGATCACTCGTCGCCATCGGCCAAACCTCCTCTAGCTGGCATTCCGCCGGATGCCGTCGGCGCAAAAAGCGGCTACAGCGCATAAAGACAATCCGCTTGAACCACCCCGGAAAGGCCGCCGGTTCCCGCAAGCGCGGCAATTCAGTCCAGGCCCCGACAAAGGCCTCCTGCGCCGCGTCCTCAGCCAAGTGGAAATCGCCCAGCAATGCGGAAGCGTAGCCCACCGCCATGTCTTGGAAACGGCGGACGATGCCGTCGTAGGCTATGCGGTCGCCGGTCTGGGCGCGGATGACGAGAGATGAAAGGTCGGTATCGCTCATAAGGTATTTACCCATAAGCACCGCTTACATCATAGGTCTGGTAAAATTTTTGGGGAAATATGCTGGATTCGCTTGCCCACGACGTGACTATTGAAAAGTGAATAGATATTTTTTGCTGAAATATTCTAATTTTGAATAAAATTACTAAAATAAGTATTGACAAGAGTATTTTAGAGTCGGATATTACGTAGCGTTTGAGGAACGAGTGGTAAGTGAGAGGCTGAATCCCAAACGACTAACTCCTAAAAAAAGAGGAGAAGATGCTCAATGACGGATATCACTTATTCCCGCCATGCCGAGACACGCCTGCAGCAGCGGGGCATTCGTGAAAGGGATATTTCACTCATTATCGCGTTGGGAACGCAGGTCGACGACGAGACTTGGTTTATGCTCAACCGGGATGTCGCCCGCGAGATCGCTATCCGCAAGCGGGAGATACAAGTGTTAGAACGCTTGGCGAACCACAAGGTCGTGGTGCGCGGCGAGCACATCATCACCGCCTATCCCTCACGGCTAGCGGATCAGAAACGCACACTGCGTCTCGGACGGCAGAAGGGGTTGGCGAAACGATAACTTAACTCAACAGCTTGATCGTGGAAAACATCACAGGAATCATAAAGGAGGTTGTCTGATGTCTGTAAAGGACTTAGCGGCACTTAGAAAAGAAGCAAGATTGACCCAAGCTGATCTAGCTCAAAGCCTTGATATTACTCAGGCCCAAGTATCCAAATACGAGGCCAACGGAGAAATTCCTAGTAATCTGTTAAGAGCGTGGGCGAGAGCCTTGGGATGCACAATTGACGAGCTTCTTCCACTCCCATTAGAGGAAGAAGAAACGATCTTTGACTTCGATAGCAGTCTATATGGGTCTCTCACAGAAGACCTAAATCTACTGCTGCAGTACATTGACCGATTTCCCCACCTTGAAGAGCTGTCGGATGAATCAGTTAGCCCAACTGTTGAGCAGTTCCGCGACCGTGTTATTGCTTTAAAAGAAAAGCCATGGGTCGTACTCACCGGGCACTTTGATGCGGGGAAGTCCCATCTCTGCAATTTCTACCTAGGAGGGGATCAACTTCCCACGGGCTACCGTCCAGTAACAAGATTCCCAACATTTGTTCATCATATCTCTGACCGTCCACAATGGTTTAAGGAAGATCTGTGGCTCATGGGGCCTGATTTTGATCCCGAGAGATGGGGTGATGAACAACACTGTATCAAGCACCGCCTCTTGGCCGGGAGTTGGGATACGTTACGCACGGAAGGCCATCTAAAAGGTAGAAAAGATAACAGTGAGGAAGGAGCCGTCTTGGCTTTTATCGACGCTCCATTGCTCTACTCGTGCGTCTTAGTAGATTTGCCTGGGTACGACGACGAGATGACAAATGCTTCTGTTATTGATCGGCTAGGCCGTCGTGCAGATGTTTTATTGTATCTTTGTCCTGCTCAAGGATTTATCGATGGTGGAGACCTCGCACGTCTTAGCCATTTATTACGCAGCACCCCACATTATGGAGCAATTGATGAGAACTTTCCCATTCTCGGCAATCTTTTCATCATTGCTTCGCACGCCCATCCAGGTATAAAAATATCCCAGCTTGAGGATGAGATATTAAAGGGGGGAAGTGAGGCACTCTATAACCACCTTGAAGGCAATCTCCTTAAAAAATTAAGCAGTCACGGACGGTTAATATCGAGTAAGGATGTTGACGCTCGTTTTTTTAGCTTTTACCAAGAAGATCCCATCAGACGAAAAAAGCTGGAAAAGGAACTAAAAGACTTGCTGGAGCAGAAAATGCCGTCCATTAAGATGGTTCTTGCAGGACAAGAAATCCTCAAATTTAAGGAGGAGGGAACAGCCATTTACGCGCAGGCAATCAGCGGATATGAGAAAATTCTGAGAGATAAGCAAGAAGCAAGAAGCTACTATGAACGATTGGAAATGGGGGAACCTGAAAGAAAGAAGAACCATGATAAAGAGGTGAGGCGAATAAAAAAGAAAATTACCGCATTCAAGGAAGAAGATTTAAAAAAAATACGAGCGGTTTTTGAAAAGGAAACGAAAGTCGAGAAACTGGAGGAGATGATCAAACGACGCTATAAAGATAAGAAAGACGCTCAGAAGTATGCCCCCGCTTATGTCTTTGAAGAAATTCAATCCAAGGCGGCGAGTCATCGGGAAAAATTAATAAATGAGACTCGCAATATCATTGAGAAATTTTTAAAAAACTACGATGAGCAAATAGGAAAGTTCGGCAATGCGAACATAAAAGAAGAATTTTCCATACCATTTGATGCAAAGGGGGTATTTATCGGGGGATTAGCGGGACTTGGTACCCTTGGTGCCCTTGGTGCTTGGGCTGCCACCTTGGGCAACCTTGGCGGATATGTGATCGTTGCAAAGGGGGTTAGTGCTCTGTCTGCTGCGGGAATCTCTGTCGCGGGCGGTACGGCTGGTGCCACTGCACTTGTCTCGGCACTGGGAGGGCCAATCACCTTGGCACTCGGGGTGGCCGTTGCGGTGGGAGGTTTTATTAAAATGCTTTTTGGAGACAGTTGGCAACTGCGTTTAGCCAAGAAAATCAAAGGCTTGTTTGATGAGAAGAACGTACTTTCAAGTATTGAGAAGGATTCCGAATCCCGCTGGAAGGAAACTCTGACTGCTTTCAATAAGGGCGCAGATAACCTTGATAAGCAGCGCAAGAAGTATATCAAGGAGCTTAAAGATGCTTTTGAAGGCAGCCAAGAAGATCTCCAAGTTCTCGAAAAGAGAGTGGAACGTTATGAGGAGATCAAAAATTTTTTCGCCACTATTCCCTGGCGGTTTCGAACTTGAAATAGAACTGTGTAAGAAAGGACCGCATGGCTATTCTAGCCGATCGCATCACGGTAAATCCCAAGCAATGCGGAGGACATCCCTGTATTCGGGGGATGCGGATTCGCGTCACGGACGTACTGGATTTACTCGCCGCCGACCTGACTACTAAACAGATTTTGGCCGAGCATCCCGACCTTGAATCTGAGGATATTCGCGCCTGTCTGCGCTTTGCCAGTGGACGGCTGAACCATCCGGTTCTCGCTGCATGACCCTTTGGCTCGACGCTCATATCTCCACCATTGATCACTATAAGCCAAATCGTCGCCAGCGCTGCGCTGGGGGCGCTAATCGGTTTTGGCACCAATTGGCTGGCCATCAAGTCGCTGTTTCGTCCGCTACGACCGCGCTGGTACAGCCTAGGCTGGCAAGGGGTCATTCCGCGCAATAAGGAGAAACTAGCCAACAATATCTCCAAGGTTGTAGGGACCGATTTATTGGCCAAGGACTATTTATTAGAGCAGCTACAGAACGCGACTTTGCAAAATAGTTTGCATCGCTTTGTCGCTGCCCAGATAGATCGGTTATTAAGTGCCAGTCTGGCCTCTGGCTTTGCCCAATTGCCGTCGGACTGGCGCGGGGAGGGCCTGGATAAAGCAACGCGACGGTTGATCGAATGGATGGCCGACTGGAGCGAAAGCAAGTCGGGGCTGGAGTTAAAGCAGTGGCTTTTGGACGCCTTGGAAGCACGCTTAGGCGCGCTGCGAGTCGAACAGGTGCTCTCGGCAAAACAACTCGATGAATTCATCGACATGGCCAGCGGCGTACTCGCCAAGCGGGAAACGCGAGAGCACTTGACGCGTACCCTACAGGAGCGATTGGAGGGCTATCTCGGATCGGATACGCCGCTAGAGCAAATCGTCCCTGCGGAATTGCGCGATGTATTGCACGACCGTTTGCAGCGCGAAATTCCGGAAATACTGGTGCGTATAGCCCGCTGGCTGAGGGATCCTGAAAATGTGGAGTCTCTGGTCGAGCGCATCTTGAAAGCGCTTGAAGCATACGCCGGACAAGCGAATTGGCTCAAGAGTCTGATCGCTAACTTGGGATTGCACTTTTTCCGGGAAGAGATCACCCAAGCATTGCACCAGCGCATTCCCCAATTAGCCCGAGAGTTTTTGCATAGCGAGGAAGTGCGCGAGAAGTTCGCTAAACAGCTAATCGATAGCGTCAACGACTTATTGCGCAAGCCAGTAGCAGAGGTGGTGGGAGAGCATCGCCATATTTTGGCCCAGCGCGTCGGTTCTATTGCCGCGACTTGGATTTCGAGCAAGGAGGCGCAGGAGGCGCTGGGGAGCTTTTTGCGCCACCAGTACCGCCGATACCGCAAGCGTCAACTCGACGAGGTAGTGCCAGAGAGGGTGCGGCGCACCGTGCGCCAGCGCTTGTCAAAGGCGTTGCGCTTGCCCCGCGATAAGATTGAAATCTGGAATATGCAGTTGAGTGCTTTCTTGCGGGAACGTCTACAGCACAGTCGTGCGCCGTTGCGGGAGTGGACCGACCTGAGACAAGATGATGAGAAAGCACTGGTTCAGTGGGCGCAGGACAAAGCGACAAAAGTGCTGGAGACGCAAGTCCCCGTACTGATTGCACGGTTCGATATCCAAAGCATGGTGTACGCTAAGATTATGAAGTTCGATCTGTTGCGGGTGGAGCGTCTGATCAAGGATATCATCAGCGACCAATTGCGCTATATCAATTTGCTGGGAGCGGTACTAGGGGGAGTGGTGGGTGTGCTCTTGCCGTTCCTCAATGCCTTTATCGCCAGCCTACATTGATGGCGACCCGTTGCGCGAAGGGGCCTGTCCCTGCAATTCCCGTTTAGCCATCTTCAGCGTCTCCTTTTGTAGGCGTTTGCGAGCCGAGCGCAATTTCATTCGTTAATCGTGGCCTCGGCACGCTGAAGCTGTTCCATGATCCATCCGAAAGCTGGAACATCGCCGAGGATCATACCCTGCATGGCTCCGTAATCCCGCTCAATCACCGTGTGCAGCGCCGCCTGTGGAACTAATCTCACCGATCCGGGGACGGCTTCCTCAAACCGCTTCCAAGATTGCCGGAACGCGATAAGATTGTGGTTCCGAACTGAATCCAGCAGGTCGATATTCGATAGGGCAGACCTGCCAGTCTCTGTCGCCGAGATCATGGCAACATCGTAATAGTGGCGCGAAATCCGGTCCCTGTCAGTCGGCAGACGTTGCGCGTCTCGGTATCCGCAGTGGACGCCGTGTAGGATCAGCAGCTTCTCCCAATAGGTGCGCTCCGGCGCGATCACTCTGATGTTATCTACGGCAAACGACCAGCCGGGGAGTTCGTCAGCGACATAGGGAGTAACCGTGCAGGTCAAATTTGGATCCAAGGCCGACCGGGCACCCGCCTCGATTCTCACTCGCGGGGACACATAGGAGATTCCGCCACTCGGATACAAGGTGGGGTACTCGATGAAGAGCGTCTGCTGATCGACATCATCCTCATCCGCACGAACGTAGCTCTCCTCCGCGATCTGGTCGATTAGCTTAGTCAGCGTTGTTTTCAGGTCTCCGAGTATGTAGTTGCTACACGCGGCCTGAAGTTCTTTGAACAGGGCCTTCCGTTTCTTGTTCGAGAGATTACCTGCGATGGTTGGGTCACGCTCCCTTTCGAAGCCCAGATCGTCGCGATAGACAACGAGATCAATGTCTTCAGAGAACCGTCGAATGAGACCGAATGCCTTGGACAAGGAGGTCCCACCCTTGAAAAGCAGTTTCGGATGCCCGGCGGGCAGCCGGTTATAGAGCACATCGAGGACGAGACAAACCCAGAAGTCCTTTTCTACGTAACTGGGCAATGTATCGAGTCGGCTCGCCGACGCCTCAAACACATCTCGCTTGTCTTGCTCGGAAAGAGCGAGAAAGGTCTCGGAGGCTCCATTCATACGCCAACGGCCTGATCCGTCGTTATACTGCGCGCTAGCGGCAGCGCCCAACCGGGTAGATGCCGACTGTTTTGGAACAGGTCGAACTTCACCGCGTCGGGAAGATGGCGACTCAAAATCGAAGCGACCTGCGCGTCGGCAGCAGCCTCTGGTCCAAGCCAGCGCAACGCCTGCACCACTGGTGCCGATGGTTTTCCCGCCCACTGCATGACGCTCGGCCCCGCATGGCGGAACCGGACCGTTCGTCCGTCGATTTTGATCGTCCTCGAAGAACCGTCCGTCACGTAAGATGCCTTAGCAGGCAGCGCGTTGGTGAGCCCAAGCTGATTCGCAGCCGCCAAGCCATCGGGCATAATGCGGACACCGTCCCTTCTTGCGAGCGCTGCTATGGCGGCATCGAGATCGACCGGCGCAGGCCGCTTCAGTACGTCGCTCATTCTAGGCATATCGTACAGCCCGTGGCCTACCCGGCGTAGCTGACTCGCTTTGACGAGACGCGACAAGGCCTGATCGACGGCCTCACGGCTCCCAAGGTCTAGGAAGTCCTTCGGTGTGCATACCCACCTGCCCCTGCCGTATGCAGACACCCTCTTCATGATTTTGTCGGCTATACGAGTCATTTACTCACATCTTTCTCGTTCTCATTTTTAATGAATTGTCAGAAATTTACTATATTTTTCTTATACATCAAGTACTTCGATTTTAACTACTGAACAGATTTTAGCCGAGCATCCCGATCTTGAATCCGAGGATATTCGCGCCTGTCTGCGCTTTGCCAGTGAACGGCTGAACCATCCGGTTCTCGCTAGTGGCACTCATTCCAGCGCCCCAACCGCCCGCTGCTGCGCTCCATAGGATTCAAGCTCAGCCCGCTCTTGTGGCGTGAGTGTCTCGCGCTCCGACAAACCAGCGGCAACTCGTGCAAAGAGATCAACACTCCGCAAACCCATGACCGTGGTATGCACGGCGTCGTGGCTGAGCACGTAGCGATAAAATTGTTCAGGGGCGGGCGCGCCGGGACCATTTAGCAACTTCTCGTTGCGCGAGGCGTTCATAATCACCACGCCCGTATTGGCGGCCTGCGCGGCGGGAAAAACCGTTTCTTCCGGCTCTTTCATCGCGCAATTATACCAGCAAAGTACCGTATCAAAATGACCGGTGCGGACCGCCTGTTCCACTTGCACCCAATCGTGTCCGGTGACGCCGATGAAGCGCACTAGGCCCTCTTCGCGAGCTTGTTGGGCGGCTTCTAATGCTCCGCCGGGGCCTAGCGCTTGGTTGCGTTCTTCTTCGGTGTTTAAATGGTGGAGTTGGAAAATATCGAGGTAATCTGTTTTGAGCGCGCGCAACGAGGTTTGCAACTCTTCGCGCGCCTCTTTGGCGTCGCGCCGCACGGATTTGCTGGCTACGATGAGATCGTGACGCCGGCCCTCGATCGCTTGGCCGATCAACTTCTCGTCTTCACCACCCTGATAACTGCGGGCCGTATCGATATAGTTGACGCCGCAATCGAGCGCCGCCCTGTATCCATCGACTGTCTCGCAATACGTGCCGCCAATGCCGAATCTAGTAATCTCGAGATTGGTGCGGCCTAAAATTGTCCGGGGAAGATCGCGGCTCATGGGATTACTCCTCAGAGAAAGATGTGATTTTAAGTTACAGTCTCCGCAACGCGGCACCGACGCTTGCCATGAGTTTCAACTGACATCTATACTATATACGTTTTAGACATAAGAGAACCATCGCGCAAAGCAAACGTCGGCTCAAGAGAGCAATAGCAAAAACCCAACGCCGCCGCCAACACCACCAGACACTACCACCCGATTGCGAGAAACGAAATGAGCAACGGACCGCCAAAAAAGACTAAAGTCCGGCGATTTGCCAAGGTCTTGGGAGCAGTGGTGCTCTTGGTCATTGGCTTCCTTGTGTTCGCCAATATCCAAGACGTCAACACCAAGAACAGCGAGGAGGCGACACCACTGCACTGGGCAGCAGCAAGAAATGCGACTGAAACAGCCCAACTGTTAATAACGCAAGGAGCCGAGATCAGTGCCAAGGACACATTGGGCCGGACACCGCTGCACTGGGCGGCGTGGAACAACGCGGCTGAAACGACCGAGGTCTTGCTGACACAGGGAGCCAACATCAACGAAAAGGACGAATATGGCGAGACGCCACTGCACCAAGCGGCGAGGAACAACGCAACCGAAACAGCCCAACTCTTACTAACCCAAGGAGCCGAAGTCAACACCAAAAACAGCGAGGAGGCGACACCACTACACTGGGCGGCGATGGGCAATGCGACTGGAACAGTCCAACTGTTACTAACCCAAGGTGCCGAGATTTGCGCCAAGGACACATTGGGCCGGACACCGCTACACTGGGCGGCAGCACACAACGCGGCTGAAACGGCCAAGGTCTTGCTGACACGGGGAGCCAACATCAACGAAAAAGACGAATCTGGCGACATGCCGCTGCATTATGCCGCGATGGGCAATGCGACTGAGACAGCCCAACTCTTACTAACCCAAGGAGCCGAGATCAGTGCCAAGGACACATTGGGCCGGACACCGCTACACTGGGCGGCAGCACACAACGCGGCTGAAATGACCGAAGTCTTGCTGACACGGGGAGCCAACATCAACGAAAAGGACCAAGATTTCGAGACGCCGTTGCACCGGGCGGCGAGGAACAACGCAACCGAAACAGCTCAACTCTTACTGACCCAAGGAGCTGAGATAAACGCCAAAAACGACCTGAGCGCAACACCGCTGCATTATGCGACGTGGAAAAATGCAACCGAAACAGCCCAATTGTTGATAATGCAGGGAGCCGACATTAACGAAAAGGACAAATATAGCCGGACACCGCTACACTGGGCAGCGATGGGCAATGCGACTGAAACAGCCCAACTGTTACTAACCCAAGGAGTCAACATCAACGAAAAGGACGAATCTGGCAATACGCCACTGCACAGTACAGTGTGCGAAAATGCAATCGAAACTGCCCAATTGTTGATCGCGCAAGGAGCTGACATCTACGCCAAAGCCGACGAGGGCCAGACACCGCTGCATTCTGCGGCGTGGAAAAATGCAACCGAAACAGCCCAACTCTTACTAACCCAAGGAGCCGATGTTCACGAAAAGGACAAATGTAGCCGGACACCGCTACACTTGGCGGCGATGGGTAATGCGACTGAAACAGCCCAACTGTTACTAACCCAAGGAGCCAACGTCAGCGAAAAGGACGAATCTGGCAATACGCCACTGCACAGGGCAGCGTGCGAAAATGCAATCGAAACAGCCCAATTGTTACTGGCGCAAGGAGCCGAGATAAACGCCAAAACCGACAAGGGCCGGACACCGCTACACAATGCGGCGAATCACAATGCGACTGAGACTGCCCAACTGTTACTGGCGCAAGGAGCCGAGATAAACGCCAAAGCCGACAAGGGCCGGACGCCGCTGCATTATGCGGCAGAGATGGATGCTGCTGCGACAGCCGAGCTGCTGCTTAAGCAGGGAGCCGAGGTCAACGCTGAAAGCGACGAGGGCCGAACACCGCTACACATTGCGACGGAACACAATGCTACTGAGACAGCCGAGCTATTAAACCGCTATGGTGGCCGAGAGTGAATGAGCAGACTCTGGCGATAAGGTTTTATGGAGCAGTCGTTAAGTCGCCTCGTTCAACCCCACAGCGCCCTGAGCCGAGGCGACAGGATATCCACGTCGCGGTCGAAGATGTGGCCTTCCCAGACCCGATTCTCCTCGGGCGTCGAGCGGTCATAGGAATCTTGCAGCAGATCGGGCAGGTCGAGAGTGTGGAAGCGCGTCTTGAAAAAGCCATCGTCCGAGAGCACAACGCTGCGATACCCCAAGGGAAAGCCAATCAGACAGGCCGTATCGACAACTAGGTAGTCGCGGTAGGCGGTGATGCGGTTGATGTGGCGGTGACCGGTGAAGGCAGCGACGATAGCAGGGCTTTCGTCGAGCGTTTTGACCAGACGAGGCGCGCCTGCGACCACGCCGCGGTCCCAAGCGAAATCGGGCAAAATCCAAGTGTGCATAACGAGCAATAGGGCGCAGCCATCGGCTAGCGCTTGAGCCGCGGCAGCGCGCAGAGCCTCGTCTAGCGCGTCGGTCCAAACGCCAGACCCTTTCTCAAAGACATCGCAGTCGTAGAAGACATGGGCCAGCGCCAGTCGCAGGCGCGGCGCAGCATCGACGACGGTCAGCGGGTCGGGATAGGGGAAGCGGGCGGCAAAACCGTCGAAGGAACCGCTTTGGGCGTCGCAGTCGTGGTTGCCGGGGACTGAGTAGAACGGAGCCTCAATCCGCGCAAAAGCCGCAGCCACCTCGTCTATCGAGCGCAAATAGGTCTCGGTGGGCAGGTCGAAGGCCGACCCGCCGCAGAGAAAGTCGCCGCCGTGGACGACAAAGTCGAAAGCCTGCGCGTTGAGAGCGGGGGGAATCGCGTCGTGCACCTCCTGGCTGCGGGTGAGCATCTTGGGCGCGCCGTAATCTGCGGGGGCCTCGGGGTAGTGGTGGGTGTCGGTGAGGAAGGCGAAGCGGATGGACATGGAAATAGCTCCTTCTATATGGTGTGTTGTTGCGCTAGGTGGGATCGCGCCCCTTTTTCGACGCGGTGGTACTCTACGGTTGCAAGCTAAAAACTCGCAACAATGTCACAAATTTTGCCACGGCAGCCAAACGCGTAATTACGTCCTCGCAGAGGTGATCAGCAAATGCCCTATATCGACATCATTCCCCTAAAGCGGGCCACCGGCCTGCTCAAAAAGCAGTACGAAGCCGCCCTCGCTCGGGCCGGGCGCATTTGGGGCATCGTCTCCATTATGAGCCTCAACCCCCGGGCCATGAAGGTCTCACTGGATTTTTACAAGACCCTCATGTACGGCCCCTCGCCCCTGAGCCGAGGCCGCCGCGAGATGCTGGCCGTGGTCGTTTCGGCCACAAACCACTGCGTGTACTGAATACGCTCCCACGCCCACGACCTCCGGGCTGAGGTCGCTCGCGATTTTGCCGTTGCAGAAGGGCCTCCGGCCGACCGGCTGGTGCATCAATTATCTGCGGACTGGCGCCGTGCCGATCTGCCTCCAGCCGACCGCGCCCTATGCGCCTTTGCCGAAAAATTGACCCGGCACCCCCAGGACTCAACCGCTGAGGACATCGACCAATTGCGTCAGCACGGCTTTGACGATCGCAGCATCCACGACGCCGTCCAGATCATCGGCTTTTTCAACTATATCAACCGCGTGGCAGACGCCTTGGGCGTCGAGCCTGAATCCTTTATCCGGCCCTGGGAAAAATCCGCGGCCGACTAGCCTTAGACTGAGAGGAGAACCCCGTCATGGCTCCCGTTAAGCTATTAGTATTCGTCGGCACCGAAGGCATCTATCACGACCACGCAGGCCAAGGCCGATTTCTAACCGACCTGCTGAACCAAGACGCCCAGATCGAGGCCGATTTCTCGCGCGACTACGAGGTTATGGCCAACGGCCTCGCCGCGTACGACGCCACGCTCTTCTTCACGGATGTCGGCCACTTCACCCAAGCCCAGGAACAGGGGCTTTTGCACTTTATCGAACGCGGCGGCGGGTTCTTCGGCCTGCACACCGCAGACGCTTCCTTCCGCGACAACGCCGGCTACCACCAAATGCTCAACGGCTTTTTCGACGGCCACAGCCCGTACATGGATTTCACCGTCACCATCTCCGACTCCGACCATCCCGTTGCCACCGGCCTCAAAGACTTTGCCGTCACCGATGAGCTACACTACCTCAAACACGACCCAAGCCGCTCGCATCACCTCATGCACGCCTATGATCCCGGCCGCGACGAGACCCACGTCATGGCCTATCATCACACCTATGGTCAGGGCCGAGTGTTCTTTTTTGCCTTAGGCCACGATAACGCGGTGCTGGAAAACCCCTCCTTCCAAGAAGTAGTGCGCCGAGGTGCCCTGTGGGTGGGGAAACGGTTGTGATTGCGCCGCGTGGACGCTATTCTCCGCCTTGAGCCGAATTAGAAAGACAATCAATGACTGAAATACGAGGAGTATTCTTCGATCTCTACGGCACGTTGTTGTGCTACGGCAATATGGAAGCTGCGGGAGAGAGTTGGTACCATACCATCCGCCGCGAGTTGGTCGCTAGTGGTTATGCGTTTGATGAAGAAACGCTAATCCGACTCTGCGAGGAATTCCTGCTCCAACCCGAGCCGCCGGTGCAAAACGACGGGTTGACAGTCTATGAACGTCGCATACGCGAGTTAGTCGAGGAGTTGAGCTTGACGTTAGCGTTGGAGGAATTGCGACGGATCAGTGAGGCGAGCATAGCGGCGTGGCACGCACATACACCGCTCGACCCAGAGGCCAAAAGCGTGCTGGGCGAGTTGCAAGGCCGCTACAAGCTGGCGCTGATCTCCAACTTCGACCATCCACCGCACGTCCATCGGCTGCTAGACGAGCTGGCGTTGCGCCCCTTTTTCGACGCAGTGGTCGTCTCCGGCGACATCGGCGTCAAAAAACCCGACCCGGCGATCTTTACTCCGGCGCTGGAGCAAACGGGATTGGCGACAGACGAGGCGCTCTTCGTCGGCGATTCGCCAGAAGACGACGTAGCGGGAGCTAGGGCGGCGGGGCTTAGGCCAGTGTTGATTCAGCGGTCGCTTGACCCGGTCGAGTCGGAATGGACGGAGGACGGGGTGCGAGTAGTGACGGGGTTGAGGGAAGTAATCGGATTAGTTGGTTAATGTTGCGCTTTATATCCTAAAGAAAGGAAACGTGATGACAACGGACGGAACGGTTTTACAAACGGGCGACCCGGTGGCTGTCGGCATGTCGGTCGCACAACTCGAACGGGCCTTCGGCCTACTCACGGCTGCTGTTGAAGCGGGCCAGATCAGCGCGGCCTCGCTGACGGTAACGCGGCACGGCAAAGAGGTCTTCGCACGCGGGGCCGGCCAGCGCAAACCCGGCAGCGGCCAGCCGGTTGATGCGGATTCGATCTTTCTCCTCGCGTCGATCACCAAACCGGTCACCGCTTGCGCACTGATGATCCTCGTGGACCGGGGACTGATCTCGCTTGAAGACGCAGCCATCGACTACCTGCCCGAGTTCACAGGCGGCGACCGGCCCGACATCAAGGTGCGCCACCTGCTGTCGCACATATCGGGTATGCCCGATATGCTACCGGAGAATACCAGCCTGCGGCGGGCGCACGAGCCGGTAGAGGTCTTTGTCGAGCGGGCTATGCAGACACCTCTGCTCTACAAACCGGCGACCGATTTCCGCTACCAGAGCAAGGGCA
Organism: Candidatus Latescibacterota bacterium; assembly: GCA_965219735.1. Lineage (GTDB taxonomy): Bacteria > Latescibacterota > UBA2968 > UBA8231 > UBA8231. The sequence continues at coordinate 5,826,851 of OZ244790.1, forward strand.
TCCTGCTGGCGGCCGCGATCGTCGAGCGCGTCAGCGGCCAGCGGTTGCGCGACTTTGAACGCGAGGAAATTTTCGCGCCATTGGGCATGGAGCGCAGCGCATTGGGCATGGGCGATTGGGCGATTGAAGATACCGTGTGGTGTGGGACGGACACCGAAGAGGACGACGAATTGCGGAGTTGGGGCTGGAATTCCCCGTACTGGCGCGATTTCGGGGCACCGTGGGGCGGCATGCACAGCACTGGGCGCGATCTGGCGGTCCTCTTGCAAACCATGCTCAATGGCGGCGCGTATGGCGACCAGCGCATCTTCAGCCGGGCCGCGGTCGCGGCTATGACGCGGGATCAGAACGGCACGCTCAACGCGCCGTGGGGCCTTGGATGGGGAGTGTGTGGGGCGCGGGTGTGGGCCTTTTGGGGCGATCTGGTGTCGCCGCACACCTTCGGCCACACTGGGGCGACCGGCACGGTGGCGTGGGCGGACGCAGAGCGCCAGCTAAGCTGCGTGGTGCTGACCAACCAAATGGTCGCCAACGGGAGTCTGTTGCGGCGAGTGTCCAACGCGGTATCCGCAGCCGTGGAGGAATAGCGTCCAAACACTTCCGAATTTATCCAATTTAAAAATTAATTTTTTTAATTTCTCAATTGACTTTTTCAATTATATAGCTATAATTACGTCTAAATTTAACTGTTTGGAGGTTTTGTCATCAAAGACTGGAAAGAGCTAACCGATCTGACGAAGGGGGCGCGTATCGTGGTAGAGCGGGTTTCCCTGCCGGACAGCGCCATCGCGATCGAAGGGCAATTCGAGCCGCCTGTGCTGGCGCGTCTTTCCGCCGAGGACCAGGTATTCGTAATGACCTTCGTCCAAGTCCACGGCTCGATCAAGGAAATGGAGCGCATCTTTGGCATCAGCTACCCGACGGTCAAAAACCGACTGGATGCCATTGCCGAGCAGCTACCGTTGGTCGAGACGGTGACCCGAACCACGGAATCGGCTAGCACACTGCGCTCGAATCCCCAATCGGCAGCGGTACTCGACAGCTTGGAACGCGGCGAGATCGACGTCGAAGAGGCGCTGCGGAGGCTCTCCTGATGCTGCCACCCATGTTCCTGAGATTGCGAATCCAAGGCGACAAGCGGCGCATCCGGCTGTGGATTCCGCTCATAGTGCTATGGCCGCTCATTATCGTCGTGGTGCTGCTAGGGACGCCTGTTGCATTACTAGTAGCGGCGCGTTCGGGACACCGCGCTCGGAGCCGTTCCGTCCTGCTGGCTGGCCCCTTGCTCCTATACGTGCTTGCCTCGCTGCGCGGCCTGCGCTGCGACGTAGTCTCTGGCGAGGATCGCGTGTTCATTTCAATCGACTAGGAGGCCATGATGACTGAAGAGCGACGCAAAGTTCTAGATATGCTTTCGGCGGGGAAGATCACTGTAGAAGAGGCCGAGCGTCTTTTAGAGGCTTTGCAAGACACCCACCGCGAGACCCGCAAGGGACGCGGAATTGGGGGGCTACAAGACACCCTTGAAGGACTCGGCGAAGAAATCGGCAAAGGACTCGAAGAAGGACTTGCAGGACTCGAAGGACTCGAAGAATCCCTATCCGGGTGGTCAGAGAGCGAAGACAACGACCGCGACAAGGACGGCAAAACCTCCATGCGCGACGACACGTTCGCCGTGGGTGCCAACCCGCGTCTCGTGGTGCGCGGCTTCAACGGCCGCATCCGGGTCCGCGCCGGCGAGCCCGGCTCAATTCGCGTACGGGCGAGGCTGAAAAAACCACGCGGAATCAAGTACAGCGCCGTACAGGAAGGTGATCTCGTCACGGTCGAGGCCAAGGCCGATCGGCAATCCGAGGGATTCCTGCACGGACTCTCCCGCCAGTCCTCTGGAGCAAACATTGAGGTTACTGTGCCCGTCACAACTAGCGTTGACTTGGCGACTAGCAACGGACCGGTGGAGCTTCAAGGAACAGAGGGCGGTGGAACGGTGCAGACCAAGAACGGGCGTATAAGGGTCGAAAACTTCAAGGGCGACCTAAACGCGACGACCAAGAACGCCCCGATCACGGTCAAGACGTTTTCTGGCTCGGCAGAGCTTTCTTCTACAAATAGCCGCGTGTCCATTGAGGACGCATACGGCCGCTTCGATGCACGAACGACCAATGGGTCGATAAAGTTTCAGGGAAGCATCGAGCCCGGAACCGACAACAGACTATGCACCACGAACGGCAGCATCAAAGTCGCTCTGGACGCCGACCCGAGCTTCAAGCTGACGGCTGCAACGGTCAATGGACGAGTTCGCTGCGAGGTGCCGGGCTTCGTCGCAGCGGTCGAGAAGCGCCACAAGCTCAAGGGAACAGTGGGCGAAGGCGAGGCCGAATTGATCGCCAAAACCGTGAACGGCTCCATCGCGATTCAGTAGCCAAACACAAACAGGAGAATAGCCATGAACGAAAACAGCCGACGCGTACTTGAGATGCTATCGGAAGGCAAGGTGTCCGTCGATGAGGCCGAACGCCTGCTCTCTCTCGTTGACGAGGAGCCAGAGACGACCACAGCGGTGCAGCCGCTAGCGCCCCCACAAGCGGGATCAGCCCGGCGATATCTGAGAGTCACCGTCGACTCGGACGATGATGAGCACATCGACGTCCGGGTGCCGCTGGCACTGATCAAGGCTGGAGTTAAGCTGCACACCTTGCTCCCAACGCAGGCCGCAACGGGGATCAATACGGCTCTGCACGACAACGGCATCAATGTTGACATTGACAACCTGCGAACCGAGGATCTAGCGCAGCTAGTAGACGCTCTAAGCGAGATCGAGGTCAATATCCAAGACGGGGACGACAAGGTCCGCGTTTACTGTGAATGATCCAAACCACGAGATAACCTGAGATTGGAGCGGAGCAATACTATGCGCGCATTCAAATGGATATTGCTGGTCGCCATCCTCGGCTTATGGGGGACGGGGACCGTCTGGGCGGAGGAGGCAAAAGAGGAGGCCATTGAGGAAGAGGCCGCCGACAAGGAAAAGGAAGACGAGGACGAAAAGGACAAAGAGGACGAGGAAGACGAAGAAGACGAGAAAGACAAAGGTCCCAAATTTGCGAAAGTAATCAAGGACTTTGACAAGATCGAAGGTCTGTTTGAGCTGTACCGGGATCCAGAGGAGAACAAAGTGTTCTTGGCCATTCGTCCCGACCAGTTCGACCAGATCTACCTGTGCAGCATCACGCGCACGCAGGGCGACGGCTACTTCTTTGATTCGGCCTCGCTAGTCTCCATCGGTCGGGGCTCGGGCACGTTCCCCTTTGTCTTTCAGCGAGTCGGCAAAAAAGTATTCTTCGCCCACAAGAATGTGTATTACCGGGCCGAGCCGGACGCGGCCATCCACCGAGCCGTGGACCGAGGCCTGTCCGACTCGATTTTAGGCGTCGGCAGCATGGAGGGGCAGCCCCATCCCGAGACCGGCGCAGTGCTCGTTGACCCGAGCGATTTCTTTATTCAGGACATCGCCTCGGTAAGTTCCCGCTTAAGCAGGTACCTCAAAGAAGGTTCGTATCGCTTCGACGACGACAACAGCTATTTCGGCACGCTGAAGAATTTCCCACACAATACCGAGATCGACGTGGTGCTGCACTTTGCCAGCGACTCGCCCAGAATGGACATCCCCACCCTAGCAGATACGCGCAGTTTCCAGCACATCTATCACTACAGTCTGTCCAATCTGCCCGAGTCGGATTTCCGCCCGCGCTTAGCCGACGACCGAGTGGGGCACTTCACCACTCTGTACCAAGACTACACCTCGGTGCTCAAGGACGACCCGTACGTGCGCTACGTCGAGCGCTGGCACCTAGAGAAATCCGAGCCCAAATTCGACACGTCGCCGCCCAAAAAGCCGATTGTGTTCTGGCTGGAAAACACGATTCCACCAGAGTACCGAGATGCAGTGCGAGAGGGGATCCTAGTGTGGAACAAGGCATTCGAGCCGCTCGGCTTCGAGGGGGCGATTGTGGCCAAGCAGCAGCCGGACGCCGCCGAGTGGGACGCGGCCGACGTGCGCTACAGCGTAGTGCGCTGGATGGTGCAGCCCGGCCAGGGATATGCAGTTGGACCGTCGCGCACCAATCCCTTTACCGGCGAGATTTTTGACGCCGACATCCGCATCAGCGCGGATTTTGTGCGCTACGCCCACTTGGAGTTCACCGAACTCGTCGATCCTGTGGGACGAGGGCCTTGGGCCAGCGGGGACTTCACCGCGCCTTCGCCCGCCGCAGCTATGGGGCACAACAGAGGATTCTGCGACATGGCCGACGGGCTGAGGCAGGAAGCCGCTTTCGGGTGGCACTTGCTGGCAGCGCGGGCCGCGGCCAGCGGAGACGAGGTCGATGAAAAGGAATTCATCCGCCAGCTAATCGTCGAGTTGATCGCGCATGAAGTGGGCCACACCCTCGGCCTGCGGCACAATTTCAAAGGCAGCACCATCCACGCGCTCGACGAGCTACACGACCGCCGCGTCACCGACAAAGAAGGCATCTCCAGTTCGGTAATGGACTACAACCCGGTCAACATCGCCCCAGAGGGCCACGAGCAGGGCGAGTACTATCAGACGACGTTGGGGCCGTACGACTACTGGGCCATTGAATACGCCTACCGGCCAGTAGAGGCGGATAGTCCTGAAAGCGAGCGAGCCCAATTGGACAAGATCGCCAGCCAAGTCGCAGAGAAGGACCTGGCCTACGGCACGGACGAGGACGCCCTGTACTGGACCCGGGGAATCGACCCGAGCGCGGCGCGCTGGGATTTGCGCGACGATCCGATTGCCCACTACCGCGACCAGATCGCTCTGTCGAAAGAACTGTGGGCCAAGATCGAGGACAAATTCGAGCAGAAGGGCGAGCGCTACCAAACCCTGCGGCGGGTGTTCGGCTGGGGCTTTAGGCCCTACTTTTCGGGGGCGGGCAATGTCAGCCGCTACATCGGTGGTATCTATCACTACCGCGACCACGTGGGCGATGGACGACTCCCGCTACAGCCAGTGCCGCCCGCTCGGCAGCGAGAGGCGCTCGACTTTCTGGTGGAGCACGTGTTCGGGCCGGATGCCTTCCGCTGGTCGCCAGAGCTGCTCAACAAGCTGGCACCAGAGCGCTGGGTCGATTTCACTTGGTCGGTGTTCGACGTACGGCGAATCGACTATCCCATCCACGATAGAGTGCTGAGCATCCAACGGCAGCCGCTCGACCGGTTCTACGATTCAACTCTGTTGAGCCGGTTGCAGGACTTAGAGCTGCGCTACGAAGGTGAGGATTCCTTCGGGATGGTCGATCTGTTTACCGGATTGCGGCAGGCCATCTGGGCAGAGTTGGAGACGGGCGACTCCATCGACAGCTTTCGCCGCAACTTGCAGCGGGCGCAGCTACAAAAACTAATCGGTCTGGTGCTCAGGCCCACCTATGGCACACCCGAGGACGCCCGCACTTTGGCCCGGGCGGATTTGCAGACCATCGCCGCCCAGATCGAGACGCGTATAGCAGGCAGCGGTCTAGACGCGTATAGCCGCGCCCACCTCGAAGAAACCAAGGCGCGGATTGAGGCCGCGCTGGAGGCTGGCCTAGAGCGTAGCTTATAGGAATAATCAGGAGGAAATAACATGCCCGAGACGCGCCTCAGCCAACAACAGCTCAATTATTTCAATACCTTCGGCTACCTGTATTTCCCCGGCCTCATGGCCGATTGCATTGACCGCATCATTGAGGAATTCGAGGCCGTGTGGGCCGTGCACGGCGGCGGGCACCACGGCAAAGAGCACGAAGGCCGGGCGCGCTCGTGCATTGTGCCCTTCCCCGACCAGAGCGAATACCTGAGCAGCTTGCTCGACGACCCGCGCATCCACGACATTGCCGCCAGCATTTTGGGCGACGATTTCAATTATACCAGCGGCGACGGCAATTTCTACGTCGGCGATACGCGCTGGCATTCGGATGGGTATAGCGGCGAGCGCATTCCCAGCATCAAGATCGCTTTTTACCTAGATCCGCTAACCCGAGACACGGGCGCAGTGCGCGTCATTCCGGGCAGCCATCACTGCGGCGATGCCTATGCCGACAGCCTGCAAGAGGCTCTGCCCGACAGCGACGCGGCTTGGGGGGTGGCACCCAACCAAGTGCCGTGCCAAGTGGTGGAGACCCAGCCGGGCGACATTGTCGTATTTTGGCACAATACCAAACACGCCGCTTTCGGCGGCTCGCAGCGGCGACGCATGTACACCATGAATTTCTACGAACACGTGCCCGACGAGCGCCTAGCGGACTTCCAGAACGCGCTGGCCAACGAGGGGCGGTTCTGGATCGACCGCATCCACGGCGAGGCCATGTTGCGCACTGCGGGGCCAGAGCGCATGGTGCATTTGCAGCAGGTCATAGATAACGACTTCAAGATGGCGGAGGTGCATCAGCGCCATCGGCGGGAAAACGCCGAACCATCGCGGGGGTGATGCACCCGGCCTGTCGCATGGATTGGGTTAAAGCGCATTCGGAGCTTCGTTCCCCCACGGATACGACTCGACGCGGAGAGCGCGATCCGCTGCGGGCAGCGCAACCCTAACCCCTTCCCGCTCCGAGGAAGAGCAGATGGCGAATCCGATTTCGGTTGCGCGTCGGGCCTCGGAGATGTCGCACGCAGTGCGGCCACCCTCTTTGACAACGCGGACCAAATCGTTCACCATGTTCATGCCGGCCGGCCAACCTTCCGCCTTCGGAGGCAGGGGAAATAACTCTTCAGAGTCATCCCTCCAGACGCGGGCCATGCTCGCGTCGGCGAATACGGAGATCCGCCCGCCATCGCCCACCACCTCAAAGGCGGGGCCTTTGGGTCCGTCGCAGGTTACATAGGCGACAGCGCCATTGTCCATCCCAATCTGCGCACGGCAGGGCGGATCCATCCGGCGGCGCTCATCTGCGGAGTCACCGGAGTCGACAAATCCGCTGACCCATGCGGGCTCTGGATCTCCCAGCAGCGCGAGCACGGCGTCGTACCAGTGACAGCCGTGATTGATTGTATTCGGGATGCCGTATGCCACCAAGCTAGTCACCGCGCCGATCAGACCGCCAGCGATGGCCGAGCTTAGCGCTCGATAGGCGGAATCCCAGCGCCGGTCCAGGGCGAAGGCAAGGGGAGTCTCCGCACAGGCCGCGACAATGCGATCCATTTCGGCGAGGGTCGTGGCCAGCGGTTTGTCACTCAGAATCCCGCGGACGCTGGCGGCCACTGCCCTTTCGATCTGGTCGGCGTGCATCGTCTGTCGGGTGGCAATGCAGACGATGTCGGGACCGACCTCTTTGAGAAGCTGCTCGTAGTCGTCAAAGGTCGGCACCTCTCCCCACACATCCCGCCAGCACTCGACGAATTCTGTGCGCTCCCGTTCGCCGTAATCGAAGACGCCGACGACTTCCGCGTCGGGATGGGCACAGAAGGCAGAGGCGAAATTGTGGCTCGTCGGCTTGCGCAGAATCTGGCGGTGGCAGCCGGCGATAGCGACGCGAATCATGGCGCTCATACCTCCTTTTGGTCAGAAGCCGTAGTCGGACTTCAGCACCGATTCGTCCCTCCACCTCGGACTGCTCCGCTCGGCCTGCCGGGTCCGCTGCGCCAAGCAGGAACAATTCTGGGCGAGCACCTCGAAAATGCGGTTGGCGACGATCCGGTGGCCGAGGTCGTTCTGGTGCACGCCGTCGTAGTGGACCATCCAAGGCGCTTCACCGCTTGCGGCCAGCAGATCGACGTACAGACAGTCGAGTCGTCCCGCCACCTCGGCCGTGGCCGCGTTGAAGCGCCTGAACAGGGGCAGATCGGCGTGGCTCCAGGCCTTCCCCCCGACGGTGAAGTCGGTCATGAAGTAGGGCCCGAGCAACAAGATGAGCGGGTCCCCGCGTTGGCGCACGCGCCCCACGAGCAGGACCAGGTCCTCGCAAAACTGGGCCAATGGCGTACCGCCCCGGGCGTCGTTGAGGCCATAGGAAATCGCGAGCAGGTCGGGGTCGTGGGAGAGGACGTGTTTGTCGAGGCGCTCGTCGGCCGCCGGCTTCCCGCTCTCCTCGTACGCCGGGCTGCGCTTGGCGATGAGGTTGGCACCGATTCCAGAGTTGACAATCCGCATAGGCGTGGTCTGAAAGTCGTTGATGAGCGCGCCGAGGAAAGGCACCCAGCAGCGATCAGGAGCGGTGCTCCAGCCGCCAGCAGTGGTGCTCTCGCCGAGGGCGACCATGCAGCGAAACTCCTCGGCGCACCAGTCTTTCTTCATTGTCATCGCCTCACAGCAACTCCGGCCGGAACTCCACGGCGTTGACGGCCTTTTTCCGGTCGCCGTCGTCCTCCACCTCAAACTCGATGATCGCGCCGCGCATCCTGAGTTGGGAAAAGTCCGCGTTGGACACCACCCCACCTCTCGCCGTGCGCAGGTCGGTAATGTGCAGAAAAATATCCTCGCGCATGGTGTCCAACCCCAAGTCAGTCTGCGCGGTCAAGAACCCGTAGCCCTTCTCCTCGTTGACCGCGTGCAGAATGCCGCGCAGGCGCTGAGTTGGACCGCGCTCAGGGAACAGAATGCCGGGCACCAAGTACCCGGAAAAGTGGTAATCTACCTCTTGGCGCAGTTGGGTGCTGGTGTTCATAAAAGACAGCAAATCGACCCGCTTGCCCCGGTTTTGCAGGGCGCGCACCAAGCGCACAAAATCGCCGTCGCCAGTGCCCAACAGCACGTAGTCCAAATTCTCCGACTGCAACAGGGCATCGATCGCCAGCTCTAGATCGGCGTCGGCCTTGACGATGGTCTCGCCTTCCGCAGTCAGATAGCGCCGCACTTCTTTGAGAATGAGGTGGTAGCCCTCCCGCCGCGCTCGATTGCGATACGTTTCCCTCTTTTGGCGGTACTCTGCGTCCATGCTTTCGCGCTCGCGGTCAACGGCCATATAGGCGTTGGCCCGCACCACAACCGCCTGCTGCGCCTCCACTAGGGCCTTGATCTGGCGAAATTGGATGCCGTGGCCGCCGCAGCGGTTGAGATTCTCCATATCGAGAAATATGCCTGCTTTTAGCACGTGTGTCCCTTTAGTAGTAAGTAGGTAGGAGTAGGAGTGGATGTCCCCTAGACGTGAAAAATGTATAAGTCGCGCGCAGGCAGCGGTAACTCTACCCAAGCTCCGCCCTGACGATGGCTCTCGGCGACGGCGATGGTAGCTTCTGTGATGTGGTGCGTCACGTCGATGTGGCCGCGCGTGGGTTGGCCGGATTCGCGCGCTGCGACCAAATCCTCCAAGCAGCATTGCGTCGTGCTGCGCGGCGTCACCGGATCGACAGGCACCTCCTCCCACAAGGTCTTCCGTCCTTGCACGGTGCCTGGCTGGCGCAGTAAAACATTGGCCCCATTGTTGCACGAACGAATCGCGCCCTCCGAGCCGATGACCTCGAATTCCCACGGGGCTGCTGGAATGGACCACGCCTCGACGCCGTTGGCAAAGCGCAATTGATAGGTGGCCGAGGGATCAGACGGAATGTGATTACCCTCGACTTGCAAGCCACGAGGCAAAAGCTCGCCGCGCACAGCTTCAATCGCCGGGTCGCCGATGAGATAGGACACCGTGTCGATCGAATGGATGTGCCCGTGCATCAGGCTGGAACCGGCGTAGTGAATCACGGCCTGCACCTCGCCGACCTGACCAGCGGCAACCGCGTCCTTGACCACGTCGTAGCGGTTGTCAAAGCGGCGCAGGACGCCCGTGTTGAAGAGTGTGTTGTTGCGCTTTACGGCATCGCGGATTTCGTCGGCGCGCTCCATTGAGCTGGCCATGGCCTTTTCGAGGTAGATCATCGGCACGCCTAGATCGGCTACTGCCACTGCTAGATCGGCGTGCGAGTCGCCGCGAAAGCTCGCGTCCGGGGCCTCTCTGGCGGGCTTGGGCAAACAGGCCGCCGTGCAGATGGCTACGAGATCTGGCTCTTCGCGGCGGATCATGTCGCGGAAATCTTCGTACACGGCCGTCCCCCAGCGGCTTTGAAACGCATCGCGCTTATCCGGCAAGAGGTCCGCTCCGGCCACGAGCTCCAGCCGCTCGCTCGCCCGAGTCGCGGCTGCGACCGAGTAGGGCACATCGCCGTGCCCTTCGTCGTCAATGGTGCTGCCCATGCGGCCGAGGCCGATGATGGCTACTGTGTGCTTCTTCATGGTGGTTCTCCTTTCTATGCAGCAGACAACCTACTCATCCCACCAAAACTCCGCCAGAGCCTCTTTCCTGCTGCACGCACAGGGCTCCCAGAACTACAATTTACCTTGACAGTCTATTAAACTATCGACTCTTTTTGCAGCCACATGACGCCTAAGCGGTCAAACCCGTCTCCTCGTCGTCTTGGACGACGAGACCCAGACCGAGACAGCATGACACAAACACAAGCTCCGCCCCACCTAGACCTGCGCAAGTTCCAAGACCCCGACATCACCGCCGACGGAGATGAGCGAGCTAGCGTAGCGTTGACGCGGCTGGAGACCCTGTGGTTTAACACCGGTACCCTCTGCAACTTAGAGTGCACCAACTGCTATATCGAATCGAGCCCGCGCAACGACCGCCTAGTGTACCTCACAGCGGCAGAAGTGGCAGCCTATCTCGACGAGATCGAGCGCGACCAACTGGGCACGCATGAGATCGGCTTCACCGGCGGCGAGCCTTTTATGAATCCCGAGATGCTCGACATGCTCGAAGACGTGCTGGAGCGGGGCTTCGAGAGTTTGGTGTTGACCAACGCCATGCGGCCAATGATGAAATGCGCCGATGGCCTGCTGCGGCTGCGCGAAGCGCACGGCGACCGGCTGACGATTCGCGTCTCCATCGACCACTACGATCCGGCGCTACACGAGATGGAGCGCGGCGAGCGCTCTTGGGCACCAATGATCGAGGGCTTGCGCTGGCTTTCCAATTGCGGCTTCCGCTTAACAGCCGCTGGCCGCACGCTCTGGGGCGACGAAGAAAGCGAATTGCGCGCTGGCTTCGCCCGTCTCTTCGCCGACCTCGGCGTGCGCATTGACGCGGCCGACCCCAGCCAACTCGTGATTTTCCCGGAAATGAACCCCTCCGTCGATGTCCCCGAGATCACCACCGGCTGCTGGGACATTCTCGGCCAATCACCCGCCGACATCATGTGCGCCTCCTCGCGCATGGTCGTCAAGCGCAAGGGCGCGGATTCTCCGGTCGTGCTCTCCTGTACCCTACTGCCGTATGACGCGGCCTTTGAGATGGGCCGGACCCTAGCCGAAACCTGGGGCCCGGTAAAGCTCAACCACCCGCACTGCGCCCAATTCTGCGTCCTCGGGGGCGCTAGCTGCTCGGCCTAACTAATCCAGCAACTCAATCTGCCTAGACGCGCTCTCCCGCTGCACGCACAACAGCAGATCGCCGCGTTCCACCCGAATTTCGACTGGATTACCCACCACCTCGTTGGAAATGCCGTCGCGCACGCCCGGAATGAGACTCTCGGACCGCAAGGCCCATTTCAGCCCCTCTGTAGTAATGCCTTCCGCCGCGCCGTCGAGCGGGCACAGAGAAATTTTCTGGCCAATAGCGGCGCAAAAGCGAATGCAGCGGTCGATGAGGCGGATGTCGCAGTAGTCGTCAACTATTCGCAAGGTGAGACGGTCGGCAAAGGTTTTGAGCAGACTCAAATTGCCCAGCAGGTGATCGGTGCGCCGGCCCGTAAAGCCGAGGAGGACGGCCTGAGTAACGCCCAAGGCGACGGCGTGGTTGAGGACTTTTTGGCCATCTGTACCCACATTGCCCTCGGGGTCAACGAGGACGACGCGGTCGGCGGCGAGGGCGGCCTTGCTCTGGCGGCTAACCGAGTCGAGGTCGCCGACGATGTAATCGGGCGAGAACCCGTACGCCGAGGCGGTATTGGCCCCGCCATCGGCGCACAGAATCAGCTCGGTTTCTCGAGCGCAGGCGGCGAATAATTCTCGGGAGGGCGGCTCGCCATTGCCGACGATCAGAGCAGATCGACTGCCCACGGCTTCAGTTTCCCAAGGAAGAAAACTGCGTCGTCAGCCGCACGCCCACTTGGCGCGGATCGCCGTAGGTTTTGTACAGCTTGTCGGCGTAATTCGGCGGCTCCAAGCCAAAGTAGAAGCCCCGCACCCCGTAGCGCTCGTCGAGCAGGTTGCGGCCCCACAGTTGCACAGACCATGCTTCCCACTGGTAGGAGATGTGGGCGTTGACCAATCGATAAGACTCTGAGACTTGGTCGTGGCCATCGGAGTAGAAGAATTGGTCCATGCCGGTCAGGGCCAGCCGCGTCCCCAAGCCCGACTGATGGCGGTATTCGCCGCCTACGCTAAAGGTGTAGTTGGGGGCGTGAGCTGCGGCCCGATCGCCCAGCGTCACTTCCCCATCTTCCGTGGGGAAGGTATAGGTATCAATGTGAGTAGTGAGCAGACCCACCGAGCCGAAGAGTTCGACTTGGGGCAGAAGTCGGACGGTATGCTCCCATTCCAAGCCGCTGTTGCGGCCTTTGACGGCATTGGCCGTGAAATAGAAAAAGCTGTTGGGGTCGCCCGGGTCCTGCTGGCTCGACAACTCGACCTGCTGGTCCGAGCGCAGAGCGTGGAACAGGGTCAGTCCGATGGAAGAGCGCGGTCCGCGGACCCGCCAGCCGAGTTCGAGATTAACGATGTACTCGGGGTCGTAGGGGCGGTTTTCCGCGGCCAAGTACGGGTGCTGGTTGACCCCGCCGGAGCGATAGCCGCGTGAGGCCGAAGCGTACAGGGTCTGGCCCGGACGCCAGTCGTAACTAAGGGACGCTTTGCCGCCGCCCAACCATTGATCGACAGCAAACGCGGTGCTCGTGCTATCGGCCCCGTAATTCGCCGTCGTCCCTTCATAAGCCGTGTCGTTGCGATCGAGCCGCGCGTTGATTTCCAGCCGCACCTTTTCGCTCAAGGCCAGTCCGTACTGGCCGTAAAAGGCTAGGTTGTCGATCTCGTAGCGCCCGTTCAGGTCCGTGGCGTCGCCGCCGAACAAATAGCCCGCGGCATTGTCTTCCTCTTCGAGCCGCTTCCAATAGGCGCCCACCACTAGTTCCTCCACCAAGAGCCGGGCCTCTTGGCTCACAGCCGTGCGGTCGCGCACATTGCGGTCGAAAAAGTCGTAGCTCCACCCCTCGACATCTGGATCGAATCCATGCTCTGCTAGCCAGTACTCGTCGTTGCCCCAATCGCCGTCGTAACTGTGCTCCAATTCGCTGCGCGAAAACGCGGTAATCGCGACTAGCTCGACACCGCTTGCGCCCAGCCGCCAAGTGCTTTTGAGCGAAGCTCCAGTCGTCTGCTGGCGGTCCTTGCCCGGCTTGTCGGAATAGGTGGTCAAGTCCTCGTTGTTGTCGGGCACCCAAGCGTCGTACCCATTGTCCGCATCGGCCCAAAAGAAGGTGCCCAGCACCTCGGGACCAACCGCTGGGGTCCACCCCACCTTAGCGCGCAGCAACTGCTCTCGTCGGCCATTGGTATCGTCGGCATCGAGAAAGGCGTTGCTGCGAAAGCCGTTGGAACGACCGTTCTCGTACCCCACGCGCAGCGCCAACTCGCTCCCGACCGGCAAATTCACCGCCCCGGAAAAACGCCCTAAACCATCGCTGCCCATCTCGGCGCTACCCGCTCCGGCAAGCTCCGGCTGAGGATCGGCCGAGCGCAAATTGATCAGGCCGGCTAAGGCATTGGGGCCAAAAATAGTTGACTGAGGGCCTTTGAAGACTTCGACCTGATCGACGTCAAAGAGCAATCCGGCCGTGCCCATGCCGCTCAAGTCGACGTCGTCCATGACGAATCCCACCGAAAAACTGGGCGGCCCTTCGCCAGCGTAATGGCTGCGCTCGCCAATGCCCCGGATCTGGAAGTAGCGCGGTCGGGACGAGCCGCCGGCCCAATTCAAATTGGGTACCGCATGGGTCGCGTCCTGCAAGTGCCCAGCCCCGCTGGCCCGGGAATGATCCCCATCCACCACCGTGACGCTGGCGGCCAAGCGGTCGAGCCGCTGGCGCACCAAGCCGCCTTCCACCACCACCTCCGGCGCTTGCAAAATCGCGCGCTCCAAGGCCACTACCAGCGGCAAGACGACCGCCACTCGCGCGCGCTGGTAGCCGATAAAGGAAATGTCGAGCGAATCGCCTAGGGCCGCCTCCACTTTGAAGCGACCCTGAGCATCCGTAGTAGTGGCCGCGTTCCCGGCCTGCACGTTAGCCCCTTCCAAGGGGCGGCCCGTAGCCGCATCCAACACTTGGCCAGGTACCTGCTCGGCTTGTGCCCAAGACAACACCGACAGCGTCAATAAACCGGCCAGCAAACTAGCCGCCGATAGTGAAATTCTCATGAATCTGCTCCCTCATCTTGCATTTGCGGAAAAATTCCGTCGAGGGCACAAAAAAAACCGCTCGCCCCAGATGGGCCAGCGGTGCGTACGCGGTGCGTACGGCATCCGTTTCCCTACGCTGGCACGATCCAGTTCAGGTTCGAAGGGTCTCAATCTCAGGCCCGCTACCGGGCCACCCCCAACGGAAGCTATATACTCAATGTCTCTACAATATAGGGCACGCCCTCACTCGGGGCAATGCGCGCCTTTGCGATTATTTTTTTGTTATATCCGCCCCGCAGGACTCCCGCACGACTAGGTGCGATTTCAAAGTTATTTGCCGAGGCTCATCCTGCCTACCCTCAAGCTGTTCCAGCATCAATTCCATCGCCGCCTCGGCAATCGCCTCATAGGGAGTTGCCAAAGTCGTCAGCGCCGGTGTCACATATTCCCCCATGTCGATAGCGCCGTTCCCCAAAACAGCCACATCCTCTGGCACGCGAATCCCTGCTTCCCGTAGCCCGCGACAAACGCCTATCGCCGTATAATCGTTCCAGCACACAAGGGCCGTAAAAAGCCCATCGCCAAGCCTTTTACCCAAGCGATATCCCGATTCTGTACTAATGATTTTACCGGGTATGAGTTTGGGAATCAATCCGTGCTTTTGCATTGCCAGCAGATAGCCCTTGCCCTTGGCCGACCCCACGCCGGCCTGATCCCAGTCCGCGCCGATAAACCCGATCCGCTCGTGACCCAACTGGATCAAATGCTCGGTAGCCTCGCAAAAACCCGTTGTATCGTCCAGCACGACCCCACTCATTTGGGTTGGATCGTGAAACGTCACCACCGGCACTCGTCCTTGTATGGTATGTAAAATGCGCGCGGAATCCCCTTCGTCGCCCTGCGTATAAATCAAGAATCCGTCTATGCCCTGAGAAATCAACTCCTCGATATGTATGGCTTGGTCGTCCAGTCGGGCCAAAGACATCCGACCCATCAAGACCTGATACTCCCGCTTGTACGCTGCTCTCAAAATGTGATCGATCTGCCAGCCAAACATCTCCCGGAAAATTTTGTAGGTCAGCAAACCTAAAGTACCCGTATTCTCTGTTACAATCCTCTGCGTTATCAAATTGACATACTCCTTAATTAGGTATTTGTTAAAAACTCCTTTACGGATCTGTCAACTTGCTGCAATCGTATTCACCAAACACCTTCTAGTTCTGCCACAGAACCCTGAACGCTGCGCCGGCCCTTCAGAACTAACAAGGTCCCCGGAGAGTAACACCGTGTCAATGTCGATATGCGACCGATGTGCCTGACGCCTAATGGCCGCTGCTTTGGCACCACCTAAAGACGGCATCGCGTTCACCCCAAATATCCAATAGTTTGGTTTGTAAGGGCCATCTAATAAGGACCCAGATGGGATAGAGAGTTTGAAAGATGTAACATTCAATAACTCTCCATTTCAGAAATCGAATAATGCGCCTATTTTCACACGTTTGCATTTGGGTCAATAAATGTACCCTCTCTCCTGTTACACTGTCAAGTCAAGCACTGTTCCGATTATTCTCTGCTGTTCGCCCCACAGGATTCCCGCACGACCAGCGGCGATTTCAAGATTACTTGCCGAGGCATATCCTGCCCTTCAAGCTGTTCCAGCATCAGCTCCATCGCCGCTTGGGCAATCTCCTCATAGGGAGTTACCAAGGTCGTCAGTGATGGTGTCACATACGCCGCCAACTCCAGATTGCCGTTTCCCACCACAGCCACATCCTCGGGGACGCGAAGGCCTGCTGCCCTTAGCCCGTGACAAGCGATTATGGCCTCATAATCGTTTCGGCACACAAGAGCCGTAAACCGGTCGCCGAGCCTTTTCCCCAGACAATGCGTCGGTTCTTTAGGGAAGGTTTTACCAGGTATGTGTTGGGGGGTCAAGCCGTGCTTTTCCATCGCCAGCAGATAGCCCTTGCCCTTGGCGGAACCTCTGAAGTTCTTATTCCAGTCCGTCCCGATAAACCCGATCCGCTCGTGACCCAACCGGATCAAATGCTCTGTGGCCTCGCAAAAACTCGTTATCTCTTCCACCACGACCCCATTCAGGTCTTGAGTCGGGTGGGTAAAAGTCACCACCGGCACTCGTCCCCGCACGGCATTCAAAATGCGCTCGGACTCTCCTTGGTCCCCCCGCGTATGAATCAAGAGTCCGTCTATACCCCGGGAAAGCAACTGTTTGATCTGTATGGTCTGGTCCTCCGGTGCAAGCCCCCGAAGCCGGTTGGGAGCCATCATCAGGATCAGATACTTTTGTTTGTCAGCCGCCCGCAAAATCTGATCGGTCTGACGCCCAAACGTCTCTAGGAAGATCTGGTAGGTCAGCAGACCTAGGGTACCTGTCCTCCCCGTTACAAACGCCTGCGCCATCAAATTGGGACTGTAGTCTAGCTTGGCGGCTACTTGCTGCACCCGTTTTCGGGTCTTATCAGCTACCAAAGCCGACACCTTTCGATCCTCAGATAGCGCCCGTGAGACGGTTGAATGAGAAATCTTCAACTCCCGTGCAATGTCTTTAATGGTAGCTTGCTTTTTTTTCATCATTTAATCCTATCGCCAATCAGACTATATAAGGCAACCACTTCGTCGGCAGGACCGGCGAAGGCGGCGTTCTTCATTCGGATAATACACACTTATCACCTCAGTTTGCAAGAAAAGTTGATTTGCGGAAAAATTCCGTCGAGGGTGCACAAAAAAAATACGCACTCATAGCCTCGCCCTGCCGCCTTTGTCCCGTTATCCGGTTTATCGCAGAGGACGAGACCTCTGGAATCCACCGAGCAACTTAAAACACGTACTTCAGGAGGCCGCCCGCCACGTGGGAATTATTGTCTTCTCCTTCAACGTACGTTCTGTAAAACTGCCATCCCAAGTCCAAATCTATTTCATTGAAAGGCACGTTTACGCCCGCGCGCAGGGTCAACTGAAAGTCCATTCCTTTATCATCTATCCTTTGAGGCAGCAGGGACGCAAAACCCACTTCCTCCAAAGTCTCGATAAATGCCTGCGTCGGCTCATCCTTTTCGATATCCATGTCCATGCCCGATCGCACGATTCCCACGCCGCCTCCCAAGTAAGGCTTCGTGCCGTCGTCGGAATCCGCGGCCATCTTTGTAGGGTAAACCAGCAGATCGACCTTCGACTGCAGTACCACTACGTTCCCATCATAGCTGAAGCCAGAAGGCAGCCCAAAATCGCTGTTGGAGAATCCTTGCATCAAGATGGCGGGCAGGGAAACTCCTAGATCGCATGGCTGTTTCGACCAAGAGCCGGTAAGCTCAAGCGCCGTGTAATCGGAAATGCCTTTTCCCGCAACGGCCGCGAACCCGATTCCGTAACCCATTGAGAGATCGCCGGCGGCCGACATCTCAGCACCGGGAAGGATCGGAGACGTTTCCGGCAACGTAAAAGAGGTTTGGTGGTGCAGGTCTTGCGCAAAAGGAACGGCCACCATAGTGCCGACGTACACCCCTCTCTTATCATCGGCCGGCTGCGCCAGCCCAGGGACGACGCGAATGACGCAGCAGGCAAAGACAACTATTGAAACGATTCCATCGCTTACTCGCGAATTCTCCATACTCATCTCCCTTTGCTGGTTGCGGCCACGGCCTCCCAGTGCCGCCGGGCAGCAGCGTCCACTTCGGAGTCGTCCCACTTTTCTATGCGGGGACACTGGTCGTCGGGCCAGTCGGGTAGGACGTACGTATTGGAGGCAGCCACGTACGCGTAGATAAGCGACCAACGCGGCTGCGAGCTGAGGTTTGGCTCTGAGGCATGCAGGGTGTTGCCGTGAAAGTATAGGACCGATCCCGGTGCCAGTTCGCAGTGCACTTCCTCCATTTCCCGTAGCGCCATTGCAACTCTCTGGGGATCGGCGATGAGCTGGGAGCCGGAGGACTGGTGTTCGAGCCGACCTAGGCGGTTGGAGCCGCGTACCACTTTCAGGCAGCCATTGGCGCGGGTGGCCGGATCGAGGGCGACCATGACACTGGCGAACGCGGGATAAAAAAATTGCTGATAGTGGTAGCCGTAGTCCTGGTGATACTGCCACCCGCCAGTCTGAGGATCTTTTAGCATTTGCAGTTGATAGTAGTAGCGCACCCGGTCGTCGAACAACTGTTCGAGCGGTTCGACGATTCTGCGGCTACGAGCCAAGGCGCTGTACACATCGTCGGCAAGGGCGGGGCGGTAGGCCAAACGGGTGTCGAGTCCTTCGCCTTCGTAGTTCTGGTTGCCCTTGGCGTCGGCAGCCAACTGCGGGTCACAGCGGGCGATGCGCAGAATGCGCTCGACGTCCTCTGGGTCTAGGAGGTTTTCGAGAATGAGGTAGCCGTCCTCTGCAAACAGGCGAATCTGTTCGGCGCTCAGGGTGAGATCGGTCATGGTTTTCCCTCTGTATCAGCACAGGCGAAGCGCATCCCTAGTCCATCAGCTAACGCATGGGCATAATAAGGCGTCTTGAGGGGGGCCTCTGTCAAGGTCTTAATATCGTTCATACAGGGCAAAATAAAGGACGACAAGACTTCGCGGGAACGAAAGCATCCCCTCACCGGCTTTGAAATATGCTCTCCCTCACCGGCTCCGTCTTGTGGGTTGACGGGCCCGATTTCTTGGAGTAAAATCGAGCATCCAGCGGCCAGTTGCAGATCGTCCGGCCGGACAGCTCGAAGCACCAAGTTGAATTTTTGCGGGTCAGCGACATGCCAATCAGACCAATCAGACTGCTGTTTCCGGTAATCGTCGGCTCTCTCATCTCCGCTTGCTCCCTTGCACTGAAGCCCCCCCCGATTCCCGAATCGGTTGCGGAGTTACCCGACGAGTTTGCCGGTAGTGAAGTCGCCGGTTCATACGAGCCGCTGGAATGGTGGAAGACCTTCGCCGACCCGGTTCTCGACCAAGTAATCGAAGCAGTACTTGCCTCAAACTTCGATCTAGCCGAGGCGGTTGCCCGGGTCGATCAGGCTAGGGCGCGGGAACGCATCGCCAAATCTCCGGCGTTTCCGTTGATTCAGCCTTCGGTTGGTGTCAACGATTTCGATGCGCCCACAAATGCAGGTATCGGCGCGCAACTCGAAGAGATTGGTCTGGGCTCAGATGCCCTGAGCACCTCCGGTATAACTATCCCCGACCGGCTCGGCCTTACTACCTACAACATCGGCGCGGAATTCGCCTACGAACTCGACTTCTGGGGCCGCAATCGCAACGACGCGCGCGCCGCCGGAGCCGAGCGGCTGGCTTCGGAAGCGGACTATCTGACGGCCCGCATGGGGGTGCTGGCCGAAACCGTGCGGACCTATTTAGAGATCGTCAACCTGCGCCACCAACAGCGACTGGCAGGCGAAATCGTGGAAGTCTTTCAGCAGCGGAAGTCGTTGGCCGATTCTCTTTACGACCGCGGGCTGACCGATAGGCGCGGCCTCTTTACGGCGCGGCGCAATCTGCGCAATGCGCAAGCCGAATTGCCGCAACTCGAAGCGCTGCTGGCAGATGCGGAAGGGCGACTCTGGGTGCTTTTGGGAGGGCACCGCACTGGCCTAGCGGATATGCTGCCCGATTCCCTGACTCCTTCCACAACCCTCGAACCTGTTCCGGCTGGCATTCCAGCCGATCTCTTGGTGCAGCGACCCGACGTCAGCGCAGCAAGGCAGCGGGTGGCAGCGGCCCGCTACACAGTGGGTGCCCGCCGTGCGGATTTGCTGCCGAAATTGTCCCTGTCCGGTGCCATCGGACTGCAAAGCACGGAAACGGGAGAGTTATTTGATCCAGATCAATGGTTCCGGAATCTGAGCCTGAACTTGCTCGGCCCCGTATTCCAAGGTTCGCGGCTGCGCAGTAATGTTGCGCTTGCCGAAGCCAGATTGAATGAAGCGGCCGCCGCCTTCGGGCGTTCCGTGGTAACCGCGGTCAACGAGGTTGAGGCCGCCCTCGTCGGGCTGGAGGCCAGCCGCCGCCGTCATTTGTTGCTCGCTTCGCTGGCGCAAGAGGCGCAGGCGGAAGCTGCGTTGCAGGAGCAGCGGTATGTCTCTGGCGTGGGTGACTACGAGTCTTTCCTGACGGCGACGCATACCTTCCTAGGTACGCAATCCGTACTGGCGACGGCAGCGCGCGATCTGGGGTATGCGCGTCTCGCGCTGCACCGCGCCCTAGGCGGTGCGTGGACCGCCAACACAAGAGAAGCCCTCCAGCAGAGGCCCCAGTCGAGTATTCTTTCGACCTCCACGGAGTAAATCGCTATGTCCCGCATATCTAGTTTTATAATTGCCGGTGCCATTATCGCAGTTTCTGTTGCTTTGGCTGCTTTTTTAATTTCATCGGCACCCGAACCGACCCGCACCGAACGGCCTCCCCAGATACCGTTCGTGCAGACGGGCCTAGTTACAGCCGGGTCTGGCCCCATACCGGTATTTGGCTCTGGTACCGTGAGGCCCAGCGCGGAGATCGATATCGTTCCGCAAGTGGGTGGCAAGATCGTCTGGGTGGATCCGGGATTTCAAAGCGGCGGACGGGTAGCAGCGGGCCAAACGATCTTCCGCATCGAAGAAGTCGATTATCAATACCGAGTGCAGGAAGCAGAGGCCAATCTCGCGGCCAGCCGAGTGGCTTTACTCAAAGAGCAGGAACAGGCATCCATTGCCCGTACACAATACGAACTTTACTCAGGGCGACGAGAGCCAGCCACAGCGAGTACGCTCGCGCTAAGGGAACCTCAGTTGAACGCGGCGCGGGCCGCGTTTGACCGCGACGAGGCGAGGCTCGCCGATGCGAATCTCGCCCTCTCCAGAACCAAGGTAACGGCTCCCTTTGCTGGTTTTGTGCAGGAAGAATCCGTGGATGTGGGACAAATAGTGGCGGCCGGCCAGCCTGTCGCGCGGATTTTCGCCACGGATGCCGCAGAAGTAATCGTGCCCCTGTCCGATTCCGACGCGGCTTTGATCCCAAGGCTGTGGTCCCTTGCGGCGGGTGACGGGAATCGGGCAGTGGCTGTGCGCGTAGTCGCTCGCTACGGCGACGGGACCTATGCTTGGGATGGTTACGTGGACCGTGGCGAGGCATCCCTCGACAAGCAAACGCGCACCATCGACGTGATCGTGCGCGTACCAGACCCAATTCATGCCGGCAGCCCAATAGCCGGAACAGTTCCTCTCAACGGCAGTCCCCCGCTTCTGGTTGGTAAATTCGTCGAGGTAGAAATAGAGGGTCTTGAATTGGATGACTACTATCAGGTGCCGCGCGCGGCGCTGCAATCCGGCAACGAGGTTTGGGGCGTCAACGATGGCGGCGTAGTGAGTATCGTTCCAGTACAGGTACTACAACGCACCAACGACGAGGTATATGTGACCGGCGCTCTCGCAAGCGGCCAAGCCGTCATCACCGGTGGAATCCAGTTTGCCACCGAAGGCATGCGCGTCCTGACGGGAGCTGGCTCGACTCCATGAGTCCTAACAACGACAATCACCAAGAACGGTCCGGCCCGCTCGCCTACATGGCGGGCAACAGCGTTGCCGCCAATCTGTTGATGTGGGCTATCATCGCCGCCGGGATAGTGTCGCTGACCGGCCTAGAGCGGGAAGCGTGGCCGACGGTCCCTTTCTACCATGTCGAAGTCTCGATGGTCTATCCCGGTGCCACACCGGAGGAAATCGAGGAGTCGATCGTCGTCAAGATCGAGGACCAAGTCAGCGGGTTGGACGATGTAAAGGCAGTCAAGTCCGTAGCGGCCCCGGGTATTGCATCCGTCCGCATTCAAATGGATTCCGGCACGGACATGGCGCAGGCGTTGGACGATATCGAGTCGGCCG
Organism: Candidatus Latescibacterota bacterium; assembly: GCA_965219735.1. Classification (GTDB taxonomy): domain Bacteria; phylum Latescibacterota; class UBA2968; order UBA8231; family UBA8231. The sequence goes on from OZ244790.1 coordinate 5,849,082, forward strand.
TCAATCGCATACAGTCTTTCCCCGCCAGAGCCGAACGCCCCCAATTCAGAGAGATGACCAACCGCCAGAGCATGATGCGGCTCATTGTTTATGGCGATGTATCCGAGCGCTCGCTGAAGGAATTGGCGCACCAGATCGAGGATGAACTCACGACGCTTCCTTCCGTATCCCAAGTCGAGGTCAGTGGAGTGCGGAAATACGAAATCTCTATCGAGGTGCCGCTTCATCGGCTGAGATCTCTTGGACTTACACTCACCGACATCGCCAACGCGATTCGCCGCAGTTCCCTAAACTTGTCGGCCGGCAGTATCGATACCCGAGAATCCCAAGTGCGGGTTCGCACTCTCGGCCAGAACTACGACCAGCAGGACTTTGAAGAGATCGTCCTGCTCAGCGACAATGACGGCACGATTTTGCGCCTCGGCGACATCGCCGAGGTTCGCGACGGATTTCAGGAAACCGACCTGATTGTCCGGCATCAGAACCATCCCGCGGTATTCGTCGAGATCTATCGGGCCGATGGCGAGCAAGTGATGGATGTCGCCACGACCGTCCGAGAATACTTGACGAACGAGGTGATCCCCTCCCTGCCGGACGGGGTGGGCATCACCTTGTGGAACGACGAATCCCAAGACTATGAGGAACGCGCCGATCTTCTGCTCAAGAACGGTATTCTGGGCCTATTGCTGGTGTTGATCGCCCTGAGCCTGTTTCTCCAGCTCCGGCTGGCCCTGTGGGTCGCCGTCGGTCTCGCCGTTTCGGGAATCGGCGCTCTGGCGGTCATGCTCGCGCTCGACTTCGCTATCAACACCATCTCGCTGTTCTCGTTTGTCCTCGCCATTGGCATCGTCGTTGACGATGCGATCGTCGTAGCCGAGCACATTCACTACGAGCGCATGCGGGGAACATCCGGGGTGGTGGCGGCGATCCGCGGCGTACAGCGGATAAGAGTGCCGTTGACATTCGCGGTCCTCACTTCGGTGGCGGCGTTCGTCCCGCTGCTGTTCATCCCCGGAGGCATCGGGGAAGTATGGTCAGCACTGCCCGTCATCGTCATCGCCATGCTGCTGATTTCTCTGGTCGAATCGCTATTCGTGCTGCCCAACCACCTGTCCCATCTGCCCGGCCCGGAAGGGGAGCCAACGACCGCCTTGGATCGGTTCTTCGCACGGATCCAGAATCGCGTAGATGTGTTGCTGAACAGATTCGTCGAGGGGCCGCTGGATCGCGGGCTGCGGTTTGCGACGAATCAGCCCTTGGTGACTATGGCAGGAGTTTTAGGACTGCTCGTACTGAGCATCTCCCTGATACCGGCGGGTATTATCCCGACTAATTTCGCTGGTGTGGTTGAGGGAGATTTCGCAACAGCCACTCTGGAAATGCCGGACGGGACGACCGCACAGCGGACGTATGAAGTAGCGCAGGAACTGGAGGAGGCCGGCCACCGGGTCATCGAACGACTCGCGCACGACCGGCCTGAAGGTGCGCCCCCGCTGCTGTCTGGCGTAATGGTGACTGTCGGCCAGCGGCCGCGGATTCAGGGCGGAGGACTAAACCCTGCGGCAACCCTGAATCCAGAAGCCAATATCGCTACCATTGAATTCAAACTCCTAGGCGCACAGCAAAGACATATCTCTACCGGAGAGTTCGTGCAGGCTTGGCGCGAAGAGGTGGGCGTCCTGCCCTATGTGCGCGGCATCATCTTCAGCGGCGAGATCATCGACTTTGGCAATCCCGTCGAAGCCGTGCTGTCACATCCGGAGCCGGAGCACCTCGCCCGGATCGCAAACTCTGTGATTGATGGTCTCCGTAGAGTGGGAGGCGTCTTCGACATACGCTCGGATCACACCCCAGGCATCCCGGAAATTCAGCTCGAGCTGCGGCCGGAAGCGCGAACCCTCGGTCTCACGCTCGACGCCTTGGCCGGGCAGGCACGAGCCGCATTCTTTGGCGCAGAGGCCGTCCGAATACAGCGGGGTCGGGAAGAGGTCCGGGTCTATGTGCGCCTGCCCTCCGCTGAACGGGAATCCATCACCGATGTCGAAGGGTACCTGCTCCGTACGCCGAGTGGTGCCGAGGTCCCCCTAACTAGCGTGGCCTCGCTGAACTCGGGCACGTCGCCCCCCGCCATTCAGAGGCGGGACGGTCAGCGCGTCGTCACAGTCACTGCGGATGTAGATCCCGCGGTGATTTCCGGCGGGGAAGCCAATGCCATCCTCGTCAATTCGATCCTTGCGGACCTCACCGCCGCGAACCCGAACCTGACGTACATGCTTGGGGGCGAACAACAGCAGCAGGTCGAGTCCCTCGATGCGCTTAATCGCGGGTTTGCGATTGCCATGCTCATGATTTTCGCGCTGCTTGCCATCCCCCTCCGCTCCTACACCAAACCATTCATCATCATGGCCGTCATTCCGTTCGGGTTCATCGGCGTGATCTTGGGTCATCTGGTCTTGGGAATCGCGGTGAGCGCACAGTCCTTCATGGGCTTTTTCGGCCTCAGCGGCGTGGTCGTGAACGATTCCCTAGTCATGATCGACTTTATCGACCAGAAACTCAGGGAAGGTACTTCTGCGCGAACCGCGATCATCGAGGGCGCGAAAGGGCGTTTTCGTCCAATCATGCTCACGTCCGTGACGACTTTCCTCGGCTTTACACCCCTAATTCTCGAACGTGCCATTCAGGCGCAGTTCCTAGTTCCCTTTGCCGCGTCCCTCGGTTTCGGCATTCTCATTACCACGGCCCTGCTCATGATGGTCGTTCCCGCTCTTTCCACCATCCATCTACGTCTGATTGCTTCGCGCGGCAGTTCAGAATAAGACTTGCCCCCTAAGCCGAAGAGTTATGTATATTTTACAATAAGGGCAAGTGGCCTTATGGCATCGAGATAATGCAGGGAGGTCAAGGCTGATGGCTGATACTACAGAGGGTGTGACAACCCATCCGCTAACTTTGACTCAAGAACTCATCCTGATGCTTCTCAACGAGGAGACCGGCTACTTCCACCAAGTACCCGGCTGGGATTTGAACTGCGCCGTGGTCGGTGCTGTGCTCGCGGAGCTTTCACTCAGATCTCGCATCGACACAGACATGGAATCCCTGTTCCTCGTGGACCAGACAGAAACGGGCAACCCCGCTCTGGACCCCATTCTGAAAGAAATTGCGGCCGAATCTGTTCAACGGAACACCCAGTACTGGATCGAACGGCTCGCTCCCCGTGCGGAGTCGATCATTGATTCGGTTCTAAATCGCTTGGTTGACCTGAAGGTCCTCGAACACCACGACGGCGAATTTTGGACGCTGGCTCGCACTGCCTGGCCGACGGAGATGTCCAGCAACTCCATAGAAGATACAGCCGGTGAGTTTATCAAGTTGCGTATCATGAGGTATATCTTTACCGACGCGATACCCAATCCGAGAGACATCATCATTATTTGCCTCATCAATACGTGCGACGTCTTTCGCTTCATATTCCAACTTGATGACGAAGCAGAGGAGCGAATCAAATCCATCTGCCAGATGGACTTGATCGGCCGTTCTATAGCCGCTGCGGTCGTACACCACCAAGCCGGCCCGTTACTTCAACGCTCCCACCTGACCAAGCACATTCCAGCTATCCCGCTGCGTCAGTTGCTGCTCAATCCCCATGTGCGCGATGGCAACGTTCCCGCGCTGTTTGCAGAGCTTACACAAAAGTATGGCCCCGTGTTCGAGATCCGTCCGCCGTTTGCCAAACCCATGATCTTCATCGCCGGGCCACAGACAAACCACTGGGTGCATCGACACGGGCGGATGTACCTGAGAGCCAGGGACTACTTTGCCGACTTCGAGAAAGTCTATGGTGCGTCTGGAGTAATGCCTTCCCTCGATGGTGCCGATCACTTCCGGCTGCGCAAGGCTATGGGACCGGCGTACTCACGCGGAAGACTGGTCGCGCAGTTGGACCAACTCTACCAGCACGCCCGTAAATACATGGCGAATTGGACGGTTGGTGACTCCTTCTCTGCAACGCACTTGTGCCGACGAATGATTAACGCGCAAGTCTCGCCCCTCTCCGTCAGCGTTGATACGCAGGATATCATCGACGATCTGATCAAGTACAAGGAACGAGCGCTCAGCACGCACATCGTAAAGGCCCTGCCCAAATTCATGCTGAATACGCCGGGCATGAAACGCCGGGCAAAAGCCGTGGACACCTTGCTGGAACGGATTCAGAGCGTCCATACCCCCGCTCAGCGGGCTGGTTGCCCGCGCAACTTGGCCGATGACTGGCTCAGCCTACACGCGAGCGATCCGCAGTTCGTGCCGGAGTCCAACCTGCGTTTCGCTCTATCCGCCGCGCTAATTGCCAGCGTGTACCTTGGTGATGCCCTTAGCTTCGCAGTGTACGCCATGGCGTCCCAGCCGGCGCTCTACGACAAAATCCGCCTTGAAGCCGATGCCCTGTTTGACAACGGCGATCCAGATGGCGAGGCCTTCACCCCAGCCGCCATCGACGTCACACACCGCTTCCTTATGGAGTGCATGCGCATGTACCCGATTGTCCCCATGTCCATGCGCGACGTGATGAATGCGTGTGTGGTCGAAGGCTACGAACTACCAGTGGGGTCGCGGATTTACATTGCTCAGACGGCTCCGCATTACATGGACGACATCTTTCCAGACCCCTTCACCTTCGATATTGACCGCTATCTGCCGCCACGCAATGAGCACCGCAATCCCGGCTATGCGCCGTACGGGCTAGGCACGCACACCTGTCTCGGCTCGCGGTGGATGGAACTACAACTCGCTGTCAATGTGTTGATGATCGCGCATTACTTTACGCTCGAGGTGTCCCCCGCAAACTACAAGCTGCGGTTCAGCCCGCTGCCGTCGATGAAACCAAGCAAGAAGCTGAAGTTTCACATCGCCGAGCAGAAGCGCGAACTGCCCATCTGACGCGCCATGAACGGCGTCGGCTATTTTCCGGCTGTATATTCCCCAATAGTTCCGATTTAAAACCCCACTTCAACGCTTCATAACATTCCGTTTTCCTGCGAGATCGGCTGTTCAGGATAGAACTGCCGGCAATACCGCCGATATATCCCTATCGGGCCGTCGGCGCGGCACAGCCTAGGGGGAGACCGATACCGCTTCCGTTCCCAGATCACCACATCCTGTAGAACATCCCGTTTCTGTTGTGACATCAAAATGCGATTCATCAGCCTGTGGCGCAGCTTCATCGGCAGAAACCTCAGTCCTGAGATGAATCGCCGGGGCTTGCGGATTTCTCGTAGTTGGCTGACCAGTATAAAATCGATGAGAGTGCCGTCAATGGGCGTTGCGAGTACCCACAATCTCGCATTCATATCGAGAGTCTTCTCGTGGATTTCGACGAAGGAGTAGCCCAGTCCATAGACGTGGGTGATGACCGAGGTTTCGTACACGAGATCCTTTACACCCAAGATTCTGCTAACGCGCTTGAAGTCGAAGCAACTCTTTAGATAGGCACCATCTACCGTTACCGAACCGACCGGATTCACATTGTCGTAGCCGTGTACGTAGCGCAGGTGTCCCAGATCCACGGAGTTCTCGGTTGTTTCCTGAGGATGTCCACGGAACCGGAGTATGTTGAATCCTAGTTCACACCACTCTTGTCCAGTGGTTGGCTCGGTTGGCAGGTCCCACTGCGGCGGCCGACCTCCGCTCCCGAACCAAGCGAAGACCATGCCGAGGCTCTCCCTGGTCTCATATACCTTCAGTTTCGCGGCTTTGGGAGCCGGGGCGTTCGGAGTAGCAACGCATTGGCCAGTCGCATCAAACTCAAACCCGTGAAATGGACAGACGAGGCGTCCATTACATACCTTGCCGCCGACCTCCGGCCCCAAGTACGAGCCCAGGTGCGGACATACCGCATCGGCCACGCAGACGCGGTCTGCCTCGTCGCACCAGGCGACGATTTCCTCGCCCAGCCATTTCTTCTCGATCAGTTTCTCGCGCAGAATGGATTCACGGCTTGCGACGAAATACCACCCTTCGGGAAACGCCGGTAGCTCATCTATGCTATTCATGGACAGTCTTTTGGTGTTCCTAGTCACAAGTCCAGAGCCGCACGGCCCTTACTGCTCTTCCTTCTTCGCAGCCAACCACGCCTCGAATTCGGCTTGCAATTCGCTTTGTCGCTGGCTTTTGCCCTGCCGTGTGTCGAGCGGCTCGGGCCCGTGAAAGACATCGTAGCGCAACATGCCCAAGCCCGCATCGACCGATAGATGCTGGCCGGTGATGTAGCTGGCTTCGTCCGAGGCCAAAAACAGCGCGGCCTGGGCAATGGCCATCGGATCCGTGGGCACGGGCAGGGGCAAATGGCGCATGTCCCTGCCAAAGCGCACCTCGAACTCGGGCAGATACTCTTCGCCCAACTCGTCGATCACGGCCCAGGTCTTACCCCCAGTACCGCCCGGACACACGGCGTTGACCCGCACCTTGTAGGGCCACAATTCCACCGCCATACTGCGCACCGCCCCCAAAATGCCCGCCTTGGCTGCCCCGTAGGCCGGGTGCCCGGGCACGCCCGTTAGGGCCTGCACCGAGGAGGTGGCGACAATGGCACCGCCGCCAGCCTGCTGCATGTGGGGCAGGCAGTAGTGGGCCCCTTCCATCAGCGCCATGAGGTTGACCATCAGCAGCTTTTCAGCCCCAGCCCTATCGAACTGGGCAATGGTGCCCGAGGCCCCGGAATTGGCATTGCTCAGGAATATGTCGAGCCGTCCATACGTCTCCACCGCTCCGTCAATGCTCTGACGCAGTCCCAGCGTAGTGCTGACATCGCCGGCGACCGAACAGGCCCGGCCTCCAGCCGCTTCAATGAGCCGCACAGTTTCGCCGCCGCCGACCTCGTCCGTATCGCCGACTACCACCGCCGCTCCCTCGCGGGCAAACAACCGGGCCATGGCCCGTCCAATATTGCTGCCGGCCCCAGTGATCAGGGCCACTTTGTCCTGCAAACGCATGGCATTGCTCCTTTGCTCAATCGCCGGGCGTTTCAACCCCCCGGAAACGCGTACGTCTCCAACGCCGCCTCATCCACCTCAACACCCAACCCCGGCCGATCCGTAACCTTATAATAGCCGTTTTCGGGTTCGTACGGTTCCTTGAGTATCCGATTCTTCATCGCGTTGGCGTGATGGGCGTGCTCCATAATCATGAAGTTCGGACACGACGCCGACCACTCGACGGTCGCCGCCACCGACAGGATCCCACCCCCTCCGACATGCGGCGCAACTGGGATGTTGTAGGTGTCGGCCAGCGTCGCAATCCGGTGCCCCTCGGTAATCCCCGTCCGCGCGATGTCGTGCATCAAGATGTCGTACGCCCGGCGCTCAAACTGCTCGCGCATCTCGTAGCGAGTGCGCGTCCACTCCCCTATCGCCACCGCCATATCCAACGCCCGGGTGATCTCAGCCTGCCCCGGAATATCGTCCGGTATGATCGGTGCCTCCAGCCAAGTAAAACTTAGCTTCTCCAGTTCGCGCCCCAGCCGTATCGAGCTTGAGACCGTCTGCCGCATGTGCGTATCGACCATCAGCATAATGTCCGGCCCGACGCGCTGCCGCACGGCGCGGCAAATCTCCGCAACGCCCTCCACATCCAACAACAAGTGCAACTTCAATGCCTGATACCCTAAGCCCACATGTTCCTCAGCCGCAGCCGCAACCTTCGCCGGGTCCGTACCACCGATCCCCGCGTAGAGCAAGATATCATCCCGATAGCGCCCACCCGCAATTTTGTGCACTGGCTTCCCAATGGCCTTTCCCACGACATCCCACAACGCGATATCCGTTCCTGCGAGAGCGTCGATGTAGAAACCCGTCAGATGGCCGCGCTCCCGCATCGCATCGTAGTTGCACGTCCAAATCGCCTCGATGTCGAACGGATCGCGCCCCATCACCAACGGCCGCACCAATTCGCGCACGATCGTCGCAGTGGTGTTCGGCGACACCGGCGACTGCGCCTCACCCCACCCGACGATCCCGTTGTCCGTCTCAATCCTGACAATGGTGGTCTCGTGATGGGGTGAGTAGATCGTTATGGACCGCGAATGGTCCACGTGGTAATCGCCTACATCGATCGTCGGTGATTGCGACGCCTCTTCCGACTTACTGATTCGCAACGGGAATGCTCTAACGTCAGCTATCTTCATCAATCCGCTCCGTCGTGTTTTGTCGATTAAAGTGCAACCTGATGTTACGCATCTATCGTCATCTGCGGTTTCCTACCGCCCTGCCCGGTGTAGGGGGCGGTTTGCAAACCGCCCCCTACTATTCAAACGGCGATTTTCGACAGCGAAATATGACCCTTAAAACAGAGATCCACGTCGCTGCCGGGTTGTCGCCAGCGCTCCTGATAGATTCCGGTGTATAGAAAGCCGTCGCCGGTCTGCGAGAATGCGGTTTTGTGGGGGCTCGTGTCCACCGGGGTATGTTTCGTTTCCAAGCACGTCCGGTCGTGTTCGGGATGAGGCAGATTCACGTTCAGAAAATATCCGGCTTCCAGCGTCCCATTCAGCACGTCGTCCAAAACCGGACGCAGCCGTTCGGCGGCCAGCGGCCAATCGACCGCCCGCCCCTTTACGGTATAGTGGGACAGAGCGACGGCCTTACAACCGTGAATAGCAGCCTCCCTAGCGGCGGCTACCGTGCCGGATTCGTACACATCCACCCCAAGATTGCCTCCGTGATTGATCCCGGACAGCACCCAGTCCCCGTCGGACGCTAGGCAGTTGAGCGCCAGACGGGAACAGTCGGCCGGCGTGCCCCATATCCTGTAGCGTTCTTCCGTCAGTTTGTCCACGCGAATGGGCCTATCGGTCGTCAACTGATGTCCAACGCCGGACTGAGGCTCGGCCGGCGCGACAATGACGACCTCACCCCACCGCGACGCCAAACCGACTAGGGTCTGTAAGCCTTCTGCTTCGATGCCGTCGTCGTTGGTAACGATCAGTTTCACTACGGTTTATTTAATCTGAGATACTAATTGCAAGGTCTACACTTAGCTATCTTCGACATGAGCTTTTCGCAGTTGGCTATCCATTCCTGACGAACTGCTACATGTTCAAATTCCGACGCTTCCTGTTGTTCTTGTTTCTGCTTCAGTATCTCTTCGAGTAGTTTGGCCATTTATATCTCTCCTTTGTTGCAATTTGAGCGAGATATTGTCTGCCGTCGAAGGCTGAGATCGCACGGTTAGCGGTAAGGCAGTACGCTTTTTCAATATCCGACCGATTGGATCGCTTCGCAATGGTCGGGCTGCCCCCCAGTTCGCAGTACAGTAGCGGCTTCTCGGCGGTGAGCCGCTCAAAGCGGGCGAATGCTGTAAATGAGATTGGGGCGTCGGGATTCATCGCGGCTGCATCATGTTCCGGTTTGCATGGATGTCCACAACTTTTCGATTCCTTCAACGAAGACTCGAAAGCTGTTTGAGGTGTTCTCTCGCGATAGGAAAGCAGCCATGCGTCTCGCACCCGACCGCTTCTGAAACTCGGGGATCAGTTTGGCAATGATATCAGAAGGCCGAACCACAGTATCGGGGTTTTGGTATCGACTTTTGCCTAGTTCGCGAAACGCACTTGGTCGAGTTGCGGGAAATGCTTGTTTAAGCGCTTGCGGCTCGCCGATATACCAAGCTTCCAGCTCTCGGCAAGCTACTCGGACAAGCACGTCGCGCCGCCCGGTACTCTGGCACAGTTGGACGAGGTAGGTCTTCACTTGGTGGCAATCCGCGCTGTCCTGATCCCGCATCACGACGAAACGCACTCCCGGCTCGCGCCAAGCCTTCAGTTTTCGGGGTATGCTCTTCTCTAGATCCTGCTTTCCCTCGTGGGGCACACACTGGAATAACAATCTGGGAAATAATCTCGGCAGCAGGCCTTCCAGCAGTATTCTCATTGAGTCTTCCTCTAGCAGGAACACAATGCGATTCATTGTAGCCCAGCATCCTCGAAAAGCCTCTGCTTCCAGAGAGCACCCGGTAAGTCTCCCTCTGCGACAAGGTTGCGCAGCAGTTCGCTGTCGGACGCTCGGCGTACAATCGTGAAGCCGTTTTTCTTGACCAACCAGAAGATCTCGTTAATTCCCGCGCCGTTCAAGAAATCGGGAGAGTGGGTCGAAACGAACACTTGGCCGCCGCGTCGGGCGTAGTCCCTAAATTCCTCGGCTAACTCTATTAGCAACTCGGGATAGAGTTGGTTTTCGGGTTCTTCGACCGCCAGCAATGGATGGGGCTTCGGGTCGTACAGCAAGACGAGGTAGGCAAACATCTTGATAGTACCATCGGAGACGTAGCGGGCAATGAATGGGTCCTTAAAACTGCCGTCTTGGAAACGCAGGACAAGACGCCCGTCCTCCGTCGGTTTGGCGTCAACGCCGTTCACGCCTGGGACACGCTGGCTCATAGCCTTCAGCACTTGGTCAAAGCACTCGCGGTGATTCTCGTAGAGGTACTGGGCCACTTGGGCGACGTTATCGCCACGGTTAGACAGATGTTCGGCATAGCCAGCCTCACTGCTTGGTCGGGCGTCGGCAATGTGGAAGTCCGAGATGTGCCAGTTCTCGATCAGGCTGCGGAATTCCGAGACGACTTGGAACTCGCGGAACTGGCCCAAGCCTTTGATCGCGAGGACGCTCGGATCGTCGAGCTTGTACTCCGCCCTTTTTTCTTTCACCTCTTCCTGACCATAGATCGATTCATTTGTGATCGCAGTTCCGATTCCGCCTGAGAAATCAACGAAATGCCAGGGGCGTCCAGACTGCCCTTTACGGTAGTGAAGTACTTCGCGTTCAACCGAGACTCGGCCACCCTTCGCTGCTATTTCGAGTTCGTAGGTGGCCAGACGTCCGCCGCTCTCGCGGAATTTGATGGTGATCCCAATCGGCCCATTTCCGCCTCGACTGACCAACTCGCGGAACCCGCCGCGTTGCGCCACTGCCATGGTGACGTTCTGGGTCAGCGCGTCCTTGAGAAAGTTAAACACGTCGAGTAGCGTCGATTTACCCGTGCCGTTTGCGCCCACGACTACAACCATCGGGGGTAAATCATCAAACACGGCGTGGCGGAAGGAACGGTAGTTCTTGAGTTCAATCTGCTCAATCCGCATAGGTTATTTCTCCGTATTGTCGAACATTACCGTTGGGCTGGATGGCTGATCCGTTGGCACTATTACGACTCATTGAGCGACCCGAGAATGATCTCGGTTAATTCCTGACGGAAACCCTCGTCGTCATCTCTGGACCAGAGAACGGTCGCGCAGTGATTCGTATTGAAGTGGGTTCTATCGCGCTCAAATTTTTCCTTTTCGCAAATATAGATAACAGGCTTGTCCAGACCCTCTGCATAACCAGCCTCCCAATACGCTCCAGAGTTGTCGTGGGTGAGATCGACAATGACGAACTTTGCGTCTCTGATTCGGCGGCGCATGATCTCGTCGAGGATACCTGCCTTCCTGCGATCTCGCATATCGACGAGATCGCAGCCAATATTCTTTTTTACCGCAGGTTTCACAACCTTCTTCACGAAAAGGTCGAGATCGTGATCGTCAAACTCCATGGCGAGAAAACCGTAGTTCTCATCGAATCCCCCCCGCTTTTTCGCTTCGTACTGATCCCATTCGTCCAGACTGAGATCGATTTCGGAGACCGAAGAATAGGGGCGTCCTGTAGCCTGATCTATGCCCGCGGCACCTGATAGGGTAGCTGTAAGTCTTTGATGCTTTACTAATTCCTTCGTCAGTCGGATGGCAGCTTCGAAGTTCAGTGCTCCGATGATTGCATGGAACCCTGGGGGTAGCTGGCCAACTGCTTCACCTGAACGAGACACCTCATCGCCAATGAACCGGATGATGTTCGTCGCCTGTTCGGCGCGGCTGGGTAGGCTTACGTTGGAACGGAATGAATCCAACACCTCAGACGTAATTTCAAGAGGCTCGCTTTCCGTCTTAGAAGATTCATCCGATCTCGTGCGTATACAGTGGGAAAGAACTGCACGCTGTAACGGACTTAGCTCCCAATAACTGCTATCATATTGGTGATCGACAAGATAAAGATGAAGCTTGTCTCTCATTTTGTAAGTACCGCAAATATCGCATTTGAATAACCCAGGGCTAGGCCTTTGACAAGAACTTTCGTACAAGCAGACAGGGCATTTGATTTTGTTGTTCACAATGTTTTTCCTCACTTTCGTGTTTTATCATGCTCACCATCGGCCAAATTCATTCCCAGCAGTTCCCGTCGCGCCTCGTCCTCCGATACACTCGCATCTCAACTATAAGTCGCTGCCACATCGAGAATCTTCTATCGTTGCTCAAAGTCGGGCCATGTCCGTCCGAAAGATTCGAGACGCTTGCAGCAGGAAATGACAGTAAGGCGGCAGCCCAATTCGTGTTCGCGAACTCTGGTTAGCGCCGTATAGAGCAGAGCTTTGTCCTTTGGAGAACTGATCGAGTCGACAAACAGCACCAACAATCTCGCTTCCCATCCCTTGAAACTGTACGGCGTTGTCGCCCTAATTCGGACTCGGGCTTGGATATTGCGTTGGGAGAAGGCCCTTTTCTGCCGTCGCCCCTCCCTGTTGTCTTCACTGAAAGTATGTAAGACATGGACATTCGACTTCTTGAGACATTCGACAACCTTGCGGCCCATCCTTTTGTTAGAGAGGAATACGATGTCTGCAAAGGCAGTGTCGGTTGGTATCCGTTGCATCATCTGCTTTAGTTCGTCCTCGCATACATGGGCAGCCTGTTTCTGGTCTCGAATCTGGACCCAACGAAGCTCGTCTGATGAAAAGTTAAACTCTCGCTGAGGTGACCGGGGAAGGTCTACTTCTTCATCCGTAAGAAAATTCTTCGCAAACAATTTCACGAGCGGGATGATCGACGAGGAGAGTCTATAGTTTGTTGTGAGTTCGGACCAAGGGCCGTGGAAGCCAGCTTCCTTCATGGCTTTTTCCGTCCATTCTCCGGCAGTCCCATAGATGTTCTGAGTCTTATCGGCGACCAGCATCATTTCACCGTTATCTACGAGCGCACGTCGAAGTGTCTGCCACCAGTAGGAGTCAAAATCTTGGCCTTCATCGACCAAGATCGCGTCGTACCTAGGCAATTCGGCATGTGATGCATAGAGGTCCTGTACGAGCTCCGCCACCTGTTCCAACGCTAGTGCCACATCGAGATCCTCATCTGCTAATTCTCCGTCGGATTTTTCATGCTCTAAAAATGAACGCCAAATATGATTGTACTCCTCATGATATCCGCTGTCCATGCAAATACGCCTGCACCAAAAATGGAAATTGAGGAATTCGACTCTACGGCGGATTACCTTTCGTGGGGTCTCATGTCGTAATGTCAAGTCTCGAAGATAGTTCAGCAGAGTAATGTTGTAGCACACAACCAGAACGCGCTTCCCCGAATCGGCGAGCTCTGCTGCTCGGGCGGACAGAACGACGCTCTTTCCAGAACCAGCCGGTCCTTTGACTCTCCGATAACCTGTATTGGTTCGTGTTTGGGCCAGATGTTCTTGGCGTAAATCAAGTGGGAGAGGGTTCCGTTGCTCTCGGGTGAAAGCGGGTTCTCTGAGCCAGCCTCGAAGATCACACGCTGTATCTTTGCTCATATATATTGATGAAGATCGCTGATGTTCCGGGAATATGCAGTCCAACGATCTTGCTTCCAAGTCATCGGAACTGGCGATTGGGTAATATCTTGGAAACTTGCACATCCCTATGGAGAGGAAAGGGTCGAATACTTCCTTAACCTTGGCACGGGAAGACCTTGTGAACACGAGACCCGCTGTGATCACAGCTTGGCCCGTTTTGTTGTCAAGTCGCGGGCAGTACAAATTGAGTAATTCGTCCTCGTATAACTGAATTTTTTTAATTGGATTTTCTGACTCTTTCGAGAAAATCTTTCCATGCTTATCCCGGATCATTAATCGAGGTGGGTTCCCTTGGGCGAAATACTCCATCGCATTCAGGTTCCAATCTTTGGCCTCGAAAACGGCGATACCAACGGAGGGATTGAGCAGAACAAGATCAGGCTGCAATCCATTGAGATGGGGCTGAATGTACATTTCCCACTTTGGCGACAGTACTTCGTCGAAGAAATCGATTAGCTGTCGTTCGCCGGGCGTGAGTTTCGGAAGCTGAGATCTCGGCGGATCAATAGTACGGTGTTCCATTTAAAAGCTCCCTCCTTAGTCGATCATTACGCTCTGCTTACTCTATCTCGCCTTCTTCGTTTTAGAGATACGAGGAAATCCTCTCGGATACCTGCCTCCAAGAGCGTAAGAAGTTTGAACGCGTAGTCCTTGCGTATCTCCTCAAGCAGATCGGCACGTAACTCGTCGCGCTCAGTCGGTGTGAAAGATTCGAAATGCTCGTCGCCGAGGTCGCGCACATTTTGTTGAAGCAAGACGTACCATTCGAGGAGCGAATCACAAGTGAACTCGCGCATTTTTATTCTTCTAGGAACTCAGCTAGAAATTCCGGTCGTAGCTTGAGATTATCTCAGCCCCACCGGACACAGGCGCATGAGTTCGAGTGAGCTATAGCGCTGCTCGGCGATGCCGGCGGCCATAGCCGGCGTTGTCGGTTGCCAGCGCCCTTCGTCGGTGCGCTGGCGCAAGGAACGCTGGGGGTGATGAAAATTGTAGCGCAACGCGCCAATCCAACTGAGCGCATCATGCCGATCCGACCGACGTGAAAAGCGCAGGGTTTTGCGCCCCTTTCGTGCGTTACGCATCCGGTCGGTCAGGTTGAAGCGCTCGATGGCACTGGTATTGGCTTTCGTCCAGCCCAACTGCGCTACGACCTCAGCCAAGCGGCCCTTGCCAAAGCGGGGTCGGATCTCGACCCGTTGGACTCGTCCGCCGTGCCGATGCTTGACAATCTGGGCGTATACCAAGCCTTGGGGGATGCGAACAACAGGGGCCGGCCGGCGGCCCCGGCGATGGCGTCGAGGCACCGGATAGGCTCGACCAAAGGTGGCCACAATCGCTTCGGGATAGGTCGGCTCGCCATCGGTAAACAGCGCCGGCAGCCGCGCATCACACGAAAGCCGCGCTGCCGCATCGGCCACGACTTGATGAATCGTCGTCGTCGTACGGCGACCCGGCACCAGCGATACCAGCAATTTACTCTGCGGATCCAAACTGGTAGCATCCCAATAATCCCCCCGTTCACTCGGATCGTCCATCGGCGTCATGTGCCGTTGTTTTTTGGCCACATACGACCATTTCTCATCAAATTGGAGCGCCCTCGGATGCACGTCACGCACCAGCCGGTCATGCAGTTGATAGCTGACCGGTCCGCTCACGCGCAAAAGGCGGCTAACCGCATCCTTGGACACCCCCACCAAGCGCGCCGTGGCATTCAAGCCACAGGCACTATCCAGATGCTCGATCACCGACACGGCTTGGGCTTCACCGATTTTGCAATTAAACAACGCCGTGCCTTTGCGCTCGCTGAATTCCTCGCCGCAGCACCCACAGCGCAGATAGCGAATCCGGTCGGCTCCATAGGTCTTGCGCACCCGCAGGTTGGCTTGGCCGCGTTGGCCGTAGGTCTTGCATTGGGCATTGAGACAGCACAAATTCTCCAACGCTGGTCTTGGCTCTTTCATCTGTATCCCTCCTTGCTTGGCGGTTTGGAGAGATAAATAAAGGGCACAAGGCCAGCACTAGACCTAACTGGTCTGAGATAATCTCACGTTACGACCGAAATTCCTCTAAGGTACTTTTATTGAATTCCCACCGTACAGGTTTCCCGTATCTGCCCTCTCGCCTCGCAAAGTCCCACTCGTCATTTCCTTTATGCAGCAGCATTGCGAGAAGGGTGCTGCCCGAGACCACATCGACTCGCCCTTGAGTACCTATAATAAAACGCCCGACCGGTCTGAAGGTGAGAATCTGGCTGTCTAAAAAGACAAGTCGTAGAGATCGGGCTTCGTAATCCCCAAGCTGGTCTTCCCGAATCGGAATATTCTCTGACTGGATCTCCAGCCAGTTTTTGTCTTTAAGAGGCTGTAACCACTTAGCTATCTTCGACATGAGCTTTTCGCAGTTGGCTATCCATTCCTGACGAACTGCTACATGTTCAAATTCCGACGCTTCCTGTTGTTCTTGTTTCTGCTTCAGTATCTCTTCGAGTAGTTTGGCCATTTATATCTCTCCTTTGTTGCAATTTGAGCGAGATATTGTCTGCCGTCGAAGGCTGAGATCGCACGGTTAGCGGTAAGGCAGTACGCTTTTTCAATATCCGACCGATTGGATCGCTTCGCAATGGTCGGGCCGCCCCCTAGTTCGCAGTACAGCAGCGGCTTTTCGGCGGTGAGCCGCTCAAAGCGGGCGAATGCTGCAAATGGGATTGGATCGTCGATAGTCATAGTGGCCTGCTTGAAGCGAGATTGGCGGCTGGGTAGATTGAACTGAATCCGGCCACACACACTTCGCACTCGTTCAAGCTACCTACAACCCCAAGGAACCCTCCAATGCCCCGTCCCAATATCCTCTTCATCATGGACGATCAGCACCGCCACGACTATCTCGGCGCAGCCGGTGCCGACTTCCTGCGGACGCCTAACCTCGACCGCCTCGCCGCCGCTGGTGTGCGCTTCACCCAATGCACCACCAACGCACCCGTCTGTGCGCCAGCGCGGATCGGCTTGGCTTCTGGCCTGCAACCGAGCCGCCTCGGCTGCTTGGACAATTCGGGGCGGCTACCCTCGGGCATCCCCACCTACTATCAGCGGCTGCGCGACGCCGGCTACCGCGTCGGTTGCGTCGGCAAGCTCGATCTGCGCAAATCCGACGGCTACAATGGCCGCTACGGCGACCGGCCCTACGCCTATAGCTGGGGCTTCACCCATCCAGAGGAATGCGAGGGCAAAATGCACGCCGGCTCCTCGCCCACGCCGATAGGCCCCTACACGCACTATCTAGCCGACAAAGGGCAATTGGCGACATTTCACCAGGACTATCGACGTCGCGCCGCCGCTGGTTGGATTACCGATTGCCGCGACTCGCCGCTGGACAGCGCGGATTTTGAGGACGCCTATATCGGCCGTCGCGCCGCCGAGTGGATCGCTAATGTGCCCGACGACTTTCCTTGGCACTACTTCGTCAGCTTCGTCGGCCCGCACGACCCCTTTGACCCACCGACCGAATATGGCGACCGCTACCGCGCCGCGCCGATGCCCCCGGCTATCAGCGACTCTCTCGCTGGCAAACCCGAGTGGATCAAAAAACGCGCCGCAGATTTCACGCCCGACCAAATCGCCCAAACCCGCCGCCAATACTGCGCCGCCACCGAACTCATTGACGACCAGATTGGCCAGATCCTCGACGCGCTCGAAAAACGCGGCCAGCTCGACAACACCTATATCATCTTCTCTTCTGACCACGGCGAACTGCTCGGCGACCACGGGCTGTACACCAAGAGCGCCGCGTACGAGGCCAGCCTGCGCGTACCGCTGGTCATCGCCGGGCCGAATATCGCCGGAGGCCGCGTCTGTGACGCGCTGTGCGAACTCATTGACCTCAATGCTACGATATGCGATTTTGCCCAGCTCGCGCCGCAGCAAGACATCGACGCCCGCTCGCTGCAACCGATCCTCGCCGGCCAGACCGACACCCACCGCCAAGCGACTGTCGCCGCCCTGCACAACTTCCGCTGCATCCGCACGGGTACGCACAAATACATCCAGAATTACAACGACTGCGACGAACTCTACGATCTTGAGCAGGACCCCGACGAGTTGCACAACATTGCCGCCACGGCTCCCGCTGTGGTTGGCGATCTCGTGCGTCGTTTGCGCCGCCGTTTGGGCTGAAGCGGGCACAAGGGGAAACCCCACAATTTTCCTAGAATTTGGTAGGGGCGATTCGCGAATCGCCCCTACGATTGGTTTGCTTTCCAGGCTTGGTACTCGGCCAAGGTCTGCTCGTCGGGGGGATAGGTCCCGACGATACTGGCTCCGGCGCGGATTTTCTCGGTGATGAAGCGCTCTTTTTGCTCCATCTCCTCGGCTTCGACGGCGACCTCCTCGGCCAGATGCGCGGGGATGACCACGATTCCTTCGCCGTCGCCGACGAGGATGTCGCCGGGGAATACCGCTACGCCGCCGCAGGCGATGGGCACTTGGATTTCGCTGGGATGGTGGATGGTTTTGTTGGTGTGGGCGTTCATAGCCGCGGCGTAGGCGGGCAATCCCGATGCGACGATAGTAGGCGAGTCGCGGTAGGCTCCGTCGGTGACGATCCCCGCGCAGCCGCGCACTTGCAGCCGCGCCGCTAGGATGGACCCCATGGTTCCGGCGCGGGTGTCGCCGCGCGCATCAATGACGAATACGTCGCCTGCTGTTACCTGCTCAATGCCGATCCGCTGCACGTCTTTTAGGTTGTCCAGTGGAACCTCGTCGAGGTCTTCGCGCGCGGGGATATAGCGCAAGGTAAAGGCCCGGCCGACCATCTTCACGTCGGGCGCGAGGGGCGCGACTTGGTGCATAAACGTGTTGTGCAGTCCCTTGTTGCGGAGCACGGACGTCAGGGTCGCCGTGCTAGCCATTTTTAGTTTTTCGCTCAGTGTAGCAAAATCCACAATTCGCTCCTTTCAGCGTATCTGCCCGCGGGCATCAACCGGCCAGACGGCTTCCACGCGGCCGCCGCGCACGGCAAAGATTTGGTCGTGTTCGTTGAAACAGGGGCAGGGATGAACCGGCAAGACCTGCACCTGTTCGCCGATTTGGGGCTTGTCGTCGCAGGCCGATAGATCGATCTGCCCGTGTTCTTCCGAGGCCCCGGAGAAGACGGCTTGGGGGTACTCGACGATGTAGCCCATTATGGACGAGCCATCCTCCTGGCGGTGGACCGCGGCGCTGAGCGACTTGCTGCCCCCGTCGAGGATGGCGCGATCCGCGGTCGGCCGGCTGACCACGGTCATCAGTACCCGGCCAGCGCACTGGGCGACGCTGTGGGTTCCACGGCGGAGATGGCCGACGCCGCCGACTGGGTACTCGCCGGCCCGGTACTCGGTCAGTTCGGGAAGCTCGTGCGCCATAAACGCGCCCGGCGTGCTACCGCCGCTGACGATGGGATGCGGCAGGCCCTTGCGGTCGAAGTGCGCGAGCGTCTCTTGGATCAGCGGCCGCATGTCTGGCGTTGCTGGCATGGACATGATGCCCCGGAGTTCGATGTTGGGGGCTTGGTCGATTTTTTCGCCGAGGGCCGCAGCCGCAGCGGGCGAGCCTACGCCCGTGCGCCCGCGATCGAGTTCGACGACCACGCCCACGGTGACATCCGCTGCCGCAGCAGCTTCGGCTAGCCCTTGCACGGTGTATTCGGAATCGGCCGCCACGGTCAGCCGGGTGTCCCGCGCCAGCGCGACCAGCCGCGCCAGTTTTTGCGCGCCGATGATGTTGTAGGGAATCAGGATGTCGCGACCGACCCCGCCCTCGGCCATGACCTCGGCTTCTCCGAGCTTCTGGCAGGTGATGCCGATTGCCCCGCGACGCATTTGCATATGGGCGATGGCCACGCACTTGTGGGTCTTGATGTGGGGCCGCAGGCCAATGCCGTGCTCGTCAAAGTAGCGTTGGTAGCGGTCGAGGTTGTCCTCCAAGCCGTCGATATCGACGAGGAGGGCGGGCGTGTCGAGGTTTTCTATGCGCATAGTGGCCTTTCCTGAGTGAAGGTGGAAATCGCTGCGATAAAATAGCAAACCAATTCCGTCGCAGAAATTGACGCGATTGGGGGCCTTGCCTTTTGTTGCAAGCCTAAATCATTTCTAAGATAATCCGCAGATGGACGCAGATGGACGCAGAATAGTAGAAACAAGACGGTCCATAGCTTGAATCCAAGTCATGCAGGTTGCTATATAAGATGCCCATCAATCTCCAGCCCTCCACGCCCGTCGCACTAGTCTGTGCGGTATTGGCCGATTCCGCTGATACATTCGCCGCGGCCAAAGAACGCCTTGCCGAATGCTTTGGCCTCCTGCGCGCAACAAGTGCGACCTATGATTTTGATTTTACCTCGTACTACGAAGCGGAAATGGGCGCGGGGCTGCGCAAACAGCTCGCGTGCTTTGCCGAGCGGATCGACCCCGCTGAGCTGGCGACCGTCAAGACGCAGACTATGGCGCTGGAGCGGGCGATGAGCCGAGGGCAGTGCCGCCGCGCCAATATCGACCCGGGACTGCTGTCGATCGAGAGCTTGGTGTTAGCGACGACGAAGTACGCTGGTCACCGGGTGTGCATTGCACCGCAGCTCTACGCCGAAGTGACCCTGCTCTATCAGCGGGGACGCTATCGGCCATTGGAGTGGACGTATCCCGACTACCAGAGCGATGCCGTGCAGGAATTCTTGCTCGATGTGCGGCCTTGGTTGCTGGCCGTGCGCGGCTGAGGTCAGCCCCGCTCGCTTAGTGCGACAAATGCGCGGTGCTCTGGCCCGGTATAGATGTGATTGGGGCGGATGAGCCGATTGGCGTCGTGCTGTTCGATCACGTGCGCTGCCCAGCCCACCACGCGGCTGGCCACGAAGATGGGGGTGTAGAGCGGGATCGGGATGCCCATCATGTAGTAGGTGTACGCGCAGGGGAAATCGACGTTGGGGAAGATGCCTTTTTCGCGCATCATCGTCGCTTCGACCACGTCGGCTAGGTCCGGCCACTTGGTGTCGCCGATGGCGGCGGCAATCTGACGGCCAACTTTCTTCATCGTCGGCACCCGCGAGTCGCCGCTTTTGTATTCCCGATGTCCAAAGCCCATGATCTTCTTCTTTTGCGCCAGCGCGTCGAGGACCCACTGCTCGGCCGCCTCGGGCGAATCTACCTCCAAGAGCATGTGCATGGCCGCCTCGTTGGCTCCGCCGTGCAAGGGGCCGTGCAGAGCGCCGATGGCTGCGGTTATGGCGGCGTACAGGTCGGCGAGCGTCGAGGCCACGACCCGCGCGGTGAACGTGGAGGCGTTGTATCCGTGCTCGGCGTAGAGGATCAGCGAAGTGTTCATGGCCTCTACTTCGTACGCGGGCGGTTTTTCGCCGCGCAGCATGTAGAGCAGATTGGCCGCGTGGTCTAGCTCGGCGTCGGGGGACACCGGCTCTAGGCCCTGCGAGAAGCGATAGCCATAGGCGAGTGCGGTGGGAATTTTGGCCAGCAAGCGCACGGATTTGCGCACATTGGCATCGTGGCTGTTGTCGGGGGTCTCGGTGTCGAAAAACGCCAGGGATGATACGGCTGTGCGCAACAGATCCATGGGGTGAGCGTCCGCCGGAGCGGAGCGCAATAGATCGACGACCGGGCCGGGCAGGTCGCGCTGGGAGCGCAGTTGTTGGTTGAATGCCGCCAACTCGGCGACTGTCGGCAACTCGCCGTAGAGCAGCAAGTAGGCGACCTCTTCGTAGCTGGCGTTTTCGGTCAGTTCGACTAGGTCGTAGCCGTGCAGGATCAGGCGATTGATATCGATATCAATGCGCGAAAGAGCGGACTCGCCGGCGATGACGCCTTCGAGGCCGGGGCTGTAGGATTTGTCGGTCATTCTGTAAATCTCTCTATGGAAAGTGTGAATTTGGGGCTAATAATTTAGCGGCTTTCTCCGTTCGCTGGAAAACGGGCGGCCAATGCTGCGTCTAGTTTGGTGTACTCGTCGTAGCCGAGTAGTTCGTAGAGTTCGTCTCGCGTCTGCATCTGTCCGAGAGCACCTTCTAAAGTGCCCTTTTCCTTGAGTTCGCGGAACAGCCCTTCAACGGCCTTCATCATGGTGCGAAAGGCGCTCATTGGGAAAATCACGAGGCGGTATCCCATGGCGGCGAACTCCGCGACCGATAGGTACGGCGATTTGCCAAATTCGGTCATGTTGGCGAGGAGTGGGCCTTTGACTTGCTCGGCGTAGCGGGCGAATTCCTCGGTGCTCTGCATGGCTTCGGGAAAGATTGCGTCCGCGCCGGCTGCCAAGTAGCGTTGGCCGCGCTCAACGCTTTGCTCAAATCCCTCGACGGCGCGGGCGTCGCAGCGGGCGATGATGACAAAGTCTGGGTCTTGCCGCGCCGCGCAGGCCGCGGCGATCTTGCGCTCCATTTCTTCGACCCCGATTAGGGCCTTGCCGTCGAGGTGGCCGCAGCGCTTGGGCATGACTTGGTCTTCTAAGTGTAGGCCGGCCAAGCCCTCGCGCTCGTACGCGCGCACCGTGCGCATCACCTGCCAGACCTCGCCAAACCCAGTGTCCGCATCGCAAATGCAGGGCACTTGGACTGCGTTGGCAATGTAGCCGGCTTGGCGCGCCATTTCGTCCATGCCCAACAGGCCGACGTCTGGGTAGCCAGCCGTGCCGTTGGCTAGGCCAGCTCCAGAAATGTACACGGCCTCAAACCCGGTGCGTTCAGCCAGCATGGCCACGGGCGCGTTGAAGGCCCCTGGCAAGGTCAGGGTTTTCTCGGCCATCAGGCGGCGCAAGACGTGCGGCTTGGACTCAGCGGGTGCAGGGTTGAGTAGCATGGCTCAGGTGAGGGGGATGGTGGCTTCGCGCTCCGGTCCTACGGAAATCAGGGAGACCGGCGCGCGGCTCAGTTCGGCGACTCGCTCCACGTAAGCCTGCGCTTGCGGCGGCAGGTCGTCAAAACAACGGGCGGCGGTAGTCGGAGCGCACCAACCGGCCATTTCTTCGTAGATCGGCTCGCATTGGTCGAGTACTTGCGGGTCGGCGGGGAACTCCTCCAGCACTTGGTCGCCGCAGCGGTAGCCAATGCCCAGTTTGAGGTGCTCGCATTGGTCGAGTACGTCGAGCCGGGTTAGGGCGATGCTGGTCAGGCCGTTGATGCGCGTTGAAACCCGCAAAATGGCGGCGTCGAACCAGCCGCAGCGCCGCGGCCGGCCAGTGGTGGCTCCATACTCGCGGCCCAAGGCGCGCAAACGCTCGCCTTCTTCCCCTAGTAACTCGGTGGGAAAAGGCCCGTTGCCCACCCGCGTGGTGTACGCTTTGGTCACGCCGACGACCTCGGCGATCCGCGTGGGACCGATACCAGCACCCGTGCAGGCTCCCCCCGCGGTGGTGTTCGAGGAGGTGACGTAGGGATAGGTGCCGTGGTCGATGTCGAGCAAGGTCCCTTGCGCCCCTTCGCAGAGGACTGTTTTGCCTTGGTCAAGGGCTTGGTTGAGCAGGAGCGAGGTGTCGGCGACATAAGGGGCGAGTTGCTCGCCGTAGCCGATGTACGCGTCGATGATGGGCCCGGCCTCCAGTGGCTCTTGACCGAAGACTTTGGTCAGGATTTCGTTTTTGGCACAGATGCTGGCCCGGAGCTTGTCGCGCAAACGCGTTGGGTCGCACAAATCCATGATGCGCACGCCGTGGCTGCGCTCGACTTTGTCGCGATAAGCCGGGCCGATACCGCGGCCAGTCGTGCCGATGGCGACGCTGTTTTCGCTCTCTTCCCCGGCCTTTTCCAACACCTTGTGGTAGGGCATTACGACGTGGGCGACTTGGCTGAGGAAGAAGCGGCCGGCCACGGAAAAGCCCTTGGCCTCCAGCTCGGCGATCTCATCGAGCATGACGGCTGGATCGACGACCACCCCATTGCCCACCACGCAGATTTTACCCTCGTGCATGATGCCCGAGGGAATGGCGTGAAAGATGAACTCAGTGTCGCCGGTGACGACTGTGTGGCCGGCGTTGGCCCCTCCCTGATAGCGCACCACCACATCGGCGGCGGACGTGAGGTAATCGACGACCTTGGCCTTGCCCTCGTCGCCCCACTGCGCTCCTAATACTATTTTTGCGGGCATTGTGTACTCCCGTGCTTAAAGACTGACTTGTTTGGCCCAGGAGATGTACTCCCGAGAGAGAATATCGTCAACTACGTCGGTGGTGATCGGGTCATCGACGTTGAGGATGGTCAGGGCTTGGCCGCCCATTTGGCGACGCCCACACGACATTTGGGCGATGTTGACATTGTGGCGGCCCATGACCGTGCCGATTTGGCCGATGATGCCCGGGACATCGTCGTTGATGTAAAAGAGCATGTGGCCCTCTGGAACGGCGTCGAAAATGTACTCGTCGAGGTGCACGAGGCGCGGGTCGCTCTTGCCGAAGATCGTGCCCGCGAGCAGGCGCTGCCCTTTGCTGGTGTGATACACCACGGTGATGAGGCTGGCGTAGTCCTCGTGCTCGCTGCTGAGCCGCTCATCGACTTGCACGCCGCGCTCCTGCGCGAAAAGCAGCGCATTGACCACATTGACTGCCGCGTCCGAGACGGTCTCCATAATGCCCTTGAGTACGGCCGAGGTCAACGGCGAGGTCGGATAGGCGGTGATGTCGCCTTGGTATTCGATGGTGATGCGCTCTAGCTGTCCCTCGCCGAGTTGGGCTTGCAGGCGTCCTAGCCGCTCGGCCAGCACGAGATAGGGCTGGAGCTTGCCGTGGATCTCGGGATCGACCGAAGGGGCGTTGACCGCGTTGCGAATGACGCGGCCCATCAGCACGTCGCCGACCTGCTCGGCTACCTGCAAGGCGACGTTGGCTTGGGCTTCCTTGGTGGAGGCGGCCAAGTGCGGCGTGCAAATCACGCGGTCGTCAACCAAAAGGTCCACGAGGGTCGGCGGCTCCTCCTCAAAGACGTCTAAGGCGGCACCGGCAACCTTACCCGAGTTCAAGCCGCGCAGGAGGGCGGCTTCGTCCATGATGCCGCCACGGGCGCAGTTGATTAGATAAACCCCGTCTTTGCACTGAGCAATCTCGGCGTCGGAAATCAGGTGCCGAGTCTGGTCGCTAAGATGGGTGTGGACGGTGATGAAATCTGCGGTAGCGTAGATTTCGTCGAGGGATGTTAGATGTGCGCCGTAGGAGAGGGCCATTTCTTGGCCGATGTAGGGATCGTAGCCGAGGACCTTCATGCGAAAGGCTGTGGCGCGTGCGGCTACCTCTCTCCCCACGCGGCCCAAGCCGACCACGGCGAGGGTCTTGCCGGCCAGCTCGATGCCGACGAATTGGTTGCGTTCCCACAGCCCCTTTTTAAGCGAGGACGTCGCCTGCGGGATGTGCCGCGCAAGGGAGGCTATGAGCGCAAAGGTGTGCTCGGCGGTTGATAGGGAATTGCCGCCTGGGGTGTTCATGACGATAACGCCGTGGCGCGTTGCCGCCTCCACGTCGATGTTGTCGAAGCCCGTACCGGCGCGGCCAATGACCCGGAGGCGTGACGCGGCGGCGAGCACCTCGGCCGTCACCGTAGTCGCGCTGCGCACGACAAGTCCCTCGTAGTTGCCTATGCAGTCTAGGAGCGCACTCGGCGACAATCCACTGCGCACATCTACTGCGACCCCGTCATTGGCTTCGAGAATCTCGACGCAGCGAGGGTCCATCTTGTCGCTGATCAGTACTTTCAAATGGTCCTCTTCAGGTTGCGTTGCCCACTAGCGCTTCGGAGATCCATCCTGTAATGTCGTCCTGCCCGCGGCCATCGACCGCGGAGAAGGGCACAAAGGAAAGGCCGGCGAGCGATCCTTGGGCGTCGAGCTGGTCGAACAGGTGTTGCAGCTTGTTGCGCGACAGTTTATCCGCTTTGGTAAAGACCAGCAGGAAGGGCTTATCGAGGGTGCGCAAATGGTCGATCATCTGCTGATCCAAATCGGTGGGACCGCGCCGGGCATCGACGAGTTGCAACACCGCGCACAATGGCTCGCGATTGGCCATGTAGCTGCGGATGAGCTGGCCGAGCTGTAAGCGCAAGCCCACGCCGCCGCGCACGTACCCATAGCCAGGCAGATCGACCAAGTAGAACTGCCCGTTGGCTAGGTAGTAGTTCAACTGCTGGGTCTTGCCGGGTACCGTGCTGATGCGCGCCAGCTTCTTGCGCTGCACCAACCTGTTGATCAGCGAGGACTTGCCGACGTTGGAGCGGCCCACTAAGGCGATTTCGGGCAAGCCGTCCTTGGGCAGATCGGCCGTGCGGACGGCACCAATTTTGAATTCGACAGAGGAAAAGCGCATCGCCGGGGCTTGGAGATTAGGCGCGTTTGCGCTGTATCTCTTCGTCTTCGCTGCTATACTGCTCAATCCCGCGCTCGATCATCTCGCCCGTAACTTGCAGACGCGTCACGCCCTCCTGAGAGGGAATATCGAACATGATATCCATCATGGCCTGCTCCAGAACAGAGCGCAGGCCGCGAGCCCCCGTGCCCTTGTGAACGGTCAGGGCCACGATCTTGCGCAGGGCGTCCTCGGTGAACTCGACCTCGACCCCGTCCATGGCGAAGAGTCGCTGCGACTGCTTGATGATGGCGTCGTGCGGCTCGGTGAGGATGCGGAACAAGTCGTCCTCGGCGAGCGCGTCCATGGTGGTGATGACCGGTACGCGGCCGACAAATTCGGGGATCATGCCGTAGGCGAGCAGATCTTCGGGCTGCACCAGCGGCAATACGTCTGGGGTGTCGGAGTTGCTCTCGTCGTCGCTGTCGGCCCCAAAGCCCATGGTGCGCTTGCCGACCCGTTGGCTGATGACTTTGTCTAGCCCCTCGAAGGCTCCGCCGCAGACGAAGAGGATGTTGCGGGTATCCATCTGGATCATCGGCTGTTCAGGGTGCTTGCGGCCCCCCTTGGGCGGGATGTTGGCGGTGGTGCCCTCCAAAATTTTGAGCAGTGCTTGCTGCACGCCCTCGCCCGACACGTCGCGGCCGACCGAAGGCGTGGCACTCTTGCGGGCTATTTTGTCAACCTCGTCGAGATAGAGGATGCCCCTTTCGGCGCGGGGCACGTCGTAATCGGCTGCTTGCAAAAGGCCTACGAGGATGTTCTCCACGTCCTCGCCCACGTAGCCAGCCTCGGTGAGAATGGTCGCGTCGGCAATGGAGAAGGGGACTTGCAGGAATTTTGCGAGGGTTTTGGCCAGCTCGGTCTTGCCAGTGCCAGTGGGGCCGATGAGCATTACGTTGCTTTTTTCGAGCTCCACCTCGTCTAAGTCAACTTTGGTGCGAATGCGCTTGTAGTGGTTGTACACGGCGACCGCGAGGATTTTCTTGGCCCGCTCTTGGGCGATCACGTATTCGTCGAGAAAATCCTTGATTTGGTCCGGCTTGGGCATCTCTGCGGTCTCCCAAGGGAGCGTCTTTTGCCGCTCTTCGGCCAGTACGTCGTTGCACAGCTTGACGCACTCGTTGCAGATATAGACCTGAGGGCCGGTTATGATCTTGTCAACTTGGCTGTCACTGCGCCCGCAGAACGAGCAGCGCGGATCGCTTTTGGGGGGCCGACGGCGCAAAATAGGCTCCTATACTGAAGAAGGGGCTACCTCGACGCGAGAGGGGGCGATGATCTCGTCGATGATGCCGTATTCGACGGCTGCTGCGGCCGACATGAAGAAGTCGCGCTCAGTGTCTTGCTCAATGCGTTCTAGCGGCTGCCCGGTGCAATCGACTAGGACCTCGTTGATCTGCTGGCGCATGGCGATGATCTCGCGGGCGTGGATTTCCATATCGGCCGCTTGACCGCCAATTCCGCCCATGGGCTGGTGCAGTAAGACGCGGGCGTTGGGCAGGGCTTGGCGCTTGCCCTTGGTGCCGCCGGCCAATAGCACGGCTCCCATACTGGATGCTTGGCCGATGCAGATCGTGGATATATCGGAGGCCACGTATTGCATGGTGTCGTAGATGGCCATGCCCGCCGAGACTAGTCCGCCGGGGGTATTGAGATAGAGCGCGATGTCCTTTTTGGGATCTTCAGAAGCGAGAAAGAGCATCTGGGCGATGACGAGGTTGGCAATCGCGTCGTTGATCGGAGTGCCCACGAAGATGATGCGGTCCTTGAGCAGCCGTGAGTAGATGTCGTATGAGCGCTCGCCCCGCCCCGTCTGTTCGATGACCATTGGAATCAGCGACATGATTTATACCTTTTCCTCGTTGATTTTGGCTTTGGCGATGAGCAACTCAAAGACCTTTTGATCTTCCAGCTCGCGCCGCAGTCCCTCCGCGTCCTGCAAGTCGGCAGGTTGGACGCCAGCGCGGGCGGCGGCGAATTGGGCAAACTCCTCGTCCGTTACTTCGACCCCGGCTTGTTGGCGCACGCTTTCGAGCAGTAGATAGCTCTTGAGCTGGCGCGTGGCTTGGGCGCGCTCTTCGTCGCTGGGGCTGAGGTCTTGGTCGTGATCGGCCTGCTCTCGCTCAAGCGAGTGGAGGTAGTTGTCGACCATGCTCTCGGGCAGTTCAAAGTCGTTTTTTACGATGAGTTGGTTGATCAACTCGCTGCGCAGGCGCTGCTGGGCCATGTATTCCCAGCGCTCTTGGATTTGCCCGCTTAGGTGCTGACGCAAGTCGTCGAGGGTCTGGAACTGTTCGCCGAGGTCTTTGGCGAACTCATCGTCGAGTTCGGGCAGCGTGCGCTCGCGCACTTCGTGGGCTGCCACTGCAAAATGCGCGGTCTGGCCGGCGAGCTGTTCGTTAGGTAGGTCCTCGCGGTAGGCGAAGCGGACCTTGCGCTCTGCGCCAGCACTCATGCCGACGAGGGCCTCTTCAAACTCGGGGCTGAGGGCATTCTCGTCGCCGATGAGGATGTGGCGCTTCTCGTACTTGTCGCCAATGACGGGCAAGCCGCTGTCGTCGAGGCGCTGCAAATCCGCGACGAGCACGTCGCCGTTGGCCAGCGGTCGCTCGACGACTCGCTCGGTGGCGTGGCGGCGGCGCATTTCCTCTAGGTGCTCGCCGATTTCCTCGTCGGCCACCTCGTGCACCATGCGGGTGGCGGAGAGGTTTTCGTAGTGCTCGGCGTTGATCTCGGGCCAGACGTCAAGCTCTGCTGTAAACGTCAGGCTTCCTCCCGGCTCGTGGTCGAGTTGGGAGATTTTGGGTGGTGCGGCCGGTCGCAGGCCCGCCTCGCGCGTGGCCTCTTCTAGCAGCGAGGGGAGGAGATCGCCGAGGACTTCGCTGCGGATGGAACTGCCGAAGCGCGCCTCGACGATCCTGAGCGGCACTTTGCCCTTGCGGAAGCCTGGGATTTCCAGCCGCTTTTGGTAGCGGCGCAGGGCTTTATTGACGGCGGAGTCAATGCGCTCGGCCTCGACTTCAACGGCTAGCTCGCGCGTCCACTGACCCTTCTCTGTGACATGTGTCTTCACGAAACGCAATCCTACAAGGCTAGGACGCACCGCCGGATCACAGGCCGTGCGCTCGTTTTCATGGTGCGAAAGGGGGGACTCGAACCCCCATGCCCTTTCGGGCACTAGATCCTAAATCTAGCGCGTCTGCCAGTTCCGCCACTTTCGCTATACCGGATACAGCATCGCAATGCGAAGTTTTGCAACTAGGGAGGATTATATCCCAAGCGCGAAGGATAATATCAGGATTTATACTACCGGGTCAAGGGATTTGCCAAGCGTCCATGCCACTCTCAAGGTGGGTGCGCAACTCAGCTATGGGCACCCGCTCTTGGGCCATGGTGTCGCGAGCGCGCACGGTGACAGTCTGGTCCGCTAGGGTGTCCGAATCAACCGTTAGGCAAAACGGCGTTCCCACCTCGTCCATGCGCCGGTAGCGGCGGCCGATCGCGCCGCCTTCGTCGTAAAAAACCCGCATGTAAGGCCGGAGGTCCTCGGTGATTTGCCGGGCGATAGCGGGCATGCCGTCGCGCTTGACGAGGGGCAATACCGCCGCTTTGATCGGCGCGATGCGCGGGTGAAAGCGCATTACTACCCGCGTCTCGCCCTTGACCTCTTCCTCGTGATAGGCCTCAACTAAGCAGGCCATTAGCGTGCGGCTGGCCCCTATTGAGGTCTCTACTACGTAGGGCACGAACTTGGTGCGCTGCTCCTCGTCGAAGTACTTGAGCTGTTTGCCCGCAAACGCTTCGTGCTGCGACAAGTCGTAGTCGCCGCGATTGTGGATGCCCTCGATCTCGCCCGGGCCAAAGGAGAACTCGTACTGGATGTCGAAGGCGGCGCGGGCATAGTGGGCTAGTTCGTCGCCTTGGTGTTCGTGCCAGCTCAGCTTGCGCTCGGGCAGGCCGATTTGCTCGAACCACTTCCAGCGCTCCTCGCGCCAATAGTCGAACCACTCGTCTTGGGTGCCCGGCGCGACGAAGTACTGCATCTCCATCTGCTCGAATTCCCGCGTGCGGAAGAGAAAGTTCTTGGTGTTGATCTCGTTGCGGAATGCCTTGCCGATCTGGGCGATGCCGAAAGGCAGCTTCTGGCGCGTCGCCGCCTGCACGTTGAGGTAGTTGACGAAAATGCCTTGGGCCGTCTCCGGGCGGAGAAAGACGCGCGCACTGTCGTCCTCGAGCGGGCCGACGAAGGTCTTGAACATCAGGTTGAATTGCCGCGGGTCGCTCAGTTCGTTGCCCTTGGGGCTTTTTATGTTGCGCTCGCGCAGTAGCGCTCCCATCTCCTCGGCGCTCAGGCCCGCTACGTCAATGCCGTTTTCTTCGAGGAGTTGGTCGAGCCGAAAGCGCTCGTTGGTCTTGCGGTCTTCGACCATGGGGTCGGTAAAGCTATCGACATGGCCCGATGCCTCCCACACCCGCTGATTCATGAGGATGCTGGCGTCGATGCCCTCCACGTCCTCGCGGTAGGTCATGGCCTTCCACCAGGCCTCTTTGATGTTGCGCAACAGCTCGACGCCCAAAGGGCCGTAATCCCAGCAGCCGTTGAGGCCGCCGTAGATTTCCGAGCTTTGGAAGATGAAACCTTTGCGTTTGCACAGGGATACTAGTTTTTCCATTGCATCGTCGGACATGAAAATCTCCAGTAAGTTAGACGGGTAAAGCGGCTTTGTTGAGGCCATCGAGAAAGTCGAGCGATTTGAGTCGGCTGTGCTCGCCCCCGTGGTACTCTAGAAAGCCGCGCAAAGCCATGCGAATCTCGCCGCGCTGGGAAGGGGCTTGGGGGAGAGCCTCCTTGCTGTAGGTCCTAAGCCCTTGGAGGACGGCGAGAAAGTGCAAGCTGCGCTGGGCTAAGCGCACTCCGTTCCCAGGGCCGCAGGCGGAGCACAGGCCGCCCCCTAGGGCTGCGCTGAACCACGACGAGGGGCCGACTAGTTCGCTTTGGCAGGTAATGCACTGGCGCAGTTCTGGGCGGTAGCCGAGGGCGGCGGCGGCGCGCAGTTGGAAGTACCAGAACAGCGATTCGACCTGTTCTGGCTCTACCTCGGCGAGTCCGTGCAACACCCCAGATAAGCACTGGTAGAGCCGGAGGTTGCTCTCGCCCTCGATCGTCAGGCGGTCAACTAGTTCGCAGGCGGCGCTGCCAAAGGAAAGTCGCTCTAGGCTTTGCGATAAGTCGGGCGCTGGTTTGAGCAGGGTGCACTCGCTCAGGGTTTGCAGATCGCGGGTTTCTTTGACGTAGCAGATGGCTTGGACTTCACTCATTAAGCCGAGCGCGGCCCCAAACCGGCTCTTGGGCTTGCGGGCACCCCGGGCCATGGCCTTGAGCTTGCCATACTCCTGAGCGTACAACGTCACTAGGCTGCTGGTCTCGCCCATGCGCATGGTGCGCAGCACGATGGCGCGCGTTTTGACGATAGTGCGCGGCATCGAGTTAATCGCTCTCTTCCGCAGGCAGGGGGATGACCACTTCGCCCGGTTTGACCAAGCCGAACTCTTCGCGCGCGACTTTTTCGATGAAATCGATATCACCTTCGAGCATTTTTAGCACTTGGCGCAAGCTATCGGTTTCGGCTTCTAGTTGTTTCCTCTGGACTTCGAGTTCCGCAAGGGTCTTCTCCTCCTGCCACACCTTGTAGAACAGCCCGTTGCCAAAGGCTAGATACGCCACCAGAGCGAGGAAGGCGATCAGTAAGATCTTAGCTGTTTTAGTCACGTCGATTTTAGAATAAGACGAGGTCGTCGCGATGGATAACCTCTCGGGCCGGGCGACCCAGCGCACTTGTGACCTCGGGCGAGCTCAGGCCCAATATGCGGCGCAGTTCAGAGGAGGAGTAACGGCACAAGCCCCGCCCTAACTTCTCGCCGCGCTCGCCAATCACCTGCACCACATCGCCAGCGGCAAACTCGCCCTCGCAGGAGACGACCCCTACCGGGAGCAGACTCTTGTCTTGCTCGGCGATGGCGCGTTGGGCACCGCGGTCAATCACTGCGCTGCCGCGACACTGGCTAGCAAAGCCGATCCAGCGATGCCGGCTGTTGAGCTTGCGGCCGGTCGGCAGAAAGAGCGTCCCCTGTTCGCGACCGGCGAGGATGTGGCGCAATTGGTGTTTGCGCCCGTGCGCGATGACCGCCATTTCGCCGCAGGCCATCAAGAGCCGAGCGGCCCGCAGTTTGGTCGCCATGCCGCCACTGCCGCGCCCGTCAAGCGAGCGGCCAATCATTCCCTCTGGGTCGAGAATGTCTTGGGTCACTTGGTTCACTAGCTTGCCTTCGGGGCCGCGCGGGCCAAAGGAGTCGTAAAGCCCCTCGACATCCGAGAAAATGACCAGCATATCCGCCCGGATTAGGTTCGTTACATAAGCGGCGAGCATGTCGTTTTCCCCAATCTGGCGCCGGAGTTCAGCAACGGCGACGCTGTCGTTTTCGTTGATTAGGGGTACGGCCCCATAGGCAAAGAGATTGCGAAAGGTGTTTTCGAGGTTTACGTAGCGATAGCGGTCGCCGAGGATATCCTCGGCGGTTAAGAGCACTTGGCCGATAGGCACGCCTTGGCGGCGGAACTTGTCCTTGTAGATGTCCATCAACAGAACTTGGCCGATGGCCGCGAGGGCTTGTAGTTGGGCGATATTGTCCGGGCGTTTGTCCAACTCCATCTGCCCCATGCCCGCGGCCACCGCTCCCGAAGTGACGATTGCCACTTCCAATCCCTGTGAGCGCAGTTCGACTACGTCTTCGACGAGCTGGGTGACGACCTCGTCGTCGAGCTTGTGGCTCTGAGTGGTCAGGGCGCTGCTGCCGATCTTGACTACCAGCCGCTGCACCTGGCTCATCAGGGCCTGCCGCGACACTTCGCTTGCTTCGGTCACTGGCGCACCATTACCCCGCGCTCGCGCAGAAAGCTCTTGACTTCGGGAATCGAGTAATGCTGGAAGTGAAAGATGGAGGCCGCCAACGCGGCGCTGGCCTCACCCGTGGTCAACACCTCGTGGATGTGGTCGAGGTTGCCGGCACCACCCGAGGCGACGATGGGCACATCCACGCAGCGCGCCACTGCTTGGTTTAGTTCGAGATCGTACCCAGCGCGCGTCCCATCGGCGTCGATGCTGTTGAGCACCAACTCGCCCGCTCCGCGATCGACGAGGGCCTCCACCCACTCTAAGGCGTCGATGCCAGTGGCCTTGCGCCCGCCGTTGATGTACAGCTCCCACGACGGCGGCTCGCCGGGTGCGGTCGGACGCCTGAGCGCGTCGATAGCCGCGACAATGCACTGCGAGCCGAAGCTCTCCGCGCTTTGGTTGATGATTTCCGGCGAATACACATGGGCCGAGTTGATCGAGACCTTGTCGGCACCGGTCTTGAGAATGTGGCGCACGTCCGCGAAGGTGCGAATACCGCCGCCGACCATCAGGGGAATGAAGACCCGTTCGGAGACTTGTTGCACGAGATCCATGACGATGGCGCGGCCATCGGCCGAAGCCGTGATGTCGTAGAAGACGAGTTCATCTGCGCCTTCGGCGTCGTAGCGCGCGGCTAGCTCAACGGGATCGCCGGCATCGCGGTCGGCCGAAAAGCGCACCCCGCGTACGTTGCGGCCATTTTTTACATCTAGACAGGGAATGATTCGCTTGGCGAGCATAATTTCTTCAGTTCAGGCGCGCGAAGTTGTCGAGGAGGCGCAAGCCGTGAATTTGGCTCTTTTCTGGATGGAATTGTACGCCAAAGACGCGGTTGTTCCCGGCGATTGAAGTGTAGTCAATTCCGTAGTCGGTCGTGGCGACGCAATCGTCTTTGTTTTCGTTTACTACATAGTACGAATGTACAAAATAAAAAAAACTTCCTTCAGGTACGCCCTCTAAGAGTGACACTTTGCGCTTAATGGCAATTTGGTTCCAGCCGATCTGTGGCACTCGCTCGGTAGGAGGGAAACGCACGCATTTGCCCGGCAGGATTCCGAGGCCGCGATGCATTCCCATTTCCTCACTTTCCTCAAACATGAGTTGTAGTCCCACGCAGATGCCCAAGAAGGGCTTGTTGGCCGCGATGCCCTCGGCGATGGCCGCATCCCAACCGGCGACCTGCAAGTTGTGCATAGCATCGCCAAAGGCCGCGTCGCCGGGCAATACGAGATGTGTGGCCGCGCTTAGGCGCTCGGGGGCCTCGACGATCTCGGCTTCATAGCCAAGGAATTCGAAGGCTTTCTGCACGCTGCGCAGATTGCCCATGCCGTAGTCGATGACTGCAATCACGACTGCCCCAACTCGGCGGAGCGCCCGGCCGCGGCGAGCACGGCGCTGATCAAGGCATCGCGCAGTCCCTTTTCTTCTAGTTTGTGCAACCCTGCGGCCGTAGTCCCGCCCGGCGAAGTAACTTGGTCTCTGAGCACGGCAGGATGCTCGCCGCTTTCGAGTACGAGGCGCGCGGCACCGAGCAGGGTTTGCGCGGCAAGTGTTAATGCGGTTTCGCGCGGCAGGCCGGCGCGCACGCCGCCGTCAGTGAGCGCCTCGACTACGGTGTAAGCCCAAGCCGGGCCACTACCGGAAAGCCCCGTAACGGCGTCCATGAGACTTTCGGCGACCTCGACTGTCGTGCCAACCAAGTCGAAGAGGGACCGCACTTGCGCCACCTGCTCCGCGCTGGCAGCGCGACCAGCGCAGAGGGCGCAAGCCGCATCCTTGATCCTCACCAGTGTCTGCGGCATGATGCGCACCACGGGCATTTGCGCGGGCAGTAGCTCTTCGATCTGGGCAGTCGATACACCGGCCATGAGCGAGACGACGATCTGCTGGGTGCTGAAATGCGCAGCCAACGCCTTCAATACTGAGGCGGCCACTTGTGGCTTGAGTACCAACACGACCATGTCCTGATCGCGGACCGCATCTGCCGAGTCGGTACTGGTGTGGACGCCCAACGCCGACAAGCCTTCGAGAGCTTCCGGCCTGATGTCGGCCGCTGTTATCTGACCTGAAGGAAGCTGGCCAACCAAACCTTCAATCAGCGCCCGTCCCATGTTACCGGTGCCCACAAATCCCAATTTGCTTTTTTTCATCATCAATTTTTAGACCCGCGAAAATACGACAAATCTCAAGCGCAAAATTAAAATGGCCGTTTTAATAAATTATGTCAAACGCCCATAGTGAGAGCGTTTTCTACTATGAAAAAGCTACATTTTTGCTTGACTTATGCTGCCCTCGTACTATATTGGGACTGATAGTATTGAAGCTTCACAAAACAGGTAGAATCGGCCTTGAACTTTACGAGGCGGAGGGGCCGATGAACCGAATCTTCAAATTCTCAAACCCCGCTCGCGGGTTTTATCTTTACAACTAAAGGAAGGAGAATTTCGCATGGCGAAGAAGAAAGCTGTTGCCAAGAAGAAGGCTGCCAAGAAGAAGGCTGCTCCTAAGAAGGCCGCCGCGAAGAAGAAGGCTGCTCCTAAGAAGAAAGCTGCCGCGAAGAAGAAGGCTGCTCCTAAGAAGGCCGCCGCGAAGAAGAAGGCTGCTCCTAAGAAGAAGGCCGCCGCGAAGAAGAAGGCTGCTCCTAAGAAGGCCGCCGCGAAGAAGAAGGCTGCTCCTAAGAAGAAGGCCGCCGCGAAGAAGAAGGCTGCTCCTAAGAAGAAAGCCGCCGCGAAGAAGAAGGCGAAACGCAAGCCTAATCCGGCCTTTATGAGGCCCTTGCAGCCCGACGCCGCCTTGGGGGCTATAGTCGGTAACAAGCCCTTGCCGCGTACTCAGATCACCAAGAAAATCTGGGCGTATATCAAGAAGAATGGCTTGCAAGACGAGAAAAACAAGCGCATGATCAATGCCGACGACAAGCTGCGGGCCGTCTTAGGCGCGAAGAAAATAGATATGTTTAAGATGACCCAACAGGTTAATAAGCACGTAGAGTAACTACTCATAGCAAGACGTTATATCTAGTACATTGGAGAGGGATTCCCGGTGGGGAGTCCCTCTCTTTTTTAAATCACCCTCGCGTCTATGACCCCTGAATTCCAGCTAATTATATCCGTCAGTATTGTCCTCGTCGTATCCTGTATTTGCTCGCTATTGGAAGCCGCGCTCTACTCGCTGCCGGCTAGTCAGATCGAAATGCTGGCTGGCCAAGGGCGCACTTCGGGCAAGATCCTCAAGAAATTGCACGCGGATATACAGCGCCCTATCTCAGCCATCCTCACGCTGAATACCTTGGCCAATACTGGGGGTGCCGCCATTGCCGGTGCCGCCTTTGTCGGAGTATTTCCACGGACGCCGGAGACGTACTTCACTATTGCTATCTCGCTGGGAGTATTGATCTTTTCGGAAATCATCCCCAAGACGGTGGGCGTGGTGCACGCTCGGGCCTTGGCCCGATTTATCGCCCGTCCGATCCAATGGCTGGTGTGGTTGTTCGCGCCCTTTATCTGGCTCAACAAATTCATCGTTCAGCTCATCACAGCTAAAACACCAGACGTGCCAGTGGTAGTGCCGGAAGAGATTGAGATTATCGCGCGAATGAGCCGTCACTCCGGTGCCATATCACCCGACCAAGAGCGCGTTATCCAAAACATCCTCAAGCTCGACGAGTTGCGAGCGCGCGATATTATGACTCCGCGCACGGTGGTCCACTGCCTCGACCGCGACTTGACTTTGGCCGAGGCCCGCCAGCAGTCCGGCAGTTGGTCCCACACTCGGGTGCCCCTTTATCAGGGCGAGCGAGAAAACATCGTCGGCTTGGTGTTGCTGCGCGATGTATTCAGTGCCTTGGCCGATGGCCGTGACCAAGACAAGCTCTTCGAAGTAGGACTCTCCATCCATTCGGTGCCCGAGTCGGCGCGGGCTAGCCGTCTGTTCGAAGAATTCATCCAGCGGCGCGAGCACCTGTTTGCCGTCGTCGATGAGTACGGTGGCTTCGCCGGCATCGTCACTTTAGAGGACGTGATTGAAGAAATCGTTGGCCATGAAATCGTCGACGAATCCGATTCGGCTGTCGATATGCAAGAGCATGCGCGGCAGGAGCGCCAAGACCTGACCGACTCAGCACCAGAATGAGCCGCCTGTTCAGTTCGTCTTTTTTTGCCTAAGTTTTTACTCGCAGTTAAACCCTCTCAAAAGGAGTACCTACGAAAGATGAAAGCACTCGTTGTGCTCGCGGACGGCACCGTCTTTGAGGGCCGTGCCCTTGGCCGCGGGGGTGAGTGCCTCGGCGAAATGGTTTTCAATACCAGCATGACCGGCTATCAGGAAATTCTCACAGACCCCTCCTACGCCGGCCAGATCGTCACTATGACGTACCCACTCATAGGCAACTACGGGGTCACACCTGAAGACGACGAATCGGCGCGGCCTCAAGTCCGCGGCTTCCTGATGAAAGAGTGCTCGCGCCTGCCGAGTAGCTGGCGTGCGCGCCAGAGCTTGCCCGCTTATCTCGAAGAACACGACGTGCTCGGCATCGAAGGCATCGATACCCGCGAGTTGACTCGCAGAGTGCGTATTGAGGGCGTGATGGATGCTGCCATTTCCACCACCGATCTCGACCCGGACAGCTTGGTCGAAAAGGCGCGCGCTTGGCCTGGGCTTGTCGGTGTGGACATGGTAGCCGCTGTTAGCTGTTCTGCTCCCTATGTCGAAAGCCCCGAAACCCCGCGCTTCCATGTCGTCGCTCTAGACTATGGGATCAAGCGCAATATCGTTCGCTGCTTGGTTGCCGCAGGATGCAAGGTGACGGTCGTGCCGGCCGAAACCACGGCTGACGAGGTCTTGGCCTTGGAGCCGGACGGCGTCTTTCTTTCCAACGGCCCAGGCGACCCCCGGCCTCTCGACTACGCGATTGCGACTTGTAAGGGCCTCATCGGCAAGAAGCCAATTTTCGGCATCTGCTTGGGCCACGAGATTCTCGGCTTGGCCTTTGGCGCAGAAATTTACCGCCTCAAGTTCGGGCATCGAGGGGCCAATCAGCCGATAAAGGAACGCGCCAGCGAACGGATTCTAATCACCTCTGAAAACCACGGCTGGGGCATTGCGGCCGACTCGTTGCCCGATTGCCTCGAAATCACTCGCCTCAACCTCAACGACAATTGCGTCGAGGGTCTGCACCACCGAGAACTGCCCATTTTTTCCATCCAGTGCCACCCGGAGGCCTCGCCAGGCCCGCACGACAGCTTCCATCTGTTTAGCTATTTCGCCGAGTTGATGGAAGCGCACGCCTCCTAGGAAGCACACCCATCTAAAGGACACTTCATGCCCGTAGTCCAACACGACGTCCTCAAAGACCTCTGCTATCGCATTTTTGCCGCTACAGGCATTCCCGCAGACGACGCCCTTATCGTCGCCGATCACGTCGTCGAAAGCCACCTCCACGGCCACGATTCGCACGGCACTTGGCTAGTCTCCGGCTATGCCCGCGGGATGAAAAACAACTACGTCCGCTGGGAAGAGACCGAAGTCGTGCGCGACACCCCCGTGCTCAGAGTCATCAACGGCAAGGGGGCCAACGGCATCGTCGCCGTCAATCGCGCCCTCGACATTGCCGTTGAAAAAGCCCAAAACTCCACCTTCGGCTTTGTCGGCCTCAACCACATCTCCCATATCTGCCGCCTCGGCGACTATCCGCCGCGGATCGCCGAAAGGGGCATGATCGGCATGGTTTGGCTCAATGGTGGTGGCCTCTTCCTCGCACCCTTCGGCTCGGCCGACCGCCGCCTGCGTCCTGAGCCTATTGCCTTTTCCGCCCCGCGCCAAAATGGTCCGCCTTTCATGCTCGATATGACCATGACCGTCGTGGCCGGTGGCAAAATCGTGCAGAAGAACATTCGCCAGGAGCCGATGCCCGAGGGTTGGGTTATAGATCAGGAAGGCCAGCCTGTCACCGACGCCCAGCGCTATTTAGACGACGCCGAGGGTACAGGTGTCTTGCCATTGGGCGGCCAGCAGTTTGGCCACAAGGGCAGTGGACTGGCGATGATGGTAGAAA
The DNA here is from genome assembly GCA_965219735.1 of Candidatus Latescibacterota bacterium. Taxonomy (GTDB): domain Bacteria; phylum Latescibacterota; class UBA2968; order UBA8231; family UBA8231. The sequence continues at coordinate 5,888,128 of OZ244790.1, forward strand.
TGTTGGTGGGACCGCTCTCTCATGCTGGTTGCACTAAAGAAGGCGGCAAAGGTGGTAACGGGACCATGGTCCTAGCTATCAATATCGAGGACTTTATCGACTTGGATTCGTACGAGCGCGAAGTCGAAGAGATGGCCAAGTGGGTGTGCTCGGCTCGTCCCTTGCCTGGGTTTGAGAAAGTCTATGCGCCCGGCGAAATCGAACAGAAGACTCGGGCGCGGCTACTAGTTGAAGGCATTGATTTGCCCCAACCCACTTGGGATGAACTCGGCAAAGTGGCGGCGGAACTAGGCGTGGAGATGCCCGCGCTGTGAGTAGGGGGCGGTTCGCGAACCGCCCCTACGGATGGCGAACTGCCGACGGACGCGCCTAGACCACGATCAACCTGCCAACACCATTCGTTAATGGAACAATTTGAAATTTTCCGCATCCATGCTGCGCGCTTGGTGCATGAGCACGGCGTTCATCAGTTCGATGGCCAACCGCGACTCTAAGGTTGCGCCAGCGCGCACTCCCACGCAGGGATCGTGGCGGCCCTTGGCGAGCTGGAACTCAATTTCTTCTAGATCCTTGCGCACGGAATCTTGCGGCCGGGCAATGGTGGCCGTGGGTTTGAAACTCAAGCGGCATACTAGTGGCATACCCGTGGTCACGCCGCCGAGCAGGCCGCCGTGGCTGTTGCTCTGGTACCCGCTGGTGCGGATGGGATCATTGTGCTCGCTGCCTCGGCGCGCAGACGAAGCGCTGCCCATGCCTATTTCGCAGGCTTGCACGGCGTGCAGGCCGCCGAGGCTACCCATCAGGCGCAACTTCAGGCTTTGGTACAGCGGTTCGCCGACGAGCGGGGGCACGTTGACGGCCACTACTTCGAGCGCCGCGCCGACGGAGTCCTGCTCTTTGCGGGTCTTGGCAATCAACTCGGCTGCTCGATGAGCGAAATCCGCATCTACCGTGCGGAGCGGTCCGCGCTCTAGATCACTTTCGAGGGCGGCACACGTTGCAGGAGACAAGCGCTGTTCGTCGGCTTCGACTAGTTCGGCGACTCGCGCCGCTAGGGAAATGCCCGTCTCCAGCGGCCCGACTTGGCAGATCGAAGAGAAAATGGCGGTGCCGAAGTGCTCGGCTAGATAGAGGCGGGCAATGGTGCCGCCGATGACGTCGGAGATGGTCGAGCGATAGCTGGAACGCCCGCCGCCGCGCACATCGACAAAGCCCCGCGACTTGTAGTGCTTGACTAAGTCGGTATGCCCGGGCCGGACGTGGCCCTGCGACCCGGCGAACTGCTTGTAATCGCCCGAGCGCTTGGCGGCTGAGAGCACGGCTGCGGCGATCGGCTCGCCCGTAGTGAAGCCCGCTTCATAGGTGTACACCGGCGTCGCGTCTTTGTCTAGGTGCAAGTGTAGCGCTGGGCCGGACAGGAGCTGGTCGTGATCTTCTGAGTAGAGGCCAGACAGCAAGGCGACTTGGTCGTCTTCCCGCCGGGGAGTGCCCAGCTTGTTGCTGCCGGGGCGGCGGCGGTCGAGATAGTGCTGGATCTGGGCGCGCTTCACCCATAAGCCGGGGGGACAACCGAAGACCGTGGTGACAATTGCCGGCCCGTGCGACTCGCCTGCTCCGGCAACGCCAAAAAGCGGGCCGCCGAGTACTTCCATGCCAAAGGCTCCTTTGCCAAGGGATGCAAAAATCTACGGCTTTGCCCTGTGGTCGGCAATTGGTGCGTTGCGGATTGCCGACTGGACATCTGCGGCAAATTTTTTACTATTTTTAGTAAGGGAGAGAGGCGATCAATGGCAACCAACGAGAAGGAGCGCGGCGTTCCGAATGGCCGATACAAGAAGCTCGAATCCGAGCTGCGCACGGAACTGATCGCGGCTCAAGAGCGGCTGCAGCAAGCTCGATTTCCAACGATCATAGTCTTGGGTGGTTGCGCTGGCGCAGGTGCGGGCGAGGCGAGCAACATGCTCAGGCAGTGGATGGACTCGCACGGCATTGCGATCTGCGCCTTTGAGTCGCCGTCCGCAGAAGAGCGCGAGCGCCCGGAGTACTGGCGCTACTGGCTCTCGCTGCCGCCGAAGGGAACCATCGGCATCTACTTGAATGGCTGGTACGATCGCCCGCTGCGCGACTTGGCCCATGGGCGCAGCGATGAGGAGGCCTTTAAGCGCGACGTTGGCTGTATCACGGCCTTTGAAAATGAGCTCGTCGTTGATGGTGCGCTGCTGATCAAGCTGTGGATCCACTTGGACAAAGAGGCGCGGCAGCAACGCATTGCTGACTTGGAGCAAAACCCGCGGACCCGCTGGAGGGTGAACGCGGATGCGCGAGAGGGCTTAAAGTACTACGACGAGTTCAAACGAGCCGGTGATCGCTTACTGCAAAAGACCGACAACCGCGGCGCTCGTTGGCAAGTTGTCGAAGGCAGCGACCCTCACTACACATTGGCGGTGGGCCACGCCGTGCGCGACGCCATCTGCCAGCGTCTCGGCAAAAAGAAGAGCCGTCCCAAGCTCGTTAGCGCAGACTGGTCGCCCGCGCCCAACGTGCTGACTCCGTTGGACATGGAACAGCGGGTACCTAAGAAGGAGTACCAAGCCCTGCTCGAGCGGTACCAAGGCCGGCTCTATCGCTTGACTCAGCAGGCGCGCCGCAAAGGCGTCTCGACCGTCTTGGTTTTTGAAGGGGCCGATGCCGCGGGCAAGGGCGGGATCATCCAGCGCCTGACCGCCGCCCTCGATCCCAGTATCTATCAGATCATCCAAGTCGCCGCTCCCACGGAAGAAGAACACGCCCAACACTACCTCTGGCGCTTTTGGCGTCCCCTGCCGCGCGCTGGTCGGATGGTGATTTTCGACCGCAGTTGGTATGGCCGGGTGCTAGTCGAGCGCGTCGAGGGCTTTGCCGACGAAGCGGCTTGGAAGCGGGCGTACGGCGAAATCAACGATTTTGAGGCGCAGCTAACAGACCACGGCGCGGTGGTGGCCAAGTTTTGGATTCACATAGACAAGGACGAGCAACTGCGGCGCTTCAAGGCGCGGCAGATAACTCCGCATAAGCGCTGGAAGATCACCGACGAAGACTGGCGCAACCGAGAGAAATGGGACGAGTACGAGGCCGCTGTTGGCGACATGGTAGCGCGCACCCACACGACTGCTGCTCCTTGGACCTTGGTGGAAGGCAACGACAAACGCTTCGCCCGCCTCAAGGTCATCGAGGCGTTTTGCCGGCAGTTAGAGCAGGCACTGGCTAGTGGTTAGTGGGTTTGGCCGTGGATTGCCGGAAGGTCAGCGCAACAAACGCATTTCCGGCCCGGTGAACGAGAGTTGAAGACTTGCGCGTTCAATCGAACTATTGCCAGAGCGCATCCGCAACGGTTCATACAGCGTTCGATTCAAGATCGGGAAATTACCGCTATCTAGGGCAGGTCCTCGAAGTTCCCAAGGATCAGTACGAAGCCTGCGTGCAGCAGATGCGCGACCGCATCGCACGGGGCAAGGTTCCGGGGGTTGCGAATCCCGCGGCCGCGCTGGTCAAGCAGGGCACGGTGACCTATACGCAGGCGCGGAACATAGCTCGTGCGGGGAATATCGATTGCTTGGTCTTTGATGCAAAAACGCAACGCGTGACCGCTACGGGTGCGTCGTCGGTCTCGTCTATTATTACCTATGCCCAAGACTTCCACGGCGGCACGAGTAGCCCAGCAGCGGTCAGAGCGGCGTTCCGATCCGCACTCGATCCTCGAAATAATGGCAGCAATGCGCTCATAAAAAGCATTGTTAACGCCCAGTGGTTGCCTCCTTTCGCTAGCATCCAGTTGTTGCGTTCTAAGAATGCTGCCATCGGAGTAGCAGCAATGCGTAATGGGGTAAGGGCCTTATGGCGTACCTTAAATACGGAGGGCGGCCGCGAGATTATCCAGCGCATTCCCGTCTTACTCAAGGTGAGCAGCACCGCCCGCTTGGCCGCTGACAGTGGGCGAGAGGTGGTCAAGCGCATCGCCGCTGGGTCCTTTGGGAGAGCGTTCTCTGGGGCTGGCGCATTCAGTAACGTATCCAGACTCCTCCGTTCCAATGCTATAACCGCGGTCATAACAACCGTAGTGACCAGTGCTCCAGACTTCTACCGAGTCGCTTTCGTCGGTTCCATTTCTTGGCGGCAGTTTGCCAAGAACACCACAGTGAATGTGGCCGCGGTTGCCGGGGGGGTTGGCGGCTGGATGGGCGGCATGATCGCCGGCGACGCCGTTGGCAGTGCAGTGCCTTTCATCAGCACGACTATAGGCAGTTTTATCGGTGGCGTCGTAGGTGGGTTGGCAGGTGGCACCGGGGCGCAGTTTGCGGCCAAGGCTGTTGCCGATCGCTTGGTTGACGACGACGCAAAGGATCTGATTGCAGCAATGGAAGATGAGGTACAGTTGCTGGCCAGCGAGTACATGCTCACGGAAAACGAGGTTGAACAAATCGCGGCGACAGTTGGAGAGACCGTGAATCCGAAGTGGCTGCGCAGCATGTACAAGGAGACGAACAAACCCGCTAAGGATTATGCCCGTCGCAGCTTTGTCCGCACTAGGTTTGAACCAAAATTTGCAGCAATCATTCAAAAGCGGCCAAGAATTGCGCCTCCTTCAGTTGAAGAAGTAAGTTTAGACGATGTCGACTAGGGCGTCGTCCCTACTTTTCTTGCATTCGCACCGGCGATGCCGCTAGCCCGTCGGTTTTTATCACCTCGTCGTTTTTATCAACCTGACCAAATTCCAGCACACCCGTCGGACAAGACTGCACGCACGCACTACAGCGCACGCACTCTGGGTCGGCCATGGGCAACCCCTTGTTGGCGAAATTCATAATGTCGATGCCTTGGTGACACACCGAGGTGCAGACATTGCAGGAGATGCACTTTTTCTTGTCGGCGAGGATGCGGAAGCGGCTGAAGCGCGCGTACACGTGCATCAGGGCCGCCAGCGGACAGGCGAAGCGGCACCACATCCGGCCGCTGAAATGCCAGTACAGCCCGACGCCTAAGATGCCGGCCAGCAGCAGATCGACCGACCACACATAGTTGAGAAAAGTCAGCGGGAAGGGCAGGTTGCCCCAGTTCGTGCCCTTGCCCATAAATAGCCCCATGTAGGTCCCGTTGATCCAGTGATCGTGCGGCAAAGCCCAGCCGACTGCGCGCAAGATGAGTAGCACGCTGGCCAGCAGCAGCACGACCTGCCCCACGATGTTCACCTTGTTCCACACCATGCCGTGCGGCATCTTGTGTCGGTGATTGTCGCCCATGGTTTCGGCCAGGGCACCGCACGAGCAGATCCAGCCGCAGTAAGCCCCTTTGCCCCAGAAGTAGATGATCAGCGGGATGATGACGAAGGTCTGCACGAGGCTAATGGCCAGCCACCACCACAGCGGTTCGCTAGTGAAGACGTTCCAAAAGAACAGCGGCCAAGCGAGAATCAGCCCCAGAGATCGCCAGTATTCGCGCCCGTGTTCGGCCCATTGTGACTCGGGAAACAGGCCATCGGCCATCGGCTTGAGCCAAGCACCCTCGTCGAACCAGCCATTGTAGCCGGCCCAAGGCAAAAACACATAGGGCAGCAGAAAGAGCGGAATGCACTGGACCGCCATCAGCGTCAGCGTCTGCACCTTGATGTACGGCGTGCGTCGTCGCTTTATGCGCTGCAAGCCGAAGAGGACGACGCACAGGCAATAGGCCAGCGAGTAGTAGAAACTCGGCTGAGTCATCGACACCTGCATTGTGTCCCACAGGGTCTGGGCTGACGACGGTGCCGCTAGGTTGAAGGGGAAGAGATCGGCTTGGTCGAACCACTTCTTGACCGGAATGCCCGCGTCGGTCTTCCAGTGATAGATGAAAACCGCCGCCAGTAGGATGAGCCCCAAGGACAGCCAACGCTTAGGGCTCCATTCGCCGTTGATCTCCACGCCGCTGCGTCTGAAAAAGTCGAGCGGGGCCTCGCGCCCAATCATGGAAAACACCGCGTCGTTGGGCAGGCTCACTTCTTGGCCTTCGGCATCTTTGAGCGCGACTGCGTCTTCCTCAATGCGCAGCACTTGGCTGGCCATCAGCAAGCGAATCGAACCCGCTTGGCGGCCCTTTTCCATAAAGGCACCGCTGCTGGTCGTCACCCGCTCAGAAGAAGGAGTGTCCACGGCCACGTCGGCCATTGGATCGGCCGCGAGCATGTTCAGCTTTTCGACGTTTTCGGGCTTGGGGCGAGAAAATTCGGGTTTGCGATAGGAGACGGTCACGCGCCCGCCGCATTGGGCGATGGCAATGGCCGCCTCTAAGGCGCTGTCGCCGCCGCCGACGACCAGCACGTCTTTGTCGCAGAAGTCAACGGGATCGTGCAAGCGGTTGAAGACCTTGTCCAATTGTTCGCCCGGCACCCCTAACTTGCGAAAGTTGCCCGAGCGCCCAATTCCGACGATCACGCGGCGGGCCTTGATATTCTCCCCGCGCGGGATCTCCAGTTCAAAGAGGTCTCCCCGCTTTTTTACCTGCTCGACCCGCGCTATGGTCGGCTCGATGCCTTGGGCGAGCGTCTGCTCGTGCAACTCCTCGATCAGCGGCTCCTTGACCTCGGCACCAAAGCGGATCTGCCCGGCCGGTTCCATCTCGGTGGGATAGGTGTAAATGGGCTTTCCCTTGGGGAAATTGACCAGCGTAGAAAACGGCTCGGTCGCCTCTAAAAGCACAAACGACAGCCCGGCCTCCCGCGCCTCCAAGGCCGCGGACATGCCGGAAACGCCCGCGCCGACAATCGCCAAGTCCAAGACATCCTCCTGCCCCTTATTGCGCTGGAATGCCTCTTCGGCCGCGATGTGTTGCACGGCCCGCGCGCCTGTATCGGCCGAGAACTTCAACAGTGGGATTCCGGTCAAGTCGCCGACGATGTACAGCCCGGAGACATTGCTTTGCCCGTGCTCATCCACCCGCGGCAACTTCTCCACCACGCCGGCTGGCCACCGCAGGTGCAACCAGTTTAGATAGCGACTGAGAAAATTGCTCATGATCTCCTCCCTAAGTTTGGTTCGTCAGCGCACCAACATCATCATCCGCGCTTGGACAAATCCCGATGTTTCCAATCGGTACAGATACGCGCCGCTCGCTACCGGCTGCCCGGCGTCGTCGCGCCCGTCCCAAGGTTGCAAGTATAGCCCGGCCATTTGGTGTCCGTCCACCAGCGAGCGCACTCGCTGCCCGGTCGCGTTGAACACTCCCAGTTGCACCGGCCCGGCCAACGGAAGTTCGTACTGGATCAGGGTCTGGGCGTTGAATGGGTTGGGGAAATTCTGGTTCAATGCAAAACTCGTTGGCGTCGAGTCAAACGCCTCTTCGACGGCCGTTGCCTCCGTTGCCATTTGCTCGATGTCCTCGGCGCTGAGGATCCCCTCACCCGGCTGCCAAACCTCTGTATCGGGCCAGTAGGCGGTCCAGGCAAACCACATGGCGTTATAGGCGGGAACTTGCGCTAAATGCCGCCCCGCGAGCGGCCCGGCGACGGCTTCTCCGAGCATGTTCCAGCGCGACCCCGTCTCCGCATCCATGAATTCTACTGGCAACGGCCCCTCGGACTCTACTTCGTAAAAGCTCAATGGTGTGTCGTCGAGTTGGCTGAAATAGGCCAAGGCCGTGCGCGACGCGGCGTCGAATAGGACGACTACGAGGTCGTCGCCGATGAAATCGTTGATTACCACCCCGTCGGGCATCAGCGCGAAGGGATATGCCTTGGTCTGGTCGTTGCGACACAATCCCAGCACTAAATCTTTGGTCTCAAAGCGATGATCGAATGCGCCGCTGTTGGTCGTCGGTGGGAAGAGCAGGTTATCATGGTTGGTGCGATAATCGCCGTAAGGATAGAAGGTGTATTGGTTTTCGTTGTAAGCGGGTCGCGAGTTGTAGTACTCCCAGCCCGTAGTGGCTTGTACCACGGTGGTACTTGGGTACATCCGTTGCCACAGCGCCCAAGTTGTCTCCACTACGGGCATCAGTTCTAGGCGGTCGCCGAGTCGGGGACCGTTGATAGCCGTGTAAATCATCTGCGGATAGAGCGTTTCGCCGTCGCGCCGGTCGTACATGACCAAGTTGCTGTTGATCAGCAGACCGGAGACCCCAAACTCGATTTGCGAGCCGTCGCCGTCCGTGGCGTTAAAGACTTGGCCGGTACCTGTAAGCGGGCACAAAGACACTACGACTGACTGATCGCCGACGCGATCATTGATGATCTCGTTCCACCAGCCGATGTTGTGCGGATAGGCCCGTGGTTCGCCGTTGATGACGATTCCCATAACTACGTCGTTTTCCTGTACGTAGTTTACTTCGTTCGGTGCCACGAAGGTGGGATTGGTTAGAGCGGGGATGCCGTCTTTGGGCACCCCACCAGAGAAGAGGTGGCTAGGGCTAGCGAGAAAGCTTGGATCGTCGTAGCGGCCAGCTTCAGCCGGATAGATCGCCACTAACAGCAGCAAGGCAGACAGATAGCCATGTCGCATCGGATGCTCCTTTCGCTCAGCTCTGCGAGCTTGCGCGTTGAGGTTCGCGCGGTTCCCTTCCGTATCGCTCCCGTAAAACCCGCCGCATCACCTTGTTCGACGCGGTCCGCGGCAGCGATTGTACTACTACTACTTCGTGAATCTTGAAGAGTGGGTTGAGTTCCCGGCGGATCATCTGCTGCATCGCGTCCCTTCGATTTTGCTCAGGACAGGCTTGCAAGCGGTCGCCGACGTCCTCCAGCACCGCAAAGATCACCAGCAGGCTCGGTCCGCCCCCCGGTGGCGGCACTGCAATCGCGGCAGTCTCGACCACGCCCGGCATTGTATTTAAGGCTCGCTCGATCTCCGCGGAACTGACCATAATTCCGCCCAAGTTCATCACGTCGTCGGCTCGGCCGTGGACCCGGTAGATGCCTGGAGCCAGTCGCTCGACTTGGTCGCCGTGGCGGCGCAGTGGTACTCCGTCTCGCTTGGGTACGTCCGCGTAGTACACTTCGCGGTGGTCGCGGTTGAGCACCCGAGTTGACATGCCAATGGCGGGCGGCACTAGGAAAACCTCACCGCTTTCGCACTCCTGTCCGTCTTCGTCCAAAATCGCCAAATCCGTTCCCAGCGCTGCCGAATTAAAGGTCGCAGGTGCGACTGGCTCGACTAGCGTACTGAGCAAATAGCCACCCGCTAGCTCAGTGCCGCCGCAGTATTCGAGTATGGGCCGATACCCCGCCAGCGCCATCAGATAGTGCATGTCCTCGGGATTGGAGCACTCCCCGGTAGTACTGAAGGCCCGAATCGCCGAAAAGTCGATTCCCTCCATGCAGCCTGTGCTGCGCCAAGTCCGCACCATGCTCGGAATGACGCCGAGCATGGTAATGCCAGCCGCTTGCACAAACTCCCCAAAGCCCCGCTCCGTCGCCTTGCCATAGTAGAGGGCCATGGTCGCTCGGTTCAAAAAGGCGGCGTAGATCAGCCACGGCCCCATCATCCAGCCCAAATTGGTCGGCCAAGCGACCACATCGCCTGGGTGGACATCTTGGTGATAATGTGCATCTGCGCCGCACTTGATTGGGTTGACATGGGCCCAGGGCAGAGCCTTGGGATCGCCGGTAGTCCCCGATGAAAACAGGACATTGGTCGTCTCGTCGGGATGGCAGGATACGGCCGCCGGTATAGCGTCAGCTTGTAAGAAGTCGTTCCAGTGCAAATCTCCGGGGCGCAGCGCCTCCGTCAACCCTTCCACGCGCCCCGGCAATACAATCGCCAATGGGGCCTCTGCGGCGACCAAGCGCGGGTACAGCGGCAACTCGCGCCCACCGCGCAAAATTACGTCTTGGGTAAAAATGGCCTTGGCCTCCCCGATCCGTAGCCGGGCGGCGATCTGGGGAGCGGCGAAACTGTCGGCAATGGCCACCACCGCGCAACCGGCCTTGATGATCCCCAGATAGATCGCCACCGACTCGGCCGTCATCGGCATGGCCACGGCAATCCGGTCGCCGGGACCAAATCCCAACGCGCACAGTCCGCCGGCGACCCGGTCGCAAAGAGCTTCTAAGTCCCCGAAACTCATCTGCTCAAGCTGGCCACCCTCGCGCTGGAAAACAATGGCCGTCTGATCGGCGGGGGCTTGAAAGCAACTCTCGGCGATATTCATCTCGGCCCCGACAAACCACTTGGGTGCTTCGACGCCTTGGGACAAATCGAGAAGCTGCGTGTATGGCTTGCGGAAGCGGATTCCCAAGCGGGCGACCGTTCGCTGCCAAAACGCCTCTCGCTCTGCAACCGACCACGCAAATAGCGCGGCGTGCGAATCCAGCCCAAGCTCGCGCCGCAGCGCCGTCATATGCGCGTGCTCAATGTCTGCTGGTTCGGGAAAAAACACTGGGCCGCCCGCGCTGCCGTAGATTGCCCGATAGAGCAACTGGTGCAGCGCAAAGGGATGATCTGGCCGCAGAATGCAGCGGGCCGCCTCTCGCCAGCGCGCTTCCGGCGAGCCGGAGAGGGCTTCGATTTGGGCGAGGAGCTTGGCGGCCTCTAACTCGCCTATCCCACAGCCGATGATGTCAGCGCGTTGGATCATGGTGTGACGGCGACCTGTACGCTCTGGCTCAATTCCGTTGGTGGGAGACAACGAACCTCGTCGCAGGCCTGATATTGGACCAGGAAGCGTACATAGCCCGCCGTCCCAGCCGCTGCTGAAGGCAGCGACAAATCCGCCCACAGTGCGACCTGATCCTCGTACACCGAGAGCGTCTCTGCTAGGGCCGGAAAAGCCTGTGAGCGGCCGGTGGGATAGCGCACGCGGGCAAAGTCCAACGGCCAGTCCGCATTGAGTGTCAGCGAGGTGGGAATGAGGAAGTCGCCCGAGGGCGGGTTGGCGTTGATGTGCCAGCCCGGGCGAATGTCTAGATGCACGGCCACGGCAAAAATCTCGCCCGCCACGGGCGGCTGAGCGGGTAGTTCGACCCGCATGGAGACCAGCGAATCCGCTTGCGCGTCCGCTAATGCGGCTGCGGACAGCGACGCTTGCAGATGGCGCTCGACTGCGGCGGTCAAATGCACCGAGGCCGTAGGTTGTGCCCACATGGCCCCGCCGAAAGCGGAGAGGATTTGTGCCGCCCGACTGCGATAGGCTTCGGCGAGCGTTTCGGCTGAGCTCAACGTTGAAGCCTCAGCCGAGCCGTGCGCTTGGCCCGTCAACTCGGCCAAGTCTAACAGTGCGTGAGCAGCCACCGCATTGCCCGAAGGCAGGGCCGAGTCTTGGGCGAATTTGCTGCGCACGATGAGCGCGTTGCTAACTTCCGTAAAGAAAAATCCCCCGACCTCTGCGTCCCAAAACCGCGCCACCATCTCGGTGCTCAACTCGCGCGCGGCCTGCAACCACCGCGCCTCGCCAGTGGCCCGGTACAATGTCGTCAGCCCGCGTGCCAAGAAGGCATAGTCGTCTAGATACGCTTCTTGCCGCGAAATCCCCAGCCGATGGACCCGCCACAAGCCCCCGTCCTCGCGCCGCAGGTGCTCCAGAGCGAAATCGGCGGCGCGCTCGGCCGCCCGGCGATATGCGGGATCGCCCAAGACCGCGAAACCCCGTGCGTACGCCTCGATCATCATCCCGTTCCAAGCGGCTAGCACCTTGTCGTCGAGGAGGGGATAGAGCCGCTCGGTTCGCGCCGCAAGCAAGCGCTGCCGCACGGGTGCCATTCGATCTCGCAACTCGGCATCGGCAAGCGACGCTTCCAAATAGAGGACGCCCCCCTCGCCCTCGGGCATGGGGGCCAACCCATAGACGCTCCAAAACAATTCCGCCTCGCGCTCCAATACGTTCTCTAGGTCCTCCGAAATCCACAGGTAGTACTTACCCTCTTCGGCCTCGGTCTCGGCGTCCAGTGCCGAGTAAAAAGCCCCCTCTGGCCCGGTCATCTCCCGCGCGACAAAGCGAAAAATATCCTCTGCCACCCACCGCCAGCGGTCGTCTCCCGTCAGCTCGTACGCGCGCAAGTACAGCCGCGACAAATGCGCTTGGTTGTAGAGCATCTTCTCAAAGTGCGGCACGCGCCACTCGGCGTCTGTGGCGTAGCGGTGAAAGCCGCCGCCGATTTGGTCGTAGATGCCGCCGGCCGCCATCCGCTCCAGCGAGTGCAAAACGATGCGCTGCACTTGGGGATCGGCAAAGCGCTCGGCCGTGGCCATCAGCATCTCCAAGCGCAAGCTCGGGGGAAACTTGGGCGCGCCGCCGAAGCCGCCGTTAATCGCGTCGTAGCGGACCTGGATAGCGGCTAGCACTCGCGCTACTAGCAGAGAATCTGGCGGCACGGCCGCCATCTGCTGCCCGGATTCCAAGTCGCGGATGGCCGTGGTCAAGCGGCCCGCGATTTGGAGCACTTGTTCGCGCTTATCTTGCCAGCGCTGGCTCGTGAAGGCCAAGACTTGGGGAAAGGAAGGTCGCCCGGGCAAAGGCTCGGGCGGGAAGTACGTGCCGGCGAAAAACGGCTCTTGGTCTGGCGTCAAAAACACCGAATTGGGCCAGCCACCGCGCCGGGTAGTTAGCTGGGTCGCCAGCATGTAAATGCGGTCGATGTCGGGCCGCTCCTCGCGATCGACCTTAATGTTGATAAAGCTGGCATTCATCTGCGCCGCAATCTCGGGCTCGGAAAAGACTAGTCGCTCCATGACGTGGCACCAATAGCAAGTCGTGTAGCCGACCGACAGAAAAATTGGCTTGTCCTCGGCCTTGGCTCGCGCTAGTGCTTCCTCTCCCCAGGGGTACCACTCGACCGGATTGTGCGCGTGCAGCAGTAAATACGGACTCGTCTCCCCCACCAGATGATTGCTGTACTTCCAAGACCCATCCTCGTTCTTCAGCGCATCCCCTCCGGCAGTTCCCGCACCAAGGGTCGCGGCAAAGACCCCGAACCACAAGCATCGGGCTATGGACGAAAGACGCGCCAAGTGGCCCCCTACCCGATCATTTCCCGGGTCGCCTCCACCACGTACTTGACGTCCGCTAACTCCACGTGCCGATTGGCCACCAGCCGCGCCCCGTGCGGCGGACGCGGATTGCACAGCACCCCCCGCGCCTTCCACTTGGCTACTAGATCGGCAGCCGACCAGCCCAAGGCCGCAAAATCCACCTTGAGTATGTTGGTCGGTCGCGGCGGAAAAGTGACCGCGACTCCCTCGATTGCTCCCAACCCAGCGGCCAGTTCCCTCGCTACCGCGTGATCCTCGGCCAGCCGATCTACCATCTGCTCCAAGGCTACGACCCCGGCTGCGGCCACTATTCCAGCTTGACGCATGGCACCACCGAGCCGCTTGCGCATCCGATAGGCCCGATCGACAAAGTCCCTGCTGCCACACAACAGCGAGCCGACCGGCGCGCTCAGTCCCTTGGAGATGCAGAACATCACGGAGTCAACGTGCTGAGTGTATTCTGGGACCGTCGTCCCGGTGGCGATGGCGGCGTTAAAAATGCGCGCCCCGTCCACGTGCAGTTTCAGCCCGTGTTCGCGGCACGCGGCGCTCACCGCGGCCACCTCGGCGACTGACCAAGCGTGGCCGGCGTGGTTGTTGTGGGTGTTTTCGATGCAGACGACCTTGAGCGGGGCGAAGTGCGGGTTGTCGGCGCGGACTGTCTCGCGGACCTGATCGGCGGTGAGGACGCCGTGCTCGCCAGCAGCGATGCGCGCGGACAATCCGGCGAGCGAGGCGTAGGTTCCGGCCTCCCAGTAGTACATGTGCGCCTGCTCCTCAAAGAGCACCTCGTCTCCCCAGTTGGTGTGGGTCATCAAGGCGCAGGCATTGCCCATCGTGCCCGAAGGCACGTAGAGCGCGGCTTCCATGCCCACTTTTTCGGCGGCCACTTCTTGCAGGCGGTTGACCGATGGGTCTTCGCCGTACACATCGTCGCCCAACGGCGCGCAGGCCATAGCCTCCCGCATGGCCTCGGTCGGCAGGGTAATCGTGTCGCTGCGCAGGTCTATTGTCTTGTCGCTCATATAGCTAAGCTCCTCGATTGACGCTGTAATTTGCTCGCCCTATTTTAGGCGGTCGCAAAATCTACAAATCACAAGGAGTTGCGTCCAATGGCCTTTTCTTCCAAGGGTACCACGCACCGCAGCACTGCCACGGGCCGTCGCGGCATGATCGCCTCGGCGCATCCGCTCGCTTCTCTCGCTGGTATGCGCATCCTGATGGAGGGCGGCAATGCCATTGACGCGGCCATTGCCACGGCCGCGGCGCTCAACGTGGTCGAGCCGTATATGTCGGGCATTGGTGGCGTCGGCTATCTGCACATCTACAGCGCCCGCGAAAAAGAGCACAAGATCGTCGATTACGTCGCCCTCACCCCGCGCGCGGCTACGCTGAATCTGTACGACAGCGACGACAAACAGGGGTTTGGCCCCCTCTCGCCACTGGTACCCGGTGCTTGCGGCGGCTGGCTGGCCGCGCTGGAACGCTACGGCTCGATGGACGCCGCCCGCGTCTTCGCTCCGGCCATTGAGTACGGCGAGCAGGGCTACGCCCTCACGGTCAAGAACGCCTTTTTCTACGCGGGTGCGGCCGCGAGCCTGCGCCGCTTCAAGACCGGTGCCGACATCTACCTGCTCGACGGCGCGGCCCCCGAGCCTGGGGAAGTGGTGGTGCAAAAGGCCCTCGCCGAGACCTTCCGCCAAGTTGCGGCCGAGGGCGCGGATGTCTTTTACCAAGGCGCGATTGCCGACCGCATGGTCCGCTATATGGAGGAGACCGGCGGTCTGATTACAAAAGAAGACCTCGCCGACTTTGCCCCGGCATTTGTCGATCCAGTCTCCATCAATTATCGCGGCTATGAGGTCTTTGCGCCGCCGCCGCCCTGCCAAGCTGTTCAGTACTTGGAGACGCTGGCCATCATGGAGGGCTTTGACGTGGCCGGCCTCGGCCACAACACGACCGAAACCTTACACCGCTTTATCGAGACAACCAAGCTGGCCATGGCCGACCGCATTGCCTACGCGGCCATCGACGATCCACCGACAGCGGGTTTGCTCTCGAAGGAATACGCAGCCGAGCGGCGCGCACTCATCGGCGACAAGGCCCAGTTTACTGCGGGCGATCACCTCGTGCCCGGTGGCCCGGCTGGCGAGGTCAAAGCGGGTGACCCGCGCGTGTGGATGAACGAATGCACGACCCACTTCGATACTATTGACGCCGATGGCAATGCCGTTGCCTGTACCCAGAGCTTGGGCGGCCCCTTTGGTTCGGCCATGGTGGTGCCGGAGACCGGCATCGCCCTCAACAACTTCATGCGCTGGTTTGACCGCGAGCCGACCAGCCCCAATGTCATTGGCCCGGCCAAGAAAAACGAAATGTGCGTGTCGCCGGCCCAGATTTGGGACGCCGACGGCCTGCGCTTGCTCATCGGCACTCCAGGGAGCTATGGCATTCTCCAGACTACCCCGCAGATGATTATGAACATTCTCGATCACCAGATGAACGTCCAAGCCGCCATTGAGGCCCCCCGCGTCAAGACCGGGAGTTCTGGCTTTGTCGTCGATGTTGAAAACCGCATTGACCGCGAGGTCTTCGCCGAGCTGGAGCGCCGCGGCCACCAGTTCAATTTTCTCGGCGACTGGTCGCCCGGGGTCGGCGGTGGCCAAGGCATCATGGTCGATGCCGACACGGGTTCCTTTATGGGCGGTGCCGACCCGCGCCGCGACGGCTATGCCCTCGGTTGGTAAGTGGTGAGCACAGACGACAACCGCACCAGCACCCCTCACGTCGAATTCTCCGGCGTTAGCAAAAGCTACGACGGTCGCAACTGGGTCGTGCGCGATCTCGATCTCGACGTACACAAGGGCGAATTCCTCACCATGCTCGGGCCGTCTGGTTCCGGCAAGACGACCTGCTTGATGATGCTCGCTGGGTTTGAGACGCTCGCTGCTGGGACCATCCGCATCAATGGCGTGCCGGTCGGCGATTTGCCCCCCCACAAGCGCGACATCGGCGTCGTATTTCAAAACTACGCGCTCTTTCCGCACATGACGGTCGGTGGCAACTTGGCGTTTCCGCTGGAAGTGCGCGGTATTGACCCCAGTGAGCGGCGGGAGCGAGTGGCCCGCACCCTGCGCTTGGTGCGCCTCGAAGGTTTGGCGGATCGCCGCCCAGGGCAGCTCTCCGGTGGCCAGCAACAGCGTGTGGCGATTGCCCGCGCTTTGGTCTTCGACCCGGAACTGGTGTTGATGGACGAGCCGCTCGGCGCGCTCGACCGCCGCCTGCGCGAGGAAATGCAATACGAAATCCGCCGCATTCAGCGCACCTTGGGCATAACGGTCGTCTATGTCACGCACGATCAGCAGGAGGCCATGGTCATGTCGGATCGGGTCGCCGTCTTTCGCGGCGGCGCGATCGAACAGGTCGCGTCCCCAGAGGTGCTCTACGAAGAGCCGGAGCGCGCTTTCGTGGCCCATTTCATCGGCGAGAACAACCGCCTAAACGGCGTGGTGCGCACGGTCGGCGACGGCGTCTGCGAAGTGGAGATCGGCGATGCGCTCGTCAAGGCCGTGAGTTTGGGGCAATGTCCGCCGGGGGCTGCCGCGACGGTCGTCGTTCGTCCGGAGCGGGTGAAGCTATCGCCGAGTAAGGGGGAACACTCGTACGCCAACGAATTTGACGCTGATATCGAGGATATAGCATTTCTCGGCGATCACATGCGCCTGCGCCTAAAGCTGTGCGGGCACTCGGGCTTCATCGTCAAGATTCCCAACATCGTGGGCCAAGGGGGGGTATTGGAGGGGGATCGGGTCCGCATCGGCTGGACCTTGCTGGACTGCCGCGCGCTGAAACCCGATGCTGTGGACGACGAAGGGGATCCATCCGCAAGTGGTTGACCAAATAACAGCAGAGACGGGTTTAGACGCGTCCAAGCAGCAGGTGGGGCAGCGGCGGCGAGCGGCCGGACTGGCTCTGCCGCTGATCGCCTTTGTCTTGGTGACTTTTGTCGCGCCACTCGGCGCGTTGCTCGTGCGCAGCGCGTACGATCCCCTAGTCGCGGATGCCTTGCCGGAAACGCTCGTTCTATTGCGCGAATGGGACGGGACCAGTGCCTTGGAGGAGCCGGTGTACGCAACGGCTGCACGCGAGTTGCTACAGGCGCGGGAAGAGCGCACCCTCGGCCAAATTGCCACGCGCGTCAACCGCATCAAGAGCGGCTTGCGCAGCGTCGTCACGCGCAGTGCGCGCAAGCTGCGCAATGCCAGCGGCGCTTCTTGGCGCGAGACCATGATCGGCATCAATGCTGCTTGGGGCGAGCCGGATGTGTGGTTGGCGATTCGCAGCGCTGGGGAGCGGTTCACACTCCGCCACTATATCAATGCGCTCGACTTCATGCGCCAACCCGATGGTAGCATCGCCCGGCAGCCAGAGGAACGGCGCATCTATCTGCCGCTTTTGTGGCGCACGCTGGCCATTAGCTTTGGCATTGCCGCGCTGTGCTTGGCCATTGGCTACCCGATTGCCCACCTGATCGCCCACGCGCCGCCGCGCCGCGCCAATCTGCTGTTGTTGCTGGTATTGGTGCCGTTCTGGACGTCCCTGCTGGTGCGGACGACGGCTTGGATCGTGCTGCTCCAGACCCAAGGCGTAGTCAATAGCTTGCTGGTAGCGGTCGGACTGATCGCGGACGACGGCCGCATCGCCATGATATACAACATGACCGGCACGTTTGTGGCGATGACCCACGTGCTGTTGCCCTTTATGGTGCTGCCGCTGTACTCGGTGATGCGTTCGATTCCGCCTTCTCACGTCCGGGCCGCGGCCTCGCTCGGCGCGACGCCCTTTCAGGCGTTCTGGCGCGTCTATTGGCCACAGACCCTGCCCGGCGTCGGCGCTGGATCGTTGATGGTGTTCATCCTCGCCATTGGCTACTACATCACGCCGGCGCTGGTCGGCGGTAGCAAAGGCCAGCTCATCTCCAACATGATCGCCTATCACATGCAGACCTCGCTCAACTGGGGACTCGCCGCGGCGCTCGCCGCGATCCTGCTCGTGGGCATCATCGCGCTGTATGTGCTCTACGACCGCGTGGTCGGCATCGACCGCATGAGGCTGGGCTGATGTTGGCGCGGTGGGTCTATCTCGCGTTCTGCACGGCGGCGTTTGTCTTCTTGGTCGCGCCGATTTTGGTGATCGTACCGCTCAGCTTTAATGCGGAGCCGTATTTTACGTTTACCGAGGGCATGCTGCGCCTCGACCCGGAGGCGTATTCGCTGCGTTGGTACCGCAGCATCTTTGAAGACGGCGTATGGACCCGCGCCTTGGTCAACAGTTTGGTCATCGGCGTCTCAGCAACCTTGCTTGCGACCTCACTTGGCACCCTAGCGGCCCTCGGGCTGGCGAACTCGGCCATGCCCGCTCGGAGGGCCGTAATGGGGCTGTTGATCTCGCCGATGATCACGCCGGTCATTATCGCCGCGGTGGGGATGTTCTTCTTTTACTCCAGCCTCGGCTTGGCCCAGACCCACCTCGGCATAATCCTCGCCCATGCCGTGCTCGGGGTGCCGTTTGTGGTGATTACCGTAACTGCCACGTTGTCGGGCTTTGACCAGAACTTGATGCGGGCCGCCGCTAGCCTCGGCGCAGGTCCGCTGCGCAGCTTCTGGCGCGTGCAGTTGCCGCTCATCGCACCTGGAGTTGCGTCGGGCGGATTGTTCGCCTTTGCCGCTTCCTTCGACGAGGTTGTGGTGGTGCTGTTCATGGGCGGCTTGGAGCAACGAACCATTCCGCGACAGATGTGGGCGGGCATCCGCGAGCAGATCAGCCCCACCATCCTGGCGGTGGCGACCTTTCTCATTGTGTTTGCCGTCTTGGTTCTGTTTACAGTGGAATGGCTGCGGCGGCGGGGGAGTGGAACTGGCTCTGCCGCAGAAAGCGACTAAGTCCGAACTAAAAAGACCTTGAGATACCCCTGAATTATCCGTATTACTTTGGGACAATAAACGAAGTCCCAAAACAGGGAGGGGCATCATGGACAACGAACTCAGTTCGCTGAGTGTCATATTTACCGAGTTCTACTACTGGATCACGGTGGTGTTGATGTTTTTCATCCACGTGGGATTTTGCATGTACGAAGTGGGCGTTTCGCGCCACAAAAACCACGTCCACACCCTGATGAAGAACACGATGCTCATTCCGCTGGTGACCATCACCTTCTTTTTCTTTGGCTGGTGGATCTACTTCGCTTTTCCGAATGGTCCGGGCATCATCGGCGGCCTCGTCGAGGCACCGCACGCGGTGGCTTGGAGCGAGCTGATGGGACCGCATCTGGGAGGGGCTGGAGATCCCGATGGCTGGGCGCGGCTCAACGGCGTGTTCTGGGCGGCGTTCCTGCTGTTTTCGTGGACGGCGGCCTCGATTGTCTCTGGATCGGTCATCGAGCGCATCCGCTCCTCCGCCTTCTGGATTTTGGCCATCCTCATCGGCTCGGTATTCTGGGTCATTGACGCGGCTTGGGGTTGGCACGCCGAAGGTTGGATGGTACAGGTGCTGGGCTACCACGACGCCTATGCCTCTGGGGTCATTCACGCCATTGCCGGTGGCTTTGCCCTCGGCGTCTTGGTCGTGCTGGGGCCGCGGATCGGCAAGTTTGCCGCGGACGGGACGCCGAGGAGCATCAACCCGCGCAACCCGTGGCTGGTGACTATTGGCCTCTTCCTCATATACACTGGCTTCTGGGGGTTCTACGTGGCCTGCAACGTCCCGATGTGGGACGTGCAAAGTGGCGACGGCACTTTTTACTCGGCTACCAACATCTACTTGGCACCTACGACCCTATCCGCCATTACGGTGAACTTTCTCATGGCCTTGGCCGGTGGCCTGCTCGCCGGGTACCTCATCTCGAAGGGCGACGCGTACTGGACCTATTCGGCTGGCTTGGCTGGCATCATCGCCGCATCGGCTGGCAACGACTTGTACCACCCGGTACAGGCCATGCTCATTGCCGCCCTCGGCGTCGTATTCATGTATAAGATGCACTACTGGGTGGAGCGCAGGTTCAAGGTTGACGACGCCGTCGGGGCAGTGGCGGTACACGGCTACGCTGGGTTCTTTGGCGTCGTGGTCTGTGGCTTCGTGCTGTGGGGCTATCCATCGTCGCCGAGCGAGGGCTTTGCCAGTATCAACCCGCTGGGCCAGATCGCCGGTGCTTTGATCATGTTCGGCCTGCTCGGCTTTCTGCCGGGGTGGGTAGCGGCTAAAATTATTCACAGCCTAGGCGGGTTGCGCATTCCACGCGAGGTCGAGCTGGCTGGCCTCGACTACGGCACGACCGTTGATCGGGCCGCAGAGGAGCAAGGCATCATTGACGCCGAGCGCGAAGAAGTCGGCAAAATGTAACATCGGCTGAGCCAAACACATACCCTACTAGGAGATCATCATGTCCACTGGAAACGTCGAAAGTTGGAGCGGCAACATGGCCGAGATCGGGCCTCTCTACCCCTTTGTCGGTGCGGAGTTCGCGCTGTTCGTCGTGGGGGTGGTACTGTGGATTCTCTGGCACGTGCGGCAGGCCCGCATCGAGACGGAGCAGTACGAAGAAGAGGTGCAGCGCTTCGGCAGCCCTGAATCCCTGAACAAGATCTTGGACGCGGAGGACCCCTATTCTCCATGAGAATCGGACCCTCCACGCGAGTCAGAAAAATCCATAAACACTGGGCCTGAAAGGAAAGGTATGCTGAGATTCGCCGAAGAAATTATGCTTCTTTTGCTCGACGATGAAAATGGGAGCTTCGCCCGAGTTCCCGACCGATTGGTGCGCTACGCCTTGGGCGGCGGAGTTCTGATGGAACTGGCGTTGGCAGACCGCATCGACACTGACTTGGACAAGCTGGTCCTCGTCGATAACACTCCCCTGCAAGACAGCCTGATTGACCCGATACTGAGCGACATTGCCGCGGCGACCGAGACGCACGATACGCGCTACTGGCTGGAGCGCACTGCCATGCGCGCCGACGACATCCGCGAGGGGGCGCTCCGCCGGCTGGTGGAGAAGGGCATTCTCGCGCGCGAGGAAGGGCGCTTCCTGTGGGTGTTTCGCTCGCGGCGCTATCCGGCCCTCGACGGCAAGGCCGAGCAAGAGGTCAAGCTGCGCATCATGGAAGTGCTGTTCAGCGATAAGATCCCCGACCCCCGCGACGTGGTCATTATCTGCTTGGCGGATGCCTGCGGAATGTTCGAAAAGCTCTTGGCCAGCCCCGAGCTAGCCCGCGCGACTGGGCGCATTGAACAGGTGCGCAAGCTGGACTTAATTGGCCAAGAAGTGACCAAGGCCATCTGGGACATTGAAGCGTCGCTGGCCCTCGCCGTGCAGCCGCACATGTATTAGACGCTGTAGTAGTCCAATAAAAAAAGGCGCGAGGAGCACAGACAGTGTGTGCTCCTCGCGCCTTTTTCGTGCCGCAAGATAAGTTAATCCCGGTAGGAAATCCCAAAGAGAATCATCATCTCGTCTGTTGACAACAAACCAAAATTGACCTCTTCGTCGGTCGTGTTGTCATAGGTTGCCTTTAACCTGAAGCCCTCTCCTCGCTCTAGGACGAGAGGGGAGTCGAATCTCAGGATCGGCGGATGCTCCCAGTCGTAAGCGACGTAGATGAGTTCGCCGTCGTGCGCCCCCCCAATCATTTCGACCCGGAATTCGACCATGAGCTGATGCGCGTGCGAGAGTAGTTGCACAATGTGGGTCCGCTCGGAGAAGGTAAAATCCCTCTCTATGGTCGTCACCTCCCCGGCTGGCAGGGAGATATCAAGATTGTTCAAAGCAAAAAAACGCGCTTCGTGCTCGACTTCAGAGGGGTCGGCAAAGTGCAGGTTGGTATAGACCTCGCCAGTAATGGGCTGACTGGTGCGATTGACATAGTGTGAGTTGAGGTCGAGCAGGGTGTTCTTGGGCAGCCGAACCGCTACTCCGGGTGGCAGGGAGACATCGATGGAAGGCCATTGACTGCCGGCGATTGGCAGGTGATAAAATTGCGTTAGTATAGTTGAAAGGACGTACTGGCCGGTGCCGTTGTGCAAGTCGCGATATTCGTAGGGTTCCGGCATGCGCTCGGGGGGTATGTCGTCTTGGAATGTGTAGAGTAGGAAGTGATGCGAGCCGGACTTCATGGAGATCTGGACGCGCTCTAGGAATACATCGTCTTCGTTGTTCAGCGGATGCACGACAAAGATCTCGCGCTCGTTGTTGGGCTGGATCTCAAAAGGCGGCAAGTGCAGTTGGACGCCGTTTTCCGGCTTGGCTAGCGGCTTGAACTCCGGCACTTCGTAGCGCGACTTGTCCTGCAAGAGGTCTGGGTCGGCCACGTGGCCCGTCTCCGGTGCGCCCGCCTCGATCCAGGCGCGGATGAAAGCCAACTCGCCGTTGGTCAGCGGCTTGTCGCCAAGGGGCATTATTTCCCCGTAGTAGAGATGGTCGCCGTAGAAGTGTTGCTGGTCGGGCGCGTTGATCTTCTCCCACAAATAGCTCTTGAGCAGGCCGGGCATGCCCTGCCCGAGGTCGCTGACCCGCATCAGCCCGTCGGCCGCGGCCGACGCATTGGTCGGAGCGGCACCCACGAGCTGTTCGTAGGCCACGTCTGGGGTGAGTATGAGGCCCGACTGACGCCCAAACGAGGTTCCAGCCGTGTGGCAGCTAACGCATTGGCCAGCGAAAATTTCCGTTTGGATAATGTCCCAAGTCGAATCTGCTCCGTGCCCGACCGTTTGCACCGGCCCTGGGCCGTCGGCACTACAGCCGACGAAAATCGAGCCGATGAGCAAGCAGCGGAGGATTGTGCTATATGCGGACGGTAGCATGAAGGGGTCAAGTGCCGGCTCGGTCGATCAGGCTGGCCAAGTTCTGGCCCAAGATCAGGCGCTTGTGCTCGTCTGGTACGAACGTGCAGTGCGTGCGGAATGCTTCGAGCGCGTGCTGGTAGGTCATGTTGGCTCGCACTACCGGGTAGTCCGAACCCCAACACAACCGCTGGGGGCCGAAGTGCTCGTAGAGCTGGCGCACGATGTGGTGCGTGTCCGAGTAGGGGTACCCCCACGAGACGTGCGAAGCGTAGTGAAAACCCGAGAGCTTGATGTAGATGTTGGGCACCTCGGCCGAGCGCAGAATCTCCTGCAGGTTGGGGTGCGGCGCTTCCTCGCGCGCGTTGGCCCCGGCCATGTGGTGGCAGAGGAAAGTCACCGATGGAAAGCGCCGCGCCAACTCGCGCAACGCCGGTTGCCACTGCGGCCCTAAAGCTAGGCTGGCGATCAGGTTCAGATCGGCTGTGGCGCTGAAAAACGCGAGCCCTTCTTCGGATGCGAACCACTCGGTGTCGCTTTTTACGTAGTGAGTGTAGCCCTTGAGCTGGTACTTTGCCGCGGCTGCTTTGAGCCGCTCGGCCGCGCCCGGAGTGTGGTATTCTGCCGACCACGAGCAATCCACGTCGGCGAATTGCACTAGGCGGTCTGGATAGGCGCGGATTTGTTCGGCGACGTAGTCGTTGTTGTGGGGATTGTGCTCGATACGAGCGCAGACCAGCACGGCTTTATCGACGCCGTTGCGATCCATTTCCCACAGCAGTTGCTCCACCCGGCCGCGGCTGTTGTGATCGGGCACGGGCGGCTCGTAGGGCCAGTATTCCCAAGCGTGGGTATGCGAGTCGATTATCATAAGGAACTCTCAAGGAGGGTCGTTTTAGCCAGTAGTGTTGCAGCAAAATATACTAAAAAAGAATGCTATGCCAAATTGGAGCTGGAATTACGGTGCGCTTGGGATGTTGAGGGTAATTTCACAGGCGAGGTTACCCTGTAGATGGATCGGAAGACAAATACCTTCCCGTGTGAGATAGAGTGCCTCCGGTGTGATGGTGTCCACGGTGCCGTGCAAGCGGATATAGGGATTGATCGAACGTTCGGCGATGACATCTGATAACTTTTCGCGCAGTGTGGTGATCTGCGTCTCTAATGGGAAGCCCAGTCTTTCTTCAATGGTCGTGCGTAGATTTGGAAAAGTGTCCTTGCCTATTTTTTCGGCTACTTGCAAGAGCAGGCTCTGGGTTGTGAGGGAATAGTCGAATCTGGTGACAGAGAGCGACATTGTCGTTGCATCATACACGGGTGTTCCGAGCAAGTAGAATTGTCCTTTTGCTCCGAGAGATGGCATGCTGAAGCCAAACCCTGCTGCGAGTTGAGTGCCACTGCCGTAGAATGTTAGATTTTCAACGAGTGTCTCGATGCCCTTTAGTTTGTGTGTTTTTTCTACATGAGGTTTGGCGAAATTTTCAAGGGCGGTGTACGTTACCTCGATCGGGGCAATGATGTGGTAGCCAGATGCGAGTGAATCGACAAAATGAAGGTTCGGCAAATTGGCTTGGGGTCTCGTAGAGTCTGGGAAATCAGCGGATACGTCTCCGATATTGGCTTGCACATAGGTTGTAATGCCGAGACTGAGGGAAAATGTTTTCCCGTCACTTGACGGTTTTTGCGCGAGGACTTCCAGAGGTTCTATGACGAGAACGATGAGTGGCTCTCGGTTGATAACCATAGGTTCGTAGAGCTTGGTCCATAGATCGGCGACGCGAGGCCTCACGTCTATGCTGGAGATGTATTGGACTATGGAGTCTTCTAATTTCGGCAGGACTGTACTCCGCATCAATTCGGTAGAAAGTTGAGGCACCGAGACGGGAATCCAATAAACGTCAATCTCTGCTTTTTGAACAGAGATATCGGAGGCTACTTTGGCAGTCATACTCCAATCTGGATTGAGTATTGGGATGAAGGTTAGCGATACAGTCGCGGTGCCTTTGATATCGTTGCGTTTCTCTAAGACCCGCCCCAAAATTTTTTGCGAGACGCGTACCCACCCGCTGAATTGAAATGGAATGCTTGCCGATACCGTCCCGTCTGCCGAGCTCGTCATTGTGAACGTACTAGGGTTGAGTTTTATAGCAGTCTCAACTATACCCTTTTTCCATTGGATGGGTTTGCTGAGATAGTCCCTGAGGGCGGATTCCGTGAACTGTTGGACATCTTGTATGGGCAGCTCTGCCTTTACAGCAATGGTTGATAAAATGGGAGGGGGTAATGGCACGGGTGTGACTCCTCGCGGCGGCGCAGTAGCTTGGAATGTTAGGTCCGAATGGCGCGACGTGATGAAAAATAGCACAGCAAGAATCAGCACAACGCCAAGGGAAATCGCGCTGGTAATTATTTTTCTCCGTTTTGTCATAGTGGTGAGCGCCCCGAATCGCCGCGCTTGGCTCTAACGGGAAAATAAAAAAACGCGGAGCAGCTAGGCCACTCCGCGTCGTGAAGGAAAATAGGAATTGGTGCTTACCGCTTGCCGCGCCAGCGCCTGCCGCTGTAAAACGCCTCGTCCTTCATCTCTTCGAGCTTTTCGCGCTGCTCATCGGTTAAGACGCTTTCCAAGGCCGTGCGCTGCTTTTGGCGCGTTTCGCGTAGCTCTGTGCGGTGTTCCTGGCGCAATTCCTTGAACTGTTCCTTTTGCTCGTCGGTCAGGTCTAGTCTTGAGAACGCACCTTGGCCGCCGCGCCGCATGTCGTGCCGATCCTTGCCCTTACCGCCGCGCCGATCGAAAAACTTGCCGCGCCGGTCGCGCATTTCTTTTAGGGTCTCCTGCTGCTCTTCGGTCAAAATGTTCATTACAGCTTCGCGCTGCTCCTTGCCCATGGCAACCATGGCCTCGCGCTGCTCGCGCCTAACTTCCACGTGCTCCTTGCGCAACGCTTGCAACTGCTCCTTCTGCTCGTCGGTCAGGTCGAGACGCCCCAGCATCCACGGTGTGGGCTGACGGTGCCCCCGCATCTTTTCTCCGCGTTCGGCTACGGCCACGGTGGCCAGCGCGCCGAGGGCCAGCGCGACGCCGGCTGAGATAATCCATTTCTTTTTCATGCTACGTTCTCCGCATTGGGTGGTTAGTTGGGTTCGCCGCTTCGTTAGCGGCTCGTGAGAAATGGCCGTTTCTCTTCTCTACGCCCATTAGACCACCGATTGATGCTATTCATTCCCGTGCGGTTTCATTTTTTTGTGCCGCTTCCCCTCGCGCCAAGGTCCCATCAGATCCCCAAAGCGCCGCAACCGCCGATCCATTCGCCGCAGTTGCTCCTCAGACAACAAGGGAGCCAACTCGGCCCGCGACGAATCTAGCTGCTCCTTTAGTGCTTCCCGGTGCTTGGCATTGAGTTCGCGGAGCGCGGCGGCGTGTCGGCGTAGCACAGTCCGCACGGCTTGGCGCTGCTCTTCATTCTGCGGCGCGATTAGCCGCTCGGTACTGTGGACGAAATGGCGAGAATGCGGGATGGGCCGCAGGCGGTCGCGGACGAACCACCCGGAGAGTAAAATCCCAATCAGCACGCCGATAAGCAGGGTGCTAAAGAGAATGAGTGCGCCTTTAGTTCTCCCTCGCATGTCACATGTCCAGTACGTAAGCCGCTTCGGGTGTGGCGGGCGCGGCGGCGAAAATCGCGGCCAAGAACGAGGGGTCGTCGCCGATGAGTTCGCGCTCGTTCCAGTTGCTCAGCGCCAAAAAGGCGACTACTGCTATGGCGACCGGAGCGAGGGGGCGAAAGAGCCATACGAGGGCGTCGGTGAGGCTTTCTTCGCGCTGGCTTTTGATGCGCTGCGCGACGCGAGTGGCAAAGAACGGCCGGAACGAGTCGGCGCGGCTTTCCTGCAAAAGGCCGCTGACTTTTTGCAGGCGCTCCCATTCGGCGCGGAGCGCGTCGTCGGTAGCTAAGGCGCGCTCGAATGCTTCGCGTTCGCTTGCGCTCAATTCGCCGGTCAGCGCCTTTAGCATTTCGCTGCGATAGCTGTCAGTCATATAGGGCCTCGTCTTTGAGGATGGTCTCTAGTTGTTTCATGCCGCGCGCGAGCCGCGAGAGCACCGTGCCCTCGGCGATTTCCAACAGCGCAGCCGTCTCCTTGGTCGAATAGCCCTCGATCATCCGCAGCACCACCACTGCTCGGAAGGCTGGCTTGAGCTGGTCGAGGGCGGCATGCACTGCTTGCTCGCGTTCACTTGCGGCCTGTTCGTCGCGGCCATCGACGCTCGGCTCGGGCGGGGCCTGTTCGTCGTCGCGGCTCCAGAAGCGCCAGCGCTGCCGCTTGCGGCGCTCTAGCGCGTTGAGCGAGAGGTTGATGGCAATGCGCGTCAAGTAGGTGCCCAGCGCTGCGTCGCCGCGAAACTTGTCCAGCGATTGGTAGAAGCGGACAAAGGTCTCCTGCCCCACGTCGTCGGCCTCGTCGCCCGGCCCCAACATGCCCACGACGGTGGCGGCCACTTGAGGCTCATAGCGCTCGATTAGGGCGCGCAAGGCCGCTTCGTCACCCGCGCGCGCTTGGTCGATCAGGGCGCGGTCTGTGCCCACTTGCTCCGACATATTATTAGACAATGTAGGGGCCAAAGTCATTCCCTGTCTAATAAAAATGCGCAAACCGACAGCCTTGCCGTCAGTGCCCAATATCCGTTTTCTTTTTTTATGCTTGTAGCTATTCTCGCGTCCCTGCTGTTGGTGGGCTGCCGTCCCGATCCCCCCAAAGCTCTCGACTTGGCGGGCAACCCGGTCGATCCCTTTGTCAACCGCGCTCCCGTTGTGGTTTTGCTGTTCGTCCAGACCGATTGCCCCATCTCCAACCGCTACGTCCCGACTATAGCGCGTCTCCACGCCCGCTTCCAGCCGCAAGGCGTTGCGTTCTACTTGGTGTATCCCGACCGCCGCGAGGATGCGGACGCCATCCGCCGCCACGGCGAGGAATACGGCTTGCCGGGCCAAGCTCTGCGGGACGTACAGCACGCGCTCGTCAAAAGAGTCGGCGCGACCGTGACTCCAGAAGCCGTGGTGTTAGGTGAGCGCGGCAACGTTGTTTATCGGGGCCGCATTGACGACCGCTACACGGCCTTAGACCAAGTCCGCCCGCAGCCGACTCGGCACGACCTCGCAAACGCCATAGAGGCCGCCCTTGCTGGTCGTCCCTCTGACCCAAGTGCCACCGAGGCGATCGGTTGCTTTATCGCCGACCTGCAATGACGCGCTATTGGATATTCCTAGTTGCGGCCTGCTTTGGATGCAGTGGAGGAGGAGAAGTCCCGACCTTCAACCGCGACATTGCGCCGATCGTCTTTCACAACTGCGCTCCCTGCCACCGGCCCGCTGGCCCGGCTCCTTTTGACTTGCTCAGCTATGAGAATGTGAGTGCGCGCGCCGAGCAAATCGCCTTTGTCACAGAAACCCGCTACATGCCGCCGTGGAAGCCCAAGCGCGGCTATGGTAGCTTTGCTGGTGAGCGCGGATTGAGCGCGGCGCAGATCGCCACCATCCGCCGCTGGGTTGAACACGGCAAGCAGGAGGGTAGTCCCGCCGATTTGCCGCCACTGCCCCAGTGGGAGAGTGCGTGGGAACTAGGCCAGCCTGATTTAATCGCCTCCATGACATCGGCCTACACCCTGCGGGCCGACGGCCCGGATGTTTTCCGCAACTTTGCCATCCCGCTGCCCGTTGACTCGACGCGCTACGTCAAGGCCCTAGAGTTCAGGCCGGGCAACGCGCGCATCGTCCACCACGCCACCATGATGATCGACCGCAGCGGCGCGGCGCGGCGGCGAGACGGGCGCGATGGTGCTCCAGGCTTTGACGGCATGAGTTTTGGCGAGGCCGAGGACGCCGATGGGCACTTTCTCGGCTGGACGCAAGGCAAGACCCCGTACCCCGGCAGCGATAGCTTGGCTTGGCGGCTCGGTCCGGGCACGGATTTGCTGCTACAGTTGCACATGTTGCCGACCGGCAAAGAGGAATCCATTGAGGCCCGCGTTGGCCTGTTCTTTGCCGATGCGCCGCCCAAGAGACGCCCGGCCATGCTGCGCTTGGGCCGCAAGGACCTAGATATACCGGCCGGCGCGAGCGATCATTGGATCCGCGATGCGTATCGGCTGCCCGTGGATGTCGAGGTCTTGACCATCTACCCGCACGCGCATTACCTCGGCCGAGAAATTCGGGCGTACGCCGAGTTGCCCGACGGAGAGCGGGAGTGGCTCATCTGGATTGAGGACTGGGACTTTAACTGGCAGGACGACTACCGATTTTCCTCGCCGCTCTTCCTGCCGGCTGGCGCGACGCTGGTCATGGAATACGCGTACGACAACTCCGCACAAAACCCCCGCCAACCCCACGACCCACCCGTGCGGGTGCGCTACGGGCTGCACTCGACCGACGAGATGGGCGACCTGACGCTGCAGATTTTGCCGCGCCGCCCCGAAGACTTAGAGCGCCTCCGCCGCGATTTCTACCGCAAGTGGCTGGGCCAGGAAATCGACGGGTACAAGAAGCTGCTTGAAGCCGACCCCCAAGACTGGGACACCCGCCACACCTTGGCCATGTTCTACATGCGCTCCGGCCAGCGTCCGTTGGCGCTGGAGCATTTCGAGTTGGCGCTGGAATACAACCCGGATTACCCGGAGGCCCACGTGAACTTTGGGATTGCGCTAGCTCAAGGCCGCCAATGGGAGCAGGCCATCGCCCACTTTGAACGAGCCTTGCAGAGCAACCCCGATTTTGCCGAGGCCCATTTTAACTTGGGATTGATGTTGGAGATGCTGGGCCGCTCGGCCGAGGCCAAGCCCCACTTCGATGCCGTCATTCGCCAGCGGCCAGACATGGCTGAGGCCATCCAACAGCGCTTAGCCAAGCTGCGCCGCTAGCCTTTTCCCAACGTCGTCGCTAACCCCAAGACGAATTGCCGGCCGGCCGGAAAATTGCGCCCGTTGAGCGAGAAGCGTATCGCTGCCTCGATAGTCGTGCGCTGGCCGACGGCATAGAGTAGGGCTGGCGTCAGGTAGGTGATGCGCTTGATCCCGGTCTCAATCTCAAAGTCGCCGAAGAAGTCAATCGCCGGGTCGCTGCGGAGCACCTCGTATTTGCCCATCAGCATGAGTTGAGGCACGAATTGGTAGCCCATCTCGGCGTTGAGGAACCACTCGTCGCCGGGGTCGCGGTCGATCTGCTCGTTGCGGGTGCGGACGCGATAGCCGAGGTCGATGTTGCCGTACAAGGGCAGCGGCCAAAAGGAGCGCCCCACCTGCCCGACGAAGTCGAAATCCCACTGCCCCTCGCCCACCGGGATCAGCCCGTCTTCGTTTTTGAACTCTCCGGTCGGCACTTTGACGCCGGTTTTGAACGCGAGGACCAAGGGCTTGGTCAAGAGGCGAAATTTGGCCAAGGCGCGGATGTCGCTCAGGCCGGTATCAGTGCGGGGTTCGGCGAATGCGATGTTGGCAAAGGATTGGTCGAAATAGGGAACCTGCAAGCCTATGTCTAGGCGGTCGGTGACGCCGTACATGCTCTCGAAAAAGACGGCCCGCGATTCGTATTGCCCCTCAAAGTCGTAGGGGGCGCGGGTGCCGGGTGTGCCCCGGCCCTTGCCGACGTACCACTCCTCCGTGTGCTGTTGGAAATACGTGAGCTTGCCCCAGAACTGGCCTCGCTGCAAGGTCCAGGCTCCGGCACCCACATCGGCTGCCGCACCTAGGAGTGCCAAACCGACCAACAGGTATTTGACCATGGCTGCATTCCTTTCGCGTGTTAGGTTCGCGGTTTCTCAGTAGAATAAGTACTTTTAACGCTGTGCATATACTGACTTTAGGAATCAATCACCACACCGCGCCGGTGGAAATCCGCGAGCGGCTAGCCTTCCCCGAAAGCGACCAGCCCTCGGCCCTAGCCCGGCTCGTCGGCGACTACGGACTGCACGAGGCAGCCATTCTCTCCACCTGCAATCGGTCCGAGCTGTACCTAGCGGCCGATGGCGACAGCGGACTATCCCAAGTGCGCCGCTTTCTCGCCGAATGCCAAGGTGTAGATGTCGCGGCGCTTGAGTCCCACTTCTACCAGCTCAATGACTCAGACGCAGCCGTGCATCTTTTTCGCGTTGCCAGCGGCATTGACTCCCTCGTCGTCGGCGAGTCCGAGATACTCGGGCAAGTGCGCCGCGCGCTGGAAGTAGCCCAGCAAAATGGCTCGGCGCGCCTGTTGCTCAACGAACTGTTCCAGCGCTCGCTGCGCGTGGGCAAGCGCGCGCGTGCCGAAACGGAAATTGGCCGCGGCCGGCTGTCGATTGGCACGGCCGCGGTCGAGCTAGCCGGCCAAGTCTTTGAAAACCTAACAGGCTGCTGCGTGCTCTTGGTCGGCGCTGGCAAGATGGGAGCACTCACGGCCCAGTACTTGGTTGACTCTGGCGTCGAGCGGCTGTTGGTAAGCAGCCGCACTTTTGCCCGCTCCCAGTCGCTGGCCAGCCAGTTGGGCGGCGAGGCCGTGCCTTTTGAGGAACTGGCTGCTCAGCTCGCTGTCGTTGACATCGTCATCTCGGCGACCGCGGCCACGGACTACGTCATCCGGCCCGCTGACTTGCGCCGGGCCATGGAGCAACGCCGAGGGCGCCCGCTGTTCCTCATCGACATTGCCGTACCGCGCGACATCGACCCAGCCGCGCGCGACATCGACAACGTCTTCCTGTTCGACATGGACAGTCTCGAACAAGTCGTTGCTGCCAACCGCCAAGAGCGCGAAGGGGAGATACGCTGCGTGCAAACCATTATCGACCACGAGCTAAAGGAGTTTTTGCACTGGTTCAACGCCTTGGGCACTGGCCCACTAATCCGCGCCTTGCGCGAGCGCGCCGCTCACCTCCAAGAGCGTGAACTCGCGCGCTGGGCCTCCCAACTCGGCCCGCTCTCCGCTGACGAGCGCCAACTCGTCGAGGGCATCTTGCGCGGTTACGCCAACAAGCTCCTGCACGACCCGCTCGTGCAGATCCGCGAGTTCGCCAATGACGACGAGGGCTATGTCCGCCTCGATACGGTGCGCCGCCTCTTCCGGCTCGACGACGAGGCCGAGGAGAAAGAATCGTGACGACGTTCTGCATTGTCTCTCTCGTCATCGCTTTGGCGTTCTACTTGGCTGCTGCGCTACTGTTTCAGGGACACTTTCTCTGGCACAAGAGCGGCTGGGACGCGCTGGGGCGCAAGAGCTTGAAGTTGGGACTGGCCGTACACGCGATCAGCATCGTGCTGCACTTCGCGCTTTCTGGCCAAGCTCTCTTCGCCAATATGTTGGTAATCATCGCCTCGCTGGTCATGGCCTTGGTGGTTGCAGGTCTGCTCGGCGAGCGCTATGCGCGCATTCGCCACCTCGGCCTGCTGACCGCACCCCTCGCCTTTCTCGGCCTGCTCTATCCGCTACTGATGCCCCTCCGCTTTGAGGAGGCCGAGTCGATCCTCGTGGAATATCCCTTCCTCGGCATCCACGTGGTACTGACGCTGCTCGGGCACGTGGGTTTCGCGCTGGCGTTCTGCTCGGCGGTCGGCTACCTCGTCCAACACCAAGCCTTGAAAAAGGGCCAGCTCAACAGCTACCTACCCGCGCTCGACACGGCTGCGGCGGCGACCTTTCGCTTTGCCGGAGGGGGCTTTTCGTTCTTCACCTTGGGTTTGGGCATGGGCGCGATTTGGTTCTTTGGCGCGCCGGGCGAATACCTCGCGGGCGGAGATGCCAAGATCTGGCTGGCCCTGCCGACGTGGTTCGTCTTTGGCATCTATCTCTATTTGCGCGGCATTGGCCGCCGACATGGCCGCCGTCTCAAGTGGCTGGTGATTGCGGGGTTTGTGCTAGGGCTGATCAACCTGCTGTGGGTGCGCCACGATTTTGTCAATTTTGTCTAGTGCGCCGCCGGAATGGCAAGAACCGATATGATCTCCGGTCTAAGATTCATATATTCTAGCACACACCCTACAACGCCCTGTCCTATTTAGGACATTGTGAGAGGAGCCGCGTTATGAACTACCGATCTCTACTAATCGCCTGCTTGGCAACGCTGGGGTTGGCCGTCGCTGGCTGGGGGCAAGCCGACGGTAAAATAGCATTTATCTCCGACCGCGAGGGGGACGCGGACGTGTGGATTATGAATGGGGATGGTCGCGATCCCGTAAACTTAACCCAAGGACAGCATTGCACTAGCCCGGCTTGGTCCCCAGATGGCACGAAGATCGCCTATATCGGCTACATTTTTGACGATGATCAGTACGGTGGGGAGATTTGGTTGATGGATGCCGACGGCGGCAACCGCCAGCAGCTAACAGACGATTCCATCGATAAAATATCGCTTTCATGGTCTGCAGACGGGAGTAGCCTTTACTATATCCTCGCGTGGACTGAGGAAATGACTGAGGAGTCGGAGGCGGGTCAGAGGAACGGCCCTGATGCGTTCGTTATGGCGCTGGACGGCAGTGGCTCCTCGCCCGTGGAGTGGAGAGAGGTACCCCACTTCCGCTACTCCAGTCGTTCCCCGGACGGAACCAAAGAAGCCATCGTCGTATTGCGGGAAAAAGGGGACGAAGAGAATCTCGCTCGCCTCCAGATCACTAATGTTGGTGAAGCTGAGCCCTTGGTTATCCCTCTACCTGACTTACACCAGAGTGGTCTGTGTGTGTTCGATCCCGCAGGTCCACTTCCCGCTCGGTCTGATTTCCCCAAGGGCACTGTGTGCGTGTCCGACGCCACATGGGTAGAAAGTAACCCTACTTGGTCGCCCAATAGTATGAGAATCGCCTTCACTTCTCTCACTAGGCTCATTTGGGCCATTGATATAGACGGGAGTAACTTGGTCGAATTGACCAATGGCTCAGGTGGACACAGTCCCGCTTGGCAACCTGTCGTCCCTGCTGCTACTGCGACGAGCGTCGAATCCCAGTCGTGGGGCCAAATCAAATCGCTGCTTGCTCATTAATCGCGCCTCGTGCGTAGGGGCGGTGCGGAGCGCAAGCCGCCCCTACGCACTCTTCTGCATTAATCCCGCCTTACCGATCCATGTAGCGCAACCGCAACACGGCTGTTTCTCTCATACTACACTGCGTCGTCTAGCAAAGAGCCATCTTTCAGAGTGCAATGATGATTTGAGCGCTTGGCCTGCATTTTGCATACGCCATGTAGCCGATTATCTTTGACTCATTACCAAAGGATGCTCACCATGTCCACCCCACAACCCTCTCCCGAGCTCACCACTCGCGATGTTTTGCAACAAATTGACCATCGCTTGAGTCTCATCGAGACGGATGTGCGCGAAAACCATACCAAGATCGAGACTAAGATCGACGCGCTCGATAGCAAATTTGAGGCTAAGACTGACGCTCTTGACCGCAAGTTTGAAGGCAAGATTGACGCGCTTGAGGCCAAAACCGAGGCCAAGTTCAATGCGCTCGAAGGCAGGATTGACGCGCTTGATAGCAAAGTCGAAGGCAAGATTGACGCGCTCGATAGCAAGGTTGAAGTCGAAATACGCGAATTGCGCCGCGAGTTCAACGGCAAATTTAACTTGGTTATCGTCTTGGTCATCACTTCTTGGCTGTCGATGATGGGTACGCTGCTCTTCAAATTGTAGATACGGTCACACACCCTTCCGCACCAACCCCGCCCGATTCATCCACAAGCGCAAAATCCACGTCGACTCGCACGACAAATGACGTAGAATGACCCCACCCGCCGCTGCCCCGCTGGTTGAGCGCCATGCTGAACTCGACGCGCCGCTGCGAGGGATTTGTATCGCCGTCGTTCTGCTGTATCTTCTGTCGCCTACACAAATAAGGAGTCAAGATACCCGATATGCCCCGCGACCCGATGCTCACCCCTGAAGAAGCCCGCGCCATTGTCCTCGACCACGTACAAGTCCTTGGCCCCGAGCGCATCTCTTTGCTCGAAGCTACTGGCCGCGTACTCGCCCAAGACGTGTTGGCGCGCCGCGACAATCCGCCCTGCGACAATTCGGCCATGGACGGCTATGCCGTGCGCCATGCGGACGTAGCCGCTGCGAGGGACGACGCGCCTGTAGCTTTAGAAATCATTGAAGACATCCCAGCCGGCAAGGTGCCGCAAAAAACGGTCGGCCCCGGTCAAGCCAGCCGCATTATGACAGGCGCGGCCGTGCCCGCCGGAGCCGACACCATCGCCCCAGTAGAGGACACCCGCTCCGCTGAGCAAGGGGTCGAGATCCTCGCCATTGAAGAGTGCGGCGCGCACATT
This sequence comes from Candidatus Latescibacterota bacterium, assembly GCA_965219735.1. Lineage (GTDB taxonomy): Bacteria > Latescibacterota > UBA2968 > UBA8231 > UBA8231. The sequence continues at coordinate 5,923,211 of OZ244790.1, forward strand.
CGTCGGCGCGGCGAGGACATGCGCTGCGGCGACCCGATTATCAAGGCCGGTACCGAATGCGGTCCCGGCGAACTGGCCGTGCTCGCCGCCGTGCAGCAGAGCTTCGTCTCTGTGTACCGCCGGCCGCGCGTGGCAATCCTCTCCACCGGCGACGAGTTGGTCGAGATTGAGGAGACGCCCGGAGAAGGCCAGATTGTCAACAGCAATACGTGCGCCCTAGCCGCCTTTTGCCACGCCCACGGAGCCGAGCCGGTGATGCTGCCTACAGTAGCGGACGACGAGGCTGCAATCTGCGCCACCATTGAGGCCGCGCTCCGCGCTGACTTTGCCGTCTCCTCGGGCGGCGTCTCGGTCGGCGAGTACGACTTCGTCAAAAAGGTCCTCGACGACTTGGGGGCCGAGACGATTTTCTGGCGCGTGGCCATGAAACCAGGCAAGCCGCTGGTCTTTTGCACGGTCGGCGGCGTGCCCTACTTCGGCCTACCTGGCAATCCGGTGTCGAGCATGATGTCCTTCCTTCAGTTCGTGCGCCCGGCCATCCGCAAGGCCGCAGGCTATCCGCAATCGGCGTGGTTTTTGCCCGAGGCGCACGCCCGGGTGGAAAGCCCCTGCGACAACGACGGCGATCGCCGCCAGTACATGCGCGCCACTTTGCGCTACCAAGATGGGCAGCTCTGGGTGCGCCCCGCCCGCAGCCAAGGCTCGCACATAATCAGCTCCATGCTCAACGCTAACAGCTTTGTCGTCTTAGAACCCCGTCAGCGCGCTGAGATCGGCGATGAAGTACTGGTGCAAATCGTTGGAGAATTAGTGATGAGATAGCGGCAAAAAATCGCGACCGTTAGCGCCTCTCGGTCGCTTTACTCTTAGGATCCGTTATGGCCTCCAAAATACTCGACAATCGCACCCTAAAGCGACTGCAACCGGCGACCTCGCTGTGGAAACAGTACGATCCGGCGGCAGCGCCCCGCGCCCATTGCTTCTAACCCCAAGGACTCTCTATGAACCGTCCCCCCGCAGAATTCAAACGCGTACCCGTGGCCCTGCTGCGCTCCTTTACCGCCGACTGCCTCAAGGCCGCCGGGCTGTGCGTCGACCATGCCGACCAGCTAGCTGAACTGTTGTCCAACTCCGACCTGCGCGGCGTGCGCTCGCACGGCACCCGCGCCATGGTTGGCTATTGCGGCGGCCTCCGCGACGGCACCGTCAATCCCAACCCCGACCTGCGCGTGCTCCAAGATACCGAGACCACGGTCCTCATCGACGGCGACGGCGGTTTGGGCTACGCGCCGATGATGCTGGCCACCGAAAAGGCCATTGAGAAGGCCAAGCAATACAAGGTCGCCCTCGGCGCGGCCTGTCATCACGGACACTACGGCTCGGCCGGGCACTACGTGCGCCGCGCCATGCAAGAGGGCTGCTGCGCCTTTTCAGTGCAGGGGCACCATCCCAATTACTTTGGCGAAGGGGGCGGCAACAAGGGCCAGCAGTCGGCCTACTGGGGCAACCCGCCGCTGTGCTTTGGCTTCCCGTCAGCAGAAGAGCCACCGCTGATCCTCGACGCAGCGACCTGTATCCTCGCCGACTATCATCGCGGCCCGGAATACGATGCTTTACAGGAGTTGATTCCGCCGGCTTTCTTCAAGTCGATGGGCTACACCGGATCGGCAATGACGTTGGGCGGGGCTTTCGTTGGTCAGAACAGCGACCGCGCTCGGGACGTTACCCAGCGGTGGCCCCGCGCGGGCAGTGGCGGCCTGATCATCGTCATGGACATTGGCGCATTTGCCCCACCCGACGCCTTCCGCGCTGGCGTTGACAATCTCGTGCGCGGCGTCCGCGAGACCATGGAACCCATGCGCGGGTACGACGAGGCGACCCTGCCGGGCACCATGGAGTACCGCAAGAGCGAGGAATACGCTCGCGAAGGGGTGCCGATAGGCTTGGACGATTTGGAAAGGCTAGCGGCGTGCGGGCGCGAGTTGGGGGTTGAGGTGGAGTGGGATTAGATGCCTACTCAATCCTCACTTCCCGCTCCTGCTCTGCCGATTCGTACAGCCCGTCCATCATCTTCTGCACCATCAGCCCGTGCTCGCCGGGCGACAGGGTCTCCGCGCCGTAGAGTACGCAATCGACGAAGTTGCGCATCTTCTGGCCGAAGGCGTCGGCTGCCGGGCCGCTGGGCATCCAGTCGGGTCGGGTGTTGACCATGTAGTCGTTAGCGTCTTGGAAAAAACCCGGCGGATCCCAGTTGGCACCGCCCTTTTCGCCCATCAGCGTGAAGTTCCACTCACCTTTTTCAATATGGGCGGCGAAGCTGGTCTCGATACTGAGCATCGCGCCATTGGCAAAGCGGATGTGACCCACCGCTAAGTCCTCGACCGTATAGGTCTTGTAATCCCAGTTGGGCCAGATCGAGGCCACGTTTGACGGCTTGTCGCCGATATAGGTATAGGTGCTGCCACTGGCTGCCACCGGTTCGGGCGCGCCCATTGCATAGTGGGTGGTCTCCAGCATGTGGACGCCGATGTCGATCAGCGGGCCGCCGCCTTGTAGGTCCTTGCGGCCGAAGACACCCCAGTTGGGAATTCCCCGCCGCCGCAGGGCCTGCACCCGGGCGTACAGGACCGTGCCCAACTCGCCGTCGTCAACGAGCTTCTTGATAAACTGCGTCTTCGGCTCATAGCGGTTCTGGAATCCAATGATCAGCTTTTTGCCGTTTTTCTTCGCGGCGTCGAGCATCTGCTGTCCCTCGCGCGCATTCATGGCCAAAGGCTTTTCGACGAGGACATGGGCCCCCGCGTCGAGTGCGGCGATGGAGCAGGGGGCGTGCAGGCCGTTGGGCGTGCAGACGCTCACCGCATCGGGTTCGACCTGCTGGAGCATCTCCTCGTAGTCGGCGTAGGCTGCGGGGATTTCGTATTCCTCGCAGGATTTTTGCGCTCTTTCCAAGGCCACGTCCGCGGCGGCGACCATCTCCACGTCGTCTATGTCTTGGTAATAGCGCATGTGCGCCCTAGCGATGCCGCCCGCGCCAATCAGAGCGACGCGCAGTTTGTCTTGCTTGTTCTTAGCCATTGCTCTCCGTCCGTTTGAATTCGTGGCGAGGCACAAAAAAACCGGCCCGCAGACCGGTTTTTTCTCTTGCAGATCCTATCCTATCCCGCTTGGAACTGCTCGATTAGCTGGCGCACGTCTGGATGCCCGTCAACGCTGCGGCCGGGATGGATGATTAGCCGATAGCGGAAGACGGCCTTGTCGCCGCCGGGGATGGTCAGGCTCTCGTCGATGTTCTCGTCGCCCTTAAAATCGTGTACTCCAAAGGGATTGGCGGTAAATAGCCCGTAGCCGCGCACGTGCCAGTAGGTGGGGTGACGGGGATTGTCGCGGTGATCAACGACGGTGTGCCCCCACTCCTCGCCATTGGTTAGCGGCCCGGAGTAATCCACCCAAGCGGCCTGCTGACCCCAAGTAACCTCCTCGCCTTGGCCGTTTTCAAAGACTTGGGCCGCGGAATTTTCAATCCGCCCCGCGACTTTGGCATCCATGGAAGTCGGCACTCGGATCGAAAACAGCCCGCCCTCTTTGGTGTCGCCGAAGGTCACGTCGCCGTAGCGGGCGCGGAATTCGCTGCGCTGGTCTATGATACGCAACGCACCTTCGGCGCGGATGGCGATGGTGCGCCGCTCCTCCAACAGCTTCTCGCCCTCCGGCCCAAACCAATCGACGATTCCGTCGACCTGCGCTGCGCCGTCGGCTGCGCCTACTACCGGCTCGCCCCGTTGCAGCATGGCTCCGTGGCCGGTGCCCTCGTCCCAGAGGTTGTGGCCGTTGACGAGGCCGTGGGCTGTATAGATGCCGCGATGGTGGTAGTGGTCCTGATTCTCGCCTTCGACACCTTCCATCGGATAGGCGCGGGTGAGGCCAGTGCCGTTGGGAGTCAGCACTGGATAGAAATACGGGCGGCACACGTAGTGGCCGTAGCGGTATTCGGTAAAAAGCTGGCCGTCGATGGTGACGACGGCCTTGCAGTCTGCGGGAACTAGCTCGATATCGATCATTGCTTCCTTTCGGTTATGCGGCCCGGCCACAGCAGCGCTTGTACTTCTTGCCGCTGCCGCAGGAGCACGGGTCGTTGCGGCCCGGGGCCTTTTGGTGCAGGGCGGCCTTGACCGCGTCCCTTTTTCTGGCCCATTCCATCACGCCGATAGCCGGTCGGCCGTGCCGCAGTTCGTTGGCCATAAAGCGCATGTAGGGATCGACGTGCCCGAAGTACATTTTGTACCCCTTGCACAGGTAGTTGAGGCCGTCCTCGCCGCGCGGGGTTTTAGTAAAGCGGTGCTTGGGGCAGCCGCCGTTGCAGGCGAAGCGGTAGTCGCATTCAATGCAGTACTGGGGCAAGGTGTCCTTTTTGTCCTGCCCGAATTTGGTCTGCTGCGGACTGGCGACCATGTCGCGGATGCTCTCCTCGTGGACGTTGCCCAGTCGATAATCCGAATAGACGAAGTGGTCGCAGGAATAGAGGTCGCCGTTGTGCTCGATGATCAGCGCCTTGCCGCAGGTCTCGGCGAAGATGCACAGGCTCGCATCTTGGCCCAGCCACGAGCCGAGCGTCACGTCAAAGAGCTGGACAAAGACTTGGCCGACGTCATTGCGCACCCATTCGTCGAAGATCGCGCAGAGGAACTTGCCGTACTGCCCTGGGCTTACCGACCATTTGGAGACTGGTGCACGGCCCTCGTATTCGGGATCGACTAACTCCAATCCGTCCTCGTCTGGCTCGTGCGCGATGCGCTCGACGATGGGAATAAACTGCATAAACCCCGAGCCTTCTTCGCGCAGGAAGCGGTAGATTTCGAGCGGCTGATCGGCGTTGTGGTTTTGCAGCACGGTCAGGGTATTGAATTCCACCCCGTGCTTTTTGAGCATTTGCAGACCGGCGTACACGCGGTCGTAGGTCGGCTTCTGGCCCTTGTCAACTCGGTAGTGGTCGTGGTAGGTGCGCGGCCCGTCGATCGACAGCCCGATTAGGAATTTATTTTCCGCGAGGAACTCGCCCCACTCGTCGTCGAGCAGGATGCCGTTGGTTTGGAAGGCGTTGGTGACGAGTTTGCCGTCGGCGTATTGCTGCTGTAGCTCGACGGCGCGGCGGAAGAAGTCCACGCCCATCAGGGTCGGCTCGCCGCCCTGCCAGGCAAAGTCCACCTGCGGCACGTCTTGGGCCTCGATGTACTGCTTGACGTAGAGTTCGAGTGTCTCGTCGGACATGCGCCAATTTTTGCGCGCGTCTGGGTAGAGCTTCTCCTTTTCGAGGTAGAAGCAGTACTTGCAGTCGATGTTGCAGACCGAGCCCGAGGGCTTGGCCATTATGTGGGAAGACGCCGGAGCAGCGGTCGGTATGGTCGCAGTTTCCATCAGAGCCTATCTTGAAGTGGTGAGTATGATAGCGTTTGCCCTTCCGCAATGCAAATATAAGGAAATCAGATGCGTACCATTTTCGTCGGCGACGTGCACGGCTGCGCCGCTGAGTTTGAAGCCTTCCTTGAAAAAGTAAACTACGACTTCACCCAAGATCGTCTGTTGCTAACCGGCGATGCCTTTGCCCGCGGCCCCGACCCGCTGGCGGTGTGGCAGTTGATTTGCGATACCGAGGCCGAGATGGTCTTGGGCAACCACGACGCCCGCCTCTTGAAGCAGCTAACCGCCTTGAAGAAGGGCCGCAAGCCCAAGGTGAAGTTTCCCGACCAGCGCTATACCCTCGCCCAGCTTCAGCCCGCCCACGACGAAATCCTCGCTTGGCTCCGGCAGTGCCCGCTCTACATCGCGGAAGACGCTTTCCTCCTAGTCCACGCCGGCATCAATCCGCAAAAGGGCTTACAAGGCACCCGCCGCAAAGAATTCCTCAAGATCCGCACTTGGCCGCCCTCCGACGATCTCGCCAGTCCGCGCTGGCACGATTTCTACGAGCCGGAGTATCCCCTGATTGTCTTTGGTCACGACGCCCCCGGCGGCTTGGTGGTCAAAAAGCGCGACGGCCGCCCCTATCTTCTCGGCCTCGACTCGGGCTGCATCTACGGCGGCCAGCTCAGTGGTTATGTGCTTGAAGAGGCGCGGCTGGTGCAGGTGGAGAGCCGGCAAGTGGCGGATGTGTGGAAGCGGCTGGCTTAGGCGAGGTCGCCGCAGGTTGGCGTGTAAATTTGAAGTAGTATTTCAAAATTACATGATAATTTGAAGTAGTGGTTCAAAATTACAGAAAAATAAAGGCACCCGCACGCGCCTTTAGGAAGCAATCTGTTATCTCAAACGGGTTGCGGCTCGTAGCGCTCGACCGAACGAGAATTTACGATCAAAAGCCCATCTTGCGCGAGTGGCTTGGCTTGGCCTCGCACTCGGCATTCAGCAATTCGGCGAGTGTCTTCGCGTCTTGCAGGTGGCCGAGGATTTCGGCTTTTTGGCGGACGACGGCAAAATCGCCTGGGGTCAGGGTAGTGAGGTCGCTGATTTCGGGCGGAGCTTCGAGCGCGAAATAGGTGTGGAACGCCGCTTGCGACTGGTCGGGGGTGAGATAGTCGAGCGCGATTTTGAAGGTGAAGCGGCGCAGGGTGGCCGGGTCGAGGTTTTCGCCGAAGTTGGTCGTGCAGGCAAACGGCAGGGGATGGCTTTCCATCCAAGTCAGCATTTCGTTGACTTGGCTGACCTCCCAAGAGTGTACGGCACCTTGGCGGTCGGCGAGCAGGGAGTCGGCTTCGTCGAAGACGAGGATGGAGCCTTCGTCGCGGGCCTCGGCAAAGGCTTCGGCGATTAGCTGTTCGGTTTGGCCGACCCACATCGACATCAGGTCGGAAGCCCGCTTTTGGGTGACTTGGAGGCCGAGGCGTTCAGCTAGGTAGCGGACGAACGCACTCTTGCCGGTGCCGGGCGGACCTTGCAGGCAGAGAGAAAAATGCTTGCCGCCGCTTTTTGCGATGCGATCCACGAAGCCGACCGGGTCGATGTCGGCCCGGACTAGGGCGAGGTCGAATCTCTCGGGAGACCCCTGATTTGCGGGGGGCTTCTCGCCCGAAATTACCCGAGACAAGCTACGTACGCCAAGGCGTACTGCGGCGAGGTCTCCACCGCAGAGGCGCGCGCCGGCGATGGCACTGGACGCTACGCCCGGCGTCACATCGAACTCCTTGGCTAGGGAGCGCGTATCTTCCTCTGTCGCTTTGATACCGTGACGCGCTAATTCCCTCCTCCAAATGCGCTCCCGAACTCGGCACGGCGGCTGGCGTAGTTCTAGGGTAAAGGTCATGCGGCGCAGAATGGTTTGACAGGTCTCGCGGGCAGAGTTGGAGGTCCACAGCGTCGGTACGGGCGTGCGTTCGAGTATCCTGTGTAGGAACACCTTGGAGCCGCCGGACCGGAGATGGGAAAAGCCACCCGGCGAAAACGGCATCCAGCCCGCGCTTGGGTCCGAGAGGATGTCCTCCATCTCGTCAAAGAGCAGGATTGATCCTCGACTCGGAGCCAGTAAGCGCTGGACGAGCCGAAGTTCTTGGAGCCGCTCCTTCCGGCTGGGTTCGTCGCCTCGCTCATCTTCTTCGCCGACACTGTAGAGGTGCGTCCCAAGCCGGGCAGCCAGCGTCTTGCAAAACTCGGTCTTGCCGGTTCCCGGTGGGCCGCACACCAAGATATTCACGCCCGGGGTGCCAGTGGATAGTGCGCCCTTGATCAACTTTTCGATGTGGTCACGATCCTCCTCCACGTGATCGAAATCTGCCCACTCTAGCTCGCCCGGGATCGCCGCGTCGAGTAGTAGGCGACACACGTTGAGGTCGCTGTCGTCTGGGACGGAGACCAGCCGCAGCAGTCGCTTGACGATCTCGATATCACCGTCATTATCGACGTACGCAAGCCCGGACTTCACGAGCGGCGCATCGGCCGCGAAGCGGGCGCGGAATGCACTATCCGCTAGGCCGAGCAGGCAGGGTAGGAGGGGGTGCATGATGTTAAAGAAGCGCTGTCTGAGGTAGCGACGGCCAGACTCTAAAGAGTCGCTCAGATCGGCAAAGACCGGCTGCGTTTCGCAGCGAAACCAAAGCTCTATGAGCGCGAGGTCCGCTGGCGCGAGGTCCATTTCCCGCCCAAGCCGCTGGAGCCGTTGCGCTATGCGGTCTTTCCGCGCCCTTTTGCAGGCGGCTGCGTACTCTTTTTCAATGATTTCCCGCAGGCTCTTCCACTCCCGGACGGATAGTTTCCTTTCGCGGCGTCTGATCTCTCGCTGTTTGCTCAGTGCTTCGTTCTCGTCATTGAGCGCGAGGATGTCGCTGTTTTCGGCGACCCACTCGGCTAGTGCCTCCTGTTGGGAGGTGTGGTGGAAGCGCGAGGCGGCGTTGGAGAGATAAGAGAAAATAAGCTGTCGTTCGTAGGCATTGAGCATGAGGTTTCTCCAAAATTAGGGCGACTCCAGAGTTGCCAAATTCACATCGACGTACCCTCATACGAAATTTTACGCGAATTTGAACCGCGTTGAGGCCGGATATGAGAAAATTTACCTAGGCGATGTAACAATCGCAGTGCGTAGATTGGCTTCTCTCGGCTAGTCGTCCGATTGATTGCTGTAGTAATGATAAGTTTACCTAGGAGGTGCGACAGATTGCGTCGCAGGGATAAATTTTTTGCGAGGGATCGCTATAGTTCGGCATTCCTTTGAGAGTATCCGCCATGACCTTGGTCAGTCCTGCTGCCATTTCTCACTGGTCGGTCCTACATTACCACGGCTTAACAGAGCAAGTACCGATGTGAAGCTGATTCAGGAGTGGATTGCCGAATTAACGTAATCCGTTTAGGGCGCAAGCGACTCGTAGGTCGCGCTCTCGGCGTTCCATTTTAGGGTGACCGAGCAAGGGGGGCCGTTGCGTTGCTTGTCGATGATGATCTCGGCAAGGCTTTCAAGGCTCTCGCCGTCTGGTGCCGTGAGGCCGTACATGTCCGGTCGATAGATGAACATCACCACATCAGCAGCTTGCTCGACTCCCAACGCCGACAAATCCGCTAGCTGCGGTCTCGGCTCCATAAAGCTGTCCTCAGAGCACGATAGCTGCACCAGCGCCAGTACTGGCAGGTCCAATTCTTCGGCTAGGTCCTTCAGTCTGCGCGAAATGTACGAGACTTCTCGCTCGTGGCCCGAAGTTTTGGCCTGTCCACTCATCAATTGTAAATAGTCCACCACGATCAGGCCGATCCCATATTCCCGGTGCAGCCGCCGTGCCTTAGCCCGTGCTTCAAGCACCGAGATGGTGGGCATATCGTCGATAAAAATCGGCACTTGGGCTAGACGGTCGATGCCGCGCGTCAGGTACATCCAATCTTTGTCGCGCAGCCGCCCGGTGCGGAGCCTGTGCAAATCGACCTTGGCCTCGATGCTGAGCAGGCGCTGGACCACTTGCATCTTGGACATTTGCGGGCTAAAAATTAACACTCCGACTTCGGCATCCACGGCTGCGTTGCGCGCCAAGGTCAGCGCCAGCGCCGTCTTGCCCACACTTGGGTACGCCGCCAGCACGATCAGCTCGCCCTTCTGAAAGCCAGAGATACAATCGTTGAGATCGACAAATCCGGTATCGACCCCAGAGATTGTGTGGCCCTTGTTGTGAATGTGCTCAATCTGTTCGAGCGCGTCGCCCATGAGCGATTCTAGTGACTCAATCCCGCCGCCGATCTGGTTTTCGCCGATAGCAGAAAGGCGTTGCTCAGCGCGGTTGATTAGCTCTAGTACGTCCTCGCTGCCTTTATAGGCTTGCTCGATGATGTCGTTGGCGATCCCGATGAGCTGGCGGCTGAGTGCTTTTTCCAAGACGATCCGGGCGTGGACGTCGATGTCGGCAGTGGTGGTGACTTGGGCGACTAGCTCGGTCAGATAGACGGCTCCGCCGACGTCATCGAGCTGGTCGCGGTGCTTGAGTTCTTCGACCAAGGTGGGCTGATCGACGGCCACGCCGTGTTCATAGAGGCTAAGCATGGCCTCGAAGATGTCGCTATGCGACGCGTTGTAAAAGCAGCTTGAGTCGAGGATTTCGATGGCATGGCCGACAGCGCGCTGTTCGAGCATCATCGCCCCCAACACGGCCTGCTCTGTCTCGATGGCCTGTGGCGGCATCCTTTCTAGGTGCTGGTTATCAATAGGTCCTTGGGTCATAGATTATTTTTTAGAGCGCCCCACACGCTGCCGATTGTGAACTGAAAATTTGAGGCATCGAACTCGCCGTGTTTATCGATCCAGTGGTAGCGCGTGCGGACTACGAAACGCCAAGGCTTCTTTCCGAACACGATGCCGAGGCCAACTAGAGCGCCGAGCTTCTTTTTGTCGACTTCCTCGTCAAAGCCGGGCAGGCTGAAGCTCACCTTGTATATCTGGAAGTTGAGAGACGGTCCGACATCGACAAAAGCGCGTGTAGTCTGCGCTGCATCGTTGAGGAACACCCGTGCGTGTACGGGTACGCTGACGGTCGTCACGTCTATGCTGCCGCTCACCAAGGAGAGCCCTTCTGAGAAGAAGAAGGAGTTTTTTGCGGTAAAGCCACCGACGCCTCCCACCAGAGCTACGCTGGGGGTGATCTGCGTACCCATGTCCCAGTCAATATGGGCCCAAGTGCCGATTCCATTCAGGTCGTCGAGGCTGTCGTCGAATACGACCTTTTGGGCGTAGAGGTAGCCCCAATTAAAGGTGCTCATTTGCTGGGCGGTGGTGGGGCGTGTCCCGAAGGAGAGGGCTAGGCAGCAGGCGAAGATGGTGCGGATCACGATGTCCTCCTGTGGGTTGAGAGGGGTTGTTTTACTCAACGTTAGCCCACAGGTGCGACAGATCGCGTCGCAGGCAGAAAATTTTACGGAATCGGAGGTGCGGAACACCGCTCTCGACTAGTCAGGCGGATTGTGTGCTGGGGCAGATTGAGAAGGCTTTTGTAAGGAACAAGATATACTGGATGGACTAACTAGGAGCGAGGTCTGCGTCTCGTTGTTGCGAAATCAGCGCAATCCAGCAGGCCGATCTTACCAGCCATTGGATTGTTGAGTGCTAGCATTTCAGGGCGAGAAACGCTCAGTCAAAGCCTCTGCGTGCGCACGAATCTCCGGCATCTTATTCCGTTTCCAGTTAGCCAGCAACTCACTGTAAGTACAGGCAATGAACCGAACCTCATCCCTATCCCTTTCGACGATACTCGCGAAGCTCTCGATCTCTTTCCTGTGCCTGATTTTCTTATTCTCGTCGATTGGCCTTCCGTCCGTTCTAGGCCAACGCTCCGGCTCAGCGTAGAGGTAGAAGAGGATCGGCTTTAGGCACTTGTGCTCACCTTCTCGGTGGACTTGCGTCCTTAGAGCGAAGGCGTGTTTGACGAGTTGAGCCGCATCGAGACAGGAGAAGTCTTTATGAAGCCCGTCTCTGATGCTCTCATAACCCTTCATGTTATCGCCCCACTCCTCTCGCCAGTAAGTACAGGAAAAACGAGTGCCGCTTTTTCCCCGAAAGGGTTCAAACCGTTTGGACTCAATGCCTATAAGCGCCGACGGTGTGCTGACGAGAACATCCAGAACCGGATGTCGTCCACCTCGCCAAGGGAAGCGGATGGTCTTCTCGATATCGAGTGAACATGCCGGCCATTTCTCCTTGTCGCAGCAGGGAAGGGGAGGCATAGCCCAAGCCCGGTTGAGGAAGAATCCAAAGGCATTGGCTGCAAGCGCAGCGGAAGATTCCGGGCTATCGAATTTCCCTGTCGCTATTTCGTTTCCCTGTGCGGCGTTGAAGATTTTTTCGATCTCTCGGCCCGGAACGCCGGGTAAGAATCTGTCAGTCATCTCCGTTTTCCTTCTTCGTCTTTTGTATTCTCATGTGGGTTGAGGTCGGGTCTCGTCCGGCAGCCCTGCCCTCTCCGCCATAATCTACGATCAAAATCCCATCTTGTGCCAGTGGTTCGGTTTGGCTTCACACTCAGCGCTTAGTAATTCGGCGAGAGCCTTCGCGTCTTGCAGGTGGCCGAGGATTTCGGCTTTTCGGCGGACTACGGCAAAATCGCCGGGGGTCAGGGCGGTGAGGTCTCCGATTTCGGACGGCGCTTCGAGCGCGAAATAGGTGCGGAACGCCGCTTGCGACTGATCGGGGGTGAGATAGTCGAGTGCGATCTTGAAGGTGAAGCGGCGCAGAGTGGCCGGGTCGAGGTTTTCGCCGAAGTTAGTTGTACATGCGAACGGCAATGGGTGGCTCTCCATCCAGGTCAGCATTTCGTTGACTTGGCTGACCTCCCAGGAGCGCACGGCACCCCGGCGGTCGGCGAGCAGGGAGTCGGCTTCGTCGAAGACGAGGATGGAGCCTTCGGCGCGTGCCTCGGAGAAGGCAGCGGCGATCTGCTGTTCGGTTTGGCCGACCCACATTGACATTAGGTCGGAGGCACGCTTTTGGGTGATTTGGAGGCCGAGGCGTTCGGCTAGGTAGCGGACGAATGCGCTCTTGCCGGTGCCGGGCGGACCTTGCAGACAAAGGGAAAAATGCTTGCCGCCGTTTTTTACGAGGCGATCCGCGAATCCGACAGGGTTAGTGTCGGCTTGGATCAGGGCGGGATCGAATCGCTTGGGTGCCCCTTGTCTCGTGGGTGGAGTCTCACCCGCAATCACCCGGGATAGGCTTCGCACGCCACGGCGCACTGCGGCGAGGTCTCCACCGCAGAGGCGTGCGGCGGCGATGGCTCCGGACGCTATGCCCGGCGTCACGTCGAATTCCTTGGCAAGGGAGTGCGCATCTTTCTTTGTCGCTTTGATACTGTGGCGCGCCAGTTCCCGCTCCCAGATGCGCGTTCGAACCTGGGACGGCGGTTTGCGCAGTTCTAGGGCAAAGGTCATGCGGCGTAGAACGGTGTGACAGGTTTCTCGGGCGGCGTTTGAGGTCCACAGCGTTGGTACCGGCGTGCGTTCAAGCAGCCGGTTGAGGAACACCTTGGAACCACCGGCCTGTAGATGGGAAAAGCCGCCCGGAGGGAACGGCATCCAGCCCGCTCCTGGATCCGAGAGGAGGTCCTCCATCTCATCGAACAGCAGGATCGACTTGCGGCCCGGTGCTAAGAGGTACTGGGCAAGCCGGAGTTCTTGGAGTCGCTCCTTCCGGCTGGGTTCGTCACCGTCGCTGTCCACTTCGCCGATACTATAGAGGTTTGTCCCAAGCCGGGCGGCCAGCGTCTTGCAAAACTCGGTCTTGCCGGTTCCCGGTGGTCCGTATACTAGGACATTCACGCCCGGTGTGCCGGTTTGCAGTGCACCCTTGAGTATCTGTTCGATATGGTCGCGTTCCTCGACTACGTGGTCAAAATCCGACCACTCTAGCTCGCCCGGGGTCGCCTCGTCGAACAGCAGGCTGCACATGTCGAGGTCGCCGTCGTCCGGGAGGGAGGCCAGCCGGTACAGACGCTTGACGATCTGGATGTCTCCGTCGTCATCGACAGATACGAGTCCCGATTTCATGAGCGGAGCATCAGCCGTGAAGCGGGCGCAGAATGTGCCAGCCGGCAAGTCGAGTATGCGGGACAAGATGGGGATCGTGACGTTGATAAATCTCCGCGCATAGCCAAAAGCAGAGTCGAGCAGCGACTCGACAACCTGCTGCGTGTGATAGCGCAGCAGAATCTCTAGGATCGCGATGTCCTCCGGCGCGAGATCCATCTCACGTCCAAGATGCTGGAGTCGCCGCACCATGCGGTCTTCCCCCGCTCCTTCGCAGGTCAACGCCGCCGAGTACCTGCTTTCGAGAATCTCCTGCAGACGTCGCCATTCCCGTTTGGGCAATGTCTTTTCGTAACCTATGCTCTCCCGGAGTTTAGCTAGCGCTCCGTCCTCGTCATTGAGCGCGAGCAGATCGTAGTTCTCGGCGACCCAATCCGCCAGTTCCCTTGCTTCCCGGCAGGCGTGGTGCAGGCGCGAGGCGGCGTTGCGGAGGTAAAAGAGAATAAGCTGTCGTTCGTAGGCGTTGAGCATGATTTCTCCCTGAAATGACATGGTGCTTACTGCGATACTAAAATTGCCAGATCGACATCCACTCCATCAAAAAATGACTCTATCGCAGCAGCTAGGAGGTCCCTGTTAGGGTCCACGATCAAGAGCATACCCTCGGTGATGCCGAGGATCGGTGTCTCCCACTCTTCTGTCTCGGGTGCGAGCGATACGGCAAACACTATGAGGTAGTCAAGCGGAATGTATGCTACTTGGTCAGGCCCAAGGTCTGCCTTGAGGTAAAGGGCTCGGAAGGTTGTTGGCGTTATTCGGTCATCCTCGATGAAGATGTTGCCGTCCTCGTCATAGGAGGAAATAGATAGTTTCCATTCAATAATGATCCCTTCCCGTGGCGGTCCGATTTCTCCCTGTGGTCCTTGCGGCCCCGCTGGCCCCATCGGTCCTGCCGGACCTTCGCAGGCGACAAGGCCGAAGGCCAACATAGCTACGAAAAAAGAAAAGCGAGTAAGCATTGCACCCCTCCTTTTAGTTGTGGGAAAGAGAACTTATCTAGGAGGTGCGACAGATCGCGTCGCAGGTAGGATTTTTTACGAGGATTCGCTTATAGTTGCGAACATTGGCCCCGCACGAGCCTGCGCGAGTGGTCCGGCCTAACTTCGCACTCGGCGTACAACAATTCGGCGAGTGCCTCCGCTACATGGAACACCTAGGGCGCAAGCGACTCGTAGGTCGCGCACTCGGCGTTCCATTTTAGGGTGACCGAGCAAGGGGGGCCGTTGCGCTGTTTGTCGATGATGATCTCGGCAAGGCTTTCGAGGCTCTCGCCGTCCGGCGAGGTGATGCCGTACATATCCGGGCGGTAGATGAACATCACCACGTCGGCAGCTTGCTCGATCCTCTCCGGCAAATCCGATATATGCGGTCTCGGCTCCATAAAGCTGTCCTCAGAGCACGATAGCTGCACCAGCGCCAGTACTGGCAGGTCCAATTCTTCGGCTAGGTCCTTCAGTCTGCGCGAAATGTACGAGACTTCTCGCTCGTGGCCCGAAGTTTTGGCCTGTCCACTCATCAATTGTAAATAGTCCACCACGATCAGGCCGATCCCATATTCCCGGTGCAGCCGCCGTGCCTTAGCCCGTGCTTCAAGCACCGAGATGGTGGGCGTGTCGTCGATGAAGATCGGCGCTTGGGCTAGGCGGTCGGTATAGTGCGTCAGGTGCATCCAGTCTCCGTCGCGCAACCGCCCAGTGCGGAGCTTGTGCAAATCGACCTTGGTCTCGATGCTGAGCAGGCGCTGGACCACCTGCATCTTGGACATTTTCGGGCTGAAAATTAACACTCCGACTCCGGCATCCACGGCTGCATTGCGTGCAAAGGTCAGCGCTAGCGCTGTCTTGCCCACGTTCGGGCACGCTGCCAGCACTATCAGATCGCCCTTCTGAAGGCCGGAGATACAATCGTTGAGGTCGATAAACCCGGTATCGACACCGGAGACTGTGCCGACCTCGTTATGGGTACGCTTGCTATGTTCGATCACGTCGCCGATGACTGCTTCCAGTGGCACAATCCCGCCTTCGATCCAGTTTTCGCCGATAGCAGAAAGGCGTTGCTCAGCGCGGTTGATTAGCTCTAGTACGTCCTCGCTGCCTTTATAGGCTTGCTCGATGATGTCGTTGGCGATCCCGATGAGCTGGCGGCTGAGTGCTTTTTCCAAGACGATCCGGGCGTGGACGTCGATGTCGGCAGTGGTGGTGACTTGGGCGGCTAGCTCGGTCAGATAGACGGCTCCGCCGATGTCATCGAGCTGGTCGCGGTGCTTGAGTTCTTCGACCAAGGTGGGCTGATCGATGGCCACGCCGCGTTCATAGAGGCTGAGCATGGCCTCGAAGATGTCGCTATGCGACGCGTTGTAAAAGCAGCTTGAGTCGAGGATTTCGATGGCATGGCCGACAGCGCGCTGTTCGAGCATCATCGTCCCCAACACGGCCTGCTCTATCTCAATGGCCTGTGGGAGTGGTCTCTCTAAGTGCTGACTATCACCGGGTGCTTGGGTCATCATAGGTCCTTTTTACTCAACATTCGCCCACAGGTGCGACAGATCGCGTCGCAGGGAGAGAGTTTTTGCGAGGGGATCAATTTTGCCAAAATCGTCCGTATGACTGCGCTTGCGGCGCAGCCAAGGGCTATCGGGACGTGTAATAGCTCTGGATGGTCTAGGAGAATTTGCCTACCTGTTACGGCTGCTACTGTTATACAACGACGCGGCAGGTAATTTTGGGATCGAACAAAGTCCTATATATAGCGCGGGCTATTTTTTTGCCGCCAGATGCCGATGGTTCAATTGGAGGCATACTGGCGTAGTCGGATGCCTCGTCGCAGATGAGACGGAGATCAATCAAAGTCGAGCCAGTTGCGAACACCTGTTTTGTGATTGCCTCATTGAAGACCGAGAGTGCAGCGGATTCAGGCGGCGTCAAAGTGGGGATAGAATCATAAATGGTGCAGACAGCAAGGGGTAGTCGAATCGCGCGAACCTGATCAAGCATGTGGCGATATTTTGCCGAAAAGCCAGCTCGAATCCCAGCTATGGTCGTAAGTGCCGAAACCTGAAAATCAGTGGATTTGTTGAGGATATGTACATGATCCAAGACATCGTTGCTGCCGACGCTGAGAAATAGATGGGTGGTGTCATCGGGAAGCTGTTGCAGTTGACATTCCACAGAGGATATCCAAGCACCATCCACGGCCAACGAGGTGACCGCCCAGTCCAGCGGTAGGATGTACTGCAGATGTTTGAGTACGGAAGCTCCACTGGGAACGTACACTGCATTGTCGAATATCGAATCGCCGAGCAATACAACATGACCACTCATAAATTACCTCCCGCCAAAAAGGTACTTCTCGCTGTCTCGACAAAGCCCGACTTGGTAAACTGCTTACTGCCTATTTCGCCTACAGGTGCGACAGATCGCGTCGCGGGTGGAAAATTTTTACGGGAGATTAATTTTGCCGAGAAAGGGGCCTTGTAATAGGCGCTGGATGGTACAGGAGAATCTGTCGGGAAGGATCGGTGTATGAGGCCGCTTGGGAGGTGCCTTTAGGAAGCGAATGGCTACTCAGGAAGAGGAGGCCGTGTTCGTCGAGGCTACGTACCTTCTTGGTGGAGAATGTCACACCTCCGGGGAAGTGGACTTGCCGATGGGCGATGGATGAACCTATTCCGGGGGCGACGGATCGTGTCGTGGGATTCACTCTTCCTGCGCCGGGAGGCTCTCGATTAGCGCTTTGCGGAAATCGGACACGAACCAGCGCACTCGCTCGGCTTTCACCTCTCCTTCTGCTCGCTTCAGCCAACCATTGGCACTGGTCCAGTCCCGGATTGATTCTTTGGCGAACTGGCCTTTCTCCGTAAGCTCCTTGCGCTTCTTGCACGTGATACTTTCCTCAGAAGGATCTCTCCCGTCCGGCGTGAGGTAGATCAGTTTGAAGCGCCCTTTGTACATCGATTCGAGGTGCTCTGCGTAGTCGTTGAGTTGTTGATCTAGATCAGTAGATTTGGATTTCTTCCAAGGCTTGTTCTCAATCGCTATGGCCGACCAACGATCATCAATGCGAAAAGCAATCTCAATATCGATGCCTCTCATGTTGTTTTCTATCTGCCTAGTTGGTGCCTCCCGACGTACACGGACACGGGACCAACCGCTATCGGGCAACCAGTTCACAGGCACGTCTGACAGGAATTCTCTAAGGAACAGTTCTCTTTGCTCATGAGTCTCGTCAGGCGTGAGGAGGTACGCAAACACATCGGATATCTGATTCTCGTTGGATTTGATGGAATGGAAGATGTTGAACCCACTAGCTAGGTGGACTTTGATATCGGACAAATGGGCTTCGATCTTGCCAATAACGTCAAGACCTTGCTTGGCTCCCTTAAAGAATCGTGAAACCTCTTGCTCAAGGTGCTCGATTTGGGATTGAGCCAGAACGTCAAGATCTTGCTTAGCTCCCTTGAAGAATCTCGGAGCCTCTTTCTTGAGATCCATGTCTCTGACCACTTTCACGCCTTCAGGTACTTTGAAATGGCCTTCGCAGGGAGCACCAATTCGTTTGTAAAGTACTCAACCTTCTCGCGCCGCTTATCGTCGTGTTTCGTAATCAGAGCTACAACGCTCTTGTGATTTTCTTCTGGATAGATCCACCAAGGCCATGTATCATGCTCTTCATCTTCAGACTCCTTCAGACCCTCGGTCTTGAAAAAATTTCTGAGCGCATCCGCCGACTCGAAAGCCTTGTTTTCAGGTATTCCCACGAACAGATTATTCTCTTTCTTTTTTTCGTCTTCGTAGTAGAGATGTATTTGGATATCTTGAGCATTCATGCTCATCTTGTAGATCAAGCTCTCCTTCTTTTCCTCTTCTAGATTCGTTTTCGGAACGCAGGTCTCCCAGTGAAGGCCGCACTCTTCAAGTTTTTTTTTAACACTCTTATCGAGTTCTTCCAAAAAGTACGCAATTTTCTTTTCAATTTTCTTTCGTAGCACTGGTTGTATCTGACCAATTGCTAGCGCAAGCCAAATATTCTCGGGTTCCATGCAGTAATCTACTAGGAACTCCTCCTCCTTAGCCTCTAGGTCTCTTATCATAGTCTCCTCTTCTCTTTTGTGTGAGATTCACGATTTCCTCCTCGTCCTCTACGAAGATACTACTGTACTGAACTCCTGCGACAGATCACGTCGCACCCTCGTCATCCAACCCCAGCGCCGCCCGCATCTCTTCCCGCACCGCCTCCCGCAATTCCTCCGGCTCCAGCACCTCAGCCGCCGCTCCGAAACTCAACACCCAACTCTTGATCTCGTAGAATCCCCCAGCCCGCAGCCGCAACACCACCCGCCCGTCCTCCAGTTCTTCCAGTTCTTGGCTTGGATGCCAAGTTCGCTCCCGTATGTAGGGTGCTTGTTCCTCGGTGAACCGAACCACCACGTCCATCGGCTCCTCGAACGAGACGCCGAACGCATTGCTTACTTGCTCGTCAACCGACAGGTGATCCGGCGGCTCGAACTCCTTCTCGGTCACTTCCACCGACTCAAAGCGGTCCACCGCCTGCGTGATGAGATCGTCGTAGTAGGGCACCCGCGAGATTACGTATAGACCGCCCCGGTGCGGCAAGAGGCGCAGCGGTTCAATGTTGTACTGACGGGCTTCCTCTGCCCATGGCGAGCGGTAGCTCACCCAGCACACGCGGCGCTCCAGTATGGCGTCGTGCAGGTTTTCGAGCACTTCGCGGGCGTCTTCGTACGGCTTGTGCCCGCGCGCCAGCGGCACATAAGCCTCCGCCGCTCGCTCTAGGAATTGCCGCATCTCTAAGGGCATGGCTTGGGTCAGCCGGCGAATCGCCGACCGCAGATGCTCGCCGAATGGCGTTCCTACTAACCCCATGCCCGCCTGCTCAGCAAAGATCATCGCCGCGATTTCCATGATCGGAAAGTTCAGCGGCAGCCCGGTGTCCTTCTGTAGTTGGTAGTAGATGCGCTGATCGGCGCGCCGTTTTTCGTTCAGTATAAATCCGGCCTCGCGCAGGTCTCCTATATCGCGCTGTATCGTGCGTCTATCTACGTTGTACTCGTCCGCCAGTTCGCGAGCACTCATCCCGAAACGCCGCGCCTGCAACTCCCGCAGGATGTCCAGTTGTCGCACAATCTGCTTCATTGGGTCAGTCTTTCATAGATGCGAATCTAACTCAAGATTACAGCAATGATGTCTGCACACATCTTTTTGTTTTAATAGAAGGATATCGGCTCAGGTCCATGGCCCGGGTGCGATCCAGTCCGTCGGGCTAGATTTCTCGGAGGAAAGAGCAGCGACAATGGGCCACAGGAATCTGCTCACCGAAGCCGTGATTTCTCCGAACGAGGCAGGCACGTGATCCTGCTGAAGCCTATTGCGGAATGCCGCCCACTGGGTCTGCTTGGCATCGATGAAAGGCTGAGTGAATACCTCAATTTCCGAGGGCAGCACCGTGCCGCGCCGCTCAAAGGTCCGCTCCATGGCGAAGTATTGAAGCAGTTCGTTGAATGGCCGTCGTTCACTCCTGGACCGATTGAGGAGGCGTTGCCGGACGGACGCGGACGCATTGCGGGGAGGCGTCATACCAGTGCCTCCAAGTAGGGCTGCATCACCTTTTCCACGCGACAGATTCTGGCGTATTTGAGGAGTTCGCCGAGGTTGAATCTGTTTCGCGTCTTGTGGAGTTTCACGGCTTCCAGCACCACATCCATACCAATCTTATTGCGAAACTTGAAGCAGTCGGCCAGAGTTTTCTCGCGGCGGTAGATTTTGACGGGCACGCCATCGATCAGATGCGTTTCGATGCCGGATTTGTATGCTTCCTGCGAGAATCTGTGGACTCGGATGGGGGGATAGTCGAGGGACGGCACTCGCGAGTCTCTTGGTACCGCTACGGAAACCTCATGGGGAATCTGGGTTGTGATGCCATGGTAGGCCAGTGCGGAGATGAGGCAAACGACGGCATTGGGGAAGCGAAGGCTTACTGTGACCAGATCAGGGTTGTCGAGCGGAGGTAGTTCCCGCAGCCGGTAGATGCCTCTGCTGACCGGCTCGATGACGCCCCTGTCCTTGAGCGCATACAGCATGTAGCGTGTAATCCCGTGTGCGATGGCCTCGCTCATTCGAAGCTGGCCGCCGTACCTGCGGAAGATTTCTTCAGGACGCTCTTTCTCTGTTTCAGACATATTGCCTCCACTTAATTTCTTATAGAGATAATATGTCTGATTTCGGCTAATCGATCAAGAGGAGATCACAGGAAAACGGTCTCGGTGAGGAAGGATGGCCAGTGCCCTGTGGGGGCTAGCTATCCGCGTCAAGGAGGCCAGACCGACAAGCTCTAGTCGCGAAATGCAGATTGCTCTTGACCTGTTTATGGTCTATATTTGGTCCTAAAAGGAGGTGTCCATGAAACTGTCCAGCCAGATTAAGCCGATCAGTTATCTCAAGGCCCATGCCGCTGAGATCGTGCGCACACTTGGAGACCAACCGGAACCCTTGATTATCACCCAGAATGGCGAAGCCAAGGCGGTCATGCAGGATATCGACAGTTACGAGCAGATGCAGGAAACAGTTGCATTGCTCAAGATTCTCGCGTTGGGTAGCCGTCAGATCGAAGCAGGTCAGGTGCAGCCCGCCGCCGATGTCGTCGCACGGCTCCGGGAGCGGCGACGGGATCGCTGATGGCTTTCTTGGTTCAGTTGACCGATGACGCAACGCGCGACTTGGAGGAAATTTGCGACTATATCGATCAGCATGATGAGTCGGGCCGGGCGGATTATGTGCTGGAACAAATAGAGAAGGCTTTCAGCAGCCTCGCCGAGTATCCCGAGCGCGGGAACTATCCGGCGGAACTGTTGGACATTGGGATTCGGGAATACCGCGAGATCTTCTCTAGGCCCTACCGTATCATCTACCGGGTGATGGAAAATAACGTCTATGTGCTCTTGATTGCCGATGGGCGGAGGGACATGCAGACATTACTACAGCGGCGCTTGCTTCAGGCGTAAGCCCTTTCTAGCATTTCGGGCTGAGGACCTTGCAAGTCAGTCGCTAAAAGGAGGAGAGTATATCAACCATGGCGTTTAAGCCAACCGATGAACAGCAAGCAATTCTCCAGCACGACCCGAAGAACCATGCCCGCGTCCTAGCCGGACCTGGAACAGGTAAGAGCACGACCATGGTCGCCCTTCTCGATAAATTGATTGAGGAAGACAATGCGCTCCGCGTCCGCATGCTTACATTCACAAGAGCAGCCACCGCAGAGCTCGCCGAGAAATCCCTCCGTGGTTCCAACAATACGCCACGTCCAAGCACCATTCACTCGTTCGCTATTTCAGTTCTGCTCCGCAACCCTGGAACAGGAGGATTTCCTGAACCACTCCGAATTGCTGACACATGGGAATATGAGAAAGTAGTGAGGCCTACGCTTGCGAAGCGAGTCGGTGTCGGTGTCAGAAAGCTCGACAAGCTCATTCGTGAAATGGCCGCGAACTTTGAGTCACTTACCGATGAGCAAGATCCCGGAATTACTGACACCGAACGGAATCTATTCCAAGGCGCTTGGAATGAACATCGTCGTGTGCTCGGATACACGCTTTTGTCTGAGTTACCCTTTGCCCTTCGGCGTGCGCTCAAGGAACACAACGACCTCGACGGCATCGACTTCGACCTTCTCCTTGTTGACGAATACCAAGACCTAAACGCTTGTGACCTCGACGTGCTGAGTCTCATCAGTGAACAGGGCCGGTGTTCCGTCATCGGAACAGGCGACGATGACCAGTCCATCTACTCATGGCGCAAAGCTGCTCCCGAAGGAATCAGGCGTTTCCCAACTGACTACGTCCCGGCGTCTGATTATTCGCTCTCGGTTACTCTTCGTTGCGGAAAGACTATTATCGGATGGGCGAACCACGTCATCTCCGGAGATCCGGACCGACCTGCCGGTCGCCCAACACTTGACTCGCTGCCAGACTCGCCTGACGGGGAAGTAGCGCTTCTTCGTTTCGATAGCGATCGTGCTGAGGCGAAGGGAATCGCTAAACTCGTTGAAGGGCTCATAAATAAAGAGGGTCTTGCGCCAAAAGACATCCTTGTTCTTATGAGGACCGACCATAACGGAACGTTCAGCAATCCGATCCGCAGCGAACTTGAGAAGCGAAACATCGAATGCTCTAACCCAGACTTCGTACTTCGCGTACTAGCAGAAGCAGGCAACCGCAAATTCCTAGAGCTTCTCCATCTTCTCGCCTATAAGGATGATTCCATTTCGTGGGCAAGCTTATTGCATCTCACACCTGGAGTTGGACCAAGTTTCTTTGAATACATCTACGACCGCGCAAAAGCAGTCGGGAGAACGTTTTCAGATGAGCTCCTGCGAGCCTACAGAGACGACTTTCCAGAGGCACCACGATCGGCGCAAAAGGTAAAAATCACCATGGAGCCAATTCTGAGATGGCTCAAGAACACAGAAGCCCCCCAAAAACAGTCAGACAATAGGTGGGGACAATGGATTATCGATCAAAGCGGGGCGGGAGCGCTTTCAGAAATCAGCGACGAATTCCGTAACTTGCTTCTCGACTTAGATAGTGTGGTTGAAGATGAGCAACCTCTCACCCGTTACCTTGCTCAAGTCGAACCCCTCGGTAAGGACCTTGTTCTCGCTCAGAGTGAAGGTGTACGCATAATGACGATGAGTGGTTCCAAAGGACTCACCGTGCGAGCAACTATTATTGCCGGCGTTGAAGATGGACTTGTTCCTCGACCGGACTGCGACCTCAGCGAAGAGCGGCGTATTCTCTACGTCGCAATGACTCGTGCGAAGGAGTACACTTTCTGCACTTGGGCTCGACGCCGACGGGGACCGACGGCGCGAGCCGGTACCCCTAGCATGGACCGTCGACGGTTCTGTCATTTTCTTGAAAATGGTCCCGTCAACTCCGAAGACGGTCAGGTCTTCTTAAGAAATAGATTTTGATTACCTAGCAACCTCTTCCATCGCTGGTTTTCTTATTGGATCACCACCCTTATTCTTTCGCCTGCTTCACTAAGTGCTCAAAGAGCTTCACCCAAATCGTCTTAGGCATCCGCTCCGGGTGAAACTGCACGCCGATCAAGCGGCCATCCCCGCTCTCAATCGCCTCCACGATGCCATCGCCGCTGCGCCCGCTGATGTCCAAGCCCGCGCCGGGCCGGTCAATGGCCTGCATGTGATTGGAATTGACTCGCGAAGGGCCAGCAAGGCCCAGCGCAGCCAGCACCGTGCCTTGCTCTACCTGGAGATCGTGCTCGATCCAATTGTCCGCAGTTCGCTGGCGCGCATGCGGCTCAACGCCGAGTTGGGCTTCCACGTCCGCCCAAATCGTGCCGCCCAACTCGGCGCTGATAAACTGCATTCCGTAGCAGATGCCCAAAATCGGCAACTGGCGCTCTTGCGCGGCCGCAAAGCTCCAGCGGTCGGATTGGTCGCGCTTGGCTGCCACCGGCGGGAGATCGCTGGGCAGGGTGCCGATCAAGCCGCGCTCAATGCCCGGGCCGCCGGTGATCAACAGACCGTCGATGCGCTCGAGCACCGCTTGCAGCGCCGCGCGATCTGTGGTCATGGGCAGCACGAGTGGGGCACCGCCCGCCTGCTCGACCGCGTCCACGTATTGGTACTCGAGGACTTGATCACCGGCGGCGTTTAGGCTGCTGGTGATGCCGATGAGCGGGCGGGACATCAGACGCCGGCCTTGAGCCTGGCGAAGGAGACCTTGTCGTCGAGGAGGGTCAGGGCCGCAAAGCTCTCGATGTCGGTGCGCGAGGGGTCGAGCCGGGAGACAGCGTTGCGCAAGAAGTCCTGCTGCCGGTCGTTGCGCGGGCTGGCGGTCAGGAGCCGTTGGTTAAACTCCGCCTTGTCTTCCTCGCTCTTGTTGGCTAGCCGCTCGCCCAGCCATGCTGCTATCGCCGCGTCGGTCTCGTTGGCTGCAATCGCCTCGGCGAAGGCTTCTTGGTCGAGGCCGAGAAAGTCCAAGACTGCGCGGTCAAAACCCGAATCCTCGCCGCACCAGTACTCGCCCAGACAATTGCAGTGCGCGGCGCGGAATTTGTCGATCATCCGCGCTAGGCAGGCGAGGCCGCCGACGCTCAGATCAAATGCGCTGCGCGGCGGGTGCCGACGCAAGTCCGTCAGTCCAAAGCTCAATTCGTCGTCGAGGTCTTGCAGGTCGAAGAAGCTCTGGACATCTGTGCGCTCGGGCGCAATCTCGGCACGGCGCGAGGCGAGCCGTTCGCGCATCTGGTCGTAGTTACCGGAGGCGTCGAATATATCCGGGTGATACGAATGGTGGAGCGGGTGGGCCGGGTGGCGGCCGACATTAGCGCGGCAGACGCTGAAGGCGCTTTTTTCCGCGGCTGACTTTTGGCAGCGTCCGGCGATCCACTCGGTCAGCTCGTCGTCGTTGGGGTTTTCGTACGCCGCTTCGCGAAAGGCGTCCTCTGCAATGCCCAAGAAATCCAAGATGGCCGCGTCTTGGCTGGAGTCGGCACCGAAGCGGTACTCGCCTAATCTGCCGCAGGTCACTGCTCGCGCCTTGTCGGCCATGCGCGCCGTGCCCGCCACGCCGAAGACGCTGCGGATATATGGGCTGCGCGGTGGTTGGGCGGTTAGGTCTAGGTCTCTGAACGCGCCCCAATCGTCCAATTCGATGGAGGCGAAGACCGTTTTGATGTCCGTGCGATCTGGGGCGTACTTGGCGATCCGCTCGACGAGTAGCCGCTCGTGTAGCTCGTCTTGCGGCTCGCGGGTGAGATGTTCCTCGTTGAAGGCGTCGATCTCTGATTGGCCTTTCTGCGCTCTCTCCAGCGCCATGACGCCTAAGGTCTCGTCGTCTAGCTCATCGACGGCCTCGGCGAACTCAGCGGCGTCCATATCGATAAATTCGAGCACTTCGACGTCGAGGCCGGAGTCGTCGCCGTACTTGAACTCGCCGATAGTTCCGGCGTTGTGGCCGCGCGCCTTGTCGATCATGCGCGCCAGCCCGACAATGCCGGCGACGCTGGCGTTGGAGGGTCGGCGGGGTGGTTGTCTCGTCAGATCCATGAGTATAGCTCCTAAGTTTTGGGGTGAGGGTTTTCAATATACCAACCGTAGAAAGGTCGGCAATGTTTGACGCTTCTACGGGCGGCTTCTATACTCTGCTCATGCCCGAGCTACCCGAGGTCGAAACCGTCCGCAGCGCGATGGAGTGCCACCTGCTAGGCCGGCCAATTACCCGCGTCCGCGTCAGCACAAAGCGTCTGCGCGAGCCGTTGCCGAGAGCCGCGCTGCGCTCCTTGGTCGGGGACTGCTTTGTGGCCGCGCGCCGCCGCGCCAAGTTTCTCCTTCTCGACCTGCAAACGGGCCGGACGCTGTTGGTTCATCTCGGCATGAGCGGCAATTTGCTCTTGCGGCCGTGGGGCACCAAGCACGACCACGTGGGCTTTGAGTTTGCCGATGGGGGTGCTGTAGTGTTCAACGACCCGAGGCGCTTTGGCTTAGTGTTGGTGCTCGACGAGGGCGAGGAGCATACGTGCCGGTACTTGCAGAACCTCGGCCCCGAGCCCCTTTCCCGCGCCTTCAATGCCCGTTATCTCCAAGCCCAATGCCAACGGCGCAAAAGCCCGATTAAGAATCTCATTATGGACAATCGCACGGTAGTAGGCGTGGGCAATATCTACGCCAGCGAGGCCCTCTTCCGGGCGCGCATTCATCCGGCGACCCCGGCTGCGGCCATTGAGCCGCCGCGCTTGGCCCTGCTGGCCAAGGAGATCAAAAAGGTGCTGCGCGTCGCCATTGACCAAGGCGGCACGACCATCAGCGACTATCAGGGGTCGGGCGCGGGTGGGCGCTTTCAGCAGCGGCTCCACGTGTACGGACGCCAAGGCGAGGACTGCCGCGTCTGCGATGCGCCTATCGAGAGCTTCTACTTGGGAGGCCGCAACACCTTTTATTGCCCGAGTTGTCAATAAAAACGCCGGCCCCGTTTGGGACCGGCGCGATGAGCAAGAGAAGAAGGGACGGCGCTACTTTTTGGCGTACCCGTTGGGCGAGGGCGCCGTGGTGGTGATTATGTCGTCGAGCAGGCCGTATGCCTTGGCTTCCTCGGCCGACATGAAGAAGTCGCGGTCCGTGTCCTTGGAAATCTTTTCGACTGGTTGGCCGGTGTGCTTGGCGTAGAGCGCGTTTAGCTCTTCGCGCAGGCGGATGGTCTCCTTGGCGCGGATGTCGAGGTCGATCGCCGTGCCGGTGATGGTTTGCATAAGGCTCGGCTGATGGATCATAATCCGGGCGTGCGGCCAGGCGAAGCGACGCCCCGGCTCGCCAGCGGAAAGCAGGAACGATCCCATGCTCATGGCCATGCCCATGCACACCGTGGAAACGGGTGCTTGGATCGCCAACATGGCATCGTAGATAGCCATGCCGTCGTGAACTGAGCCGCCGGGACTGTTGATGTAGAGGACGATTTCTTCGGTTGGATCCTCTACGTCCAGTGAGAGCAGGCGAGTGACTACGGCCTTGGCCGATTCGTCGTTGACGTCGGACCAAAGAAATATCTTACGCGCTTTGTACAGGCTCTGCTCTAGGTCTTTTTCTTGCAGGGTTTTGAGTAAATTTTCGTCTTTTTCGGCCATTGAACGATCTCCATAATTCTAAAATTGTCATACCGTGTTAAGGTTTCACAATATACGCGGCGGCCCCAACAGCGTCAATCTGCTGTGCCTCATTCTGCTGGGGGCTTACACCCTGCTCAAGCTCAGGCTGGTCGCCGATGTGGAGTTGGGCAAGGACGAGGCCGTTTACTGGTATTGGGGCCAGCACCTCGACGCCTCCTACGCGCTCCTGCCCTTGGCCGTCTTCAAGCTAGCCCACGCGCTCTATCCGCACCAAGAGTGGTTTCTGCGGCTGCCCGCTGTTTTATTGGGCGCGCTTGCTACCGCGCTCGTCTATTGGCTTTGCAAGATGCAGGGCCTCGCCAAGCAACTGGCGCTGTGGGCCGCTGCCGCCTTCGCGCTCAGCCACTGGGCTTGGCACACCAGTTCCTACCTGCATCCCGATGGCTTCTTGGTCCCCTGTTGGCTGCTAGCCCTGTGCATGGCGCGGCAGGCCGAAGCAACCAATGCGCTCCGGCCGTATATATACACGGGTTTAGCGGCGGGCTTGGCTGTCCTCTGCAAGTACTCGGGTGCCTTTCTCGTCGGCGGGCTTGGCCTGTGGGTCGCGCTCGATCAACGAGGGAAAGAGTGTTGGCACCGGCTCGCCGCGTTCTTACTGCCCGCTGTCGCCGTCGCCGCACCGCTCTCCTACGCCCAGTTTAGTACCGACTTCTATCTGCCGCAGACGCTGAGCACTCTTTCGCGCATTGACGACCTCGGCCATCCCCTCGCGCGCCTGCTCTTTTTTGCGGTCAGTCCGCTCTTTTTTCTGTCGCCGTTTTTGCTGTTCCTGCTCTATGCCGGCTTGGTGCGGGCAGCCAAACAGCGCGACCTCCTCGCCCTGCTCCCCGCGCTGTGTACCATCGGCGCTTTTTTGTTTTTCGCGCTCGACCGCGGTCAGATTAAAGGCAACTGGATTCTGCCGGGCTTGCTGAGCCTGTGGCCTGTGGCGTTTGCTGTTCAGCCCAGACGCTGGCTACTCGTCGCTGTCGTCACCACTGGGCTGTTGCAAGCGCTCGCCATCGGTCTAGGGCTGAAATACCCCGGTCTCTACAGCGATCTCGCCGCACGCAGTGGGCTGGACAAAAGCTATGTTGGTTTGGTGTCAGAGGAAGACCGGGTCCGCGAGCCTTCCTACTCGTGGAGCGAGCGGCTCTGCGAGTACGGCGGTTGGCGTCGCTTCGCCGCGGACGTGGAGGAGGTTGTTCCACCGCTGCCACTGCTGAGCACGCAATACAGCATACCGTTTGCGCTGGCGTATTACGGGAAGGTCGAGCGGGAGTACTACACGGTTGATGATCCGAGATTCCGAGACTTGACAGATTTTTACGGGCAGCTCAAGGGGGCCTATCCAGAAGCAGTGCTCTTCGCCGTGCGAACGGGCGGCACGGTCCCCGAATCGCTGCGCACTACATATCCGCAGCGTGAATTGATCGCGGAAATAGAGCGCCGCCGCGCTGGCTGTCCCTCCGTGTCCTATCAGGTCTTCCGCTTAGGACGGTGAGCCGTTCGTCTCTTCTTTGCGCCCAAATGCCGATGTCATAATCCGCTGCATCGCCGTGCGGAAATCGTCGAAAAAGGTGTAAAACAACGGCACCAACAAAAGCGTCAACACCATGGCAGCCAGCAGGCCCCCGATCATCGTCCGGCCCAGCGGCGCGTAGGCCAAGCCCACCATCTTGGAATTGCCTGCGGCCATTGGGAGCAGCCCGAAAGCGGTGGTGAAGGTCGTCATCAGGATTGGCCGGAAGCGGTGGCGGCCGGCCTCCAGCAGGGCGTCGTAGCGCGACTTGCCCGCGGCCCGGAGCCGGTTGGCCAAGTCGATCAGCACGATGGCGTTGTTGACCACCACGCCGATCAGGATTACCGAGCCGATCATCGACATGATTTCAAAGGGCGTGTCGGTCACATATAGAACCCAGTAAACGCCGAGGAAAGAGAATGGGATCGACACGATCACCGACAGCGGCAGTACAAACGACTCAAAGAGCACCCCCATTAGCAAAAAGACGAAGGTCACGGACATAATCAGGGCGAACTTCTGCGATTGGTCCTGCTCCTCTAGCTCGACAAAGCGAGTGCCTTTGTCCCAGCGGTAGCCGCGCGGCATCTCAAAGCCCTGCATTACCTGATCGACTTGGGCGAAAAGATGTTGCGCCCGGTCCTTGGCGGCGCGGGCACTGACATTGAGCATGGTCTGGCGGTTCTCGCGCCGGATATTGCCCAGCGTGCGCTCGACGTAGATGTCCGCTAGCGATTCAAGGGCCACTTCACGGCCATCGGCAGTGGGAAAGTTTTGGGTGCGCAGATCGTCTAAGCTCTGGCTGTCGTAGTTAGCTAGCCGCACGCGGATATCGACTTCGCGGCCGTCGTCGGTGTGGAATTTGTTGATATCCGTGCCGCGCAGTGCGTAGGCGATGCCGCCCGAAATCTGCTGGGGATTCACGCCGAAGCGCTGAATTTGGTCGCGGTCAAGGCGCACTTGCAACTCAGTGCCGCCGCGGTCCATGTCGGTGTTGACCGACAGCAAGCCGGGGATGCTCTCCAGCCGCCGTTCGACCTCGGCGGCCAGTTCAATCAGCACCTTGGTGTCCTCGCCATACAGGCTGACATTGACTCGGGCATCCTGCTCGGAGTTTTCCCAGTTGACCCGCAAGTTGACACCCGGCGGCAGGTAGAGCCGCTCGCGGAGATCCTTTTCGACCTCCTTGTAGGAGAGATACTCCTGTTCCTTCAGGCCCAGCGCGACGCTCAAGTTGTCCCAAGCCACCTCATACCACTGCACATCCTCTTCTTCGGCGAAAAACAGCGTCACCCGGCCCCAGCCACGGCGGAAGTAAGTGCGGAGCGCCTCGACGTTGTACTCTGCTTGGTGGGCCATCACCGTGTCCTCGACCGCGGTCATGAATTTCTCGGCCTGGTCCAGCGACTGGCCCGAAGGCATCTCAAAGGCCAAGTCCATCCGCACCTCGTTGCGCTCCTGACTGTCGGTGCGATCCATGCCATCCATCGGGATCTTGATGCTGGCGAAAAGGACCAAGGCGATGACGAAGGCATCGAGGCGATTGTTCAGCACCCAGCCTAGCGAGCGTTCGTAGTGCTTGCGGGACCAGAGGATCATCTTCGACTCGCCCCGCTCCTTTTTCGTCGAGAGCTTGAGCGCGGCGAGCGGGATAAAGATCAAGGCGATGAGCAGCGACGCCACCAGCCCCACGATAACCGGCAGGCCGATTCTGAGCATCCAGAACGAAAACATCTCCTCGTCGCTCATCAGGATCAGGGGCAGGAAGACCACCACCGTCGTCAGGGTTGCCATGGTCACGGCCAGCCCCACCTCGCCAGCCCCTTCAATCGAAGCCGTGCGCGGGGCGATACCTTCTTGGCGCTTGCGGTAGATGTTTTCGACGATGACGATGGCGTTATCAACCACTAAGCCCAGGCTCAGCATCAGGCCCATCATCGTCGCCACATTCAACGACCAACCTATGAAGTAGAGGACGGTAATCGTCGTTAGAAGCGACAGCGGGATCGCCAAGGTGATGATCAGCGTGATGCGCACTGCGCGCAAAAAGAAAAAGAGCACCATGGCCGCGAACAGCCCACCCCACAGGCCGGAATTTTTGAGATTGCCAACCGAGTTGATCACTTGGTCGCCTTGGTTCCAGAACAGCTTGAAATCCAAGCCTCCGAGCTTGGGATGATCCTTCAGATTTTCTAGCTCCTCCTTCACGCCGGTGGAAACCTCGACAACATTGGCCCCCGACGCCTTGGTGACGCCGAAGCCCAGCGACTCCTTGCGGTTAATGCGGTTGACCCAGTCTTGCGGCGGTCGCTTATAGGAAACCTCGGCGATGTCGTCCAGCCGTAGCTGGTGTACGGGATCAACTACGGTGTTGGCGAGTTCTGCCACGTCTTGGAAGCGGCCCACCGAACGCACGTAGATCTTTTTGCCACCCTCGATCACCCAGCCCCCAGGTGCGGTGAGGTTTTGGGCGCGCAGGCTGTTGAGCGCTTCAAAGATGTTGATCCGGTGGCTGCTCACCTTGTCGCGGTCCAACTCGACGATTACCTCTTTGCTGGGCGTGCCCCAAAGCTCAATGTTGCCGACTCCATCGACGCGGCGCAGCGCCGGCTCCACGTAGGTGTCGATAAGATGGCGCGGGTCGGCGTGTTGGGTCTCAAAGATGATGGCGCCATCCATGATGGGAATGTCGTTTTGATCCCAGCGCCGCACCCACAATTGCTCGATCTCGTCGGGTAGCTCGGGCATCACTCGGTCGAGCCGGTCCTTCATCTCGGCAAAGGCCAATTGCAGGTCGGTGCCCTTCTGGAACTCGACCCGGACATTGCCGCCGCTGTTGTAGGCGTTGGAGCGGATTCGCTTGACCCGGCTGACTTGGGCGACGGCCTCTTCGAGGTGGCGCACTACCTTCTGCTCGACTTCGACTGCTCCAGCGTTGGGATAGTTGGCCCAAGCGAAGAGCCGGGGATAGTCGAAGCCTTCGGGGAAAAGCGTCAGCGGGATCCGCGTATAGGCGATGTAGCCCACCACTAGCAGCGCGACCAGCGACATCACCACGGTCACCGGTCGGTTGACCGAAAAGCGCGGCAGGGGGTACTGGTTTGGCTTTTCCATCGGTTCCTCCTAGGCCCGGCGATCGACCAGTGAATACACGGTCGGGATCACCACGAGGGTGAGGAAGGTGGAAGAGACGAGGCCGGCGATCACGGTCAGGGCCATCGGCGTGCGGATCTCGGCCCCCTCGCCCAGCCCCAAGGCCATCGGCAGCAGCCCTAAGACCGTCGTCGCCGTGGTCATGGTGATCGGGCGCAGCCGCACGGCACCGGCTTGAATGATGGCCTCGGTCTTTTCCATGCCGGTGCGGCGCAAGGTGTTGATATAGTCAATGAGCACGATGGCGTTGTTGACGACGATGCCGGCCAGCATAATCAGGCCGATAAAGACCACCACGCTCAGAGCTACCTGCGCCAGATAGAGTGCCACCACCACGCCGATCAGCGCCAGAGGCACCGTGAACATAATGACGAAGGGGTGGACCAGCGACTCAAACTGGCTGGCCATCACCACATAGACGAGGAAGATCGCCAGCACCAGGGCGAAGTAGAGACTCTGTAACGAAGTCTCCATCTCCTCGTTCTGGCCGCTGATCATAAAGTCGAAGCCCATCGGGAAATCCATTCTGCTCAGTTCGTCGTGGATCAGGCCCGAGGCCGTGCCTAGATCGACGCCTTGGATATTGGCCGTGACCACTGCGGAGCGCTGCTGGTCAATGCGGCGGATCTCGCTCGGCCCCTCGTTGACTCGGATATCGGCCACTGCGGAAAGCGGAATCGGAATGGGCGCATTGGGATTAATCACCAGCCGCTGCAGCTCGTCGAGCCCGAGGCGGTCCTCCTCGCGCAGCCGCACCAACACGTCGATTTGGCGCTCGTCTTGGCGGAAGTCAGTGGCGACCTTGCCCTGCACCTTGTGGCGCACTAGTTCGGCGACGTTGCGCAGCGACAGGCCGTAGGCTGCGAGTTGGTCGCGCTTATAGCTGATTTGTAGTTCGGGATTGCCCGCCTGCAGCGAGGATTTGACGTCGACTAGCCCGGGCAAGCCGGCCATCCGCGACTCGGCTTCCAAGCTCAACTGGCGCAACTGGCGCAGGTTGTAGCCGCGAATCTCGACCTCGATGGGCGTCTTGAAGCTGAACAGCGCCGGGTGCGAGACTTCGACCTCAATTTCGGGGATCTCGTCAACCTCGTCCCGCAGATATCGGATCAACGCGGCCTCTTGCGCGGCGCTAGATCCCTCCTCCATGCGGATTGTTACTTGGGCGGTGTGCTCGCCTTCTTCGGCCGAGGAACTCGCCGACCGGTCGGTGCCCACGGTCGTCGCCACGCGGGCGACTTGGGGCTGTTCGCCGGCGAGTTCTTCGATTTGGCGCACGATCTCGGCGGTCTCTTCGAGCGGCGTCCCCACCGGCAGTCTGAGGTCG
Organism: Candidatus Latescibacterota bacterium; assembly: GCA_965219735.1. GTDB lineage: Bacteria > Latescibacterota > UBA2968 > UBA8231 > UBA8231. The sequence goes on from OZ244790.1 coordinate 5,956,422, forward strand.
AGGTTGAATTCAGCTTGGTGGACTTGGGGGATTAGTTCGGTGCCCAGATCGGGGAGGAGCTTGTACCAGCAGACCAGCAGGGCGGCTAGGGCACCGCCGATAATCAGCAAGCGCCGCCTGAGCGCCCAGCCCAACAGGGCCGGATAGATCTGCTGCACTAGCCCGAAGCCGCGTTGAAAAACAAAGAGTAGCGGCAAGAAGACCGGCATCAGCAGGATGCCTAGCAGGAACAATACCAGTACCAGCACCAGACCGACGAGCATCAGCGCCACGTGCAGGACGATGCCCACCAGCCTGAGTACCGTGCCCAAGACGAAGCGCACGCCTGCCAGATAGACCATTGCCAGCGGTAGCGACAGGAATTTGAGCGTCTTCCACGCTAAGTGTTCGGACCGGTTTACCCAGCGCCAGTAGCGCTGCGCGGTCTCGCCGAGGATGCGCGGCGACTCAAAGCCGAGGATGCCCGGCCAGACGCGCTCGAAGAAGGTCCACTCGCCGATGCGGCTTTCCGCGGCCCAAGCACCGACCCATTCCTGAAAGGTTCGCTCGCGCTTGAGCCAGAAGTATTCGACGGGTTTGATCAGCCACCACAACAGCTCGGCGACGAGCAGGAAGGCACCTTTGAGCGCTGCCGCCACGAGAGTTGCTGCGGCCAGCCCGATCCGCAACAGGACCTCGCCGATTAAGTGGGGCAGCGACAGGGCTACCCGCGCCGCCTTGTGCCACCGGCTCCCCGGCTCACTTAATACCGCGCGGGCTTGACTCAGGGCCTGTAAGCGCAGAAAGTCGCTGCGACCGATCTGCTCGGCCAACCCGCCTTGGCGGTCGATTTGGCGCGAGGCCAGCATGGGGATGAAAAACAGCGCCACCCCCAACGAGGCCAACAGCGAGAACACGACCGTCAGCGCCATGTCGCCGAAGATCTGCCCGGCTACGCCCTCGACGAAGACGATGGGGAAAAACACCGTGATCGTCGTCAGCGTCGAGGCCAACACCGCGGTACCGACCTCGCGGGTGCCGCGGACGGTGGCACGGACCAGATCGTCGCCCTCCTCCCGGCAGCGGAAGATGCTCTCCAGCACCACGATCGAGTTGTCGACCAGCATCCCGATCCCTAGGGCCAACCCGCCGAGCGACATGATGTTGAGCGACACGTCGAACATGTACATCGGCGCGAAGGTCGCCATGATCGACACTGGGATCGTCAGGCCGACGATTAGCGTGTGGACCACGTTGCGCAAGAATACAAAGAGCACGAGCACGGCCATCGTCCCGCCGATGAGCGCATTGATTTGGACCTCGGTGATCGAGTTCTCGATAAAACCCGACTGGTCGGATAAAAGCTCCAGCTTGGCTCCTATGGGCAGGCGGTGGCCGATGAAGTCGGTCATCCGCAAATGCTCCATCGCCTTGCGGGCCTCCTCCTGCTTTTTCTTTTGCAGTTCCTTTTGTTGGTCTTCCTCGTTTTTTGTCGAATCGGCTTTTGCAGCCTCTTGCTTTTTTTTCGCCTCCTCTTGCTCTTTCCTTTTTTGCTCCTCGCTGCGCTGCGCCATTTCTTGGGATTCGCGGGTCTTCTGCTCTACGTACTCGCGCTGCTGCGGCAAGCCGAAGAGCGCGTTGCGAACCCTTTCGGCGACGGCGACGATGTTGGCGTCGCCTTCTTTGTAAATCTCGATTTCGACGCTCTCGCGGCCGTTGACCCGGGTGATGATCTCGCGGTCCTTGTGCGAGCGGGAGACCTCGGCAATGTCGCGCAGATACACATCGGCGTCGCCCTGCCGCGCCACGATCAACTCGGCGATCTCCTCGACGGTGGCGAACTCGTTGAGCGTGCGGATGAGGTACTCGACTTGGCCCTCGCGCAAGTTGCCGCCGGGCAAATTGACGTTGTTTTGCGCTAGGCGGTTGTTTATCTGGTTGATATCCAAGCCCATCACCGCGATCTGGCGCTCGTTGAGCGCGACGTGGATTTCCTCTTCCAAGCCGCCCTTGATTTTGACCGCCGCTACCCCGACTAGTGCCTCCAACTCGCGCTTGATGTCGTGCTCGGCGAGGTAGCGCAGTGCGTAGAGGTCCTGCGGGCCGTGTAGGCCGATGCGCATGATCGGGTCTAGCGAAGGATCGTAGCGCAGCAGCAGGGGTTTCTCGGCGTCTTGGGGCAGCCAGACGCGGTCGGCCTTCTCGCGGATCTCTTGGGACATTGTGTTCATGTCGGTGTCCCACTCGAATTCGAGGATGATGTCCGACTGCCCGGCCTTGGAGATGGAGCTGATGTTGACGAGGTGAGGCACAATGCCCAGTTCCTGCTCTAAGGGGCGGGAGAGCAGGGTTTCGACTTCTTCCGGTGCTGTGCCTGGATATTCGGTGCGCACCGTCAGAGTCGGGTAAGAAATGTCGGGCATTAGGTTCAGCGAGAGCCGCTGATAGGAGACCCAGCCAAAAACGCAGACGGCCAGCACCACCATGAGAATGGCGACTGGCCGCCGGGTTGCAATAGCGAAGCGAGATGTGCTGATGGGCTGCTGCACGGGCCTAGCCTTGGTCCGCGTCGTCGTCGGAGTTGACTATGCGCACTCGCGTGCGGTCCTTGAGGCCATTTTGCCCGACGACGATGATCGGGGTGCCGGAGTCGATGCCGGCGAGTGATTCGATAAAATCAGTGTCCTCGAACCCAGGCTGCAGCTTGATCCGCGCGGCCGTGGTGTCCACGACGGCGAACACGAACCGGTCGCCGCCGTCGTACACGATCGCCTGCTTGGGTATCAACACGGCGTCGGTGTGCGTGTCGGTGACGATGCGCACCTTGACGAAGAGGCCGGGCCGCAAGTACTCCCAGCGGTCGCGCAAGCCCACCGTGACCTTGAAGGTGCCGCTTCTGGGATCGACTACGGGGCTGATGCGCTTGACCCAGCCGTGGAATTTTTTGTCGGGCAAAAAGTCCGAGGTGATAAGGGCCTGCTGGCCGTTGCCAATGGTGGTGAGGTACTGGCCGGGCGCGAAGACGCGGGCGATTAGGTCGTCGAGCTTGATGAGGTCGTAGAGCTTGCTACTCGGCCCCACCCGAGCGCCGACCTGCACGTAGCGCTCGGTAATCACGCCGGAGAACGGCGCGATTACTTCTGCGTATTCCAGCTCTAGGCGGGCGCGCTCTAGCCGGAGGCGGGATTGTTCAAAGTTGTATTTGTTGGTCTCGAACTCTTGGTCGCTGATGAGGTTGCGCTCAAACATGGCCTCGGTGCGCTTGAAGCCAGTCTGCTGATACTGGTAGTTGGCTTGAGCTTCTTCAACGGCGATGCGCAACTGCTTGTCCTCAATGCTGAGGAGGGTGTCGCCCACTTCAACGCGATCGCCTTCCTCGACGCTGAGCTGTTTGACGAGGCCGCTGATTTGGGGGTAAATCTCGACTGCCGCCTCGGTTTCGATGGTCGAGTTGAAGATCAAATGCGCGGAAATCTCGCCCGTGTGTGCGAGGGCAACTTCGACGGGTATTGCTTCTATGGGCTTGGAGAGGCTATCGGCGGCCGTGCTGTCGGCTTGGGCCGCTGGGTCTGCGTCGTCCCCCTCGTCTTGTCCGCCCACTTGCACGCTGCAAGCCCCCAAAGTTGCTGCCAACAATAGTACGCCTGCCTTGTGCCATGCGTTCAAAATCGTCTTTCTCCGGGTTTGTGGGCTTGTAGGTGGCGAAAGTAGTGCGTTACCTTATGTAATAATCCAACTCTGCAAAGTGAACGTTGTCAAATGGAGACGAGGTATCGTGAGCTATCAAAACGTCAGTCCTACCGAAGCGAAGGAACTGCTTGAAGGCGACGCGGGCGCGGTCTATATCGACGTCCGCTCCATCCCCGAATACGAGGGCGGCCATCCGGCTGGCGCGTTCAACATCCCCATCATGCAACGCCACGCCGCGGGCATGGTTCCCAACCTCGATTTCGTCCAGGTCGTTCAAGCCCATTTTGCCGCGGACGCCAAGTTGCTCGTCGGCTGCCAATCTGGCGCACGCTCCATGCACGCTTGTGAGGCGCTCGTCGCCGCTGGCTTTACGGATGTGGCCAATGTCACCGCTGGCTTTGGCGGGTCGCGCACTGAGCGCGGCTGGCAGGCTCTCGGCTTTCCGGTCGAATCTGGTACCAGCGATGACAAAGGCTACGCGGCCCTAAGCGGCGATTCGGGCGCGTGAGCGAGTTGCTCAATCCCTATTTTCAGGTGGGGCTCGACGTGATGGAGCAGCCCTGCTTGGTCATCGGCGGGGGACGCGAGGCCGAAGACAAGGCCAGTCGCTTGCTAGCCGCTGGGGCGCACTTGACGGTGGTAAGCCCAAGCGCGACGCCCGCGCTCGTCGAATGGGCTGCGGCTGGCCGCCTCACTCACCACCCGCGTTGCTTTGCGGAGTCCGACCTCGATGACGTCTTCTTGGTGCTGAACACCGTGCGCGATAGCGCGTTGACGGCGCGGGTGTACGAACTTGCCACGGCGCGCAAGGCCCTGATCAACTCCTACGACAATCCGGCCTATTCCAACATTGGCATGGTGGCCTTGGTACATCCAGGCCACTTGCGACTGAGCATCTCCACCTCTAACGCCAGCCCTGCACTGTCGAGCCGTTTGCGGAAAGACCTCGAAGGGATTTTTGATGGGGAATTTGCTGCGTACCTCGACTATTTGGCCAAGGCGCGCCAGCGAGTGCGTGCCAAAGTGGCCGACCGCGAGACGCGCTTTGCCCTGCTGCGCTCTTTGGTCAGCGGCTTCCGCTTGGAAGGGACGCTGCGCTATCCAGCCGACTGGAGGCGTTGCGTGGATGCGCTGCTGACGTGTGAGTTGGAATTTTGTGGGACGGAGGAGCGGTGTGCGGATTGTCCGTTGGGGAGCTGAGTTGGGAATATCCCATGGCTGGGCTAAAAAATCAGCACAACCTCTCCACTTCGTCCACCACCTCTTGCACCGAGCCTAGCACTTTGTACGCAGGCGAAAAGTCGCCGTGTTGCGACAACTCATTCGGCACGACCAGCACGCGCAACCCGGCCTTTGCGGCGGCGGCGCATCCCCGCTCAGAATCCTCTACGACAACACAGGTCTCAGGTTCTAACCCATGCAGCCGCATGGCCGTCAAATACGCATCGGGATGGGGCTTTGCTTCTTTGTAGTCTTCCCGCGCGACCACAAACTCGAAAAACTGGAGTAGATTCGTCTGGGCGTGAATGATGTCAAAGTGATCTTTCCGCGACCCCGTCACCACTCCCATGAGCACGCGCCCGTGTAATGTCCTGAGCGTCTCCACTACCCCATCTAAAACCCGCACGCACTCCCGCAATAACGCGCTGTAACGCGCATTGCGCTGCAAGCGCAATTGATCAATTAATTCAGCATCTTGATTGGGCAATAGATCAAATACGCTTTGCCCCTTTTGCAACGACTGCTCGACAAAATCCTCCTGCGTCAGCTCAACACCCTGTGTTGCCATGACCTCCCGCCCCGCCTGAAAGTACAGCCCCTCGGTATCCACGAGCACGCCATCGTTGTCCCACAAAATTGCGCGAATCACAAGTTCCTCTTCTGCAACACCAAAAGTGTGTGTTTAACGCACAACTGCGATTTTGTCCCTCATTAGCAGGGTGCCTTCGGGGGAGTGGATCGTGTAGATATAGACGCCGTTACCGACCAGTGTATTGGTCTGGTTGACCCCGTACCACAGTACCTCGTGGGCCACGGCTCCCAAGCGCCGCTGCGCGTCGTCGTCCTCAATTGCTTCCCACACGAGATCGCCGGCCGGGCCAAAGACCTGTACCGAGGATTTGAGGGGCACGCCGCTGAAGCGGAGTGCGCTACCGCTGCCAATGCGGAAGGGGTTGGGAAAGACTGCGATCTTTGACTGCGGCACTATACGCAGGCGCTGGAAGACGCGGTTGTCGGTCTCGCTGACCTCGTTGATTTGCTCTTCTGTATCGACTTCGATCAAAAAGACCATCTCGCCGAATCGCTGCCAAGGGATGTGCAATTCCGCGCTTGCGCCCGGCGTCAATCCCTCCGGGGCCTGTTCCCGGTGGATGACTTCGCACCGGCTGGAGTCTAGCGCACATTGCGAGACCTGTACCGAGAAGCTGCTGGCGACCGCGCCCAGCCCGATGTTGCTGACGCGGACGCGGAGATCGTCCGTGCGGTCGTTGCTCAGATCGCCGGTGAAGACCGCCAAATTAGGCGTGCCTTCTCCCAATCCGTACTCGGCCAATGTCGCCACGGTTAGCTGGGTAGTGCGGCGGATCAGTTCCCAGTTGAGGCTGTCGGGCAGGTCGACGACCGAGTGGTATTGCGAGTTGATGCGGTAGCGGCCCTCGCGGACTCCGTACGTCGTCGAGTCCGTGGGCAGGTAGTTTTCAATGCCGAGGATGGCGTCGTAGCCCCGCGCCCAGAACGGCGCGTGGTCGCTGAGGCGCGCTCCTCCATCTTCAAGCAAATCGACGTTGAGTTCGATCTCGTAGCGCTCGGCCACGGACGCCATCTGATCGCCCAGCCAGCGCGAGCCTGGATTTGTCACCAGCTCTAGCCGCTGTTGCAAGTCGTTGAAACCGATCATGTCGAAGTTGAGGACGCCGAGGATCGGGTCTTCGCGGTCAGCGGCTGAAGTGGCATAAGCCTGACTGCCCAACAGTCCCAACTCTTCGCCCGACCAAGCGATAAATAGGATGGACCAGGGGAAGCGCTGCCCGGCCAGCAGCTTTGCGCTCTCTAGGACCAAGGCCACACCGCTGGCATTGTCGTCGGCTCCAGGCGCGGGGTCGCTTTGCCAGTCCCAACCCCCAGCCGAGCGCGCACCTGTGGCGTCGTAGTGGGCACAGACGATGTAGTAACCGGCCTCTGGGTCGGTGCCCGCCAGCGTGCCAATGACGTTGTACGCAGTGGTGTCGCTTGGTGCTTTTCCTTGGTTGCCCCGACGCGAGGTGTGGGAGATGACGCGTTGCGAGTCAATGGGGAAGGCATGCAGTTTGACTGCTCTGTCACCGAGGGCTGCGGCCAATTGCGAGCGGATGTACTCGGTCGATTCGAGCATCTCTGGATGCACGGCAAAGCGGCTGCGGCTGTTGCCGGGGATGCTGCCCAGCGCCGGGTCTTTCAGCGCGAGGATTTCGACGTGGGTTTGCAAGCGCTCGGCTGCGACTTCCTCAATGAGGGCGGCCACGGCCGGCGAGGCCGTTTGCAGGGCTTTGGGTGCGCGCCTCGGCGCACCTAACCACCCTTTTAGGCTGTAGTTGTTGGGTAGCGGCCAGAGGAAGTGATGTGCTTCGTGCAAGCGCGCGGTCGGCCCCACCCGCAAGAGCGCCCATTCGCCGCCGCCATCAAAGATCAGTTCAATGCCTTGGGGCAGGGGAAAATGGAGGTGATCGGCGACAAAATAGCGGTCGCCCGCTTGTGGCCTGTCGAGGCAGAGGATGGCAAACCCGCGCTTGGAAAACTCCTCGACCGCGCTTTCGCTGGCTTCGACAAAAGCTATACCCCGCGCTACGTAGCGCACCTGCTCGCTTAGCGCGGCGATCGCGGTTAGTTCGCTCGGTGCCTGCCAAGACACGCCGACCAAGGGTGGATTGGCCAAGGCCGCGCTAATAAAAAAAAGAGAGGCGTACAACGCCCCTTTGATTGTGTTCATAGCTAGCTTACTTGTTGAGAAACAAAGTGTTAGGGAACCTACTTTGCGCGTTAGTACCTGTCAAGAGCAAATTTGTCTGCGTGCGTTGGCTGACGAAAGTATCTTGGCGGCGACCTTCTTGCTTTGCTTTTATATGAACCTTTAATCGGTACACAAACGGAATCCCTTGGAATCCCTTGTCGCAACTCAGCGCGTTTTTCCTCCTGCCCCGGCCGCTCAACGGCTTAATCACCGCCCTCTCGGTCGGCATTGGCGCTTTGACCGCAGATCAGGCTCCCGCTTGGTCTGCCATTTTGCTCGCCGCTCTTTCTGCCGCGTTAATTAACGGTGCCGGCAATGCCTTCAACGATTTGATGGACATCGACGTTGACCGCATCAACCGCCCACTGCGCCCTCTGCCTTCTGGCCGCCTTAGCCCGAATGCGGCTCGAATAGAAAGTCTGCTCCTCGCCCTAGCCGGTTGTGCGCTCGCGTTCTGGCTTAGCCTCTGGCACGGGGTGATTGTCCTAGTCGTTGTCATCTTGCTCGCCATCTATAGCATCTCCTTAAAACATAGCCTATTGTGGGGCAATGTGCTCGTCGCCGTTGTCGGGGCTATTGCCTTTCCCTATGGTGCCTTGGCCGTCGGCGATATCGGGCGCTCGTGGATTCCGGCGCTTTTTGCTTTTCTCTTTCACTTGGGGCGGGAAATCGTCAAAGACATTGAGGACGTGGCCGGGGATCAGATCCGCGGCGAGCGCACCTTGCCTCTGGGTTGGGGACGGACCCGAGCTGCGGTGCTGGCAGCTTTTGTGTGTTTGCTGTTGGTAGGGTTTACTTGGATGCCGTTTTTCGCGGGCCTCTACGGTGCGTTTTACGCGCTCGCGTTACTGCCGGTCCATGGCTTGGTCGGCTACGTCCTCTGGCAATTGTATCGCCAACGCGCTGTGCTGACCGACGACCGCCTCGGCCGCTTGCTCAAGGTTGGCATGTTCTTGGGGCTGGTTGCCATTGTCGTCGGCGAGACCGTCTTTGCTTTGGGCTAGTCGTGGCCTGATATTATGGAGCTACTAAAGGAGACTCTCTATGAAAATTACCGATGTCAAAACCTTTCCCATCTGCCACGGATCGCGCAATTACCTCTTCGTCAAGGTCGAGACCGACGACGGCTTGTACGGCGTCGGCGAGTTTGGCATTACTTGGAAGGAGCAGGCCGGCATTGGCGCTATCGAGCACATGAAGCGCCACATCATCGGCTTAGATCCGCTCAATACCGAATACATCTGGCAATTGCTGTTCCGCGTGGATTTCTTTCCCGGCGGTCGGATCAACGCGGCTGCCATGTCAGCCATTGACATCGCGCTGTGGGACATCAAGGGCAAGGCGCTGGGGCAGCCCGTGTACATGCTCTTGGGCGGCAAGATGCGCGAGCGCGTCTTCTGTTACACTGGTATTGGCGGCAAGACGCCTGCGGACACGGCTCGCGCGGCTCAGGAACGGGTCGCCGAGGGGTGGAAGTACCTGCGGATGTCGGTTTTTGATCGCGACGGGATTCTCGAACCGCGCACGGCTGTCCGCGATTCAATCGCCCACTTTGCTGCCGCGCGCGAGGCCGTTGGGCCGGAAATCGAAATCTGCATTGACGTCCACACCCGCCTCGACCCGCCCGACACCATCCGCCTTGGCCGCCAGCTTGAGGAGTACGATCCCTTTTTCATCGAAGATCCGCTGCGCTGCGAGAATCCTCAGAGCTATCGCCAAGTGCGCCATCATGTTAGTTGTCCGCTGGCCGTTGGCGAGCACTATGCGACCAAGTGGGAGTTCCGGCAGATGATCGAAGAGGAGTTGCTGGACTATGCGCGGATTGATTTGTGCATCGTCGGCGGGCTGACCGAGGCGCGCAAAGTGGCCAACTGGTGCGAGACGCACTACATCAAGATCGTCCCGCACAATCCCCTTGGCCCGGTCTCGGCCGCAGCCTGTGTCCACCTCGACATTGCCTGTGACAATTTCGCCGTGCAAGAGGGCGGCCTCATCGGCCACACTGTGATGGAAGATGTCTTTCCGGTGCAATTGCCCTATGAGTCGGGGTGCATCTTACCGCCGGAGCTTCCCGGTTTGGGAATAGAATTCAACGATGAAGCGGCCCAACACTACGAGTTCAAATGGCTCGGCGGCCCGATCCTGCGCCGCGAAGACGGCTCGTTCACTAATTGGTAAACCTATGTCTAACAAAAGAGATCTGATCCCGCCGCGGACCCTCAAGGGCTTCCGCGACTTCCCTCCTGCCTTGGCCATGCCGCGCGAGCAACTGATCGACAAGGCCCGCGCGGTTTTCCGCTCCTACGGCTTCGCTCCCATCGACACGCCCGCGCTTGAATACAGCGAGATACTCACTGGCAAAGGCGGCGACGAGAGCGACAAGCAGATGTATCGCTTCGCAGATCACGGGGGCCGCGACGTGGCTCTGCGATTTGACCTGACTGTGCCCTTTGCCCGCTTTGCTGCCCAGCACATCGGTCAGCTTGGCACCCCCTTCAAGCGCTACCACATCGGCCCAGTCTGGCGCGGTGAGAACACTCAGCACGGGCGTTACCGCGAGTTCTACCAGTGCGACTTTGACACCATCGGCACTGACGCCAATGCCGCGGATATTGAAACGGTGCTCGTCATTCACGACTTGCTCGCGGCCTTGGGCTTTGAGCGCTTCGGCATTCACGTCAACAATCGCCTGATCCTCAACGGCCTGCTTGAATCGCTCGGTTTGGCCGAGGCGTCGGCAGCTATCCTTCGCGCTCTCGACAAGCTGCAGAAAATCGGCGCGGAAAAGGTCGCCGCTGAGATGAGCGAGACGGATACGATCTCCGGTGAACAGGCTGAGCACATCCTAGCGACGGTACAGACTACGGGCGCGAATGCCGAGATACTCGATCAGATCGAACGTTCCTGCGGCGACAATGATCGCGCTTCCGAGGGAATTGCCAACCTGCGGCAGCTCGTGGACGCCTTTGAGGGTGCTGGCTTTCCCGAAGATCGCTTGGTGATTGACCTGTCGATTGCTCGTGGTCTCGATTACTACACTGGCACTGTCTATGAAACCTTGCTCGGCGATGCGCCGGAAATCGGCTCGATCTGTAGCGGCGGGCGCTACGACGATTTGGCCGGGCTCTACACCAAGCAGCATCTGCCCGGCGTCGGTGCTTCTCTGGGTTTAGACCGATTGATGGCTGCGATGGAGGGGCTGGGGCTTTTGCAGGACGCCGCTACACCCGCCGACGTCTTCATCGTCCAGTTCTCCGCCGAAGCCCTACCATCCTACATCGCCCTCGCGCGTCGCTTGCGGCAAGCTGGCCTTCGCACGGAACTGTACCCAGAGGCCAAGGGCATGGGCCGGCAACTCAAATACGCCGACCGCAAGGGCTTCCCCATCGCCCTGATTGGCGGACCGGACGAATTAGAGAAGGGCGTCTGGCAGGTGAAGGATATGCGCGATGGATCGAGCACTGACGTGAAAAACGACGAAGTGGTGTCCCACTTGAAGGCGAAACTGTAAGCTGCATCCAATCAAAAGAGGAATGCTGTGAATATCGGACTTTGCGCCTGGAGCTTTACCGGCGCTCACAAAGAAGCTGGCCGCGCCATTGATCCTCACACCCCCGAGGGCCTGACGCGCCTAGCCCGCGACAACGGCCTCCACAGCGTCGAATTTGCGTCCTCGTCGCCTGACCTGCCTTCGGGATAGTCTGGTCGGTCGTCGTTACGTCTGCATTATCTGGATCAGGTTGCCACAGGTGTCGTCAAAGACCGCAATAGTGACGTTGACCAATTCTGTTGGCTCCATCGTAAAAGCTACGCCCAGTGACTTCAGTTTCTCATACTCTGCATAGATGTCCGTAACACCAAAGGAGGTCGCTGGGATGCCTTGGTCAAATATCCCTTTCTGAAATACTTGTGCTACCGGGTTTTCATTTGGTTCAAGCAGAAGCTCGGTCCCATCCGGGTCATCGGGCGAGACGACGGTAAGCCACTTGAATTCCCCCACAGGCACGTCATGCTTCTTCACAAAGCCGAGGGTCTCCGTGTAGAACCTCAGAGCTTCGTCCTGGTCACTTACGAAAACGCTGGTGAGTGTAATGTGCATATCTGGCCTCTTTTTCTTTTCATAGTGTCACTTAAGCCATCGATTCATGACACCCTTGATCGGTTCATCGTTGAAGACAAGCATCCGATACTTGCCGCGCTTCTCTGAGCTTACGAGCCCTGCCTTCTCTAAGACATCAATGTGCTTGGCTAAGGCCTGTCGGGAGATGGCGACTTCATGTCGCACGATCAAACGCGCCGTGAGCTCGTAAAGCGTCTGCTCCTTGCGCTCGGAGAGCTCGTCCAGCATCAACCTCCGTGTTGGATCCGCGAGTGCCTTGAAGACTAGGTCCTTGTGCATGTACACAATACAATACGCAACAATAGAGTTGCATGTCAAGGAGCGATTTCGGCGGAGTCCGCTCCCCCTAGCGGGCTGTCATCAGGAGTAGGCATCGAGTAGATGATGACCGCGACCGAGCGGTGAGGATAAGGAACAAATTAGTACACGAGGGAAGGTTCCTCTCAGAGAACACCGGCTGCCGCGACAAGTTCGAAAGCGCAGTCCGCCATTTCGAGAAAGCGAAACGAGCGGCCAGATTGACGCTAGATTATATTTGTAGTAATGTTCCTACAAATAGAGAAACGGAGGTTTGGCAATGAGAATTACAAGCGTTACGAGCAGGGAGTTCAATCGAGATGTGAGCAAAGCTAAACGAGACGCCGCAACCGGGCCGGTTCTCATTACCGATCGCGGTCGTGCGGCACACGTCTTATTAACCATTGAAGACTATCTCAAGATCACTGGCAAGGAAGAAAGCATCGTCGAATTGCTGGCCATGCCAGAAGCCGCTGACATAGATTTTGAGCCGCCGCGTTTGCATTGTGCAATGTATAGAACGGCGGATTTGTCCTGATGTACCTACTCGACACAAACGTCGTTGCGGAACTGAGAAAAGCGAGGTCCCGCAAAGTCGATCAAAAGGTCTTGGCGTGGGCAAACAGCGTTTCCGCAGTGTGCCTCTTTTTGTCGGTTATCACGATTTTGGAACTCGAAGTGGGTACCCTGCTGATCGAGCGTCGAGACCCAAAACAGGGAACGGTACTCCGTTCTTGGCTCAATGAGTATGTCATGTCGGCATTCTCGGACCGCATTTTGCCAGTCGATACTGCGGTAGTCCAACGGTGCGCCAAACTGCACGTTCCCGACCCGCGTCCTGACCGCGATGCGCTTATTGCGGCTACGGCATTAGTTCACGGGATGGCGATGGTCACCCGCAACGTCGATGATTTTACTCCCCTAGGTGTTGAAATAGTGAATCCTTGGGAATACGTTCAATCCGCTTAATATCTGCTGGATTTCCGTTACCTCAATCCCCGCTGCTATGAACTTCGTTTAGGACGACTATAACATGAATATCGGACTCTGCGCCTGGAGCTTTACCGGCGCTCACAAAGAAGCTGGCCGCGCCATTGACCCCCACACTCCCGAGGGCCTGACGCGCTTGGCTCGCGACAACGGCCTCCACAGCGTCGAATTCGCGTCCCAATGGCTGGGCGACTGCTCGTCGGAGGAGCGGGCAGTTTTTGCGGAGACGCGTGCCGGTCTCGATCTGTTCTTGGACACGGGCGGCGACAACTACGCCGAAGACATTGCGCCGCTGCGCCAAGCCATTGAGACGGCGCACCAAACTGGTGCCCGCGCCGTGCGCACGACCGTTAGTCGCCTCCTCGAAGGCAACCGCACCGAGTATGGTGCCGAGGGGATGCGGGACTACATTGCAGCCTTGGTGCAGCCCTTCAAGGAAGTCATGCCGCTCGCCGAGGAATACGGCATCCCAGTGGGCATTGAAAACCACCAGGATTTGAGTTCGTGGGAATTGCTATCGCTGTGCGAAAAAGTCGGTAGCCCGCAACTCGGCGTCACTATGGACGTAGGCAATGCCTTTGCCGTCGGCGAGCATCCCTTGGCCTTTGCCGAGCGCATCTTGCCGATCATCAAACACGTCCACATCAAGGACTACACGGTACATCCCACGCCCTCGGGCTACCGCCTCAAGCGCTGTGCCATCGGCGATGGGGTCGTCAATTGGCCGGAGATTATTGCGCTATTCGACCGCGAAGTGCCGCATATTCAGGGCTGCATTGAACTCGGCGCGAGCGCCGCCCGCCACATTCGTCTTTTGGAAGAGGACTGGTGGGCGACCTTTCCCGAGCGACCTCTTCACGAAGCGATACATGCCATCCGCACTCTGCATCAGGCGGCTGGCGCTCCAGACGATTGGCAGACGCCGCACGAGCGAGACGAGAGTGCGGACGTTAGAGTCGCTTATGAACTGGAGCAGTTTGAACGCTCGGTCTCCTATGTAAAAGAATCCCTATAAAAACTCTTTCACCCGAAAGCTCAAACCATGTCCGACCGTCCCAACATCCTCTTCATAATGTCCGATCAGCTCATCGCCGCTCTGACTGGTGCCTACGGCCATCCAGTCGTCCAGACGCCGCACTTGGGTCGCCTTGCTACCGAAGGCGTTCGCTTTGGTTCGGCCTATACTCCTTTTCCCTTGTGTGCTCCGGGCCGCGCCTGCATCACCAGCGGACGCCACGCCTCGGAGATCGGCGCTTGGGACAACGGCGCGCTTTTGGCCGCAGATGTGCCGTCGTACGCTCACTATCTCAGCGACGCTGGATACGACACCGTGCTTTCGGGCAAGATGCACTTCGTCGGCCCCGACCAGGTACACGGCTTCCACCGCCGGTTGACCACCGACATCTACCCGCCCGACTTTTCGTGGGTCAAGGAAGAGTGGATTCGCATTAAGGAGACGAAGGGGGAAGACTACGAAGAGGTCATGGGCAACCGTCCCACGTACAACGCTGGCGGCTACACCGGCCAGGCCGTGCGCGTCAATTTTTGGCACAATGCCCTCAGCTACGATGAAGAGACGCAATTCCGCGCCGTCGAGTATCTCCGCGCCCAACGCGGCGATACCCCCTTCTTGCTCTGCGCCTCCTTCCACCACCCACACGAGCCGTTCCACCCGCCGCAAGCGTACTGGGACCGCTACGCCGACGCCGAGATTGCCATCCCCGAATTTCCGGCCAATCTCGATGAAACCTACTCGGCGATGGATCGCTGGCTCAACGCCTACCACGGCACCCGCCGCTTCGACTTGCGCGACCCCGAGAGCCTGCGCCGCCTACGCCGCGCGTATTACGGCTTGGTGACGTACCTCGACGACAAGGTCGGCGGTCTGCTTGCAACGCTGGAGGAAACGGGCCTGCTCGACAATACGGTTGTGGTTTTTACCTCTGACCACGGCGACATGCTGTGCGAAAAGGAGATGGTGCAGAAGCGGTGCTTTTACGAGTGGTCTTGCCGCGTGCCCCTCCTCGTCCGCTTCCCCGACCAGTGGCAGGCCGGCACTACTGTTGGGACGCCGACCTCGCTGCTTGATCTGCTGCCGACGTTTTGCGAGTTGGCCGGTGCCGAGGCGAGCTTGCCCCACGATGGCACCAGCCTGCTGCCGATCATCGAGGGCCAGCAAGCGGAACGCCACATCTTCGCCCAAGCCCACGAGGCGGTGGGCGCGCCTTGCATCATGGTCCGCGAGGGCCGGTTCAAATACAATTACATCCACGGCCACGAGCCGCAGCTTTTTGACTTGGAGAGCGATCCCGGCGAGTGGAACAACCTCGCTGGCGCAGCGGAGCACGCCGCAACTGAAACGCGCCTACGCGGGCTGGTCCTCGACCGCTTTGATCCCGATAAAATGGCCACCGACAACCTCGACAGCCTCTACCGCCGCCGCCTAATCCGGGACGTGATGTACAAGCACGACGCCTCGTGGAACCACACTACGACCTTTGATCCGAGACGAGGGGCGCTCGACCAGTACTTGCCGCCGCTATCCTCCTAACCCCTGTAGCTGCGTTGGCTCTTCGAGCGGCACCACGGGATTTTCCAAAACCCCGATCCCACCAGAAAACTCCAATTGCATCACGTCCCCATCCAAAAGCCCCGTCGCCAAGTCCGCCTCGGCAAAGACGATAGGCGTCCCCCAATAAAACGCCATCAGGGTGCGCGGCTCTAGGGGCAGCCGACTGAAAAGGTGGCGCTCTAAGTGCAGGAGCCGCCCGGGCATGTTTAGGTTGTTCTGGCCGGTTGGGCCCTTTTTGTAGGCTATGGTTTGCCCATCGCGCAAGATACGGCAGGAGACCTCGACTTCGGAGTCGTCGTACTCGTCGGCTGTAACCAACACCGGCCCTAGAGAAGCGCATCCGCCAGCCCAGTTTTTGGCTTGGGGCAGGTTGAGGGGATTGGCGGCTTCAATGCCGTTGTCGGTGGCGTCGTTGCCGCCGGTGTAGCCCAGCCGCTCTAAGCGGCCTTGGCGCGTCAGGCCATAGACTGACACCAGCTCAGTCTCGGGAACCAAGCGCTGGGTGTCGCCGGGCCGGGTGATGGGCTGGCCGTGCCCAACGACGGCGTCCGGCTCGCCCTTGGCGAACAGCTCGGGCCGCCCGCCGCCGGACACTTCGCGGTATTTCTGGTCGTACACGTTGATGGCCTCGCCAGTGGCCTGCTGCGCTTCGATCTCTCGCAACTTGGCGCTGACCTCGTGGGTCACGCCGGCTAGCCACACGCGCAGGGCGTGGGGATGGCCGGGCGGACCGCTGACTGGCTTGGTGAGGTACGGGTCGTGGGTGCTGCGGTTGGCCAACAGCGCGTCTAGCGGCAAGCGCTGTGCCGCCTGTTTTTGCAGGTTCTGAGCGGCGGCTACTAACCCGATCTCGTCGCCGCCGCCGTCGTAGTAGAGTTGATGTACGGTGCGCAGCCCCTGTTCTGTATCCGTCAGATCTAAGACCTCGTCGCCGATGACGAGGCCCAAGCGCATGCCGTCGCTTGGCTCGATAAATTGCACTAGTTTCAACGTATTGCTCCTTGGTGATCGTTTAAGAGATAAAGAGCGGCGCATCGGACTTGGGCGCGATGCCGACTCGCTCGGCCCGCTCGATTAGGTCGAATATGGCGGCCTCGCCATCGGTTCCATAGTCGAGCGTGTGCTGGTTGACGTACAGGTCGATGTGCGCCTGCATGACGTCGTCGTCCATTTCTTGGGCGTGCTGGCGGATGTAGCCCCGTACCGCGTCTGGGTGGGCATAGGCGTACTCCACGCTCTGCACGAGTGCGCGGTCGAGTTGGCTGATGAGCTCGGCTCCGAGGCTGCGCCGTGCGAGGATGCCGCCGAGGGGGATCGGGTGCCCGGTGCTTGCCTCCCACCACTGGCCTAGGTCGATGATCGCTGCTAGCCCGTGTTGGGCATAGGTGAAGCGGCTCTCGTGGATGATGACGCCCGCATCGACTACGCCCTGCGCGGTCGCATCCACGATCTGGTCGAAAGGCATGACTGCTAGCTGATCAATGCTAGGATCAAAGAGTCTCAGCAGCAGGGCCGCAGTAGTTAGCCGTCCGGGAATGGCGATCCGCTTGTGTTTGAGGTCTTTTAGTGCCAGCTCCTCCCGCGCTACCAATAGCGGCCCACATCCCCTCCCCAAGGCACCACCCGAGTGCAGGAGGCAGTATTCCTCCCGCAAGTGAGCCAGCGCATGGAAGGATATTTTGGTCGCGTCGAGTTGCCCTTTCAGCGCCATCTCATTGAGCGTCTCGATGTCGGCCAGCACCTCCTCGCATTCGGGCGCACCGGCGATATGCCCGTGGACCAAGCCGCAAAAGACAAACGTATCATTGGGACAGGGCGAATAGCCCAAGGTCACGCGCATAGTCCCTCCTTCAAGAGTTGCTGAACCGCTGTCTGCGCCCTAGCGGCGGCTCCCGGCAAATCCCATTGCTCCCGCGCGCGCTGCTCGACGATGTTGCTCATGGCGCGCAGTTCGGCAAAAGGCACTTCGTACAGGGCGCATACGTGCGCGGCGGCCGCGCCCTCCATGTTTTCGCACAAGGCCCCAAAGCGCCGCCCTCTTTCCAGCCCCAATTCGTCGGTGCCCGAGCATTCCTGCACGGTGACGAAGGGGCCGATGTGGGCTTCGGACAAAGCCGCCGCCGCCCGCTGCACCCACTGCGCGTCAATGGGAAAGCAATTGTAGTAAGAGCGCCCTTTCTCCAGCACTGGAATGCCAATCAGTTCTCCGCCCTGCCAGCCGTCCGGCGTCCGCACCCCCAGATCTCCGTAGTATTCCTCGCTGGCCAAGGCCAAGTCCCCGATGTTTGCTCCGCTCTCTGGATACGCCCCGCCCACGCCGATCTGTACGACCCGCCGCGGCCGTTGCCCCTGCAAGTAGCAGGTGAGCGCGTGCGCTGTGTTCACCGCGCCGATCCCGGTTTCCACCAAGGTCACCGGCTGAGCGCCGATTTTCCCGCTCACCCATTCGCGCTCGGCGACGTTACGCTGTACGCGTTCGGTCACGGCCTCTCTTAGGGCGAGTTGTTCAAAGGCCGTTGCACTCAACACGAGTATCTCTTCCGTGGCCGTCATCGGGCATTCCTGTTATAGCAACTCTGAGTGACTTGAACGATTCGAGGGCATTCTACTATTCTGCGTCCATCTGCGGATTAATGCCGAATAATATACGGTTGACTGCACCGAGGGCCAGCCGTACAATCCGGCCAGTCACCCTTCCCTGGATAGCCTTATGCACATTTGCCACATCCGCATTTACTCGGTCGCCGTCCCCCGCGTGTACCACACCCGCGTAGCCCCCACGGGCGGCCACAGCAAGAATGCCTCGCGCTACTACGTGCTGGAACTTGAGACCAATACCGGCCTGCGCGGCCTCGGCGAAATCTCGGATCTAGAGGATGCGTGGCAAGCGCCGTCGCCAGAGACCTTGTGCGAGACCCTGACGCCCCTGCTGGCCGGGGCCGACCCGCGCAAACGCCTCCTTGCTTGGGAGCGCGTCGCCGAGGCGCTGCCCGCTAGCTACCACCCGGAATTCCGTCGGCTCGTCAGTGCCGCCGTGGAAATGGCCCTGATTGACCTCGCGGGTAAGTATTACGATGCCCCGGCCCACGCGCTTTTAGGCGGCCAGTACCGGGACGCGCTGCCCATCTCTTGGGTCGCGTACATCCGCAGTGCGGAAGAGCTAGCAGAGGAAATTCAGGAAAAGGTCGATGCGGGCTTTACGGCCTTCAAGCTCAAGGTAGGAGCTGACTTTGACCTCGACTGCGAGCGCGTCCGCGTCTGCCGCCGGATCGTCGGCCCGGATGCGTACCTCAAGGCCGATGCTTCGGGCGCGTGGGAAGAAGAAGAGGCCATCGAGCGGATCCGCGAGTTGGCCGCGCTGGGCGTGGATGCAGTTGAGACGCCGATCCAATGCGTCGCGCGCAAAGTGGCCAAGGACCATCCCGAACAGGTCAATGCCGACCCAGACGCCGCAGCCTTGGCCTTGGCGCGGGTGCGCGCGGCCGTGCCCGCGGCCCTCATCGAACACGTCGCCGACTTTGACGATTCGTTTGCCCTCGCTCTCTTGCACCACCGGGCCGTGGATGCCTTCAACGTCGCACCCGTCCAGGCCGGCAGCCTGCACCGCGCCCAGCGGCTGAGCCAGCTCGCCGCGGCCGCTGGCGTACCTGTCTTGCTCGGCAGCACGGTCGAGCTCGGCATTGGCACGGCCGCGGCCGTGCATTTTGGCGTGGCTACTAAAGCCGTCTGCGCACCCTCGGATTTAGTCGGACCGGGCCTGCTGGCGAGCGATGTCGTCGCGCCGCGCTTGACCTACCAGCAGGGTTGCCTGCATGCTCCGTCCGGCCCGGGCTTGGGCGTTGAGTTGATCTACGAGTTGATGGAACAGAAAGGAACTTCATGAGCCAACGCCTCTCCTATGCCAGCACCGGCGTCGATATAGATCAGACCGATGCAGCCAAGCGCGCCATGGCCGTGAACATGGAAACTGCGGATCCGCGCGTGCTCAACCGGATTGGCGCGTTTGCCACCCTGCTCGACGCCCGCTTCCCCGGCTACGCACACCCGGTGCTAGTCCACAAGAGCGAGGAGCCTGGATCCAAGCAGAAGTTGGCTTTTGCCCACGGCCGCCATCGCGGGGTGTGCTACGACATGGTAAATCACCTCATCGACGACATCATCGTCATGGGTGCCGAGCCGATTTCGATCCAGGACGTCATTGTATGCGGCGCGATGGACGGAGCCATCGTCAACGATCTCGTGGATGCCTTGGCCGACGCTTGCCGCCAACAGGGCTGCACCCTGACCGGCGGCGAGACCTCAGTGCAGCCCGGCGTGGTTCCCGACGGCCTCTATGTGCTGACCGCTAGCGTCATTGGCGTCGTCGATAAGGACAACATCATCGACGGCCAGTCGATTGAGGCCGGTGATCAGGTTGTGGCGCTCGCGTCCAACGGCTTGCACACCAACGGCTACACACTGGTCCGCGCCCTCTTAGACCAGCAACCCGATCTGCTCATTACGGATGTGGCTGGCGAATCCTTCCTCGACGCGGTGCTCAAGCCCCATACCTGCTACTTGCAGGTCTTGCGCGGCCTTTTCACCGACTCCGGCCTCCACGGCATGGCCCATATTACTGGCGGCGGCCTCCGCGACAATCTCAGCCGCATCTTGCCGCCGGGCCTCGCCGCCCAGCTCGATTTAGCGGCTCTACAAATTCCGCCGATCTTCCGCACCTTGCGTGCAGCAGGTGACTTAGAGGTGGAGGACATGCTGCGCACGTTTAACATGGGTGTGGGCATGGTGCTGGTGGTTGCGCCCGAGGCCGTGGAACAGGTGCTGACCCACTTAGCGGCCCAAGACTGTCGGGCTTATCGGCTCGGAGAAATCGTGACTGGCGAGCAAGAGGTTGCATTGCAGGGGGCGCTCGCTTGGTAGAGTTGCCGCCTGAAATTGGCCTGTGCGCTCGCTGCCGCCACGTGCGTCCCGTCGAGTCCGGGCGCGGTTCGGTGTTCTACCTGTGTCGCCGCGCTGCCACTGATCCGCGCTTGGATAAGTATCCCCGCCTACCGGTGCGCACCTGTCCCTGCTATGAGCAGGTGGATGCCACACTGGAGGTAAACGATGCAAGAATTTAGAAAAGAGAAGGCGTAGGTGAACGACGCGAGCGAACCCCCAAGACAGAGGAGCCCCTTTGATCGCATCCTAGGGCACCAGTACACGGTTTTCGACGGGTTGGCTGGGATGCAGGTGGAAGACATCTACCAAGATCGGCGCGGCCTGCTCTGGATCGCCACAGCCGACGGCGGCGTAAGCCGGTTCGACGGAGCGCACTTCGATACCTTTGGCCTGTCGGACGGGCTACCCAGTCTCACGGTAATGACCATTGCCGAGGACGCAGACGGGCTATTGCTCTTTGGTACGCTGGGAGGCGGGCTAGCTGCATACGACGGGCGTGGTTTTCAGGTGCACACCACCGAGCACGGGCTGCCCTCCAACGACATAGTGAGCCTGCAACCTCAGACCGATGGCTCGATACGGCTTCTGACCGGCGCAGGAATAGGCTGGTTCGCCGAAGGGCGGTGCGTAGAGCGCGTGACAGAAGTTGCGGGTCAGCCCATAGGGCGGGTGTTCGACATGGCGACCGACGCGGCGGGTACGACGTGGCTGGCGACGATGATGCGGGGGGTTATCAGCCTAGATGGTCGGCGCTTGAGTGCGGGGAACGGCGCGATGCAGTGGCCTTGGAAATTTGCCCAAGACGCCTCCGGCCTGCTGTGGATCGCCTTTCGCTACGTTGGTACCGAAGCCGTTATCGGCCGCTACGATCCAGACAGCCAACAGCTCGACCTCATCAAGGCAGACGCGGCTATCGAAGGGACGGAGGCCGTAAATCACGGCACGCGCCATGTGCGCTTGGACGACAGAGGCTGGCTGTGGATGACTCGCCGGGGCGTACTAGTGTACGACGGAGAGGAGTGGCATCTTTTTTCCGCCGGCTTGCCGGATGTTCACTTTTCGGATGCGCGGCTGACCTATGCGGACCGCGAAGGAAATATCTGGGTGGGGCTTTGGAGCGGCGGGCTGGTTTTTTGCGATCCGGTCAGTGTCCAATTATACACCGAAGCGGACGGCCTACCTGACCGCGAGGTTCAACGGCTCAGCGAAGACCACCAAGGCCGGGTCTGGATCGGCACGATGGGGGGGCTAGCCTGTCTTGAAGATGGCAGGATTCGCCCGGTGGAGACCGGGAACAAGGTCTCGGAGTTGGCGATAGACCGAGAGGGGCAAGTTTGGCGCGGGAGCTCCGGGGGGAAGGTAATCAAAGGGGTGGGGAAAGGGGCCCAAGTGATTGAGGTGACAAAAGACAACCGCCACGAAGAAATCAAGCTGTATCTAGACCAAAAAAGAGATATAAAGGTCGGTACTTCCGAGGGACGCTTGGGAAGGATAGAAGACGACCGTTTTATAGCGGAGAAGCAAGGGCCTGTTAATTGCCGAGTCATGTTGCAGGATGGCGAAGGTACCTTGTGGGTCGGCTGCTATGGGACAACGCCGGCGCTGCACTATTGCAACAAAGGCGGCCATTTCCACGCGTCTGACATAGCCGGGATAGAAACCGTCGGCTATGTGAGTGCGTTGTGCGACTACGAGGGCGCGCTTTGGATCGGGACGGCCAACGGCCTTTTCGCCTTTGACTACCGCGCCCAGAAGGTGCGTCGATTCACGGCAGATCAAGGTGATCTGTCCGTCAATGGCATTCTGGCTCTAGTAGCTGACCCTCAGCAGGAGTGTCTGTGGATTGGGACGAGCGGCGGGGGCGTGCTGAAGTACGATGGTCGGGTATTTCAGAGCATCCGTTTAGGTAAGTCCACCTTGGAAAATATCGTCGAGGCCATTTTGCGCGATAGCCGGGGCCGGTTGTGGTTCGGGACGCGGGCGGGGCTGATTGCGTACCAGCCTGGCAATACGCCCCCGGGTATCGTGATCCGCCAGGTCATGGCAGGGCGTCTCTTAGATATGCCCCAAGCCGTGTCCTGTCCAGATAGCACCCCCGAGATTCAGTTCCGCTTCCAGGGGCTCAGTTTTCGGAGCGGGGCCGAGCAGATGCGCTACAGCCATCGGCTCGTTGGCCACGGCCCGGCGGAAGAGTGGAGTGCGTTCACACCTTCCAATAGAGTGTCGTACAATGGCGTACCGGCCGGCCAGTTCCGCTTTGAGGTGCGGGCTTTAGATCGGGATGGCCTCATGTCGGAAGTCGCCAGCCTCGATGTACAGGTGTTCCCCGACGAGAAGAGCGTGCGCCTTCAGCGCTTAGAACACATGCTGCGGGATGCGGATCAGGACTTGCTCTATCAGAGCCAAGCCATGACCCGGCTCTTAGAGGAAGTCGCACAGATGGCCGAGACCGATATGACGATGCTGGTGATGGGTGAGACTGGCGTGGGCAAGGGAGTACTCGCTGAGAGGATCCACAATCTGAGTCGGCGTCAAGGGCAGCCCTTTGTCGCGCTCAATTGCGGCTCCTTGCCCGCCGGGCTGATCGAAAGCGAGTTGTTTGGCCACGAGCGAGGGGCCTTTACCGGTGCTGTGAAGCGGCATATCGGCTGTTTTGAGCGAGCGAACTACGGCACTTTGTTTCTCGATGAAATCGGTGATCTGCCGTTGGAAGCCCAACAGGCACTGCTCCGCATTCTGGAGAATCGCTACCTGACGCGCGTTGGCGGCGAGCAGTCCATCTCGGTGGATGTGCGGGTGATTGCGGCGACCAACAAGGATCTGAAAGAGGCCATTGAGGCGGGGACGTTCCGGGAAGATCTGTTTTACCGCTTGAGCGCGTGGCCGGTGAAGCTGCCGCCGTTGCGGGAGCGTCGAGAGGACATCCCGCTCTTGGCGGCGCATTTTGCGCGCCGGTATGCCCAAAGTATGCAGCGCCCCGTGCCAGCTTTGGGCGACGGAGTAGTGAAGCATTTACAGGAGTACGCGTGGCCGGGGAATGTGCGCGAGTTGGAGCATCTGATCCGGCGAGCGGTGGTGCTGTGCCAAGGGGAGGTCATTCAGGTGGAGGATGTACCGCTGGCTGCTGAAGACGAGGCCAAAGAGAGGCCGTTTGAGCCGCCGGTTGAAGCCAAATTCAAAGGCGAGAAACAGCAAATCGTGGAGGCGCTCCAAGCCTCCGAGGGGAGGATCTATGGCGAGCGGGGCGCGGCGCGCTTGCTGGGGATGAACCCAGAGCGGCTGCGTTCCCGCATGCGCGTGTTCGGGTTACAACGACCGAAGAAAAGGTCTTAGAGGGGAAAGTCGCGGACCATTGCGCTGTCGGTGAAAAGTCGTATTAAATACGAAGAGGATCGTATTTAATACGGAAAAAGTCGTATTAGATACGTAATTTTTTAGATCAACTTGTAACGACGACGGGCGTCACTACTGATAAAAAGAAGTTTCACACTATATAAAACTATGTTTTCCAATCCTTTAGGGTGTATCCTAAAGGATTTTTTGTGCGAGGTCTGCTGTGTGGCACGGAACATGCTATATCTACTATTGATGCTTATTGCCAAACACCCCAACTCTTGGGACAAATTCAATCCATCCATCCGAAAGGAGCCTCGTTATGAACTATCGAGCCATACTAATCGCCTGCTTGACAACGCTGGGGCTGGCTGTCGCTAGCTGGGGACAAGCCGACGATAAAATCGCATTTATCTCCGACCGCGAGGGGCACGGTGACGTGTGGATTATGAATGCGGATGGAAGCGATCCCGTCAACCTGACCCAAGGCCGGGATTGCGCTAGTCCGGCTTGGTCCCCGGATGGCACGAAGATCGCCTATATTGCCAATGGCGAAATCTGGTTGATGAATGCCGACGGCAGCAATCCGCAACAGGTGACAGACGATGCAGTCGATAAAGCGAGACTTTGGTGGTCTGAAGACGGAAGTAGCATTTACTATGTAGCCGTCGTGACTTTGCCGCTTGCGGACGAGTGGGACGGTCCTGATGCGTTTGTTACGGTGCTGGACGGCAGTGGCTCTTCGCCTGCGGACTGGAGGGAGGTATATAGCCGCTTCCTCCCTGGTGTTTCCCCAGACGGAACCCTACTAGCAACCGTCTGGTTGTGGGATGGAGGAGGCCATAAGCATGTCGATTTCTACATCCGCACCAGTGCCAGTGATCACATGCACCCAGGTCTTCTCCTACCTGAATCACTCCAGAATAAACTTATATACACCGAACCCTACGAAAATTGGCGAACGTTTCCTACTTGGTCGCCCGACGGCATGAGAATAGCCTTCGCTGGTTTTCTCGATTTCATGGGTCAGTTTGAGATTTGGGCCGCTGATACAGACATGGACAACTGGATCGAGTTGACCAACGGCTTAGGTGGACGCGAGCCCGCTTGGCAACCGACGGTCCCTGCTGCTACGGGTGTCGAGTCCCAGTCGTGGGGACGGATCAAATCGCTGCTTTCAGTTCCATGACATATACTTATTCAATGCTATCCATCCGAAAGGAGCCATGTTATGAACTATCGATCTCTACTGATCGTCTGCTTGGCAACGCTGGGGCTGGCCGTCGCTGGCTGGGGGCAAGCCGACGGTAAAATCGCATTTACCTCGTGGCGCGAGGGACACGATGACGTGTGGATTATGAATGCGGATGGGAGCGACCCCGTCAACTTAACCCAAGGTCGGCATGGGCAGTGCGTTAGCCTAACTTGGTCTCCAGATGGCACGAAGATCGCCTATCTCGCCTTCACCTTTAGAGACGAGCCCGATTCCGACGGTGCCATTTGGGTCGATTATTCTGTTGCCGATATCTGGGTGATGGACGCCGATGGAGGCAACCCGCAACAAGTGGGATCTCTAACTCCCGGAAATGAAATGCTTTTTTGGGCTGAAGACGGAAGTAGCATTTACTACTACCTGCGGGACCCCCAACAGCTATTCGCTGTGGCGCTGGACGGCAGTGGCTCCTCACCTATATCTCGGACGGACGGGACTGGAATAGTCCGCCGATTCTTCGATAATTCCGATCGTTCTCCAGACGGAACCAAACGAGCAACCGTCGTGTTGCAGGACCCCGAGGGCAATGCCTATTTACGCCTAGCTAGCTACGCTCCTATACGCCTAGCTGGCCTAGCTGGCTACCCCCCTACTGAGGGGCCGCAGCCTGCTGACCAAATAGCAGATTTCTCGGAGATTCTCCTTCCCGATCTACCCTATCAACAAGCAGAACTTGAACCCGGCGGGTCTAGAGCGGCCCACTCTGCTACTTGGTCGCCCGACAGCATGAGAATCGCCTTCTCTGCCAAAAGTGAGCAAGGGTACACGGAGGTTTGGGTTGTTGGTATAGATGGAAGCAACTTGGTTAATCTGACCGCCGGTTTGGGCGGAGATTATCCCGCTTGGCAACCAGTTTCCCCTTCTGCTGCTGCCACGAGCGTCGAGTCCCAGTCTTGGGGACGGATCAAATCGCTGCTTTCTCATTAATCGCGTCTCGTGCGTAGGGGCGGTGCGGAGCGCAAGCCGTCCCTACGCGCCCTTCCGCTTGCGCCGACCGAAGATGTCGCAAGCGGCCAACACGGAAAGTCGTGGAAAATCCACGAAAAATCGTGGAAAACCTTGCGTCGACGGCTGAGATGGAACACGTAGAAAAGCTCGTCTCATATTTTAAGTATTATGTTTTTCAAGCCTTTAGGATATTCCTAAAGGCTTTTTTGTCGGCGGTCGTATTTCTGGCACGGAATGTGCATATATTCCTTCGTAGCGCACCCTATTCCTAACCTTCTGGAAGGAGGCACGTTATGAACTATCGATCTCTATTGATCGCCTGCTTGGCAACGCTGGGGCTAGCCGTCGCTGGCTGGGGGCAATCCGACGGTACGGATGTTGACAGTCCGGCCGATGGTGGGGAGGCTTGGGTCGCCGGGGCCATACTCCGCCTGACTGATCACTCGGACAACTACAGGTCTCCGTCTTGGTCTCCGGATGGCCGGCACATCGCCTTCGATTCCAACCGCTACGGCAGGGCAGAGATTTACGTGATGGATTCGGATGGGAGCAATCTCCGCCGCCTGACTGGCGACTCGTCTTGGGACGCGCTTCCGTCTTGGTCTCCGGATGGCCAGCACATCGTCTTCGAGTCCGAGCGCATCGGCAAGGCAGAGATTTACGTGATGGATTCGGATGGGAGCAATCCTCGCAACCTGACCAACGACTCGGATTGGCACTACTCTCCGTCTTGGTCTCCGGATGGCCGACACATCGCCTTCGTGACCCGGCGCAGCAACGGCAAGGCTGAGATATATGTGATGGATTCAGATGGGAGCAACCGCCGTCGCCTGACTGACCACCCGAGTCAGGTCGGGTCTCCGTCTTGGTCTCCAGACGGCCGATACATCGCCTTCGAGTCCCACCGCCACGGCGAGGCTGAGATTTACGTGATGGGTTCGGATGGGAGCGATCCCCGCCCTCTGACCAATCACCCGGCCGAAGACCGGTCTCCGTCTTGGTCTCCAGACGGTCGGTACATCGCCTTCGATTCCGAGCGCGACGGCAAGGCAGAGATTTACGTGATGGGATCGGATGGGAGTAACCCCCGCCGTCTAACGGACGATCCGGGCGAAGACCGGTCTCCGTCTTGGTCGCCCGACGGCCAGTACATCGCCTTTGAGTCCAACCGCGATGGCGACTGGGAGATTTACGTGATGGACATCGCGTCTTATACCGGCGGGGAGCCGACGGCCGTGGCCGAGACCTCGTGGGGACGGATCAAATCGCTGCTTTCAACGGATACCCATTGATCCGGCCACGACCATCCTCTGTCGGTGCCTGACGATGCCGAGGCGGTGGAGGTAGCCATCTACAACCTTGAATAGACGATCCGACCGTCGATAACACTAGCGCGATTAGGATTCTACCTCGTGATCCCCGCCCTCCTCGACCGCATCCTCGAACTAGCCTTCGACCCCCGAGTCGCCTCCTTCTTCGGCGTCTGCTTGGGACTGTATATCCTGTGGGACGTAAGCCGTATATGTTTGCGGCTGCTGGAGGCTTTTTGGCGGGGGCGGAGGAAAAGGGGCTAGCCGTCGTAGGGGCGGTTCGCGAACCGCCCCTACTTCTTAAACGAAATGCTCGGAGTTGTCTTGGGGGGCGTAGCCTAGTTCGCGGCGGGCGTTTTGGAGGTCCCAGTAGGCGCGGGTGTTGCCCGAGATTCCGTAGTAGATTCCGAAGCGCACATTGGCCTCAATGGAGCGTTGCACGAGCTGGACGCAGTCGCGGTGGCTCAGCCAGGTGGAGAGAATCCGGTCACTTTTGCGCTCGACGACCGCGGAATCCGGCTGGAACGAGCCGATGCGCAGGCATACGACCTCCAAACCGTAGCGATCCACGTAGTAGCGTCCCAGACTTTCGCCAAATGCCTTGCTGGCCCCGTACAGGCTGTCGGGCCGCACGTGCATTTCCCACGTGGTGTACATTCCCTCTTCTTCGTAAAGGCCGGTCACGTGATTGGTGCTGGCGAAGACGACCCGCTTGATGTCCGCGTTTCTGCAGGCTTCATAGGTGCAGTACACGCCTTGGATGTTCTTTTCGAGGACCGACTCCCAAGTGGCGCTAACCTCTGGGTCGCCGGCGAGGTGAACTACAGCATCGACGTCGGCGACGGCTGTGGCCATAGCATCCAGATCGGCGACGCTGCCGCGGACGACCTCTTCGCCGGCGGCGGCTTCCCGCACCGTGCGGTGGTACATCAGCCGTAGGTCGTAGCTCTCCCGCAGCCCTTGGCGCATCACCTCGCCGATGCGGCCAGCCGCTCCCGTAATTAGCACTTTCTTGCGGCCCATCACTCCTCAGACAGTCGGTTAATAAGCCACCACGTCAGGACGGCTAAGAGGAGGCCCGCCGTTAGTCCAAGGCCCCAAAAGAGGCAGGCCGGCGAGGAAAGATTTTTGCGGAGCTTCACAGCGCGGTCTCCTCAGCGGCTGGCCCAGAGCATGCCGCGCCGCTGGATCTCGCGTGCTTCGGGCACGTCGAAATCGCGCGCCACGTGGCCCAGCGACGAGTAGAACACCCGACCCGCTCCCCACGCGCGCTTCCACACCACTGGCATGACCGTCCCATTGACCCAGGGCGCACTTTGACGGCCCTCTAGGGTTGTCGTGGCGAGCACCTGATTGCTTGGATCCGTGTGCATGTAGTACTGCTCGGAGTGCATCTGAAAGTCGTCTAAGCCGGCGACGATAGGGTCGTCTGGGGCCGCGATGTTGACCGTGTAGTCGATGATGCCATCCGGGTGGGAGACAAACTGGCCGCCGACCATGAATTGATAGGTGGTATTGTTGCGGAACGAATCGGCCATGCCGCCGTGCCAGCCCGCTATGCCGACACCGCTATCAACGGCTGCGAGCAGCCCTTGCTCCTGCTCTCCTTCGATCTGGCCCATCGTCCACGTCGGCACCACTAGGTCCTGCTCGGCCATGAGATCGCGGTCTTTGTACGTGTCGAGGGTGTCCGAAATGGTTACTGCGAATCCGTCTTCTTCTAGAATGGGCGCGAAAATATCGACGCACTGCTTGGGCTCGTGCCCTTCCCAGCCGCCCCAAACCATGATTGCCTTCTTTGCCATGACGCTCCTTTTGCGTTATCTGGCGCCGCGCGCGAGCTCGTTGTCAACGAGGTATTGATAGCTTTTTTCTACGGCCTCCATCATGTCGGTCGCACAGCGGTCCAACTCGACGATCAGCCAGTCACAAGTGCCGTGGCTGGCCTCGATAATGGGCGGGAAATCCATAGCCCCCTCGCCGACGGCGAGCATGT
Organism: Candidatus Latescibacterota bacterium; assembly: GCA_965219735.1. Classification (GTDB taxonomy): domain Bacteria; phylum Latescibacterota; class UBA2968; order UBA8231; family UBA8231. The sequence continues at coordinate 5,985,856 of OZ244790.1, forward strand.
CCTGCTCAGGATCGCACGGGCCGTCCTTGATGTGCAAAAGCGGCGCACGCTCGCCTAGTTCCTCGACTACCTGCACCGAGTCACCGCCACCGGTATTGACCCAGTAGGTATCGACCTGAAAGAAAATAGACTCGTCGAGCTCGTCGACTAGGTGATCAAAGCCTGGACGCCCTTCCACTTCTTGGAACTCCCACCAGTGGTTGTGGAGGCCTAGCTCCAACCCGTTCTCGGCGGCGATCTCGGCGGCTTGGTTCCAGCTATCGCAAAGCTCCTTGAGCGCGTCTGCGCTGGCGAAGGCATCGCGCGGCGTGGAGCTCACCACGCGGGTGGCCTCCAGTTCGTAGGCTAGTTCGATGACTTGGTTTTTTTGCTTGCCCAAGGGTAGCTGTGTATGCACGCTGCATACGTCTAACCCTAGATCGGCAAATAGGTCGCTGGCTTCATCTACTCCGATGCCGGGAAATCCGGCCGTCTCGACGCCCACGTACCCTATCTCGGCAATCCGGGTGACCACGGACTTGAAGTTTTGCGCGAGGGCGTCGCGGACCGTGTAGAGTTGAAGCGCTATGGGGGCAGCCATTTCTTCCTTCCTTGTGGATGAGAGATATAATAGGGATATGAAAGTTAAAGCGATAGCTAAGGCGGGTGTGCCAATGGTCAGGCGTCAATCGTCGATAAGGGACTCGTGTGTAACGTCAGATAATTAAATGAAAAAAATAAGTCGGTAGGCAAGTTAATTTGTAATGACACCGCACTTGCTGCGCCGCTCGCGCGCTCCTACATTAGCCGCTCCAACCAAGGAGCAATCGCCAATGAGCACCCAAAACAAAGTGCGCCTCGGGTTTATCGGCGCTGGCTGGTGGGCCACCAGCAACCACATGCCCGTTTTTGCCGCCCGCGACGACGTCGAGCTGACGGCCGTCTGCCGTTTGGGCCAAGCCGAGCTGGAGCAAGTGAAGGATCACTTCGGATTCGCATTTGCCACCGAAGACTACCGAGAGTTATTGGCCGACTGCGAACTCGACGGAGTAGTAGTGGCCTCGCCGCACCCCCTGCACTACGAACACGCCCGCGCCGCCTTGGAAGCGGGGCTGCACGTGATGTGCGAAAAACCCCTGACCACGCGCGCTGCCCACGCGCGCGAATTGGTGCGCCTCGCCGCGGACCGGGACCGCCATTTGCTCGTGCCCTACGGCTGGCACCACAAGCCTTTTATCCAGCGGGCCAAGGCGCTGATGGACGAGCAAGCCATCGGCGAGGTCGAGTTCGCGCTCTGCCACATGGCCTCGCCGATCCGCGCCCTGCTGTCGGGGGATGAGGTGGATGTGTCCGAAATCTCCGGGCAGGACAGTGCCAGCCTCTTCGGTCCCACGCCTTCTACGTGGGCCGATCCCGCCATTGCCGAAGGCGGCTACGCCCACGCGCAAATATCGCACTCCTCGGGGCTGCTATTTTGGCTGTCCGGGCTGCGCGCCGAACGCGTCTTTGCCGCCATGAGCGCGCCCGGGTCCGAGGTCGAGCTGTACGACGCGCTGACCGTGCGCTTTACTTCGGGAGCCATCGGCACGGTCAGCGGCGCGGGCAATGTGCCGACGGACCAGACCTTTCAGGTCGATGTGCGCCTGTTCGGCTCGGAGGGTATGCTGCTCATCGATTGCGAGCGCGCCCGCATGCACCTGCGCCGCCACGATGGCCAACACGTCGTCGAGGAGGTGGCCGAGGACGCGGGAGCCTACGAGTGCGATGGTCCGCCCAACAACTTCGCCGACTTGATCTTGGGCAAAACCGACGTCAACTGGACCCCAGGCGAAGCGGCCATGCGCGGAGTAGAAATGCTCGACGCAGCATACCGCTCGGCCGCTTCGGGCCAAGAAGAGCAGGTGTAACATCGGCCCTGTCCGCTTGCGGTAATGGCCTTTCTGCTCGACGTCATTGCCCCGATTTTCCTGCTCATCGGCTGTGGCTATCTGTTGGGGCGGCGGCGCTCTGTTGACCCCGCTCCCTTGGCCGATGTGGCCATCTACATTTGCCTGCCCTTCTTGATGTTTTCGGCGCTGGTGCGCCACCCAGTCACCGGCGCGGCGGCCGCCCAAGCCTTCGCTTGGCAGGTTGGGATGTACGTGGTCAGCATGCCCGTCATCGCGCTTGTCGCGCATCTCGCTGGCTGGGACAAACCCACTCGCAGCGCAGTCACCCTCTCCCTGCCCACGGTCAACATCGCCTCGTATGGGGTCCCCGTAGTGCTCTTCGCCTTTGGCGACGAGGCCCTGGCGATCGTCATGCTGCTCTTTGTGTACGGCAATGTTACGGCCGCATCGCTCGGCACGTACATCGCCGCTGGCGGGCGGCAAAGTCCGCTGCAAGCGTTCAAGAGCATTTTCAGGCTGCCGCTGATTTACGCCGCGGCCTTGGCCTTAGCCATCAATGCCCTCGCCGTACCGATTCCGGTTTCCATCCTCGACGCGGCCGATCTGATCGGCAAAGCCGGCCCGATTCTCGCCATCATCCTCCTCGGAGTGCAAGTCTCGCACATCCCTCTCCGAGGCCGCAGCTCGGCGGCTCTGTACGGCGGCATTGGTGCCAAGGTTCTGCTAGGGCCAGCGATTGGCATCGGCCTGACGCTGCTCATTGGCGCACAGGGCGCGGTGCGCGATGTGCTGCTGCTGTGCTCCTGCCTGCCTACGGCCATCAACGCTCTCATCCTCACCGTGCGCTTTGACGCGCGTCCCGATCTGCTCGGCGGCATTCTCATCGGCTCGACTTTGTGGAGTCCGCTCGGGCTGTCGATTCTGCTCTATTGGATCGGCCCTTAGCCCGAGCCTGATGTAACCTCATTTCGCGTTTTCTAAAAAATTTTCGCAGCCCCTTGACACTGTTTTAGGCCCCCTCGTAACTATGATTTATAGGGCAAACGACAGACTCCACGACGCTTTTAAGAGCGCCCACAGGAGAATGAAAATGATAGGTGTACATCGCTTCGACATGCGCGGGACGCTGCGCATAGCTGCCGAGGGAATTCTATATAGTGGGTGCGCCGATGTGCAGCTCGAAAACACCCTATTCGCGCCGAGAGGACGGGGCTGTGTCCCCGACTGAAGCTCGTCTTTGCGAGAGCTAACACGTGGCAAGAGGCCGTGGCGCGAAAAACAACGCGCTACGGCCTCTTTTTTTGTGAAAAATGCTTGACATTGTATCAGGTTTATACTGAACTTTTGTTCAGGTAAAAAAGTAGTAAATGGAACCGTGAAAATGAAGACGAAAGAGAACATACGACACTTCAACACCGCCCACGGCGGTGCCAAGATGCGCGTTGTGACCAGGGCCGGCCGGGTCATCGACGTGCGACCGCGCTTCGCCGCTTTGCGGCGCGGCTTAGACAGCGGGGCGTTGCCGCCCACCCCGGGCGGACGGCAGCGGGTCTGCGCGACATTCACCAAGCCAACCAAGGACCTCATCGCAAGGAGCAACTACACTATGCGACGCGAGATCATCAATCAAGGACTGATGTACGTACTCATCAGCCTATTTGTATTCGCGATGATACCGCTCCTGCGCTTCCTCAGCTAATGGCTCTTTGACGCGCAGCGGCATTGCGAAACGGCCTGGGGCAGCGGCGGCGACCGCTGCCCCAGGAATATCAACTCCCTCGACTTTAGGACACAGAAATAAACATGCAAAACCACGAGACAGACAGCATACGAAACCGCAAGACAAACGTGTGCTATCGGCTGCTCAACTGGCTGTATTGCTTGGCATCGGTGGCCTGTGCGGTTCTCGGCCCTCGCGGTCTGCACGCCCACCAAGCGCCCGCCCGCGCGCTCGACGCCGTGCGTCTAGAAGGCACCCGCCCGCAGATCGACGGCGTGCTCGACGACTCGGTATGGCAGCAGGCCCCGATTTTTACGGGTTTCGTCCAGCGCGAGCCAGAGGAAGGGCAGTCGGCAAGTGAAAAGACCACTGTACAGTTGGCGTACGACGACGAGGCGCTCTACGTGGGGATCATGGCCTACGATTCGGCCCCCGAGCAGATCGTCTCGCGCTTGGTGCGCCGCGACCAGTGGACCGAAGCCGATTGGATTCAAGTCAGCTTGGACACGCATCACGACCACCAGACGGGCTATGCCTTTGCGGTGTATGCCGGTGGATCGATCTACGACGCTGTAATCAAGGACTACGGTTGGGACAACGACACTTGGAACGGCGTGTGGGAATCCGCGCATGTTATCGGCGCAGAGGGATGGAGCGTGGAGTTTGCCATCCCGTTCCACAACCTCCGCTTTAGCAGCGGCGGGGACTGGGGCATCAACATCGCCCGCTACATCAGCCGCAAGAAGGAACAGGCCTTCTGGGTCATGGTTCCGCGCCAGGAAAGCGGCTCGGTCTCGCGCTTTGCCCACTTAGAGGGCTTAGCGGACATCGAATCTAAGCGCGCGCTGAAACTTTTGCCCTACTCGGTGGGCCGCTCCACCGTGGCGGATGCGCGCGAATTATTCGGCAGTGCTGGCGCGGACTTGCGCTACGGGCTGTCGTCGAATATCTCGCTCAACGCCACGATCAACCCGGATTTCGGCCAAGTGGAAGCCGACCCGGCCGAGCTCAACCTCTCGGTTTTTGAGACCTTCCAGGAAGAGCGCCGCCCCTTCTTCGTGGAGGACGGCGAGGCGTTTGAGACTCCAATTGATCTGTTCTACTCGCGGCGCATTGGCCGCCAGCCCGGCTATCACGCGCTGCCCGACGGCTACGACGCCCTCAACGAGAGCGAGTCCACCACCATTCTGGGCGCAGCCAAGCTGACGGGCAAGACCGCGTCCAAGACCACTTTTGGCCTGCTGACGGCGCTTACTGCCAAAGAATACGCGCGCGTTGAGACGACCATGGTGCGCGAGGTGTCCGGCGAGGAGTACCAAGAGCGCAGCGACTTTCTCGTCGAGCCGCGCACCCACTTTCTCGTCGGCCGCGTCAAGCAGGATCTATTTGCCGGCAACTCGCACGTCGGCCTCTTGGGCACGGCCGTGCAGCGCGACCGCGCGCGGAATGCCTATACCGGCGGCGTGGATTGGACTCTCAAGTGGCGCGACAATGGCTACACCTTTTGGGGCCAGTTCGCCGGCAGCCGCGCCACGGTGGATGACCAGCGCCGCGGCGGTTTGGGCAATATGGCGGTCTTGAGCAAGAACAGCGGCTGGTTGCGCGGCGAGCTTTGGTGGGAGGCCTATTCGCGGCATTTCGAGATCGACGACTTGGGCTTCCAATGGCGCAGCGACTTCTACAACCCTTGGCTCTGGATCCAACTGCGCAAGGAAGATGACTGGGCCATCTTTCGCCGCAATTTCTACAACTTCAATCGCTGGGGCACGTGGAACTTCGACCGCACCAACCTGCAAAACGGCTTTGACTTCAACACCCACCACCAGCTCAAGAACTACTGGTGGATCCACTTCGACTACTACCACATGTGGCGGTCCTTCGACGATCTCGATACCCGCGGCGGCCCCCTAATCGCGAGGCCGGCAAGCGATGGCTTTGAGATTGAGCTGGAAAGCGACGACCGCTTTATGGTCAGCGGCTGGGTCGCGTACGAGTGGGACGGCAACTCGGCTGGCAGCACCCACCGCAAAGTTTCCGGCAGCATCCGCATCCGGCCGACTTCGCGGTTCGAGATCAGTCTGCGGCCGCGCTATAGTTGGGGTTTCAACGATGCCCAATGGGTCGAAAACTTCGATGCGAACGCCGACGGAGAAGACGATCAATTCGTGTACGGGGAATTAGACAGCCAAACCCTCGATCTGACGACGCGGGCCAACATTCTCTTCAGCCGCGACTTGAGTTTGGAGGTCTATGTGCAGCCTTTTATTAGTGCGGGTCAGTACTCCAACTTCAAGGAACTGGCGCGGCCGCGTTCCTACTCGTTTGTCGCGCATCCCGGCCCAGAGGAAAGCCCTGATTTTCGCAACCGCTCGCTGCACAGCAACGCCGTCCTGCGTTGGGAATACAAGCCGGGCAGCACCCTGTTCATCGTCTGGTCGCAGTTCCGCCACGACGACTCCGACTGGGGCGCGTTTCGCCCTGGGTACAACCTGCGGCGCAGCTTTGTGGACGAGGGGACTAATATCTTCTTGGTGAAGCTCAACTATTGGTTGAATATCTAGGGCGGAGGATGTGTGCCGGGCAACATACAAGGGGTGCCGTAAGGCGTCCCTTGTATGTTGAACATTACGTTAGGGCAACGCCCCTACGGGTCATGTAGGGGCATCCCTTGTGGGTGCCCTGTCCGCTAGGTCAACGGCGTTAAATGCCCGCGTCCAAAAAATTCCACAACTCGTCGAAGCGCGCTCCTTCAATCGGCTCTCGCAGCACCGAGTTGACATCCTTTTCCGCCATGTAGCGCGGTGTAAACGCCAGCCCCTTTTGCAGTGCCGTGCGCTCTAGCTCCATTTGTCTGGGCCGCCAGCGCACCCGACAGCGGTCCAGCCGCTCTGCCAACCCTGCCGTATCCCCTGCGCAGCACCAAGTGATGATCATCGCCCCCAAGGCCACTAGCTCGCCGTGGATCCAAGTCTGTTGATTGGCCGTCTCCAGTGCGATCCAGAATGGATGGTCGCCGCTTTCCGTGGGGGCCTTTAGCTGCTGGCTATCGCGCTCCTTAATCCGCTGCGCGATGTTGGCCGCGCTCGCCTCGGTCATGCGCCCGTTGGCATCGAGTGTTGCGGCAAAAGAACTGGCAATTGACTCGTGATGGGCTATCTGCTGTGCCGCCAGCGCCGGGTCGAACGCTGCCCCTTGCCCCAACGCCGCCCGCCGTTGCCACTCCTCCAACCCGGCATGACCGCAGAGGATGTCGCCTAGTCCGGCGGTGTGCAGGTAATCCGGTGCCTTGAGGACCACATCGACATCCACGAGCACGTATTGGCAGTCCACCCACGGCCAGTCGTCCAAATCGCCCACGGTCTGATAGCCGTCCCACCGCGCCACGTGGCTGTGGATGATCGCCCCGGAAGAGAGGATCGTCGGCACCAAGATCAGTTCGGCGTCCTTGTCCAAGGCCACGAACTTAGAAGCGTCTAGGGCCTTGCCGCCGCCTAGGCCGATGACCAGTTCTACCTCGGCTGGCAGTTGGTCGCTGAGGTCCTGCTGATGCGCCGAGTCCAGCCACTCGGCAAAGACCACGCCCGCTGGCTCGCGCACGAGGTAGTCTTGGGCCGCGGCGTACGCACTGGGTGTGGTAACAACTGCATACGCTGGCCAGTGGGCGCTTTCTCGTTGCAACAGGCCGCGGGCGACGCGCATGTCGTACTCAGCAGCCGGTTTGCACTGGCGGCCCATGGACCAGCCTCTATTAGTTTTAGGCATTTGCTTTCCGTTCTGTAGTAGGCAATAGAGAACGCTTGCTTTTGTTATTGATGTTGCACAACAATATACAAGTCCTTTTTCCGCTGCCAACGCATCTTTCCGAGTGCAAAACCTATGTCCACCGCCCACATCGCCCGCGCGCTCTCCGCAATGGACGAGCCTTTTGTGCGCTACAAGATCCGCCTCAACGTCTCGGCCCGCCCGCCCAGCGAGCGCGAGATTCGCATTCTCCGCGACGAGATCCGCGAGTCGGTCTTGGTCCGCACTCTGTTGGCCGAGTTAGATGCTGCAGGCCGCATTCCCCTCCCGCCGATTCACCGCTGGCGCGGTGCCCATTGGGTGCTCTACATGCTGGCCGACCTAGGCTCTGCGTCCAGTGACCAGAGCCTCTGGGGCTTGCGCGATCAAGCGTGCGAGTGGCTTTTGGATCCCAACCGCCCCGAGCCTGTCTGCGGCGCGACCGAGGGCAATGCGCTGTACTACTTGCTGTTCCTCGAGCTCGACAATGGCCTCGCCGACGCCTTGGCCCAGCGCCTCGCAAGCAGCTTGCCCAAGGCGTTGGGCCGCAGTCCCGCGGCCTTCGGCCAAGCGCTCACCGCCCTGCGTGGCCTCGCCCTGCACGCCCGCCTCTGCGCTGACCGCACCTCTAGCGATGCGGCCGGCCGCATCGCCGAGCACTTGCTCGCCCACCGCCTCTACCAAAAGCCCGATGGCAGCCCCTTGAGCGCCGACTGCGCCTCGTTGCACTATCCCTGCTACGAGCACTGCGACTTCCTCTTTGCCCTCAAGGTCATGGTCGAAGCCGGCCATCTAGCCGATGCGCGCTGCCACGAGGCGCTCGATCTGCTCAAGTCGAAGCAACTCGCCGATGGCGCGTTCCCGGCCGAGCGCAAACACTACCGAGTCGGGCGCGTTGGCAAGGGCGACGATTCGCTCGTCGATTGGGGTCGTCCCAACCGCAGCCGACCCAACCTCCACGTCACCTGCGATGCGCTCGGCGTGCTCCACGCTGCGGCTTCGACGTGAGCTCAGCCGAACGGCGAGCGGTTTTGAGTGCCAACTCAAAATGCCGATATTGTACAATATCACTCCCCGCTTCACAGGTTTGCTGCCATGCGCTCTCTATTGTTGTTCCTCGCCCTCGTTCTGGCGGGCTGCTATGCGGCCTCGCTCGGGCCCGATCCCTTGGGCCACTTTGCCGCGCGCACCGACCACCTCCATCGCCTAGAGCCGCTCGGCGAGCGCATCTTGCACGGGGCTGCGCTCAGCTATGGGCCGCTCGACCACGAAGAACGCACGCGCCCACTTTTCTACGCCGTGTACTACGAGCTACACGACCTGCCCTACGACTGGCATATGGCGTTGCTCGCGAATCTGGACCAGCACGTAGGGTACGGCTTGCCCCAAATTGACCTTGGTTTCAACTCCGCCGGCCAGCCCTACGAGGTGGCCATTGCCGAGGGCCAGCTCGACGAGGCGATTGAGCGGCTCTGCTGGGGGTTGCAGCAGCTAGACCGCCCAGTTTTGCTGCGGTTAGGCTATGCGTTCAAGAGCTCTTGGCGCACCTATGACGCGACCAGCTACACCGAGGCTTGGCGGCGGATAGCGCAAACGCTACGGGGTCGCTGGGGTTTGGACCACGTGGCGCTGGTATGGACGCAGAAGGACGACGGCGGTCCCGATTACTTGGCCTACTATCCGGGGGATGAGTACGTCGATTGGTGGTCGATTGACGTGGCCGCGCCGCAAGATCTGCGCCGCAGCCGCGCCTTTATCGAGGCGGCGCAGGAGCGCGGCTATCCCGTGCTGGTCGGCGTGGTCACGCCGGTTACTACTGATCTAGGCCAGGCTGAGCAGGCATGGCCCCATTGGTTCATCCCCTTCCTCCGTTTCTTGCGCCACCACCCCAACATCAAGGCATTTACTTACATAGATTGGGACTGGTCGCAGGCGGAGCGCTTTGTTGATCCCATACTCTTCGCGCGCTACCGCAGCGAGTTGATGCACCCGATTTACCTACACGCAGCCTCGCTCGGCGAGTTGCGCTGGAACCTAAATCTCGATCCCTAGCTTAGAGAAAGGATGCAGCAGATGGATAAAGTCGATGTGCATGTTCACGTCTTCGACCTGCCGAGCGAGCGGTTTCCCCGCGAGCTGAGCAGCCTCGCACCGGCCGACCGCGCCTGTCCGATTGAGGAGCTGATAGCCGACATGGATGCTTCGGGCATCGACCGTGCCGTGTTGATCGAAATGAACGGCACTCAAATTGAGCAGCACGCCTATGTCACGCATTGCGTGCGGACGTGGCCCGACCGTTTCACGGCGACGGGCTTGATCGACCTGAACGACCCAGACCCGCCCGCGCGCCTGCGGGAGCTCGTCGCCGCCACTGGCATTGAGGGGATTCGGCTGGGGGCGTTGGGCGATCCGACCGCACAGCGAGCCGAGGACTTGGCGACGTACGCGGTCTTTGAGTGTGCGGACGAGTTGGGGCTCAACATCAACATCTACACCGGCGGGGCCCAGTTCCCCTGCATCGAACTGCTGGCCGCGGCTTTTCCCGGCGTGAACATTTCCCTCGATCATCTCGGCGTGATGCCAACCACGCCCAACGAGCCAGACCAGTGGGGCCGCCCCCGCTTTGATGCCGAGCCGCTGCCGCCGGCCAACTATCCGCAAGTGATGGCGCTGTCCCGCTTTCCCAACGTCTATGTCAAAATTTCAGGGGAGTACGCGTTTTCCAAGGTGCCTTGGCCTTACGGGGATATGCAGTCTATGGTGGAGGATGTGTATCGGGCCTATGGCGCGGATCGGATGATGTGGTGTACGGATTCGCCGTGGATTGTGGTGGAGCCGGGGTATCAGAAACTGGTGGATTTGCTCGACTGCCATCTGCCGGATATTTCCGCGGCGGAAAAGGAGATGATTATGGGTGGGACGGCGATGAAACTGTGGTTTAAGGGGCGGTAGCAGATAGGGCTAACGGTAGATTGCGGAGCGGTGCGATGAAACGAGCGGAGCTATTGCCCGTTTCCGGCAGTGGGCTGTGCGATTTGAGCCGGATGCGGCTGGCGGACTACGTCACCCTTCTGACCATCGACTTTTACGAGGTTGAGGCTGAGGCCGCCAAGGTTCAGTATCTTTAGAAGAGTGATCGTGGCCGCCTGTAATTGCAAAGGAGAAATAAAATGCCCGTACCAAAACCTCGGTACAGCAAAGAGGAGTTCGCTCGTCGTGGCGATGAGATTTACGACCGAGAGATAAGGCCCCATGTTGGGCCTGATGACGAAGGTAAATTCGTCGTCATCGACATTGAGACGGGAGCTTATGAGATTGATAAGGACGAATTGGCTGCATCCGACCGGCTTCTTGCCCGCAGACTTGATGCACAAATGTGGACAAGGCGTGTCGGATCCCGGTATGCTCGCCGCTTTGGCCCTCGCTACAGGGCGAGTGGTGCATGATAACCGGCCATGTTACTGCATACCGAGAGGCCGTCATTTCTCTGAATGTGGGGGGACCTAGGAACCAAGAGCGGGAGATTGATGCGGTTGTAGATACAGGTTTCAACGGTTTTCTGACGCTTCCTGCATCCATTATTCAGGAGTTGGATCTCGTCTGGCATCGGCGGGGTCGGGCTATGCTTGCCGACGGCAGTAACAGCGTCTTCGATATCTACGAGGCTACCATTACATGGAATAGCAGGCCGAGACGGATCGCCGTGGACGAGGCAGAGTGTGATCCTCTTGTTGGCATGTCTCTGCTTTACGGCTGTGAGTTGACCGTTCAAGTCGTGGATGGAGGCCGTGTGTCTATATATCCCCTGCCGCGTCAGATCGAAAGGAGCTAACGATAGATTGCCGAGACGTTGTAGGACTATAGCTATTCGGATGCACGCGGCATGGGGGTGAGGAACAAGATCATTCCGTTGATGCGGGCGCACAACGGGGTTGACCCGGAGTTTGAGGCGACCGAGGACTACTTGCGGTTGACGCTGCGCCGAGGTTCGGCATCCTGTACCGAAGCTGAACGGTGACGAGACGGATGAATCGGTATTCTGTTGGCTACGATGAGCGCACGGCTGGTTTCTTCCAAGAGCGCACAGCCGACACGCACGCTCAGTTCCTTCTGGAGTACCTCGTGCCCGGGATGGCTCTCTTAGACGGTGGATGTGGGCCTGGGACCATAACCAAAGGACTCGCGGAGATTGTGGCACCTGGGCGCGTCTTAGGGGTGGACAGAGAGCAGAGTCAAATCGATCTTGCTCAGGGCCTCACCGATGGATTCCCTACAATCGAGTTCAGAACGGACGATCTTTGCAGCTTGGCTGCTGATGACGAGTCATTCGATGTCGTCTTCGTTCACGGAGTCTTAGAGCACATCGCCGACCCAGAGCAAGCTATCTCTGAGATTCGCCGAGTACTGAAATCGGGAGGACTAGTAGGCGCAAGACACGCCGATTTCGGAGGATTCCTGCTTGAGCCTACGCCTGAGCCGCTTGGGAAATTTTCGCAGTTATTCATCGAACTGATGAAACGAAATGGCGGAGATCCGTACTGTGGACGTCGCCAGCCAAGACTATTCCGCAAGGCAGGATTCGAGATTGTCAAGGTTTCCGCGTCGTATGACTGTTGGACAGCGGATGCGGAGTCCACGCGGAGAAATGCACACTTTCTGTCGGAGTTGTGCGGCGACTCTGAATTCTCTGATCAGCTTGTGGAATACGGACTAGCAGATAAACAGGTCTTGGCTCAACTAAAGTCATCATTCCTCACGTGGGGCGAGATGCCAGAGGCGTTTGCCGCAGAAGCGTGGGGCGAGATCGTCGCCAGAAAAGCGTAAATTTGGGTTCCGCAGATTCAACAGACAGTGTTTGTTGAATCCTCCGAACCGACCAAGAATCGGCAATCATTTTGCTCATCGGCGGGCATTTTAGAAGGAGCTAGCAGCGCACATGGCTTTGAAAAAATCCCAACTCTATTCGTCGCTGTGGCAGAGTTGCGATGAATTGCGCGGCGGCATGGATGCTTCGCAGTACAAGGATTATGTCCTGACGCTGCTGTTTATGAAGTACGTATCGGACAAGTTCGCTGACGATCCATACGCGCTCATTGAAGTTCCGTCCGGCGGCAGTTTCGCGGACATGACAAAGCTCAAGGGCGATAAGGAGATCGGTGATAAGATCAACAAGATCATTGGTCAGCTTGCCGAGGCTAACGACCTCAAGGGCGTCATTGACCAAGCCGATTTCAACGATGAGAGCAAGCTCGGCACAGGCAAGGAAATGCAGGATCGGCTCTCCAAGCTGGTCGCCATATTTGAGGGGCTCGACTTCCGCGCCAACCGGGCCGAGGGCGACGATCTGTTGGGCGATGCCTACGAGTATTTGATGCGGCACTTTGCGACCGAGTCGGGTAAGAGCAAGGGGCAGTTCTACACGCCGGCCGAGGTCTCGCGCATCATGGCCAAGGTGGTCGGCATTGGCTCGGATACCCAACAGGATCAGACCATTTACGACCCGACCTGTGGGTCTGGCTCGCTTTTGCTCAAGGCCGCAGACGAAGCGCCGCACGGCATTACCGTTTACGGCCAGGAGATGGACAACGCCACCTATGCGCTGGCGCGGATGAACATGATCCTACATGGCCACGAGACTGCCGAACTGTGGCGCGGCAACACCTTGGCCGCTCCGTACTTCAAGAACCCGGACGACCGCCTCAAGACCTTTGACTTTGCCGTCGCCAATCCGCCTTTTTCCGCCAAGGCTTGGTCTAGCGGCCTCAATCCAGACCACGACGAGTACGGGCGCTTCGAGTACGGCATTCCTCCGACGAAAAACGGCGACTACGCCTTCCTTTTACATTTAATTGCGTCGCTCAATAGCAAGGGCAAGGGCGCGATTATCTTGCCGCACGGCGTGCTGTTTCGCGGCAACAAGGAGGCGGACATCCGCAAAAATCTCATCCGCCAGGGCTTTATCAAGGGCATCATCGGCCTGCCGGCTAATCTGTTCTACGGCACTGGCATCCCCGCCTGCATCTTGGTCCTCGATAAAGAGAACGCCCGCGCCCGCAGCGGTATCTTCATGATTGACGCGAGCAAGGGCTTCCTCAAGGACGGCAATAAGAATCGTCTGCGAGCACAGGACATCCACCAAATCGTCGATGTGTTCAACCGACAGACCGAGTTGGCGCGCTATTCCCGCATGGTGCCGGTGTCTGAGATCGCTAGTCCAGCCAACGACTACAGTCTGAACATTCCGCGCTACATTGATTCCAGCGAACCGGAAGACCTGCACGACCTCGACGCGCATTTGCATGGCGGCATCCCCGACCGCGATCTCGACGAGCTCGGAACCTATTGGGATGTCTTCCCTTCGTTGCGCCAAGCATTGTTTGTGGGCAACGGACGGGCGGGCTACAGCGAGGCTCGCGTTGAGACGCCGCAGGTGAAGGACGCCATTCTCGGGCATGGGGAGTTCAAGTCGTACGAGGCGCGGGTTGCGGTCGTTCTCGATGGTTGGTGCAAGACGTACGAGCCGGTTCTCAAGGGGCTGGAGATAGATGCCAATCCCAAGGACATCATTCGCACTCTGGCGGAGGATTTGCTAGCGAGATTTGCCGACTTGCCGCTGCTCGATCCGTACGACGTGTATCAGCGGCTGATGGACTATTGGGACGAGGTGATGCAGGACGATGTGTATCTCATTGCTGCGGACGGCTGGGGCGAGGCCGCCAAGCCGCGTGGGATCGTCGAAGACAAAGACAGGAAGATCAAGGAGACGCCGGATCTCACCATCAAACGCAAAAAGTACAAGATGGACTTGATTCCTCCGGGGCTGATCATCGCGCGTTATTTCGCCGATGAACAGGCCGCTGTCGAGGCGCTACAGGCCAAGCAGGAGGCTGCGGCCCGCGAGTTGGAGGAGTTTGTCGAAGAGCACACTGGCGAAGAGGGTTTGCTGGAGGACGCGGTCAACGACAAGGGCAAGGTCACCAAAGGCGGCGTGACGGAGCGGCTCAAGGCTATCCGGTACGAGCCGGAGAGTGACGAGGAACGCGATGCCCTCAAGCAGTGTAAAAGTCTGATTGAGGCCGAGGCTAAGGCGGCTAAGGCCGTCAAGGAGGCCCAAGCCCGCTTGGATGAGCAGGTGCTGGCCCGCTACGGCACCCTCACTGAAGCCGAGATCAAGACGCTGGCGGTCGAGGACAAGTGGTTTGCGAGCATCCGGGGTGTTATCGAAGGTGAGGTTCAGCGGCTGACTCAGCAACTCGCCGGGCGCGTGAAGGAGCTGGAAGAGCGCTACGCCCGTCCGTTGCCGGAGTTGGAACGGGAGGTGGAGGTGTTTGGTGATAAGGTCGAGGAGCACTTGAAGCGGATGGGGCTAGGAGCAGTGCGATGAAACGAGCGGAACTGTTGCCCGTTTCCGGCAGCGGTCTGTGCGATTTGAGCCGGACGCGGCTGGTGGACTACCTCACGACTATCGTCGGCGACCGGGAAGTGCCAGAGATCGATGAGGAGTGGGGAGAGCGGCTTTGCGCACTGGGATTCATGGTTGAGCGGGAAGACGGCCCGCCCGCCTGTACGATCGCCGGGTTGATCTTGTTCGGCTATCGGCCGCGTCGCCTGTTGCGCCATGCTGGTATCCGCTGGATGTGCTTTGAGGGGGAGGAGAAAACCTACGATGCCCTTGACGATCAAGTGCTTGAAGGGCCGCTGGTTGATCTTTGGCAGGTGTTGTCAGGGGGTCGTGAATTGGTGGAAAAGGGTCTGATTGAACGCCTTGCTGATGCGATGCGGCCGTTCGTTTCCGAGGAGGCGGCTCAAGTGGAAGAGTCTATGCGCCGGGAACGACGCTGGCACTATCCGCTGGAAGCACTGCGCGAAGGCGTTGTCAATGCGCTGACGCATCGGGATTGGACGCGGTACGAGGAAATTGAGGTGGTTCGTTATGCAGATCGGATAGAGATACTCAGCCCTGGTGCACTGCAAAACGGCATGACGGTCGAAAAGATGATTGCTGGTCAACGGGTTCCGCGCAATCTGCTTATCTCCGAGACGTTGCGGGATTACAGCTACTCCGATGCACGCGGCATGGGGGTGCGGAACAAGATCATTCCGTTGATGCGGGCGCACAACGGCGTTGACCCGGAGTTTGAGGCGACGGAGGACTACTTGCGGTTGACGTTGCGCCGAGGTTAGGGGTGAAGGTCGGGGGACACTTGAAGCGGATGGGGATTTCGCTATGAGTCGAAAATTCGATTTCCGGCAGCCCTGAGATTTCCGCGACAGCGTCTCGGAAATTCCCTGTCCCAGTGATGGGACTGCCGGAAATTCCACAGACACTGTCTGTGGAATTGGCAAAGCGACTTCCCCTTGCTTGGTCCCACTACGTTACCCTGCTGACCATTGACAATCCCGAAGAGCGCCAGTCGTCTGCAAAGGATCGGGATAAAGAGCAGTTCGGGGACCCGTTTGAAGCTCTACCGACGTTCCTACCAGAAGCAGAAAGAAATTGGTCCGACAGTATCGGACCAATTGGCATCCTTGGCGTCCGTTGTCACCCTGCTGACCATCGACAATCCCGAAGAGCGCCGCTTCTACGAGATTGAGGCTGAGGCCGCCGAGGTTCAGTATCTTTAGAAGAGCGATTTTCCAGTTGGCGATCAAGAGAATGAGAGGTCTGAAATGACCAAAGACATAGAGAAGGGCTACCCTGGGCAGTCCTTTGATGATTATCTCAAGGAGCAGGGTGCCTATGAGAAAACCACTGAACTGGCCGTGAAGCGTGTGCTGGCCTTCCAACTTGCCGAGGCAATGGAGAAGCAAGGCATCTCCAAGGCGGAAATGGCGCGCCGCCTGCCGCGCAGATTTAACAGACAGTGTCTGCGAAATTCACGACTGCTGCCACTCGAGATCAGGTGAACTTGATGGATAGCAGGCAAGGGACAATGGGGAGCGCCCTTGGAAATGGACGCCGTGCGCTAGCGGAAGAGGTGCCAGTGGGGTACAAGCGGACTGAGGTGGGGGTGATTCCGGAAGAATGGAACGTAGATAGAATCGACCAAAATACATCCATCAAGACTGGCTCGAAGAATACACAAGACAGGCAAGAGGACGGTGACTACCCGTTCTTTGTACGATCTCAGGAAGTCGAGCGCATCAATTCCTATTCTTATTGTCTTCTGCATTTTTAAAGGAATAGTTTATATTCATTTATATGCGACCTAAAGGTAGTGCCGATCGGCTAGAATATCGTCGTCAATGGGCGGCTGCGTTGCTTGATGAAGGCAAAGGGGTCAACGAAGTGGCTCGCTTGGTCAAAGCTTCCCCGTCCTCGGTGTCTCGTTGGAAGGCGATGAAAGCCCAAGCGGGTGAGGCCGGGCTGAAAGCCAAACCGCATCCGGGTCGGGGCTGTCAGTTGAGTGCCCAAGACAAGGAGCAGTTGAAAGAGCTTCTGCTCCAAGGCCCGCAAGCGGCCGGCTTTGATAGCGCGCTGTGGACCTGTAAGCGGGTAGCCCAGGTGATTGCCCAAACGTTTGGGGTGTCCTATCATCCCGATCATGTGGGTCGTCTGCTGCATGGGTTGGGTTTTTCGTGCCAGTATCCCCAGCACCGGGCGCGGGAACAGGATGAGGACGCCGTGCGCCAATGGCGGTTGGTGGCATGGCCGCGGATTAAAAAAAAGCCCGGCACCAAGAGGCGACCATCGCCTTGATGGATCAGAGCGGCTTCATGCTGCAACCGACCCGGCGTAGGACCTGGGCGTTGCGGGGCCACACGCTGTGGGATCGCCATGATCGCTTGTCGGTTCAAGCTGCCGTTACCCTGCCGCCTCGACGGAAGCGGTTGGGGGTGTATTTCCAGATGTATGAGCATAATATTAATACGCAGGATGTGGTGTCCTTTGTCGGTCATCTGCTGCGTATGATACGGCGCAAGGTCGTGCTCATTTTGGATCGGTGGAGTGTCCATCGCGCCGCGGTGGCGATCTTGCACAAAAGGTATCCAGATCGACTCACGATCGAATGGTTACCCGCCTATGCGCCCGAATTGAATCCGGTCGAACAGGTCTGGAATCATACCAAGTATGGCCAGCTAGCCAACTTCATGCCAGACCACATCGACGACGTAGCCGAGGCCGTCTGCATGTCGATCTCCGCCCAGCATCATGATAACGACCTGATTCGAGGCTTCTTCAAATACGCACAACTTAAACTGTAAAGTATTCCTTTATTTTTGCAGACCTCAATACGATGGCGAAGCCGTGTTGACAGCGGGCGATGGAGTCGGAACTGGAAAGGTATTCCACTACATCCAAGGTCGGTTCGATGTACATCAACGTGTTTACCGGATTACCGATTTCTCTGATCGGCTCAATGGCAGCTACTTCTTCTATCAGTTCAGTACAAGATTCTACAATCGCATCATGTCCATGACAGCGAAGTCCTCCGTCGACTCCGTTCGACTGGAGATGATCGCTGGCATGAAGATTCCAATGCCTCCCCTCGCCGAACAACGCGCCATCGCCGAGGCGTTGTCGGATGTGGATGGATTGCTCGCGGCGTTGGAGGCGCTGATCGCCAAGAAGCGGGCCGTCAAGCAGGCCGCCATGCAGCAACTCCTCACCGGCAAGAGCCGCCTGCCGGGGTTCAGCGGGACGTGGGAGACGATGCGGTTGGGCGACACCTTCACATGCCTGCCCACCGCAAATAATCCGCGTGCCGACCTCCGCGAATACGGACAAATAGGTTATATCCACTACGGTGATGTTCATGCCCATGCTCAACCTGTGCTGAACTGTGCACACTACGACCTTCCGTGGATTGACAAGAGCCGAGTTGATAATGCTGCCCATTTGCAGGATGGAGACCTCGTAATGGTCGATGCCTCGGAGGACTTGGTAGGGGTCGGCAAGAGTATTGAAGTACATGGGATTGCGAGAAAAACTGTCGTTGCAGGTCTGCATACGATCCTGTGCCGGGGTAATCCAGATTATTGGGCGATGGGATTCAAAGCATACCTTCAGTTTATCCCGGCATTTAAGTCGGCCCTCATCCGTATGGCTACAGGCATTTCTGTATACGCCATCTCGAAGAAACAACTGTCAGATATCGAACTCGCGTTACCGTCACTTCTGGAACAAGAGGCGATAGTCTCCGTCCTCTCCGATATGGATGCCGAGATCTCCGCGCTGGAACGACGCCGAGACAAGACCCGCGTCGTCAAGCAGGGTATGATGCAGCAGCTTCTCACCGGCAGATTGAGACTGCTTAAACTAACTCGTACTATGGAAGCCTCGGTATGCTGAGCATCTTCGCCAAGTTTCTTCTGGTATCGACATCCTTGTCCCCTGTGTTAGGTGCCGTGGCCATAAATCAGTTGGAGTGTGGTAAGCCATGGACTAACTGGATTTGGTGGATAGCTAAGTACACGACAGTAACATGGGTTGATATTGTCGGGCGGGTTTAGGTTGGTCTCGTGTTTGGTGTATGATCTGTGTGAGTTGGTCTAATCCTTTTCGAAAGAGGCTTATGGCTTTTCGTCCATGTTTTTTTATAGGGATCGGTTTTCTTTGATGCAACTGCTGTCCTACTAGTAATGCCCATAGGAGCGTCCACGCCAGCAGCCCCAGCAGCAGGTGCAATCGTTGCGGGTGGATCAGATGGGTATCTTCGAGGTTAAATCCTCTCGATTTCAAACACGCAAAGGTCGTCTCGATAGCCCAGCGCTGGCCATAGAGTGCAAGCACTTGCTTGAGGTCGGTTCGATTGGTGATTAGCAGGAGCTTCTCGCCGCGGACGGGGCGATGACACACCAAATTCAGGGCCAAGCCGCCATAGAGGGTCGTGTGTGGATAGTATCGGGTGGTGCCCCGAGGCATTCGTTCATTAAAAGAAGCGCCATACCGCTGTCGGCCATCGTCGAGGGTAAGGCCGGTATTGCCGCGCAGGCGGATCACAAAATCGACCGGTTGCTCCAGCAAAAAATCAAACCACGCTCGACCAATAAACTCGCGATCGGCAACCAGACAGCACACGCCCGGATCGAAGTAGGACAATACCTGGGTCAGCAGGTGTTTACGTTCGTCGGTGTTGGAGTTGCCTGGCTTTTGCAACGACTGATAGGCCAATGGAATCGACACGCCTTGATAGACCAAGCCGACACACAACACATTCAGATCGGTGCGACCCAACGTCCAATGGGTGCGATCCATGACCAAGAGCTGGGACTGACCGGGGCGGACTAACTTGGAGAGGATCAACTCGGTAAACACCGACGGGCAGACCCCACTGCTGAAAAAACGCTGGAGACGGCGATAGTGACTGTCTATTTGGGCCATCCCCGGCAGACTACACGCCAGTTTCCGCAGATTGACCGAACGCACTTGAATCAGTGCGCACACCAAGCCACTAATCAGGTCCATGCGGTGGCGGGAGAGGGATACAGACCCTTGCATGAGGGCTTTCTTTAGCATATGAATAAGCATGGTGCGGCTCCTGTATTTAGGTTTTAGATGTAATCTTGGGCGATTACAAATAAAACCTAAAGCAGGGCCGTACCACAACTTAGATTACTGTCGTGTACTTAGGCCGTAAGCTAATGCAGGAACAGCTCTACACGGCAGCATCGGTCATTGTTTCGCCGCGTTCAGCCATTGATACCGGCGAATATTCCGAGATGAGCGATATGATCGGTTTAAGAACATTCCTAAGCGTGTTGGCTGGACACGTAGCGGCAGAGGCGGCGAGTCGTTGAGGACCTGTTGACCGGGACCGCTAGGCTGTCATTATCGTTGGTACTCAACGCACTTACTGCGCGTCGCGAATCTCGACCTCGCTGCCCTTCTCAAACGCCTGCGCCTTAAACTCAGCCAACGCCTTGTCGAGCAAAGCCTGCGCCTCCTCGGCCTCCTTGCCCCAAACCACGATATCCACTGGCAGCCGCTGACCATCGGCCGTGCGCTCCCTCAACGCGACGAAGGCCTTGAGGTAGGTATTGGGATATTGGCTCATCACGCTGTGCAAAATCGGGCCGCACTGCGATTCGGGCAGGTTGACGGCCACCCGCAGCGAAAGCCGCACATCGTCGTATATCCCGGCCAAGGCATCCTCTACCGACTGGCGGAACAGCGCCTCAACCTCGCGCGGCGGACCGGGTAAGCTGTAAATCGTAGTCTCGCCAATCTGCGCCTCCACGCAGGGAGCCACGCCCGCCGGATTGGGGTGAGCCACGGAGCCTTTCGGTTTAGTCGCCATCTTAATCAGCCCTTCGCTGACATCGGCGCGCTTTTCAATACCTCGGCTCTCCATATAGCGCTCGACCAAGGTTTCATCGACTTCCGTACCCACCTCCATGATCTTGGCAATGGCCTCAACCGTCATATCGTCGGGCGTCGGCCCAAGTCCTCCAGTGGTGATCACCACCCGGGTTCCGCGCTGGCAGGCGTCTTTGAGCACGCCGGTCAACTCGTCCATATCGTCGTCGAGAATCGCGATCCGCCGCACATAGCCGCCGAGCGCGGCGATCTGCTGCGCCATCCAGAAGGAATTGGTGTCTTGAATCTGTCCGTTTAAAAGCTCGGTGCCGATTGAGTAAATTTCGATGGCCGGTCGGTCGCTCATAGTCTCTTTCTCTTCTGTTGTGTTGGAGGGGCTCAAAAGATAGGCAAGATGAACCGGATATGCACCGGGCATTGAACGCAACTAGGCGAGTGACAATATTAGAGTCTAATCCAACCATCGAATTGCAAGGAGAAAAACATGAGCAGCGTCCACGACTTCACAGCCCAAACCATCCACGGCCAAGCCGCCGACCTAGCCGACTACGCCGGCAAAACGCTCCTCGTCGTCAACGTGGCCAGCGAGTGCGGCCTGACCCCGCAATACGCCGACCTAGAGGCGCTGTATCGCCAATACGCCAACCAAGGCCTAGCGGTCCTCGGCTTTCCCTGCAACCAATTCAAGGGGCAAGAGCCGGGCAACGAGGCGCAAATCCTCGACTTCTGCCAGACCCGCTACGACGTGAGTTTCCCGCTCTTTAGCAAGATCGAGGTCAATGGCCCCAACCGTCATCCGCTCTACGCCTATCTCGCCGGCGAGGACGCGGCTTTCCCCGGCGACATCTCCTGGAACTTCGAGAAATTCCTCATCGACAAAGACGGCCAACCGCTGGCCCGTTTCGCGCCCCGGACCACCCCCAACGATCCGGCAGTAGTCGCCGCCATCAAAGAGGCCCTCGCGTGACGCAGCCCAACATCGTCTTCATCCTCATCGACGATATGGGCTGGAAGGATCTCGTTTGCTACGGCAGTTCCTTCTACGAAACGCCCAACATCGACCGCCTCGCCCGCGAGGGCATGCGCTTTACCGACGCGTACGCGGCCTGCCCAGTCTGCTCGCCGACCCGCGCCAGCATCCTCACCGGCAAGTACCCAGCCACCGTCGGCATCACCGACTGGATCGACGTGCACGGGCGCATCCACCCGGCGCGTGGCCAACTCGTCGATGTGCCGTATCTCAAGCAACTGCCGACGCAAGAGCACTCGCTGGCCCGCGCGCTCAACGAGGGCGGCTATCAGACGTGGCACGTCGGCAAGTGGCATTTGGGCGGCGACGGACACCTGCCCGAAGATCACGGCTTTGAAGTCAACATTGGCGGCGCGCACCAAGGCTCGCCGGGACAGGGCGGGTACTTCAGCCCTTGGACCATTCCCCCGCTCGCCGACGCCGATGTCCCCGAAGGCACGTACCTAACCGACTACCTGACCGACCAAGTGCTCGACTTGATAAACAACCGGGATGAGCGGCCTTTCTTCCTGAATCTCTGGTACTACACCGTCCACACGCCGATCCAAGCCAAACCAGAAAAAATCGCCAAGTACGAAGCCAAAGCCCGCGCCCTCGGCTTGGACCAAGTCGAGACCTTTGCCGAGGGCGAGTACTTCCCCTGCGAGCACAAAAAGGACCAGCGCGTCAAACGGCGGCTCATCCAATCCGACCCGGTCTATGCGGCCATGATCGAGAGCCTCGACGAAAGTTTGGGCCGCCTCTTCAACCTGCTCGACGCGCTCGGCGAAACCGAAAACACCGCCGTGTTTTTCACCTCGGACAACGGCGGCCTCGCCACCTCCGAAAGCTCGCCGACCTGCAACGCGCCGCTGGCCGAGGGCAAGGGCTGGATGTACGAGGGCGGCACCCGCGAACCCTTGCTAGTGCGCTGGCCCGGTCAGGTCGCAGCCGGCAGCACCTGTCCAGTCCCAATAACCAGCCCCGACTTCTACCCGACGATCCTCGAACTGGCCGGCTTAGACCCCATCCCTTCGGCTGAGCTCAGGTCGAAGCCCGCGCAGCACTGCGACGGCACCAGCATCGCGCCCCTTATGCGCGGAGCCGAATCCATTGAACGCGAAGCCATCTTCTGGCACTATCCGCACTACGGCAATCAGGGCGGCACTCCCGGCTCGTCCGTGCGCTCCGGTGACTACAAGCTGATCGAGTTCTTTGAAGACGGGCGGCTGGAACTGTACAACCTGCGCGACGACATCGGCGAGGAGCGCAACCTAGCCGAGCAAATGCCGCAAATCCGCGACCGGCTGCACGGGCTGTTGCGCGAGTGGCGCGAAACAGTGGAAGCCAAAATTCCTCAACCCAATCCCGATTGGCGGGGCTAACCGGCCCAATCCCGCGGCTTGAGAAACACCTCGTAGAGCCGCGCCTCCTCCGATCCTTCCTCCGGTTGCCAATCGTACGCCCAGCGCACCAAGGGCGGCAGCGACACCAAGACCGACTCAATGCGCCCCTTTGATTGCAGGCCGAAGAGCGTGCCCCGGTCGCAAACTAAGTTGAACTCCACGTAACGGCCCCGGCGGTAGAGCTGGAACTGCCGCTGCCGACGGCCGTACTCCCATCCCTTGCGCCGCTGCAAAATCGGTAGATACGCGGCCATATAGCCATCGCCGACGCTACGCGCCAAGGCAAAGCAATGCTCAAAGCCCCCTTCGTCGAAATCGTCGAAGAACAGACCGCCGATTCCTCTCGGTTCGTCGCGGTGCGGCAGGAAAAAGTACTCATCGCACCACTTCTTGAATTTGGGGTAGAGTCCCTCGCCATAAGGATCGCACGCGGCTTTGGCCGTCCGATGCCAATGCACCGCATCCTCCTCAAAACCGTAATACGGCGTCAAATCGAACCCGCCGCCAAACCACCATACAGGTTCCTCTCCTTCTTTCTCCGCCGTGAAGAACCGCACGTTCAGGTGCGAAGTCGGCGCATAGGGATTGTGCGGATGCACGATTGTCGAGACGCCCATCGCCTCAAAGCCCCTTCCGGCCAACTCGGGGCGGCGCGCCGTAGCCGTCGGCGGCAACTCATTGCCCCGCACGTGCGAAAAATTCACCCCGGCCCGCTCGATCACCGACCCCTCCAACACGCGCGTCCGGCCACCACCCCCTTCTGGCCGCTCCCAGCTATCTTCGCGGAAAGCGCCCTCGTCCTCTGCTTCCAAGGCCGCGCAAATTGCATCCTGTAACCCGAGCAAATACGCTTTGACGGCTTCTTTGTTTATCTGTCCCATGGATTGCCTCTCGCTGTACTAAAAGTACTTTTCTTGCGCGTTTTCACATCCATTTTCTTCTTTCTCACATGACTTCTCGTCGAACCACTCCCCCCACGCCAACCCGCTACCGCGACCGCCAAACCGGATCTATCGTCGTCGAGCACGTTCCGGGGCAGTCCCTCCTCCGCTGGTTCTACACCACAAGCACGGGGCATCTTGTCTTTCGCGCCGTCTTCAACCGCCCCCTTTTCTCCCGCCTCTACGGCTGGTGGAAGCAAACCACTTGGACTCGGCGTCAAATCCGCCCTTTTGTCGAACGCTACCGCATTGACCTCGACGAAATCGAATACCCCCTCAGCCACTATTCCAGCTTCAACGACTTTTTCATTCGCCGCCTCAAACCCGGAGCCAGGCCCTGCGACCCCGACCCCAAACGCCTCTGTTGCCCGGCCGATGGCAAGGTCCTCGTCTATCCACAGATCGCAGCCGAAGACGTGCTACCAGTCAAAAGCAACCAACTCTCGGCCCGCGAACTCCTAGCCGAAGCAATCGACCCCACCCCATACCACGGCGGTGCCGCCCTCGTCGTGCGCCTCGCCCCCTACGACTATCACCGCTTCCACTTCCCAGCCGACGGCCAAGTCGGTCAAACCCAGTGGATCGACGGTACTTACCACTCGGTCAACCCCATCGCCCTCGCCCGCGTACCCGACGTTTTCCACCGTAACCGCCGCTCCGTCTGCGAGCTGACGACGCCCACCTTCGGCAAGATTGCCTACATCGAGGTCGGTGCTATCAACGTCGCTAGCATCGTCCAGACGTACTCGATAGGGCCTTGTGAGCGCGGCCAAGAAAAGGGCTTTTTCCAATTCGGCGGCTCGACCGTCGTGCTGCTTTTCGAGCCGGGGGCGATTGCCTTCGACAGCGATCTAGTCGCCGACTCTGCGGCCGGCCTAGAGGTACACGTCCCCACCGGAGTCGGCGTCGGCAGCCGCGCTTGACCCGCTCCGGCGACTTCGGCAAATTTCCCGCTCTGCAACTCCTTACCTCTGGAGGCTACTTATGTCCCTGCAAATGCGCGTGGGCCTAGGCCAGTTCAACGAACTCACCGACGAAAAGCTCGCCTTTATCAAGCAAATGGGCTGCGACGACTTTTTGATGAATACCCCCAAACTCCCCGGCGACAAGCAGTGGGAATACGAGGACTTGGCCGCGATCAAGAAGCGGGCCGACGACGCCGAACTGCGGCTGATGGCGCTGGAAAACGTGCCCACATCGTTTTACGACCAGATCATGCTCGGCCAACCCGGCCGCGAAGAACAGCTCCAGCACATGATCACCACCGTGCGCAACATGGGCAAGGCCGGCGTCCCAATCCTCGGCTACCACTGGATTCCCAACAGCGTCTGGCGCACGCCCGAGCCAGCGACCTTGCGCGGCGGTGCCCGCGCCACCCGCTTTGCCCTCGCCGAACACGACCCCGAAGAACTGACCCACGGCCGCGTCTTCACCCACGACGAGATGTGGGAAAACTACTGCTGGTACTTGGAACGCATCCTGCCCGTGGCCGAGGAGGCTGACGTGAGCCTAGCCCTGCACCCCGACGACCCGCCCACCGGCACAACCCTCGGCGGCATAGCGCGGATATGCAGTTCTTTCGACGACTTCAAGCGCAACATGGACACCTTCGACAGCCCGCATCACGGCCTCGATTTCTGCATGGGGTGCTGGTCGGAGATGGGCGGCCACGACAGCGTCATCCGCGCCGTCCGCCACTTCGGCGGGGAAAAGAAAATCATCTACATCCACTTCCGCGACGTCATCGGGCCAGTGGAAGACTTCCACGAGACCTTCATCGACTGCGGCCAAGTCGATACCTTCGAGGTCGTCAAGACGCTCAAGGCGGTCGATTTCGACGGCTTTATGATCACCGATCACGTGCCCCACATTGTCGATGACTCGCCTTGGGGACACCGGGGGCGCGCCCATTGCGTGGGCTTTATGCAGGCCCTCATCCAAGTGGTCAACAAGCTCGGCGCGTAACCTGTCGCCACGGTGACAATCCGAAAGCAGGTCGCCTTTTGCGTTGCTTTCTCATACTCCTGCTCGCCACCCCAGCTCTAGCCCAAGACGAGCGTCCGCCCCTATCAATCCCCCAACCCGAACGCCAGCGCGTGACGCCGATACTAGGTGCCCCCTTGACCATCGTCCAAGTGAACTACCACAACGCGGTCAAGGAGCGCGACTACCTCTCACAGGCCGTACAAGAGTTGGTGACGTTCACCCGCATATCGACCCAACTTGAAGTACCGCTGCACTCGCGCGTCCTCACACTCGACGACCCGAAAATTGCGGACGCGCTGATGCTCTACATGACCGGCTTCGACTGCGTCATGCAGATAAGCGACACCGAAAAGAAGGGCCTCGCCCGCTACCTGCGCCGCGGTGGCCTGCTCTTTGCCGAGGACATCTTGCCCCTAGTGACGAATTTTCGCACATCCGCTGGTGTAGCCGGCACCCCCTTCGACCGGCAGTTCAAGGCCCTGATCAAAGACCCGCAAGTCCTCGGCAGCGACGGAGGCCGCTGGCGCAAACTGCCCAAGAGCGATCCCCTGTACTCGGCTTACTTCGACTTCCCCGATGGACCGCCCTTAAGCGGCACAAACCGGGGCAACGTTTTCGCCTTGGAAGCCATAGAGCTAAAGGGCCGAGTCGCCGTCATCTTCAGCGACCTCAACATTAGCTGGTTCTGGGGCAACTTCGACGCCGAAGGCCGCAACCGTAGCCTACAGTTCGGCACCAACCTCTTGATCTACGCGCTGGCGCAAAAATACGCGGGTCAGCCGCTGCCTGTCAGCCGCTGAAATGGACACCGCTACGGCGCACTCCGCCCAAGTTCGCGCCGATCTCCTGCTCCTGCTCACGGCCCTGATCTGGGGCTTTGCCTTCGTCGCCCAACGCGCCGGCATGGAGCATGTCGGCCCCTTTTTCTTCAATGGCGTGCGCTTCGCCCTCGGCTGCTTGCCGCTTTTGCCGTTTGTCCTGCGCACCACCACCACACCGCTCGCATCCCGCTTCCGAGTCTCTCTCCGAGGCGGCCTGCTCGCCGGGCTTTTCCTCTTTACCGCCGCTTCCCTGCAACAGGTCGGCATCGTCTATACTACAGCCGGCAAAGCCGGGTTCATCACCGGGCTATACGTAATTCTGGTGCCGATCCTCGGCCTCCTGCTACGGCACCGCAGTCGCCGCAGCACTTGGATCGGCGCTCTAGTGGCGACCAGCGGCCTGTACTTGCTGAGCGTGGAGCCGCCACTGGCCATTGCCCACGGCGACGCGCTCGTGCTCGTGAGCGCGTTCTTTTGGGCCGGGCACGTGCTGGTCATCGGCAGCCTCTCGCGTCAGCTCGATTGGGCGATGCTAGCTTTTTTGCAATTCCTCGTCTGCGCGCTCCTCAGTATGGCCATCGCCCTCGGCACCGAGCACATCGCCCTGCAACCGCTCGTCGATGCGGCCGTACCCGTGTTTTACGGAGGCGTCATGTCCGTAGGCGTGGCCTATACCCTGCAGGTAGTGGCTCAGCGGCGAGCAGCTCCCGGCCACGCGGCCATCATCCTCAGTCTGGAAACGGTTTTCGCTGCGTTGGGGGGGTGGCTTTTGCTAAGCGAGGAAATGCCTTTGCGCGGGCTGGTCGGCTGTGGGCTGATGTTCGTGGGGATGCTGATCTCGCAGGTGGGATTGGGGCGGCGGTCCAAAACATAAACACCATTGCTCCCCTAAGAGAGCCGCTCTATACTATGCCTTCAACGCTGACACACGACTCCCACCCAGAGAAAGGACCAAAATGTCGGACAACGCACCCAAGGGCGCACTAACCAACCCATTTGCCCTCAGCTCGGACGACGGCTACACCTGGCTCAAAGGCAACCTCCACTCGCACACGACCAACTCCGACGGCAAAGCTGCGCCCCAGGAGCGGCTCGACGGCTATGTCGGCCAAGGCTACGACTTCCTCTGCCTATCCGACCACCACAAAATCACCTTTACCGATACCGTGCAGGCCCCAAGCGACTTCGTGCTCGTCCAAGGGGCCGAACTGCACCCGGACAATCCCTTCGGCGGCCAGCGGCACCACTTCGTCTGCATCAATATTCACGAAGACATGAACGCCGAGAAGATGCCGCCCCAGCACGTCATCGACGAGGTCCGCCGCCAAGGCGGGGCTGTCTGGCTGGCCCATCCCCATTGGAGTTCGATCAACATCCTGCGCGACGCGGTGCCGCTTTCAGGATTCGCCGGCATTGAGGTCTTCAACACCACCTGTCGCTGCGCCGGACGCGGCGAGTCGAGCGTGCATTGGGACGACTGGATGGATCTAGAGAATCGCCTTTACCCCGCGCTAGCCAACGACGATTCGCACGCCCTCGAAGCCGACCAGCGCGACACGTACCAAGGCTGGACCTATGTCCGCGTCAAAGAGCGCACCGCCGACGCAGTCGTCGCCGCCCTAGTCGCGGGCGCGTCGTACGGCAGCACTGGCCCCGCAATCCACGACATCCAGCTCCGCCGCACCGACCGCGAAGGCGACGACCGCACCCAGGCCGAAGCTACGGTGTCCTGTTCGCCGGCGCAGCGCATCGCCGCGGTGTCCGATTCTTTCGGCACCGAGTACCACCAGCACGGTGCCCTCTTCGAGACCGCGACTTTCGCGCTCAGGGCCAACGCCCGCTGGGTGCGCTTCGAGATCATCGACGAACGCGGCCAAAAGGCCTGGTCCAATCCCTTTGATCTGACCGCACTCGAACGGGCCTGATCGAGTCTATTTCTGCGTCGGCACGCGGCGCGACCAATCTTGCTCGTCAACCCAGCGTTGCTGTTCAAGGGCCATTTGCTGGGCCTTGTCGTAGTAGTGGGGATTGTTCGACAAGGGGTGGTTGGCGCGGATCGCCCCCTCGGGAAAGAGATACCAGTCCTCGCGGCCCACTACATAGCCGCGAATGTGGGCACGGGGCGCGTCATCGGTGATGTAATTGACCACGTAGAGCCTCCCGTCGGGTAGTTGCACCCAGCCCGAATAGCCGCTGTCGGCGGACAGGGCGCGGTCGTTGTCCAAAAAGGCGAAGCGGGCCTCAGTGTCGCCCTGAGATTGCTCTGGGTCGGCTGAAGCACCCGCCCGGGCAGGCGAGCCGCGCAAAGCCTCCGCCGCAGTCTCCACATAGAGCCCCAAGGACGTGGAAAGACCGCAGGCGACCCGGTAGGTAATGGCCACCTCCCCCGAGCGCAGGCGGCCAACCGAGGGGCGGCCCAGACAGCGCATCATGTGCGTGCGCACCGGCGTTGACCACGTCCGGCCGCCGTCGCCGGAAAAGCTCTTCCAGCCGCTCAGGCCCTCGCCGTCCTCGCGCATGTAGAGCACCAGAGTGCCATCGTCCATTTCGGCGAAATCCCCTTCGTTCAAGCGCCAAGGCCCCCCAGTACAGGGCGAACCTCCGGGATCGGGTACCTTGAAAGGCCCTTCCCAAGTCCGGCCCCAGTCGGCGGACAGATAGCACGTCTGCACTTCGACAAAATCCTCGGTCCCCCGCTGGCCGGGCCACTGTTCGGTGAGGCCGACGATCAGATCGCCGTTAGACAGTTCCTTGATGGAGGGGACGATGCCCTCGGTCATGCCGGTCTCCTCCGGTCCCTCCCACGTGGCTCCGTTGTCGTGGCTCCGCAACAAGAGGTTCATGCAGACGCCCGGCTCCAAGTATTCTTCAAAAGTATCCTTGAGCAACAAGTCGACGATGAGCAGCAAAGTCCCGTCGCGGCAGGCGGCGATGCGCGAGCAGTTGAGCCGTCCCAGCCCCTGGGCGGTTTCCTCCTCAGTGCGCTCTACCACCACTTGGCGCGGGCTCCAAGTCAGGCCGCGGTCGAAGCTGCGGCGCACGATTACGCGCGAAAAGGGGCGCGAACTGTGTCCCATGCTCTCGCGGTACGTGCATACCAAGGTGCCGTCGGCCGCTTGGGCCACATCGGCGAATGCCTCGTAGATCTCGTCGTTGCGCGATACAGTGATCGTCTGCATGGTTGCCTCTCGGTTTTGGGTGAGTCCATGAAATATACGACGCGACCGAAGTGGGCGTTGAGTTGAGCTTGCTCCCCCAACTCCCTTCTCCTACCTTCCCTCTTCAATTCTGCTAACACCGCCCCCTGTCGAGAGACCAACATCATGGCCGACCGCCCCCAAATAGCCGGTATCGTCACCGAGTACCGCAAGTACTCCCACGCCCAGCACATCTGCGACCGCTTCCTCGAAGGCTACGGCTGGAATAGCCGACACCACCACCCGCCCATGGATCTAGTCTCGCTGTACGTGGACCAGCGTCCCGAAGGCGATCTAAGCCAAGATCGGGCGACCCGCTTTCCCCACATGGCGATCTACCCCACCGTCGCCGACGCCCTGACGCTGGGCGGGTCAGATTTAGTCGTTGACGGCGTCCTGCTCATCGCCGAGCACGGCACCTACGGGCGCAATGAAAAGGACCAACACCTCTACCCGCGCTACGAGCTTTTCAAACAGATCGCCTCGGTCTATCGCACGACCGGCAAGAGCGCGCCCGTGTTCAACGACAAGCATCTTTCTTGGAATTGGGACTGGTGCCAAGAGATGTACGATGTCTCGCAAGAGCTCGACTTCGCCTTTATGGCCGGCTCGTCGCTACCCGTTACTTGGCGCACCCCCTCGCTCGATATGCCCCTTGGTGCCGAGGTCGAAGAAGCGGTCTGCGTCTGCTATGGCGGCGTCGATAGCTACGATTTCCACGGCTTGGAGACCTTGCAGTGCATGGTCGAGCGCAGAAAGGGCGGCGAGACCGGCGTCAAGTGGCTCCGGGCCTACCGCGACGATGCCTTCTGGCAAGCACACGCCGAGGGAGTGTGGTCGCGCGAGCTTTTTGAAGCCTGCCTCTGCCGCAGCCACACGCTCACTCCGGCACGACCCGGGTTCAACAACCCCTTCCCCATCATCGACGAACTCAAGCACCTAGTCGAGAGCCCCGTCGCCTACCAGTACGAGCACGCCGATGGCCTCCTCTCAACCATGATGCTGATGAACGGGCTAGTCCAGGATTTCAACTTCGCCGCCCGACTCACGGGAAGAGACGAGCCGCTTTCGACCCAGATGTACTTGCCCATGCCCCCGGCCCGCACCACGCTGGCCAATTTCTTCAGCCCGCTGGCCAACAACATCGAGCAGATGTTCCTGACCGGCAAAGCCACCTATCCAGTCGAACGCACCTTGCTCACTTCGGGACTAGTCATCGCCGGCGTCGATAGCCTTCAGCAAGACCAAATCCAAATCGAGACGCCCCATCTGAACACTGCCTACCAAGCCACCGAAGAATCCACTTTCTGGAGGACCTAGTTTCTCCTAAGGACCCCTCGCCTCTTTCCCCGGAGCTTTCGTCGCCCATGGCCACCAAACGCATCGCCGTCATCGCTACCATCTATCGCTACCTCTCGCACGCCCAGCACTTTGCCGACCGCTTCGTAGTCGGCTATCCCTACGGCGGCCGCTGGCACCGTCCCGACTGCAAAATCGTCTCGCTCTACGTCGATCAGCAGCCCGAAGGCGACCAAAGCCAAGACCGAGCGCGCGAATTCGGCTTTTCAGTGTACCCCACCATCGCCGAGGCCCTGCGCTGCGGCGGCGACGAACTGGCTTGCGACGCCGTGCTGATCATCGGCGAGCACGGCGAGTACCCCAGAAACGACAAAGGACAAGTTCTGTATCCGCGCTACGAATTCTTCAAAGAATGCGTCAAGGTCTTTGAACAAGACGGCCGTTCCGTACCAGTTTACAACGACAAGCACCTCTCCTACAGCTTTGCCAAAGCGCAAGAAATGGTCGACGACGGCCACCGGCTCGACTTCCCAATTCTCGCCGGTTCGTCGCTGCCGGTCACTTGGCGTCTGCCCGATGTCGAGCTGCCCTTGGGCTGCCAGATCGAAGAGGCGCTGATGGTCGGCGTCGGCGGCTCCGACCCGATGGACTACCACGCGCTAGAGGCCATGCAGTGCATGATCGAGCGCCGCTCCGGTGGCGAGACTGGCGTCAAATCCGTGCAATTGATCGAAGGAGACGATGTGTGGAAGGCGGGTGAGGACGGCCGCTATTCGCTAAGACTGCTCGACTCCGCCCTCTCGCGCAGCGACTCTCCTTGCGGCAAAACCGACGAAGACGGCCGCACCCAAGACCTGCTCGGCAACGGCGAGTTGCCCGGGCTCGTCAAAGAGCCAGCCGCGTACTTCATCGAGCACAACGACGGCCTCAAGACAACCCTCCTGATGCTCAACGGTGCCATCCGCGACTACTGCTTCGCCTGCAAGATAGCGGGCGAGGACGATCCCATCTCGACCCAATTTTTCTTGCCGCCTACCCCCAACGTCACGTACTCGGCCTGCCTAGTGGCCAAGATCTGGGAAATGATCGAGACCGGCCGTGCGCCCTTTCCCGCCGAGCGCACCCTAATCGTCAGCGGCGCACTCGAAAGCTGTCTGACCTCCAAAATAGAGGGTCACAAGCTGCTCGAAACCCCCCACCTCAAGGTGGAGTACCAAGCGCCAGCCGAATCACATCACGGCCGCTTCTAACAGACTTTAGAGCAACCTGCAAAACGAAAGGAAGCATCCTATGTCCACGATCCCCACGCGTGCTTTGCGCACCGGCATCGAGCTAAGCACGCTCGGCTTTGGCGGCGCGCCTTTGGGCGAGCTTTTCGATCCAGTCAGCGAATCCCAAGCCCAAGACACCCTACAAGCGGCCTGGGACGCCGACATCCGCTACTACGACACTGCCCCGTTCTACGGCTACGGCAAAAGCGAACACCGCCTCGGCTACTTTCTCCGCCAGCAGCAGCGCAAGGACTTCGTGCTCTCGACCAAGGTCGGCCGGGTACTCACAGCCACCCGCAACCTCGATTCTTTCGAGAAGGGCTTCTGGATCGGCGGCTTGCCCTTTGACTTCCGCTTCGACTACGGGTACGACGGCATCATGCGCTCGTGGGAAGACAGCTTGCAGCGGCTGGGCCTCAACTCCATCGACCTGCTCCTAATCCACGACCTCGACAGCTTCTTCCACGACAGCGAGCAGCGCTTCTCCGCCCACGTCAACCACCTAATCATCAGCGGCTGGCGCGCCCTCGACGAGCTGCGTTCCCAAGGTCTGATCAAGGCCGTCGGCGCGGGCCTCAACCGCATGGGGGCCATGCCGCGCTTGCTCGACGCGGCCGACCTCGACTTCTGCATCGTCGCCATGCCCTATACGCTCTTGGACCAGGACTCCCTCGACGAGGAGTTCCCCCTCTGCGAGGAGCGCGACGTGCGCATCGTCATCGGCTCGGTTTTCGCCTCCGGCATCCTCGCCACAGGTCCAGTCGAAGGTGCCCGCTACGCCTATGACACGGCCTCGCCCGAAATCCTCGCAAAGACCCGCCGCATCCAAGCCGTCTGCCAGCGGCACGACGTGCCCTTGCCCGCCGCCGCCATGCAGTTCCCGCTCGGGAATCCCCTCGTCGCAGCGATTATCCCAGGAGCGCAGACACCAGCGCACATCGAGACCAACGCCCAGTGGTCTCAGCACGAAATACCAACGGACCTGTGGGCCGAGCTAAAGGCGGAAGGACTGTTGCGGGAAGACGCGCCGACGCCGTAAGGAGTCCCAAAACTGGACGAGCCAACGATGAACCACGCGGTCCCAAGCCAGAAAGCATTCGGCCACATCCTCGGACAGCAATACACGGTTTTGGACGGGCTGGCTGGGATGTACGTGGAAGCCTTCTATCAAGACCGCCACGGCCTCCTCTGGATCGGCACAACCGACGGCGGCATAAGCCGCTTCGACGGAGCGCATTTTGACACCTTCGGCCTGTCGGATGGGCTGCCCCATCTCTCCGTAACAGCTATTGACGAAGATGCGGACGGCAGGCTGTTATTCGGCACGTTTGGCGGTGGGATAGCAGCCTACGACGGACGCGGCTTTCAGGTGTACACCACCGAACACGGGCTACCTTCCAACGACATATTCGGCCTGCAACCCCAAGCCGACGGCTCGGTGCGAGTGCTGACCACAGCGGGGGTGGGCCGGTTCGTCGAAGGACGGTGTGTAGAGTGCATGACGGAACTAGCGGGTAAGCCCCTAGGACTGGTGTACGACATGGCGACCGACTCGGCGGGTACGACGTGGCTGGCGACGCAGAGGCGTGGAGTCCTCAGCATGGATGGCCAGCGCATGAACACAGATTCAGGTGATGAACATGACGCGGTGCAATTGCAGTGGCCTTGGAATTTCGCTCAAGACGCTGCTGGCAACCTGTGGATCGGTTTCCGCTACGTAGGCACAGAAGTGGTTGTAGGCCGCTACGATCCCGCGAGCCGACAATTTGAGATCATCCGCGTGGACGATGGGGCTGAGGGCGCGGAAGTCGTCCTGAATGGAACGCGCCATGTGCGCGTGGACGACCGCGATCGGCTCTGGTTGAGCCGCCGAGGTGTGCTAGTGTACGACGGAGAGGAATGGCATCCTTTCTCAGCCAACTTGCCAGGTGTTCACTTTTCGGGTACGCGCCTGACCTACGAGGATAGCGAGGGAAATATTTGGGTGGGACTGTGGGGTGGCGGGCTGATCTTTTGCGATCCAATCAGTATTCAGCTATACGACAAAAAAGACGGCCTGCCCGACAGCGAGGTTCGGTGTCTGAGAGAAGACCAAGAGGGCCGGATCTGGATTGGCACGACCGGAGGCTTGGCCTGCTTAGAGGACAGCCAGATCCGTCCGGTGGAGGTCGGCTATACCGTCTTATCTATAGTAGTAGATCGACAAGGGCAGGTTTGGAGCAATGGCCCCGAGGGACAAGTATTCAAGTCGGCAGGTAGAGAAACCCAAGCGATCGCGGTGACTGCAGAGGATGTAGAAATCAAGATGTTGTTCCAAGGCCGAGAAGGGGACTTAATCGCCTACACTTCTGAGGGGCAATTGGGGCGGATCGAAGCAGATCGCTTCATTGCGATTGGGGATGAGTGGCCAACGTGTAGAGTCGTGCTGCAGGATCGAGAAGGCTCCTTCTGGCTCGGCTGCTATGGAACGAGGCCGGCTCTATACACTCACCGGGACGGGCATCTCCGTGCGTGTGACATGGCCGGCATAGAAGCCGTCGCCTATGTGAATGCTTTGTGTGAATATCAAGACGCGATTTGGGTGGGAACCAATCACGGCCTTTTCGCCATTTCCTACCAAGCCAAAGAAGTGCGCCAATTTACGGTTGACCAAGGCGATCTATCCGCCAATGGCATTATGGCCTTGGTGGCCGACCCGCAGCAAGCATGTCTGTGGATTGGAACCAGCGGCGGCGGCGTGCTGAAGTACGACGGTCAAACCTTCCAAAGCATCCGTCTCGGAAAATCCGCGCTTGAGAATATCGTCGATGCCATTCTGCGCGATAGCCAAGGCCAGCTATGGTTCGGGACGCGGGCTGGTCTCATTGCGTATCAGCCTGGAGAAACGCCGCCTCGCATCCGCATCCGCCGAGTCGTAGCCGGGCGGACTTTCGCCGAGCCCCAATCCGTGTCCTGCCCAGATAGCACGCCCGAGATTCAGTTCCACTTCCAGGGCATCAGTTTCAGGAGTGGGGCCGAGCAGATGCGCTACAGCCATCGGCTCGTCGGCTACGGTCCGGCAGAAGAGTGGAGCGCATTCGCGCCCGCCAATCGGGTGACGTACCAAGACGTGCCGGCCGGCCTATTCCACTTTGAAGTGCGGACCATGGATCGGGATGGCTTGATGTCGGACGTAGCTCGCCTAGAGATGCGAGTGGTCCCCACTCGTCTCCGGCACCTAGAGCAAATGCTGCGAGTCTCGAATCAGGGTTTTCTCAGCCAGAGCCAAGCCATGGCACGGCTCCTCGAACAAGTCGAATCAATGGCCGAGACAGATACGACGGTGCTGGTGCTAGGCGAGACCGGGGTCGGCAAGGGCGTGCTGGCGCGGCTGCTCCACAATCTCAGCCCGCGCCAAGAAAATCCCTTTATATCGGTCAATTGCGGGGGCCTGTCCGCCGGCTTGATCGAAAGCGAACTATTCGGCCACGAAAAGGGAGCCTTTACCAGCGCAAACGCCCAAAAGATCGGCTACTTCGAACGGGCCAATGGCGGCACCTTGTTCCTCGACGAGGTAGGCGATTTGCCCTTAGACTCCCAACGGGCCTTGCTCCACATCTTGGAGGAGGGCCACCTGACGCGCGTCGGCGGCGAGCAGTCCATCCCGGTAGATGTGCGGGTCGTCGCCGCGACCAACAAGGATCTGGAAGAAGCCATTCAGGCGGGGACGTTCCGCGAGGACCTGTTCTATCGACTGAGCGTACTCTCCTTAGTACTGCCGCCCCTGCGGGAGCGTCAGGAGGATATCCCGCTCTTGGCGGCGCATTTTGCCAGCCGGTGTGCCGAACAGCTAGGGCGGCCGACGCCGGTTTTGGGCGAGGAATTGGTGGCGCATTTGCAGCAATACGCGTGGCCGGGAAACGTGCGCGAGTTGGAGCACGTAATTCAGCAGGCGGTCGTGTTGGGCGACAGAGACGTCATTCAGGTGGTGGATGTGCCGTTTCAGGCCGCCGAGGCAGAGCTTGCCCTGCCTGTTGAACAAGGCTTTGACGGGGGTGCTGAAGACGAGGACGAAAAGCAGCGCATTTTGGCGGCCCTCCAAGCCACGAACTGGCGGATCTATGGCCCGCGAGGAGCGGCTCGGTTGTTGAGCATGGGACCGGAGAAGCTGCGGTATCGAATGCGCAAGCACGGGTTGCAACGGCCAAAGAAGCCGTCGCCGTAGAAACTCGTGCGGAGGTCGCTGATTTGTAAAAAGTCGTTCAAAAATCGTTCAGAGTCGTTCAAAAGTCGTTCAAAAATCGTTTATTTGAACGGAAAATCGTAGATCAGCTTGCGACGACACCTAATATCGGCCTCGTAGAGAATTATTTTTTACTTACTTAAATTCCATGTTTTTCAATCCTTTAGGTCAGCTCCTAAAGGATTTTTTTGTGCTTGATTCTGATATTGGCACAAAATGTGCATTACGTCGATTCCAAGAATTGTAGGGGCGATTCGCGAATCGCCCCTACTGCATCTACCAACCGCCCCGACCTGTCGGGGACACCTCAAAGGAGACTTCAGATGCGTTCCTTTCGTTCGATGAAGTACCAACTCGTAGCGGCGGCAGCCCTGCTGTTCAGCGGCCCCTACATCACCGCAGCCGCAGATTTGGCCGACCAAGCCCAATGGAGTGAGTCTGTCCCCCTTGGCGACTCTCCTTGGGCTGGTGGTCCAGGCGAGCGCATAGAGGCATATATTGTCGATGGCTTGCTCCACGTCCGCCGCCTCGACCAAAACGACAGCCCCCGTTGGCACCTCATCCTCGCCGAAGCCGACCCGCACCAACCTCCTACTCTCGAACAACTTGGCGGCAACACCGCCATCGAAGTGCGCCACGCCAACGGCATGTACTTCGTCCGTGACACTTTTCAGAGTTTCCCCTCGACCCTAGCGGCCCACCGGCAACAACTGGCACCAGAGGCATTCGCCAGCCTCGACACCACCCGCCGCCAGAATGGCATTGACGGGAACGGGAACAGCTACAGTGTGAATGTGACTCCCGATAAGCTCCAAGAAATACCACCGGAGGCGTTCGCCAGCGTTGACTCCACTACTCTGGCGGGTGTGGTCCAACAACTGGGGCCGGAGGCGTTGGCCAGCCTTGACCCCACCACTTTGGCTCTGATCAAAAAACGAGTTCCGGAAGCGTTCGCCAGCCTCGACAGCAGCACTGGCCAAAGTTCACCCCCTCGGGCTCTGCAACGCGGCATCTTCAAATGGGAGAAAGATGGGCAACTCTGGGTAGCTCTAGGACCGAATAGAGACCATTGGGATACGCTCATTCGCCTGACTCCGACGCTGTTCGTGCCACAAATGCCGAATAAGGGCGCTTTCGCCGACGGAGCTTTTTTGACCTGGGACGACGCCCATGTCTGGGACAGCAGCGGAACGCTGATAGCCAGCTATGCCTCTCCTGTCATGCTGGACTATAAGCAGCAACACCACAAGTTGGTCCGGGGTGCCATACCTTTCAATATAGAGGCCCAACGCTGGATCAACCCCATCGAGCACGGCGACCGCATAGGCTGGTTCAAGGGTAAAGTGGTACTGCTGCATTTTTGGGCTACTTGGTCGCCCGAATCCGTCGAGCAACTCGCCCACTACGACGAGTTGTACAAAAAACACAACAACCAAGGCCTCGTCGTCATCGCCATCCACAGTGCCGAGGAGGCCGACGATGTGGACGCCTTCATCGCCGAACGCGGTTATGAGTTGCCCATAGCAGTGGACGCCGGCGTGAGCGCGCAACGCTACGGCATCTGGAATTTTCCCCAATCCGTCCTCCTCGACCGCGAGTGTCGAATAGCTTGGCTCAGCCAAGAAGGCGAAACGCCGAGTCAAGCCCAACTGAATTACCTGCTCGACGACCCGTTCCCGACCCACTAACCCCTAGCGAGAGGTTTTTACCATGACTTACGTTAAAATTTTCTGCACCGGCCTCGTAGCCGGACTAATCGTCGCCTCAGAAGCCGCTGCAACCTCTTGGTACCATTCGGTTGACCTACCCGCCTCAATCGGCGGTTCCGTGCAAGCGCAACTGCGCCAAGGCTGGCTACACGCTTGGCGCGTGGATGCCGAGGGCCAAGAACTATGGCATACCATCCTCGGCCGAGTGGATAAACCGGGCCGGGTTGGCCGGGTTGAAAAGACGACCCCCTTTACCGTGGTCGTCTCTCACCCAGACGGTCAGTCGCATGTTCGAGACGAGACTAATCGGAATCGCCTGTCTGGACACCGCCAAGCACTGGTGGACGAGCCTTTTCCCGGTCTAGAAACCGCGGTCGGCGACTCGGTAGTCCAACTCCAATCCACGTTTCGATCCGCCGAAAAGCCTTCTACGCACCTGACCCGCTGGCAGCGCGACCACTGGATCTGGGCCGGTTCGGGTCCTACCCAATCCCAGCTACACACCGTCGTCCGCCTAGCCCCCATCCTGACGGTTCCCCAGCGCAAAACCTTGG
Source organism: Candidatus Latescibacterota bacterium (assembly GCA_965219735.1). Taxonomy (GTDB): domain Bacteria; phylum Latescibacterota; class UBA2968; order UBA8231; family UBA8231. Next base: position 6,024,900 of record OZ244790.1, read on the forward strand.
AAAAACCCACACCCGATCAGGCGATCCTCCAATGGGACCGCGCCGAATTCACCGACGACGGCCAAACCTTTTCCGTCCGCTATATCAGTCCTAGGGAAATGGAAGTCATGCACCAGCGGCACGCTATGGAGAAGGGAGCCGTGCCCTTTGAAATAGACATTGACCGCTGGCTACAGCCCGTCGTCGGTTACGAGGAGTCCCCTTTGAACAGTCTGGCGCAGTTACAGGGCAAGGTGGTGCTGATCGACTTTTGGGCTACATGGTGCAATCCCTGCATAGCAAAAATGCCCTATGTCGCCGAGATGTACGAGCGCTATCGGGATCAAGGCTTTATCGTCATTGCCCTGCATTCGACGGCTGGGGCCGACAAGCTAGATGACTTTGTCGGCCGCCATGATTACCCGTTCCCCATTGCCCTCGACTCGGGCGAGACCTACCGACGCTACGGTATCGGTCCAAAAGGACCTATACCCCACTACATCCTGATAGGCCGGGATAATCGCATCGTCCCTATAGGGGCGCTCGGCAATCAGCCGCCTACTGAAGAGCAAATCAAGGCGCTGCTGCAGACTGGTAGCTAAGTCGAGGCCAACAGGTCAATCGTCTTAACGACACTTCGCCGAAAGGAGTTAATTATGCCCCTGATGACACTACCAGAGGCCGAAAAGCGGCAAATTTTGGCGGCCCTAGAAGTCACCAACTGGCGGATCTATGGCCCAAGGGGAGCGGCTCGGTTGTTGGGCATCGGCCCAGAGAAGCTGCGGTATCGAATGCGCAAGTACGGACTGAAACGACCAAAAGCTACTTCGTAAATGCCAGCCCGATGGCTTCGATCTCTTTGAAGGAGGCAAAGTCCCCCGCATTCTCGGTGATCAGACGATCGATCCCCTCCGCGAGCATGGTCGCCACGATGTTGCCGTCGTGGACGCGCTTGCCCGTCAGGCGATGCGTCTGCACGAGATCCCGCAGGCGGCGGGACACCCTCTCTGACTCCTCGCAGAACAGGAAAGGCGGGCGGGTGAAGACATCGATGTTCTTCAACGCGTCTTCTGCGGCCAAGCCGAGACCGTTGACTTCGACAGGACGCGTGGCGACCACGAGGTATTCGCGGATTATCTGACCGCTGACGGCCAAAATCGCTTTGCCTTCTCCTGCCGCTTGCAACAGTTCCCGAGCCTCGGCGTGGTGCTTGCGCGAACGATCTGTGGCCGACAGAAACACGTTAGTGTCGGCGAACAGGATCTCACCTGCCGTCGTCATCGTAGATCTCGCTTCGAGACCATGTCGATGTGGATCGGCCAGTCTCCACCGTGATCCACGACATCGCCTCTGGCTGTTCAGGCGGAGCAGTGCGAGCGGCCCGCTCCAGTATTGTATGCAGCTCTCCCTGGAGCGAGCGACGATGGCTCTTGGCCAGCCGTTTCAGGGCCGCCAGAATGTTGGGATCCACATCTCTGATATGTAGTGATTTCATACTGTTATCAAAATGATACCATCACTCTCTGTCAAGGGCCGCGTAGGTTGCGCAACATCACCAACCCTTGCTGTCCGCTGGCGTACACCTACTGTCCGCTCGCGTACAGTAGAAAGATCATCAAAACGGCCGATACTGCCAGCTTTTGAGAGACAGATGAAAATTATCTTACTCTTATAACGTATTATTTAACAGGTAGTTAGAAAAATAAAATAAAGTAATCGGCGCGACTGGCGACTGCTGAGCACTCCATTGGCACGATAGTTGCGGTAGTGCGTACTGAAGCAACAACCCGCACTCTTCCACAAGGAGGGCATCATGCAACGCTTAGCCATTCGCATCCTATCTCTCGCGCTGATCGCCGTCTCCAGCGCCGCGGCCGTCGAGACCAAGTATCCCCACGGCGGCTTTGAGCCCCGCCTCGACAAGCTCCAAGGCTTGCTCGACTATGTCCGCACCGCGAGGAAGGTCGAGGTCAAGGCCGGGCCTACGTTGTGGCAGACCATTACGGCCATCCCCGTCGCAACCGGCGTCCCCATCACCTCCGAGCAAGAAGCCGACCTACGCGACTGGCTCTACGACTTCTTGGTCGCCTTTTCCGCTTCCGGCAACGACAGCCTCGCCGCCCAGTTCTACCTCCGCGAGGGCGTCAACAACCCCACGGCCTTGCAGCACATGCAAGCGACCCTAAAAAGCTGGGACATCCCCCAGGGCGACACGCCCTTTGACCTCTTCCGCGCCATGCACCGAGCCATACTTGACCACCAAGGCTATGAATACTGCTTTGGCAACGCCTTCTTTCGCCACAGCACGTTCAAGGTGTTCGAGATGCAAGGCCAGTACGAGAATTATCGGTCGTACCCGAGGAACGCTGTCAAGAGCAGATTCAAATTGCAAAAAGAGGTTGCAGCGGCGCTGCGAGCGGGCGAGAAGCGCGTTTTCACCGACATCGCGTTTGTCACCGAAGAGCCGGCCGAGTTCGCCGGTTCGGAAGGGCCGACCTGCACTCCTTTCTTCTGTCGGCTGGTCTGGGATTCGGAGCGGACGATGTGGCGCTTTGTCGAAGTCTTCTACACCGCCAAACGGCCGAATCCCTTTCTATTCTCAGCCATATAACCGGCCCTTCTATTGCGCTTTCACGCCAACAAGGTTCAGCAACGCCGGCACCCTTGCGGAAAAGGGTGTCGGCGTTTACTCAGGACAAGAAGGCACTCCACGATCGAGATACAAGGCATTGAGAAGACGCTCACTACGAAATGAAACTCGGTGTAGGATGAATGATCTTTGTCGTCTCGTACAAGGCGGCTCGACGGTTCAAAGGGCCGCCGCCAACTTAAATTTCAAACGGACACACTATCCTCAAAGGGGGCTTCAGATGGATTCCTTCCGTTCGATAAAGTACCAAATCGCAGCGGCGGCAGCCCTGCTCCTCAGCGGCCCCTACATCACCGTAGCCGCGGCTCCGGCCGACCAAGCCCAATGGAGCAAATCCATCCCCATCGACGAAGAAAGAAACCCAGGTGAACGCATAGAGGCATATATTATCGATGGTTTGCTGCACGCCCGCCGCCTCGACCAAAACGACAGCCCCCTTTGGCATCTCATCCTCGCCGAAGCCGACCCCAACCAACCCCCTACCCTCGAACACCTCGGCGCTGGCTCTGCCGTCGAAGTGCGCCACGCCAACGGCGCGTACTTCGTCCGCGATACCTGGCGTTTCCCCTCGACCCTACTAGCGGCCCACCGACAACAACTGGCACCGGAGACGTTCGCTAGCCTCGACATCACCCGCCGCCAGAACGGCATTGACATGACCGGATTTAGCTACAGTAGCAGGCTGACTCCGGCTATGTTCCAACAACTCCCACCGGAGGCGTTCGCCAGCTACGACTCCACCGCTCTGGCAGATCTGGTCCAAGAATTCGGGCCGGAGGCATTCGCCAGCTTTGATACCGCCAGTCTCGCTGTGATCAAAAAACGGGTACCGGAGGCGTTCGCCAGTCCCGACACCACCCGCCGCCAGAGTTTGCCTCCTCCGTCTTTTCAGCGCGGCATCACCAAATGGGAGAAAGGTGGGCAACTCTGGGTAGCCCTAGGGCCGAATGCGAACCATTGGGATACGCTCATCCGCCTGACTCCAACGCTATTCGTGCCGCAAAAGCCGAGTGTTGGCGCTTTCGCCGACGGAGCCTTTTTGCACTGGGACGACGCCCAACTCTTGGATAGCGGCGGAGTGCTGACAGCCCGCTATATCGCCCCTGACGAAGCGGACCGTAAGCAGCAAGAACACAAATTGGTCCGGGGCGCCATACCCCTCAATATAGAGGCGCAGCGCTGGCTCAACCCCATCGAGCACGGCGACCGCCTAGGCTCTTTCAAGGGTAAAGTGGTACTGCTGCACTTTTGGGCCACTTGGTCTCCCGAATCCATTGAGCAACTCGCCCACTATGACGAGTTATACAAAAAACACAAAGACCAGGGCCTAGTCGTCATCGCCATTCACAATTCCCAAGGGGCCGACGATTTGGATGCCTTCGTCGCCGAACGAGGCTACACATTGCCCATTGCAGTGGACGCCGGCGCAAGCGCGCAACGCTACGGCATCTGGAGTTGGCCCCAATCCGTCCTCATCGACCGCGACTGCCGGCTGGCTTGGCTCAGTCAGGAGGGCGAAGCGCCGACTCCAGCCCAACTGAAGTACTTACTCGACGACATCGACGCATTTCCGACCCATTAACTCCTTCGGTTTGAACGTCAAAATCCCGATTCCTTATGTTTGAATAGCAGGGCCTCAAACCACCAGAGCTACCATGTCTGTCCAGCCTACTCGCTCCTCGTCTCTCGGAAACGCCATTTCAAAACCCTTTCTAAAGGTATTTGCCCTATGAAGTCTTTGATCGGCAGTCTCATCGGATTGATGTTGAGCGCCAGCGTCTGCATCGCAAGCGAAACCGAGCAACACTACTCGCCCCAAGAGCTAAAAGCGGCGAAAGCAAAACTGCGCGAGCACAATCGGTTGTGGACGTTCGAGGCGGGAGCCATCCTCGGCCGCGAATGGACCAGCCGCGCACCAGAGGACGCCGAGCTGCGGGCACTCTACGCGCGTCAGCTAGAGGGGCAGTTGGACGGACGCCGAGAAATCCAAGAGCAAGCCGACGCGATCTTGGAACGGGAGCCGGACAACCCGTGGGGGCTCTACGCCCAAGCACTCGCGTTTCTGACGGACTGGCAGCATTTCGACGAGGCAGCCGAGTCTAGCTTGCGCGCTTGGAGGCTGCTGCCCCAGCCGGAGTTCGCCGCGACGTACCTTCAGGCGCTTCGGTTCAGGAACACGGAAGCGGGAATGGCATTTCTGGACTCGCTAGATGCGGAGACGCTCCAGCATCCCGAAGTCCTCCATGCCCGCGCCGAACTCGAGTACCGGGCACAGTACGCGCTGAATAATCCCGCCTATGCAGACACGAGCCTCGCCACCTTGGCCACGCTGCGAACGCGTTGGCCCGACCACGTCAGCGGCTACCTTAGCGCCGCGCAACAACTACACCGGTCCGACAAGCCGCAGGAGGCACTCCCGCTAATTGAAGAGGCCGTTCGTCTCTCCCCAAGTTCCGCGGATGTGCGCTATTTGCACTGGCAGATTCTCAACGAGACGGACCAACTCCCCGCCGACGAGCGGCGCGCCGCCATTGAGGCCAGCATCGCCGCGTATCGGCAGGCCGTGCCGGAGACCGTACGCGGCCTCGCCCTGCTCACCACGGCTTATAGAAATGTACTCGAGGACGAAGAGCTGGCCGCGGCGTTCGAGGCCAAGCTGATGGCGCTGGCTCCCGCGAGCCGACATGCGTCGCGGATCCACCAAGGGAAGTTCGAACGGGAGTACCGACGATTACAGTCCGAGTTGGAGCGCATCGGTCGCAAAGACGCGCCAGATTACCAAGAGCAGCTTCGCCTCACCTGCGACGCGGCCTATCAGCTCCTCGAAAAACCTCTCTACGACGATAGTTTCCGCGACCGACCGTACCGAGCGCTCTTCAGTGCCCTAAGCGCCATGAACCCGGTTCCGACCGAGGAACTCGCCGAGGCAGTGCGCGGCTTGGTCCAGTACGAGCAACTCAACCCGTACCTAACGTACAATGCCCTTATCTTGATGACCGACCGCACGCCGTACGCCGAGGAGGCGGCCGAACTCGCTCGGGGCGTCATACAAGCCATGCTCGATAGGGCAGAAGAGGATACGCGGGGAGAGGGTCGGATGAATTTCTACTTGGGCTTCATCCACGACGCCCTCGGGTGGGCGCTCTACAAAGCGGGTCGCGTCGAGGAAGGCCGCAACGAGATCGAACGGGCACTGAAGTTTTCGCAGGGAAATACCCGTGCTCACTATCACTTAGGCCAGATGTTCGAGCACATGGCGACCGAGGCCGAGACTCGGGAGGCAGCCGACACTTGGCTCGACAAGGCGGCGGACGCCTATCTCGCCGGCCTCGAAGTCCGAAGCTGGGGGCCCAACCCCTGCCAAGCGGCCCTAGCCGCGCTGTACGAGCGCCGCCACGGCTCGCGCGAAGGATTCGACGAGTATCTCGCCACACTCCGCGGAGAGGACGCTCCTAGTCAGATCCGCTTAACGCCCAAGATCGACCTCCACCTCGAACCAGTGCCGGTCGAAGGGCTCCCCGACCGCACGCTCAACCTCCCGCCCGGCTTTAAGGTCAAACTCTTCTCCGACCAAGTAGATAAAGCTCGCTTCATGGCATGGGACGACCACGGCGTCCTACACGTAGCCAACATGAAGGCTCGGCATACATGGGCCCCGGTCCCCGGTCGCCAAAGCACCGTATTGGCCTTGCCCGACAAAGACGGCGATGGCCGCGCCGACACCGTGTACAAAGCGGTCGATGACCTCAACTGGCCCCACAGCATCGCCTTCTACAAGGGGGCGCTCTTCGTCGCCGACGACGATGCCATTTACCGCCTCGAAGACCGCGACGCAGACGGCTTTTACGAGGAGCGCACCGTCTTCGCCGAGGTGCCCGGCTTTATGGGTCGTCCCGTTGAGCACGTAACCCATACGCTGGTCTTCGACGAGTCCAACGACAAGCTCTACTTCCACATTGGCTCAGGTTGCGACGTCTGCCGCGAAGACGACCCAGAGCGCTCCACCGTCATGCAGATAAACACCGACGGCACAGGTCGGCGGATCTATGCCGCTGGGTTGCGCAATGCCATCGGCCTCGCCTTGCACCCGACCACCGGCGAACTGTGGGCTGCCAACACCGGGCACGACCGCGAGGGGCCCAACCTGCCGCCAGAGTGGATCACCCCGCTCCGCGACGGCGGCTTCTATGGCTGGCCATTTGCGTACGGGGACAAAGTCTGGACCGATTTCTCTTCCTACGGAAGGTCCATCTTGCCGCTGACCGCTGCCGATTCGCTGTTGGTTGCCAACATGGATACTCCAGCCGTCCTCATCCCCGCCCATTTGGCACCCATGGCGCTGCATTTCTACGAACGCGACCAGTTTCCTCCCCAGTACAAACACGCCGCATTTGTCGCCTGCCGCGCTGGAGCTTTGGGCAACGATCCCGGCTACAAGGTCATGGTACTCTTTGCCGAGCCGGATGGGTCCAACGCCCGCGTCGCCGACTTTCTCACCGGCTTCCGACTCGATTCCGACGAGGACAACGGGGATGCCGGATTGAGTGGGTTATTCGGTTTTTTCTCTTTTAGTTCCGCTAACGCGTGGGGTAAGCCGGTTGGGCTTACTACCGACGAGGCTGGACACCTCTATTTGACCAGCGACGAAGACACCCAAGCCATCTTCCGCATCGAGGCCAGCCCCCAAAATCCTAAACCCTGAACTAAGTGAAAAGTCTGCTGCTCATCGCCCTCTGCTGTGTGTCGCTGCACTCCTGCGGCAAAAGCCTCGTTGACCCAAACATTCAGTCTCTGTCCGCGGCAACCCCCCAAATAATGGTCCACTACATGCCTTGGTACGCCTCCAAACCCGTCAGCGGCGAATGGGGCTGGCACTGGACCATGAACCACTTCGATCCCGACACCATCGCCGACGATGGCCGCCGCGAAATAGCCTCTCATTACTACCCATTGATCGGGCCGTACGATTCAAACGACCCACACGCCTTGGAATGTCACGTCCTTCTTATGAAATTTGCGGGCATCGACGGCGCTATCATCGACTGGTACGGCATCAAAGACCACCGCGATTACGCCGCGATCCACCGCAATACCAAGCACCTAATCGCGTACATCAAAAAGGCCGGCTTGAGCTTCGCAATATGTTACGAAGACCAAACGATAAAACACCTCGTCAACGATGGCGTTCTCGACGAAAGCCAAGCCCTCAGCCACGGCAAGGAGGTCTTGCGCTGGATGCAAGACCAGTGGTTTGTCGCCGACGAATACGCCAAGATCGCGGGCCGGCCCCTGCTCCTCGTATTCGGTCCGCAGTACTTCAAAGGAGCGTCGTGGAAGGAGCTGTTTTCGGGCTTGCCGCAAGCTCCACACTTCTACACTCTGAACACACTGCAGGAAGGAGCTGACGGGATATTCGGGTGGCCTCCAGTACACGGCGGTCGCGTCGTATCTCCTGCCGCTTGGCGCGCCTACCTAAGCCAGCTCTACGAGCAGGGCGGCGTCGGCACGGCGTTCCCCAAGTTCCACGACATCTACGAGGAAGCCAGTGTGCGCGAAAGCTACGGCTACCTAGACGACCAAGAGGGAGCAGTTTTTGGCGAGACGCTAGAACTCGCTGGAGAGCGCGCGTCGCTGATCCAGATTGTCACTTGGAACGATTACGGCGAAGGCACCATAATCGAGCCGACGATAGAATTCGGCTATCGCTATCTCGAAACGTTACAGAACTACCGCAGAAAGCACGCTGGCAAAACTTTTCCGTACAGCGCAGAAGACCTGCGGCTGCCCATCGCCCTATACCAGCTTCGCCAGCAAGCAGCGGCAGACGGGCGGACGGCCACACATCTCGACAGCGCCGCAGCATTTCTGTTCGCGTCGGAGAATGAAGCCGCGAGAAAAATACTGCTCCGTAAACAATGACCGTAGGGGCACCCCTTGTGGGTGCCCTAACTGCGATCTCACGCCATTGACTAGAGCGAACAGAGGAAATACCCTTTGACGACCTTTCACCCGGAGCATGTCATGGGCCTAACCACTGCCGAACGCCAGCAATTCCACGACCTCGGCTACGTAGTCAAAGAAGACATCTACTCCCAAGCCGATCTCCAACCCCTCAAAGACGGCCTCACCGCGGTCATTGACCAGACGTGTGCCACTCTGCAAGAAGAAGGGCTACTCGGCGCAGAAACCTTTGCCGCCGAACCCTTTGAAACCCGGCTCGGCACCCTCTTCAAAGCCGATGTCGAAGTCGGCGAGCGCGTGACCCGAGCGATCATGGGGCACGGCGGCGGCGGCTTCAAAGAACAGGCCATTCTCGACTTTTTGCGCCATCCGCCGCTCGTCTCCTGCATCGAAAGCCTCGTCGGCCCGGACATCATTGGCTCGTCCGTGTACCGCATCCGCCCCAAGGCTCCCGGCTACTCGCGCGGCGCCGTGCCCTGGCACCAAGACTCGGGCTACTTCATGCCTCACTGCGACGGGAGCCTAATCGTGACCTGCTGGATTCCCCTCGTCGATGCCACCATTACAAACGGCTGCTTGTACGTCCTGCCCAAATCGCACCGCAGCGGCGTCTATCGCCACTACACCGGCGGACAAGGTGGGTATCTCGAAATCGCCCGCGAAGACCTGCCAACCCCCGAGCCGGTGGCCTGCCCAATGCGCGCTGGCTCGGTGCTCTTTATGACCAATCTCACCCCGCACGCCTCCTTCGAGAACAACACCGACATCGTCCGCTGGGGCGTCGATCTCCGCTACCAAGACGCCAAAGTCCCGAACAACATCGACGAAGACCCCAAAGACTTCGACCCAGAACGCGATCCGGTCACCATGGCTTGCTTGCCCACGGAGGGCGACTTTGTCATCAAAGACCCGCAAAACCCAGCGCGCGAAGTCACCGACATCGCCGAATTCAAAAAAATCCGCACCCGCTACGAACAAACCCCCGTCCACAAGCCCGGCCGCGGCTGGACCCCTTTTGCCGAGCGCCGTTAGGAATTAGGAATTGAGAATTAGGAATTAGAGCGTGACAAGCCGACCGAACCGGAGGGACGGTTGGGGTAATTCGTAATTTCTAATTGAAAGAGTTATGACCAACGACAAGCCCCTAAACTTCACCCACTGGATTTTCGATCTCGACAACACCCTAGCCGACAGCGCCATTGATTTCAATGCTATGCGCGAGGAATTGGGCCTGCCTTTGGGCAAAGGTATGCTCGAAGAGATTGAAACCCGCCCCGCTGAGGAAGCGGCCGTGCTCAGACGCCGCCTTGCCGCACTCGAACGCGAGTACGCCCTCCGCGCCCAACCCCTACCCGGCGTCCACGCACTGCTGAGCTCACTCGTCGAACGCGGTTTCCAGCTCGGCATCCTCACCCGCAATAACCACGCCAATGCGTTGCAGACGCTCGCCATCTGCGACCTCGCCAAATTCTTCGACCCCGCCCACGTCTTAGGCCGCGACGAGGCCGCCCCCAAGCCCGATCCCGATGGCATCCGCAAGCTGCTCGCCGCCTGGAATGCTGCGCCGACAACCGCCGTGATGGTCGGCGACTTCCGCTACGACCTCGAAGCCGGCCGCCGCGCCGAAGTTACCACCATCTACTACGACGCTGCTGGTCAAGATCTCTGGACGGCTGAAGCCGACATCCGCGTCCAGAGCCACGGCGAACTGCTTGCGCTGGTGCGTCGAGCACACGACTGAGACCATTCCCGTCCAAGCCCCAACTCGCCACCAACAAAGACGGTTGCCCATGTTCGCTACACTCGCCAAGCCCCAACTCGGCTGGCTTCGCCGATTAGCTCTCTGCGCCTCTCTACTCTCGCTTGTAGCCGGGCCGTCGCTCGGCCAAACTGCATTCATCAACGAAATTCACTACGACAACACCGGCAAGGACACCGGCGAAGCCATCGAGATCGCCGGGCCAGCCGGAACCGATCCAAATGCCGAACAGGTCTTCGGCACGGACGCCTCTCCCCCGCTACTCAGGATCTACGAAATCCAAGGGGCTAGCCACACCTCGCCGCACAAGGACGAGCAGGTCTCGACGCAGGGCATTGTAACGGCGATCGCGCGCAATGGCTTCTATTTCCAAGACCCAATCGGCGACGGCGATGAGCGCACATCCGACGGAATGTTCGTCTATACCAAAAGCGTCCCAAAGGTCTCCATCGGCGACGAGGTACAGGTGACCGATACCGTGATCGAATACATTCCCGGCGGTGCGGCTACCAACAATCTGTCGATAACCCAGTTCTCGCAGCCCGACCGCATTCAGACCTTGTCAACCGGCAACCCCATACCGGCCCCAGTGGTCCTTGGCGCGGCCGGCCGCCAGCCGCCGACAAGGGTCATAGACAACGACAACTTCGCAATTTTCGACCCCGAGGAAGACGGCATTGACTTCTACGAGTCGCTAGAGGGAATGTTGGTGGAAGTGCAAGACGCGGTCGCCATTAGTCCGACCAACCGCTTTGGCGAAATTGTCGTCCTCGCCGACGCAGGTGCCGGGCAGCCGCTCAACGCGCGGGGCGGGTTGAATCTAACGCCGCATACCCTGCATCCGCAGCGCATCCAGCTCGACGACAGCCTACTACCCGGCGACATGCCGGCCGCAAAGGTCGGCGATGCCCTCGGCACTGTGCATGGCCCGGTTAGCTACCGCTTTGGCAACTTTGAGGTACTCGTTTTGACCGAGCCGGTGGTCGAAAGCGCTGGCTTGGCACCGGAAACGACCGCCCTCGTCGGCACGGCCCAGCATCTGACGGTGGGCAGTTTCAACGTGCTCAATCTCGATCCCAATGACGACGACGAAAGTGCGGATATAGCGGACGGTCAATTCGCGGCCATTGCCGACCAGATCGTCCATCGCCTGCGCGCACCGGATGTGCTGGCCTTGCAGGAAATGCAGGACAACAGCGGCTCGGCCAACGACGGCACCACTTCAGCGGACCAGACGGCGCAAACGCTCATTGCCGCCATTGCTGCGGCCGGTGGCCCGAGGTATGAGTACGCCGATGTCGCGCCCCCAGATGGGGCCGACGGCGGTCAGCCGGGCGGCAATATCCGCGTTGCGTACCTGTACCAGCCCGCTCGGGTGGCCCTGATTGGTTCGGTAGAGCGCATTGAAGACGACGCCTTCCGCCGCAGCCGCAAACCACTCAAGGCGGTGTTCGATTTCAAGGGAACTAAGCTGACGGTGATCAACAACCACTTCTCGTCCAAGTTTGGCAGTCCACCCCTCTTCGGTCGAATCCAGCCGCCGACCAATGGCGGGCTTGCCCAGCGCCTCGCGCAGGCCGCGTTCGTCCACGACCTCGTCGCCGATCTACTAGCCGCCGATCCCAACGCCAACATCGTCGTGCTCGGAGATCTCAACGAGTGCCCGTTTCCGCTCGCCCCAGTGCAACCGCCGCCAGGCGATGTCCTGCAAACGCTCTCCGGTACGCCGCCGATTCTCTTCAATCTCGGCGACGCGGCGGATGGGGATTTGGCCTATTCCTATAACTTTCAGGGAATTTCCCAGCAGCTCGACTACCTGCTAGTCAGCGCGGCCCTGCTCGCACTCCAGCCCGAATTCGACCCTGTCCACGTCAACACCGAGTTCCCCAACCAAGCCAGCGATCACGACCCCATCCTCGCGCGGTTTCTGCTTTACTAGGAACCCCGCCGTCCACTCCTTCGCATATTGCCCGCGTTGTGCTGGCCGCCTCGGGGTGAGTAAAAACTACCGCGCTGCTGGTCAGCGCGGTTGCCGCCCTTGCCCGACCCGCGCCCGGCCTTATCCTTGCGCTCGTGCGCCTCGCTCAGATGCAGCTTCTGCCCCTCAAATTCCTTGTCGTTGAGATGGGCAATGGCCTCTTCGCCCTCGTGCCGGGTAGCCATCTCCACATAGCCGAAGCCGCGCGAGGAACCGCTCTTCTTGTCTCGGGCGATGGTGGCGGCCACGACCTTCCCGTACGGTTGGAAGAGTTGAACCAGCGCTTCCTTCTTAGTTGTCTTTGCCAAATTGCCCACGTGTATGTTCACAGTGTACTCCTTTCGCTGGCGCGGATTGTTTTTCTCTGAAAGTCTAAGGCTGCGAGAATATCCTGCGCCTCCAAATCATCGTAGTCGGCGAGGATTTCCTCGTGCGTCATCCCCGCACTCAATAGCTCTAAGATCGTCTCAACGGGATACCGCAGGCCACGAATACAGGGTTTCCCATGACAGATTTCGGGGTCGATGGTAATTCGGGCGATCAGATCCGCTGAGTTGCCCAATTGTCGCGCCATGCTATGCCTCCGTGTTTGACGTTTTCGCCAGATTGGCGACATACATCATAATAGCGTATTTCTTTCACCGCTGCATCCGCGTCTTTCCGTACCAATCCATCATCCGCTCCACCATCGCTCCCCGCGATCCCGCATGGGCCGGATCGTCGTATAGGTTGTACAACTCGTCCGGGTCCTCTTCTAAATGATACAACTCCCCGTAGGGTTCCCCGGGGTAAAAAACCAATTTCCACGCCTCGGTTCGCGCCATAATGCGCGGGCCGTACTCGGAAAACACAGTCTCGTGCAATGCGGTCTCTTCCCCGCGCAGCAGCGGCTCCAAAGAATGTCCCGCCGCTCCGGCCAACGGCCCCAATCCCGCCATTTCCAACAGGGTCGGGCCTAGGTCAATCAACTCTACCAGCGAATCGCGCACCCCCAGCCGCTCAACTCCGGGACCAGCAAAAACCAGCGGCACCCGCGCCACCGAGTCGTAGTGAGACGAGAACTTATAGACTTGATGATGGTCGCCGAGGCAGTCGCCGTGATCCGAGGTAAACACAAAAACCGTGTTGTCCAGTTCGCCTCGCTCGTCCATGGCCGCGACCATCGCGCCGACCCAATCGTCAATGGCCGTGATGTTGGCGTAGTAGTGCCGGCGCATGCGGCGAATGCGTTCCGGGGTCGCCCTGCTCCACCAAATCGCTGCGGGCGTGCGTTTGCCGTCCATGCCCTCCATGGCTCGGCGCTGTGGCGGCGGCTTGGTGTCCAGTTCGTTGGGAATCCCCACGGGATCGGGAATTTCTACTCTCTCGTAGCGCGCCAGCGCGGACGCGGGCGCGTCAAAAGGGTCGTGCGGCCCGGCGAAGCCGCTCCACAAAAAGAGCGGCACGGCAAAGTCGTGCGTGCGAATCGCCTCCACACTCCAGCGCCCAACGCAGTTGTCGATAAACAAATCTTCGTCGTGCGGCCACACGGCCGCACCCAAGTAATCCGGCCAATTGGGCACGTCGCGGTAGTAGGTCAGCGCCGGTCGCCGAAGCCCGAATTGCATCAGGTACAAGTCGTAGTCGTCCGGATCAGGACCGTGGTGGCCCTGGTGATAGTTCTTGTTTTCGACGACCGTGCGGTGGCGGAAACCGCACGGCAGGCGGATGGGCGCGGTGTGCATTTTGCCGATGTTGACCGTGTGGTAGCCGCCATCCCTGAGCTGCTCAATCCAGTTGGGCTGGTCGGGCGTCAGCCACGCCTCGTTGCGGTCAATGCCGTGGGTGTGGACGTACTGGCCCGAGACGATGCTATTGCGCGACGGGCCGCAAACGGCCCCTTGCACAAAGGCGCGACTGAACGCCACGCCGCGAGCGGCCAGCCGGTCAATGTGCGGAGTGATGACGTGGTCGTAGCCCAAGCAGCCGAGCGTGTCCCAGCGCTGCTGGTCGGTGACGATCAGGACGATATTGGGCGCGCTATTCTCTGTCTTGCTCATGCTTCGCAACGGCCTTTTCCAATTCGGGTAGCAGCACATTTTTGACCCAACTAAATTCTGGATTGATTGCAAGCGCCTTTGCAAAGGCTGCTCGCGCCAGCGCTAGCTCGCCTCGATCTTGGTAAACGAGGCCGAGCCAAGCGTAGGTGCGGCTGTGTCCCCATACAGGACGGATGGGATCGATTGGCTCTTCTCGGGCGAAGAGTTCGGCGGCGCGCTGGAATCCTCGTAGGCCCTTCTCCTTGCTGCCACCAAACATTCCGGGGGTATTAAAGTCGCGGATGGCCGTGCACAACGCGACACGCGGATTGTCGGGTGCGAGCTGTGCCGCTTTTTTCAGGGCTTTCTGTGCTCTGCGTCCCAAGACTATGCCCTTGATCGGGTTGAGGCCGATCTGTCGTCCGTACGCGCTCGATAGTAGGGCATAGGCTTCAGCCGCTTGCGGATTGATCTCAGTAGCCTTTTGCAAATGCTCGACCGTGGTTTTGAGGTGCTCAGAAGCCGCGCCTTTGTTTTCCTCGCCCGCGGCCAACAGGTAATCGGCGATGCGGTAATCGGCCAAGGCGATGTAGTAGTGGCCCCACGACTCGGCTGAGCTCGTCGAAGCCGCGGCTAAGCTGGTGTCGGCCAAGGCGCGCTCAAACGTGGCCCTAGCTGCATACATCGCGTCGAGGGAGCCTCCGTCTTCACCGGCTCGCAGCATCTGTTTGCCGCTGACGAGCAGGCTATCGGCGGAGCTTCCCGTCGCCAGCATTGGCGACGCTTGTGCGAATGCAGGAGCGGCGAGCGAAAAGACAAAAGCAAGCGCAAGCAAAAAGCGCGACATACGTATCCTTCCGCCGACCGCATGGTCGGTATGGGTCAATAATTCAGGGAGAAGGCTGTATTTAGGAAGTTCCGATCTCTTCGGCCCTAGCCGCGCCGCAACTCCAACAGTCCGTAAACGCCCCTGGGCACTCCTCGCCGCATGCGGCGCAGGTCCACGGTGCTTCGTCTTTCGCAGCCGTTGCAAACAGAGTGTCGATGTGCGACTTCGCGGTCGCGGCCTGTTTGTCGTCCAAGACCCACAACTCCGGCCAGCACTCAATCGGGGGCAATTCGCCCACGCCGCCGAGCAGGTGCTGACCGCGCAAAACGCATTCAATGCCCTGTGCAGCCAGCGAGTTTTTGAGATGACTGAGCATGGCCAAGTCCTGTGTGGTGTACACTCGTTCCATCGTTTGCTTTCTCCTTCGGCGTTACGCGTCAGCCGCAACCCGCTCCCGCAGGGCCGGCAGTAACCGCGCCACTTCATCCTCCAGCAACGCCAAGGCATCCTCAGCGTCGGCAAACGCTTCTTCGCGTCCGATTTCCTCTAACCGATGCGCGGCCTCGGCCGCCGCCTCCGCCCCGAAAACGTGCGCCGACCCTTTGAGCGTATGCGCGGCCCGCCGCAACTCGGGGCCATCCGCGCCAGCGATGTGCTCGCGGATCTGCTGCATCAGCTTGGGACACTCTGCAAAAAACATCTCCGCTAGATCGCGCAGCATGGCCTCGTCGCCGCCAACGCGCTCGAGCGCAGCATCCCACTCAAAGGACACATCGGTTCGGCTGAGCTCACCGTCGAAGCCCGCAGACGCGGTTTCACGCCCCAAGGCGCTGTGGAACCCCTCCACGGCCGCGTACAGCTCGTGCGGACGCACGGGCTTGGCCACATAACCGTCCATACCCGCGGCCAAGAAGCGGTCGCGGTCGCCCTTCATCGCGTGGGCAGTCATGGCGACGATTGGGACGTGCTCACCGGTCTGTACCTCTGCACGGCGAATGGCCGCCGTGGCCTCTAGGCCGTCCATCTCCGGCATTTGCACGTCCATCAGCACCACGTCAAAGGGCTGCGCGGCCACTTGCTCCACGGCCGCGCGGCCATTGTTCACTACCACTACAGAGTGGCCGCGTTCCTCCAACAGCCGCACGGCCACCTGCTGGTTGATCACCCCATCCTCGGCCAAGAGGACGCGGCGGCTTTCGAGCGCGATCGGCTCGGCCTCGGGCGCTTCACTGTGCCTTGGGGCGTGATCATGCGTCTCCACCGGCGGGGCGGCTTCTAAAGCTACACCAATGGCCTCTAGCAGGTCGGACTGCTTGATCGGCTTGATCAGGCTGCGGGCAATGCCCAAGGCACGCGCACGCGTGCTGTATCCGGCTCGGTCGGCCGAGGAAAGCAGCAGCACCGGCACTTGGGCAAACGCCTCGTTCTCGCGGATCATTGCCACCGTTTCTAGGCCGTCCATCTCCGGCATCATCAGATCCATCAGCACTATGTCGAAAGGCGACTCGGCTGAGCTTGCCGAAGCCCGCGTCGCTGCTTTCAAAGCTGCGATGGCAGCCGCGCCGCTCTCCACGAGTTCGGCCTCCATCTCCCAGCTTTTAAGGATCTCTTCGAGGATCCGCCGATTGGTCGCATGGTCGTCGACAACTAAAACTTTTAACCCCCGCAGCGAGACCAGATCGGTGCGCTTGGTTTTTGGCGTTCCCAGCCCAAAGCGGACCGTGCAGTGAAAAGTGCTGCCTTTGCCTTCCTCGCTCTCGACCCAGATGCGGCCCCCCATCAGATCTACTAGCTGCTGAGAGATGGCCAAGCCCAAGCCGCTGCCGCCAAAGCGCCGCGAGGTCGAGCTATCGACTTGACTGAAAGAGTCGAATATCCGCGCCTGTTTCTCCGGTGCAATCCCGATCCCGGTATCGCGCACCCATAGGCGCAGGCCCGCGGCATCCGGCAAATCCTCTTCCACTGCAACGCCAACTTCTACTTCGCCTTCCTCGGTAAACTTGACGGCATTGCCCACCAAGTTGATCACCACTTGGCGCAAGCGACGCGGGTCGCCAATTAAGCGCTCGGGTACGTCCGCGGGGATATGGCACACCAGCTCGATGTCTTTGCTCGCTGCGTGCATAGCTAGCGTCTGTACGGCAGTGCCCACCTCGTCGCGCAAGTCGAATTCGATGTCCTCCAAGGCCAAGCGCCCCGCTTCGACTTTGGAAAAGTCGAGGATGTCGTTGAGCAGGGACAGCAGCGATTCGGCCGACTGCTGCACCAAGGTCAAGTAGTTGCGCTGTTGCGATTCGAGTCGCGTGCGCCCCAAGAGTTCGGTCATGCCGATGATGCCGTTCATTGGAGTGCGAATTTCGTGGCTCATATTGGCCAAGAACGCGCTCTTGGCTTGATTGGCCGCTTCGGCCTGCTCCTTGGCGTCGCGCAGGGCCTCCTGCGACTCTTCAAGTGCCAACAGGGCCTCGTGCTCGGATTGCGCCGTCGCCGCAGTTAGGCGGTATTGCTCTTGTAGCTGCTCTTCCGAGCGCCGCCTTTTTGCATCGACCCGCGAAAGCGACGCGGCGTTCCACCATATCAGCAGGGCGAAGGCCAAGATGTTGAGCAGCGTAAAAAGTGAGAAGCCAAACTCGTAGCCATAGAGGCTCTCGACCTGAATACGCACCCAGTCGAGTACGAGAGGAATGACAAAGGCGGCCGGCAAGAGGCGGCGCGCCACGGAACCGCCCTCTGTAGTGCTGATGATGGTCGCGACTGGCTCGCGGTGCGGACGAGCGCACAGCAGGCCAAAGCAGAGGATGAGGAATTCGGTGGCCGTATCGGGGACGACCGGGACGAACCCGGATACTCCATAGAGCAGCAGCACGTTGTGGAAGTAGCTGCTCATCGACAAGAGCCCAATGGCCGTCGTCGCGAACACGCAGGTCTGCGACAGATAGGCGCGGCCCCTCACTTGCACATCCATCAGCACTAAGCCCAAGCCTATCAGCAAAAAGGAAAATGCCGCATTGGGCGACATCCGCGAGACGCCCAGCTTAAAATAAAAAAGGTACGTATCGACGCCCCGCTCCCAGTTGTACTGGTAGCCGATTAACTTGAGCACGGCGATCAGCACTACGGTCGCCCCCAACACCACGCCCGCATATCGCCGCCAGCGGCTCAGCGGCTCGGCCTGCAACAACAAAAGCGCCGCGCCGGCCAAGATAAACTGCATCGCCACGAGCGGATGCGTCGCCACCCAACTGAGGTGCATGAAGCTTTTGAGGTATTCGTCGTCGGCGTTCCAGCCCCACAGCACCAGCGCGCCCGCGAGCACGGTCACGGAAGCTGCCAATCGGGCCAGCCAGTAGGTCACGCGAAGGAAGCGAGGATCGCCCCCCATTGCTAACCTGCTACGGCCGCCCGGATAGACCGGGCCAAGCTCTCGCCATCGATCTGCGTTTTGATTAGATAGTCGCAGGCACCAGCCGCTACGGCCTCTTCGGCGAGCACCTCGTCATCAAGGCCAGTTAGGACTAGCACGGGGATATTTGGGACGGTTGCTTTGACGCGCTCGAAAGTGGCCAACTCTTGGCTGTCGGGCAGGACCAGGTCGAGAAGGATCGCGTCGATGCCGCCTTTTTCTAACCGCGCCAAGCCAGCCGCTAAATGATCGACCGCTTCCACGGCAAATTCCGGTTTTAGAAAGCCCTGCAACAGGCGAGCGTGAATGGGATTGTCCTCGACGAGTAGGACGGATATGGGGGAATCAGCCATAGCGCGTTATTCATCCATTCGGTGGGGGCCGTAATCAAAGGGTGTATGAGATAGCTTCTAGTCGTAGTTGCTCGGCACGTGGTCGCCCAAAAGCCGCCGCTGCCGTGGCGTAGCCTGCGTCAACAGGGCCGGGTCGAATTGGAATTTATTCAGATAGGGTGGATACTTCTGGGTGATGATGCGCTGGGCGTAGTGTACTTGGAGCAGGTAGCGCATCTGGTTGCTCGTATTGGCCGTGCCCCGATGCCAGACCTCGCAGCGGAACAGCACGCAGTCGCCGGCCTTGCACATGATGCTCTGCTCCTCGACGCCCTTAAAACTGGTCTCGCCCGCACGGGGCCGCCGACCCGCGCGGTGGCTGCCCGGCACAAAGCAAGTCGGCCCCAGCTCCTCGGTCAGATCGTCGAGATAATAGTGGGCCGTGGTGATAAAAATCGGAATCTCTACCTCTGGGTGCTCCATGACTTCTTCGGGCAGGGTCAGCGGCTGCCAGTCGGCGTGCAGGGTTTGATCCGGGCGGCCCGGGCCAGTCAGCCAAGCCGTCATGCCGATGCAGTGGCAATCGTCGCCGTGTACTGCCTCGACTAGGTCGATGATTTCGGGTCGGTCCAAGTACTGGGCGAAGATCGGCGCGCGGTTGAACGCATTGTTGATGCTCTTGTTGATAAAGCCGTGCGTGGCCGGGTCAGTGTGGCGGTCGTAGCTTTCCTCCAGCGCGGTCAGCTCGTCCATGGCCTGGCGCAACTCGGCGATCTCTTGCTCGTTGAGCACTTGGGGAAAATAGGCGTACCCGTCTTCCTTCATCGCCTGCACATAGCTTTCAAGATCGGGCCGCGCCACCAACGGCAACGCCGTTGTCATAGAGCCTCTCTTCGGGGCTAGTAGTACGGGTTTTCTCCCGCGGCGTGATCCGTCGCGTCAACCACGTCTTCCACCTCGGGCACGGCTTCCTTGATCATGCGAATGATGCCCTGTTTGAGCGTCACATCTGCCTGACCACAGCCCTGACAACCCCCGCCCATCTGCACGAAGACCCTGTTGCCCTTGATGTCCACTAAGGTCACCACGCCGCCGTGCGAGGCCACGCCGGGGTTGATTCGCGTTTCAATGACGCGGTGGACGGCCTCGGCCACCGGGCCGCTCAGGTGCTCGGGCATTTTGCGCGGACGTTCGATCTTGAAGCCCGAACCCATCAGCCCATCTACATAATCCACCTTAGCCTCCGCCAACAGATCGGCGCTTTCGGGATCTATGTACACGTCAAAGCCCTCAAAGCGGACGACCTGATCGTCGCCGCCTACCTGCTGGTCGGATATGAATGCCAGCTTGTAGTCAACCTGCTTGGCGGGGTCGAGGCGGGCGCCGATGCGCAGGCCCTTGACCGGCTTTTCGCTCGCGGCGACTAAGTTGGCAATTTTCTTTTCTGCTGCTTCGGTAATGGTAATCATGGTTTGTCCTCCGTCGAGACGTAACTGTTTGATAATACCGAGACAGTGGGCGGCGGCGCAAGCGGCCCATTCCTAGAATCTCGGATCAACCGGTGCACTTTCCAACGCCAATACCCCAAATACGCATTCGTGTACCCGGCGCAAGGGCTGTCCGGCGACAAACCGCTCCAGGCCCTCCACCCCCAGCGCAAATTCCCGCAGAGCCAACGCCTGCTTGCCCTTGAGGTTGCGGCGACGCAACAACTCTATGCGCTCCGTGTACTCAGGCCCGTAGATCAGCCGCAAATACGCGCGGCCCCGGCACTTGAGCGCCGGCTGGACGAGGCCGCGTTCGCCTGTGCAGACGAAGTCTAGAGGCTTCGCGACGAATCCCTCGCTGCCGCTGGCAGTCAATTCCTCCCACCACCGAACTACTTCGCTACTGCTGTGCATATCGTCTAAAACCACCCGGCGGCGATCGATCGCGCACAGCAAATCCGGCCCGGCCGCGCAGAGCTTGTCCAAGGTCTCCAGATGCCACGCGTGGGTCTGGTTGACGTGGACCTGTCCCTCTGTGGCCAAGAGGTGAAAGGGAGCCACCTTGAGATCCTTGAGCGCGCGCACCGGCCAGCAGTAGGGGCGATAGGCCGCGGCGTAGTGTGCCACGGACTCGGCCCGGCTATGGTAACGACTCAACAGCTCACCCACATCCATGCCCCGCGCCGCCGCCTGCTCCAGCGCGCCCACAGACGCTGCCAGCGACATCCGCGCCGCCGCGCCCACCGCTGCGTACTGGTCTTCGAGTAGCTGCTGCGCCTTGGCCGACCAAGGCATGATCTCGGCGTCGAGTATGGCCCAGTCCGTCGCCAGCGTACGCCACAGTTCGCTGCGCTCAAAGGCCCGGCGCACGCGATCTAAGATCCCCGCTTCCAAGCCCGCATCCGCAAAGAAGCGGCGGCCCGTGCGCGTGTAGCAGATGCCCGCGCTGCCGTCCTCTATGCCAAAGCGCCGCTGCGCTGTCGCCGGGTCGCGGCAGACGACCAGCACGGCCCGCGAGCCCATCTGCTTCTCCTCGCAGACGAGCTCGCGCACGCCGCAGCGGCGATAGTACGCCAAGACCTCGTCCGGGTGTTCGAGCAAATCGGGGCGGGTGCTGGTTTGGGGCGGGGCCATCGTCGGCGGCAGATAGACCAGCCACCGGTGATCAACGGCAAAGCGGCTCATCACCTCGAGTGCCGCGGCCGCCCGCTCTGCATGGACGAAAACTCGGCTCATCAATCGCGTCTCCACGCGCCCGCCCCCAGCCATATCCGCTAAGTCGAGCACATCGTCGCGCGTCTGTTGCGCCGCCAAGGGGCGGACCGGCTCGGCGTACTGCGCCTTGGCCGGGACGGATACGAGTTCCAACTCGGGATAGCGCAGCGCCGTCAGCGCACCGCCAAACACGCAGCCGGTGTCGATGTTGATCGCGTTGTTGACCCACTCGGGCTGCGCCACAGGCGTGTGGCCATAGACGACGCGGGCGCGGCCCCGATACTCAGCCGCCCAATCGCGGCGCACCGGCAAGCCAAACTCGTCTTTCTCGCCGGTCACGTCCCCGTACAGGGCAAACGACCGCACCGCCCCAGAGGCGCGACCGGCCATCTCCTCCTTCATACCAGCGTGCGCTACCACCAGCGCGCCCCCGTCGAGGACGTAGTGACTGACTAGGCCGTCGAGAAAGATTTCGACTTTTTTCTTGAACTCCTCCGTCTCGTCGTCAAGCTGGGCCAGCGTCTCCGCCAAGCCGTGCGTGCGTTGGACCTTTCTGCCCTGCAAGGCTCGGACCAAGCGCGCGTCGTGATTGCCCGGTACGCACAGCGCCGCGCCCGACTCCACCATGCGCATGACCAGCGCGAGGACGCCGGGGGCATTGGGGCCGCGGTCCACCAAGTCGCCGACGAAGACGGCCTTGCGCCCCGGCGGCGGTTCCACCTTTTCTCCTGCAATGCGATACCCTAGCTGATCGAGCAGGGCTTCGAGTTCGGTGCAACATCCGTGGACATCGCCGATGATGTCGAATGGACCGCGCTCTTCGCGGCGGTCCGGCCACAGCTTCTCCCGCACCACTTCGACCCGCGCCACATCTGCGGGCGAGCGCAGCGCAAAGGTGCGGCGAAAGCCCTCGCGCTTGAGGCCCTTGAGGCTGCGGCGTAGCTGGCGGTGTTGCCGGGGAATTACATGAGGGGGCAAGTCGCGGTCGGTGCGAACAGCCGCGCGTTCCTCGCAGAGCGCCTGGGGCAAGTCGAAGACGATGGCCACCGGCTGAGCGTGATAGCGCTTGGCTAGTTCCACCAGCGGCTTGCGCGCCTCGGGCTGGACGTTGGTCGCATCTACTACGGTCAACAGGCCCCGCGCCAAGCGGCGAGCAGCGACAAAGTGCAGGGCAGCAAACGCATCGTCCGTGGCCTCTAGGCTGTTTTCGTCGTCGGCGACCACGCCGCGAAAAAAGTCCGCAGACAGCACTTCGGTCGAGAGGAAGTGCTCGCGGGCAAAGGTCGATTTGCCCGCGCTAGAAACGCCGATCAGCACCACCAGAGAGAGGTCGGGTATCGAGAGCCGCACTTTTTCGTCAGCCACGAGTACCCCCCGCAGAGAAAATCGCCATCTGCGTCGGCGCGCCTAGCTCGGGGTCCTCCGGGCCGACGGGTGCAATGCGCACGGCATATCCATAGCGCTTCCCTACCTCCTCGGCCCACGCCCCAAATTCCGCTCGCCGCCACTCAAAGCGGTGGTCGGGATGGCGAAATGCACCGGCCGGCAGCGCGTCCCAATGGGCGTTGTATTCGGCGTTGGGAGTAGTTATCACTACCGTAGCAGGACGGGCGAACTCGAACACGGCGCGCTCACAGGCCCGTAGCTGCGGCGGATCCAAGTGCTCGACGACCTCCACCAGCGCCGCAGCGTCGTACCCGCTCAACCGGGCGTCGCGATAGGCCAGCGACCCCTGAAAAACTGCGACCTGCTCGCCGCGCGGCAACCGCTCTAAGCGCCGCCGAGCACGCGACAGGGCTTGCGGCGACACATCCATTCCCGCCACTTCGACAAACTGCGCTTCCGCCGCTAACCGCGCGAGCAGCCGCCCCTCTCCACAACCTAAGTCCAGCACCCGCCGGGCACCGCTCGCCTTGAGTTCCTCGAACACGGCGGTCAAGCGCTGTTGATTCAAGCTCAGCTCCGCTTCGAGGGCCTCTTCGCCCGCGTGATCTTCGGCCTCTCCTGCTTCCTCTATCAAAAGCCGCGACAGCGCGGCCTGCTTCAGACCTCGCTGGTGCTTTAGGTAGCGCTCGACGACTAGGTCGCGCAGGGGATGGCCTGCCAGCCATTCCCCACCTCGCCGCATCAGCTTGTCGATCTCCTCCTCGCCCACGTAGTAGTGCTTCTCGTCGTCGAGCACCGGTATCAACACGTACAGATGCGCCAGCACTTCTTTTAATGGCCGCACGCACTGTAGCTCCACCTCGTAATAGGGACTGTCCCCCCACTCTGGAAAGTGCTCGTCGAGCAAGAAGCCCCTAGCCTCCACCGCGTATTCCAACGGCTCAAAGAGGCCGCGCAACAAATCCTCGCCTCCCCGGCAGGGCAGTGCGCTAACGCCCACTCGCAGCGGCAGAGGCTCTTTCACTAGCTCGGCCCGTTCTCGGCACTGTCCGTTCAAGGCCGAGGTAAACACTCGGGCAATGGCCACGCTGGTAAAAGAAGAGGCCGCGTAGGGACGGTCGTTGACATAAGACGCCAGCGCAAAGTCGGGAGACCCCGAGCGCCGCTTGAGCGCGGTGGGATCTACGTCGAGGAGCAACGCGGCCGTACATCGCTCAGACGAGGCTTCTGGATAGAAGACGTGCGCCGTCCCAAAGGGCAGCTCGAGAGCTTGGGCGCGATCTGGGTGCTTGTGCAGGAGATAGCCCAAGTCAGTGGCGGGTTGATGGGTTGTGGAGATCGTTAGCAGCATGGGCCATCGGTCGAATTGATCAATGTAGAAACGAACCATAGGGAGATCATGTCAACCCCGTTTCATTATGATTGTGCCGGGTGACGATGAACAGGTCGAATAGATCGTTGACATCGCGCGCCCGCCGATCTATACTGCACGCATCTCGATTACATCGTTGAAAAGCCCATGATTATATCCCGAATAGTTGTACACCAGCCCGCTGGTCTATTGCGCATTCTGACCGATGCGGGCCTAGAAGGTCGCTGTACCGGAGTTGCGGCCACGATTGCCGGGGCCGACGTAGCCGAGGCGGCCTCCATCCTCATCGATGCGAATCCAGTCAATCGCGAACGGATATGGCTGGCGTTCAACGAGGCAGACGGGAGCGTTCCTGCCGATCTTCGCGCCTATATCGACGTCGCATTGTGGGACCTCACGGCTAGGATCGCCGGCCGGCCGGTTCACCGACACGTCAACGGCTTTCGCAATCGCATTCCGGTGTGCAGGAGGTCGGAGCGCAACTCGGCGGAAGAGATCGTCGAGGAAGCGCAGGAAGCGCAGGGTGCAGGTTTCCGGGGATACAAATTCGACGCCCTTTCGGACGAAGAATCGCTGATCAGCCTGATAGGCGACGTGCGCAGAGCCGTCGGACCGGATTTCTGCCTGTTGCTCGACGGCCGGACGCGGTGGATTCTCGATCAAGCGATACGAATCGGCCGGGCGCTCGACGCTGCGGACTTTTTCTGTTTTGACCGGCCGCGGCCCGACAACGACATGTCCGGCGGCCGGCAGCTAGCAGCCGAGATAGATACCCCGACGAGCACGGGCGTGTCCAGTCCCATGGAAACGGCTCAGGTCATGGCAGCCCAAGCAGCCGACCACGTTCGCACCAGTGTAACCCGGGCCGGCGGCATGACGGATGTGCTCAAGGCCGCTCGCTGCGCCGAAGCCTTCGGGGCCTACTGCCATCTGGATGGTTTAGGGATATGCGACGGTTTCGCCCATCTGCATCTCGCAGGTGCCATCCGGAATACGCCCTTTCTGGAGGTGGCCGACGGCACATCTTCTTCGCCGTTCATCGAGAATTCGCTGCAGATATGCGATGGGTACATCGAGATTCCCGCTGCGCCAGGGCTGGGCATGGAGATCGACATGGGTGCCGTCAACGAGCACACCACTGAACTGATTGAGATCTGAGGCCCTATGCAGATTCGAGATGTTAAGTGTTACCTGTTGAAGGGCGAACCCGCGACGCGGCAGGAGAGTTGCGGGGCCAGAGGAAGCATTGCCCCTGTGCCGCCGGGTATCTCCGGCCTGCTTACTCACGACCAAGGATTCGGTGCCGTCAATCCCGAGGGATTTACGTTCACCGGAGAAGAGCCCGAGCCAACGTATAGCCTGATGATCCGGCTCGTGACGGATGGTGAACTGGATGCGTACGCCAATTACGCCACGGGTTACAATCCCCGGGAACTGGAATGGGAGGCCAAGGCGTTTTTGGCCCGGTATGCCCACATGCTCATCGGCGTGGATGCCTTTGACCGGGAATACATCTGGCAGCGTTTCTGGATGGCCCAGCGGTTCATGTACACGGGTAGAGGGCTGCTCGACACCATCGACCGGATGTTGTGGGATCTGGCGAGCCGAAGCGCCCGCCTGCCGATCTACAAGCTGCTCGGAGCCTGCCGCGAAAGCGTCCCCGCCTACTGCAACGTCGGCGGCCAGACCATTGACGACCTAGTGGCCCACGCGGTGCAACGGGTGGAAGAAGAGGGGTTTATCGGCTGCAAGGATCACTCGTACCGAGGAGTGCAAGGCAACGGGGAGATGGCCAGGAAGCTGCGGGAGACGCTGGGCGACGATATCCTGCTCTTTCACGACGCCGTCGAGTCGTATACGGTCGAGGAGGCTATAAAAATCGGTCGCATCCTAGAGAAGTATCATTATAGGTGGATCGAAGAGCCGCTGCAGGACTACGACATCATGGGTCTGAAGAAGCTGTGCGATGCCCTCGATCTGCCGGTGCTGACTCTTGAGTGGATCGGAGCCATCGGCGGCCAGCCCTACAATACGGCACCGTACTTGGCACTACAGGCCGCGGATATCGTCCGGCAGCGGGGCATCGGCATCACGGGTCAGGTCAAACAGGCCCAATTGGCCGAGAGCTTCGGCGTCGAGGTGCACGGGGGCGATCCCCAAGTCATCTTGGCCATCGGCAACGATCCCGTCTTTGAAGCCATGGGCGTGCTGCCGCGTCCTCCCGAGGAGGATCTGGACTGCCGGGGTACGGTCGTCGTAGAAAATGGTGCCTTGTCGATAGCTTGGAGCGACCATCCCGTAGTGGAACCAGACTGGGACGAGCTGGCCCGGAGCGCCATTGCCGTTATTTGACCGCGGAACCATCCTACTAAAGCCGACACAACCGAACCTGTTCGATCTAGGAGGCTGCTGTTCATAACAGCGAAGGTTTCCTACTCGCTCCTCGCCGCCAAAGCTTCGCCCAATTCCTGAACTTATCCCTCGTCCTCGGATTATTTCATTTAATTGGAGGGTATTATGAGCAAGATCAAAACAGCGGTGATTACAGGACAACACGCCTTTGATGTGCCGGGATTTCATGCATTGTTCAGGAGCATTCCCGAGATTGATTTTTATCTACAGGATTTGGAGAACTCCGAATCTCCGCACGGTTATTGCGCGGGGTGTTCAGTGGCTGGCGGGGAGGATTTAGGGGCGGAATGCGGACGTTGAGTATTCAAGGCTTACCTGATAAAAGACGGCAAAAAGTCCTCGTCCACGATTGGCCTGAGCCGGAGGGCCCAACCGGCAATGAAGTCAAAACCGAGACGATCTACTCCGGGATAACAAACGGCACCGAACGCAATCAACTGATTGGCGGCAACTACGCTCCCAAAGATGAACAACTGCCCACTGGTGGCAACGGCTACCAAAATGTGGGACGGGTGATTGAGGTCGGGCCTGATGTCAGCGAACTACAGATTGGGGATGTGCTGTATATGAGTGCCGTCCATGCAGAGTACGTCGTGATGCCAGAAGATGACTTGCTCATCAAGCTGCCCGACTCGATCGACCGCAAGGAGGCGGCGCTTTTCGGGATGGCTAGTGTCGCCATGCGCACCTGCCGCAATGCCGAGGTGCAGATGGGAGAACGGGTGTTGATCGTCGGGGCTGGCATCATCGGTCAGGTCGCCGCACAAATTGCTACCGGCATGGGAGCGCGCGTCGCGCTTTGCGACATCAATGCCAATCGTCTGGAGCTTGCCGAGCAGATTGGTGCGGCTGAAACCGTTGTGAATGTTGCAGGAGACGGATGGAAAAAAGAGATCGCGGACGGGACGTTCGATGCGGTGATTGACTTTGCCGGCGTGCCGGGCATGGAGGATCAACTCATCAGTGCTGTGCGCCAGCGCGGCAGGGTTGTATTCATCGCTGGACGGGACAAAGTGACCTATACCTTTAATCTCGGTCAGGGACGCGAGATCCAGCTAAAACAAAACAGTCATTTTGATCGCGATGATCTGCAGAATCTGTGTCGCCTGGTCGATCGAGGCTTGGTGAAGATTGCGCCCTTAGTCCGCGATGTCGTCCCGGTGAGCGAAGCCAAGCGCATCTATGACACGCTGCGGGATGCGCCCGATGAATTGTTGGGGACGGTGTTTGTGTGGTGAGGAGATTTGGTCGTCGGCTACTGGACTTGCCGAGGCGGCAAGGGCGACGACTCGTCAGGGCGCGACGACCCGCTTGAGTTGATCTTCGAAGTTATCGCTTATCCTGTATATCCATTTACGCCCACCCGTGTACTTGACGATTAATCTCATTTTGTCGAGAGCACGGAGGTCGGTGCGTGCCGTCTCGTATGTGACGTTGTGGGATCGCCGGTGCCCATCTATGGTGTACGAGGCGTCGGGGTGCTTCAGCATGTGTCCCAACAGGGCTATCTGGCGATGGTTTAGCACCAAGGCCGCATCAGAACCGCGCAGCATGGCCTCCAATTTACTCGTCTCTTTGGTCTTGCGCGCCAAGTACTCGTGCAAGAGGCGGATCGAGTCTAAGATCACCCGCAGGTTGTAGTCGAGGAAATACGTGACGTCGTTGTCGTCGATTTCGGAGAACACGTACGCGCGAACGTACTGAGCGGGTGCCTTCTGAATGACCGCCGAAATGGAGAGGAACTCGGTCAGCCAGTACCCCGATCTCGCCATGGACCAGTAGAACAGTGCTCTTGCCGTCCGTCCATTTCCATCTACAAACGGATGGTCGTAGCCGATCATGAAGTGAAGGAGGATGGCCTTGACGACCGGATGCAGGAATGGATCGTCCGCTGTGCGTCCATTGGCGAAATCCAAGAGCAGTTCGACGCGGTCGCTGAGCTGGCTGGCGTCTGGGGGTGTGTGAACGACCTCGCCGTCGCGCTGGTCCACCACAGCGACCACGTCAGTCGGCCGCCGGAGCCGCCCGACTGCATCTGGATCGAGCGTCCCTTCTGTCAATGTCCTTTGCAGGTCCATGAGCATGGAGACTGTCAGTTCTTCGCCGACTTTCTCGCGTAGAAACTCCATGCCCGAGTAGTTGTTGACGATCATCCGTTCGCTGTTATCGCGTGGCGGACGGCCTGATCTCAGCAGCTCCTTGGCAACCCGGCGGGTCGTGACGGCACCCTCTAGCTGGCTCGATGTGATCGCCTCTTCTATCAAAGAGCTCATCAGATACCGTTCGCGGGAGCCGCTGTTGACCACATCGCTGTGGGGGACCTCTATTCTCCCGCTCGCGTCCCGGTCCACCTGATGGAGCCGACGGTACAGGTTCCCCGTGTCGCTGAATGAGAACGGCCTGCCGCGAGTGTCCTTGAATGGCAACTCTTGCCGCGAAACCATGCGCTTGAACTTGACGGCAGTCCACCAGTCAAGGCTCGTAAACCCTTCCGGCGGGGGCAGGTGACGAAGCTGGTCCCAATGCAGGTACCTGTCCTTGGGCAGGCTGCCAATGTCCGACCCCAGCAGCCTGACCAAATCGTTTGGTTCGTACGACGAGACCAACTCGTCGAAAGGCTTCGGGTTTCTGGGCATTCTCATGGTTGAAGTCGCGCTTCCATCTGATGGGGACCGGCGGCGAAATGGAGTGAGTTGCTACTTCAGGATGACGAAATACTAATTAATTACTAATTTGGTCAAAATTAGTAATTAGCACAAGCGTCGGTCTTGTGCGAGCGCATTGTGTTGGTGGAGTTGGCTGCGGGTCGCGATCCGAGCGCTCCGTCTTGTGGCCCTCGGCTGGGATGGGCCGCCCTGCTCGTATGGGTGTTTGCCGCCGAGGTTAGCCCATGCGCCGCGTGGCGGTCGCCATCTGCACCGGGTATGCCTGCGATGGCGTGACAGTGCGGCAAAACAACGAGCCGGCCGGTGGTCAAGACGTATGGCATCTGCACACGCACATGATCCCCATCGGTGATGGGAAGTATCTGAGAGTGCCCATGCGGGCCGATGATCGCGACCTCGCGCGCTCAACTCCTTGACAGAGTTTCAAAAAAGGGGCCTTATTACACTTATCCGTTGATAGCACTAGCAAGTAGAAAGATCGACTATTAGCCTCGCAGACTCGCCAGGTTGAGGTACACCCGTGCAGCCAAATTCTGAGAAGTACACTATGCAGCTATCCCGGCTTACCGTCGACAAGCTGGGTATTCAAATGTATGACAGGGTTTCTGCGGTACTTGCAGAGCTTATCGCCAATGCTTACGACGCAGACGCTGAGAAGGTCAGTATTACACTGCCTTTTGGGAAATACCTTGCCCAGAGAACCGAAGGGCAGATCGAAGATCAAGGATTTGAGATCATCACTAAGTACACGACAGTAATCTAAGTTGTGGTACGGCCCTGCTTTAGGTTTTATTTGTAATCGCCCAAGATTACATCTAAAACCTAAATACAGGAGCCGCACCATGCTTATTCATATGCTAAAGAAAGCCCTCATGCAAGGGTCTGTATCCCTCTCCCGCCACCGCATGGACCTGATTAGTGGCTTGGTGTGCGCACTGATTCAAGTGCGTTCGGTCAATCTGCGGAAACTGGCGTGTAGTCTGCCGGGGATGGCCCAAATAGACAGTCACTATCGCCGTCTCCAGCGTTTTTTCAGCAGTGGGGTCTGCCCGTCGGTGTTTACCGAGTTGATCCTCTCCAAGTTAGTCCGCCCCGGTCAGTCCCAGCTCTTGGTCATGGATCGCACCCATTGGACGTTGGGTCGCACCGATCTGAATGTGTTGTGTGTCGGCTTGGTCTATCAAGGCGTGTCGATTCCATTGGCCTATCAGTCGTTGCAAAAGCCAGGCAACTCCAACACCGACGAACGTAAACAC
Organism: Candidatus Latescibacterota bacterium; assembly: GCA_965219735.1. Taxonomy (GTDB): domain Bacteria; phylum Latescibacterota; class UBA2968; order UBA8231; family UBA8231. The sequence goes on from OZ244790.1 coordinate 6,055,603, forward strand.
CTGCTGACCCAGGTATTGTCCTACTTCGATCCGGGCGTGTGCTGTCTGGTTGCCGATCGCGAGTTTATTGGTCGAGCGTGGTTTGATTTTTTGCTGGAGCAACCGGTCGATTTTGTGATCCGCCTGCGCGGCAATACCGGCCTTACCCTCGACGATGGCCGACAGCGGTATGGCGCTTCTTTTAATGAACGAATGCCTCGGGGCACCACCCGATACTATCCACACACGACCCTCTATGGCGGCTTGGCCCTGAATTTGGTGTGTCATCGCCCCGTCCGCGGCGAGAAGCTCCTGCTAATCACCAATCGAACCGACCTCAAGCAAGTGCTTGCACTCTATGGCCAGCGCTGGGCTATCGAGACGACCTTTGCGTGTTTGAAATCGAGAGGATTTAACCTCGAAGATACCCATCTGATCCACCCGCAACGATTGCACCTGCTGCTGGGGCTGCTGGCGTGGACGCTCCTATGGGCATTACTAGTAGGACAGCAGTTGCATCAAAGAAAACCGATCCCTATAAAAAAACATGGACGAAAAGCCATAAGCCTCTTTCGAAAAGGATTAGACCAACTCACACAGATCATACACCAAACACGAGACCAACCTAAACCCGCCCGACAATATCAACCCATGTTACTGTCGTGTACTTAGGCTTACGGCACAAAATGTTGTAACGATCCGCATAGGACGCATTTTCAAATTCCTTGAATACTGAATAATGTGGCGTCGCGTCCGTAACCGGTGTACGGGACTCGGGCGCATCTTCAAGAAGTATCATCCATCCGGCAAAAGGCCGTGGCTGTTCTCCAAAAGCTCCCTCGCGGTAGGCGGTCCAAAAATCGTGCGCCGTGCCGATGGCTTCCTCTGCCCGGTTGTTGGCATTGTTACCAAAGGACGGCCCGACTTGGCTTTTGAACTCAATAGCTGCGACTAGGCGGCCTTCATTCATTATCAACAGATCCCAGAGCTTTGTCGGGCGAAAATACCCCGGCAGCGTGAGTACGCGACGCTCTTGATGAATCTCGGCGTTGTCAAGTCCATTAGCCCTGACGATATCCACTACCAAGGCTAAAAACCCGTCCATGTTTTTCCCGGCAGTAACTCCGGCACGCTCGCCTTGGTCTGCCTTGCCAGCGTCGGTCTGTTTTTGTCGAGCCTGTTTGCGACTCTTCCAAAATATCTTGACGGCCTCGCGCGCTTTTTGTTCGTAATTTGCTAGATCAATCGCCATCAAAATTCTTTCTTATTCACCATTGCCACCGAGCGCAGCCCGATCGTCCTTTGATAATCCATAGAACTCGAATACAGCCGCATTGCAGGCGTCAATGTCGCGGCGATTAGCAGCTTCCCTCAGAGAATTTTTGAGCTTTTCGTCCACGTCTTGCCAGTAAGGCAATCGGATACGGCGCAGATATTGAGCCTGAAATCGCAAGTAGCCGCCGCGCATTCGGGTCGAATAGATCGATACAAACAGGCGGGCGATACCCGATAGCAGCACAGCCTGCAGCGCGTACAAATCCCATTCATCGCTCGTGATAAAGTAGAGATTGTGGTGTGGGTACAGCTTGCCGCCTTCATAGACGATATGGGCTTGGCCCTTGATATCAGGGATTAGCAGCTTCGGCTTACTGGCAAGGGCCGGATAGATGCGATCAATCGTGCGATACCAGTTAGCAGGTGCTTTCTTTGCAACATGCCGTTTTGCTATCTGGTCCTTGCGAGCTTCCAGATAGGTTTTGAGTTTGGGGAATTTTGCTAGGTCAACAAGCCCCCCTTCATCGGCAAACGGGTTGACGACGCCAAGGCCGCGCCATTTGACGGTGCCTGTGATAATATCGCGGGTCATCGCCAGTGGTAGTTTGCGATCCGGCTCTACATCTAGCTCGTCATAGGGACCGATAAAGGCTTGATCGGCACCGGTAGCGACTCCGATGCCGATCTTGCACCCTACCTCTTCGATTAGCGGGAAATCTCGCTCTAGTCGCCGGACAAGGGCTAGCTGGTCGGACGACGCCAATATCCAAGGTTCGCCTCCTGCTGCAACTCCGGTCATTTCCTTGACCCCACTCTCTGAGGTGGGTTTGTCTTTGGATAGCAGGGTTTTGCTCAAAGCCTTGAGCGTTGCCGGCTTAATCTCGGGACGGTGCGCGACGCGAGTTTTGCCCGGCTTTTCATTGGCGATAATAGTGATGGCTGGATAGGCAATAACGTCTGCGTGGAAGGCCGGTGTATCGACCATATCGACATACATTTTCAGATGAAAATTATCAGCAGTCAGCTTACGTAGCGGCCCTCCATAACGGTTTTTCATCCAGCGGTCGGCGCAGATAAATCCAAGCGTACCGCCCGGCTCTAGCAGGTTAAGCGAGCGCTCGATGAAAGGGATATAGAGGTCAGCGCGGTCAAATATGGTCGTATAGCGAGTGCGGTATTCGGCAATGAGCGCAGCAGGGATCAGCTCTTGCCGCACATAAGGTGGATTGCCAACTACGCAGTCAAACGCAAACGGCAGCGGAGTGAGAAGAAAATCGCCCTTGATGAGCCAGGTGTCGGCAAGAGCGATGGCTGACTTTGTTTCAGACCCTTCTGCCTTGAGCATGGCGATGACCTTTTCGCGCGTTGCCTGAAATGTATCGTCATGCAACTCGACGGCCCGAATGGCATTAGCCAGCATTTCTCCTAGGTCGCCTTTATCCTCTCGCTTGCTCCACGCCTTGAGCAAGCGCTCGATCGCAATAAGAAGGAAATCGCCACCGCCAAAAGAAGGCTCCAGAAGGCGAATTTTGTGCAAAGGCCGGTCTGCGGTGTAGTTGACAAGATCGAGGATGAACTCGACGACCTCGCGCTTTGTAAAAATTGCGCCGCGTTCCTCGATTCCAGCTTGCGCCAGCTTGGTCAGCGCATCCTTGACCGGGCACATGCCGGGGAAGGAGGCTTGCGTGACTTGTTGTAGTGCGCTCTGCGTCATGGAGCCGCTCGTTTTCTCAGTTCGCGTGTTTGACTATCTGTTTATGATATTCGATAAACTCGCGCAAGGAGCGTGGAATAAGATAGGAGGCAGTCACGTCGCTATGATGGGCCATAATGTCAAAACGATTATTGGGTAAAGCTATTATCAGTAGTCTCTCAGTAGTCTCTGGAGGGGCATGGAGCCGGAGCTTTTCAAAAATCCTTGCCGCCTCAGCGTTAAGGCGACCATAGGCACGGCCGACACGGTCAACAAAGTTGCCGCGCCTATCCCAAGGCCCTAAATCCCGAGCTGGCGCATCAGCGCCCCGTGCGAGCCACTGTGTAGCTCGGGCCGCATATAGACCTTGCGCACGTAGTCGAGCCCGCCGGATAAATGCTCGAACTGCTCCTCTAGGGCACCGAAGAGCCGAGCTTGCGACACAAAACCGAGCTGGGCCAATTCGGCTGCCGCCCCATAAGCCCTTCTACCCTGCTCCAAGTAGTAGCCGCCAAGCCCCTGCCGCTCGACCCACGTGCGGAAGAGCCCAGTGGTAAAAAGCGCGTAGTCGCCTACGTGTCGGCGGATATCCATCTCGCGGTCGAAGGACCAACGCCTTTCTGGTTGCCGCTGCCGCCCGAGTTCCACCAGCATCTCGGCGATGGTTTCAAGCGGCTGGCCGCGCAGATCGCGGATGCGGTAGAGCTGATCGGTGCGCGCAAAGCTCACCAACAGATCAACGACGTACTCGACTACTTCGCGGTCGGCAATGCCCAACGAAGTGAACCCAGGGAAGACCAAACGTTGGAAGAAGGACCGCAGTCCAGACGGCGAGATCGGCTTTGTAATGCGACGCGGCATGTCGTATCAAAAACGCTTAGGTCAGAAAGTTGTGTTGGTCATAAGGTAAGCAAAGGTCATATCCCCGTTCCAGTCCTCAATCGAATTCTTGTAACGGGTAACGCGAGTCATGCTGTCGTCGGCCATCACTCTCGAAAGTCCGGCTACGACGGTAAAACCGGGGCGGTATTTGTACGTAAGCGTCACATCGACTTCCTCGCCCAAATGACTCGACTCCAAGTTGCCCTTTTGCGCGGTGAGGAAAGAGTGCCCGTGGACTCCGAGGGATACTTGGTCACTCAGCGGCAGCGCCGCCTTGAGGGCCAAGTCCTGCAGCCCCAGCCCGCCCGTGTGGACCGGTATATTGAGAAACAAATCGGCGTACCCATAGTATTTGTGGTTGGTCGCAAAGAGCGTGTCAAAGACCTTGGTCTTGTCATCGTCCAAATCGTCGTCGCCAGACAGGTAGTCGTACCATAGGGTGAGGTCCAGCCCACCTAAAGACCCGCCAATCCGCCCGCCGAACATGAAAGCCGAGACGTCCCTAGCACTGCGCTGACCAGTCTGAAACGACCCCTCGAAACGGTAGGAGTACGCCATCTTTTTCCCCGCCAGACGCGCCCCCATAGTAACCTGATCCGTTTCTTTAGCTCCGTCTTTATTGTAGAGCGCGTAGAGGTCCAAGCTGCCGGACGGCAATTGATCCAAGGTCGCGTACGCACCCGTTAAATAGGCGTCGTCTGCAAACTGCCCCGAGGTCGAGTCCGACTCGGCCACCTGAATCGCCGTCAGGTTCACCTGTCCCCAAGAGGGTGCCAGCATTAACTGCAAACCGTCGAACACCCGACCTTGCTGAGTCCACTCGACCGCGCCGATCAGCCGCTGACCGCCAAGGGCTACCATCTGACGACCAATTTTGAGCGAGTGGTCGCCGTCGCCCAATTTCTTCAGGTGGACATAGCCCTGATGCAGGTCAAACTTATCGGCGCTGTAATCCGTCAGGGTATTCTTTTCCTCGCCCCACAAGCGCACGTCCTGAAGCTGAATCATCAGATCGACATCGCTCTCGAGCGAGGCCACCATCTGGGTTCGCACCCGCATGGAGGTGAAGGAGTCGTAGTTGTTTGCGTATGGATCGCGGAACTCGTAGCGCGGCCGAATCTGGCCACCCCAGACGATCTCCTTTTTAGCGTAGCTGGCGCTAGATGCAACTACGCTCAAAAGAAATGCGGAATAGATTGCAAGACGCACGGTGTCTCTCCAACGTAAAAATGGCGTAGATGTAGATTAAGTTAAACCCCGAATCTCGGTCAAGCTACCCGCTTTGGGGCGGTTTCGTCTAGCGTTTCCCGTTCCTCATCCGGTGCTGCGCCCGGTTCGACCAACGCCGGGCCGTCGAGGAAGCGCAGCAGGTGGCCGCGCAAGTCGTAGAAGTGCTCGTGCTCACACACCGTGCGTCGATCCCTCGGCCGCGGGAATTCCACCGGCAGAATGTCGCCGACCTTGGCCTGCGGGCCGCTGGTCATCATCACTACGCGGTCGGAGAGAAAAAGCGCCTCATCCACATCGTGGGTCACCATGATGGCGGTAATCCGGTCTCGCCGCCAGACCTCCAACAGCACGTCTTGCAGCTCGGTGCGGGTCAGCGAATCGAGCATTCCAAATGGCTCGTCGAGCAGCAGCAGCTTGGGCTTGAGCGCAAAGGCGCGGGCAATACCCACGCGCTGGCGCATCCCCTGCGACAGCTCAGCAGCGCGCTTGTCGAGCGCGTCAACCAAGCCCACGCGATTGAGATAATACTCGGCAATTTCTCGCCGTTCGCGCTTGCTGCCGTGCGGAAAGACCTGTTCGACTCCCAACAGCACATTCTCCATGGCCGTCATCCACGGAAACAAACTCGGCGACTGGAAGACCACCCCGCGGTCGGGTCCCGGGCCGGTGACCCGGCGTCCATCCATGTAAATGGCCCCGTCGGAGATCTCGTTGAGGCCGGCGATCATCGACAGCACCGTTGACTTGCCGCAGCCCGAGTGGCCAATGATGGAGACGAATTCTCCTTGTTCAATCTGCAAATCAAAGCCCTTGACCACGGCCACTGGCCCATCGACCGTCGGATAGACCTTGGCGAGATCCGCGAATTGGATGTATTCATTCATTGAGACAACTCCACAGGTTCTAGATTAGGTAACGCGAGTTCCTTGAACTCAGCGTGCTGAGCCAACCCTTGGTCGGGCCGCACTTCGAGCAAATAACTGTTGATGGCATTGCGGACGACTTTGTAGCCGACATCGCTATTGAGCTCGGTGCGGTCGCGGGGCCGGTCCAATTCCACCTGAAAATGAGGCCCCAGCGTCGCGGCCTGCGACGCGACTCCGGGCTTGAGCGGGATGATGCGGTCGGCGAGAACTAGGCCCTCGTCAACGTCGTTGGTAATCAGCACTGCGGTCTTGCGCTCCTCGCGCCAGATCTTCTCAATCTCGGCCTGCAAGGTGCCCCGCGTCAGCGCATCGAGGGCACTGAGCGGCTCGTCCATCAGCAAAATCTCCGGGTCCATCGCCAAGGCGCGCGCAACAGCCACCCGCTGGCGCATCCCCCCTGAAAGCTCGACCGGCCGCTTTTGCAATGCCGGCGTCAGATGGACCATCTCGACATAGCGCTCGACGTGGGCGCGACGCTTTTTCGCCGGCCAAGCGGGGAACAGGTGATTGACCACCAAAGCCACGTTGCCATAGACGGTCAGCCACGGCAGCAGCGAATAGTTCTGGAAGATGACGCCGCGCTCGGGGCCGGGGCCGGCGATCCGCTTGCCGTCGATGAGGATTTCGCCCTCGTCAGGCTCGATCAGACCGGCGATCAGCGAGATCAACGTGGTCTTGCCGCTGCCCGAAAAACCGACGATGGCCACGAATTCGCCCCGTTCGATTTCCAAGCTGACGTTCGCGAGCACCTCGGTGCGCTCGGCACCTTCGCCATAGGCTTTGCTGACATTGCGCAATTCGAGAAAGGCCATGCCCATGCCCTCAGGTGCCGACCGGCTCGTCGCCGAAGCTGACTAGCTTGTGCAGGATGACCATCGCCCGGTCGAGCATAAAGCCGATGAAGCCAATGGTCAGTACGGCCACCAAGATTCGCGCCAGCGAGTGGCTGCTGCCATTTTGAAACTCGTCCCACACGAACTTGCCCAAGCCTGGGTTTTGCGCCAGCATCTCCGCGGCGATCAGCACCATCCAGCCGACGCCGAGCGAGATGCGCAGGCCCGTAAATATGTAGGGCAGCGAGGCCGGCAGGACGATCTTAAAAATCCGGTCCTTGACTCCGAGGTTGAGCACCCGCGCCACATTGACGTAATCCTGACTTAGCGACGACACGCCCAAGGCGGTGTTGATCAGCGCGGGCCACAGCGAGCACAGCGACACAGTGACCGCCGAATTGATAAAGGACTTTGCAAAAAGTCCGTCGTTGGTCGTGTAGAGGGCGCTGACCACCATCGTCACCAGCGGCAGCCAAGCCAGCGGCGACACAGGCTTGAAGATCTGGATCAATGGATTAAAGGCGTTCATCATCGTGCGGCTCATACCGCAAAACAGGCCGAGAGGCACAGCCACCAGCGAGGCCAGCGCAAAGCCGGCGAAAACCGTGTATAGGCTAGTGCCGATCTGGTCCAGATACGTCGGCTTGCCGGTGTATTGGCGAATTTTGACTTGGGCCTGTGGGTTTGCGGCCAATTTCTCGGCGTTGCGCTTTTGCTGCCGCTCGTAGAACGCCTGCGCTTTTTCCCGCTCTCCCACGTGCTCTTCCCACAGCACGACCGCCTGCTGGTAGGCCTGCATCGGCCCGGGGATATTGCCCAAGCTGGTCTCGATTTGGGCGGCGGTCAGTGACCACAGCATCAGGAAGGCGACGAACGCGCTCACGGGCACGCCGATCAGGGTCCAAATGTCGCGGACCTGCTGGCCGGGGTTTTCCCCGGCGGCCAGTTTGACCACCGGCGTCAGCCAAGTCAGCCCGACGAAAATGAGGATTTTATTCAGCTTATCGACTAGCAATCTACCGCCTCCTATTGCATCGACGTTTTGGTGTAGTCGTCCTTGATACCCACGCGAAACTTGTGCAGATAGGCGTTGGGTTCGCGGCCATTGTACTCGACTCCATCTACAAAGTCGCTGGTCGGCTCCTTGTAGCCATCGGTTTGGGGAATCTCGTCGGCCGTCAAGTGGCCATCCTCTACGAGCAGGGCCGCGGCCTCGCGCCAGATGTCGGGCCGATAGATCTCCTTAATCGTCGCGTGATACCAAGAGTCGGGTTTGGGGGAGTCGATCTGGCCCCAGCGCCGCATCTGGGTCAAGAACCAAATGCCGTCGCTGTAGAAAGGGTACGTGGCATCGTAGCGGTAGAACACATTGAAGTCGGGCATGGCGCGCTTGTCGCCCTTTTCAAACTCAAAGGTGCCGGTCATGCTGTTGGCGATGACCTCAAAGTCAGCGCCGACGTACTCCGAGCGGGACAGGATCCGCGCCGCTGCAACGCGGTTTTTTGGCTCGCCATTTTCGCCTTCCTCGTCGAGCCACTTGCCAGCGCGAATTAGCGCCTTGACCACCGCTTTGTGCGTGTTGGGGTGCTTGTCGGCCCAAGCCTTGCTGACGCCAAAGACCTTTTCCGGGTTGTTCTTCCACAGGTCGTAGTTGGTCGTCACCGGCACGCCAATGCCCTTGAACACGGCCTGTTGGTTCCACGGCTCGCCCACGCAGTACCCGTAGATGGTGCCCGCTTCCAAGGTCGCTGGCATCTGCGGCGGCGGCGTCACCGACAGCAACACATCGGCATCGGTCATGCCGGTTATGTCCTCGCTAGTGTAGTAACCCGGACTCATGCCAGCCGCGGCCAGCCAGTACCGCAACTCGTAGTTGTGCGTCGAAACCGGAAAGACCATGCCCATCTTGAACTGGCGGCCCTCGTCTCGGTAGGCTTCCACAATCGGCTTGAGCGCGTCGGCCTTGATCGGGTGGGTCGGCTGGCCGTCTGCGCGCTTGGGCACGTGGGGCTTCATTTGCTCCCAGACCTCGTTGGAAACCGTGATGCCATTGCCGTTGAGATCCATGCTGCAGGCGGTAATAATGTGGGCTTGAGTGCCGAAGCCAATGGTCGCGCCAATCGGCTGCCCGGCCAGCATGTGCGCCCCGTCGAGTTCGCCGTCGATGACGCGGTCGAGCAACACTTTCCAATTGGCCTGCGCCTCCAAGGTGACGAAAAGCCCCTCGTCTTCGAAGAAGAACTGCTCCTTGGCAATGACCAAGGGCGCGCAGTCGGTCAGCTTGATGAAGCCGAACTTGAGTTCGTCTTTTTCCAGTTCTAGTTCCCTAGCACCGATTCCCTCGGCGCAGGACAAGACGGCCAAGGCAACGGCGGCGATAATTGCTTTCATAATCTCCTCATTTAGCGGTGGTTTTTTCGATGCGCACGGCGCACTGCTTGTAGTTGGGCTCGCGCGACTTCGGGCAAAACGCGGGGAGGGTCAGTTGGTTGACGCACTGCTCGGCAAAGTGAAAGGGCACGAAGACCTGGTCTGGATGAATCGTCTCGGTAATCCTCAGCAGCAAGCCCTCGACGCGCCCGCGTCTGGAGACCAAAGAGACGCGATTGCGCGGGCCGAGGCGGAAGCGCCGCGCGGTCTGCGGATGGATCTCGACCCAAGGCTCGGGCGAGAGCTTTTCCAGCATCGGCACGTCGCGGGTCTTAGTCCGCGTGTGCCAGTGCTCTACCGTGCGTCCGGTGTTGAGCAGAATGGGGTATTCGTCGTCCGGCGGCTCGGGCAGCGGCAGCGGCGCAGTGTACAACAACCGCGCCCGGCCGTCCTCGGTGGGGAAGCGGCCGTCGGTGTACAGGCTGTCAACGCCCTCGGGATGCGCGTCGTTGCAGGGCCACTGGATCCCGCCCAAGGCGTCCATCTTCTCGTAGCTCATGCCGCTGTAATCGCAGAGCTGTCCCTTGGATATTCGGCGCATTTCCGCGAACGCATCGGCCGGGCCGCGCCATGCGGGAAAGAGTTCGTCGCTCACTCCGAGCACCCGGGCCAAATCCATGAAAATATCGAAATCGGCCTTGGCTTCCCCCGGCGGCGACACGGCTTGCTGCACCCGGCTGGCGCGGCGCTCGCTGTTGGTATAACTGCCGCTCTTCTCGCCCCACACAGCCGTCGGCAAGACCAAGTCGGCCAGTTCGGTAGTAGGCGTCGGGTGGAAACCGTCTTGCACTACGAGCAGATCAAGGCCCGCGAGCGCCTGGCGCAACCGCTCCTGATCGGGAAAGCTGGCCAGCGGATTGGTGGCAATCACCCACAGGGCCTTGATGCGGCCCGCTAGGATGGCGTCGATGATGTCGGGATAGGCCAAGCCGCGCTTTTTCGGCAGTCGCTCTGCGTCCAGTCCCCACAACGCCGCCAGTTCCTCGCGATCTACCTGGCTTGCAAATTTGCGGTAGCCCGGCAGCGATGAGGCAAAGCCAAACTCGCGGGTGCCCATGGCATTGCACTGGCCGGTGATGGACAACGGCGCGGCTCCTGTGCGGCCGATGTTGCCGGTAATCAGCGCGAGGGTGTTGATCAAGCTGACGGTATCCGTCCCTTGCGTCGAGTGATTGACGCCCATCGTCCACGCGAAGAGGACGTTCTCGGACTTGGCGATGGCCTCAAAGGCCGCCCAGATCGCTTCGGTGCTCAAACCCGTGTGCTCGGACACGACCTCAATGGAATAATGACTAGCGTGTTCGGCCAGTGCCTCAAAACCAGTGGTATGGGCATCGACGAAATCTCGGTCCACATAGCCGTGCTCAATCACCAAGTTGATCAGGCCATTGAGCAGATACACATCGCCGCGCGGCCGGATCGGCAGATAGAGGTCGGCAAACATCGCCGTCTTGGTCTTGCGCGGGTCGCAGACGATCAGTTTGTAATCTTCGTTCTGGTTGAGATGATGCCAGAGGATGGGGTGATTGTCGGCGATATTCGCACCGATCAAAAAGACCGTATCGGCCTCGCGCAAACCGCGATACGATCCCGGCGGGCCGTCCGAGCCAAAGCTCTGTTTGTAACCAGCCACCGCCGAGCTCATGCACAGCGTGGTATTGCCGTCGTAGTTGCTCGTGCCAAAGCCCAGTTGCACTAGTTTGCCTAGCGCGTAAAACTCCTCGGTGACGAGCTGGCCGGTTGACAGCACGGCGAAACTCTCTTTGCCGTACTGCTCCTGAACCCGTCCCACCCGTCCCACCATCTCCTCGTAAGCCCGTTCCCAAGAGATGGGTTGGCCGTGCCACAGCGGGGCGTGGGCGCGATTGGGGCTTTTCAATGGCAAGTGCTCGCTCAAGCCTTTTGGACAGAGGCTGCCTGCGTTGACAGGGTGCTCCTCATCGCCGCGCACCGAGACGATTTCGTCTCCCTTGACTCCTACGACCATGCCGCAACCGACCGAGCAGTAGCCGCAGGTGGTCTTGACCCAGCGCTCGGGAATTTTCTTTTGCGACAGATACCCGTACTGAGGGTCGCGACCAAAGGCGTACTCGTCCGCCTTAATGTCAAAGCCGAGAGATTCCTTGATTTTCTTTACGAGTGCCATCGCTAGCCCCGGCGCGCTACCGAGCGGTGGGCTTCGACGATGAAATTGCCCGCGATATTGGTGCCGACGACCGTGGTAAAAAACAAGTAGCGCTGCAAGAATACATAGGCCACCAAGCCAGCGACGCCCAAGGTCGCGGCCGCGATCGAGACTGCACCAACGCCCAAGGCCAAAAGTCCCATCAGCGCCAACAGGGCCGCACCATTTTTGTACATCCGCAAGCGGGCGAAGTGATCGCGGTAGAGTTCGGTGCTGGCCTTGAGTTCAAAGGTCTCGCTTTCCGCCAAGTGACAGACGAAGTCCGAGTGCAATTTTGCGTAGACTAGCAGCGCCAGCGCCGACGCCAAAGCCGACGCCTGCACACTCCATCCCGCTTCCCCACCCAATACCAGCGCCAGCGCCAGTACCGCCGGACCGACGATCCATGCCACGGCAAAGAAATCGACCGTGGTCTTGCGAAAATTCCACGCCGGACGGGCCGGCACCCGATAGAGCCGGGCGCTGGCGTAAATGCCGGCGATGCCCGCCGTGACCGCTACCGCCCCCAACGACAGCCGCGCACCGATTCCACCCAAGGCTTCCGCACCCACCCACCCCAAACCTTCGGTCGTCAACAGAAACGCCGCATAGGCAAAGGCAACTTTGGCAAAAAGCGACAGTGCCAGCACTTCGCGCGACAGCCACGACGTGCGCCAGTTGCGAATCGCCCGGAAGGCAAAGGCTGGTCGCCCCAGATGCAAAGTCGATGCGGTGAGCGAAAGACCGATCAGCCCCATCAGCACGGCGGCCAGCGTGCCGAGCGCGGTACCGGCTAGCTGCACCGCGCCGCTGAGCGAACGCAGCAAATCCACCGCGTATATCGCCGCAAAGCCGCCCAAGCCGATCTGGGTCAGCACCGTCATAAAAATCAGCGGCGAATGCGGCTCCTCCGGCTCGACAAAGTCGCCGGTGACTGGGTGCAGACTGCTGGGATCGACGCCCTCGGGCAAGGTGATTTTCGTCGAAGGCATGGAGATTTCTGGCGCGGGCATTCCCGGAGCGGCACCAGCGTCCTCGTAGGTTGCCAATACCTCCTCAAGCGGCACGGTCTCAATCTCAATCGCCCCGGCCGGGCACGCCTGGGCGCAAGCGGGCTCGCGGCCTTCTTCGAGCCGATTGACGCACATGTCGCACTTGGACACCACGCCGCGCTCAGGCTGGAAGCTCGGCACGCTATACGGGCAGTTCCAAGTGCAGTACTGGCAGCCAATACAGACATCCGCTTGGTGAATGACGATGCCGCTCTCGTCAATTTTGTAGGCATCAACCGGGCAGCCCTTGGCGCAAGGGGCATCCAAGCAGTGGTTGCAGCCGCTAGAAAGGAAAAAGCGCAATGTGTCGGGATACTCGCCGCCCTCAACCTCGCCGACGCGCCGCCACTGGGTATCTACGGGCAGCCCATTCTGTTCACTACAGGCCACCTCGCAGGCGTGGCAGCCGACGCAGAGATCCATGTGGAAGTGGAAGCGCGTCTGGGTCGAGCGATTGTCCGTGCGAAAACCAGGTAGGTCGGGCTTTTCTATTATATCCATTATCCATGATTCTGTTGGGACGCAAATGATTGAGCTACAGACCTTAAGCAAGAGCAATGCCAAGAATGGAGAGAAAGACGGTGTGATTATGTCTCAAGTTATTGATAAAAATATACTTACCGCATAAAAAATGGTTTTTTTGCAAGGTGATTCGGCCTTAGGAAACTGTCCAAAAACTACAAAAATTGTATTATTTGCCGTCAATAAACCCCATTTTTGTATTTCTTGAATCGCCACACGAGTGCTTTCTGCCCGATCAAATTTCGACTTTGCCACCACGAGGTGTTGGAGAACACATATTTGTGATAATTAGGACATTTTTGTCGATTTTCCGCAAAAACGTGCGCTCCATAGCGGCAGAGTGAAATATAATTAAATAGCACCTAAACAGTTGATAAACATATAAATACAGCGATTCGTCGAACTCCTGTATCCGCAAGCTGGCCTGTGTTTTGCTTATTGGACTCAAGCTATGTTTACAGGAGAAAACCGATGATAACATCCAATCGGCCCCACTTAGTCGTCGTTGGCAACGGCATGGTGGGGCACCGCTTTTGCGAGGAAATGGTCGCACGCGACGGCCAGCAGCAGTTTCGCATCCACGTCTTCTGCGAAGAGCCGCGCTTGGCCTACGACCGCGTCGGCCTCAGCAAATACTTCTCGGGCACCCCGGTCGCCGACCTAATGCTCGGGAAGATTGAATGGTACCAAGAGCACGGGATTGAAACCCATATTGGCGACCGGGCCACGGCCATCCAGCGCGAGCAGGGCATCGTCACTTCCCAGCGCGGCGAGGCCATAGAGTACGACCGCCTCGTACTGGCCACTGGGTCCGCCCCTTTCGTCCCGCCCATCGACGGCGTCGCCAAAGAAGGCGTATTCGTCTATCGCACGATCGAAGATCTAGAAGCCATTGCCGCCTACGGCCAAAAGGCACGGCGCGCGCTCGTGCTGGGCGGTGGGCTGCTGGGTCTCGAAGCGGCCAAGGCCCTCGTCGATATGGGGCTGGAAACTACCGTCGTCGAATTCAACACCCGGCTGATGCCTCGCCAGATCGACGACGCGGCTTCATCGTTGCTGGTTGAGGAAATGGAGGCCCTCGGGGTCGAAGTCCTGCTCGGCAAAGGTGCCCAGCGCTTTCTCGGCGACGACAAAGTCACAGCCGTCTCCTTTGGCGGGGAGGATGAGCGAGCCTTCGACATGGTCGTCATCTCCACCGGCATCCGCCCGCGCGACGAGCTGGCGCGCGAGTGCGGGCTAGCAATCGGCGAGCGCGGCGGCGTGGTCGTAAACGATGCGCTCACCACCAGCGACCCACACATCTACGCCATTGGCGAAGTGGCCCTGCATCGCGGCATTATCTATGGCTTAGTCGCCCCGGGCTACGACATGGCCGCCATTCTCGCCGAGCGCCTCTGCGGGCCGGAAAACCCCGTCTTTACCTCGGGCGACTTCTCGACCAAGCTCAAGCTCATGGGCGTCGATGTAGCCAATTTCGGCGACGCCTTCGGCGAAACGCCCGGCAGCCGGGTTATCTACTTCCACAGCGATGTCGCCCGCGTGTACAAACGTCTGACCGTTAGCGAGGAACACCTACTTGGCGGCATGCTGGTCGGCGACGCCTCGGAATACAACCACTTCTTGCAGATGGTCAAAAACAAGACCCCCTTGCCCGGCGATCCCCACGAACTGCTGCTCGGCGCATCTAACGGCAAGGCGGTCAGCCTCAACCCGCACGACCTGCCCGACGACGCGCAGATCTGCTCGTGCAACAACGTCGCCAAGGGCGCACTCGTCCGCGCGGTGGCCGAAGGTTATACCCAACTCGGCGCGCTCAAGGACGCCACGCGCGCCGGTACGGGCTGCGGCGGCTGCATACCCTTAGTAACCGACATCCTCAACGCCGAACTCACAGCCCAAGGCATAGAAGTCAATACCCACCTCTGCGAACACTTCGCCTATTCGCGGCAGGAGCTGTTCCAGATCGTCAAAATCAACCGCATCAAGCGCTACGACGACTTGCTGGCCCGCTATGGCCAAGGGCATGGCTGCGAGATCTGCAAACCCGCAGTCGCCTCTATCTTAGCTAGCACTTGGAACGACCCCATCCTTGAACAGGAGGAATTGCAAGACACCAACGACCGCTTCCTCGCCAACATTCAGCGCGGTGGCACGTATTCGGTCATCCCCCGGGTGCCGGGCGGCGAGATTACGCCCGCCAAGCTGATCGTCCTCGGCCAAGTCGCGCAAAAGTACGACCTCTATTGCAAAATCACCGGCGGCCAGCGCGTCGATTTGCTCGGCGCACGGGTTGATCAGTTACCCTTTATTTGGGAGGAGCTAATCGCCGCGGGCTTTGAGAGCGGGCACGCCTATGGCAAGGCCCTGCGCACGGTCAAAAGCTGCGTCGGCACCACTTGGTGCCGCTACGCCGTGCAGGACTCTACCAGCTTCGCCATCCGCATCGAAGAGCGCTACCGAGGCATCCGCGCCCCCCACAAAGTCAAGGCCGCTTGCTCGGGCTGCGTGCGCGAGTGCGCCGAGGCCCAAAGCAAAGACTTCGGCTTAGTCGCCACTGAAAAGGGCTGGAATCTCTACGTTTGTGGCAACGGCGGTGCCAAACCTCAGCACGGAGTCCTGCTCGCCGCGGATCTCGACGAGGAAACCTGCATCCAATACATCGACCGCTTCCTCATGTATTACATCCACACCGCTGACAAGCTGACCCGCACCGCCACTTGGTTCAATCAGCTCGAAGGCGGCATCGAATATCTGCGCCGCGTAATCATCGACGATCACCTCGGAATCTGCGCGCAGCTAGAAGAGGATATGGCCCACTTAGTGGCAACCTATCAATGCGAGTGGAAGGCGGTCGTCGAAGACCCGGAGCGCCGCAAGCGCTTCCGCCACTTCGTCAACAGCGACGACGAGGACGACAATTTGCAGTGGACACACGAACGGGAGCAAAAGCGGCCCGTCAACTGGGAGATAGTAGTATGAGCGAAGCCACAGCAGTAGAGCAGTGGGTGCGCGTCGCCCGCGTCGAGGACTTCCCCAGCAATGCTGGAGCCTGCGTCAAGCTGGGGGACGAGCAGATCGCAGTATTCAATTTTGCCTCGCACCGCGATTGGTACGCCTGCCAGAACATGTGCCCCCACAAGCGCGACATGGTCCTCTCACGCGGCTTGATCGGCGATCAAGAAGGCACGCCCAAAGTCGCCTGCCCCCAACACAAGAAGACGTTCTCGCTGATCGACGGAAGCAACCTCGCCGGCGAGGAGTACAATATCAATATCTATCCAGTAAAGGTAGAGCAGGGCTTCGTCTATATCGGCGCGGATTCAGTCGGCAGCTAAATCACTTAGCGCAGCAGCCGCTCGCTAAACAGCGTCCGCGCCAGCGCGCGCACATCCCGCTCACCGGCCAAATGGGTCTGCCCCACCGACACCAGCACCACCTCGACCTCCCCGACCCCCATCCGATAGACGATGCGGAACCAGCCGCCCGGCGGCCGCAGGCAGCGGTAGCCCTTTAACTCGCCGACCAAGGGCCAGCCCTGGTCCTCCGGGTCAGTCGCCAGCCCTGTGATGTACTGGTCCACTTGCTCGGCGATCCGCCGGTTGAGCAGGCCTTGCCGCGACTCTAATGCGCGCGGCACCAAGACGACGCGCAACGTCATTTCGCCTCCCAGACGGCGCGCTCGCCCGCCTCAATCTGGCGGATGCCTTCGCGCAACGCGGCGCACTCGGCCTCGTCGCCGAGCACCTCTAAAGTTTCGACAATACCCTGATAAAGCGACCACGGCATCAGCGCGAGCACTGGCTGGCCGCGGCGCGTTACGGCGAGGGCACTTGCTTCGGGTTCGGCGGCGAAGCGATCGGGCAATTGATTCAGGACTTTGCGGGCTTCGGCGATGGGCATGGATTGGAGCATATCTCCTCTTTTGTACCGTATATGGTACTAAATTAAGTACTCTTGGCGACGGTCTGGATGACCCACATTTGTAGGAATTCTCCGTAAATCTGTAAGAGAAAGGAAATTGACTATCGATAAAGTGTTGATAATACTTTGTATACGAGAATTCTGAAAAAACCACGCAATTGTGCGTACATTTAACAGTACTAAAAAGCGTACTTCAATGCAAAGCTAAATTTTCAATCAGACGCGACGAGATTCAGATGCGATTTGCTGCGGTGTGGGCCGCTTTTTTGGCTGCAATATTTAGCACGCGCTTTGATTTCCAGTTGATCGCCAAGCTCAAAATCAACATGTCTTGACTGACACAGGGGAAGGTTATATATTCACGTGTACATTATCACGTGAACATTACTACTGAGCTACTAAGCGGAAACACGACTCCAGTTAGAAGGCCGCTTAACCCGAACTCACGTTATTTATAATTGTGAATTGGTCTTAGAGACTAAAACCTGAGAGCACTTTTTCGTCCATCCTCTCACCGTAACTGCCTTGGAGGTTTCTCATGCGGCATCCGTTTTCTGCTCGTGTCGTTCTGATTGCCCTCATCGTTTCTCTTGCAAGCAGTCATTTATGTCTGGCTTATACGTACCATTGGGAGATGGACCAGACGCTTGATGGGGCTGAGGAGGCGACGCTGATTGAGCCGGTCAAAGTCGTGCTATCAGGCCAAACTGTAGAGGTGGCCTCGCATAGCGCGTCATTGTTTCTAAAGCGAAAGTACTCGGTTCACTTGGATAGCACGTGGAGTGCCGAGCAAGCTCACGGCCTGCTGCAGACCTTTGAGTCAATTCCCCAAAAGACCAACGATCCCTACAAAGCCGAATTGACAGTACAGCCTTCTGTGTGGCGAATAAGTCAACGCCACATAGAAAACGATATCGAGACAAATACCATAAACGGGCAGCGGATAGTCACCGTCACCGAGGCGGCCTTTACCTATGCAAGGCCGCTGATGGCAGAAATCGACGGGATTCAAGGGCATTTCTTTTCCAAAAGGCTCCACCGCGCTGTTGTGCGGTTCGTAACGGACAACGGGGCCTCAAGGCAAGCGCTCGAGCATATTCTGTTTGAACGCTATGGGATCAGCCTGCAGGTGGACTATCGAGAGTTGACCAAGAACACCACCCGGGAAGACGCCAGCCGATTCATGTCCTTTAAAGACGAAGAATTGCTTGCAATCATCTCCATGCTCGAAGAGTTCCCCAAGGGTATGCTCCACACGCCTGGACTCGATTACATGGTGCGCCGCCTAGATGGCACACCGCATCCTTTCTACCCACAGGCTCCGGCTGTTGCCTGGCCCCAAGAGGGCTATATAGAATTTGCCGAGTCTGCCTTTAAGAGCCAGGGCTTAGACTACATGCACCGGCTGATTGTCCACGAAAAGGCGCATTTTCTTTGGGAGCATCTGTTTGACGAACGACTCAAAAGAGATTGGATCGAGTTGGGTGGCTGGTATAGGGACTCAGAGGGCGGCCCCTCTGAAAGTGAAGATTCCCAAGATACGGCCTGCCAAGAAGGAGACTCCCTGTTGGGCCTTTTGGATTGTGCAGGGCAGCCTTCTAATCGGCCTGTCTCGCGCGATTTGGACGGCTGGTCAACGACCAAGCAAACCGAGTTCGTGTCGGCCTATGCCCATGCCCATAATCCAAACGAAGATATGGCCGAAAGCATCAGCTACTACATCGTCGATCCCGACAAGCTGCGCTCTCGCTCGCCGACAAAATACGAGTTCATTCAAAACCGCATCATGCACGGGACGCGCTACATCTCGCGAATCCGCGAGGACTTGACCTTTGAGGTGTACAACCTCTACCCCGACAACGTCTATCCGGGCCGCATTATTCGGGTGGATATACAAGTCGCCGGCAAGCCCAAAGAAGACAAAGAAGTAACCATTGAGATCGAGCTTCACAATGAAGGCGATCAAAACACGGCACAAGCCTCTGTGGTGCGGGTCTTTAGCGAAAGGGGTACGAATTTCGATATTTGGCTCAGTCCAATAGACAGCAATGGGCGTCGGGTCAAGACGGGCCACATCTTGCGCGGCCGTGAGACCCTATCGAAGCATGCGGCTGCAGGGTATTGGCGACCCGATCAGATAAGCCTTCGGGATCCTCAAGGCAATGAACGGCATGAAGGACAAAATGATTTCGGCTGGGGTCTGTATCTTGACAATCCGCTGGCTGACGATACGGCCCCTCAATATGTGCCGGGGTCGATGAAGCTGTCTTTGTCCGAAGGATCAGACAGAGGGCGGGCCTATCAGATCTTGACGGCCACCTGGGACGTGATTGAAGAAAACGGCGTCACCTCCGTTTTGGCCTATGCCAACGACGAAAGCGGGCCTACATACTCTAGGCGCGCCGAAGAGTACGGGACGTTTGACCCCAAGACCAACAAAGCCCGTGTCGATCTGATAATCCCTGATTACTTCCCCAGCGGTCGGTATGAAATCAACTATGTGAGCATGCAGGATGACGCCTTGAATTCGCGCGGCGTGTACTTTACCAATCCGGGTCCGCACCGTGCCCGAAGAGAAGAGCAAGGGGCAATCGACGAGAAGCCCGCTTCCATCCAGATCAAGACGACCCGACCAGACACAGCACCCCCTGTGCTGGATCTCAACAACATCAAAATATCAGCCGTGCCGACTAAGCCCGAAAAGCCGGACGGGGAAACCATCGTGGATATTTCTTTTCGGGTCAAAGACAACATCAGTGGTTATAGAAGAACCAGTCTCTACCTGCGCGATCCTCAAGGGGCTGAGCATCATTTCTGGCACGGAGGCACGGAGGAATACAACATCTATTTCGTGGGCGATCCAACTGTTTACAAGACCTACGAGAAAACCATCGTCCTTCCGGTTGGCAGCATACCGGGCACATGGGGCCTTGCTGAGATGAACGTCTTGGATAAGGCTCAAAACGTGCTGCGGGCCAACTTCACCGAGATCGTTCGCTTCGAGGTCAGCGGAGCCAGCGCCAAGCCCATTGCGCAGGCTGGATACGGCCCGCCTTTGAGTCAGAATTGGCCCAATCCGTTCAACAGCCAGACGACGATCTCATACTTTCTGAATCGCTCAGGACCCATGCGCCTAGAGGTGTGGGCCTTAAACGGCCAACGTGTAGCCGTCCTCCGCGAAGGCAGAGCCGAAGCCGGCCTTCATCGCTTGGTGTGGGATGGCCTAGATCGTCAAGGTCGAAGCGTGGCCAGTGGGGTTTACCTATACCGGCTTGTAACAGACCAAGGTGTTTTCACACAGAAGCTCACACTGATTCGGTAGGATTACTGGAGATCGGGTCACCGCTTGGCCGTGCGGGGAATTTTATCACTCGAAAGAGGTGAGAAACTCGTTACCTGTGGCGGCCTCGCTGTTTTCAAGCTGACGCACTACCCGCATTTACTTCCCCGTTGGCATTCCCTTTTCCCGCGCTTATATTCCGCGCTATGTCCGACGGCGAATTCATCCGGCCCTTTCCCGCGCTCACCCCCGCTCAGCGCTATCACCTCGAAGTCTATGGCTATGTGGTGATTGAAAACGCGATCGAGCAAGACCTAGCGGGTCGCCTGCTAGAGGCCATGCTCCGGCTCAAACGCGACCTCCTGTCCGCCCCAGACCCAGCCAAAGCCAGCGTCCGCAACTGCCGTCTCTCCTCCTATCGGCCTCACTACCTGCACTTTGCCCACATCCTCGAAGCCGATCCCGCGATTTTCGCATACCTAACTCATCCGCGCTTAGTCGGCATGGCCGAAGAACTAGTCGGCGGCACCGTGCGCCTCGAAGAATCCGAGGCCGCCGTCAACGAGCGCGACCCAGAGATCGACCTCGCTGCCGCGCCGCGCTACGGCTTCCACACCGGCACTGCTCCAGACGTGGGCACGTACGTCGAAAACGGCCTCTATCACTGCACCTTTGTCAAAACCCTGACCAACCTCACGGAGCTAGGGCCGGACGACGGCGGCACCGTGGTCATCGCCGGTAGCCACAAGGTCAAATGCGACCGCGAGACCATCATCGCGGCGGCGTACGAGGATCCCGCGCTGATCCACCAAGTGGTCGCGCCCGCCGGATCAACCCTGCTCTTTGGTGAGGCCCTGATCCACGCCACCGGCCAGATCCGCTCCGACCGCGAGCGCGTCATCGTCATCGGCGGCTATACCCCGCCGATGTTCCAAGCTTGGAACGGCCAAGAGCCGAGCGCTGAATTCATCGCCCAAACGCCCGAACCCCTCAAGCCGCTCATTGCCGGCAGCGACAAGTGGAGCTGGCAGCAACGCCGTCGCCGCCTCGACACGCCGGTCGCTTCGTGATCCAACTCGCCCACCCATACCTGTTGTTCCTCGGCGACGCCGCCGATCAGCTAGCCGCCAAAACGGCCGTTGGCGTCGCCCACTGGCGGCCCGAACAGTGCATTGGTCAGCTCCGCCTTCCCGACTGCCACGCCGACCTCGGACTGCCCGACCAAACCCTCGCCGAAGCCCGCGCCGCCGGTGCCCGCACCCTCATCATCGGCGTCGCCAATCGCGGCGGCACCATCTCCGACCTCTGGCGCGAGACCTTCCTGCAGGCCATCAACCTCGGCTACGATCTCGCCAGCGGCCTGCACACGCGCCTTGGCACCATCCCCGGCGTGGCCGACCGCGCCCGCGCAAAGGGCACTCGCCTCGTAGATGCCCGCTTTTCCGACCGCGCTTTTCCCATTGCAACCGGCGTCAAACGCCCGGGCAAACGCCTGCTCACCGTCGGCACCGACTGCTCGGTCGGCAAGATGTTCACCGCGCTGGCCATTGAGCGCGAGATGCGGGCGCGAGGCATGGCCTGCACCTTCCGCGCCACCGGCCAAACCGGCATTTTCATCGCCGGGACGGGCGTTGCCGTTGACGCCGTGGTTTCCGACTTCCTCGCTGGCTCCGTCGAGGTCCTAACCCCGGCCAACCACCCCGAGCACTGGGACCTAGTCGAAGGCCAAGGTTCGCTGTTTCACGCCTCCTATGCCGGCGTGTCGCTGGGTCTCATGCACGGTGCCCAACCCGACGCACTCGTCCTCTGCCACGATCCCAACCGCCCCCACATGCGCGGCCTACCCGAATACCAACTGCCCGATCTGCTCGATTGCATCCGCCTCAACGAGCAGTGCGGCCGGCTGACCAACCCGGCCTGCCGCACCGTTGGCATTGCAGTCAACAGCTCGCACTTGCCGGAAGACAGCGCCGCCGAACTGCTCGAAACCATTGAACGCCAAGCTGGCCTGCCCGCAGTCGATCCGTTGCGCCAAGGGGCTGCGCGCTTGGTCGATGCCCTGTGACCCACTTCTCCGTCCGCAGCGAGAGCTTCCCTCTCGCCCAGACCTTCACCATCTCGCGCGGTGCCAAAACCACCGCCGATGTCGTCGTCGTCGAGCTGAGCCGCGACGGCTGCGTTGGCCGCGGCGAGTGCGTCCCGTACCCTCGCTACAACGAAAGCGTGGCCGGGACCATAGACGCGCTAGAATCGCTGCGCCCACAGGTAGAAGCCGGCCTCGACGGCTCGACTGAGCTCGCCGAAGTCCGAGCGGCATTGCAACGCGCTCTGCCGCCCGGCGCGGCTCGCAACGCCTTGGACTGTGCGCTCTGGGATTTAGAAGCCAAACTCAGCGACCGCCCTGCCTATGAACTGGCCGGATTAGCAGCACCACGTCCAGTAGCGACGGCCTACACCCTCTCGCTCGACGATCCAGAAACCATGGGCCGGGCCGCTGCCCAGCACGCCGACCGCCCGCTACTCAAGATCAAACTCGCCGGTCGCGACGATCTCGACCGCGTCGCCGCAATCCGCGCCAATGCTCCAGACTCGACCCTGATCGTCGATGCCAACGAAGGCTGGTCCGCCGACCAAGTCGAGCCGCTCTCAGCCGAACTAGCTCGCTTGGGCGTCGCACTCATCGAACAACCCCTGCCCGCCGCCCAAGACGCCCTGCTCGCTGAGTTTGAACATCCGGTACCCTTCTGCGCCGACGAATCCTGCCACACTGCCGACGATCTCGCAGAACTGGCCCCTCGCTATGAATACGTCAACCTCAAGCTCGACAAGACCGGCGGCTTCAGCGAGGGCCTGCGCTTGGCCGCCGAGGCGCGCGCGTGCGGCTTGGATTTGATGGTCGGCTGCATGATTGCCACCTCGCTGGCCATGGCACCGGCGGTCCTGCTGGCGCAACAAGCACGCTTCGTCGATCTCGACGGTCCCTTACTTCTACAAAAAGATCGGGAGCACGGGCTGCGTTACGAAGGCAGCCTGCTCCATCCGCCCCATCCTCAGCTTTGGGGATAGGCGACTCGCGCGTTGGCAAACCTTGCTGGACGCAGGTGGCGATTGAATGTATTCTTCCCCTAAGTACACGACAGTAGAGCGGTATGGGCTGCTTCGCTTCGCTCAGCATGACAACATGGGCGTCATCACCCGGTCATGCTGACCGGAGCAAAGCGGAGTCGAAGCATCTGAGCGCTCCCATGCCTAACGTCCACTGGATTACTGTCGTGTACTCAGTTCTTCCCAAACGAACCTAATGAGCAACGCACTTCTATTGTTTGCCCAAGGACTAGACGAGGCCGCGCTACAACGCGCCGTCCCGCCGTCCATCCGGCCAAAGCAAATCGAACCATTGGCATGGAATGGCGACGAGTTCTCATTTGACTTGCCATCCGCAGTGCTAGAAGGTGCCCTAGAAATCCTGCCGTGCCTCTCGGTCGTCCACGACGGTGCGTGGGGCTACCAGTTCGCGATAGAATGCGAAACCAAAGCTGGCCACAGCAGCCGAGCCGTCCTCGACCCGATCGGCTCGTTTGTCGGAGCCGCAGCGAGCGCGACAAACGAAGCGGTCACTGCGGAAATCGACCTCTTGCGCATCCGCACTCCCTTGCAAGCGGCCACCCTACACCTACGCGTCCAAGGCATCGCCCCCAAGGCCCCGGCCTTGCTCTCGGTCTCGGTGCGCCGCAAAGGCGCAGTGCCCACTCCGACGTTCACTAGCCGAGATACGGCCCTCGCCGTGCCGTCGCAAAGCCAGATGGTTCTGCGGCCCGAGTTGGCTTCCCACGTCTGCTCGCCGACCAGCGTCGCCATGCTCCTTGCCTATTACGGCCATAGCGCAGACATCTACGACGTGATCGCAGAAGCGCGCCATCAGCCCAGCGGGCTATACGGCGTGTGGCCGGCCAATATCCACGCCGCCGCTCACCGGGGTCTCTTGGGCTATCTATTGCACTTTCCCTCTTGGGAGGCAGCGTACGCGTTGCTCGACGCGGGCTTTCCCATCGTTGCCTCCGTGCGCTATGAGGTAGGCGAACTGAACCAAGCAGCCATTGAGCGGACGTCTGGACACTTGCTAGTCGTCCGGGGCTGCGCGGGAGATACGGTACTGGTCAACGATCCAGCCGCGAACAACGAGGTCGCCCGAGCGTACGACCTAGCGGAATTCTGCAAGATCTGGTTGGAGCGCAGCGCCGTAGGCTACGTGCTCTTTCCGCCGTTGTAACATTACTATGGACAAAGCGAACTTCACTTCCATTGTCTTCGGCGAGATCCTCTACGACTGCTTCCCAGACCGCACCTGCTTGGGAGGTGCTTCCCTGAACTTCGCTTGGAATCTGCGCCAGCTCGGCTTTCCCGTAGCCATGATCAGCGCGGTGGGGCGGGACGAACTGGGGCAGCAGGCGCGGGGCTTTCTCCGGCGCGCCGACATCAATCAGCAATGGGTCGCCGACCGGCCCGAGCCTACGGGCACGGTCGATGTACTGCTCGACGATGGCCAGCCCTCCTACACCATCCGCGCCGGCGTGGCGTGGGACTACATCGAAACTAAGCCGGCGTTAGACCAGCCCCCCGACCTGATCTACTACGGCACAGCCGCGCAGCGCAGCCCGGCCAATCGTCCGGGACTGGAACACTTGCTGGCCGCCAACCCCCAGCATCGGCTTTTCGACGTCAACCTGCGCAAGGACTGCTATACGCCAGAAACCGTACTCTTTGGCCTCGAAGCGGCGACCATTGTCAAGCTCAACGACGAGGAATGGGAGGCCGTGCGGGACATTGCCGAGGTCGCTGCGCCCGACGACTTAATCGCCCGCTACGCGCTAGATTGCCTGGCGATTACCTTTGGCGGCGACGGCGCTCAACTCCACATTCCAGGGGCCTCGTTCGCCGCGCGGCCCGAGCCCGTGTCCGTCGTCGATGCAGTCGGGGCTGGCGATGCCTTTAGCGGGGTCCTGGCCGCCAGCGCCCTGCTCGGCACCGACCCGCAACAGGCCCTAAACCTAGCGTGCGCCGCCGGTGCCAGCGCGGTGCAGCACCCGGGTGCCCACTGCCCGCTGCCCGAAACCGTGAAGGCGGTGTTTTCTTAGATGGGCGACCACAAGGGTCGCCCCTACATATCATCGAAAGGCTTTCCTCCATGCAGACTCCCATTCCCCTGTGCGACCCCCACTTCCACCTCTGGGACCTAGCCGAGCGGCCCAACCCCAACCTCGGCGATGTCATGCCAGCGTACCGAGCCGCCGACTACGCCCAGGACATGAGCGAACTGCCCTCTGAGTTGCAGCGGGTCAGCGGCGTCCACGTCGAAACCGTCGTCGGCCAAGTACCTGGTGGCATCCCCGTCGATACCGTAGAAGAAACCCGCTGGGTGCGCGACCAACTCGAACCAACCTCAGCCGAACAGCCCTTTGGCATTGTCGCGTACGTGCATCTGGAACGCGACATCGCCGCAGCCGAGCGAACCATTGAACAACACCTAGCGGCTGCAGGAGGCCGTCTGTGCGGCGTACGCATGATCCTCAATCACCATCCCAACAATCCCGACCTGACTTGGCCGCAGATCGAAGACGGCGTCTTGCAGAGCAGCCGCTTCCGCGATGGCTTGGCCCTCTTAGAGCGCCACAACCTCGCCTTCGATCTCTCCTGCAATCCCCACCAAGTGGCCGATGCGGTCGCAGTGTTCCGCGACTTCCCCAACCTCCGCGTCGTCACCAACCACCTCGGCTTCCTCCACGACGGCGAGGACCAAGCGCACGAGGACCTCTGGCGCGAAAGCATGGCTGCGCTGGCCACATTGCCCAACATCTATATGAAGCTGTCGATGGCGTGGTTTGCGCGAGACGCCTTCCACGAGGATGCAACCAAAGAGGCCAAAATCGCCGCAATCGTCCAAGAGCTAATCGAACGCTTCGGCTGTAGCCGCTGCATGTTTGCCAGCAACTATCCCGTCGATAAACTGCGGGGTATTAGCATCGGCTATCTCTACGCCAAATTCCTCGAATGGAGCGCCGACCTTTCGGACGACGAGCGCCGGGCGCTCTTCCACGACTCGGCTATCAGCGCCTATGGGCCACTTTCGTAACATGCCATGAACGCGGAGAAATTCGACTATACCCAATGGTACGACAGCACGGGCGCGCCGCTCGCGAAAATGCCCGACCGGCTCGGCGCGGCGGCCAATGGATTCATCCGCGACAAGACCGGCAAAATCCTGCTGCAACAGCGCGCGGACAACGGCTTTTGGGGCCTGCCCGGCGGCAATGTCGAACTCGGCGAATCCGTCGAGCAGACCGTGGTACGCGAAGTCTATGAGGAAACGGGCTTAGAGGTGCGCGTTGAGCGGCTGATTGGGATTTACTCCGAGCCGGAGAGCTACCCATTCATGCGCTATCCCGACGGCACCATCGTCCACTACGTCACCCACGTCTTTATCTGCGAACCCGTCGCCGGCGCATTGCGGATCTCCTCAGAAAGCACCAACATCGGCTATTTTGCCGCCGATGCCCTGCCCGCACAGACCTTGCTCTCGCACCGCATCCGCATCGCGGACGCCCTAACCGGCTTAGTGTACCCATTTATTCGCTGAGCTATGTTGACCTCGCTTCTCCTAACAGCAGATATTTCCTTGTCATGCTGAGCAAAGCATCCCACACCCAAGGAGTCCGTGCGTAACATCAATTACTCGTCCCAACCTTCACCTCGCCAAGAAAAGGAACGACATGATCAAAATTGCCGAAGTCCTGCCCGATCACCCCACGCCGCTGTGGCGGATGGTCAAACAATGCGGCGTTGACCACGTGGTCGGCGGCTTTAATACTCCCGGCGACCCCGCCGACATCCACCCCGAGCAACGGCCCTGGAGCTTCACCAACCTCGTGCGGATGAAAACCGCGTTTAACGACGGCGGCTTCTCCCTCGACGTCATCGAGGCCCGCCCGCCACTCAACAAGGCCAAGCTTGGCCTGTCCGACCGCGACGAGGAGATCGAATACGCCTGCGAGCTGATCCGCAACATGGGCAAGGTCGGCATCCCAGTCTGGTGTCCCGAGTGGATGCCCGTGCTCAACTGGACCCGCACCTCAATGGCCGCGCCCGGACGCGGCGGCGCCATGGTCACCGGCTTTGACAACGAGCTGATGAAAAATGCGCCCCTGACCGACGCCGGCGTCGTCACCGAAGAGCAACTTTGGGACAACCTGAAGTACTTCCTTGAAAAGGTCGTGCCAGTCGCCGAGGAAGCTGGCGTCAAACTCGCCATGCACCCCGACGATCCGCCGCTGTCGCCCCTGCGCGGCATGGGGCGAATCATGCGCAGCATCGAAAACTACCAGAGGCTCATCGACCTAGTGCCCAGCCCGGCCAACGGCATCTGCCTGTGCCAAGGCAACTTCACCCTGATGACCGACGACTTGCCCGAGGTCATCCGCCACTTTGGCGACCGCATCTACTTCGTCCACTTCCGCGATGTGCGCGGCACGCCCGAAAAATTCGTCGAGACCTTCCACGACGAAGGCCCGACCGACATGCGCGCCTGTATGGAAGCCTACCGCGACATTGGCTTTGAAGGCGTCCTGCGCCCCGACCACGTGCCGACGATGGAAGGCGACCGCAACGACCAGCCGGGCTATTCGTCAATCGGGCGCTTGTTCGCCATCGGCTATATCAAGGGGCTGCGCGAAGCCGTGTACGCGAGTTAAAGTCTGTTGCCATATCGGCGCGTTCAATGCGATGTGCGATCACTTAGCGGCAAAAATCCGCACGTACTTGTCGATGCTGGGCGCACTCCTGCTCGCCGCCCAAGCCCTCGGAGCCGAGCAACTGCGCCTCGGCGGCCCGAGCGGCTGGAGCGAGTGGACGCTGCCCGGCGACGCGGTTGATGTCGCCGACGGCGTGCTCAAACCCGCGTTCGTGCGCCAGAATATCGACGCGGTGCAAAACGCCGCGACTTTTGGCGGCGGCATCCGCGACGCGGGCACAGCGCTGAATCGTGCAGCCCTGCTGATAGACGGAGATGTAGAGACGGCTTGGGCACCTGCCGCCGAAGCCCCGCTGGAGGACTGGTGGATAGAGGTTGATCTAGGCCGGGTGGTCTCGGCGCGCACAATACGCCTGCATTTTGCCGAGGACGGCGAGCCGCTCGAATTCTTCAAGGTTTTCACTTCCGACGGCGAGCCTTTCTTCACCAACGCTGGCGTGGCCATTGAAGGAACCCTGCGCTACAACAAGCGCCGCCTGTACAGCTTTAACCAAGATCGGGTCATCGAGATCGACTTTGGCCTCAAACCCCTAAAGCACATTCGCATCCAAGCCGACAAAAAGACGCTTGGTGCCCAGCTCAGCGAGTTGTCGGTAGAAAGCGTGGGCGACAACCTGTCCCTCGGTGCGCGAGAACGCGGCGGTCAGATTGACGTGCATAGCCTAGTCGGCTCGGGCCGGGATGAGCGCCATGAGAACCCCTTGATCAGCCGCAACCTAATTGACGGGGACATTACCTCGTACTGGGGTCGCAAGGAGGGACGCGGGGTGACGCCGATGGGACTTTTTATCCTCGACTTGGGCGTACTCTTTTGGGTCGATCGAGTGCGGCTGTTGGGGGATTTCACCGGGCTACCGACGACCGGCGAGAGAGCCCGCACCCGCTTTGGATCCATCAATTATCTGTGGTACAAGATGTCGGGGTCGGACGGCTCGCTGGCCCCGGACGGATCGCTACGCTGGGTTTCGCTGGGGGAACTGCCAGAATCGCTGCGCAACCGCCGCGACATCGTCCACTTTGAGGAGCGCTTTCCCTCGACCAAGTTGCGCTACGTCCGGCTCCTCTTTGGCATGACCTCTGGCGCGCTCTCGGGCACGACCGCGGAGTTTCAAGTCTTTGGCGAAGGATTCCCCGCCGCCTTGACAGCGCTCTCGCCGATTTTCGACTTGGGTGGGAAAAAGACGATCTCGGTGCTCGATTGGCAATCCCAAGTGCCGCCCGCTACTCGCCTAGAAATTCGCAGTCGCACCGGCAATCTGCTCGACGAGGAGTACTCTTTCTTCGACAAGAACGGCAAGGAAGTTTCCGCAAGGAAATACGACAAGCTCATTCCCTCTTTTCGCGGACGGATCGACACGGTGCGCACAATAGGTTCGGACTGGAGCAACTGGAGTCCAGTTTACGACGTTTCTGGCCAAGGGTTTTTGTCGCCGGGGCCGCGGCAGTTTGCCCAAATCGAGGTGCAGCTTTTGAGCGAAGATCCGTTTAGCGCCCCAGCACTCGAAACGCTGACCTTGCACTTCCACCCACCGCTGGTGCAACAGACGCTGGCGGAAATCTACCCAGCCGAAGTCGAGCCGGGCGCGCCGCAAAACTTCACCTATTTCCTCCGCACAACCGCGACTTCAGCCAACCGGGGATTCGACCAAATCCTACTGAGTTCGTCGGCCGCGGTGCGCTTCAAGACCTTGCGCATCAACGGGGAAGAAGCCTCCGCCCAAATCGAGGAGCGGGACGACGGAACTCTGCTCGTCCTCGACCGCGCCGTGCGTCGCTCGGGACTTCTGGAGATCGATTTCGAGAGTACGCTCTACCTCAACCAGACTCGTTTTGACGCGCTGCTTTTCAACAGCAATCTGGAAGGTCAGATACAACAGGTTGACGCGGGAAATGCCAGCGAGGCCGTAGCGAGTGAGACGGTATCCGTAGCCCTGCCCGCGGACCCCGGTCTGCTCGATAACCTGACCATCTCAACCCAAATGCTAACTCCCAACGGCGACGGCGTTGGCGACCGGCTCGTCCTCGAATTCAATCTGCTCAAAGTGCTGGACCCGCGCATAGTGCGAGTGGCCATTTTCGACCTGACCGGGCGGCAAGTGCATCTTTTGAGCGAAGAGAATCAGGTGGCCGGACGAGTGGCTTTGGAATGGGATGGACGCGACCACGCTGGCGGCCTAGTAGCACCGGGAAACTACGTCCTGCGCGTCGAAGTCAGCGGAGACGCCCGCACCGATAAGGTCAGCCGAATCGTTTCCGTGGCCTACTAAAACCATCCACACCTAATTGGAGCCAGTCCCACGCCCACCGCGATCAATCTAGTCATGCTGAGCGAAGCGCAGCGGAGTCGAAGCATCTCATCCTAGGGGCTTGTACATACCATCAGTATCAAATAATCAAATAGCGGCACTTACCTCCATCACCCCCAACCCTTCCTCCAATTCCTCGACGCTAGCAAAAGCCACCAAAGTGCAATGCACTCCCTCGGTCGCCAGCACCCACTGTATCGCCCGTTCAGTGCGCGGCACCAGTTCGCCCGGCTCGGCCAATTCATGCCAAGGGCCTGAGACAATCGGATAGACCAGCGGCAGCTCTCCGCGAATGCCTTCCCCCCTCGGCGATAGCTCCTCGACCTTCGACTCATCTACGGCCGACCAGTCGGTCTGCGCCTTGTCGGCCCAGCCAAGCCATTGGCCGCCCAGGGCCTTCATAATCAGCACGCCCTTCCCAGCCTGCGCCGACGCCGCAATGCCCGGGGCCTGCCAGCGGCAGACGTAGTTGTAGATGACCAAATCGGCGTCCGCCTCGGGTTCGGGGCCGCGCTCAGCGTAGGCTTGTTGATCGGCCAGCATGTGCCGAATCAAGCACAAAGCGCGCACTTTGCCTTTGGCCTTGCACTCGGCGATGCGCTCGGCCAAGCCCTCGTTTTGCAGATAGGCATAGTGGTGTACCCGCAAAATATCGATGGCCTCGCGGCGCACATTGGCGAGGTGCTTGTCGATAGTCCCCTCCACCTCAGCGGCTGCGGGCGCACCCACCTTGAGCGAGAAGAAGCGGTCATCCTGCGGACCTTTCAGCTCGTCCGGTATGTGAACCTCGTCGCCGTAACCCATGTCAAAGAGATTGACGCCCAACTCGGCGGCCCGCAGGTAGATCCGGCGCTTCTCCTCGGGCGGCGGATGACCGTTGATGCCCTCGTAGCGGGCCAACAGCCCACCCAAGCCAATGGTGCTCAGCTCCATGTCCGTCTGTCCAAAGCGGCGATATTCCACAATAACCTCCTTGCGTCGTTGCGATGCGCTTACAGCTTGCTACGTCCAATATGGCACATTAGTTTCTCCGGCGCGAAAAATTTACCCCACCAGCCCATACCGTCCAAGGGAGAATGCAGTGACCGCCAAAGTTCTCATCATCGTCGGCGACGCCACCGAAACCGTCGATACGCTCTATCCCTACCTGCGCGTCCAAGAAGAGGGATTCGCGCCCGTGGTGGCCGGGCCGGAAGCCCGCCGCTACAACATGGTTCTGCACGAGGTCCCGGCCGAAGGTTGGGATATCACCCGCGAGTTTGAGGGCTATACCATCCAAGCGGACATCGCCTTCCGCCACATCGTGCCCGAAGAATACGTGGGAATCTTTTTCTCCGGCGGGCGCGCCCCCGAATACATCCGCGACGACCCGGACCTAATTCGCATTACCCGCTACTTTTTCGACCGCGACAAACCCGTAGGCTGCGTCTGCCACGGCGTCGAAATCCCCGCCCGCGCCGGTTGCGTCCAAGGACGGCGCATGGCCACCGTGCCCAAGTGCCAATTCGACCTCGAAGTCTGCGGCGGCACCTTTGTCAACGCGCCCTGCGTCGTCGATGGCAACCTCATCAGCGGCCGCACCTGGCACGACCACGGGCACTACATGAAACACTGGATCAACTTGCTCATCGCCGAGCGCGAGCGCATGGGCGCACAACAGGAGGCCGTCACCGCGTGAAACTCTACTACAGCACCTATGGCATGAAGCAACTCGACGTCTTCGAAGCCCTGCCGCGCCTCGCCGACATGGGCTACGAGGGCATGGAAATCGCCGTCACCCCCGGCTGGCCGACTGAACCAGCCAACATGGACGCGGCTGCCCGCAAAAGGCTCGCCGACCTCTTCCGCCAACTCGGCTTCCCCACGCCTGCACTCATGGCCCTCCTCTCGCCCTGCGTCGAAGGCGAGGGACGCGCCGCCGCACTCGCGCAGTTCAGAGCGACCTTTGAACTGAGCCGCTCACTCCGGCTCGACGACCGCCCGATGGTCGTCAGCACCACTCTCGGCGGCAAACCCGCTTGGGAGACCGGCAAAGAGCGCATCGTCGAGCTGGTACTCGAACTGGGCGACATGGCCGCCGAATACGACGTCATCGTCGCCATCGAGCCACATGCTGGCGACGACTTTGAGACGCCGGAAAAAGCCGCTTGGCTCATGCAGCAAACCAATCACCCGAACCTCGGCCTCAACTTCGACTACAGCCACTTCTGGGTGGAAGGCATCGACTTGCAGCACTCGATTGACCTGAATCTCCAGTACTCCGTCCACAATCACATCAAGGACGGCTACCTCGACGAAGAGGGGCGGGTCCGCTATCTCCTCCCCGGCAGCGGCAAGCTGGACATGAAGGCCTACTATAAAGCCATACAAGACGCTGGCTGGGACAATTACATCTGCCCAGAAGTCACCGGCCAGATATGGAATGCAGACGGGTACGACGTCTGGAGTACGGCGCAATTCTGCTACGATGTGCTAAGCGCGACGCGGAAGGCATCGAGTTGAGGCCCGATTCTGAGAAACTCTAAGAAGCGTACAAAGAAGCGCCCGATGCCGACGAGACATCGGGCGCTTCTGAAATTAAACCCAACACCAAGAACCGGCATCGGCTTCGCCGGCGTCCGGGTTTGACTCCCGATAATAGGGTTTATTGGTGGTTTGTTTACCCCCGTTCAATTACAGGGGCTTGAGTGCTATCGGTTCTATGGTATTTTATGAATTAATAAAAAAAGAAAAGGGGGATGAAATGCCATCGCGTAGAAAAAAAGTCAACCGAACTACACTAACCGAGGAACAGAAAAAGACTGCGGCGGCACGACTAATGCTGGCGGCGCAAGCACACCAATGTGCATCGGTTTATTGTTATGAAAGGCCTGCTCCTACGCCGCCGACGGGAAAGGATTTTCTCTTTCCTATTGTGTCTTTCGAGTTGATCCTGCTATCGGTCGAACAATCTTTGCGTCTTCTATTGCTTCTTCACTATTCGATACGTCAAGAGAGCCATAGTCCGTATGTCCTTTACAAGAGACTAAAAAGAAAAAGCGGCTGCAAGGGAGGAATAAGACAGGACATCATCCGCGAAATGAACGTGCACGGTCAACCCCTTGGTGCCGATACTATATCTGAAACGGATTTAGAAGCCTGCCTTAGAAAGCACGACTCATCGTACTCGGACACTAGGTATTTTTGGTTAGACCCTCAAGCAAAAACTAAAAATGGCCTCGAGGTTCCGTCCCGCGAGCTTGCTATCTTTCACCTCTTGGCAATGGCATTGTTTGTTCTGAATGAGGACGAGATGAAGAGGCAGGGTAGCAACTTGCATCTGTCCATAGCGCCGGGGTCAGAAAAGACAGAGGAAGAGACCGCTATCATCATGAAGAATATGAGGTTGACTTTTTAGCGGTATCTCCTAGCTCGACTTTATCCAAAGAACAATGGCAGCGACTCATTTTCCTTCGTAGCGTAGATGGTGTCGAGACACCTACAACCGAGGAGGATGCTATGAGTCGACTGCCGAAGGATATAATAAGTGTTTTGTCGCACGTTGCCCCTATTTTTTCTTCCCGTGTCTGGCCGCAGGCGCAGACATTGTTGCTCGGAGCCTTGTTGGCACCGGGCAAACGGACGGTCAGCGCGGTGTTGGAAGTGATGGGCTTGGGGGCACAGCCCCAGTTTCAGACCTATCATCGCCTGCTCAATCGCTGTGTGTGGTCGCCGATGGCGGGTAGTCAGCGTTTATTGGCGTTGTTAGTGGCGACCTTTGCGCCGACCGGCTGGATTGTCTTGGGCTTAGATGATACGATTGAGCGGCGGCGGGGCGACCACATCCGCGCCCAAGGCATCTATCGAGATCCGGTGCGTTCCAGTCGGAGCCATGTGGTTAAAGCCAGTGGCCTACGCTGGCTGTCATTGATGCTGCTGACGCCGATCGGCTGGGCGGATCGGCTTTGGGCGTTACCCTTTATGAGTGTGCTATGTCCCTCCCAGCGCTATTATACCCAGCAGGGTCGCCCCGCCGTGTCCCTGTTACAGCGCGCCCAAAGCATGCTCCACATCGTCGCCCGTTGGCTGCCAGGACGGCGTATTGTGGTGGTGGCCGATAGTAGCTTTGCGGCGCTGGCCTTCCTCGACGCGGTCCGATCCTATGTTACCGTCGTGACGCGTCTGCGTCTGGATGCGGCCCTGTATACCCCGGCCCCGCCTCGGTCGGCCCGCCAAGTGGGTCGCCCCCGCTGCAAAGGGAGCCGTTTACCCTCCCTTCAACACCATCTGGACGACCCGGATACGCCTTGGCAAACCCTAACCATCTCTCGTTGGTATGGCCGCCGCCGGCGCACCGTGGAGGTCTATTCCCAAACCGCGGTCTGGTATCACACCGGCTTGCCGCCCGTGCCGATTCGATGGCTGCTCATCCGAGATCCCCACCACACCTTTGCACCCCAAGCATTGCTATCGACCCATCGAAGCCTCTCGCCTCGGCAGATGCTGACGTTTTTTATTCAGCGCTGGGCCGTCGAAACCACCTTTGAACAAGCCCGCGCCCATCTGGGCATGGAAACCCAACGCCAGTGGAATGACCGAGCGATTGCCCGTACTACCCCGGTCCTCTTAGCCTTATTTAGTCTCGTCACGTTGATCGCCCATCGCTGGGGCAAAAAAAGAGCACCAAGCTGGCACGCCACCGCGTGGTATAAAAAAGTAAAACCAACCTTTGCGGATGCGTTGGCGGGGGTCCGAAAACGAATTTGGGCGACTTTTTCAACCACCCAACCGCAGGACGACATGGTAAAAATACCACGTACCCTCTTTAACCGCTTGATACACACCGTCTGTTACGCTACCTGAATGGATAAAGTCGAGCCTAGGAGGTATATTCATAAATCTGCGCCAGTGCTTCGTCTTTGGCAGTTCTTTTTCCTCCCGAAGCGTGGGGCAAGGGAGGGGTACTGTTCTTTTTGTCCTTGCGGGCCTTCGTCCTGTTGGGCATCGTTTTGGTTGAGCAAGTAGCGTAGCGCGTCTAGTTGCTCAAGCCTTAGCGCGTCCTTTAATCTCTTCGGGTCCAATTCCCCGCCGCTTGCGGCGTTCTTGGGGAACTAACTCGATACCCCACTGCTTGCGGCAGGGTTGTTCATTCTCAGATGGATTCTCTGAGACGTGCGACCGCGCCTAGCCCGGCGGCTTGGCCTCTTGAATAGCGGCCCGGCATATCCGGCGATTGCCAAACAGATCGTGTACCAGACCGGGTACGGATTTACGATCATCGACCAACTCGACCTTCGTGAGCTTGTCTAAAA
Organism: Candidatus Latescibacterota bacterium; assembly: GCA_965219735.1. Lineage (GTDB taxonomy): Bacteria > Latescibacterota > UBA2968 > UBA8231 > UBA8231. The sequence continues at coordinate 6,091,191 of OZ244790.1, forward strand.
GGTGTCGGTCGCCAAATACGCGGCGTGTGCCATGTTCCTGCAGGATTTAATAGCTCAGGCCGATGCTGCGGACCAAGGCGCGGGTGGCGGAGTCGCCAGCGATCTGCAAGCGGAAGAGATAGAGGCCGGGCGGGGCCAGTGCGCCGGAGTCGCGGCGGCCGTCCCAAGTTAGCTGATAGTGGCCGGCCACGCCGGCGGCGTCGCGCAGCGTGCGGACTAGCTGGCCGCGCAGGTCATAGACGCGGGCTTCAATGGGGCGGGCGTCGATGACCTTGAGTACGTCGAAAGAGATGGCCAGCGCGTCGTTGACGCCGTCGCCGTTGGGAGTAAAAATTCCCGCGCCCATGTCTAGGCGCGTGAGTAAGCTCTCGTCCACGGGCAGCGAGACCGCGTCGCCCGCTCCCGCTAAATCGGAAACTGCATCGCCTGGATCGACCTGCTGACGCAGGGTGTCAAGCCCGCTTTTGCGCTCTAGAAAGGCGCGGAAGCGGGTATTGTTTTGGAAGACGGTGGCGGCAAAACCTAGCTCGACGCGCTCGGCGGCTGCGATGCGCTCAGGCAAGTGTAAGCGAAGGCCCGCATTCGTCGCTTCCAACTCGGCGTTGACTGAAGCGCCGTCGATTTGCAGGGCGCGAAACGCGAGGGGCACCGAGGCTTCGAGGGCGATGGCTTCAAAGCCCTGGCTGTCGCGGGCAAATTCTGGGCGGAGGAAGTACGTGAAGTCGGTTTGCTCGCCCGGCGCAACGAGTGCGGGGTGGACTTCACCAACCGCGGTGCGCGCCAAAGGGCGGGAATAGATCAAGGCAAGCGCGTCGAGGGCAATGCCGGCCTGCGGATTGTCGGCGCGCAGCTCGGCTTCGAGCTGGACGTAGCGCCGGGGCGAAGGCGAGCGGAAGCGGGTGCCCGTGCGGAGGTATTCCTCGCTCCACACGCTCCAGCCATCGCCCGGTTGGAGCGTGGTTTCGATGGGGCCGCGGAACGAGGCGATCAGCTTTTCGTAGCGCCTTTTGGTAACTTCTTTGCCGTTTTTGTCGAAATAGCGCATCTCCTCGACGACGTGGTCGCCGGTGCGGCTGCGCAAGGAGAATTGGGCCCCGAGCGGTGCGTCAATTGCCCACTCAACCGCCGTGATATTCCAATTGGAGCCAAGGTCGATAACAGGCGAGCGCAGGATGACGCGGGCCGGATACCCCTCGCCGTACACTTGGAACTCACTAACTAGGCCTAGCCCGTCCAAGCGGCCGGTGTTGGCGATATCACTGGCCGATAGGCCGCCGCCGATGATGTTGCCGCCTTGGCTAGTGGGATAGATCAAACGCAGGTAGCGGGCGGCGATTAGGGGGACATCGTGGCGAAAATTGCGCACGTCGAAGAGGTAGCGGGGATCGGGGGGAATGGAGGCCAACGCCTGCCAAGCCAGCGAGCCATCGGGTGCCAGCGAGCCGTCGGAGTACTGTAGCTTATAGGAGAGGAAATTGGCGTAGTAATGCCGCCGCCGCGGCGGAATGCCCAGCGGCTCGCCCAAGAGCCAGACCGAATCGATCCAGTAGGCAGCTCCTAGATCGATGCGATAATCGCCGAAGGTCTCGCTGTCGCCGCTGGAGCCTTTGGCGAGGGGGTTGACGCGCCACATGGTCGAGAGGTCGCCGTCGAACATGACGGAAGGAACGCCAGCTACAGCGACGACGGCGGCCTCGACATCGACGGTGCCGCCGTTGGCAATCAGGTCAAAGGCGATATTGTCGCCAAATGCCTTGATTTGGATTTCGGTGAGCGCGGGCGCACCGGTCATTTCGCGGGTGGCCTCGATGCGGAGAACTTGGACGAGCTCGTCGTCGAGGTCGATCACCACGTCGTGCCCCTCGTTGAAGGCAAAGCGCTCGCTGTGGCTGTAGAGCAGGGTGCCTTCGACTACGACGTTGGCGCTGTTGATAAAGCGCTCGCCCTTGGAGAGCGAGAGGTTGAAAAAGGGCAGGGGCGGCGCGCTGTCGGCAAAGCGCAGGCGAATCTGTTGGACGGGGAACACCTGCCCCAAGTCGATCTCGAGCCACCAGTCCTCTGGGGCCGTGCTCGGCGGTGGACTCCAACTCGTGGCGAGGTTGCCGTCAAAGGCGCGGGCAGCCGTAGATTGGGCCGCGCCGGCCCCGCGAACAATAGCCGCAGAGAGCGGGTCAATGTCTTTGCCGATATGCACTGGCCGCAGCGCGCCTGCTTCGTCTAGGTGCAGGCCGCCGGGGGGATAGACCCAGTTTTCCCCGATATCCGCCGCAGTCATAACTAGACGCTCGGCGCGAATGGGGCTGCTTAATGGCACGAGCATGCACAGTGCTAAGGGCAAGAGGCGGAATGGCGACACGGGCGATCTATTATTTTTTTAAGGGAGAAGCGCGGCTTAAACGTCAGATATAAAATATATTGAATTTAGGATTGATTCATCCTACAAACGAAAACGGACCGGCATGAGATGTTCAAGCGCAACAACATTACCTTAATCATCATTCCAGAAAAGGGCCGCAAGACCTTTGAGTTTAAAGTCCCCGTCGCAGTTTTGTGGTTGCTGGGGTTGTGCAGCTTCGTCTTGCTCGTGTTTTTGCCCTTTGGTCTTTGGTCTCATTTCGACAAATACGAGCTAACGCAGAAGGCGGCACAGCTCGAGCAGGATAACGCCCTGCTTGAGGAGCAAGTGGGCCAGATCAATCAGCTCGAAAAAATGCTGGTTCGACTCAAGCGCGGCAACGACCGACTGCGCGCCATCTTAGGCAAGCCCGAGATATTAGACGAGGAGGCTGCGCAGCCCAGCGATGATCCCCCCTACATCTCCTTCATACAGCGGTTGCGTTGGGGTCACGTCCATACCGTCCCTACTTTGTGGCCGTTGCGCGGGCCAGTGCTCAGGCCCTTTAGCGAAGAACATCCCTCGGTTGTCATTGCTGCGGCTGCGGGCAGCTTGGTACGGGCCAGTGCCGCAGGCCAAGTGATGCAAGCGGGCTACGACAAGGACTTCGGCTACATGGTAATTCTCGACCACGGCAATGGTCTGCTGACTCAATACGGATACAACGCGCGCCTGTTCGTCGAAGTGGGGGACTACGTGCTCAAAGGTCAGTCCATCGCGCTTTTGGACGAGGGACGTGGAGCTCGGAGGCCGGGATTGCACTACGCGGTCCAAGAGGATGGGCAGTTTTGCGACCCCTTGCTCTACAGATTGTGGATGTGAGCAAGGGAAGAACAAAAAAGGCTCGCTGCCAAAGAAGCAGCGAGCCTTTTTTATTTGCGACAGAAGGGCTACATGCCCATTCCGCCGCCGTACATGTCGCCGCCAGGAGGCCCAGCAGGGGCCGGAGGGGTCTTTTCGGGCAGCTCGGCAATCAGTGCTTCGGTCGTCAGCAAGAGCGAAGCGATGCTGGTGCCGTTTTCGAGCGCAGTGCGCGAGACCTTGGCTGGATCGACGACGCCTGCGCCGCGCAGGTCCTCGTATTCCTCGGTGCGGGCGTTGAAGCCAAAGGCCGCCTCGCCATCGGCGACCTGACGGACGACGATGGCCCCTTCGGCACCGGCATTGTCGGCGATCATCCGCAGCGGCTCTTCGAGGGCGCGGCGAATGATGTTGACGCCTACGGCCTCGTCGCCTTCGGCTTCGATCTGGTCGAGCGATGCTTGGGCCCGGAGGAAGACGACGCCCCCACCGGCGACGACGCCTTCTTCGACGGCAGCGCGGGTGGCGTGCAGCGCGTCTTCGACGCGGGCTTTCTTTTCTTTCATTTCGGTCTCGGTCGGCGCGCCGACATTGATCACGGCGACGCCGCCGGCGAGCTTGGCCAGCCGCTCCTGCAGCTTCTCGCGGTCGTAGTCTGAGGTCGTTTCCTCGATCTGGCGGCGGATTTGGGCGACGCGGCCCTGGATGTCCGCAGCCTGACCCGCGCCTTCGACGATGGTGGTGTTGTCCTTGTCGAGGACGACGCGCTTGGCTTGGCCTAAGTCGTCGAGGGTGACGCCTTCGAGCTTAAGCCCTGCTTCTTCGGAGATGACCCGGCCGCCGGTAAGGGTGGCGATGTCTTCGAGCATGGCCGTGCGGCGGTCGCCGAAGCCCGGGGCCTTGACCGCGGCGACCTTGATGGTGCCGCGAATTTTGTTGACGACTAGCGTCGCTAGGGCTTCGCCCTCGACATCCTCGGCGATAATCAGCAAGGGCTTGCTGAGTTGGGCGGTCTTTTCGAGGACCGGGACCAAATCGCGCATGGAGGAGACTTTCTTGTCGTGGATCAGGATATAGCCGTCTTCGAGCTCGGCGGTCATCCCCTCTTGGTCGGTGACGAAGTAGGGAGACAGGTACCCGCGGTCGAACTGCATGCCCTCGACCACGTCGAGGTTGGTGTCGGTGCCCTTGGCCTCTTCGACGGTGATGACGCCGTCCTTGCCGACCTTTTCCATGGCGTCGGCGATCAGCTCGCCGATGGCCGAGTCGTTGTTGGCCGAGATGGTGCCGACTTGGGCGATTTCCTCGCGCGACTTGACTTCTTCGCTGGACTTGCGAATCTCGTCCACGACGACGGCAACGGCTTTGTCAATGCCGCGTTTGAGGTCCATGGGGTTGGCACCGGCGGTTACGTTTTTGAGGCCCTCGCGGAAGATGATCTGGGCAAAGACCGTGGCGGTGGTGGTGCCGTCGCCGGCGACATCGCTGGTTTTGGAAGCGACTTCCTTGACCATCTGCGCGCCCATGTTTTCATAGGCGTCTTTGAGTTCGATTTCCTTGGCGACGGTGACGCCGTCCTTGGTGACGGTCGGCGACCCGAACTTCTTGTCCAGAACGACGTTGCGGCCTTTTGGCCCCAGCGTCACCTTGACGGCGTCGGCCAACTGATCGACGCCTCGTTGCAGCGCGTCGCGCGCCGCCATGTCAAATTCTAGCTGCTTGGCAGCCATAGTATATGCCTCCTAGTGTGGTGGTGGGTGGATGGAAAAATTCGTTTTGCACGAAAAACTGGCACTCAAAAAAAGAGAGTGCTAAAAAACAAAGCTGAGCTATTGAATATAGAAATTGCGTCGTTTTTGTGCAAGAATAGCCCTCTGTCTGACCTGCGCATTAATGAAAGGCGCGTTTGCCGAACACACGCAGGAACAAACTGCCGACCGCCCTACTTTTGAATGCTAATCGAGCAAGCTCTGAAGCTCGGGCGGCAAGCCTTGGCGCAGTGAGTCGGGAAAGTTGTCGCGGTACTTGGTTCGGCGCACTAGTTCGATTAGGCGGGCCGCTGAGGGGTGATAGAACGAGGTGAAATACACGTAGCGGGGCTGGTCCGTTCGATTGGGAGAACTGGAGTGATAACACAGGGGATTGAAGACGATGAGGTCTCCGTCGTTGACGCAAATTTCAATGCCGTCGTCGTCATTGGCGTCGGGGACTGAGGCGGTGTGATTTTGGATGGGTCCCCGTCCCTCCGCTCGCTCTGCCTCATCGAGGGCTGCGAGGGACAACTTGTGCGAGCCGGGCACGATCATAAACGCGGCCCCTCCGGTGGAAACCGTACTACAGCAATGCAGCATCTGGTAATAGACCTGTCGCGGCCTAGCTGCAAACTCTGCGCGGCAAAAGGCCGCGTCGATGTGCCATTGCGGAGCTTGGTATGGCGGCGGCGAAGGGTCGCTGCGGATGAAAACTTGCTCGCGCAGGCGAAGATCGCGCGACCCGATCAATGTTGCAGCGAGTTCGAGCGTCGCGGGATTGTTCACTAAGCGGGCCATGATCGCCCCTCGAATGGGATGCCGCAGGTCGCGTCTGGCGGCGGTGTGATCGCCGGACACAATGGGGCCGACGAGGCTGTCGATATGAGCGCGAATTGCGGTTGTAGTGTCGCGGTCGAGATACTCGGGGAACACGGTGTACCCTTGGCTCTCTAGCTCCTGCAACCGGATGTTGAGATCAGCTAGCTCGGGATAGGTGTTGTTGTTCATGGTAAAATTCTCCCCACGTTCTCAGCTCGACTTTATCCAAAGAACAATGGCAGCGACTCATTTTCCTTCGTAGCGTAGATGGTGTCGAGACACCTACAACCGAGGAGGATGCTATGAGTCGACTGCCGAAGGATATAATAAGTGTTTTGTCGCACGTTGCCCCTATTTTTTCTTCCCGTGTCTGGCCGCAGGCGCAGACATTGTTGCTCGGAGCCTTGTTGGCACCGGGCAAACGGACGGTCAGCGCGGTGTTGGAAGTGATGGGCTTGGGGGCACAGCCCCAGTTTCAGACCTATCATCGCCTGCTCAATCGCTGTGTGTGGTCGCCGATGGCGGGTAGTCAGCGTTTATTGGCGTTGTTAGTGGCGACCTTTGCGCCGACCGGCTGGATTGTCTTGGGCTTAGATGATACGATTGAGCGGCGGCGGGGCGACCACATCCGCGCCCAAGGCATCTATCGAGATCCGGTGCGTTCCAGTCGGAGCCATGTGGTTAAAGCCAGTGGCCTACGCTGGCTGTCATTGATGCTGCTGACGCCGATCGGCTGGGCGGATCGGCTTTGGGCGTTACCCTTTATGAGTGTGCTATGTCCCTCCCAGCGCTATTATACCCAGCAGGGTCGCCCCGCCGTGTCCCTGTTACAGCGCGCCCAAAGCATGCTCCACATCGTCGCCCGTTGGCTGCCAGGACGGCGTATTGTGGTGGTGGCCGATAGTAGCTTTGCGGCGCTGGCCTTCCTCGACGCGGTCCGATCCTATGTTACCGTCGTGACGCGTCTGCGTCTGGATGCGGCCCTGTATACCCCGGCCCCGCCTCGGTCGGCCCGCCAAGTGGGTCGCCCCCGCTGCAAAGGGAGCCGTTTACCCTCCCTTCAACACCATCTGGACGACCCGGATACGCCTTGGCAAACCCTAACCATCTCTCGTTGGTATGGCCGCCGCCGGCGCACCGTGGAGGTCTATTCCCAAACCGCGGTCTGGTATCACACCGGCTTGCCGCCCGTGCCGATTCGATGGCTGCTCATCCGAGATCCCCACCACACCTTTGCACCCCAAGCATTGCTATCGACCCATCGAAGCCTCTCGCCTCGGCAGATGCTGACGTTTTTTATTCAGCGCTGGGCCGTCGAAACCACCTTTGAACAAGCCCGCGCCCATCTGGGCATGGAAACCCAACGCCAGTGGAATGACCGAGCGATTGCCCGTACTACCCCGGTCCTCTTAGCCTTATTTAGTCTCGTCACGTTGATCGCCCATCGCTGGGGCAAAAAAAGAGCACCAAGCTGGCACGCCACCGCGTGGTATAAAAAAGTAAAACCAACCTTTGCGGATGCGTTGGCGGGGGTCCGAAAACGAATTTGGGCGACTTTTTCAACCACCCAACCGCAGGACGACATGGTAAAAATACCACGTACCCTCTTTAACCGCTTGATACACACCGTCTGTTACGCTACCTGAATGGATAAAGTCGAGCTCAGGGACCAGTTTATTCCTGACGATCTGGTGAGCGTGAGCGGTTCCTGTGCGAAAAAGGTATATTGTGAAGGGCGATGGGGGAAGTGGCTTTATGACTCCGGGCCATTCCTCGGTCGGCGTTCAACAAAAAAGAAGATACCAATGAATGAAACGCGCGTTTGCCGAGTCGGGCGGATCGATTTTGCTCGGGCTTGGGCGTGGCAAGAGTCGCTGCGCCAATTGCGGCGAGCCGAGCAAATTCCAGACACGTTGATGTTGGTCGAACACCCGCCAACCTATACCGGCGGTCGCGCGACGCTGCCCGAGCATCTCCTAACCCAAGGGCTAGATGTGGTCGAGATTGACCGCGGGGGCAGCGTGACGTTTCACGGGCCGGGCCAGATCGTGGCCTATCCGATTGTCGATCTGCGCCAGCGCGGTCGGGATGTGCATCAGTACTTGCGCGATTTGGAGGCCGTGCTGATCCGCACGTTGGCTGCCTATGGCTTGGAGGGGGAGGCTAGGGGCGGCTTGACGGGGGCTTGGGTCGGCTCGTCCAAGGTGGCGTCGATCGGCGTCAACGTGCGGCACTGGATCACGACGCACGGTCTGGCCCTGAATGTGGCTACCGACCTGAGCCACTTTGCGGCGATCAAGCCCTGCGGCTTGGGCAGTGAGGAGATAACTACGATGGCCGCACTCTTGGGCCGCGCGTTGGATCGGCGCGAAGTCGAGTCTGAACTCCTGAGCGCCTATGCGGATGTATTCGTCTGCGAGTTGGTCGAGATCGAGCGCAGTGCCTTGGCGGCTTGCATTGGCCGTCTCGAGCGAAAGTCTTAGATTCAAAAGCTGCGACAGACAGGCTCCGGGCGCAGCCACAGCGGTCGAACCGGGCCGATTCTTCCTTAAACAAACAAAAGACACGAGGAGTTTTGTACTATGGCTGATTGGCAGCCCAAGGTCCCCGCAAACGGCGAGAAAATAACCGTAGTAGATGGCGTGCTCAGCGTCCCCGATCAACCCATCATCCCCTTTATCGAAGGCGACGGTACCGGGCCAGATATCTGGGCGGCGGCTGTGCGCGTCTTCGACGCAGCCGTCGAGAAGGCGTATGGCGGTCAGCGGAAGATCGCCTGGATGGAGGTTTTGGCCGGTGGGAAGGCTTTCGACCGGACCGCTAGCTGGCTGCCCGACGCCACAGTGGAGACCTTCAACACCTACCTAGTTGGCATCAAGGGGCCACTGACGACGCCAGTCGGCGGTGGGATCCGCAGTCTCAACGTGGCGTTGCGCCAGATCCTCGATCTCTACGTGTGTTTGCGCCCCGTGCGCTACTTCAGCGGCGTGCCCTCGCCGGTGCGGCAACCCGAGCTGGTGGATATGGTCATCTTCCGCGAGAACACCGAGGATATCTACGCCGGGATTGAGTTCGAGCAGGGCGCGGACGACAACGCGCGCTTTAAGGCGCTGCTTGAAGAGCACTTTGCCGATCGCTACGGCAAAATCCGCTTTCCAGATACCGCTGGCTTGGGCGTCAAGCCGATCTCACAAGAGGGCACTGAGCGGCTGGTCCGCGCCGCTATTGACTACGCCGCCGCCCAGGGCCGCGATAGCGTGACCTTGGTCCACAAAGGCAACATCATGAAGTTCACCGAAGGGGCCTTCCGCGACTGGGGCTACGAGGTGGCGCAAAAGGCTTATGGCGGCGAAGAGATCGACGGCGGCCCTTGGACTAGCATCGTCGTCAACGGCACCGAGATCACCGTCAAGGACGCGATCGCCGATGCCTTTTTGCAGCAGATCCTCACGCGCCCGGCCGAGTACTCGGTCATCGCTACGATGAACCTCAACGGCGATTACATCAGCGACGCGCTAGCCGCTTGTGTCGGCGGCATTGGCATTGCTCCAGGCGGCAACATCAACTACACCACGGGCCACGCCATTTTTGAGGCCACCCACGGCACCGCGCCCAAATACGCCGGCCAAGACAAGGTCAACCCCGGTTCGGTGATCCTGTCGGGCGACATGATGCTCCGCCACTTGGGTTGGAACGAGGCGGCCGACCTGATCGTCAAGGGGCTGGAGCAGACGATTGCGAACCGAGTTGTCACCTACGACTTTGCGCGGCTGATGGACGAGCCGACTGAGGTCAAGTGCTCGGAGTTCGGCGCAGCAATTACCGAGAACATGTAGTGACTGACGAGCTGACTCACCTCGACGAGCAGGGCCGCCTCAAGATGGTCGATGTAGGCGGCAAGGAGCCGACCGCGCGGCTGGCGAGGGTGCGCGGCGAGATCCGCATGGACCGTGCGACGGCGCGGCTGATCGACGAGAATAAAGTCGCCAAGGGCAGCGTCTTGGAAGCGGCGCGACTGGCCGGGATCATGGCCGCCAAGCGCACGGGCGAGTTAATCCCCTTGTGCCACCCGCTCAACCTCACGGCGGTCAGCGTGGATTTGCACGTCGGCGAGGATCGGGTAGAGGTAGAGGCCGAGGCCAAAATTGACGACCGTACGGGCGTGGAAATGGAGGCCTTGGTGGCGGCGAGCACGGCGCTTTTGACCATTTACGACATGTGCAAGGGCGTCGATCGCGGAATGGTGATTTCCGAGTTGCGGCTGATGGAGAAGCGGGGGGGGCGGAGCGGGACGTGGGTGCGGGAAGAAGGGTAAGACGGGCTTTCTTGCCACTCTACGCGCTCTTTGGCCGTTTTGAGCCGTAGCCCATAAACCAATGCCGATTTGGTGTGTTCTGCTCCGATGGGACGATGCGGCGTTGCCTAGCCGGGTGGTATATTCCAAACGCGCCACGCTCAATAAAGGGCATTCGCTAGCTTGAGCAGCACGGCCTTCTGGCTGTGCAGGCGGTTTTCGGCTTGGGTGAAGATCAGCGAGCGCTCGTCGTGCAAGAGTGCGCCTTCGATCTCATAGCCGTGATGGGCAGGGAGGCAGTGCAGGATTTTCAGGTCTAGATCGGCGAGCAATTCGCGGTTGAGCTGATAGGGCTGAAAGGTCTGGACCCGACGCTCCTTTTCGCGGGCGAACTTGGGATCAGTGAAAAATTCCATGTCGATCCAAGTGTCGGTGTACACGGCGTCAGACTTTGCCAGTGCCGGATGCAGTTCCTCGGTGTGCTCGTAGAGTCCCAAGCGCTTGGCTTCGGCGTAGAGTTCGTCGTCGCGCGCTGCGGCGTTGACTTCGGGGCAGACGCAAGTGACGTGCATGCCCACTTTGACGCCAGCGGCAATGAGCGAGTTGGCGACGTTGTTGAGCACCCCGACGTATGTCAGCCGCACTCCTTCGAGCCGCCCAAAAGCCTCCTGTAGGGTCATCAAGTCGGTCAACGCCTGCAAGGGATGGTAGCGGTTGCAGCAGCCGTTTATCAGCGGCACCTGCGCGGCGGCAGCGGCGCGGCGCACATCGGCGTGTTCGAGCAGGCGGGCGACGATGAAGTCGGAGTAGCCGGAGAGTACGCGGAATTCGTCGCCTAAGTCGGCGAGACCGAAGTTGGTGTCCTGCCAGTTCAAGTAGAGGGCGTGGCCGCCCAACTGGGCGGTACCGATCTCACCGGCACAGCGGGTGCGGGTCGAAGTCTTCTGGAAGAGCAGGACGACTGTGCGTCCAGAGAGGGCATCGGCGTAGTGCTGTGGGGCGTCCTTGACGGCGAGGCCGAGCTCGACAGCTTGCTGCACGTCGGCTGGGGACCAGTCCTTTAAGGTGATTAAATGCAATGGAACGCCTTCCTTACCTTGCTACTTCTTTTGTGGAAAAATGAAATAATATAATAAATAAAAATTTGAAATCAAGAATAATTATTACTTATTCAAATGGCGGCTGATCTCAGTCAATATATCCTCAACAATATCTTCGGGCACCCCCGTCAGCTCCAGCCCAGCGGCGCGGGCGTGCCCACCGCCGCCAAAGGTACTGGCGACTTGGCTGACATCGACCTTGTCGCGTGAGCGCAGGCTGATGCGGTAGCATCCAGGCGCGCGTTCCTTGAGTAGCACGGCCACTTCGACGCCCCTGATCATCAGGCCGTAGTTGACGACCTCGTCCGGCTCGCCCGCGCTCATGGCCTCGCGATCGAGATGGAGCACTGCCACTCGGCCCCCGAGGCGCAGCACCAAGCTCTCAATGGCTTGGCCGCGCTGTTTGACCGAGCCGAAGCTCTTGTTGCCGAAGACATCTTGGGCGATGGCGTCGAGACGCGCTCCGCGCCGCACTAGATCGGCCGCCACTTCAAAGGTGGTGGCCGTCGTTAGCGAGAAGCGAAAGCCGCCGGTGTCGAAGAGAATTCCCGCATAGAGCTGGTCGGCGGCGACGCTATCGATCTCATAGCCGAGGCCGATGGCGAGGTGGTAGAGGATCTCGCAGGTAGAGCTGACTTCCTCCACGATATTTACTGCGCCGAAGCACTCATTGTCTTGGTGGTGATCGATGTTGAGGAGACGAATGTCGGGGCTGAGACATGGGCGCACCGGGCCGATGCGGTCGAGGGAGGGGCAGTCGGCGACAATGGCGCAGCGATAGCGGCTCAAGTCGAGGTCGGCGAAGTGGCGCACGCCGTCCCAGCCGGCGAGAAAGGAGCATTGGCCGGCCGGTGGCTCGGGCAGGCCGATGTCAGCGCGCTTGCCGAGGCCCCTCAGCAGGTGAGCCCAAGCCATGCAGGAACCGATACCGTCGGCGTCGCTGTTGACGTGGGTAGTAAGCAGGAAGTCGTCTGCTTCCTCAATGAATGCGCACGTTGCTGTTAGCTGCAGGTCCAAAGTCATTTCTCCGCTGGTGGAGCGCGGAGGACGAAGTGAACGCGGTCCGATTCTTCGGTCCCCTTGTCAAATGTGAAACCGTCGAAGAGCGCGAGCAACTCCCAAGCACTTGCCTCGACGCAGGCCGCGACGGCGGCGACCGGATAGATGCGCTGGACATGGGTTTCCTCGAATGCGACATCGCTCCCGTCGCAGCGGATGCGGAAGTGATTGCTCTGTAGCCGTTTGGCTGGATCGTAGATGCTGTGCCGCTCGTAGGAAAAGCCCGGCCCCTGTCCGCTGTCGCGCATGTTGCGGAAATAGCGCAGCGAATTGCGCTCGGTGCAGATGTCAAAGACGAAAAGTCCACCCGGCTGCACAATGGCCTGCGCGCCGCGCAGGGCCGCGTCGATGTCGGTTGGTGCGAGCAGATAGTTGATGCTGTCGTACAGGCAAGTGGCCGCGTCAAAAGGCCCTAGGACCGCTAGCTGGCGCAGGTCTTGCTGGACGAATTCGACGCCGGTGCCAGCGGCCTTTTCGCGCGCGACCTGCAGCATGGCCTCGGAGCGGTCCACGCCCGTTACCTCATAGCCGAGGTGGTGGAGCGCAAAAGACACGTTGCCAGTGCCGCAGGCCAAGTCCACGACGCGGGTGGTGTCGGGGGCAAAGCGGGCGCAGAGCGCGTGGATGTAAGCGGCCCATTCGCCGTAATCGACGTGGGCCATTACATAGTCGTAAATGGGGGCCAGCCCTTGATAGGGCGATTGCGCTGCGCTACCCACAGCTTGGGTCCTAAAAGCTCAGGTCTTCGTACGGGTCGCGGTGTTCTTCGCGGAGGATCTGATAAAAGCGGCGGCGGTCCCGCCGTGCGGGCTGGCGCTCTGGGATGCCGAGTACCTCGATGTCGAGCAGGCGGGTAGGGGTCGCAATGTGTATCTGCTCGCCCACGACCACAGAGTGCGACGCCTTGGCCTGCTGGCCGCCGATCTGGACTCGCCCGGCGTCGCAGGCCCGCTTGGCTTCACTGCGCTGCTTGATCAGCCCCGTGTTCTTCAGAAAGATATCCAGTCGCATTCCGTACTGGTCGGCGCAAGTTTTCCTCGTCGAGCCGAACCTCGATGTGGATTTGCTGCCGGTATTCGTCGATTAATTGGCGCATGGCCTCTGCGGTGCGGCTTTCGCGGATCAGGCCCTCAAGCACGGCTTGGTCGTCGTCAATTTTGATAATGTGGCCGCCATCGTCAAAAAAGAAGGGTTTGCTGACGTCACCCAGTTTGAGGTTGCGGAGGTAAGGCTGGAGGAATTCGGGGATCTGATCTTTAGGGAAGGTGCCCCAGAGACCGCCCTGCATGGCCGTCTGCGGATTGGCCGAATACTGGCGGGCGAGCTGGGAAAACTCCTCGCCATTCTGGGCGCGGTAGCGCAAGTCCTCTAGCGTTTCCCGCGCACGGGCCTCGTCGCTTTCCGAGGTTTTGGCCAAGACGAGAATGTGGCTGGCGCAGATGGAGGCTTCGCGCTTTTCGCGCACCTGTATCAAGTGGTAGCCATACGGGCTCAAAACCGGCTCGCTAGTCTGGCCTGGTTTGAGCGCGAAGGCTGCTTCCTCAAACTCGGGTACCAAGGTCCCAGGCGAAAAACAGCCCAAATCGCCGCCGAGAGAGGCACTGCCGGGATCTTCAGAGTGAGCGCGGGCTATTGTGGCGAAGTCGCCGCCGCTGGCCAGTAGGGCCTGAATCTCTTCGATCCGCGCCCGCTTCTCTTTTAGCACCTCATCACTGGGCTGGACTTCGATCAGAATGTGGCTGAGCGAGAGTTGAGAGGGCAAGGTGTCTTGGTGCGCGATGCGGAACTCCTCTACGTCGCGGTGGCTGATGTGTACCCGATACGAGACAAAGGCGCGCATCTGGCGCGAAAGCAGGCGGTGGCGGATTTCCTTGCGGTAGCGGGTCTTGAGTTGGCGCTCGCTCAAACCCACGCGCTCTAGCATCTGCTCGAATTCCCCGTCGTCCATGCTGCTCTTGACCATCTGGAACTGCTGGCCGAGCATTTCCTCGACTTCGGTGGGGTCGATCTGAATGCTGTCCTGTTTGGCTTTGAGAACCAGTACTTGCTCGTCGATCATGGCGTCGAGAATCTCGCGGCGCAGCGCCTTGATTTGCTCGGATTCGGCAAAGACCGAGAGCCCGCGCTGCTCGGCCTCAAAGCGCAGTCGGTAATTGAGTTCGGACCAAAGAATCGTGTGGTTGTCAATGGTGGCGACGATGCGGTCGATAAGTTCGGGCAAGGCCCCTGCTCTCGGCGCGATACACAGCGCGAGACAGAGAGCTAACAGCAGGCGATTTGGCGAATGCAGTGACATACTCAGGGGGTGGGGGTTGCGATAGCCCAGTCTGTGGATTTTTTGAGTTTGGCGACGAGTTGGTCGAGCTGAGATTGATGATGCTCGCGCACTAGCGCTTCGACGATCTGAGAGCGCACTTGCGTGAGGTCGCGGACCGTGCCGATCTCGCAGCGCTCTAGGACCTGGATGAGGTGATAACCGTACTCGGTCTGCACTGGCTCGGAAATGCGCTTGAGCGGCAAATCTTGGCACGCGTCCCACAGCACGGGATTTTCTACTGCGGAGAAATAGCCCAATTCGCCTCCCTTGTTGCGGGTGGTGTCGTCTTGCGAGTACTTGCGGGCCGTCTCGGCAAAACGCTCGCCGCGCTGTAGCAGGGTTTGCCGTCGAGCGTTGGCCTCGCGCTGGCTGGTCAGGAGGATGTGCCGCGCCTTAACCTCGGGGCGAAGCCTCTGAAAATCGGCTTGATGCTCATCGTAGTAGCGGCGAATTGCGGCCTCGCTGAAGGCGAGCTCGCGATCTTGGAACTCGGCGTCGAGCAGGGCCGCTACCAGCAGATCTCGCCGCATCTGCGCTAGCAGCGTTTTGAGCCGCTCCTGCTGGTGAAGCCCGCGGGCGAGTGCTTCCTGATAGAGCAATTCTTGGCGCACCCAGTCCTCGATGAACTGCTCTCGCTCACCTTCGGCTAGATCGGCGTCGGGGCCGGGCGCGAATTGGCTTGCGAACTCGCTCGCCGTGAGTTCGGCATCTCCGACGCGGGCGACGATGTCGCGGGTACCCGACGGATCACATCCCGGCAGCGCGCTGAGCGCGAGTGCGATGGCAAGCAGTGTTTTCAGAGGATTTCCTCCAGGATGTTGCGCGCCTTTTCCAAGCGCTCTATCTCGTCGCGGCCCGGCACCCGCACCTCAATCTCGAGTTGCTCACCCAAGTCGAAATCTAGCTGGACAGAACACTGCTCTACCATCTTCTGGATGTCGGCTGGTGAAACCGGCCTGTCTGGCAGAAAGGCGAGGCGAAAGCGACTCTGCTCCAACCGGACGCTTGCGAGGCCGAGCTGGCGGGCCATGATCTTGATTTCCATGATGTGCATTAGCGAACGCGCTGGCTGGGGCAGGCGCCCAAAGCGATCCTGCATCTCCTCGCGGATATCCAAAAGATCGACAATGCGGCTGGCGTCGGCTAAGCGCTGGTAGAACTCCATCTTTTGGTCTGGATCGCGTAGGTACTCATCTGGAATATAAGCTGAAACCGCAATTTTTATCTCGGGTTCGGGGTTGTCGGGTGCGTAATCGCCCTTGATTTCGCGCATGGCCTCATCCAGCAAGCGGCAGTAGAGATCGAAACCGACGGCGGCGATAAATCCGTGCTGCTGTGCCCCCACCAGGTTGCCGGCACCGCGGATCTCTAGATCGCGCATGGCGATGTTGAATCCAGACCCTAAATCGGCGAATTCCTCAATGGCGCGCAGGCGCATGCGGCTCTTCTTGGTCAACTTTTTGCCCTTGGGCACCAGCAGATAGGCGTAGGCGCGCTCGTTGGAGCGGCCGACTCGGCCCCGAATCTGGTAGAGTTGGCTCAGGCCCAGCGCATCGGCGCGGTTGACGATGATGGTGTTGACCGAAGGAATGTCGATACCCGATTCAATGATCATAGTGCAGACTAAACAGTCGTACTTTCGTTCCAAGAAACCGACCATGACCTTCTCTAGCTGCCTGGGGGGCATCTGCCCGTGGGCGACGCCGAAGCGCACCTGCGGCAGGAGGTCTTGCAAGTATTCCACGAGCCGCTGAATGGACTGCACTCGGTTGTGGACGACGTAAACCTGACCGCCGCGTTCGACCTCGCGGTGAATGGCCTCGGCGATGCGGGCCTCGTCAAAAGCTAGAATCTCGGTGTGGATGGGCAGGCGATCCTGCGGCGGAGTGTTGATCACCGACATGTCCCGGGCACCCATCATCGACATGTGCAGGGTGCGCGGAATCGGGGTCGCCGTCAGGGTCAGCACATCGACGAGCCGCTTTAGCTGCTTGAGCCGCTCCTTGTGGCGAACCCCAAAGCGCTGCTCCTCATCGACGATCAAAAGCCCTAAGTCGCGGAAGCGGATGTCCTTGGAGAGGATGCGGTGGGTACCGATGAGCACATCGATGTGGCCATTTTTGAGGTCTTGGAGGATCTGCTGCTGTTCCTTGGGGGAGCGGAAGCGACTGAGCACCTCGACGCGCGCTGGAGTGTGCCCCATGCGTTCTGAGAAGGTTTGGAAGTGCTGCTCGGCGAGAATGGTGGTGGGCACTAACACCGCGGTCTGCTTGTGGTCGCAGATGGCCTTGAAGGCAGCGCGCACGGCGACTTCGGTCTTGCCGTAGCCGACGTCGCCGCAGACTAAGCGATCCATCGGGTGCGGCGCTTCCATGTCCTTTTTGACTTCTTCCATGGTGCGCAGTTGGTCGGGCGTCTCTTGGAAGGGAAAAGCCGCCTCTAGCTCGCGGTGGAGAGGACCATCGGTAGAGAACACGAAGCCGGGCCTTGCCTTGCGCTCGGCGTAGAGATGCACCAGCTCGCTGGCCATTTTGAAGATCTCTTCGCGCGTGCGCTCCTTGAGTTTTTCCCACGCGGCACTGCCCAGCTTGCTGAGCAGGGGGATCTCGCCTTCGGCGCTGGAATACTTGCGCAGACGGTCGAGTTGTTCGACGGGGACGAAGACGCGGTCTTGGTCCTGATAGGTCACGGCGAGGCAATCGTGCTCGCGTCCGCCGATCCGCAGGCGGCGGATGCCCGAGTAGCGGCCAATGCCGTGGTCGATGTGGACGACGAAATCGCCGCGCTGCAAGGCACCGTAGTTGGCGATGGACTTGGCTGCCTTGAATCGGCGGTAGCGGTAGCGGCGCTTCTGGCGGCTAAAGATCTCGTGGTCATTGAGCAGAGCTAGCTGGGCTTGCGGAAAGGTGAATCCCCGGTGCAGCGAACCAAGTCCGAAGTGGATCTCGGGGCAGTCGGCGAAAATTTCTTGTAAGCGGCTCGCTTGCCCCTTGGTCTCGCAGCGGATGTGGATGGCGTAGGACTCGGTTGCGAGCCGGTCGATTTCCTGCTGGAGGAGGGCGCGCTCGCCGGCAAAGACACGCGGCTCCGCGGCCTCGAAGCGGACTGCGTCGTCGAGTTGACCCAAGGGTGCCGGTTCGAGCCGGGTGCGGTTGTCTAGCTGCGCTGTGAGCCAGTCCCCGTCGCGCAGGAGTGCTGACGGGGACATTCGCGATTCCTTTTGCCGCGACCGCTCGTACTCTTGGCGCGGCTTCGCTAGGGCCTTGTCGAGGGCTGTGGCGATGTCCTCGCGCTCTTCCAAAAAAATCACCGGCTCTTTGAGGTACTCGAAAAGCCCATCGTCGCGGCCGTAGAGCAGGGAGATGTAGCTCTCAATGCCGTCGAGCGACTCGCCTAGCTCTAGCTGGTCTTTCAGCGGAGCGAGGGCTTCTGTCTCGCCAGCGGCCTCAATCCGTTGCAGGTAATCTTCGTAAAAGGGGGAATCGAGCAGCACCTCGCGCGCTGGCAGCACCCAAGCCTCTTCGCAGGTGCTCAGCGAGCGCTGGGTGCTGACGTCGAAGCGGCGGATGGACTCGATTTCATCGCCGAAGAACTCGCAGCGGTAGGGATGCTCAACGCCGAAAGGATATATGTCGAGGATGCCGCCGCGCTGGCTGAACTGCCCGATGCCGTCGATGGCTGCCACGCGATCAAAGCCACAGGCGACCCAGTGCGAGCAGAGCGCGTCGAGGTCGCGTTCCTCCCCCACCTTGAGGATCTCCGTGCCCAATTCGAGGGCATGGGGTGGAATCAGCGGATCGAGCAGGGCCGCGGCCGGGGCGACGACGATGGTCGGTTCGCCGCGCATGAGCCGAGCGGCAGCAGCCACGCGCAAACTGGTAATTTCGAGGTCCGGGGACTGCTGGTCGTAGATTCCAACGTCCCAAGCGGGGAAGTAATGGACCATCTGCTCACCGGCGATGACTTGGAGGTCGTCGCGCCACTGCTCGGCGCGGTCTTCGTCGGCCGCGACGATGAGCACAGGGCGTTCGAGGGCGTTGCGGATGTAGCTGGCGAGAAACGCGGCTAGGGTCGTAGGTAGCCCGTGGAACAGGAGGTGTTGCTGCCCATTGGCAAGCCGGGCGGCGACCTCTTTGAAACTGTCCGTCTGGGACGTCAGGCGAACGATGTGGTCGAGTGAATGGGCTGAATCCATTCCGTGCTCAACGTGCTATTAGAGAATTTTGTGCGGCGAAAACAGCCGGAATAGGGCGTGCCCGCAGTCGAGAAATCCGAAAAAAAGGGTCTGCGACGGCATGTCGTAAACCCTTTATACCTGACAGCTTATCATGGTGGAGCTGAGGGGAATCGAACCCCTGACCTCCTGAATGCCATTCAGGCGCTCTCCCAACTGAGCTACAGCCCCACAAGAGTAAAAAAGATAAGCACTCCCCCTCTACATCGTCAAGGAGTCGAGTTCAGCCGCCGTTAATCACCACGCCCATGTTGAGGTCGGTAGCCGTGTAGTCGTCGCGGTCGGAGAAACTGGGGCCCAGCGAGAAGAAGGCCACGCGCACTTGCACTTGCATTCCCGCGTCGAAACCGTCTCCGGTCCGCAGTGTGAGCGTCCCTAGGATATCGTCGCCCTTTTTGGTTTCGGTGATGCTCGCGCCGCCGGTGCGCCACAGCCCCTCTTCCGTCAGCTCAATGCTGAAGGGCGGGGTGAGAAAGGGGGCGGTCGCGGCGAAGGAAGAGCCTTCAAAGACCAAGGCATTGGCCGGCTCAATCTCTAAGCGCAACTCAAATTGTTTGACGTTTACCATACCTTGGGCCGCAAAGGTGAGGACGACCTCTTGACCAGGGCCAGTCGCCGTGAATTGACTCTCCTCAATGCGAATGCTTTGTGCATAGCGGCCGTCGAGTTGGGCGGAGCGTGCTGGCGGATCGGCGCTGGGGTTTTTGGTCGAGTCCGTGCCGCAGGAAGCGAGCAACGCGGCGAGAAGGGGCAAGGTACAATGGCGAATTTTCATGGGATACCTCAAATCGGTTTTACAGCGTGATAAGGGCGGAGCTTGTTCCAGAATAGGTTGTTTGGGGCTACATAAGCAAGCATTTTATCCCGTTAGATATAGAAAGTGAGCTTGAGCCAACGGGCTGTGTATTGGATATTTAGGGCGATGTCGAGGGCAATATGTTCTACTATTTCATATATGTAGCTGGCGGGATTTTCCTAATCTGCCTAGCCTATGCAGCCTATGTCATCTTGGGGCGGCTAGTGGTCTTGCGCGGCCTGAGGCAACTCGCCTTTCGAGTACAGATGCTGGCCCACGGTCGCACCGCGCGGCTCGGCAGTCTGCTCAACGCCCATCCGCTCTCGTTGTTTTTCTTCGACCAACTCTCCGTCGAGCTCGAGCGCGAGCTCGGTCACTTGGAGCGCCGCCGCCGCATCCAAATTCCCTACCACCAGTACATGCCGTTCGCATTCGTCCGGCTCAAGCTGCTGAGACGCCGAGTCGAGCGAATTGAGCAGCACCGCTAAGGCAGAGGTGCTTTCAGCCTAAGCCACGCTCTGCCGCGCTGCATCTCCACACTGAGGCCGGACAGCACGGTGCCAAAGTCCGCGAGGTGGGCATCGACATAGGCGTCGATGGCGGCCAAGGCGACCGAGAGCGCGAAATAGAGCAGGCGACCATTGCGGCGGGCGGTGTGGTCTTGGTGTTCCTCAGGCGTGGGTGCGGAACGGATGCGGCGATGCTCAATCGCAACCGCAGTGAGGGCTGTTGCGCTTGCCGCGCCGAAGAACAGCCCCTTGACAGGGCGGCCATTGTAGAACTGTCCCCAGCCGGGCAGCACGGCCGAGCGCAGGAGCGCCCCATGCGCCGAAGGCAGAGAATCAGTGCGGGTCGAATCGGCTTCTACCTCTGTGGCACAGGCCGGTTGCCCGGCGAGCAGGACGAGGAGCAGACTAGCCCAACCGCATGCCAGCCGCAATCGGATAGCCCCGCACAAAGGCCGTTCCCTCCATGGCGGCTTTGCCCGCCGGTTGTACTTGGGTCAGTTGTAGAGCCCCCTCGCCGCAAGCCACGGTTAAACCTCGACGGCCATCGGCACAGAGTACGGTGCCCGGTGCGCCAGCGCTCGCAGCGTGCTGAGTCCGATGCACTTTAAGCGTTTTGCCCTGCCAGTGAGTATAGGCTCCGGGTATGGGATTCATGCTGCGGACGAGGTTGCGCACCCGCTCAGCCGGTTGGTGCCAGTCAATCTGGCCGTCCTCTTTGGTCAACTTGGGGGCGCGACTGACGCCGTCCGTACTTTGGGGCTGTCCGGTGAGGCGACCTTCTTCCAGCCCATCGACGGTCTCCACGACCATCTTGGCACCCTCTACGCACAGGCGGGCTTCCAGCTCACCAGCCGTCTCGTCATGGCCGATGGCAAAGCGGCGCTGGAGCAGGATATGCCCGGCGTCAATGCGCGGGCTGAGTTGGAACGTGGTGATGCCGGTTTCCTGCTCGCCATTGGCCACGGCCCAGATGATGGGAGCCGCGCCGCGATAGGCTGGCAAAAGCGAAGGATGCAGGTTGATTGAGCCGAGGCGGGGAATGGCGAGTAGGTGCCGAGGGAGAATTGAAAAGGCGACGACGACAAAGAGATCGGGCGTGCGTGCAGCTAGCGTCGCGGCTAGCTCAGGACCGTTGACCGCGGCCGGTTGCAGCACTTCTAATCCTAACTTCAGGGCTTGTTCTTTGACGGGCGGACTGGCAAATTGGCGGCCCCGCCCCTGCGGTCGGTCGGGATTGGTGACGACGGCGATGATCTGGTGGCGGCTCTGGGCGAGGGCTTCTAAAGAGGGAACCGCGAAGCGAGGGGTTCCCATAAATACGAGCCTCACTACTTCCCCTTGTCGTCTTCTTTATTTTTTACTCGCGAAACGGCCGCCCGCGAGACCTCGATCTTGACGTTGTCGGCGATTTTGACCACGAGGATGTCGTCTTTGATGTTGAGGATGGTACCGTGGATCCCGCCGCTAGTGACGATTTCATCGTTTTTTTCGAGTTCGTCGATCATCCGCTGTTGGTTTCTCTGCTTCCTCATCTGCGGCCTCAAGATCAAGAGGTAGAGAACCAAGAACATCAGCACAAAGGGCAGGAGCGAGGCGATGGGGTTGGGCTCTCCGCCTTCGGAGGGCGAACCGCCGAGGGCGTAGGCAGTGGAAATGAGATCGAACACGGATCAATTCCTTTCGGTAGAGTAAAAGCTCTAGGAAATCTAATAAAAATCTCCGTACTGAGTAATACCGGCATAGATGGTATGCCGAGACTGCTGCAAACCCTTTGACATTACAGCACGCTCGTCATTAAGATGGTGATGACAAGATTGAGACAGGAGAATTGGCCATGAGCAGAAAAGGACGCAAGGAGCGGTACCAAGGGCTGAACAAGTATCAGCGGGCGGCTTTCCGCCCAGGCGAGCAGCGCGTGGGACGCGAAGAAATTCAAGAGCTGTTGCAGATGTCGCGCAGTGCCGATCCAGCAGATCGCCTACAGGCGGCGTCCTTTTTGTGCCCCTGTCACGTGCGTCGGAGCATAGACGAGGTCTGGAAGGCGCTCTATCGGATGCTCGAAGACCAAGATGCGCGGGTGCGCCGCGCTGCTTGGCACACGCTCGAAGATGGCGGCAAACCCGACGATCCAGCCCTCGACGAGATCATCGAGCGGACCTTGGAGCGCGATACCGACAAGCAAGTACTCAATTTTGCGCGGCAGTTTTCCCAAGGGCGCGAAAAGCGCAAACAGGTCGAGTTTGAGATAGCGGCGATTTCCGATTACGCAGAGCGCGGTAGGTGCGATTTCTGCGGCGAGCAGTCCGTGCCGGTCAAGAAGGATTTTGCGACCGAACTCGACGTGGGCGGTGCGCGACGGTTCGCCCTAGTCTGTGCGCCTTGCGATCAAGCGGCCTGAGCCAAACCTGCTAGCGGTTTTGGTAGCAGGCGAGAAATTCCGCCTGATAGGCCGCGAAGTGCCCCCCGATGATCGCGTCCCGCATCTCGCGCATTAGCTGCTGAAAAAAAAAGACGTTGTGGAAGGTGGCTAGGCGCAGGCCGAGTATTTCGTTGGTCTGGAAAAGATGGCGCAGGTAAGCTCGGCTGTAGTGGCGGCAAGTGGCACAAGCGCAATCCGCGTCGAGCGGTTGAGGATCTTCGGCGTGGCCGGCGTTTTTGAGGCGTAGGCGTCCTCGTCTGGTAAAGGCCGTGGCGTTGCGCGCATTGCGGGTGGGCACCACGCAGTCGAACATATCGACGCCAGCCGCGACGGCCTCGACCAAGTCGTGCGGCAAGCCCACGCCCATCAGGTAGCGGGGTTTTTCCGTTGGCAGGTGGGTGGTGGTCTGGCGCACGACCTCGAACAGGTCCTCGCGCGGTTCGCCTACGGCTAGGCCGCCAATGGCATAGCCGGGCAGGTCGAGTTGCACGAGTGCTTGGGCGCAATCGCGGCGCCAATCTGGATAGATGCTGCCCTGGACAATGCCAAAGAGCGCTTGGGGGGGGCGGTTGACGCGCTCAGCCGCTAATTCCCGGTGGCGGCTCAGGCAGCGCTCGGCCCAGCGCAATGTCCGCTGCATGGACTCTTGCGCGTAGGAGCGCTCACAGGGATAGGGCGTGCATTCGTCGAATGCCATGATGATGTCGGCACCAAGCCCGTGCTCGATTTCCATGACCTTCTCAGGGGTGAAGAAGTGATGCGAGCCGTCCAGGTGTGATTTGAAGTGCACGCCGTCGGCGGTGACCTCGTTGCGGTCGCTGAGGCTGAAGACCTGAAAGCCGCCGCTGTCGGTGAGGATCGGCTTGGGCCAGTTCATAAAGGCGTGGAGGCCCCCCATCCGATCGATGAGCTGGTGGCCGGGACGCAAGTAGAGGTGGTAGGCGTTGCCGAGGATGATCTGCGCTTGGGCCGCGGCTAGGTCCTGTTGGTCGAGGGTCTTGACCGTGGCTTGGGTGCCGACGGGCATGAAGACCGGCGTCTCCACGGCACCATGGGGCGTGTGGAGAACGCCCGCCCGCGCCCCGGTTGCAGCGTCTTGAGCGACGAGTTCAAAGCGGAAGGCGCTCATGGCTTTAGCTGGGAGACGAGGACGAAGCGAAAGCCGCGCTTCTCTAGCTGCGGCAGCGCGGTCGATAGGGCGATGAGCGTCTCTCTGCGGTTGTGTCCCACGCCGATGGCTTGGCCCGACTGAGCCGCGACCGCAGCGAGTTCCCAGAGCTTATCCCGAATGGTTGGGGCCTCGTCGATCTCGTCGATAAAGAGGTCGCGACTAAAGGCTCTAATATCCATATCTACAGCTAGTTGATAGGCGATAGATGAGGCCGTAGTGCGGCTGTCGAGGAAGAGCAGATTGCGGTCCTTTAGCTCGGACAGCACTAGGCGCATAACTCGCTTGTCGGCCGTGGCCTTGGATCCCATGTGGTTGTTGAGCCCACGGGCGTGGGGCACGTTTTGCAAGGCGCGGCGCACTCGGCGGCGGATTTCCTCATCGTCGAGACCTACTAGTATGGCATTCCCACCGAGAGAGGCCCCGCCTTTGGGTTCCATCGGCAGGTGGATCAACACCTCGTGCCCGTTGGCGCGCATCTGTTCGGCGAGGGTGTGCGCTTGGCTTACTCTGGGCAGGATAGAGAACGTCAGAGGCTGCGGTATGGCGCAGAAGTGCGCGGCGATGGGGTCGTCGTCGGTGAAGTCGTCAATGACGATAGCAATGTTGCCGGTGCGGCGGCGCTCGGCGACCGGAGCTAGGCTAAAAATGGTCGTCTGCACTTCGCCGAACCCGCAGCGGATTTCGACTTGCCCTCGTCGCTCGCTGGCGCTGAGGACTTGGCCGCCGAGTTGCTGGACAAAGCGCGAGATGCCCAAGTTGGCCTCAGCTAGGGGCAAGTCGGCGGGGACGCCCACCTTGATTTGGTCGAAATACTCTCGGCGGTGCTTGGAATAAAGGGCTGGCCAGATGCCCAAATCGGCCAGGGCACTGTCGATGCCCGCGTAGAGCGTGTCGGCTAGCTGGCTGGCGTTGGTTACTTGGTAGGGAACGGGCGCCGTAGCTGGCGCGATCACGGGCAGGGGGCCGGTTTGGTCCAGCAAGGGCTTATAGAGTAGGAAGAGAGTCGCGCCAGCCAGCAACAGACCCGAAAGGGCCAAGTGCCAGCCGGGATGGCGCTGGCGCTTGACCAAGCGTTTGCCCATTGGCTCAGGGCGCGGTTTTCTGCTTTAGTGCCGCCCAGCTAAAGACGTTTGCCAAGTGTTTGCCCGCTCCGCCGCAGTCGCCCGACAAGGCATCGTCCTCCCAGCGGACGACTCTCCACAAGCCGTCGTCTGGGTCGCGGCGGAGCTTGTGGGTCATATTCTGATCTACGCGAAAACCATCGCCCTGATCGTCGAGCAGGAGCATCTGGACCCGGCCGTAGAAGACCTCCCAGTCTTCGTCTGGGTGGCCGTTGGGGTCATCGGGAAAGGCTTCCGGGTAGTCGGAGCCAAGTTCTTTATAGCGGCGGATAACCTCAAAGTCGTAGTCAAAATTGCGGAATCTGTCGAAGATGCCCTCCTGTGAACCATCGCGGCTGCCGACCATGATCTCCAACTCCTCTTCCAAGCCGTAGTGATACGCCACTTCTCCTAGGCAATCCCATTCGGTAAACAAGAAGTCTTTGTCGAGCGAATCCTCGTAGAGTTCCTTGTCGCGGGTGCGCATGGCGCGAGCGAGGTTGTCGCGGAGGATCTCAGGAGATATGGCGTCGGGGGCGGGTGGGTCCGGCGGCTCTATTTCCGTGCGGTTTTGTTTCGGGGGTGCAAAGGGGTTGCCGCCGCAAGCGCTCAAGGCGAGGAGGCCGCAGATGGTTAAGAGGGCGAGTGATTTCACGGTCGTACCTCCGAGTCGGTGTCGTGCAAAAACTATCCTTTAAGATACAAATCAGAGGGGCAATTATCAAAAAGTCACTGCGAAAAGAGCGCCCGCAACTCCCCCCAAGAAAACTTCGCCGACGCGCGATCGCGCCGATCGCGCCACGCCGCGATCGACCACACGGGATTTTCCAGCGTTGGCGTTACTAAGTCGATTTCCACAAAGCCTTTAATGCCGATTGTGTCGAACTCCGGTTCCTCGGAATCTCCCCCGGCCGAGCTGATTATCTCGATGAACTCGGCTTCGTAGGGAAAAAAGAAGGTCTCGCGCAGTTGGTCGTCGGAGAGTCTGCGCTCGTCTTTGGACGAATTGAACCAGCGCACAAAGCGCGCGCTATGGATCCGCTCCGGTGAGAGAATGAGGCGGGCGAAGTTGCGCTCCTCAGCCGCCCCCCAGACGGTATCGCGATCAACGTTGTAGACCTCTGGGTATAGCTGCACATCGTCGGGGTCGGGGGTGAAGACAAAGTCCTCGGTGAACTGTTCCATGTACTGTTGGGGACTGCGGAACTCGGGTTGGGCTTGGAAGATAGATTCGAGATTGCCCAGCACAGACACGGGTTTTGTGCGTTCGCGCAGGAAGAGTTGTTGGCCGCTGGGGCAGTCGGGAAGCTGGGTCGATAGCGGGGTCTTAGGGTCGGGGCGCTCCTCGACCGCGTCGGCGCAATGGGGAAAAAGATCGATACTTGTGTCGGGCGCACAGCGACAATCCACTTGTTCGGTGTCGCCTAGGGCACAGCCAGTTAACAGCGCTGCGAGCAGAAATGGTAGAAACGAGAGCATGGCGCAGCTCAGTAGGTGACAAAAGGCACGGGAGCGAAGCAGAGGACGAAGACCAGTAGGCAGAGGTAGCCGATGAAGCACCGGCCGCGGCCCAGCGAGATAAAGGGGTCGTAGGGAGCTGGGTGATCCTTGCCAAAGAGCGCGAGAAAAAAGGCCAGTGCGAGCCACCCCGGCCATCCTCGGGGCCACTCCCACAAAAGCGATAGAACCCCGTAAATTCCCAAGACCAACAAAGCCACGTAAGCCGTGCGGGCGATCTGTCGGTGGCGATGACCAAAGAGCGCGTACGCGATATGGCCGCCGTCGAGTTGGCCAATGGGAAAGAGGTTGAAAGCCGTAATAAACAGCCCGACCCAACCGGCAAAAGCCACCGGGTCTAAGAGAATTATTTGGTCCGGCCCAATGGCGGGCAAGACGAGAGCGGCGATGCCGGAAAAGAGCAAGGGTGCCCCCAATTCGATGGGGGAAGCGTGAAAGTAATCGGCCGAGACCACGGCCGAGCGCGAGAGCCCGGCAAAGCAGGCCGCGAGGGCGACGACAAAGCCCGCTAGGGGGCCGGCGGCGCCAATGTCGAGAAGGGCGCACTTGTTGGGGATGGGAGAGCGAATTTTGATGACCGCGCCCAAAGTACCGAGAAAGGAAACATAGGGCAGGGGGAGAAAGTAAGGCAGCGAGGCCCTGACTCCCCAGCGGCGCGCAGCAAAGTAATGGCCGAATTCGTGGACTGTGAGAATAAAGAGCAAAGTCGCGGCAAAAGGGAGACCCTCGACGAGGTGAACCAAGGCCGCGATGCTGGTCAGTGGGTCAACTCCTTGCTGCATAGCACCGGCGATCGCAGTCGAAGCAATGGTACATAAAAACAGCAGCATGTGGACCCATAAGCGCGAGGGGTTGGCGTGCTGGGCCGGGAGCGCGGTCGGGATTGATGGGGTTGGCGGCACCACCGGCGACACTGTTTTGCGCCAGAAGTTCAAGGGGTTGCGCTTTCTAGCTGGAGGCTGAGCCAGTGCGCATCGCCCAAGCCCGAGGCAAAAGGCACATAGGCGTAGTCGATGACCCAGTGCTTGGCCACTAGCCCTAGCCCGGCCGAGAGGCTGTGGTTTTCAGTGGTCTGGTAACCCGCGCGCAGGCGCAAGTGCTCGCTGGCCCGGTACTCGCCGCCCAGATGCAGCGTGAGATCGTCGTCGCGGGCTTTCTGCACTTCGACGGCCACGAGCATGTCTGCACGTCCGGTATAGGCGGCGCCGAAACGAGCTTCTAAGGGCAGGTCAGTCTCCCGTTGGTCGAGGCGGTTCATGCGGCCCAAGTTGCGCACCGTGGCCCCCAAGCGCAAGCGGGCCGCAACATCGTACACCAGCCCGAGGTCGGCGGCTAGGCCGCTGGCGTTTTGAGTAAAAATGGACTGGCGGATGAATTTTAGCTGCAAACCGAGGCGCGTCCGCTCCATCTGGCGGGCGTAGCTCAGGTCGACCGCTCCCTCGTACACGCCGAAGTGCCCCAGCGGCTCAGTTGAGGGGCCGATACGGCGCTCTAGGTTGTCGTCGTGCAACAGTTGGGCGGAAAGCCCCCAAGTACCACGGTCGCGGGTCTGCGTCAGGTGCAGGTGGTTCTGGCGGATATTCTGGACGGAGGCTTGGTGGTTAAAGGCGATATTGCGCCCACGCGATTGCCGAGCCGCTGGGTTGAGGGCTTGAGAGGCAAATAGGGCAGTCTCCGCGCTGGCCAAGGCCGCAGCGCGGGCCCCGCCACCTTGGCGTAGCGCGGGCAGACCAGCGGCACTAAGGGCTGCTGGCAGCGTCAAAAGTGCGAGCAATAGGAGAGCCATCGCTTCTCAGAACGCCAGCGCCAGGCCCACGGTCGTGCGCCCCCCAGCGCCGAGGGGATCGGTTAAGTACGCGTATTGGAATTGCAAGGTCTCGCGGTGCATCGGCCGTAAGGTCAGTCCGGCCGAGAGTTGGCCTCCGTCTGCGGTGCCGAGGCGGTGCAGACCGCTGCGTATTGCGAGCAGGGCATTTGGCTGCCATTCGGCGCCGAGGTTGACGCTCTGTTCTCCGTCAGCGCGGAATTCGGCGGCCAACAGCAGGGCGTCCAGAAACCGCTGTGACGCGCCAAAGACGAGCGTGCGCGGCAGAGCATTCTCAGTGGTATTCGACTGCTGGTCGGCGCGACGCACCTTCCAGGAGAGGTCGGCGTTGAGATTGGATATGCTGGCGCCGAGCCAGGTATGCTCGGCCGCGCGGAACTGAATTCCTAAATCGAGGCCGCTGCCGTTGGCCGTGGCCTTGGGAACTAAGGGCAGGTCGATGCTCTGCTTGAGGGCTTTAACGGCTAAACCAACCGCGAAGCGCGACCCAAGAGAGCTACCTATTCCGAAGATAAAAGCGTTCGCTCGGTCCTCGATAGCCCCGGTGTACTGGCCACTAGCCGTGCGGCCCTTGATCCCACCGACTGTAGCATGCGACCAGGCGAAGCCAAAGCCCACGTCTCCGCGAACGTTGAACGCGATAGCGGCACTACCTTGCCGTCGCCCCAGCGATAGCGACTGAATGGAGGTCTCTAGGGTTTTGCCCTGCAGGCGAGCAAGGCCGGCTGGATTCCAGTAGGGGGATGACGCATCGTCGGCCGCGGCGACAAAGGCTCCCAGTCCTAGGCCGCGGGCACCCAGCCCTGTTCTGAGAAAGGCGGCGGCAAAATCGGCCCCGTGCGCAGCGGAGGCGGCGAGCAATAGCGCGAAGAGCGTTTTCAATCGAGCACCACCACTCTGCCAAAGGCCTGTTGACCGGTGTTTAGGGCAATGCGGTAAAAGTACGTCCCGTTAGCTACTAGTTGGCCGTCTTGGTCGAGGCCATCCCAAAGGATGCGGTGATCGATGCCACCGGCAAAGGCCGCGTCCGTCGCAAGGTCGCGGACTAGGCCGCTGGCGAAGTCGTAAATCGCAACAGAGACCTCTGCATCCTGTGACAAGCTAAAGACGATGGTCGTTGTTTCGCGCGAGGGGGCGAAAGGGTTGGGCGCTGCGTACGCGAGGGCCGTGCTGTCGGGCACACCTCCAGCGCTGACGAAAGTACCTTCGTCAAGCGTGCGCGTGCGGATCAGGTCGCGGATGACGCGCCAAGTGTTCCCCTCATCCTCGGAGCGCCCAAGGCCGTGCTCGGCCCCGGCCCAGAGCACATCGCCCACTCCTGCAAGCCCGACGAAGGTGCCGGTTAGGGGCTGTCCATCGACGACTGCTATGGTGTCCCAGACGCGTTCTGAGTCGGTCGGCAGCGTTGGGTCTGGGCTGGCTAGCAGCCCTAGGTCGGTGCCGGCCCAAACAAAATTGGGGGTAAAAGCAAAATCCCAGGCAAAAGTCGGCCCAGTGTGGCTCCAGGTCTGGCCGAGGTCGCGGCTGACGCTGATGGCTTGGGTTTGGCCGACCGAGGAGGTCGTATTGGTTCCCGCCCAAATGGCCGTGGTGCCGTCGGGCAGTACTTGGCGTTCGAGGGCGACGACCCAGTTGCCAGCCGGATGGCCTAGGAGGGGCGTGCCCTCTGCGCCGAGGCGCACTTTGGCATTTTGCCAATGCTGGCCTCCGTCAAAGGTGAAGGCGATCCCGCTGGAAGTGCCAATCCACACCGTATCCCCGTAAGCGATAACCGCAAAAGTGCGGTGCAGGAATGATTGGCTAGCCAAGCTGTCGGCGTCAGTGCGCAACTGGGCGATGTCGTCTGGATCGGCGTTCTCGCTAGCGAGGCTATCAGCCACCATTCGCAAGCTGTCGGCCGCCGTTTCCTCGGCGAAGAAGACGATCTCGTCTGCGCCGCCGGGCAAGAAGGGTTCCCAAGTGCGGCCTTGGTCGAGCGAACGCACGGTGGAGCCAGCGAAAAAGGCGGCGTACACGGCCTCCCCATCGATGGAGATGTCAAAACAAGCATTGAGGATGGTCGTTCCGGGGCTGCGCTCAAAACCGGCTTTGGTGGGGTCGAAAATGAACTCATTGGGAATGTGGTGCCAGGAGTCGCCGCCGTCGTGGGAAAAACTCAACCCCGTGCCCGCTTGGTTCACGCCTTGTCCGGTGGTGACCGAATCGACCAAGGTCGCGACCCACACGGTGTCGCCGACTGCGTCGAGGGCGCTGATCGCGCCGCGGCCGAGGCCGTTGAGTTCGGTAAAGGTGACCCAGTCCGTGGAGTTGAGGCCGTTACTTAGCGCCGGATCGAGGCGCGCCACTCCACTTTCGGTGCCGACCCATAGGTAGCGTCCGCTCCAGACAATGTCGCCTATTGACGTGCCGAAGAGTCCGCGAATAGGCTCGGCTGCTTGGTGGAAGCGCTGGGGCTGGAGCGCATGGCCGGGCGATAGATGCAGCGCGAGGACGAGCAGCGAGAAAGGGATGAGGACGGCCTGGCGAAAAGAGAAATAGGTCATCAAGCGAGCATTTTTACTGCGGCTAGGGATGGGCCACTCAAGCATAGGTAGCGGCCCGCTCGCGCATGGCCTCAATTACTTCGTAGCCGACTCCGTAGTCGCCGATGCGGGTGCCCTCGCTGTCGCCGTGGCTATCGGACCCTCCAGACTTGATTAGGCCGTAGCGGTCGGCGAGCTGGTCGTAGTATTCCATTTGCGCTGGCTGGTGGGACGGGTGGAAGACCTCAATGCCATCGAGCCCGTAGGTGACTAGCTGCTCGATGATAGACTCGGGGAGACTGATGCTGGGATGGGCGAGGACGGCCACGCCGCCCGTGCGGTGAATGAGGGCGATGAGGTCTTGGGCTGCGGCGTAGGGCTTAGGTTGAAAGGCCGGCCCGCGATCGCCGATGTAGCGGCTGAAGGCTTCGTCCTTGTCGGCTACTAGGCCGTTTTCCACCATGGCCGCGGCGATGTGCGGCCGCCCGAGGGGGCTGCCGTTAGCTTGGGAGAGCACGTCGTCGAGACTGACGGTCAGCCCCATGCTGTTGAGCGCTTTGACGATCGCGATCCCCCGCTGGTGGCGGGCTTGAAAAGACTTGGCGAGGGTCGTGCCGAGCTGGTCATCTCGGTAGTCGATGCAGTAGGCGAGAATGTGTACTTCGCGGTCCCGGATGTGGGCGCTCAGTTCGGTGCCGGGTACTACTTCCATGTGCATACGCTCGCCGGCTGCCGTGGCCTCGGGGACGCCTTGGACCGTATCGTGATCGGTCAAACTCAGCGCTTGCAAGCCCGCTTCGCAGGCCTCTTCGACCGCTTCAGTCGGCGTCCGCAATCCGTCGGAGCACAGAGAATGGGTGTGGAGATCGGCTAAATTGTAAGACATAAGGTATTTCCATCCTGTGAGAATACTATTCAAAGTATAAATAAAAAAGAAAGCCTTTTGCCGTGCTCAATCAAGCCCTATGCCTCCGCCTCGCGCCGCGCGCGTTTTGCTACATGGGACTGTTGGAAAGCTCGAGTAGTAGCTCGCCAGCGTGGATTCGCATTTTATCGAGGGCTTGGTCCCTGAGTTGGCGCACTCGCTCGCGCGTGAGGCCCAATTGAACGCCGATTTGCTCCAGAGTCTGGGGGTCTTGGTCGTCGAGGCCGAAATAGGCGCGGACGACTAGGCGCTCGCGCCGGTCGAGTACGTCGAGGCACGCATGCAAGGTATGAGCAAGCGCGGTGCGCTCATAGCAATCGGCCGGATCGGGGGTGCGAGCCGCAAAAGTGGCCATTAGTGGCTCCCGTTCATCGGGCAGGGTTGGCACGTCCATAGAGATATCGGGTTGGGCCATGTAAAGGGCATTGTGCGTCCGCTCCAGCGATAATTTGGCACTGTTGGCGATTTCCTCCGGGGTGGGATCGCGTCCCAGTTTTTGGGCGAGGATACTCGTCCAGCGCTCGACCTTTTGCAGGTCATTGACCCGGCTCAGCGGCGGGCGGGCAATTTTGCCGTGTTCGGCTAAGGCTCGAAGAATAGCTTGGCGAATCCACCACACCGCATAGGTGATGAACTTAAAGCCACGAGTTTCGTCGAAGCGTTGGACGGCTTCCATCAGCCCGAGGTTGCCCTCGGAAATAAGCTCCATAAAGGAAAGCCCGCGCCCGTGGTACCCCCGGGCGATGCGGACGACAAAGCGCAAGTTGGCTTCGACCATTTGGTGCATGGCCTGCTCGTCGCCGGCGCGCGCTCTGTGTACCAGCTCGATCTCTCGTTGGCGGCTCAGCGGCTGAAAGTGCTGAATGTCGCGCCAGTAGGACTCGGATAGATCTAGCGAATTGAGGCTGCTTTTTCCCATAAGAAGCCCAAATGACGAAAAGAGAAAATGACGGTTCTTAAGTAGGACGACTGGGAAAGAACGCGGTTCCAGACCGGGATCAGGCCGGGGAGAGTAGCGGGCGGAAGCGGTCGTAGGCCGTATCCCAAGCAGCGGCTTGTTCCGGCTCGTACACAACGGGCGCAAAGGAGTGGCGCACGACTTGGCGGATTTCGGCCAGCGAGTTCATCTGGCCTAGGCCGATGAGCTGGAGCATTAAATTGCCGATAGCCGTGGCTTCGAGCGGTCCAGCGACGACCGGGCGACCAGTAGCTGAGGCGGTAAACTGGCAGAGCAGGCGGTTTTGGATCCCACCGCCGACGATGTGGATGCACTCGAGGCGGCGGCCGAGAATGGTCTCTAGCGCGTCGAGTACGTAGCGGCACTTAAACGCTAGGCTTTCGAGGGCCACGCGCGCGACTTGCCCCTCGTCGGCGGGAATGACTTGGCCCGTTGCTTGGCAATAGGCGCGGATTCTGGCGGGCATGTCGCCCGGCGCGAGAAAGCACTCGGCGTCTGGATCGACGAAAGCGGTAAAGGGCGCTGCGCTTTGGGCCATGGCTGTCAGCTCGTCGTAGGAAAAGGCGCGTCCCTCGCGCTGCCACGCGCGCCGGCACTCCTGTATTAGCCACAGGCCCATGATGTTTTTGAGGAAGCGGTAGGTCGGCCCGACGCCCCCTTCGTTGGTGAAATTGTACTGGAATGCCTGATTGTTGATGAGCGGTTGGTCGAGCTCGACGCCCATCAGCGACCAAGTTCCCGAGCTGATATAGGCGTAGTCGCGGACTTCGGCGGGTACGGCGGCCACGGCCGCGCCCGTATCGTGGGTAGCTGGGGCGATGACCGGGACCGAGCCAAGCCCTGTTTCAGCAGCAATAGAAGGTAGGAGCGAGCCTAGGCGGGTGCCGGGCTGGACGATCTGGGGCAGAAAATGGGTCGGCAGCCCCAATCCTTCTAGGAGCTCGACCGACCAAGTGCCTTGGCGCGGATCGTAAAATTGGGTGGTAGTGGCGTTGGAAAATTCGCAGGTCTTGGTGCCGGTAAAATAAAAGTTGAAAAGGTCGGCCATCATCAAGAAGGTCTGCGCCCATTCCAGCAAAGGCGAGTCGCGCAGCGAAAGCAGTTGATACAAGGTGTTGAGCTTCAAAAACTGCACGCCTGTCTGCGCAAAAATTTTCTCGCGCGGCACCCGTGCAAAGGCTTCCTCTAACATGCCGTCGGTGCGCGGGTCGCGGTAGTTGCGCGGATTGTCCAAGAGCACGTCCCCAGGCCCGAGGAGGGCGAAATCTACTCCCCAGGTATCGACGCCAATGGCATCGAGGGCCTTGCCGTGTGTACTGGCAAAGAGGCCGAGCCCCTGTTTCATCTCGGCGAAAAGGCGCAAAGGGTCCCAGTAGAGACGGTCGAAGACTTGCACCGGACCGTTTGCAAAGCGGTGCAGTTCTTCTAGCGCTAGGCGCTCGCCGTCGAAATGCCCGACGATGGCGCGGCCACTCTCAGCCCCTAGGTCAAAGGCGAGCAGCTTGCTCATAGGTAATTGAGACCGAGCTCGGAAACCAGCTCGCGCGTGTCGTTGTCGAGGAGGGCGCAGATCAGGGCGATGCCCAACTCGCGCTCCATGCCCGCGGCATACGCGGTGTGTTCGTCGCGAAAGTTGATTCGCTGGAAGCCGAGGACGGCCTCTTTGAAATCCTCGCGCCGCTCGTAGAGGACAACTTGGGCAATCGGCGCGTTGGCGAGTGCCTCGGCGACAAAAGATGTGCCGAAAATTTCCTCCAAGGCGTTTCTGAGCTGGCGATGCAGCATTAGAAGGGATAGACCTCGTCGAGCTTGCGCTTGAGCGCGGTGCTGCGCTGCTCGCCCTCGTCTTCAATCACGTACTGGACGATGGGTGTGCGCCGCCAATAGCTCAACATGGTCTCAAAATTGAGGGTGGGCTGGTGAAACTCCAAGCGGAAGACCAAAAAGGCGCGGAGCAAGTTTTTGACCATAGCTCTCTAATTAGTTGAGGTATTCCGCAATCCGCTCCTCAATGCGCTGCAAGACGGGCGTTGCGCCGAGTTCGGCGTCGAAGTCTGCGCCTGTAACTCGTTGGAAAAGGTCGATATAGCGCTCGGCAACTTGGATGCGGATCTCGTCGTCGAGTTCGGGGATATTGTCGTCGGAAATGCCCTTGTCGCGAAGCCAGAGGCGCAGAAACTCCTTGTCGAGGCTTTCGGGCTCCTCGCCGCGGGCATGGCGCTCCGCGTAGGTGTCGCTGATCCAGAAGCGCGACGAGTCGGGCGTGTGGATTTCGTCGGCAAGCGTGATGCGCCCGTCCGCATCTAGCCCCATTTCGTATTTAGTATCGACGAGGATTAACCCTTGCTTGGTCGCTAGCTCTTCGCCGCGGGCAAAGAGCGCGAGGGCGATCTCTTCGACTTGGGCCCAGGTGTCTTCTGGCACCAAGCCTTGGGCGATAATCTCGTCGCGCGAAATCAGCTCATCGTGGACTTCGTCCTTGGTCGTCGGCGTGATAATCGCCTCGTCGAAGGGTTGGTTTTTGACCATGCCGTCGGGCAAGGTGTGGCCGCAATAGTGGCGCACGCCGCTGTTGTAATGGGTCCAGATAGCGGTGTCCGAACTGCCCGTCATATATTTGCGCACCACCACCTCGACGGGCAGGATGTCCAACTCGCGGGCGACGGTGACGTTGGCGTCGGGCACTGAAATGATTTGATTGGGGGCGATGTCTTGGGTCTGCTCAAACCAGTACTGGGCGATGCGGTTGAGCACTTGGCCCTTGAGGGGAATGGTGCCGAGCACGTGGTCAAACGCGCTCTGGCGATCGGTAGTGATCAGCACGCGATGGTTTTCGAGCAAGTACATATCGCGCACCTTGCCGCGCTTATAGCGCGACTCCCACTGGGGGAATTTGGCCTCCAGCAGGCAGTTGTCGAGCTGGGATTGGATCTGTTCGCGAGTTATCATGGAATAGATGTCCTTAAGTGAGAGCTTGGGATGCGAAAAAGTTGATATTATGGGGGCACGTAAGCCCCGTCAATAGGGTCCAGCGGAGAGAGTGCTTGATTTTCCCCTCTCTGCGGCGTATTTTGAGGCCGACGAAACAGACAATCTCACCCCTACAGGGAGGTCTATATGTCGAGGAAACTGGCTGTGTTGGCGCTGGCGGTAGGTCTGGTCGCCTGCGGTAGCGAGGAGGCGGAGAGACAGATCCTGATCGAATACGTCCAGCAGATGCAGAAACTAGACGGCAAAAACAGGCAGATTGTCGAGACCATTGAGCATTTGAGAAAACCGCTCTCTGAGATTTCTGAGCAGGACTTGGCCAAGGCGCGGCGACTCATCAACGACTACGTCGCAGAGTTGCAAGGGCTCGTGCCAGACGATCTGGACTATAAAGAATTGCGCTTGGCCCACAATCTCTATGTCGCGAAGGTAGCGGAAGCGATTCCACTGTCTGGAGACCAAGGCCGAGAGCTGCGACGCGAAAAGAGCAACGTCGATATCGGAGTACGCCACATCGAGAGGCTGACCGTCCGGCATTACAAAGTCGTCGACATCTTGTGGTTGCAGCGGAAGCTCACCGATCCCTATCCCCTCATATGGCCCTCTAGCTGACGGTAATATCAGCGCGAGAAAAGCCCCCGGCTCTTTATGCGGCCGGGGGCTTTTTGCGTTTAGGACACCCGGTGCAACCAGCGCTGACTGCTGGAGAGCAAACCGGTGTAGAGAAAGCCGGTGTGGAACAGCAGCAGGAAGGGCATTCCCAAGTAGAGGCCGGTCGCGTAGGCGTGGTAGAGGGCGACGACGAAGTAGAGTGCCATGCCCAGTTCGCCCAAAGACAGCAGAGGCCAGCGGCTTAGGTACTTGCGCTGCTGGCCTTGGTTGCGGCGTCCGGTAAGCCCGTATTTAGGGGTCCGGTGGAAATCGGTTTGGTATCCGACGAAGCCTTCGATTACCGCTCGGGTATTGTTGATGCAGAGGCTCATGCCTATGGCCATCAGCAGGGGCAAATACTTGATTTGTCGCCGCCAATCCGGATAGAGCACGCGCTGGGAGGTAATGTAGAACCCAGAAATGGCCATGGTGGCAAAAGAAAACAGCGGTAGGTCGATGATAAAGAACCGCTCCCAGCCGAGTTGCGAGCGAATGGAGAGCACCGGAATAGTCAGTAGGGCCATCAAGAACATCATGATGTAGCAGAGGTTGGCCGTTAGATGGAAGGTGGCCTCGACCTTGATCTTGGCTGGTAGTGCCGAGCGCCAGATCCGCGGCAGCACTTTCTTCGCCGTCTGCACCGCGCCCTTGGTCCAGCGGTGCTGTTGCGACTTGAAAGCATTGATCTCGACGGGGATCTCGCCGGGCACTTCAATTTCGGGCAGATAGAGAAACTGCCAGCCCGCGAGCTGGGCGCGGTAGCTCAAGTCGAGGTCTTCGGTGAGCGTGTCGTGCTGCCAGCCACCGGCGTCGTAGATGGCCTTTTTGCGCCAGATCCCTCCGGTGCCGTTGAAGTTGAAGAAGCGACCCGAGCGGTTGCGGGCCGTGTGCTCGACGACGAAGTGACCGTCGAGAAAGATCGACTGGATGCGCGTCAGCAGCGAGTACGAGCGGTTGAGATGCCCCCAGCGCATCTGCACCATGCCGATGGAATCGTCGGTAAAGTAGTGAATAGCTCGCTGGAGGATGTCGGGGAGGGGCACAAAATCGGCGTCGAGGACCAACACGAATTCACCCCGGGCGCGCTCTAGCCCGGCGGCCAACGCTCCGGCCTTAAAGCCGTGGCGATTGGTGCGGCCGCGGTACTCGATATCCAGCCCTTGGGCCGCCAGCCGCGCAACTCCTTCCCGCGCCTTGTCGCGGGTTTCGTCCTGCGAATCGTCGAGAACTTGGATTTGCAGCCGGTCGCGGGGATAGTCGATCTGACCCACGGCCTCTAGCAGGCGCTCGACTACGTGATATTCGTTATAGAGCGGGAGTTGGATCGTGACGAAGGGCAGTTCGGCAAAGCGGTTGGGCGGGGGGACTGGGGTTGGGTGATGTCGATAGAACAGGCGCAATAGCTGGTAGCGGTGGAAGCCGTAAACGCCGAGAACGGCGATGATGATGCTGTACAACACCAGACAGAGTACTTCCCAGAAGGTCATGTCGTTCCCCGAGCTTAGGCACTGACCCCGCAGCACTTTTTGAACTTCTTGCCGCTGCCGCAGGGGCAGGGGGCGTTGCGCCCGACCTTGGGCTGGTCGCGGACGACGGGCTGGCGCGCGACGGCTTGACCCTCGCTGCTGCCGCCGCCCGAGCCGCGCAGTTGCGCGGGCTGGCCGGGGACGCCCGTCGGGGCTGGCTCGATGCCGCGAAAGCCCATGTTGGTGGCGTCTTGGTGAACCGCGTTGATGCGCCCTGGCTGGCGCTCCGGCTCCAGAGCATCGGGCCTGATGTCAATGCGCAACTGGAAGAGGTTGCGCAGCGTCTCTTGGGCAATGCGGCCGATCAGGCTCTCAAACATGTCGTAGGCCCCCCGCTTGTATTCTATGAGGGGGTTTTTCCCGCCGACGCCGACAAAGCCGATCCCGTCCCTGAGTTCGTCGATTTCGTGGAGGTGTTCCTGCCAGCAAGTGTCGATGGTGTGCAGGGCGATGCCCTTCTCGACTTCGCGAAAGACCTCTTCGCCGACTACGTCGATGCGGCGCTGATAGGCTTCGCGCACGGTGGTGAGTAGCTGCTCGCGCAGACCCTCGACGCTGGCGTAAGAGCGCTCCTCTTCGGGGATGGAAAAGCCCAAAAAGAAGGTGCTGCTAAACTCGGTCTGCAGGCCCTCCCAATCCCACTCAACTGCTAGGTCGTCTGCATCGACGTACGAGGCCAAGATGCCATCGACGCTCTCTTCGATCATGTCCGCGACTTGCTCGCGTGCGCTCTCTTGTTCTAGCAGGTCGTGGCGGCGATTGTAGATGACTTGGCGCTGCTGGTTCATGACGTCGTCGTAGTCGAGCACGTGCTTGCGCATCTCGAAGTTGCGGGCCTCGACCTTTTTTTGCGCTCGCTCAATCGACCGCGTAACCATGCCAGCCTCGATGACCTCGCCGTCTTCGGCCCCGAGCTTATCCATGACCGCGGCGATGCGCTCCGAACCGAAGAGCCGCATCAGGTCGTCCTCGAGAGATAGGTAAAAGCGCGAGGAACCAGGGTCTCCTTGGCGTCCCGAACGGCCGCGTAGCTGGCGATCGATGCGCCGAGCTTCGTGGCGCTCGGTGCCAATGACTTGTAGGCCACTGGGGTTTTCTTGCAGGTGCTGGCGCAAGCCTTGGCCGGCTGGCAGCTTGTCGTCGAGGGTGAGGTCGGACTCGACGGTCTGGCGGTCGAGGTGGACGACCTTGGGTGCCAGTTTAATGTCCGTGCCGCGCCCGGCCATGTTGGTGGCGATCGTAACTGCGCCGACTTGGCCGGCTTCGGCGACGATTTGCGCCTCTTTGTCGTGGTGGCGGGCGTTGAGTAGCTGATGTTTAATGCCGCGCCGACTGAGCATCCGGCTGAGCAACTCAGAGACCTCGACTGAGATGGTGCCGACTAGCACCGGCAGGCCGAGTTGATGTAAGCGGTTGATCTCCTCGATGATCGCGTTGTACTTCTCGCGCTTGGTGCGGAATATCTGGTCCTCTTGGTCAAAGCGGCGGATCGGGCGGTTGGTGGGGATGACGGCCACGTCGAGCTTGTAGATCTCCCACAGCTCGCTGGACTCGGTCTCGGCCGTGCCGGTCATGCCGGATAGCTTGTGGTACATGCGGAAGAGGTTCTGGACCGTGATGGTGGCTACGGTGCGGGTTTCTTCTTGGAGCTTCACCCCCTCTTTGGCCTCTAGCGCTTGGTGTAAGCCGTCGGCAAAGCGCCGGCCGGGCTGCGGTCGGCCCGTGGCTTCATCGACGATGACCACCCGCCCGTCTTCGGAGACAAGGTACTGCACATCCTTCTCGAAGAGGGTATAGGCTTTCATCAGTTGGTTGATGTTGTGTACCGCTTGGCTTTTCTCGGCGTACTCGCGGTGCGCCTCCTCCTCCTTGCGGGCCTTGTCCTCGGCGCTCAGGTCCGGGTCGCTGCGGATCGCATCGACCTCGATGCTGATGTCGGGCAGCACGAAGAGGGCCTGCTCATTGGGTGAGAGCAGGTCGCGCCCCTTGTCGGTTAGGTCGATGGTGTTGCCCTTCTCATCGACGACGAAGTAGAGATCCTCGTCAATCTCGTTGAGGCGCTTGTCGCGCATGTAGTCGGCCTCAATCCGGTTGATTAGTCGCTTGACGCCTTCCTCTTGCAGAATTTTGGCCAACCGGCGATTGGTGGGAGCGCCGCGGGTGGCCTTGAGCAGGGCAATCCCAGTGTCGTAGTCGTATTCGCCCGTTTCCTTGCTCGCCTGCCCGGCTCCGGCGACGATCTTATTGACCAAGTTGGTCTGGGCCCTCATCAGCCGCTCCACGAGGGGACGCATCTGTTTGTATTGATTGGTGGAATCGGGAACGGCCCCAGAGAGGATGAGTGGGGTTCGCGCCTCGTCGATGAGGATTGAGTCGGCTTCGTCGACGATGGCGTAGTTGAATTCGCGCTGCATCAGGTCTTCGAGCCGCACGGCCATGTTGTCGCGGAGGTAGTCAAAGCCGACTTGGCTGTGATTTGCGTACACAATATCGGCCTTGTACGCGGCCCTGTGATCGGTGCGCTCCCAGCGGAATTCCTCGGGCACGCCCTCGGGCGCTTGGAGTATATATGCTTCGGCACCGGTCTGAAACACGTCTTGGATGATGCCCACGGACATCCCCAAGAAATTGTATATCGGCCCCATCCACATGGCGTCGCGCCGGGCGAGGTATTCGTTGTGGGTGACGAGGTGGACCCCGCGCTGGGGTATGGCGTTGAGGAAGAGGGGCATCGTCGCCACTAGGGTCTTGCCCTCGCCGGTAGCCATTTCGGCGATCTTGCCTTGGTGCAGCGAGATTCCGCCGAAAATCTGCACGTCGTAGGGCACCATGTCCCACTCCACGGACTCGCCAGCGCGCTCCCACGTGCGGCCCAAGAGTCGGCGGCAAATCTCGACGACCATGGCGAAGGCTTCGGGCATGATTTCTTCGAGGAAGGCCGCTTCCACGTCGCGGATGGTTTTGTCCAGCTCTCCGTACTGGTCGTTGAGCTGCTCGCGCTCTCCAGGTTCTAGATCGCCGCGCAGACGCTCTTCGATTGCTTCGAGCTGCTGGCGGCTGTCTGCGTTGCGCGTCTGTAGGTCTTGGCGGAAGGTCGCGGTTTTTGCTTGGAGTTGGGCGTCGCTCAGGGCTTGGTACGAAGCCGCTAGCTGACTGATCTGGCTCACTTGTGGCTGAGTGCGCTTGAATTGGCGCGTAGCCTGCGAGCCAAAGAGATTTTTTACGAGCGAATTGAGCATACTAAATCCTCTTAAAACTAGGGCCACATGTGTGTGGACTGACGCCGAGCACTGCGTTGCGGGCCGCTACACATGTTCAACATCAGATGCTGAGTCCCTTCTGGCGCACGATGCCGTCGAGGACGCCATTGACGAAAGCATAGGACTTGTCGGTGCTGTAGGACTTGGCTAGTTCGACAGCTTCAAAAATGGAGACCCGGACTGGAATTTCCTCAATAAAGAGCATTTCGGCCAAGGCCAAGCGCAAAATTAAGCGATCGATGCGGGCGATGCGCTCCCAGCGCCAGTGCTGGACCCGGGCCGCGGCCAGTTCGTCCAATTCGGCCGCATGCTCGGCTGCGCGCTGCAAGAGTTCGGCTGCAAAGGATTGAACCTCTGGCGCGAGGCCAAAGCGCGCACAGAGTTGATCCAAAGCGCCGAGTGAGTCGGTCGCCGCGCTCTGCTCCCAGTACAGGGCCTGCAAGGCCACCTGGCGAGCACCGTGGCGATTGTTGGGAGGTGCCTCATCGGCAGAAGTCCCATCGCCGAAAAAATCGTCCGCGCCGCTCATCCTAACTCGGCCATCAAGCTGGCCATTTCAACCGCGTTGAGGGCGGCGTCCCAGCCGCGATTGCCGGCCTTGACGCCCGCCCGCTGCACGGCCTGCTCGACCGTGTCGGCGGTGATGACGCCAAAGATCACCGGGGTGCCGCTGTCGAGGCCGACGCGGGCAATGCCCTTGGCCGACTCGGCGGCCACGTAGTCGAAATGGGGCGTGTCGCTGCGGACGATAGCTCCCAAGCAAATGACCACGTCAAAGCGACCTGTGCCAGCTAGCTTCTTGGCGGCAATGGGCAACTCAAAAGCACCGGGAACCCAGGCAATCTCTATGTCGCTGCCGTCGCCGCCGTGTCGCTGGATGCAATCCAATGCGCCGTCGAGGAGCCGGGTGGTCACCAAGTCGTTGAAGCGGCTGACCGCAATGCCGAACTTGCGGCCTCTGGCGTCGAGTTGTCCTTCATGCACTTTGGGCATGGCTTTCATCCTCGGCGGCTGCGCGCTTGAGCAAGAGGGCGTGGCCCATCTTGTCGCGCTTGGTTGTTAGGTAGCGGATGTTGTGCGGGTTGGGCGCAGCCTCAATGGGCACTTGCTCGACGACGGTCAGGCCATAGGCATCCAAGCCAACCCGCTTCTTGGGATTGTTGGTCAAAAAGCGCACTCGGCGCAACCCTAGATCGTAGAGCACTTGGGCACCAATGCCGTAGTCGCGCGAGTCCATGGGGTGGCCGAGAGCGTGGTTGGCCTCAATCGTGTCGAGGCCCTGTTGCTGTTGCAGTTCGTATGCCTTGAGCTTGTGCAAAATGCCGATGCCGCGCCCCTCGTGGTGCTGAATATAGACTATAACGCCGCGCCCCTCTGCGGCAATGAGTTGCATGGATTGCGCTAGCTGATCACCGCAGTCGCACAACAGCGAGCCGAGCGCATCGCCGGTCAGACAACCCGAGTGCATGCGCACC
Organism: Candidatus Latescibacterota bacterium; assembly: GCA_965219735.1. Taxonomy (GTDB): domain Bacteria; phylum Latescibacterota; class UBA2968; order UBA8231; family UBA8231. The sequence goes on from OZ244790.1 coordinate 6,133,604, forward strand.
AAGGTGTCGCGGCCGTCGGCGACCTCGCCGTACACGAGGGCGAGGTACGGGTTGTCGTCAACCAAGCTGCGGTACGCATAGGCCGTGAATTCGCCGTAGCGGGTTGGCATGGGCGACTGAGCCTCTAGCTGAATCAGTTTCTCGGTGCGGCGGCGATGGGCAATCAGGTCGTGGATGGTGGTGATCTTGAGGTCGTGTTCGCGCGCGAAGTTGAGCAGGTAGGACGCGTCGGCCAGCGCACCTGCTTCGTCTAAGATGGCGGCGATCAAGGCCACGGGCTGGCAATCGGCCATCTGCGCCAAATCGACCGAGGCTTCGGTGTGGCCGGCGCGGCGCAACACCCCGCCCGGTTGGGCTTGGAGCGGCGTGACGTGCCCGGGCTGGACGAAGTCTTCGGGCGTGCTATCGGGGTCGGCCAGTTTGCGGATCGTCTCGGCGCGATCCTGAGCCGAAACGCCGGTGCCCTCAATGGCGCGGGCATTGACCGAGACCATGATCGAGGCGTCCATCGGCTCGTGGGCCTTGGAAACCTGCAGATGCAGTTCGAGGGCTTTAAGGTGCTTCCTAGAGGCAGCGACCACGGGCGGGCTGCTGGCACAGCGCGTCATGAAATTGACCGAGGTGGCAGTGGCTTGCTCAGCGAGCATTACCAGCACGCCCTCGCCCACAGCTTCGCACTCGTCGACGAGCACGACCATGCGGCCGTTTTGCAGGTCTTCGACAACTTCTTCAATAGTGTTGAAATCGGGCATTGCTCAGTATCCCATATCGCGCAAGTCCTCGAAGCTGAGCTGGGGTTGTTCGCCGAGCAAACGCTCGACATAACGGGCAATCACATCGACTTCGAGGTTGACAGAATCACCGGCGCGCCGGTGGCTAAGCGTCGTATTGTCAAATGTATGCGGAATGACCGAAATCGTAAAGGCATCGCCGCCGACCTCGGCCACCGTCAGGCTGATGCCGTCGAGAGCCACTGAGCCTTTGGCGGCGATGTAGCGGGCGAGCGCGGGCGGTGGCTCGATTTCGAAGCGATGCTCCCCATCGCGCTCCGTGCGCCGACGAATGCGGGCGACGCCATCGACATGTCCCAAGACGAGGTGCCCATCGAGCCGCTGGTCGGCGCGGAGGGGGCGCTCTAGATTGACCGCTTGCCCGATAGCGAGGGTGCCCAAGGTCGTGCGGGAGAGCGTTTCGGCGACTGTCTCGACTGCAAAGCCGCCCTCTCCGATGGCCACCGCAGTCTGGCAAACCCCGTCGATATTGACGCTGTCCCCCACCTGCAAGCCGGTGAGAACGCGCTCGGCGGCGATTTCCAACTGCTGGAACGCGCCTCGGCGCACGCGGCCGCGCACGCTCCCGAGTTCCTCTACGAGTCCGGTGAACAAGTGTATTGTACCTCAGCTGTGTAGAGCAGGTCAGGGCCCAGCCGCTGGGTGCGGCTGGACGCGAGCTGAATGGCCTCGGCCGCGCGTTCGACTCCCAAGTCGCCAATGGCCGGGACCCCCTCGCCCATCAGCCTCGGTGCGAGGTAGAGCAGCACTTGGTCAACGACGCGGTCGCCGAGTGCGGCCGCGGCCAACTGACCGCCGCCTTCGATGAGGACGCTGGTCATGCCCTCTTGCGCCATGCGCCCAAGGGGCTGGCGCAAGTCGATGCGCCCAGCAGACGCCGGAAAAGTCCAAACCTCGACCCCTTTGGCCGCGTAAGCTCGGCGCTTGTCGGCGGGTGTGTCCTCTGCCGTGACGAGCACGGCACCGGACCGCTGATAGACGCGGGCTTCGGGCGAGGTGCGCAAGCGTCCGTCTATGACGATGGGCCGCGGGTCGCGCCCGGGCACGTGGCGCACCGTCAAAAGGGGATCGTCAGCTCGCACAGTGCCCGCACCCACGGCCACGGCATCGACCCAAGAGCGCCAGCGATGGACGTGGCGCCGCGCTTGATCGCCGGTAATCCAACGCGAATCGCCGCTGCGCGCCGCAATGCGGCCGTCGAGAGTCTGCGCCAGCTTGAGCAGGACCAAGGGCAGGTTTTGGGTGCGGTGTTTGATGTAAGCTGCATTGAGGCGCTGCGCCTCTTCAGCGCAAAGCCCGACGTCAATGGCGACGCCCTTTTCGCGCAGCGCGGCGATCCCCCGCCCAGCCACGCGCTCGTCGGGATCTTCCATCGCGCAATAGAGTTTTTTAATGCCAGCGCTAAGCACAGCTTCAGTACAGGGCGGGGTGCGGCCGTGGAAGGAGCAAGGCTCTAACGTGACGTAGAGATCGGCCCCTTGCGCCTCGTCGCCGGCCCGGCGCAGGGCGTGGACTTCGGCATGGGGGCCGCCGACCTTCAGGTGGGCCCCTTCGCCGACGATGCAGTCCCCGCGCACCACAACCGCGCCGACCATGGGGTTGGGGCTGACCTTACCGCGCCCTCGCTGCGCTAACCGCAGGGCGCGGCGCATGTATTGCGCGGACGGGTTCACTTGACTTGGATGACGATTTGCCGCACGCCGATGTTGTCGAGGGCGTCGAGGGCCCGCACGACGATGACGTGCTCGCCCGCTGCCAGCCCTTCGACCACAAAGCGCGCCTGTTCGCTGCGGCTGTCAAAGACGCCGTCCAACGGCGCGATGGGGTGCTGTTGTTTGTCGTAATCAATGGTGTAATAGGCTTTTTGCACCGCTGAGATGCGGTCGCTAATCGCCACTTCGACGACTGTACCATCGGCGCTGGTCTGCGCGTCGAGTGCAACGGTTGGCGGGCTGTTGTCGATGGCAAAGGGCGCGCTTTCGCGCTCGTCGCGCAGGCTTTCGGCCGCTGGGTTGTCCATGCGATCGGAGGCCACCAGCTTGAGCTGGGTCTGGCCTTCGGGCATGGATTCAGTGTCCCAGAGAACCGAAGTTTGCGCGATGTTTTCTTCGATTAACTTCCACGCTCGCTGATCCTCGCCCTTGAGATAGAGGTCGTACACTAGCTCGTCCTCGTTGGGGTCTTGGGCGTGCCAGCGCACTAGACGCAGGCTTTTCGCTTGGGGGGGACGATTGTTGCGCCGCCCTTGGCCAGCTTGAGGTGCGCCTTGGGATTGGCCGCCGTTGCCGGATTGTTGTGGCCGGAAGGGAAAGGTTTGCAGTTCGGTGATGCGGGGTTTGAGGTTGACTTGGACGCCGCGGATTTCGATCGAGCTGAGTTGGGGCGTGGCTTCGTCGCGCGTGGATTCCATTTCGACCCGGTACTGGATAAAGCGGGCGGGGGGGCTGGCGATGGTTTGGCCGCTCTCGGTCAGCGGCTCGGACCACGCGCTCCAAGTTTTGTCTGGCTCCTCGCTGTTGCCGGTGCGCGTCTGCACGGTTATGCGGGTGTCTGCGGGTTGAGTGCCGCGCCATTCGAGTGCGCCCCACCGCGCATGGATGGCAAAGTCTTCGACCGCTGATTCAAAGTGCCCCTTGCGGCGGCCCTCCTTGGGCAGGATAGAGACGACGGCCTTTTGTGCCCCGCCCAAGTGGAGTGCGCCATCTCGACCGAACAAGAGGTGGCTGGGGACGAGGCTCTCGAACTGCACGACCAATGCACGGCGGCCATCGGCGCTGAGGCGCAAAAGCCGCGCTGGGTCGGAGGCGCTGAGTAGCAGGTGCTCGTCGGCTGCAGCGAGATTGACGAGCTTGGCTTCGGTGTCTTCCCAGATGGGATAGACTGCTCCCTCTGCTCCGACGCGGTACACGGCCGCTGGGACCTTGTTGGAATTTTCGCCCTTGCTCGGCTTGGGAACCGCGCTGGCGAAAATCTCTCCGTTGGCCCCTACCACTAGGTTGTGAATTTCTTCTTGCTCGCTTTCAAAGAGCAGCCGCCCGCGGCCCTCGCCGTCAATCTCGTAGATACGGCCCTTGTCGGACGTGCCGGCGTACAAGCGGTCGTTGTGGGAGAGCAGAGTTATGACGTGGCGATCTTCTGGCGCAAAGAAGACTTCGTGCGACCCATCTTTGGCGATTTTGAGCACTCGGCCGGGTTCACCTGTGGCCGCGTAAAGCTGTCCGTCGATTAGGGCGAAGTCCCACACGTAGCGGCTGCCGGTCTGGAGCAAGGTTTTTGCCTGCCCATCGCCGTCAATCTCGTAGATTAGGCCGTCGGGCGCTGAACCAGCGTAGAGCCGCCCATCGGGGTCTGTGATCAGGGCGTGGAGGACGAGTTCGGGCGAATCGAACAGCAACTCGGCTTGTCCTTCTTCATCAACGGCAAAGAGCCGGCCCGAGTCACCCGTGCCCACGTAGAGTCCTCCCTCGGGGTTGGGCACCATGGACCAGACGCGCTCGGCCTCTAGCGCAGCTAGCTCGACAAGTGCGGGTGCTAGTTCCAGCGCGCCGTCTGCGGCAATGGAGATGCCTTCGCTCTCGCCTGCGGCGAAGTCGTCGTACGCGTACTGCTGCCAAGCTTTGGCACGCCCTGCTTCGGTCGCGCTGACCGCCGATAGTAGCAAGAAAAACGAAAACAGAGTTCGGGTTGTAAGTATCATCAGATCAGGGCTTTCTCAATGTCATGTCGAGGCTTTGCTCGCCGGAGAGGACGTAGTCAGTGGTTAGGGTGCGGCGGAGGACGACCTCGCCTTGGACCGGCCCCAGATGCCCAGCCGAGCGGTCCGCGCTCAGCACGGCCAACGCCGAGGGCGGCAGCCCGGGCAATTCACGCCCGTTCACCGTAAAGCCCGGCTCCACGCGAAAGATCTCGACGACCAGTTCGTCGGCTGCACCCGTGCGCTCGAGCAATGCGAGCACGTCGGCGGTATTGCGCGGCACAAACGCATCGGGCTGGCGCTCTGCTTCCCAACGTGCGCTCGCCACACCGCTGCCGACGCGCACGACGAAGGGGCCGGGTTCGAGATGCGCGGGCAAACTTAGCTCTAGGCGCTCTGTAACTGGCGCGGCGCGATACGGTTGCAACGTCGCCTGCAGCGAGACCTGCTGCCCAGCCTTGGGATCAGGCGGCGACAGCCGCAGGCCCGTGATGCGGGCTTGCGCTAGGGTTTCGCCGACTTCCAACTCAAAGTGTAGCGAGTCTAAGGTCAGTCCGGCGAATGGGTTGTTGAGCAGTACGCCGACTGGCTGCACTGCGTCTATCACGGCGCTGAACGGCGCGAACCCACTGCTGTACACTTGCTCGCGCTCAACCGTGCGGCCATCGGCCAGTGCGATGTGGCTACGCACCCGTAGCGTGGCGTCGCCAAAGAGCTTTTCAGTTGTTTCGAGAGAGTTGAACAAAACCGAGCGGACCAAGGACGCGCTAAGCTCGGGGTGGCGCAGCACCTCGCAGCGGAAGGCGTGATCGCCGGCCGCTGACCGCAGGGCAACCCGCACTGGCAGCATGTCCGGCGCTTCACCCAGCGTCCCGGCTATCGCGGGCAGGCGGTCTTGGCGCACTGCCCCCATTGTGCCGGTCGGCGTCCCCAGCTTGAAGGAGGCAGTCTGAATGGGAATGACTTGGTGGATATAGGCTCCGGTGGCAGGCAGATTGGTGGCCCCCAGCAAAAACATCGGATGCCCAAAGCCGACGAAACGCCCGTCGCCGACCCAAGTAAGGGTGCCAATCCCTGCGGCGCTGTAATCGCCGCGGATTAGCTGCACGGCCAGCGAGGCCCCAGGCGCGATAGACACCTTCTGGTCGGACTGCGCCTGCCCTATCGGGCTGTCCAAAAGCTGGATGCCCGGCGCGTCGAGCGCGTCGCGCAGCACTTGCCGCCCCCTCGGACTGAAGCCAGCAACGGCTATGGGCATTCCCAGCGGTGCTAGGGTGCTAACGCCCTCGCCGCCGAGCAGGCGGGTGGTCTCTTCATCTAGGTCTAAGACTTTTCCGTACTGGCTTGGTGTGGGATGTTCGCGCGTGGCGACGTCGAGCATGTGGGCGATGGGGGTGATGCCGCCGATGGGCTCCTTGGAAAAGTACCAGCCATAAGCGATGGCACCGATGAGCCGCCCGTCGATGTACACCGGGCTGCCGCTCATGCCCCTTATGAGACCCGTGTGCGCCAATGGGCCGCCGGAGAGCCGGGCGAGGATCATGTCCATGCGCGGCCCCAAGGCTCCTTTTAGCACCCCCAAAATTTCGACTTGGAATGTGTCGATTTTGGTGCCTTGGAAAGTCGTCAGCCCAAAGCCGCTCATGCCTCGGCGCAACTCGCTCGTCGCCATCGTGGGTTGAGCGCGGAGCGCGGGAGCGGCCAAGAGCAACGACGCTAGCGCGACTAGTATGCGAAATGAGGTCTGCACGACCTTTTGCTTGCCTTTCCCATAGAGAAAAGAATTAGAAAAGCTATACTTGGGCTAGGGAAAAGTCAAGGTAAGCCGAGCGTTGATAGGCGTTGTAACATTTTGTTTGACAATGAGTTGCCTCTTTTGTATTTCGGGCAGTCCCTTGACAAAGGCCGCGCTAGATACATTACTGTTGCTCTCGCAACCACCTACGTCCCAATAGGAGAAGATCATGCTGAATATCGGTTTTATCGGCTGCGGCGGCATTGCCCGCCATCACGCCAGTTGCCTATCCCGGATTCGGGGTGCGCGCATTGTCGCGGCTGCGGATGTCGTTGCCGACGCGGCGGAAGCGTTCGCCCGCGACTTTGGAGCCGAACACCACTTTGCGGACTTCCGAGCACTGCTCGACCTGCCCGAGATCGACGCGGTGTGGGTCTGCACTCCCACCTTCCAGCACCCCGCCCCGGTCATTGCCGCAGCCAAAGCCGGCAAGCACGTGTTCTGCGAAAAGCCCATGGCGCTGAAGGTGGCTGATGCGCGGCGCATGGCGAATGCTTGCCGCCAAGCCGACGTGCGGCTGACCATTGGTTTTGTGCGCCGCTTTGACACTCAGTGGGGCAAGCTCAAGGACATTGTCCAATCCGGTGCTGTCGGCTCGCCGGTCATCTGGCGCTTTGCTGCGGGGGGCCGCCCGGGCCGCCCGTGGTTCCGCGATGTGAACAAAGGCGGTGGCCCACTAATGGACGGCGCTGTGCACAACTACGATTTCGCCTTGCAGATTTTCGGCCCGGCCGCTTCGGCGCAGGCTTCTTCCTTGCAATTCGACCCGACCAGCGTCGGCGCGGACACCGCGAGTGTCATTATCAACTTCGCCAGTGGCGACCAGCACTCCTTGATCTGGTCGTGGGGCGTGGCCGCTGGCGCACCCGTGGCGAGCCTCAACGACGTGATTGGCCCGGTCGGCACCCTGCAATTTGGCATGACGGCGCAAAAGGCCCCGGCGCGTTTCAACCCGCAAAAAAGCGGTGCCTTTACGCTCAAGATGGGCGAAGGCCGCGAGCGGGTGTACTCCTATCCGCTCAAGGACATGTTCGCCGACCAGGACAAACACGTGGTCAAGTGCTTCGCCAATGGCGAACAGCCCTTAGTGACTGGGGAAGATGGAATCGCCGCCTTGGAGGTTGCGACGGCTGTGTTGCGGGCTGGGAAGGGGCAGCGGACGGTGAGGATCTGACGAGAATTTCCGCGCCGCTTGGCACGAGGGATTATAGCTCTGTCGGAGGAGCTTCCTTGTCTAAAGCTGCAATGCCGGTCAGCGCAATTGGCGGACGGTCGGGAAATTCCACTACCAAGCTCAACTTTCCGCCCATCGCTTCGACGTAGCCGCTGAGCGTGGATAGCAGCAGATCGCTGCGTTTTTCGATGCGGGATACATTTTCTTGGTTAATCCCGAGTTGCTGAGCTACGTGCACCTGCGTCTGTTTCCGGGCCTTGCGCAGGTCCTGTAGGGACATCTCTTCAGCGATCAGTGCCTTGGCCCGCTCCTCCACCTTCTTCCGACGTGCCTCGGGCAGTTTGTTCATTCTCTCCGCGAGTGATGTCATCTTGACCTCCTATCCTTTTTTAAACGGTCTAGATGCGTATCGAACCGTTCGTCTGCCTTCTTGATTAGCTGCTTGTAGAAACGCCTTTCGCTGATGCCCGATTTGTCACCGGCCACAAGTAGGATGGCCTTCCGCTTAATATGCTGTCAAGGGCATTTTTGCGGCACTTCGTCAGGACATTTTTGCTATAGAAAGCTGCCTTGACATTCCTAGGCTTATCGTAGAAAATTCTCAGAGTATGGCCGACTTTGATATTGTTTCCAAGTATTTGATTCAACACTACCCCGCCGACGTCGCCCGCTTCGCGCTTGGCCGCGACGACGTCGAGGTCGTAGAATGGCTGGACACCGAACAGACCGCCTTCCAAGCACGCCGACCCGATAGTCTGCTGCGGGTGCGCTTGGGCGGCGAAGCGGTGGTCGTCCATACGGAGTTTCAAACCACCGACAGCACCCGTCCTCCGATGCCGCAGCGGATGGCCGGGTATATCTGGCGAGCCATTGAGCAATACGGCCTGCCGGTGTATTCCAGCGTTATCTACCTGCGGCCGGACGCTGGTCGGCGCGATCCGGGGTATTACCTACAGGATCGTCCCGGCCACCGCATCCTTATAGAGTACAAGGTGATCCGGCTGAGCCAACAGGCCGGTCCGCCGGTGTTGGCAGCGGGGCCGGCGGGGCTGATGGCGTTGGCACCGTTGATGCAGCCGGCACCTGGCCAGTCCGCCGAAGCGTGGCTGCGTCAATGTATGCAGGCGGTCCAAGCACTACCGCTGGCGGAGTCGGCGCGGGGCAATTTGATCGGCGGCTTGGCGGTGCTCAGCGGGTTGGTGTACGCGCCCGAAACCATTGCTGCTATTCTTTCTCAGGAGGGGATCATGGACCTTATCCGCGAATCATCGTTTGCCCAGTACTTGACCCAACAAGCTCGCGAGGAAGGGCTTGAGCAAGGCATTGAGCAAGGCATTGAGCGAGGGGGCCGAGAACGCGCCATTGAAGATCTGCTCGACGTGCTGGAGATTCGCTTTGCGCTCGGCGCGGCGGAACCGTTGGCCGCTCGCATACGGGGCATTGAGGATTTGCAGCGTCTCAAGCAGTTGCATCGGGCGGCCATACAGGTGCCCAGCCTCGAAGCCTTTAGGCACCTGTTAGATGACGACGAGTAGGGGCACTGCGTAATATCAGATTTTTAATAAAGGAATTGACCGTATGCAGTTGTTTGTCGGCGGTCTCATCTCGCTGATATTGAGCGTCAGCGCCGGTGCGGAGCCGCTGCTTGAGGGACAAGTACGGCTGTCGTCTGGGCAGCCAGCGGTGGGTGTGCAGGTGCGGCTGTTTGATCTGACCGATCTGCGTCGGTTCGTTGGCGCGACGACGGACGAGGCCGGGCATTTCGCGCTATCTTTGCAAGCGTTTTCTACGGACAAGGGCACGGCTCTGCCGACTAGCTTTTCGCTAGGGCAAAACTATCCCAATCCGTTCAATCCTTCGACCATTATTCCTTATCAGATACCGGTGTCCACGCATGTGCGCTTGGAGGTGTTCAACCTCTTGGGGCAGCGGCTGGCGACGTTAGTGGATGCGGAACGGTCGGTGGGGGCGCACACGGCGCAATGGGATGGAACGGATGCGGCGGGGCGGGCTGTGGGAGCGGGGGTGTACATCTATCGGCTGAGTGGGGGCGGGATGACGGAGAGTCGGCGGATGGTGCTAGTGGATGGGCAGGCGGGGATTTCGGCGGTGGGGGCAGCGAGTCGGGGGCCGGTGCGGTCGGCGGTCGAGGGTTCGGTGGGAATGGATGGGCCGGTCTATGGGTTGACGGTTTCGGGTCAAGGGTTGGTTACGTATGTGAACCCGGCTTTTCGGGTGAGGGTTGATGAGGCGGACATTGTGATCGAAGAGCACGGTAGCATTCCGCGAATGAAGCGGGCGGCGGGCGGAATTTTGGGGGATGTGAACAACGATGGCCAAGTCGATCTCTTCGATGCGCTCTATGTAATGCTGTATAGCGAAGCCCCGTCTATTACTCTTCCCAATCATGTCGATATTTCTCTCGGTGATGTAAACGGAGATGGCACAGTCGATTTAGTCGACGCCTTGATTCTTATTCAGTACAGCGAAGATCCGTTTAATCCTGCGTTGCCGCCGGGGATTGGCGAAAGCGATGACCATGGTGACACTCTTTCTGAGGCGACTCAGGTCGCTTTAGGGAGCTCAACTGCGGGTTCGCTATTGGCAGGTGATACAGATTACTTCTGCGTTACGATGAGCAGTCCGGGCACCTTGGTAGCCTATACGACTACAACGGGCAGCACGGATACCTATGGCTCTATTTGGGATGACTCTGGCTCTGTCTTGGCTGAGGATGACGAGAGTGGAGAGAGGTCTAATTTTCTGGTCTTTACTTCCGTCGATGCAGGCACCTACTACATCGAAGTACGGGGTTACAGTTCTTCGACCACAGGAAATTATACGCTTCACATAGCTGCCGGGGGTCCCTCGGACTTGGTGGTCGAGTCGCCTGCGATAAGTGATAGTACCCTATCGTTTGGGCAGCCGTTCACGCTACAGGTGACGGTGCGAAACCAAGGGGCTGGTCCAGCCGACGCAACCACGCTAGACTACTACCGCTCGACCGACGCGACAATCTCTTCAAGCGACACGCGAATCGGCAGCGACGATGTGAGCCTTCTTTTTGCCTCGGATACTAGCGCGAAATCGATTTCTTTGAGAGCTCCGGAAGGTGCGGGTACCTACTACTACGGGGCCTGTGTGCAGAGCGTCACCGGCGAAAGCAACACCAATAACAACTGTTCGGATGTGGTACGAGTGACCGTGGCGCAGATGTCGAAGATATACTGGGTGACCACGAATAAAGTCCAGCGCGCCAACGTGGACGGTTCCTATGTCGAAACCCTCGTCACCGTTACCGGTCCCGGATTGACCAATCTAGAAGATATCGCCTTAGATATGGGCGGGGGCAAGATGTACTGGACGGACAGGTGGGGAAATAAAATCCAGCGTGCCAACTTAGACGGTTCCAACGTCGAAGACCTCGTCACCGCACTCGATCCATACGGTCTCGCCTTGGATGTGGACGGGGGCAAGATGTACTGGACAGGATGGTTGAGAGACGGAATCCGACGCGCTAACGTGGATGGTTCCAACGTCGAAGACCTCGTCACCGGATTGCAGCCATCATTCGGTCTCGCCTTAGATATGGGCGGGGGCAAGATGTACTGGACGGTCTGGTGGGAGGATAAAATCCAGCGTGCCAACTTAGACGGTTCTAACGTCGAAGACCTCGTCACTGGATCGAGAGGGTCATACGGTCTTGCCTTGGATGTGGACGGAGGCAAGATGTATTGGACAGACGAGTCAGGGGATAAAATCCAGCGTGCCAACTTAGACGGTTCTAACGTCGAAGACCTCGTCATTGGATTGGGGAGGCCATACGGTCTCGCCTTGGATGTGGACGGGGGCAAGATGTATTGGACAGACGAGTCAGGGGATAAAATCCAGCGTGCCAACTTAGACGGTTCTAACGTCGAAGACCTCGTCATCAGGCTGAGGAATCCACACGGCCTCGCCTTGGACCTGTCGGGAGCAGCGGATGGTGGCACTGGAACGGGTAATATGTCGAGCCAGCTAGCGCCTGAGATCATAACCCTGACCAACACGCTGTTCTCCAGTTTTCTGAATATTTTCTTCGCCGCGCTAATCCCTGGTACGACGTCGGTGCCGGGGGAGGGCGGTGGCTTGGTGGAGATCGCCGGCAACGACTGGACGTTGCAGAATTATTCGCCCGATGGCGTGTTGGTAATCAATGGTACCTTGAACGTCGGAATAGATCAGACGCCCATTCCGTTGATCGGGACAGTTATTTTTTCTGGATCACAGGAAGCAGAACTGGTGATTGATATGGAGCTTTCGATTGGGGTCGACGGCCTTCATGCTACTGGGACGATAACCATTGACGGTGCAGAATTTGATGTCGCTGAGATTCTTGAAGCGGCTGAGGCGGAGTGACCACCGGCTCGCCGCTGTATCCAACATACGCAAAGGTTTTCGAGGAAACGATAGGGGACTGATGAGGCGGCGGTAATGTCTTTGTCTCTTTAGCTAGTAGAGAGTGGGCATTAGTCTGTGTCCTCTTTGGGGACGGATGACATGGCTTCTTTGTATTCGGTGATCCATTTTTCGGCGTCTTCTCTGGTATAGGTGCCAGTTATGGCACCGCTATTTTTCGGCAGTTTATTACTTTTCGGTTTGTCGAGGTGCCGTGTCAGTTTTTCTAGTAATTTCCTTGTTTCTTCAGTGAGGAGACCCTGATAATCCTCGGCAATGCAATCCAGAGTATCTTGCCTCAATTCGCCCTCAAAGGTAATTCCGCTCAGGTCGCTTTCTTTGCCAGTTTGAGTTCTAATGCGTTTTTCAAATGAAGTTAAACAGTTCTTTTTGCTAATAACTCCTTGCAGTTGAGTCTCCGTGAGATTTGCCTCTTGCAGTTTCGCTGCCCAAAGATTAGCCGCTTGTAGTTGAGCCTCCATGAGATCCACCCCTTGCAGTTCTGCCGCCCAAAGCACGACTCCTTGTAGCTTCGCCCTTTGCAGGTTCGCCCCTTGCAAGTTTGCTCCCTTTAGGTCCACCCCCTGCAAGTTCGCTCCCTTTAGGTCCACCCCTTGTAGGCTCGCTCTTGTGAGGTTCGCCCCTTGCAGGCTCGCTCTTGTGAGGTTCGCCCCTTGTAGGCTCGCTCTTGTGAGGTTCGCCCCTTGCAGGTTCGCTCCCTTTAGCTTCGTCCTTTCAAGATGAGTCCATGTGACGTTTGCCCTTTGCAGATTTGCCCCCTCGAGGTTTGCCCCTTGCAATTGAGCCCCATCGAGATTCGCCCCCTGTAGGTTCGCTCTCGTGAGATTCGCCTTTTGTAGATCCACTCCGACTAAGACAGCGCTTTCTAGACGTGCTATCCTGAGATCGGCTCCCATCATCCAGCTTCCCCTCAAGTCGGCGCTTAGTCCTTTGAAAACATCATGATCTTGAACAAACAACAGATTCAACAGACTCTGGACTTCTTCCGAGGGTTCTGACACGGCTTCCTCCGGGTCCGGGTCCACGTTTTCCGGGACCTTATGCTTTTTCTGATACTCGTATTCGCCCGTCGTATGGCGGATATGAGCGCAGAGAATATCCAGCACTGTCTGACGCAACTCTTCGGTGTCTTGCGCCAGATGGAAGAGTTCGTAGGCACCGCCTAGGCGCACAGAGTCCTTTTCGTGCCCGAGATGCTCGATAGCGTTTCTAAATCGCTCCTGCTGCTGCCCCTGCTCGGTTTTCAGTACAGCATCAGCCTGCGCTTGTGCGGTATCCTCCATCGCCTTGGCGCGTTTATAGGACATCAGGGCTTGCAGAGCTATCAAGATGCCGCCCATGCCGATGCCCAGAAATTTCAAAGCCTCGTTTTTTGATTCCCCGTTTTCGGCTATTCCTAAAAGGTTGAAAATCCACTCGGGATTTTCAGAGGACATGACGACAACAAAAGTTGACACCAAGAGGATGAGCAGGACGATGAGAACGATCTGGAAGATCGAAAAAAGGTATTTCATGATTTCTTGGGCTAAGCGGCGCAATTTAGAAAAGAGCTTCTTAGCTGCGTTGGCACTGACTCATCGAGCAGCAGTCTCATAAGCAAGACTCTCCAAGACTTCCCTCGCCATATCAATAAGCAGGTTGTACACGCAATGCGTCGACTGGATCGCTTTGTTGGATTTGTTCGTTATAGGCTGTCTTGCGGCGTTGCCAAGTTTCGTAAATGCCTTTCCACCGGCTGAAATCCGTTCGAGTTTCGTCAAAATCGTCGTAGTGCGATAGCTTTCCCTCTGTTAAGATGTTGTAAAAATCTTGGCTGAGAATGCCGTACTTTTCTTCGTAGAGCGTGAGCCGCCGTTCAAGCTGCTTCATCTCAAGGACGAGTTCGTGGAGCTCCATTGTAGTTCTCCTTATGTATTTCTCAGGTTAGTGCGACTTTCCTCTTTCGTCCTACCAGTCCACGACCGACCCGTCATCAGGGTCGAGTTGAGTTCGATAAGGACTTGGTTCGCCGACTTGGGCCATGAGCTTTTCTTCGTCAATGGTGATGCCGAGGCCGGGATCCGGGGGCAGAGGTCGGTGGCCGTTGGCGACTGGTGGCAAGGGTTTGGCGAGTAGGTCTGCGTATTCGTTGTCGCCGCGCTCTTGGATGAGGAAGTTGGGAATGGCAGCGGCGACCTGCAGGCTCGCGGCAAGTGAACAGGGGCCTTGGGGGTTGTGCGGAGCCAGCGGCGAGTAGTAAGCCTCGGCCATGCCGGCGATGATCTTCAATTCGGTGATGCCGCCGGCATAGCAAACATCCGGCTGGAGGATGTGGGCGGCGCGCTTTTCAAGAATTTCCTTGAACCCCCACTTGGTAAAAATGCGCTCGCCGGTGGCAATGGGGATGTGGGTCTTTGCGGCGATTTCGGCCATGACATCGATGTTGAGGGCTTGGACAATTTCCTCGTAGAACCAAGGATGATACGGTTCGAGCGCCGTGACGAGCAGCAGGGCAGTAGGGGGTTGCACTGCGCCGTGAAAGTCAACGGCGATATCGACGCCGGAGCCGTGTTGTTCGCGCAGCGCCTTGAAGCGCTCGACGATCTCATCGACGAATTTTTGGCCCTCAATGTATTTGAAGGGAGAGCGCGACGTGCCCGGCCCCACCTTCATGGCGTTGACGCCAGTCTTCTCGCTCACCTCGCCGTAAACCCGAATCCGCTCGCGCGTGGGGCCGCCGAGCAGCTTGTACACGGGCACGCCATAGCATTTGCCGGTGATGTCCCAAAGGGCCATGTCAATGCCGGAGGAGATGGCGGTTTTGATTGGGCCGCCGCGATAGAAGGCACCGCGATGGATGGCCTGCCAGTGGTGAGTGACTGGGCGGGGGTCCTTGCCCACTAAGTAGTCGGCGACTTCGAGCGCGCCGGCGGCACAGGCCCTGGCGTCGTCTTTGAGCATCTCGCCCCAACCGGTGATGCCCGCGTCCGTCGAGATCTTGACGAAGACCCAGGAATTTTTGAGAACGAACGTCTCGATATTGGTGACTTTAATCGCATCGTTGGGTCCGATAGGGGCTTCAGTGCCCGGCATGGTGGTACTCCTTTGGCTATGGGTGATCGTTGCAGGGTTCTTACGGCGCAGTAGATGCAACCGAAGTCGCGCTGGCAATGCGCCAGCGTCCGTCGAGATCGCAGGCTTCGTAGAACATGCGGAAGCGTCCGTCGGCAAGGTCAATCACACACGGCTCTGATGCCTTGGCTGCGTCCCATGGTCCTCCATTGTCAATGCAGATTCCCGGGTCCTTGACCCACTGCAGACCGTCCGCGGAAAATGCGCTGAAGATTCTGCCGTGATACTTTGATCCACGGGGGACCTCTGGAGCCGATGTCCAGCCTGCGTAGTACATGCGGAAGCCGCCCGCGCCTAGGCGCAAGACCTCCGGGGCATAGACGGCATAGGATTCGAGGTCCCGGTCTTGGGGTATGCGAACGCCGGGATCCAATTCGAACACTAGACCATCTTCTGATACGGCGCTGACGATCTTTTTGTTGCCAGCAACATCTGGATAGGGATAGGCACTGGCATAGAGGCGAAAGCGGGGGCCGCCCTGCTCGGCGGCCGGGTCGAGGTGAAGACAGCGAGGTGCCAGATAGGAGACGCTTGCTCCGGCTAGACGCAGGCCCGGTTCTTGTTCCCAGACCAGACCGTCGGCGGAAATAGCACTGACAATTGTGGCTTTGACTTGGCCGTCTCCTGTCTCGGTCTTCCCCTCGTAGTACATGCGGTAGCGGCCGTCCGCTAGCGGAATGACGTCCGGGCTCCAGATGTAGTGCTCGGCACCCTCTCCGCCCGCATCCATTCTGACGCCCGGCTCCTTCTCCCAGTGCTCGGCATCGGTGGAGAAGGCACTGAGGATGTACCCCTTTGAAGCCGCGTTAGGACGCTCCGGCCCGAGGCCGTGATAGTACATGCGGTATCCGCCGTCCATTTTGACCACGTTCGGCGTGAGGGTGCGGTCTGCATCGAGTGGTCCGTCGGAATTGATGGCGACGGCGGCGTCCTTGATCCACTGAGTTCCGGGATCCACGTCCTGATAGTGGACGGCTCTCAGCATGTTTGCAGATGTCATTGCGGTCTCTTGGTGTCGATCAACTGGGCAACACCTTTGCTCGTAGGTTCCTAGCCTGAAAGTCGATGCTACTTGCGGCCCCCGACTCGATAGGTACTCGCCGTATAGGTCAGCGTCTGCCCCGGCTGCATCTCTACCACTTTCGTATTCGGCGAGAGGAATTGTACCGCTTCGCTCAACGCACCGATGTCGGCTGGCTGATTCATAATCGGCCCGTAGTGGCAGGGAATGACGATGTCGGGGCGGATCAGGCTCGCCGCCCGCGCGGCCTCGCGGATCCCCATGGTGTACTGCCCGCCCACTGGCATAATCGCGACCTGCGGTCCGTACATCTGGCCGATGAGCTGCATATCGCTGAACAGGCAGGTGTCGGAGGTGTCGTAGATGGAGATGCCGTTGTCGTAGGCAACGATAAACCCGTTGACCGCGCTGTCAGGGTGGAAGAGCAGCCCCTCCGGTAGCTCGCCGCCGATGACGTGTGGCGATAGCGACTGAGAGTGATGGGCCTGCACCATGGTGATCGTGGCGTCTTTGACCTTGGTTTCACCGCCGGGATTCAGCGACAGCGCCCGCGAGCCCATCTTGAGCCCATGCACGGCCTCGGCGACCGAGCAAAGCTCGTAGTTGCCGACGAACTTGGCCTTGGTGCGCTTGCAGATCTCGTACGAGTCGCCGATGTGGTCGCTGTGGCCGTGGGTGGCGATGACGATATCGGCTTTTCTGACCTGACTGAGCTTCATCTTGGCGGTGGGATTGTCGTCGAGCCAGGCGTCGAAGTAAGTGACTGAGCCCTTGTCGGACTCGAAGCGGAAAGAAGCGTGGCCGATAAAGGTGATTTTTACGGATGCCATGGGACTAGTCCTTTCTGTTAGCGTTGGCTTAGATCGTCGCCGAGGTCCGTTGAGTCGAACTGCCCCTTCTCGGCGCAGACGGCGACGACCAGTAATTCGAGATTTTCTTGCGTGTGGTTGTAGAGGCCGTGGCTGCCCCCCAGCCGACTGGGAATCGCATCCCACTGCGCGACCTCCTGCGTCTCATCATCTACCGTCATCCGCCCGCTACCTTCGATGATGATATAGACCTCCTCGACGCCTTCGTGGCGGTGGTAGCCGAGCGAGGTGTCCGGCGGCAACAGACAGTGGGCTAAACAGTAGAAATTGCTACGGAAATCCTCCGGCCCCCAGATGAGCCGGCCGCCGACTTCGCCCTTGCCGCCGTGCGCTTGGCCATATTTTAGCGCACCGCGGTCCAGCCGCCCCACCGGCAGGCGGTCGGTGGATTCCAATTCAGCACCGACCCGGTCGTCGCCCAAGTCGGTCGATTTGGGCTCGCCTCCGGGAACCACGCAGTGGACGTTAAACCAGCGGGTCTCGCGGTCGGTGTGGTTGTAGATGGCGTGGATCTCGCCCGAGCGCAGCGGCACTGCGGCCCCGCCCTCGACGACGGCCGTACGCCCGTTGTGGGTGAACTGCGAGGCGTTGTCAACGGCGATGAAAATCTCCTCGCTGTCGTCGTGGCGGTGGTAGCCAATCCCGCTGCCGGGTAGGAGGATCGCACAGTGGACGAAGGCGAAAGACGTCGCGAAATCACCGCGTTCCCACAGGCGGTTGAAGAGGATCGTCCCGGCGCCGCCGTGGACGTCGCTCAGTTCCTGCATATCCGCACGGTCGGCTCTGGCTATGCGCATGACGGCCTCATTTCTCGCGGTGGAAGAGTTGCAGGTGCAGTTGGTTCGGCCCCTCAAAAAACCCCAAGGTGATGCCGGTCCCTCCACCGACGTCAAAAGGCTCTTTGGTGATGGTGACGCCCTTATCCTTCAATTCCTGCGCGCTGTCTTCCACGCTATCGACCTCGAAAGAGATGTGGTGGAAGCCCGGAGGATGCCCCTCGGTCTTCTGCGGCATGAGCTCCAGCAGGATACCGCCGGCGTCGAGGAAGACATAGTCGTCATCGTCGTCGTTGTGAAACCGCTCCACCACGGTCAGCCCTAGTTTCTGCGTGTAGAACTCTACCGCTCCTTCGACATCGTCGGTTACGACCGCGATCTTGTGAATTTTGTGTACCATCGAATCTCTCCTCCTCGTTAGCTAGTCTGTTCGTGATCGAGGTGCTTGCGCAGCCGTCGCCCGACCACGCCGATTTGGTGCTTGAAGTCTTGAAAAGTATAGCTCGGATGCGATTTCCAGTAGGAATTCCACAGCGCGTCGTCTTTGTCCTTGATCTCGGCGAGTTCCGTCAGCGAGCGGCCCAATTCGGTGCGGCGAAAATTGCGATAGGCTTGCTCGGTCAGGTAGTAGCCGTATTGGGGATCGGCCGCCTCGTAGCCGTATTTGATCATGGAGCGCGGCTTGGCGGACAAATGCGCGGCGCGAGCGTGGAGAATCGAGGGAAAGGTCACGGCGAGGGCACCGGCCTTGACGACTACTTTCTGCTGCCCGCGGATCCAGCCCAGCTTAGCGGTCTGCGGCGGCGTGTAGAGCCGCCGGTGGCTGCCGGGCAACAGCATGGTCGGCCCCATGTCTTCCTCCACGTCCTGCGGGTAGTACATGCACAAGATCTCGGTCAGCGGCCGGTCGGCCATATAGGTGTCGTCCACGTGCCAGCCGCCGCCATCGCTTTGCCCGCCTTGCGTAAGGTGGTTCCAAAAGCGGAAGGGGCTGATGGCCACCTCCGGCGTCTCCAGTAGGAAGGCGATGAATTCGACGACCTTGGCGTGGCAGAGCAAATCGCCGACGCTCTCGCACTCGAAGATGTCGATGCCCCCGGATTGATGAGCGTCCTGCTTGGTCCGCTCTACCAACTCAGGCTCGATCCAGCCGTCGAGGACGACGTAGCCGGTGTCGAAGAATTCTTTTTTGAGTTCTTTCCAGTTGGCTTCCATGGCCCCTCCGTTTATTGACGCTGGCCGTGCGGCGTAAAATCCAACCCCTCGCCGGGCTGGAAATAGCGCTCTAAGATAAACTCAAAACCGAGTTGATTGTGGGCATTTTCCAGTGGGTATTCCACGCCCGGAAAAGACACCACCCGCCACCCATCGGCCATGGCCGCAGCCGCGCTGGCATACGGACATTCGTTTTTGGGGTCGAAGCGGAACTCGCTGTCGAAGGGGCCAAAGTAGTTCCACGCGATGACGCCCGAGTCGATGCGGTCTTGTTCGGCCCAGATGTAGAGGAGGTGCTGCTGCTCGCCGTTCTGCAGGTCGCGCAGCGCGTCTAAATCCTGTAAGGTGACGCTCGCGCCGCTTAAAATTTTCTCTTGCGACTGGCGTATCCAGCCGTCTATGGCAGTGGTCATGTCGGCCCCGGTAGGTTCAATTTGCGGCAGCAAATATAGAGCGGGCGAACGAATCGCCGCAAGCGCGGCAGGGCTTGGCCGCTGCTAGCCGCGCCCCTATGTTCTGAAGCCCAATAAAATCAGGAGGCTGTCATGTCCCATCCGCTCTTCGACCTATCCAACCGCGTCGCCTTAGTCTCTGGTGCGGCCAGCGGCCTAGGCAAAGCTATGGCCACTGGCTTTGCCGAAGCAGGGGCCGACCTCGTTTTGGCCGATATCAACGCCGACGGTCTGGCCACGACGGCCCGAGAACTGGGTGCCTTGGGCCGCCGCGTTCTCCCAGCGGTGTGCGATATGTCGAAACCCAATCAAATCCGCACCATGTTTGAATTAATAGACGCAAAATACGGTCGCATCGACATCGTCGGCAATGTAGCCGGCAATGCGCGGCGCAACACCCCGCTCGACCTGACGCCCGAGGAGGTCGAATTCACCCTGCAAAACCTCGTCGTCGGCCGCTTGGTCTGCTGCCAAGAGGCCGGTCGGCGCATGATGGCCTCGGACAACGGCGGCAGCATCATCAACCTCGTGTCGATCGCCGGCATCAACGCCCTCGGTCGCAGTCACCTCTCGTACAGCATGGGCATGGGTGCGGCCGCGCAGATGACCCGCGAGTTGAGCACGGAGTGGGCCGCCAAGGGGGTGCGCGTCAACGCCATTGTCTGCGCCCAGCTAATGAACGAGGACCTAAAGGAGCGCATCGCCGCGGACCCCGGGCTGGGCGAAACCTATTTGCGCGGCCTCCCCATGGGCCGTCTCGGCGACTCCAACGACATCAAGGGCGCGGCGATTTTCCTCGCCTCAGACGCCTCGGCTTGGATCACTGGTGTGATGCTGCCGCTAGACGGCGGCAATCTCTCTAAGAACGCTGGCGGCTCGCATCCGGGAATGCCCGGCGCGCCCGCCGAGCAGATCGGCCTCTAGGCGATGGATGTAGGCATCTGGCAAACCATTCCCCAACCGGCGATTTCCCGCTACTTGGGGCTGATGGGTTGGGACTGGATCGTCCTCGACCTCCAACACGGTGCGATGACTTGGGAGACCGCCTATGAGTGCATTTACGCCGCTCGCCCAACCGGTGCCCGCCCCCTGATCCGCACCTCCATCGGCAATCCCGGCGAGGTAGAAAAAGCCCTCGATGTAGGAGCGGGCGGAGTAGTAGTGCCCATGGTCAACTCGCTCGCCGAGGCCCAAGCTGTTGCCCGCGCCGCCAAATATCCGCCCACCGGGGTGCGCTCGCTGGGCGGCGACCACTATCTCCACTACGGCGACGACTACTTTGAAAAGGCCAACGACGAGACCTTGCTGCTGGTGCAAATGGAACACATTGACGCCGTTGAGCAAGCCGAAGAAATCATGGCCCTGCCCGGCGTCGATGGTTGTTTTGTCGGGCCGGTTGATCTGGCGCTGTCGATAGGCTTGTCGCGCCATCGCGCTAGCTACGAACAGCACCCCGACTATCAGGCGGCGATGGAGCGGATTGTCGCCACAAGCCTTGCGGCCGGCAAAAAACCCTGCTGCAACACGTATTCCCCCGAGGACTTCGCGGCCAAAAAAGCCGCAGGCTTCCAAGCCCTCACCTTTAAGTCGGACCTCGACCTGCTGATGGACCGGGGGACGCAACTGCTGGACTGTCTCAAGGGAAATACCGGGGACTAAGACCGAGACAAACGGAGATCGCCATGACCCTCACCTGCGCCGATGTAGATTTCGACCTCAAGCTCGCCGAATTCAAGATCAATGGCTACGCCGTCTTTGAGGACATGATCCCCGGGGAAAAAATCGACCGGATTCGCGAGGCATTCCTGCCGCTGCTGGCACACATTCAGGAGCGCGAAACAGAAGTTTCCAACGTCGAACTCGGCGACCCACGCATCGGCCAGGGACGCTTGCAGACGACCAACCGCTACACCCTGACTATTCCGTGGGTCGAACCTTTCGCCGATCCGGAGATCTACGAACACCCCGTCATCTTAGAATTCCTCGACCGCTTCTGGCGTCCCGACGGCTACGTCATCACCTGCTACCACTCCAATACCCCCTGCGCAGAGAGCGCCTTCCAACACTGGCACCGCGACACCGGCATCGCCCGCGAGATCCCCCACGTCGGCCTCGAAACCGTCCCGGTAGTAGGCGTCAAGTTCCCCTTGGTCGAGACTTCGGAGGAAAACGGCAGCTTTGAAGTGCTTCCCTCGACCCAATACATAGCTGACCCGGAACTCGAAGGGCGTTACGACGAAATCCTCCTCAAAGGCCACTTCCCCTCGGCCCATCGCCTCAATCTCAAAAAGGGATCAATGTGGGTCCAGGACGTGCGCACCCTCCACCGAGGCACGCCCAACCGCACCCCAGACCCGCGCCCCGAGCTCGTCGTCTGCTACTGCCGCGACTGGTTCGCCATCGCGCAAAACATCGAGATGCCGCAGGCTTCCTACGAGTCGCTCTCCGAAAAAGGCCAGCAATTGCTGAAGCGCTACCGGAAGGTCGAGTGGGACTGATCCCATCGCGCCATCGCTCAGTCTGCGTTTTTTATTTGCTCCAGAATATCCATCCCCACCCGCTGGCTCCACGCCTCCATCACCCGTCCGAACAGAGGGCCGGGCTTTCCGTCGCCAATGGGCGTATTGTTGATGCGCGTACACGGAGCTAGACAATAGGGCGTGCTGGTCAACCAAGCCTCGTCGGCATTGACCGCGTCGTAGGGCTGCAAATTCTTCTCGATCCAGCCTAGCCCCAACTCGGGTGCCAATTCCCGCAGCGTTACCAAACTCACCCCTTCTAGGATATTGCGACTGGTAGGCGTAAAGATCGTATCGTTCTCTACCACGACGAAGTTGGCCCCTGAACACTCGGTGAGGTTGCCGTCCAAATCGAGCAGCAGCGAGGTGGCGGCGGGATCGACCGCCTGCGATTGCTTGTCGGCCAGCCAATAGTGCAAGCGCGAGCGGTTTTTGGTCTTGGGGTCAACGCATTGGGGGGGGATGTGGCGGATGGAGGGGGTGACCGCGTGAACGCCCTGCTCAAAATAGGGCCGCCATACGGCAAAGGGCAGCGGAAAGGAGTGGATGCACAACGTGGGCGTCAGGCGCACCGATTTCCCCGCGCTGCCAGCGTAAATCTGGTTTTCCCCCGGCGTTACAAAGTGGACGACGCCCAAATCCTGCTCGGGACCGATCAGCTTGCTATTGGTCTCGATCAAGTCACGCGTGCATTTGACCAATCCCTCGTGGTCCAATGCCAGCTTGATGCCAGCGTATTTGCACGACCGCAAAAGCCGCCGCACGTGCTCTTCCAAGCGGAATGGTTCGTGCTTGAACGTGCGGGTCATTTCGGTCAGGGTGGCCCCCAGTACGATCCCCAAATCGTAGATATTGATGTGGGCTTGGGAAGCGGGGACGAAGCCATCGTTGAGATAGACGACTGGTTCATTCATAGTGCGTTACTCTCCTGTGAGTCTAAGGCGGCGCAGGCGGCGTAGAAATCGGCTGTCGAAGTGGAAAAGCCATGTACTTGCTCGACTTCGCGCACGGCCAATTCCGTGGCCCACCGCGCCTCTAGTGTATCGGGAAATTCCACTCCGTCTGTGGCGTCCCGCACCAAAATGGTATTATAGCCCCGCCCGCGCATGGCGCGGATGCCGTAGTCGCGACCCAATATACACCAGTTGGTCGCAAAGCCGGCGAAAAGCAAGTGCAGAATGCCGCGCTCTTGGCACAAGTCGTGCAGTTGCTGGCCCGTGCCCACGACAAAATCCCCTGCCTCCACGGCGATATGGGGCGAAAGATCGAGTTGCCCGGTTAGGCTCTGCCAATAAAGATCAATGCCCGGCTCTTGGTTGCGCGGCCCACGGAAGCAGGCATACGCCCCCTGGCGGTCGCGGAACTCAGCCGACGGCCAACTCGGTGGCGGTCCCGGTTCAGGTTCGGGAGTGCAGCCTTGGTACACCTCGTACTTATCCGGGAAATTGTCTAGTACTCCGGGACTGGGTGCTTGGACGATGGTCAGGTCGCATTCGCGCGCCCGCCCGATGAGCGGCGCAATCACTTCCTTGGTCACCGCCTCGGCGCGCTCGATCCAGCTATCGATGTGATGCACGTTCCACAGGTCGATCAGCACCAGCGCCGTCTGCTCGACTGGTAGGGCAAAGTCCAGTTCCCGCACGACGAAATTTTCCTCGCGGCAGGGCACTGACGTGGGCGTGCTGTCTTGGAAGTACTGCACTTTCAGTTGTAGCGTCGCCATTGCTTCTCCTCTTATTACAAGTCTGCGATCATGTCGTAATTGTTGGTGCCCCCGGCCTCGAAATCGCCTACGCGCCGAAAACCGAATTTGGTGTAGAAGTGGACGGCGCGGGGGTTGTCCGCGCGCACCCCGCCCCACAGCAGCATGCGCTGCCGCCCCAGCCGTGGCAATAGCCCGAGCAGATGCTGCATCATCAAACTGCCCAGCCCTTGGCTTTGGTACGCGTCGGCCACGGAAGGAGCTAAGGTGCAATCGGTCTCGTCGTGCAAGGCCAAGCCCAATGCATCGTAACGTCGGCGATCCCCGGCCCGCACGCCCAGTTCGACGACGAAATACGCCACAATTTTCTCCTCGACCCAAGCCAGCATGCGCAGCGTATGGGCGCTGTCCAATGCGGCGCAAAACCCATCGGCCGTCTCTTGGTCAAACGGGTGCGGCCCGTACACCCGGCGGATGGCTTGCGACAAGCCGGTGAAGTACGCGCCTAACTCAGCGGTTTGATCGGTGCGCAAGGGGCGGAAGTCAACCCGTTGGCCCGAAGCCAGTACCTCGCTGGACGAGACTAGATCAGGTTGGACATCGATGGCGTTGGGGTCGATTTGCATGGGGATGTCGTTCATGGGAAATCGCACGCGTTTTATTGGGATTAGATGGCGGCTATCCTACTCTCCCAACACTTCCCGGGCAACTCTGAGGATGTTGCCGCCGAGGATTTTGCGGATGTCGTCGTCGGCATAACCGCGCTGCACCATGCCGACCGTGAACAGCGGGAAGTTCGTCCATGCCGTGCTCTGGAACATGCGCTCTTGACGCCACTCGGAGCGTTGCACGGGGTCGTTGACCTCCCACAGTGCCTCCCAGCGCGGGCGGCTGCCCGGTCGCGCTGGCACTTTGGCGCTTTCCTGTTGGGCGCGGCAGCTAATGTAAGGTCGATCCGTGCCAATCGTCACGTGATCGACGCCGACGGCCTGCACCGCGTGATCGATGTGGTCGAGCATGGCGTCGATGCAGCCGCTGCCGCCGACAAAGGCCGGCACATTGGTAATGCCCACGGTCCCGCCCTTGTCGGCGATTGCCCGCATCACTTCGTCCGGCTTGCAGCGATGGTGGTGGTTCAGGGCCGCGCAGGCCGAATGGCTGGCGACGATTGGCTTTTGCGACACCTCGGCCGCGTCTAGGCTGGTCTGCCAGCCGGAGTGGGCCACGTCGGCAATTACGCCGACCTTATTCATCTCGGCGATCACAGCACGGCCAAAGTCGCTTAGACCGGCGTTGGCTGGCTCGGCACAGCCGTCGCCAATCGGGTTGCGGCGGTTGTAGGTCAGGTGCATCATGCGGCAGCCAAGCTCGAAGAACTGGCTGATGAAACGCAGCTCCTGCTCGACCGTGGCCTGCTCTCCGGGGAGGGGTACGCCGTTACACGTCTGATAGATGCAGTGGCGTCCAGCGGCTTTTGCGGCGACGATGTCGGAGGGGAAGGCGGCGCGTGCCACGTGGTCGCGCATGCGATCCGTCAGATGCGTATAGTGCGCCAGTCGCCCCAACATGCGCATGGGGTTGTTGCCCTCTTCGCCGGCGTTTTGAAAGGCGCACGTCACCCCGGACGCCTCCCAAGCCCCCAAGTACTCGGCCTTTAGCTCGTCGTCGTAGGCCCAGCGCGTCATTCGCATCTGCTCCGACAGGTACTGTAGCTCGACTTCCGAGGCCCGCGCCTCCACGGCCTGCGCCATGGCCTCGCCGTCGATCGGCGCTATCAGCCCGAGGCTGTACGACTCACACACAACGGCGTCGCGGTGCAAGGCCAACCCGTGCTCTAATTGCGATGCGGACGGTTGCAAGATTTCGAGCGCCACGGCTCTCGCTTGCTGGATGTTTTTTTCCCAAGGAGTCACGTTTTCTTGCCTTTCTTCGGGTTGGGGAACGGATGGGGATGGCCGGTGTAGGCCCGCTCGCCGCGTACGAGGATCTTTTCTGGATCGTCCTTCAACACGTCGTGCGAGTCATGCGCGCGATAGCCGAGGGTCATGCTGCGCCGCGAGCCATTGCTGCGGTTGACGTCGGCTCCGTGGAAGCAGCAGTCGTTGAACAGCAGCACGCCACCCGCTGGCATGGGCACGGGTAGCGAGCGCCGGTATAGCGGATTGCGCCGGAAGTCGCTTCTGGGCCGGCGCGGCTTTGCAAAAGGCCGCAAGTGACTGCCCGGGACGAGATGCACACAGCCGTTGTCAATGGTCGATTCCTCTAAATAGATGAGCGCCGTGATCAAGGTCGGCTCGTACAACTCCTCGCCGGAGTGCCACGGCACTGGGGCCGAGCTAGGCGGCCGCACCATGATGTGGTTGTGCTTGTTGGTCAGCAGTTCGATGTTGTCGCCGAGTATGCCTGCGAGGGCATTGAGTACGGTCGGGTGGGTTGCTGCTTCGAGGTACACTGGATCGCGCGCTAGGATTTTCGACAGGCGACGCACATCCTCGGGCGTGCGCGAGGTGGTGCTGGTTTCCCACACGACGGGCTCCGCTAGGGTTGCGATTTGTTCGTCCGTGACCGCGTTCAGGCGAGCCACCAACTTTCTCGGGAGGGGCCGAGCTACTCGGTGGAAGCCGTTGTGGCGGAAGTACCAGGCTTCTTCCTGCGTCATTCTGTTTTCCTTTTCACGGCTCAATCAGGGATTAACTCAATATTGAGCCGACATCCTACGGCCTCTAAGAAGGGGTCGCTTGCGACAGGGCGCGAACGAGGTCGCCGTGCGACTAGTGGTGGGGCAAAATCATAGGATTAGCAGGGGAGGGTCCGTATCCAAGAACTCGATCACTACGTCCGTCCCGTGTAGCCCTTGGCCCTCAACCTCCTTGAGCACCTCATCCATGGAGTCACCTACGGCTAGAACTCCCTCCTTCCCCATTGCCACCCACTTGTCGGGGTGACGCTCCACTAGGTTAGGACGCTCCTTTCTCATGCGAGCGACTATTTGATGATACTCATCCATCTCATCTATCAAGGCTTTAGCACCACCCAATCCCTCAATGACCTCCTTCACATAGTCCTTGTCCATAAGATGTCTCCTTCTCTTCACCGTTCGCAATCAACAAGAAGCCAAGTCAGCGCGTTTTCGCGCTTTGAGCATTTTGCGCAGCAATTCAAACTCGGGTGCTGCTTCATCATACTTTTCGAGGACGCGGTCATTGGATTCTGAGTTGGTCCGTACCGCTTTTTGGACCTATCGATATACAGGCAAGTCTCGACACATCCCGTCCGTGGAATAGAGTAGAAAAATCGGCTACATTTATTTCGCCTCTATGTTGGGCGGTAGCGGCAGAGACCTCTTGGCGACTCTCTAGTAGTTCGGACAGAACTTCATGATGACCCCGCGCCGCATAGACTTGGACAGCGTCTAAAACAGTCGTCTTGCCGACGCTATTCTTGCCGGCCAACAGCGTCACGCGGCCCAATCGCTCAATGGAAAGCTCCTTGATCCCCCGAAACCCTTTTATCGACAGGATCGGAAGATGCAGGCGGTCGTCGAGTTGTTCTTGGGACATCGTCAGCACCTTCTTTCGAGGGCGAGAGTTTTGAACTCCGCGTCTTGTGTGCAATCTTGACAGCCTCGCGTCGTTTTTCACGCGCCTCGGTCCCGCGATTGATTTCGCTTGGCCCTCGGGTGCTTTCTCTCATATACGCTTGATAATCAAATTCTGTCTCTTGTGTAGTATTCATTGAGCCATCTTCCTTACTACATCAAATGAGGCCAAGGACTACTAAGCCGCTATAGAACGGTCAGGTGGGACTGACCCACGTTCATGTACGGCCTTAGACGGGTCAATTAGGAATCAACTCAATGTTGAGCCGACATCCTACCGCCTCAGCGTATCTTCGCAGGGTTTCAACTTTGGGAGAGTGCTCGCTGTTGGCAGACTCTAAGCGGGTAATCGCCGTCGCCTTCGTGCCCATCTTCTCAGCTACCTGCTCTTGAGTCAGGCCAGCGCGTTTTCGCGCTTCAAGCATCTTGCGCAGCAATTCAAATTCGGGTGCTGCTTCATCATACTTTTCTTTGTATCCGGGCTGCGACCGCATTTTTGCGATCAATTCTTTGTGCGTCATCATCTTAGTTTCTCCTAATTTTGAGAAGCCCTGAGTTCTGACAGTCGTTTTCTCGCGGTTTCAAGCTCTTTCTTTGGTGTCTTTTGAGACTTCTTCACAAAGCTGTGAAGCATCACAATTTTTCTGTTGACACCTGTGCTGATTCGGAGCCTTGAGCTTGTGGATGAAGTAGACGAAGTAATCGTACAGAAGAACACACGACCGATACCCTCTTTGGCTTTCAGCCTGAGCACAAACAAACCACCGCCTAGTGCTCGCGTGTGCGGCATCCCGAGATTGGGGCCAAATTCTTCCATCATTGAAGTTAGGTGGTCGTATCGCACCTGAAGTCCTTGCGGGAGACACAAGAGGTCTTGTTGCACTCTTGCGTCGTAGTATGCAGTCTCCCATTCCATTCTGACAGCATAACAAACTTGTTATATCTTGTCAAGAAAGTACGCCCGGTGCAGTAAATATCGTCGCACTTCGCCAAGCTACACCGCCACCACCGCTTCCGTATCCTCCGCAGCCAGCGCATTCATATACGCCAGCGCTAAGTACACGACAGTAATCTAAGTTGTGGTACGGCCCTGCTTTAGGTTTTATTTGTAATCGCCCAAGATTACATCTAAAACCTAAATACAGGAGCCGCACCATGCTTATTCATATGCTAAAGAAAGCCCTCATGCAAGGGTCTGTATCCCTCTCCCGCCACCGCATGGACCTGATTAGTGGCTTGGTGTGCGCACTGATTCAAGTGCGTTCGGTCAATCTGCGGAAACTGGCGTGTAGTCTGCCGGGGATGGCCCAAATAGACAGTCACTATCGCCGTCTCCAGCGTTTTTTCAGCAGTGGGGTCTGCCCGTCGGTGTTTACCGAGTTGATCCTCTCCAAGTTAGTCCGCCCCGGTCAGTCCCAGCTCTTGGTCATGGATCGCACCCATTGGACGTTGGGTCGCACCGATCTGAATGTGTTGTGTGTCGGCTTGGTCTATCAAGGCGTGTCGATTCCATTGGCCTATCAGTCGTTGCAAAAGCCAGGCAACTCCAACACCGACGAACGTAAACACCTGCTGACCCAGGTATTGTCCTACTTCGATCCGGGCGTGTGCTGTCTGGTTGCCGATCGCGAGTTTATTGGTCGAGCGTGGTTTGATTTTTTGCTGGAGCAACCGGTCGATTTTGTGATCCGCCTGCGCGGCAATACCGGCCTTACCCTCGACGATGGCCGACAGCGGTATGGCGCTTCTTTTAATGAACGAATGCCTCGGGGCACCACCCGATACTATCCACACACGACCCTCTATGGCGGCTTGGCCCTGAATTTGGTGTGTCATCGCCCCGTCCGCGGCGAGAAGCTCCTGCTAATCACCAATCGAACCGACCTCAAGCAAGTGCTTGCACTCTATGGCCAGCGCTGGGCTATCGAGACGACCTTTGCGTGTTTGAAATCGAGAGGATTTAACCTCGAAGATACCCATCTGATCCACCCGCAACGATTGCACCTGCTGCTGGGGCTGCTGGCGTGGACGCTCCTATGGGCATTACTAGTAGGACAGCAGTTGCATCAAAGAAAACCGATCCCTATAAAAAAACATGGACGAAAAGCCATAAGCCTCTTTCGAAAAGGATTAGACCAACTCACACAGATCATACACCAAACACGAGACCAACCTAAACCCGCCCGACAATATCAACCCATGTTACTGTCGTGTACTTAGACGCCAGCGTCATATCGCGGGTGCGGTATGTTCCGAAGGCGGCTTCGTCTTCGCGGCGGACGATGGGGAAGGTGTCGAGCACGTATTCGGCGTCGTCCCGCGACAGTCCGTAGAGGTGGAAGTAGAGCGCGTCGAGGCGGGCACGGAGGTGGCGGCGTTCCTCTTCGTCCCATAAGAAGGGCTCGCCGTCGTAGCCGAGGTCGCGGGCGAAGGGGGTCATGTCGTGGGCAGTGTACGTGAGGCGGAGTACGTGGTCGCGGACGAGGTCGCGAGCGGTCGTCGCGCCGAAGGAGCGGTCGTAGTCGGCGGGGGCGATGACGGGGAGCTGTTCTACAATGAACCAACTCAGATTTGTCCCTGGCATTTTGTGGCGCGTCACATAATCGAAGCAATAGCTGTTGAGATTCGCAATGAGTAGGCAAGCGTCGGCTGCGGAAAAATTTTTCTCCGGCATCAAAAGGAAGATGCTGTCACTCAAGCCGATTTTTGGTACAGCGGCTGCAATCATGGTTCTAGCATCTGTTGGACGTGCTATACGCCTATACGCAATAGTCCAGCTAAGCCTGTCGGGCATATTGCCACTCACTTCCTGTTCTAGAACCCAATATTGTGTCATGGGGCTAAATGCTGGATTGGCGTGTTCGGCTTCAGTGACAGCGACGCTCAGATACGGATTAATAGTGTTGTCTGGGTTGTATTTCACCGAATTGGCTCGATGGTCGAACTGACGAATCATCCGGCCCTGGTACAGCGGCAAATACAGTTCCTCGCCCCGTTTCCAGCGGTTGCCCTCGACAGGATAGAAACCTTCGGTTTCGAGTTGCTCGGAAGTGCGGAAGAGGTGGGAGTCATTGGCCATGTGAAACATTGTGGCGTACTTCACCCGCCAAGCACGCTTCTTTTTACTTTGCAGACGTTTCATCAACACCGGATGCTGCTTGTAGATGCGTCGCGTAATCTCCGCGTCTTTCCGGCTGCGAAACACGGGCGCAGTGCCGGTATTCGGATTCACGCGGGCGAAGTCGTCGGGCGACAATGGAAAGCAGCGGTCCTCGTCATGGACCGTTTTCGTGTCGTGCAGGAAGAAGGCACATTCGGCCTGATCGAATCGTCGCTCCTCGCCGCCCAAGATGAGAGCGCAGAATTTGAAGCGGGAGTCCACATCCGGGAAGAAAGGCGGCAGGTCTGTTCCGAGACGACGATTCTCAAAATCGAACAGGCCGCCTATCCGTCCGCTGGTCGAAACCGACTTGAAGAACCGGGCCGCCGTCTTATCGGCGTAAATGCCCGACGGCGTCAGCAAGCCGACAAAACCATCCGGCTTAATCAGGGTCATAGACCGCTCGACGAATAGCGAATACAAATTGATATCGCCGCCGCTGAGCAACGGATAATCGCCACCGGAGCGCACCATTTGACTCAGGCTCTCGGCCTGCGCCTTAGCCGCGTCAAACTCGGCCGCAAGAGACGCTCCCTGTTTGTGCAACTGCTGAATGCCTTTTCGCCGCGCCGCTGCCGTCGGTGCCAGAGCGAGTCCTCGGTCGCGAGTTGCAAACCACTCGACCTCTTGCAGCTTGATCCGATCCCACGGCGGGTTGCCAATAACCGCGTCAAATCCACCTTGCGGACGGCTTTCCTGCCACCGATGCCACACCCCCGGAAAAGCCACCTCCCAATGCAAGAAGTCCTCGCGGTTGGCAAGGGACGTGGCCTTGTGCCATAGCTCGGAAAAGTCGGAAATGTTCTCCGCTGGCCCTTGTGCCAAAAGTTCGTACGCCATCGCCGTATGCTGACCGAGCGTCCTAACCAGCGGCTCTTCAAATTCAGCGCGTTCGTCCCTCTTCATGCCCGCCGTCAGCCAACGCCAGCCACACAAAAAGTCGAGCAAGCCGCGCAGATCGGCGGTCGTCTCCTCCACTCCGTCGAACAACTCCGCCGACTCCTGCACCTCCGCCACGTCCGCATCGGACATCTCCTCAATCCGCTGCATCCCGTCGGTGGCCGTCTCTGCCCCGGCAATGGCACTACTGGCAAACATCCCGCCGAGCCGGTGTAATTCATCGGTAGCATCCCGCACCCGCAAGCCGACCAGCGAGTCGCCGCAACGCAAATGGTGATCGAGAAAAGACAGCGGCGCACCCACCGTAAAACTGTGCAACCACAGCGACACCTTGGCCAACTCGACCGTCAGCCGATTCTTGTCCACCCCGTAAATGCAGCGCTTGAGCACCATGCGGCGAATAATGGCTTGGTCAGTAAGCTGCGCCTCGTCCAAAACCCATTTCGATTCGTCGGCCCGTTTGCGAATGTCCTCCCGAATCGACGCCACGCGCCCCACCAGCGGCGACGCGTACTCACCGTCCAGCCACTCTGGAACCGAGGGGACGCGCTCGATTAACTCGGCGATATAGTCCGACAGAAAATCCACGGCGGTGACGAGGAAGTGTCCACTGCCCATCGCCGGGTCCAAAACTTTGAGGTCTAGTACGGCCTCTGCCGGGTCAAGCCGCTCAAGCTCCTCCCGCCGTTCCTGCTTGGATCGACGTTCGCTCTTAAGTTCGGCAGCCTTGTCCGCAAAGGCTTGTAGCCGCTCTTCGGCCAGCGGCTTCAAGGTCCGCTCAACAATCAGATCGACAAGTTCCTGAGAGGTATAAAAACTGCCGCTGTCCTTGCGGGCATACGGATTGGGACGGATAGAAATTTTGCCGTCGTCATCGCGCACCGGCTCGCGCTCCAGCAGCCGCTCGTAGATTGAGCCAAGCTGCTGCACCGACATGTCGCGGTAGTTGACAAAGCGACGCACGCCCTGCGAATCCTCAGCGTGGCTCAGATCGTAGATGATGGGCGCAATTTCTTCATCGGCCAGCCGGACCGTTTCCAGCAACGGAGCGGCTTCTGCTGCAAATAGCCCGCCGTTGTAGGGCGGCAAACCAATAGACTCGTCGCCCTTGTCGATGAGCTTGAACAACGTCGTCAGATGGTCGTAATAATTGGTGGCAATCGCCGAGTACGTATCGTCAGCCGCCATTCTGCTCGCAATGTCATCGCGGACGGGCTTACGCAAACCATAGTCGTCGTACCGCGTATCGTTGACCGGCAGTAGCCCCCGGTCCTCAGCATAGAGCACAAACAGCAGCCGATAGAGAAAGATTAACGCCGCATCCCGGCTCGCGGCGAGGCTTGCTCCCGATTTCTCCGCAAGCGCATTGACGAGGCTGGGAAATACCTGCTCGAACACCACTCCCGAAAGGTCCTGCGCGACCTGTTCCTCATAGCGCCGCCCTTCTGCCAGCGCCGCTTCAAGAAACGTAATCGTGGCCCCATCCCGCAGCGTGGAGGACTCGCGGCGGAACAGCAGATGAAAAACGCGAAGATCGTCTTCCTTGCCGGGCTGGAGCAGTTCGGCCAAGTCGGCTTCAAAGTAGCCGCTGGCACGCGGCCGGGCGCGGTAGTCGTACAGCCGCCAGACGTTGCCATTGGTCAGAATACCCCAGCGAATGCGCCCCTCCGACTCGATCTCAGCCGTCGCCAAATACCGGAGGACTTGGCCGTGCGGCGTCCCACGCTGCGCCCGATCCTTCCGGTCCCGGCTGTCGAGCGCAAGCCCAAAGCGCTTGCTCTCTTCGACCACGGCCGCATAGCGAAAGCGGTCTCCGGCATTGCGCTCGGCCGCGGCGCGCTGCTTGGCGTCGGCGTCGGCGAAAAGCAGGTGATCGGGAATGTCCTCGTTGCGCGCTACGCCCTGCTGCGGCAGGTAATCGGCCCATCCGAGCAACTCCAAAACCGGACGAATCAAATCCTGCTCGGTGGCAGCTTCGTTAGGCTCTCGGGAACGGCTGAGAGCGTCGTGATGTCGGGCAACGCCGTCCCTGAACGCGGCAAACGCCTCTGGCTGGTCAAGAGACGCTTGCCACTCGGGCGTGGCCTTTATGCCGTCGGTGAGGAAGTAGTGGGTGAATAGCTGGCCGGGCATGGATATCGCCGTTAATCCAAGACCGTCGCGTCCAAAGCGGTGCGCGGTTCTACCTCTCGCTCGATCTTGTGACGCATCGTGCGCTCGGCAACATCGAGATCGTAGCGCGTCTGAAGATTGATCCAGAACTCAGGTGTCATGCCAAAGTAGCGCCCAAGGCGCAGCGCGGTATCGGTTGTGACGCCACGGCGTCCGAGTACAATATCGTTCAGTCTTGGCCGCGAAACCTTGATCGCTTGGGCAAGCCGGTACACGCTGATCCCCATCGGCGTTAGGAAATCATCGCGCAGGATCTCGCCAGGGTGTACCGGCGGTAGCCGCCGCCCAGAAGCCACATCCGAAAAATCGACCTCTTGCCTGTCCAGTTCTTCTCGTTTGATAGTCATATTCATTTACCTCCTCAATGGTAGTCAACAATCTCGACCTCCCGTGCTCCCCCATCGCGCCAGACGAAGCAGATACGCCATCGGTCATTGACGCGAATGCTGTATTGACCTCGGCGGTCCGCCCGCAAAGTTTCGAGACGGTTGCCGGGTGGTGTGTGTAGATCGCCAAGCCGACCGGCCGCGTCAATCGCCAGCAGCTTCGCCCGCGCTCGTTGCTGGAGTTGCATGGGTATGCCGCGAACAGCATGACCTGCGAAGATCGCCGCAGTGCGCTTGTCCGCAAAGCTCTTGATCATACGTCAACGTAACGGCAAACGATACGTTCTGTCAAATTTTCCGATCACCGGCTGGCTCTCGCCGAGTTCCAGTTGCATAGTCCGCGATAACCGCTTTTATCCATATAACCGAACTGTACGGCAGATTACGGATTTTATTTGTTTATTGAGCTGTAACTATTTTTCTTGCTGTGGCCCACATGGTAACAATAATTCTCATCGAATAATCGTTTTGGGAGAATTCCGTTTTACTTTTTCATTGATCGGAGGAACAAGACATGACTCAAGGGAAACTATACGAGGCCGCTTTCCCGTATGCCGAGGACATTCTCGCCTTGCCGGTGGAAGACCTCGACCAAACTGCAACGTGGTACGGCGCAGCCTTTGGACTCGTGGAGGTCGAAAGGCGCGACGATCCCGTGCCGACGGTCATTCTCGAACGCGATGGTGTGCAGATTGGGTTTGCGGTCAACGGCGGCGACGCCAGCCAAGAAGGCGCGGCTATTTTGGTGAACGACATCCACAAGGCCCGCGACGAGATAGAGGCGAACGGGGTCGAGACGGGCAATTGGCGCGTGGACGAGCTCGATGGGAAAAAGTACCAGGTCTTCTTCGTAGTCGCTCCCGACGGGCTTTGTTACTACTTCCACCAGCCGATTGAAGACGCTGGATAGCGATTGTTGCGATTAATCGGGTCGGCTTACGTCGATCACGCAGACTGAGATTTTGTGTGCTTCGTCGGGAGACAGGGTCGCTTCTAGTCGGTTTTTTAGCTCCTCGGCGTTAGTGGGGCGGGTGCCGGAGGGGGGTGGTGGCGTGCGGTCTTTGCCGAACCAGAATACTAAGTAGATGCCGTAGCCGTCTGTATCTGGGGCGCTTGTGTACAGCTTGATCAGTTGGTTCTTACATGCGCTCCATAAATCGCGGTGCATGTTTCTTTTGATTTCTACCGGCACCTGAAAATCTCCGTATGAAACTCGAATATCGGCTCGCTTGTCGTTGGCGTACTGGCCTTCGGGTTGAGCATCGATCCCTTGCGGTAGGCGCTGTTGCAAATCCGAAAGCAGCGCATCTCGGCAGTGGTCTTCGTGCTTTGGAGTGGGGAGTTGTCCGTGTGGTTCGTTCCAGTACTGACGCCAGTCGTCGGTATTGCCGCGTCGTATCTGGTCGGCAAGCTCGAGCAGCCGGTCCATCACGAGTGCCGCGAGGTCGCCGGGATTGGCTGGCGTACCGCCTTTCAACGTCCGGCAGACCTGTTCGATAGTGGGATGACTATAGCTGGCGTCGCGGCGAATCATTCGTTGGGCATCTTGCGCCCGCGATAGTATGTCGCGCCAGCGGGATAGCGTTGAATCGGCAAGAAGGCGGTCCAAGGCATTGCTTGCATCTTTGGAGGGGGAAGCGGCGAGGCGTTGTATCAGGTCGTTGACAAGGCGAGAGGCTTGTTTTGCAGGCGTAAACTCCCCGTCCGCATTCAACAGATCGGGTCCGACGCAGCTTCCGACGAGGTGTATGAGGAGTCCCAATTCTGGAATCCCCAACTCATACGCAATCCTCGACTCACCGAATGATGAGAAGAGTGCGGAAGTTTGAGGGCAAAAGAACGCCGCGAGATGCATAATTCGGCCTTCTCGACCCCGTACGGAATCTCTCAGGAGATCATTGTACGTCCCCGGCGAAACGATGATACCCGCTGCTAACCAATGCACGCGCTGGACATCGTTCATGCTTTTCCGGGACAGCTTCCTTTCGATCAGTTCCTGAAGTGATGTTCTGTCTGCGTGTTGAATCGCAGCCCAGAGTAGATCATCCAAGTCGTTGATCTGTTTTTGTTTGCAACGAGTTGGAAAGGCGTGGAGTAGCTTCAGGCTCGCGTGTTTGGCGACTTGAGCATGGTCTGGGTCGTGCGCGAGTTCTTCGAGTTTGGGAATGTGCTCGCAATCGCTGTGGAACTCACAAATGGCGAATTGCTCTTGCACCTCGGCTACGATTTCGGGACGCGCTGAAAGCAGTTGTTGATACCATTCAGGCCGATAATTCAAGAGGGGCGTACAGTAATAGAAAGTTACCGCCTTGCGAATTCGGCTGTCGTCCCATTGGGATGGGTCTTCTTCCACTTCCTCTAAGCCCGCCAAGAACGGCAAACCGAGATAGTGCATGTGACCTTTCTCTTTATCGTCGAGAATCTCCTTGATGTCTGGAACGTCCTCCCGATCAACCGAACCGCGCAGGCCCGTAAGCGCGGCATCAATCAACCCACGGTCGCCTCGGAGCCACTCCTCTATGGCTTTCGGTCTATCGTCATCGTTTCCGAAGTACACCTTAGCCATCTTGTAAAGCAAGTCGGGGGCGGCTCGGTTCTCGCGCAGTGAGGCTTCGTTGGACCTGACAGATTCAAGCCACTGCTTCTCTCGCTGACGCAGTTCCTCGATGAATGTCCTCGTCTGTTCTTGCCCTTCCTGTTGCGGTGGCGAAGTGGACGGAGGAGCAATCAGTTGATCCAAGTAAGCCTTCAACGTCTTGTTACTCTGCGTGTGTTCTTTCAGTACTTCGAGCGAAAGACCCTCGTTACTTTTTTGATCTGCATGCGCCCCAAAAGCCCACCCAAGTAGGAGTTCAGCAACGTGCGGTTGGGTGTCTGCCATAGCGATGGCCTGATTCAGGCACCAGAGACCGAAGTCAGGCGGCGGGCTAGCACCGTAAAGGCGTTTTCGGACATTGAAGGCGTGAAACCTGAATTCGTCGGATTCGGAACACCGGGACAGACCCTCTATGCAGACCGCCTTTTGAATATCGGGACGCTGCTCCAGCCAAGAACGTATCTCTTGCATGGCCTCTTTCTCACCGACCGAGAATCCACCCTGACTTCCCGTGAGACCCACATTGAGCCAGTCGTATAGACGCTTGATTTCTAGCTGATCTTCGTACGCTTTCAGGCCGCGGGCTAACAGTCTCATCGGAAGGTGTTCCAGACGACGGCTACTCTCCAGAGCGGAGCGCAAGCCGGAAAGCCGTTCGCTCAGAGTGTCGAGGAGTTCAGGCACCTGCTTGTCCGAGGACTTGTTGAGAAGATTAATTGTCCAGAACGGACTGTACCTTCCGGTAAGATTGGGATTTCCTTGATCGGTAAGGTAGTCCCACACCTCCGATGGCGGCAGATCGTGGGGGTAGAGTTGGGACAACAGAGTTCCGAGGAGATTGTTGTTAGAATCGGAAATACTTCCGGTGTGAATATCTGCTAGCAGCGCCCTCAACCTGTTCGTTTTATCTTGGCTGTCTGGGTAGTTTTGGATGAAGACGTCGAGAGCCGATGTCTTGATGTCCGACTCCCACCTGTCGTCGCGGACGATTTCGAGCAGAATCTCGGAAAGGCCCGACAGGGGTACGTTTCCCCTCAAAATCCTCAACACAAATCTGGTAAATGTCTGGTGGTTTTGGCTGCGGTCACTGTCAGTCAAGCTCGCCTTGATCACGGATTCCATGTCAGGCGTGGTGAGGGCATTAAAGAGCATGGTTTTTAGAAACATAGAACCGAGCCGGGATCCCTCGCATTTCAAGGATTTTAGCAGCGCACGCTTCTCGTCAGTGGAAAACTCGCGGATGTCGCCGTATAGTCCGACGCCAATGGGATCGCGTTCGATGAGGTCCGCCCGGGCGTCCTTGCAATGGGCCGCGAGCCAAGCCGACAAGCCCCTCATCTCCGTAACCACAGTGCCGTCCTCTCCCGCAATCAGGGCGATTATGCGTCGAGCCGGGAGGGGCTCTCTGTCAATGACTTGGGCAAGGTGACGAGCACCGAGGAATTCGGCGATGTGGCGGTGAACCGGGACGAAGCGGTCATTGGAGACGCCCTTGAATAACTTCGTGGCGAGTGCAGATCGGAGCGCTTCGGGGCTATCGTAGTTGCACTGGTCTGGAGCGGGATAATCTTCGTCCGCCCGACCGCGCAACGTGTACCCGGCCGCGCCCGAAATCAATTGAACGGCACAAAGCCGCCCAGCGGCGTCTAGAAGCTGGGCGGGTGCAGGTGGACTATTTGACGCCTGTGCCGCTTGATGTTCCTCGTTGTGTTCGCGAACCATCTGACCACAGGCCATATCGAAGGTCTTTTTGCGGCTATCAGGCCACCCCCTACCTTGGGCCACAACATCGGCCAACATATTGAGGGTCTGTGGATTCGCCAGCAGCCCGTCAACTCCCCGATCTTTGGCTAAGGCGATGAATGTCTGAGCATCGCCGATGTCCGGTCGGGCGTTCAGGATGTCGGCAATGTCCGAATCCGTCAGGGGATTAAGGCGCAGGACCATCACTTTGGAGTCCGGCGACACGGATTCCAAGTTCTTCTGATCGTTTGCCCCTAGCCAGTCCGCTTCCCGACACGAGAGGCGAAAATGCGGCTTCCCGAGTGCGTCGAGACGCCCGCGAATCTGGTTGAAGGGCGTACGAGCGTCATTCGCACCGACGCGGATTTCATCCAATCCGTCGATAAAGAGCGTCCTGTCATGCCATTCAGGATGGTACTGCGGGTCGAAGGTCAGGAAGTCGCGGGCTGTAATCAGGTAGGCCTCCTCCCCAAGCACCTTGTACTCGCTACCAAACGCAGTCGTCTTGCCTGTCCCAGGATCGCCGAGCAACACATAGGCTGGTATATCCCGGAACGCTTCGAGAGGCCGAGATTCTTTCTCCTGGTGCTGATTCTCATTCCCTGCTGAGATTTCAGTGCAGGTGCGCGGGACAATCATGCTCATGCTTCCTCGAACCAGTAATGGGCGGGCACCGTGAGAAACTCATTCAGCGGGATGCCACCTTCCCCAACGAGCAGTGAGCGACGCGGGCTAAAGCGATCCGCGAACTCTTCCATGCCTCGCAACGATCCCATCTTCGCGCCGCTCTTCACTTCGATGGCGACAATCTGATCGCCCCGTTGCAGGACGAAATTGACCTCGTGCGACCTGTCTCGCCAGTAGTGAAGACGAATGTTGGATGCTGCGGTGTTGAACAGGTGTGCGCCGACCGCGCTCTCGACGATACGTCCCCAGAAGCTGCGGTCTGCCTGCGCCTCAGTGAAGGAATACCCCGAATCGGCGGTCATCAGGGCGGTGTTGAGCACATTGAGTTTGGGACTGGAAGCACGCCGAGAAGCAGGACCGCCTCTGTATTGCTGCAGACCGGCGAGCAGGCCAGCACTCGCGAGCAAATCGAGATAGCGCGCCAGAGTAGTCGTGTTTCCGGCGTCTTGGAGTTGCCCCAGCATCTTGTTGTAGGACAGGATCTGCCCGGAACAGTCGGTACCCAGGTTGAACAGCCGCTTCAGCAGCGCCGGCTTGTCCACCCGAGTCATGGCGAGGAGGTCACGCTCTATGTTCGGCTCGACGAGTGCGCCAAGGATATAGTCGCGCCACCGATCCGGCTCTCGAACTAAGGAGGCAGCGCCCGGATAGCCGCCGAAATAGATGTATGTCGGTAGATCGAAGCCGAACGCCTCGGCCATTTCCGTGAATGACCAGTGAGTAACTCGGATGGGCTCAAAGCGGCCGGCGAGGCTCTCCCTCAATTCCGACTGTATGAGCAACGGGGCCGAGCCGAGGATGACCACGTGCAAGGGACAATCCCTAGCGCGGTCGGCATCCCACAACCCCTTTACAGTCTCCGACCACTGGGGAATCTCCTGAATCTCATCGCACACCAGCACGAAGCCTCCAAACTGTTCCGCCTTGAGCCGGGCCTCTTCCCAGTTTTCCACTAACCTTTCTCTCAATCTTTCCTTGTCTCGCTCATGTGGCGAAAGGAAGGTTGCCTCAGTCGTATTGGTTGGGACGCGGAACCTGTCAGAGACGGGTTCATCAACAGCCAAGTAACGGCTTTCGAGGTCAATCTGCCGCAGTGCTTGGCGCACAATCGTAGTCTTGCCGGTTTGGCGCGGCCCGAACAGGGCAATAAGCTGCCGGGGCGGCTCGGTGAGCCGGCTGTAGAGCGTGGCGACTTGAGGACGTTGAAAGGAGGCCATATAGATCAAATTACGCTACTGAGTAAAATTACTCAATAGCGTAATTTAGGACCAAACCGGACGGATCAAGTCCTGCTCGGTGACAGCCTCGTTAGGGTCTTGGGAATAACTGAGAGCGTCGCAGCGTCGGGCGACTTATTCCGTCGGTGAGGAAGTAGTGGGTGAGTAGCTAGCTGGCAATACCAGTTACCAACAAGGGTTCCTAGAATTGCTCTGCATAAATATCCAAAACTTTCCGGATCATACTTTGATAGGGAACGCCGTTCTCCCGAGCTTTTACCTTAAAGAAATCAACGCTTTTTTTGTTGAGATTAAGCGTCACCCTCACCGTCTCCTCCCTTAGAACGAGTTGATCGGGAGGCGGCAGGAAATCCCGGATTACTTCTGCCTGCTCAATTGCTTCTGCAATATCAGAAGGCGCTTTCTCATATTTTCTTTTTTTGCTCATAACGCTTCCTTCCTTCGCGCCAATAACCGGCACCAAAAATGCGGATGTTGCCTTTTCGATACGTAAAACGGACGGTCAAGACCCGACCCTCAATTTTTCCAAAACAAAAATATCGCGTCTCTTCAGCAGTGCTGTGCTTGCCATCAACGGCGATGATGCGATGAGGATCCATAAACGCAAATTGAGCTTCAGCAAACGAGACCTTGTGTTTAGACTGATTGATACAGTCCTTTTGGGCATCCCACTCAAAGTTCATATTCATCGTTCAGCGCATTTTAATACATATCCTTATACATATATGAACCCGTGTCAAGAATTAGACCGTTTCGTAAAGGACCAGCCGTGAACAAAACCCCCTTGGCCCTGCTGATCCTGTTCTTTTTTTCTGGGGCCTTTTCCCTCGTCTATCAGGTCGTCTGGGTGCGCATGTTGATGCCCGTGTTCGGGGTCAGCACCTTTGCCGTCAGTATTGTCCTAGCCGCCTTTATGGCCGGTCTCGCCTTGGGCAGCTACTGGTGCGGTCGGGTGGCCGACCGCCGGGGCAACGGCCTGCGGCTCTACGCGCTGTTGGAACTGGGCATCGGCGTCTTCGCTCTGATATTCCCGCTTTTGCTTGCGGGTTTAGACGAGGTGTACACGGCGCTATACGGCTCTTTGCAGGGGATAGACGGGGCCTTTGTGCTCGTCCGCTTGGTGCTCGCGTTCGCGCTGCTGCTGGTGCCGACGACCCTTATGGGTGCCACCCTGCCGACGCTGAGCAAGGCCGTGGCGCATCGTTTGGAGCGAGTCGGCGGGGACATGGGACGCCTGTATGCGGCCAATACCCTAGGCGCGGCCGCAGGATGCGCGGTGGCGGCCTTTTTCGCGCTCGAACATCTGGGCGTCAGCGGCACCACGTACGCGGCGGCGGCTGGCAACCTGATTATCGCTTTGGTTGCCTATCGCTGGAGCCGCGATGGCCAGCAGGAGCAGCCGGGCGTAGAGCGGGATGCGGTGCCCACCACCTTGGAGGGCCGATTGGTCTTGGGGGGATTTGCGCTTTCGGGGTTTGTGGCCCTCGGATACGAGGTGCTGTGGACGCGGCTTTTGGCGATGCTCCTG
Source organism: Candidatus Latescibacterota bacterium (assembly GCA_965219735.1). Taxonomy (GTDB): domain Bacteria; phylum Latescibacterota; class UBA2968; order UBA8231; family UBA8231. Next base: position 6,175,189 of record OZ244790.1, read on the forward strand.
CAGAGTGCCACTGCCCAAACCCTGAGCACGATCCTCGTCGCCTTCCTGCTGGGATTGGCTGGTGGGGCCGCGCTCGGGGCGCGCTTGATCGATCGCTGGCGCACGCCGCTGGCTGCCTTTGGCGCGGTGGAGCTGCTCATCGGGCTGTGCGGCCTAAGCTCGATTGCCGCCTTTGGCAGCATACCCTATATCGTCGAGGCGTGGGGCGGTGCGCTGTCGTGGGAGGGCCATCTGTCCAAGCTGTTCGTCGCCGCGTTCGTCGTGATGCTCCCGGCGACGCTGCTGATGGGGTTGCTCTTTCCCATTGCGGCTAAGGTGTGCATCCCGCGCATTGAGCAGCTAGGGCGCGGCGTTGGCACCGTGTACGCCGCCAATACGCTGGGAGCTATTGCCGGTGCTCTGGTCGCTGGATTTGTGTTGTTGCCTCTGCTGGGCACCTATCGGAGCATCGAGGTGTTGGCGTGGGTTAATATCGCCGTCGGCGCGGTGATTTTGGCGCTGGACCCGGCGGCGCAGTTGCGCAGAAAGGCCGTGCGCACGGTCGGCGGCTTGGCGCTGGGGCTGGTCTTGATGATGCTCTTGCCGGCCGGCCTCTTCGTCGAGTTGTTCCACTGGTCCGAGCCAAAAAGCCGCTTGCTCTACTGGGACGAGGGCGCTGGTGCCACGGTCTCGGTCCACCAGAAACAGGACGGCGTGCGAATCCTCAAGGTCAACGGCGGCGGCGAGGTCCCCACTGATTATGCCTCGTTGCAGACCTTCCGCCTGCTAGGGCACTTGCCGCTGGTTTTGCACCCCGATCCAGACGAAGTGCTGGTCATTGCTTTTGGCGGTGGCATCACCCTGTCCGCAGCCGAATTGCACGAGCCGGAGCGTCTCGATTGCGCCGAGTTGGTGCCGGGTGTCCCGCGAGCCGCGCCCTACTTTGCCCGCTACAACCGCCAGATCGCCACCCGCCTCGACCAAGCGCCCATCGAACTGGTCGCCGAAGACGGTCGCAACCACGTGCTGCGCACACAGCGGCAATACGACGCCATCATCTGCGACGCTACGCATCCGGGCACGGCCGATAGCTGGGTGCTCTATACGGAGGAGTTCTACCGGCTCTGCCGCGGCCGCGTCGGCCCAGACGGGCTAGTAGCGCAGTGGCTGCCGCTGCACGGGCTGTCGGTGGAGGACTACAAGATGATTCTGCGGACCTTCCGGGCAGTGTATCCGCACGCTTCGCTGTGGTTGACTCATCAGTACTCGATCTTGCTGGGCATGCCAAGTGTACTGCACATAGACTACGCGGCGCTTGAACGCAAGCTAGGGCAGCCGGCGGTGCGGGCGAATTTGCGCTCGGTGGATTTGGGCGATTCGCCTTCTTTTTTGAGCGCCTTGGTCTTGGGCGAAAATGAGCTAACGGCCTACGCAGGCAGTGGGCCGATCAATACGGACGACCGCCCGTACATCAGCTTTACCGACCGCCGTCGCCGTGGCACTAGCGGAGGCTTACCCGTGCTCAAGAGCTTGGTCGAGCACCTAGTCGTCAATCCGCGACCGTATCTCTCGGCAGACGTTCCTACGGAGGTTGTCGAAGCACTCGAACGGCGCTTGGCCGCCCGGCGGCACACCGTGCTTGGAACGATTGCCTTGCTCGAAAAGGATGGGGAACGAGCGGCAGCGGATTTTGCGCGGGCGCGGGAAATAGACCCCGGAGAGCGCGGTGCGCTGCGCGGACTCAAACAACTGCGCGGACGCGCTACGGCTCCCTGATTTCGACGAGTTGGTTGCTCTCGATGGGACCGGCGACGGTCTGTGCGGTACCAGAGGGCCACTGCACTTCGATGCGCTCGACGGTGCTGGCCGACCCGAGTCCGAAATAGAGCGGTAAGAGGCTCTGCGAGAGATAACCGGACTTGCCGTCGTGTATTCGGGTGTAGGTTTGGGAACGGGTGTGGACGCTGATTACCGCGCCGAGGCCATCGCGGTTGGAGCGGGTGCCGATCAGGCGGAGTTTGAGAAAGTTGAGGTCCGCTTTTTGGTCGCTCAGATCGCTGATTAACAGCAGCGGCGGCGCATTGAATTCATTGGTGACGATGTCTAAGTCGCCGTCGTCGTCTAAATCCGCCAGTGCCGACGCGCGCGATCCCAGCGCACCCCAGAAGACGTGAGGGCCGTTGCGCCCCTCGCAGTCGGGATGGGTTGCATATTCCCCAGCGCAATCTAAGGCAAACCACGGCATGGCCGTGCGTCCCTCGCGTCGCGGCTCGACGCCAAGGGCAAATTCAGCGTCGAGAAAGCCCTTGCCGCGGTCGTTGAGCAACAGGGAGTTGACTGCGTAGCGGAAGGCGTAGTTCATGCTGGCGGTGATAAAGACATCTTCGTACCCGTCGGCGTTGAGGTCGCCCGCGCTCAGTCCCCAAGGCCAGTAGTTTTCCGCGCCGATAGAGTCGGAGATCTCAGCGTAGGTGCCGTCGGCTTGGCGGTGGTAGAAGGCGTTGCCGTAGATGCTGCGCCCGCCCGAGCGGAGGAAGCTCTCGGTCCACTGCATGCGCGATTTGAGCTTTTCGCGCTCTGGCCCGATGTCCTCGCTCATGTCCGAGTGCATGTCGGTGATGTAGAGGTCTTGGTGGCCGTCGTTGTCAAAGTCGAGGATCTGAGCCGACATGGCCCCCCACGGCGTGCGCGGAAAGACCGCTAGGCTCTTGTCGATAAAGCGCTGGCCACGGTCGTTTTCGTAGTATTGGTCGTGCCCCTGCATGTTGAGCACGTACAGGTCTGGCCAGCCGTCTTCGTTGGCGTCCAGCGGCATGGCGTCGCCGGACCAACCATCGGCCTTGATCCCAACCTCTTCGGTCACATCGACAAAGCGGTTTTCCCCGACATTACGGAAGAGCAGGCTCGGCTCGGTGCGCTCGGGCTTGAGATGCCCGGCAAAGGCGTCTTTGAAGCCGACGTAGTAGTGGTACTGCTCGGGTTGTTCCTCGGGTGAAAAGCCAATAACCGCGATTGGATCGCCGCGCTCGGTGTACTGCCCAACATTGGTCAAAAAGAGGTCGAGCTGTCCGTCGCGGTCGTAGTCGAAGAAGAGGGCCGCCGAAGAATGCCCTTGGTGATTGAGGCCAGACGCTTGTGAAATGTCCGCAAAGCGCCCGTCGCCTTGGTTGCGAAAGAGAACATTGCCCACGCGCACGTTGGTGACGTATAGGTCGGGTGTTCCGTCGTTGTCTAGGTCGGCGAAGGAAGCGGTCACGCCGATGCGGTCTGCGAGCGCCACGCCGCCCCGCTCGGTGATGTCGGCGAATTGGCCGTCGCCCGCGTTGCGCCACAGCCCGTTTGGCCCGGTTTGGTTGACGAAGTAAAGGTCCGTGCGTCCGTCGCCATCGACATCTGCTAAGGCAATTCCATTGCCGTGGTCGTAGTGATTGGGCCGGTAGTGTCGTCCCGAGTCATCGACGATGCGGTGGTGGAAGGCGATGCCGCTGGTGGGCTGGCGGTCGGTGAAGCTGAAATCGCAGAAGACCGCATAGCCTGCGGCTGCGGCTACTTGGGCTTGGCGACGTGTCTCCAGCCAAGGGGGATCCAGTACTTCTGGAGGGACGCCGACAGCAGTGGGCGAATCGGTTGCTCCGACTTGGATCGCCACCGACAAAAACAAGAGAATTAGAATTAAGGGCATGCACTACCTGACTGTAGTTCAAGGGCACCACCGATTTCCACCGGAAGATCTAGGATAACGGTACGGTCTTCCACTGGTAATTTGAGGATAGCGGACTTTTCTAGCCCACGGTCGTAAACCTGGACTTGGAGGCACTCGCCTTCGACGCCTTCTAGCCGGGTGTAGAGGCGCTCTTGGGCACCGCCATTGAGGATCCACATGCGGCGGATGTCCTTCGATGGCACTGCGAGTACGCCGGGGAAGGTAGGGGTGAAAGCGCCCCAGAGTGCCTCGTCGCCGAGATGCAGAGAAAAGAGCGAGTGGTGCGAATCGGCACTGAGGAGTTGCTGGCGGCCGAAGAGCAACAGGTCGCGGTGTTGGCGATAAAAGGCGAGCCAAGCGCGGGTGATGCGCTGGTGCTCTGGGGGCAAAGCGCGCAGGTCCATCGAGAGCATGGGCACAGCACTTGTGACGAGGCTGGCCATAAAGCGGGCGACATTTGCGGGGCTTTCCTCGGGTAGCCAATAGGCTGGGTCCGTGTGTACGGCCACGTTGCCCTCGCGGCCAGCTTCCGGGTTGAGGATATAGCTTTTGAGCCGAGTACACATGCGGCGGATGTGGTCGGGGTCGAAGGGCGCGTCTTGGGCGCGGTGGCTGGTGGCAAAGGGCCGGGTGGCGAGGGTCGAGTAGTTCATGCGGTATTCGAGCAGGGCGTCGGCGCGCACTTGCGTGGCGGCTTGGTAGATGCCTTGGAGCAAGTCGTGGACGGCCTCGCCGTAGTCGGCGATATCGTGCTCGTGGTCAGTGGTGCAGGGCAGGCTGGCGCGGTCTCGCAGTGGGTCGATGAAGTCGATCTTGAGGCCGTTGCAGCCGTAGGTTTGCATCAGGTGTTTGACCGTGCGATAGGCGTATTGGCGCACCGCAGGGCAGCGGGGACAGAGGAAGTTGTTCGCTTCGTCGGAGCCTGCGGCTTGGAAACGGTGCGCTTTTATGAAGGGTACGTCGGCCAGATCGCTGATATTGAACAGCGGCGCGCACCACAGCAGGATGGTCAAGCCCTCGGACTGAACCTCTTCGACGAGGCCCTTGAGGTCGGGGAATTTGCTTGTGTCGGGAATGTAGTGACCGGTGTCGGGGTCGAAGCCGTCGCCTTTGAACCAGCCCGCATCGACGATGATATTGCCAATACCCCATTCTTTGAGCAGGGGCACCATAGAGCGGATATAGTCGGCATCGACATCGTTTTTGATGCCGTACCAGGAGCACCAGACCGGCTCCCACACCGAGGGCGGCGCTGGCGGCAGGGCGACTTTGTGCAGCTCGTCGTAGGCGCGCGAAAAGGCACGGACCTCGTCGAAGACGGGGCGGTCCTCGCAGGACAGGTAGAGCGTCTCTTCCCAAACGCTCGTCTCGCGGGGGGCGGGATCGAAGAGGCGCTGCAAGGACATGTTGGCGTCTTCGTCGTAGCAGCTATGACGGGTATCCGCCGCATGGACGTGGTCCATAAAGCCCATGCAGAAGCGGTTCTGGTCAAAGCGGTTTAGCGCGGCGACGAAGGGGAAGGACCAAGAGGTGAAGGTGCGCTCCTCGACGCCCCAAGGCAGACTGATTAGGTCGCGCTTGCCGATGGCTTCGTGTAGCACGGGGACGAAGACGCGGTGTAGGTCTAGGCCGGGGACTGCGGCTTCTGCTTTGAACGCGGTTACTTTGAATGGGCTACCATCTACCCGACGCAGTTGCAATTTCAGCAACAGACTTTTGGGGCCGAGCGGCGTTTCGGTGCAGGAGTACTCGTAGTGGTCATCCGCATAGGTGCCGGGGGTGTCGAGTTGCCGGTCAGCCAACGCTGGGTCCGCCGTGAGGGTGACGGACACGGGGATGCCGTTGAAGCGGGTGGCGTAGCGCATAGAGGTCTCTATTTTGCACTTCTTTCAGCAATCGCCAGAAAGCCGAGCCGAGTGGGAACAGATTCAGGTGGCGTGTTCTTGATTTGCAGGGCGATAGCGCCTACTTTCGTCCTATAGCCCACTTGCGAGTGGTGCGTGACTAGGCTTCGTTTGCGATTTGTGCTCTGGGAAACACTCCTGTGTAGTATAGGTAACATCCCAGCTTTTAGAAACAGTAGCATAAACATCATTCATATCCCAATCTATACCGCTCGGCAGTGAGACATGGGCATAAAATTTGCTTCCACATAGTAGAATAAATGACGACACTACCCCTTTTTCCCGATTTGCGGTCCACCGCAAAAAAAGACGAACGATCTGGCACGTTTGTAGATAATATGAAACTGCCCATCCACCGTTGGTTCAAGTATTCAGCCGGTTTTTCCGCACAGTGGGTAGAAAGTGTGCTAGCCGATCACATAGCCGAGAAGGGCGAAGTGACTATATGTGATCCTTTTGCTGGCTCAGGTACTACTCTGTTGGTAGCTGATGGTATGGGGATACCTAGTTGGGGAGTGGAGGCTCATCCTTTTGTCGCACGGATCGCCGCTAGCAAATTGCTATGGCATACTTCCGCTATCCAACTACGCGACAAAGGTAACGAAATGATGGAGAGAGCACGCAAAGGGAAGAAGTCTTCGACCAAATATCCGCAGCTAATTTATAGGTGCTTTGACGAAAATACGCTAAATAGTTTAGACAAATTGAAGAGCAGTTGGCAAGCTATCGACGATAGAAGTTCCGCTGCTAAACTGGTTTGGTTGGCTCTCACGGCAATCCTGCGCCCATCTTCTTCAGCCGGTACGGCGCAATGGCAGTACATCCTTCCCAATAAAACAAAAAAATCTACTACCGAGCCCTTTGTTGCTTTCGCAAATCAAATCGCCCTTATGAGTGCCGACATGGAGGAATATCAGCGAAAAGCAGACTATTCCCAAGCCAACTTGCTATGCGGAGACGCGAGGAATTTTCCGCAGGTGCAAGACAGGAGTGTGGATCTGGTCATCACCTCACCTCCTTATGCCAACAATTACGACTACGCGGATGCGACTCGATTTGAAATGTCTTTTTGGGAGGAAATTTCTTCTTGGGGAGATCTTCATGAGTCAGTGAGAAAATATCTGATACGGTCATCTTCTCAGCATGCGTCAAAAGAAAAATTGGAATTGAGTGATTTGTTGAGTGAAGAGGCTATCGCGCCTATTGACACCGAGTTGGCGAAAGTGTGCAACAAATTGTCGGAAGAACGCCTGCTGCACGGTGGAAAAAAACATTATCATACTATGATAGCCGCTTATTTTGTCGACATGGCTAAGGTTTGGCGCGAGTTGAGGCGAATTTGTCGAGAAGGCGCAACGGCGTGTTTTGTCGTCGGAGATTCGGCACCATACGGAGTATATGTGCCCATTGATCAATGGCTTGGCCGACTGGCGATTGCAGCCGGTTTCAAATCCTTCCATTTTGAAAAATTGCGGGATCGAAATGTGAAATGGAAAAATAGAAAACACAGAGTACCCTTGCACGAAGGGCGACTATGGGTGAGTGGGTAATTGGAGTAAACTATGGCAAAACGAGCTTCATCTGGACACAAACTTGGTCAGTTGGTCGGAGACTGGTTCGAACAGTGTTTCTCGTTACCTCTGCTTTGCCAAGTAGCGGATGAGCTAGAACTCTACTTAGATAACCGTTTTGTATCACGCCCTTTGCGTGGTGGGGAAAAAGTCATCTGGCGAGACGTAGACGGAAACGCGGTAGATTATGATTTTGTCCTCGAATTAGGTGGGAGCGATGAAGAGCAGGGGGTTCCCGTGGCTTTTGTCGAATGTTTCTGGCGGCGCGGTGCGCGACACTCCAAAGACAAAGCCCGCGACGACAGTGGAAAACTGAGACCAATGCGCGTCACATATCCTACGGCGCGTTTTTTAGGCATCTTATCAGCAGGGGATTTTACACAACCGGCCAGAGAATTAGTCTTGAGTCAGGGGATAGATTTGTTCTATGTGCCTAAAGAAAAAGTCGTTTCTGCCTTTGCTGAAAATGGACTAGACATCGACTATCCAGACCAAATAGAAGAAGGACATAAAGAGCAAATAGTTCTCGAAGTTGAAGCAAACTTTTCAGAAAAGAAAAAGAGCAATATCGCTCGTTCTCTCGTTGGATTACTAGGTAGAGCAACTGTGGATTCGTATATAGATCGAGTTCGCTCTAAACTCAGTGCCCTTCCTCAGCAAATCTGCCTCGTGTTAAGACAGGACTCCGCGCCTATCGTTTTTGAAGTAATCATGGCGGCGACGGAGTTTCTGGAGAATCCTACTTTTTCGATGGATGATCCCACAGAAAGTTATTTGTATCAGGTGACGTACAGCGATGGTTCCGAGTTTGAGTCTATGGTCAGCTCGATAGATGAATTACGCACATTGCACGGTCATATTTCAGATTTAGCGGAACATATGAACCGTCTTAGTGGGAAATCCTCTCCTCTTCAGAATATCTAACAGCACAAGGGTCGCATCCGACTGGGCCTCACTGCAGGCTGCTATTGCCTAGGCGGTAAGCTGTGTCAAATAGCAAGCATTGTTGTGTAAGATTGTTCTCCAGTCTTTGCTAGGGCGTCAGTTCGTGGTAGCGGTTGATTTGTGGGGTAGATAGGGTGGTGACTTTCCCACCGAGCCACTGGACTTCGACGGCTTCGACCTGCTCGTCGCGGCCCAAGCCGAACAGGCGGGTGGGTGAGCGCTGGGCGTCGAAGGATTCGCCGGTATAGACCCACTGTGTCTTGGTGCCTTGGGACGAGCGCAGGGTGATGCGCGCGCCGATGGGAGAGATGCCGGTCGCGCCTTGGAGGCGCACGCCGAGCCAGTTGTTGTCGCCGGGCCAGACGTTGCGCAAGACGTGGACTTGCTCGCGGCGCGGAGTGCCGGACCATTCGCTGACCAATAGGTCCATGCGGCCATCGGCGTCGATGTCCATGTCGAGGACGGTGCGCGCATCGAATTCAAAAGCCACGTCCATCAGATAGCCGATCTCGACGAAAGAGCGGCCTCCTCCGCTCAGGTAGAGCTTGTTGTGTTCAAAGCCGTTCCACGAGATGCCCGCGTTGTGCCAGTCCGCAATCGCCTCGTCGAAGAATGCGGCTATTTGCGGGTCGGGTTCCGAGCCGCCGGTGTAGATGTCGTGCGTCCAGAAGGTGGTGCAGTAGTCTTGGGCGGTCTCGCCGCTGAGGTGGCCGTTGGCCACGTAGATTTCGGCGTCGCCATCGTTGTCGAAGTCCGCGGAGGCCACGCCCCAAGACCACCCGGTGCGCGCTACCTGCTCCGTGCTTGGGGCGATGCTGAACTGGGCGTCCTCGCGCCCGAGGTAGAGCCGATTGCCAAAGCCCATGGCTTGGCGCTGCTGGTGGTGCTCGGGGTACTCTTCGCGCCCGAGATTGAGGTAGTCGAGGCGGCGCGCCGTGGTCGAGCTCATGCCTACTACGTACATGTCGAGGCGGCTGTCGGCGTTGTAGTCGCCAAAGACATGGGACATGCCAAAGGTCGATGCCTCGCTGACGGTGCGAGCGGTGACGTCGGCAAAGGTGCCGGTGCCGTCGTTGTAGTACAGGTCGATGCCAGCGAAGTCGCTGACGACCAGCAGGTCGAGGTCGTCGTCGCCGTCGAGATCGGCCAAGGAGCCGCTGTAGGTGCGCCGCTTGCGCTTGGCTTCGAGTCCCGCGCGAGCCGTGATGTCGGTGAAGCGTCCGCGCCCGTCGTTGCTCAGCAGGTACGCGGGATAGCCGTCGTTGGCGTCGTAGTACGGCGTGGGCATCTGGCCCTCGCGGTAGGGCAGTCGGTACTGGCCAACCCACAGGTCGATGTCTCCGTCGCCGTCGATGTCTCCGGCGCTCATGGCTTCGGGGTATTGCAGGGGACGAGTCGCAATGGCCAAACCGGGCTTCGACCAGAGCTCAGCCGAAGGTTGGTCGAAGCCCTTGCCGCCCTCGTAGAGACCCAGCAGTTGTCCGGGGCCGCCGACGATTAGATCGGGCGCGCCATCGCCGGTGAAGTCGGCCAAGAGCGCTACTTCGATGCGACCGATCGGAGGTGGATACGCCAAAAGCGGCTCGGGTGCAAAGCGTCCACCTTGGTTGCGGTAGAGCAAGTTGGCACCGAGTGCGAGCAGGTCGTCGAGACCGTCGCCGTTGAGGTCGGCGGCGATGAGAGGCGAGAGCGCGGTGTCGTCTGACAAGACGGCTGAGGTGACAAAAGCGGGTGTGCCTCGCCGTTCGGTTAGGGTCAGATTCGAGGCGTCGATGGTGGCGGGGATATAGTGTCCGGTCTCGTCTTGCTGCTCGCTCCAGGTGACGGACAGGTCGCCGCTGACGATTAGACGTTTATTGTGGTTTTTGACGTGCAGTTTTAGGTCTATCAAAGAGCGGACCGGGCCGTCCTCGACCGGGACGAATTGCTTGTGGTGCCATTCGGATTGTTCGAGAACGAAGCCTTCATCTTCCCATTGTTCGAGCAGGGCCGACCACTGTCCGTGATCGAGCGTGCGCGGCGGGTCGCCATAGTGGGTTTCGACGATGTCCCAGTCGTGTTTGATGCTATCCTGGGGAGAGCCGAGTAGCAGTTGATCAAAGGGGAAAGCGGCTAGAACTGACCGCGCCTCTTGGGCCGCGCGCAGTTGGTCCCATAAGGCGACAAAGACGGCTTCGTACTGCTGGGCGCGCCGCTCGTCGGACCAGACCGTGCGGTCCAGTTCGAGCCGCTGTTGGCGGATGGTAGCAGTACCCTGTGCCCCGGTTTGGTGCGGTGCTGCTAGCGAGAGGACGGCGAGGGTCGAGATCAGTTTCAGCCGACGATGGAGTTTGGCCATCAGCTAGCCGTTTGGAGGGGACGGGACGAGCACTCGGGAATTCTCCAACCTTCCTCTCGGGCCACCCAAAGCCAACGGTCAATAGCGGCTTGGGCTTCCTTTACTGCCTCTTCTGGAGTAGGGCCATCAGCCGCGCAGCCTGGCAAGTCGGGCACCTCGACGATAAAGGCGTCATCGTCCTCACTCCAGTATAACTGCATAGGATATTTGTGCATGACTATTCTCCTAAGTCATAGAGATTAAAAAATTCACGCATCTGGCGCACCTGATAGGGTTTACAGGTGCCGTCTTTTCTTCGCTGGAGATTAATCGTGCGCTGAATGCCGTCCTTAGTGAATATATGATGCGACCCTCTGACGCGCTTCTTAAACCCCAGCCGTTCCAGCAGATTGCAGGTAGCTTGGAAGGGAATGTTGTTGTCAGAGGTTCCGTTGAGGATGAGGTCGAAAAGTTTCTTCCGCACTTTTATTCCTCCGGCGGTCGGTAGCCCACTCCGGCGTAGGCAGGGTCTTGGGGTCGGTAGTGCTCGTCGAATTGCGGGTCGAGTGCTTGGAGTACATTGCGCTTCGGGTCCAAGGTGCCGCGCAGGTCGTCGATTTGGCCGCGGACGAAGCAGCCGCTGAAGCGGCGGCTGTCGAGCAGATCGACCTCGTAGCGGCTGCCGGGGGCGATGCCACCGCCGCGTACGTTCATCCAGAAGATGGTATTGCTGTACGCACTGCCGCGACCCTTGTCGTCAACGCCGTTCCAGTTGTCCGTGAAGGTGCAGTTGCGCACTTCGACGCGCGCGCCGGGAAAGACCGTCAACGCACCCGAGCCGTGCGCTTTGTTGTATTCGACGCCGCCGCGACGGCCCACGTAGTCGGGGCCGAGATTGGCGACATTGCCGACGAAGAGGCAGTTGTCGAGCACGGCCGCGCTGCCGGGTAGCACATCGACGGCCGCGCCGGTGATTTGGCAGCTATTGTTGCGGAAGACGGAGTTTTTGATCAGCACGGCCTCGGCGTCGAACCCCCGATGCTCGATGGAGATGCCGCCGCCGCAGGGGTTGGCGTAGTTGTCGTGGAGTTCTAACCCTTCGAGGGTTGGATAGGAACGGCCAAATATCTTGATGCCGCCGCCGTCGGCGTAAAAGAACAGCCCCTTTTCCCAGCGCACGCCGTTGGAGGAGTCCGGCTGGATTGGCTCGGGACCTTCGCTGAGGCTGGCAAAGTTGTTGGCACCGGTGATGGTGAAACCGCGCAGGATGGTGTTTGGGGAGATGCCGTCGCCGAAAAAGACCACGTGATTGACGATGGCTGGATAACTCGCCTCGTCGGGGTCGGCGCGCTCGGCGTGAGCGGCCGTCAGCACCACGCGCCCCAGCGCTTCGAGTGCGATGCCGTCGTGACGGGCCGCGAAAAAGAGCATTGCTTGGCCGGCTTGCTGCGGCCGGTAGGTTCCCGCGTGGACCTTGACGGTCTTGTGGATTGAGTCGCGGGCTGCTGCTTCGAGGGCCGCTTGGATGCTGTCGCCCGGATAGACGTGATACGCGGCATCCGCTTGGGGCTGTGGGGGCGGAGGATCGCAGCCTACGGAGAGAAGGCAGAGCGCGAAAAGATGGGCTACTGCTCGGTCGAAAAACGCCAACCTGCGGAACACTTTCTTTCTTGACTTAGATTTTAGGGACATATATATATGATATTCAAACAATCCAAATTTTAATCTATATTACTTTAACGACAAGCACTTGCAACGTTTTTAGTCGCTGTTCTGGTTCTGGAGAGAATTTACGACATGCTCCGTTCGCCTGTGGATTGCATCGCCCTTCTCGCCCTCCTCTCAATCGGAGGATGCGGCGAAGTGCGGCAGGAGCCGCCAGCGGACGATTCGCTGCTCGCAGTGGGAAGAGCCTATTTGGACCAGGGACAGTACGACCAAGCCGCGGCCGTGTACCAAGAGGCCGTGCGCCGCGATTCGCTGTCCCGCGACGCGCACTTTTACTTAGGCTTGGCTCATTTGCAGCGCAAGAGCACGGCTGCGGCCGAGCACTTTGCGCGGGCCATTGCGCTGGATTCGACGTACATTCCCTCCTATCACAACTTGGCCATCGCCCACCTCGAAGCAGGCCGCTATCCGCAGGCCGTAGAGGCGGCGGAAACCGCGCTGCGCTTCGACCCTCAATCGCCTAGCGCGTATCGCTTGTTGGCCTTCTTGCACAAGGAGCAGGGGCAATACGAGCGCGCCGAAGAGGCCCTGCTGCGTGCGCTTTACATTGCGCCAAAAGACGTGGAAGCGCGGCAGGCCCTAGCCTTGCTCTACAGCCAGCAGGGCCGCAATGCGCGCGCGGAAGAGGTTTTGCTGGAAGCGGCTGAGTTGGCACCAAAGCGCAAGGAAATATGGCGGGACATGGGACGGCTCTACCTGAATGAGAAACGGTACGACGAAGCAGCGCAAGCGCTCAACCGGGCCGTGGCGCTCGACGCCAATTACGGCGAGGCGTATCACGACTTGGCGAATTTGTACTCGGCCCAGGGCCGATACGACGAAGCCGAAGCCATGCTCGCGCGCCTAGAGGGCCTGCTCGACTTGTCAGAGCGGGAAGAGACGTTGGAAAAGGTGCTGGAGAGAGAGCCTGGCGATGTGGAGGCGCGGTTGGCGCTGGGCCGAGCGCAGATGCGCTTGGGACAATACGCCGACGCGCTGAGTACGTACAAGGAAGTGCTCAGCCGCGAGCCCGAACACGTTGACGCGCTGGCCGCGGTGGTGCAAATCCACTTGCGGCAGGGCAATGTCGAACGCGCTGCGCACCTAGCAGGCAAAATCGCGGCGCACGAGCCGCGTGGTCGGCGCGCGCCCGAAGCGCACTTTACCATGGGCTTTGCCCACGCGCAAAAGCAGCGTTGGGCCGAGGCCGAGGCCGCGTTTGCGCGCGCCTTGGACATCGAAGCCTGCTACGCCAAGGCACACAATGCCTTGGGCAATGTCTATGCCTTGCAGGGCGACTTGGAAAAAGCCATCAGCGCCTATCGGGCCGCCCTTGCCTGCGATGCCGAGCTGCGCGATGCGTACTACGGGTTGGGCATGGCCTTGGCCCGGCGCGAGTCCCTGACGGAGGCTATCGCCCAATTTGAGGAGGTCGTGCGGCGCGATTCCACTCATGCGCGCTCCCACTACGCGCTGGGCCAAGCCTACGAGCAACAGGGCGAGGCCGCGGCGGCACGCCTTGCGTACGGGGCTTTTGTCCGGCATTGGCGCGGAGACGAGAAGGTGCTGGCGGCGGCTCAGAGCCGCATTGCACACTTGCAAACACCTCAATAGATTACAACCGCACAGAGAAAGGAGGTCGTTATCAAAATAAGTGCAGTGCAACGAAAGCATTTTGATTATAATATCATGCCCCACTGTAGCGGGCGTTATACCTAAAACAAAGGAGGATGATTTTGAAAAAAATCACTGTTTTGCTCGCACTGGCCCTGTGCGTGGCCGTCGTTGCTCCGGCTACGGCGCACGTGCCCGAGGGCGCTGTGCGCACGGCTTTCCAGTGGCCGGCGGGCCTTGAGCCCACGCTGGACGGCGATCTGTCCGAATGGTCGATCGTGCCCGAGGATTACTTGATTTCCTTTGCCGATCACACCGCGTTCAATGGCGAAAAGCCGGCCGATTTCGGCGACTTGAACTTCCGCACTATCGTCGGCTGGAGCGAATCGACCAACAGCCTCTATTTTATGATGGAGCGCTTTGACGACTTCTACGATCGCGACGCCCAAGGCGGCGTGGCCGGCGGCGACGATAGCTGGGAAATGCACGTCGATGGCGACCACAGCGGCGATCAGATGCGCTTCGGCACTGCCGACATAGAGAACGAGGAAGAGCGCGCCTTGGCCCAAGGCCGCTGGTCGCAGTCCTACCACACCCGCTTCCCGAACCTCGGCCCCGACGGTCAGGAGAGTTGGTCGTGGTTTTGGATGACCCAAGCGCAGTGGCACGATGAGCTGCCCTACGCCGACCACGGCTTCAGCCTGGATGGCGAAATCGGTGGCGGCGAGGCCACGGCCTTTATCGAGGTGCGGCGCCAAGCTTGGGACGACTTTCTCTTCAACGACCCGGAAGGCAGCGTCATCCACGACTACAACGAAGGCGAGATCACCGGCTTGGGTTGGGCGGTCTTCGACAGCGATGTAGCCGGTGCTGACGGCGGCGTTGGCCAAGATGCCGAGCACTCTGGCCAGTGGTCTCTGTCGGGCGCTAGCGACGTGTGGAAAACCACGGCTTCGGCCACGGATTTCCTGCTGGCACCCGTTGATCCGCGCGTCGATTTCAGTGCGATCGAGAGCGCGGTCGAGGCGAATAGCTGGGGTCGCATCAAGTCCGCTTTCGTCCAGTAAGCGGTCCAGTGTTTAGGATGCAAGAACGAGGGGGGATGGGCTAGTCCCATCCCCTCTTCTTCTTGGAGGTGCCGTTATGAAAAAATTGCAGCGCACGACTCGACTGAGCGGTTCGGCTGAGCTCACCGTCGAAGCCTCGCCGAAGACGACGTGGCTCATCGCGGCCCTGTTGGCTTTGCTCGGCGTCCAGCCAAGCGCGGCCTTGGTCGTCTATCGCATCGGCGGTGAGAGTCTGCCGCCTCCCGCCGAGGTGGAGGCCGGTGCCGAGTTTCGCCAGTTGAGCTGGGCCGACTTAGACAAGAATTTAGGCGGCGAGAGCTTTGGGCTGGCGCTCACTGAGCAAATCACGCCGTTTTTCTACAACGAGAACGATAATATGGCGACGACCTTGAGCGGGGTCAGCGGCAATTTTCAGCACGGCGCGTACAATGGCTTTGAAGATGTCGGCGACGAGTTGAGCTTGGTGATCGACGGGGACCCAACGACGTTTTTCTTGGAGACCCGCCCGCGGGAACACGCCCATACCTTCCGCGGCACGGCTCTTTTCTTTGATCTCGGTGGCGACTTTGCGACGCGATTGGTTCGCTTCGTCCCAAAGGTGGGCAGCGAGCGCTCAGTCGCCCATGTCATCGTCGCCGCGCAGACCGAGGCCGGGGGCGGCGTTGAGCAGATTGAATTCGTTGGAGCGAGTGCGCTCAATCGGTCGATGAGGGAAGCCAAGCAAAAAAAGGGCATTGAGCTAAAGGTGGTCGCGGAAATCTTAGAAAACAAAAATCCGCAGCTCGATATCGAGCTAGACGGGACGCCGATCCGCTATTTGATGATTCACGTGATGCCGCAAGATAAGATATGGGACCTGGCTGAGTTGGAGGTGTACGGCGGCGGTTTCCAAGGCTCGGCTTCATACCAGTCCAATGTCCTCGATATAGGCGAATTCGCCAATTTGGGTTGGGTGCGCTGGGGAGGGCGGCAGGACGAGGGGGCGCAAGTGGAGATTCGCTCCCGCGCCGGCGGCGATGAGACGCCGCTGGTGTACTGGCGCAATACCTTCCGCGGCGACGAGCAGGTGCCCTTTGGCGAGGACGGCAAGCTGCTGACCCGCAAAACCTATGGCCGCTTGGGGCCGATCATGCGCGGGGCCATCACCGACGACACCGCCCAGTGGGAGTTGTGGTCGTCGCCGTACGAATTCGCCGACAGCGTGGGCGTGGCCCTGCGGGCGACGCGCTCCCACCGCTACGTGCAGTTCAGGATAGCATTCAGCTCCTTCGGCCAAGCCGGCGGACAGCTCGGCTATCTTGAATTCGCCGTTTCTCCGCGCTTGGTGACCAGCTTAGTCGGCGAGATCGATCCTTGGCAAGCGGCCGTGGCTGAGGAACGCACGTTTACCTATGCAGTGCGCCCGACGATTGAACCCGGCGACCAAGGATTTGACGGGTTGGACCTGCGCTTGGTCGGCGGCCGGATCGTCGGCGTAGAGGCCGTGCGCCTCAGCGGTGAACCCGTGGCGGATTTCAGCGTGGAGGCCGAGGAGGCCGGCGTAGTCTTGGGTTTCCCACGGCTGGATGTCGAGCGCAGCGGCGAGCTGCTCGAAGTGGATGTGCGCGCGGAAATTTTCCGCTTTGGTGCGATTTTTGAAGGCCGGGTGATCGACAGCACCGCGCCGGGAGAGAT